>NZ_JBEUWZ010000027.1:0-48728 GCF_040505565.1 Oscillibacter sp. | reverse complement strand
CTTCTGCCGCCACTCCGCCAGAGAGTAATACGGAATGCCAAGTTGTGCCGCCGCCTGCTTCACGCCGATTTCATCGGACAGCTTGACCGCTTCTTCTTTGAACTCCTTGTCATATTTGCGCATTGCAAACACCACCTTGTTCTTTCTTTGATTCTATCACTTTTGGGGTGTTTGTCCTCTGCACTTCTATGATATCCCTCCAAAGAAAATCCGCCGCCAAAACGCTCAAATCCCTAACCCATCCCAAACGGGAGCGAAAACGGGAAATTAAAGTGCTGGCTCGACAAGTTTATTGTAAATCTAGGGAGTTAGAATTATACTTAAAATGACTATAGGCATTGCGATTGCAGGGGTAACTAAGCATTTTTTTACGGGACTATTATTTATTTTCGGATTGGGAGGAATCGCTGTGATTATTCTTCGGCAAGGAAAGACGAAAAGCATATTAGAGAACTCCATCAACAGCGCACTAACTGCAGTCGAAACATATAATCGTCCGCGTGTCCAGTTCAGGATAGAAAACTATATCATACTTATGATTCTTGCATGGACAAAGCTGTTTCACGCTTACTTTCAGAGTGAAATAGGTGAGCGTTATTTTTACAAAGAGAAGAATGGCCGCTATAAAAAAGTGGATGGGGAGAAAAAAGCATGGGAGTTGACTGAATGTATCAAGGAGTATCAGAAGATGCAAAAAGCATATCCTAATCTTTCTGAACCTGTTGTTGCAAACCTGCGCTTTTTTATTGGTATCCGAAACAAAATTGAGCACCGATATTGGGAAGGCTCTTCTTTAGATATTCTACTTTTTGGTGAGTGCCAATCGTTGCTTTTTAACTACGAAACGTTCTTGGTCACACTTTTTGGTGAAGACTATTCGATTAACACCTGTCTTGCTTATGCATTACAATTTTCTCACTTACGTGCAAAAGAGCAATTGCAAGCTCAACGTGATTTATTGTCAAAAGACATGCAGGATATCAAGAAGTATATTGATAAGTATAAAACGGACTTACCCCAAGTAATTTTTGACAGCCAAGAATACAGTATTAAGCTGTTACAAATTCCTAAAATCAGCAACACTAACCGCAATGATTTAGCAGTCGAATTTGTAAACTGGAATAGTCTTACTGAGGAAGATCGTGTAAACTATCAGCAAATCTGTACCATCATCAAAGATAGAATTGTTGTGCAGCAAGTATTGAATGCAGATTTGCTCAAGCCTGGTGCTGTCATACAAGCAGTTGAAGGCAAAACCGGAATAAAGATTTCGCAGAATGATCATAGCTTACTCTGGAAGGCGTTCCAAGTTCGGCCTGTATCAACAGCAGAATCCAAGTTCGATACCGTATCTAAGTTTTGCATATATGATGAACCACACAATGATTACTTGTATACGGATGAATGGGTCGCGTTTATCGTGAATTTACTTGAAAAGCATGGCTTTACAAAGGATAACATCAGAATTAAGTGTAAGCAAAAGCTGCTTTTTTCTGACTACGCATAAAAACTTATTGTCATAAAATAATGCAGCGATATGCATGCAAGAACTGAACACATAAAACTGATAGCGGTGCCCTTTGAATGAGGGCACCGCTGTCCGCTGAGAAATGTCTTTCTCATCCCACTCTCTGGAACGGAATAATCTTGCAGCCGCTTTTCGCGGACGTTGGTTCCGGATCGGGCGGCTCCGGCGCAGGCGCGGTGCCTGTGACCTCGGCCATGAATCCGCCGACCTTGGCGGCGGCGCTTTGCTGCATCCCGTTCGTCACATGGGTGTAGGTGTCCAGTGTGAAGCCTGCCGAATAATGTCCCAGCATACTGGAGAGCGTCTTGACGTCCACGCCGCTCTGCATCGCCATGGTGGCGAACGTATGCCGAAGGTCATGAAAGCGCACGGCAATGTCGATGCTGGCGCTTTTCAGCAGCTTTTTGTGTACCCGCCCAAGGGCATCCGGACTCCAGTACGTTCCCGTTTTGGGAGACGGAAACATAATGGGATTGTCAAGATGCTTCTCATGCTCAGCAGTCAGAAGATCCACCGCCTGTTGGGGAATTGCCACCTTGCGGACGGAGTTTTCCGTTTTGGGCACCGTCACGGTCAGCACGCCGTCGATGCGGGTGACCTGCTTGTCCACCGACAGGATGCGGTGCTGCACGTCCAGATCCTCCCACAGCAGCCCCACCAGCTCGCCGCGCCGCAGGCCGCTGGTCAGCTCCAGATAGAAGATGGGCAGCACGCCATAAGTCTCAGCCTCCCGCAGATAGGTCCCGACCTGCTCCGGCGGGATGATCTTCATCTCGGGCTTGTCCTTTTTGGGGATGCGGCAGCCGTCGCAGGGGTTATACGGAATGAGGCGTTCCTTCACCGCCTGCTGCAGGCAGCTGTGTAGCACCATGTGCGTCTGCCGCACGAAACCGCCCGACAGTGTGAAATCCTCCATCTTCTTGCCGCGTTTGACCCGGCCGTGATGCCGTATGTCGTTATACATCTGCTGAATATGAATCGGCATAAGCAGTCGTAACTTGAGGTTCCCGATGGCGGGGATGATATGCTGCTCCAGCACATTGGCGTAATTGCGGACCGTGTTGGGCCGCAGGTTTGGCTTGCTGTAGGTTTCAAACCACAGGCGGCACCATTCTCCCACGGTGTAGTCGCCGGTATGACTCGTGGACACGCCGCGGTTATCGGCGATGGCGCGCCTCAGCTTATCCCGGCACTCATTCTGTGTCTTGGCGGACACGCTTCTCTGGATGGCGCGGCCGGTGGCTGGGTCGATGCCTACGGTATAGCGCCCTTCCCAACTGCCGCTGGGCTTTTTTCGGATGCTGCCTTCGCCGTTCGCTCGTCTTTTACTCATGAAATAACCTCCTTTTCCTGACTTTCCGCAACACCAACCAATACCACAAAATTGAGTAAATAGCTACTGTTTTCAATGGATTTCTCCCTTTTCTTCGGTGAGCTTTGCGATCCATTCGGTAAACTGATCCCGCGGAATAATGATGCGGGAGCCCAGCGTTATGGAGGGAAAATCCGGACGCCGTACAATGCTGTAAGCGTTGGCGAGACCGATGCCCAGCACGTTGGAGACATCCGGCACCGTCAGCATCAGGGGTAGTTCGTCGAAGGATTTGAATTGTGATTTTTTCATGGTTGTCCTTTCTCCGCATCGCGGCGGAAGCATTTTAAATTGTTGTTCTGCGTCTTGTTGATTTATTTCCCCCTCGTTGCGTAAAGGGGGATGGGTTACATCGACATGGTTGGGCCGGTGTATTCCTCGTGGTCGTCCGGCTTGTGACCCATGGCGATCTTCTTCTCCCGAATCTTTTGCAGCCGTTTGCGGTCGATCTGCATTCCCATGGGGCTGGACTTCGGCAGAGAGTTGTCCTGGAAGATGCGGCTCATGTGATGAAGCAGCCGGGTCGTTGATAGCATGACGGAGGTTGGCTTGAGGGAATCCATGCGGTCGAGGAAGAATTGTGCATACTGATTTCCTTGCTGGGCAGATCGTAAAAACCAGTGTTCTGCCGTGGGTATGTCACGTTTCGTTACGGACCCGGTCAGATACAACTTGCCCAGCGTGTACTGGGCGTACTGGTTTCCATTCTTAGCGGAGACCGTCAGGCAGTCCACCGCCTTTGCCGCGTCTTGCGGCACGTGCGTTCCCGCGAGATACTCCTTGCCCAGCCGGTAGGCGGCTTGGGCGTTTCCGTTTTCCTTCGCCATCTCCAGCCACTCGATTCCGAGCGGCGGGTCACGGATTGCGGCATCGTCGGAGAGCAGCATTTTCCCAAGCTGATACTGGGCAACGGGGAGCTTCTGCCGTGCTGCCTGATAGAACCAGTTGATGGCCAGCTTTGGGTCGGGAATCAGCAAACCGCCGTCGCGGTAGATCGTTCCGAGAAAATATTGGGCGTAGACGTCGCCGCCATCAGCCAACTTCCGCAGCTCCAACATAAGGGCGGGTGTGGCCCAGCAACGCCGACACCGTTTTTGCTTCCGTTTTGCTTTCCAGCGCATGGACAGCCACCGTGTGCCGCAAATCTTCAAAGCGAATATGGTCAAGTCCCGCTTTTTCGATGATCCGTTGGTGCAGCAGGCGTACCATGGCGGGCGCGTAGGGCTTTCGTGTGCCAGAGTGGACGAATATTGCCTCGCTGCTGGGGTGCCGGTTATGCTCCTGCCGGAGCAGAGCGATCGTGTCTATGCTCAGGGGAATTTGCCGCGTGTTGCCACCATAGTCTTTCAGTTTGCCCTTCACCACACTGCGCCCTGACCACACGGTGAGGATGCCGGTCCGCTCATCCAGATCGCTCCATTTTAAGGCAAGGAGTTCCCGTTGACGCAGACCAATGGTCAGCATAAGTGTGAACATGGGCAGATAGCCCAGCGCTTCTGCGGCATCCAGATAGTCCTCGACCTCCGAGTCTCCGAGTACGCTTGCCTTGACCTTCCGCTGTGTGGGGTAGTGGAAAGCTCGCGCCGGATTGACCGGAATCATACCGGTTGAGACGGCGCTGTCGAGACATTCCTGCAGGCAGCGATGGATGTGGCGCATGGTGACCTGGCTCAGGCCGGGGTATTCAGCGCTCTCGGGACGGTGGCTACCAAAGCGTTTTCGCTCGTCGAGAAAACTGCCGATCTGCACCTCGGTCAAGTCGGAGAGCGGAATGTCGCCCAGCTTGGTCAGAATGTGGTTTTGCAGGACATAGCGCTTGGCCTCGTAGGTTGTGGGGCGCACCTTGGGGCGGACGTCGGCTTCCATCCACCGCTCCGCCCATTCCTTCATCGTCATAGTTTTCCCTCCATACATTGCGTTTGCAGATCGCGGAAGCCCCGCTTTGGCATCCGCGCCTGTTCCAATAGCTTTCTGTGCAGGTAATAAAACTCGTGCAGACGGAACGGCTCACCGGTCTTGGGATTGAGGAAGGCATGGGGGATGTCCGGGTGCCGCTCATGCTCCGCAGTCAGCAGGGAGACGGCCTGTTCATCCAGCGTCAGCAGCCGCTTGCCCCGCAGAATATATCGGTGCTGTAAATTGAAGTCGGCCCACAGCAGTGTGAACAGTTCACATTGCCGCAGGCCGACGGTAAGTCCAATATAAATGATGGGTAGCACACCCCCGCATTCCGCCGCGTCCAGATAACGGCGAATCTGCCCAGACCGGACCCGCATGGCAGGCCTGCGTTCCGAGGTCGGGACTTCGCATAAGTCCGCCGGATTGACGTCGAGGAACCCATCCTTGCAGGCGTCGTCCAGACAGTGCCGAAGGAGCAGATGAACGCACCAGATACTGCGGGAACCGAGCCCGCTTTCCGCCAGCGCTTTATAAAAGGCACTGATGTGATGTGGCTTCAGCTCGGCGAGCTTGATTTTCCCCACACCGAGGACGATGTGCCGGTAAATCAGATTGCGGTATCCGCCCTCGGTGCTGGCACGCCACTTTCCGGCGTTCCGCGCAAACCAGATCTCTGCCCACGCGTCGACTGTGTATTCTTCCTGCATTGTCCTCGCTTCCTTTTGCAATACGGACAATATCACAGAAAGAGGAAAATAGCTACTGCAAAGAGACTTTATCCCAGGAATAAAATATGGTATGATGATAAAAAAGTGCGAGGGGATATTGCCATCAAAAATCTTGCCAATGGAATCACTTCCACGCGGTTTCTGTTTGCAGTCGGAATGATGCTGGCCGCTCCATTCTCCACCGCTTTTTGGACTTGCTATCTGTGCGGTGGAATCAGCGATCTGATGGATGGCGCGCTGGCCCGCAGGCTGAAAACGCAAAGCGTTGCTGGAGCGAAGCTGGACAGCGCCGCGGATCTGTTTTTTGCCGCGGCGATTGCAGTTTTCGCCGTGCGGTATCTCCCATTTCCCATATGGCTGTGGATCGGTGCCGCTTTCATCGCGGCTTTGCGTCTTGCGGGCTATGCCATCGGGTTTGTGAAACACCAAACCTTTTCCGCCCTGCATACTTACGCGAACAAGGCCACGGGCGCGCTGATTTTCACATTCCCGGTTCTGTATGCGGCGCTGGGGCTGACTGCCGCGGGTGTCATCCTTTGCGCCGCGGCGCTGTTATCGTCTCTGGAGGAACTCGTGATTACCATAAACGCTCCGGTGCTGAACCGCGACTGCCGGGGCATCTTCCTAAAATAAACAACCTTTCAGGAGGCCGGAAATATGACCGATCAAGAGGAACTGCTTGAGCGTCTGACCGACAAGGACGCCAAGTCCGCCTGCGCCTACGCGGATAAACTT
Source organism: Oscillibacter sp. (assembly GCF_040505565.1). Lineage (GTDB taxonomy): Bacteria > Bacillota > Clostridia > Oscillospirales > Oscillospiraceae > Oscillibacter. The sequence goes on along the minus strand of NZ_JBEUWZ010000027.1, from coordinate 42,466 downwards.
GCGGCGGAAAGCCGGGAGAGCGACCGGTTTTATCCGTATCTCGACGACTTCGCCGCACTGCTGCACCATAGAAATTCACTGGTACGGAACCGGGCTATCTCCATTCTTGCTGTCAACGCCCGCTGGGACAGCGAAAACCGCTATGACGCTTTGATTGACGATTTTCTCGCCCATGTTACGGACGAAAAGCCCATTACAGCCCGACAGTGCATTCAGGCGCTGCCGGAGATCGCGGCGGCGAAGCCGAGCTTGATTTCCCGAATTCGAGCGGTATTGGAAAATGCGGATCTGTCCGGATACCGCGACAGTATGCGACCGCTGATTTTGAAGGACATCGTGAGCGCTTTGCAGAAGATAGCGGAACAGGAAAAGAAGATTTAGTTGAAGGGGCGGGAAATTATGGAGATTCGAGAGCTTGCGAAAGAGGAGTACGGCGCGGCGCTGGATTTGGCGTGGGAAGTCTTTGGGGAGTTTGAAGTGCCGGACTACACCCCACAGGGTGCTCAGGCGTTCTATGCCTCCATCCATGACCCGGACTACCTTGCCCGGCTCCGTATCTACGGCGCTTTCGAAGGAAACACACTCATCGGCGTTCTTGCCACCCGCAATGGCGGCGCGCATATCGCGCTGTTCTTTGTGCGCGGCGCGTACCACCGGCAGGGCGTGGGCAGGCGGCTGTTTTTCCGCGCCTGTCAGGAGAATTCCGCCGGACAGATGACAGTGAATTCCTCGCCCTATGCGGTGGAGGTTTACCGGCGTCTGGGCTTTTGCGAGACAGGCGCGAAGCAGACGACGGACGGCATCCGCTATACGCCCATGCTCTGCGTAACTCAGCGTACGGACTGCCCCTGCAAACGTACGCGCTGCGCGCGGCACGGCGATTGCGTCGCCTGTCGGGAGCATCATAAGACGGACAAAAAAAATACGGTTTACTGCCAACGGCCCACGAGAGAGGAAAAGCGCCTACGCCGCAGGCGGGACTCCTAATAAACACAATCGGGGAACAGCGCAAATAAAAGGCAGTCGGAATTTGAAAGTGAGATTATTGGTATACAGCGAAGGGATGCAGAATGAAAAAAGCAACCGTTATTGCAAGGTTCCATAGTTCAATAGAAGCTGTTTGGAATATAGTTACGGATAACACAGCCTTTGGCTGGCGCAGTGATATCGTTAAAATAGAAGTATCCGACGACGGTAATCGTTTTACTGAATTTACGAAAGACGGATTAAAAACTGAATTTACGATTGCACTCAAAAAGCCCTATGAACGCTATGAATTTGATATGAAAAATAAGAATATGGACGGACATTGGATTGGGCTTTTTTCAAGAGACGACTCTGGTACAAAAATTGAATTTACTGAAGAAGTTGAAGTCGCTAATCCCATTATGAATTTATTTGTAAAGGCGTATCTTAAAAAGCAGCAAGCAACTTATATTACGGATTTAAGAAAAGCAATGGGTGAATAAGGCGAGCACAACTCGTGGATGATCAATTTTTTGGTTAATATTGGAATCGCAGGCATGCGCGCTGCGTTTTTTCCGTATTTTGTTCCGACAAGGGGGTTCCTATGGAGTATATTCAGATGACCCCGGAAAATCTGGAGCGGGAGCACATCTGCTGCGCCATCTCCAGTAATAAGGACCCGCAGGTGGCCTCCAAAAAGGCGTGGCTGCGGGACAGATTGGACGAAGGGCTGGTCTTTCTCAAGGCGGCAGAGCGCGGCAAGTGCTTTATCGAGTACATCCCGGCAGAATTTGCGTGGGTACCGATCGAAGCGGACGGGTACCTCTACATAGATTGCTTCTGGGTATCCGGCGCGCTCAAGGGCCACGGCTACGCAGACGACCTGATGGAGCGCTGTATCGCGGACGGGAAAGCAAAGGGGCGGCAGGGCCTTTGCGTGATCGCATCAAAGAAAAAGCAGCCGTTTTTGTCCGACCCAAAGTATCTGGCCCACAAGGGCTTCCGGCTGGCGGATACGGCGGAGCCGTTTTTCACGCTGCTGTATCTGCCCTTTGACAAGAGCGCACCTGTGCCGCAGTTCAGGCCCTGCGCCAAAACGCCGCATATTGACGAGAACGGTTTTGTGCTCTATTATACCGCAGGTTGTCCCTATACGGCAAAATATGTGCCGCTTATCGAACGCTCGGCAAAGGATGCAGGCATCCCGTTTAAAAGTATTATTCTGGATAGCCGGGAGAGGGCCCAAAACGCGCCCGCCGCGTGGACAAACTATGCGCTTTTTTATAACGGCGTCTATGTCACCAACGAGATATTGTCAGAGAAGAAATTCCTCGCGCTGGCGGCGGAAAAATCAAAAATAGAAAAGGAAGGTCAGTTTGACATGGAAAATGAATGGGAGCGCTTTAACCAGAAGTTTTTCAATACGCTGGAGAGCGGCATCGAAAAGTTGCCCCAGAGCGAGCGGGAGGAGTTGTACCGCCCCTGCGCCGTGAGCTGCGTACAGAATTATGTCCTGAAAGAGCAGCAGCGGCAGTTTGACGAGTGCGGCGGCGATCTTGATTTGCAGTATGAAAAATACGGGCGGTCGGAGTTCTTCTTCGCGGACATCATCGAGCGCGGCCGCGTCTACGAGATCGGCTATCCGCGCTGTCTCTGCCCGGTGGTGGACGCGAGGCTTGCCTCCGCGCCGGTACACTGCGAGTGCTCCCGGCAGAGCATCCTTTATGTGCTGGGGACACTGCTGCCGGAGAAGAAAATCCAGGTGGAGCAGATACATACGGTCCTCTCCGGCGCACAGGAGTGCCGCTTCCGTGTGACCGTGGAATAAAAGGAGATCCGCAGGGATTTTGCTGTAAAACCTTATGAAAAGCAGAGGTGGTGCGCGGTGAAGCGCTGCATTGGCATGACCGGAATAGCAGACGGTCTATTTGAAAAATGTTGTTGATGACCCGAATATCGAGGTCGGCGACTACACGATGTACAACGATTTTGCGGACAATCCCTGCGATTTTCAGAAGAATAATGTGCTCTATCATTACCCCATCAACCATGATCGGTTGGTGATCGGAAAGTTCTGCTCCATTGCCTGCGGCGCAAAATTCCTTTTTACCAGCGCCAACCATACCATGCGGGCCCTCTCCACTTATCCGTTCCCTCTGTTTTTTGAGGAATGGGGGCTGGACAAGGCGGATGTGACGCAGGCGTGGGACAACAAGGGCGACATTGTCGTGGGCAATGACGTGTGGATCGGTTACGAGGCGGTGATTCTGGCGGGCGTGACCATTGGGGACGGGGCTATCATCGGCGCCCGCGCCATGGTCACAAAGGACGTGGAGCCATATACCATTGTGGGCGGCGTACCGGCAAAGCCCATCCGCAGACGGTTTTCGGACGAAACCGCTGCGCAGCTGGAATCCATGCAGTGGTGGAATTGGCCGCACGAACGCATCGCGCGAAATATTCCCTACATTCAGGCCGGACAGCTCGACCGAATCGAATAACATATATCCAATCATCGAAGGGCCGGTACACAGGCACGTGCGTACCGGTTCTTTTAGCAATCCTTGCGCGCGAACTACCGGCGTGCTAAAATGGAAAAAACGTGCAGTTGCCGTGGAAATACCCGGCCACTGGAAGCATGGCACGGGTTACGGATCACTTTTATGCTCTGCTGAAGGAGGACGATTATGGCGTCGAGTAAAGAATACCTGGACTTCATTCTGGAACAGCTTTCCGGTTTGGAGGATATTTCCCACCGCGCCATGATGGGCGAATATCTCCTCTATTACCGCGGCAAGCTCGTGGGCGGCATTTACGATGACCGACTGCTGGTCAAGCCGGTGAACGCGGCGCTGGCGCTGATGCCAAATGCGCGCCGGGAGCTACCCTATGGCGGGGCGAAGGAAATGCTGCTGGCGGAGGATGTGGACAATCCGGAATTTTTGGAGCGGCTGGTGAGCGCCCTGTACGAGGAGCTTCCCGCGCCGAAAGCAAGACGAAAGAAGTAGAGGAGGGGTACCATGGCGAAGGCCAATTATATCGCGATGCGCGGTGTCGGCGACCCCAACGAGGAGGACGGCACATAAAAATACATATTTGAAGAAACAGATATCCTACGCATTTTGCAGAGGCTTTTGCCTACAATACCGACTCCCGGCGTGAAGAAACGCATCATCGCCTTCGATAACGATGGCAGATACATGGAGATGCTCAACCCCAAGATTATGAAAAAGTCCGGACTTTACGAGGTTACGAGGACTGTTTGTCCCTTGACGGACCCAAAAGGCAAAGCGATGGAAGTCGATTAAGATGCGGTATCAGAATCGGGTTTTCGAAACGCCTTAAGATCTTTACCGGCTTCACGGCGCAGATCCTCCGGCTGGAAATCGATCACTGCAAGCCGCTCAGGACCACACTTTTTCGCAGAGATGAACTTGCAGTTTAAGACTTTTCGCCTCAAGGGTTTTTTATGCGGATATATGCAAAAGTACACGGCTTAAATGACAGATGGCGGGGAATACTAGGGCTTGTTGCCTGTAGCTTTATTTACAGCTTGACAGTCAAGTTGATGATAGATCCATTTCCGGTAAGAAAGTGGAAGCAGTATTGAGTCGGATTTCATTTCGCACTGGATAATTTGCCCCCAGATAAATCTGTGCTTAAGATTTTGGGGTGACAACTTACTTTTGTGGCGGACGGATTCAGAGGGTAGGTCAAATTTACATAACCTTGATAAATGGCCAATTTGAAAATACCAATTCCATCGTCTGAATCTACATCATATGAAATCGTGGAGTGAAAATGTTCACAGATAAAAGACTGACATCTGCATACCAAAATGCGAAAGTTGAATACTTTGACGCAAAGTCTAAGTATATAATTTTCAGTGATTCCCATCGGGGCGACGACAGTGCTTCCGATGAATTTACCAGAAACCAAAGTGTCCTGCTGCACGCCCTTGAATACTACTATGAGAATGGATACCGATACGTTGAAGCCGGAGACGGGGATGAATTGTGGGAATATTCCGATTTTAAAACCATACGGCTGGCGCATTCCGACGTTTTTATGTCCATCAAGAAATATTATGATGCAGGCAGGTTGGTTCTGCTCTACGGTAATCACAACATTTATCTGCGTTCAAAATCTTTTGTCCAAAAAAATTACTATTGCTATTATGATGAATACAGTCAGGATACGCAGGAATTTCTGAGGGGCTTGGTCCCATATGAGGCACTGGTATTAAAGAGCAGGGATACCGGGCAGGAAATACTGATTGTACACGGGCATCAGGGCGATTTCATGAATGATCAGCTCTGGGTGGTCTCTATGGCGCTGATGCGGTATTTTTGGAGGTTCATGCATGTGGTCGGATTTCAAAATCCGGCCAGCCCGGCAAAAAATCTTTACAAAAGGTCGAAAATTGAAGTCAAGTACAGGAAGTGGATCGCAGAGCATCATAAAATGATTATCTGCGGGCACACGCATCGACCGAAATTTTCTGAGAAGGACGAGCTTCCGTATTTTAACACAGGCTGCTGCATTCACACAAAGGGGATTACAGGAATTGAAATAGCCGGCGGCGAAATCATGTTGGTGAGTTGGAGAATCCGGGCAGACCCAGACGGAAATCTCAGGATCGAGAAAAATATTGTCAGAGGCCCCATCCCTATTGAAGATTATGATATTTAATAACAGACGAATTCTTTACAGAGAGCTTGAAACTTTTGTTTTCAGCTCTCTGCTTTTTATGGAATAAATATTGGAGGTCAGATGAGAACCGCTCCGCTCAATGGCATGGTTGTTGTCATTCAATATAAAAATTTTAGATAATAATTGTACTTTTTTGTATTATTTTGTCTACCACAAGTTATTCTTTGTTTACATTCTAACAAGGGATTACATAGGAGGAGAAACAATGACAGCAATTAAACTGGATATGTTCCAAGCCGGGGCCGTGGCGGCCTTGGTCTACTGTCTCGGGCGTTTTCTAATTCTCAAAGTGCCCGTTCTGAACAAATACTGCATCCCTGCTCCCGTGGTAGGCGGTCTCATTTTTTCCATTCTGAATCTGATCCTGCATTCTACCGGTGTAGCTGAAATTTCTTTCGATAACACGCTCCAAACCATATTCATGACCATCTTCTTCTGCACGGTCGGTTTCACCGCTTGCTTCAGCCTGCTGAAAAAAGGCGGATTTCAGGTTCTGCTATTTTTGGGGCTTGCAATTGTCATGGTCATCTCACAGGATTTGATTGGCAGCGGCATGGCCAGCGTCTTTGGTCTGGACCCCAAGCTTGGTCTTTGCATGGGCTCTATCCCTCTGGTGGGCGGTCATGGTACCTCCGGTGCATTTGGCCCCTTGCTGGAAGACAGCTTCGGAGTGACAGGCGCTACGACCGTGGCCATCGCGGCGGCAACGTACGGCTTGGTTGCGGGTGGTGTGATGGGCGGCCCCTTTGCGCGGCGCAGAATCATAAAGCTGCAGCTGCACAGCACCGCAAAGGAAGAACACATCTTTGACCAGCAGGCCGAGAAGGCAACCACCATTGACCCGCAGCGGTTTGTCAACGCCGCTTTGTTCATTGCCGTGGCGATCGGTGTCGGAACGCTGTTGGTCGCTCTTTTTAAAAGCTGGAATTTCACCGTTCCCGGTTATATCGGTGCAATGCTGATCGCCGTTGTAATCCGCAACAGCTTCGACGGCATGAAGAAAGATGTCCCCATGCCCGAGATCGACTCTTTGGGCAATCTCTCCTTGCAGCTGTTCCTGGCAATGGCGCTGATGGGCCTGCAGCTGTGGCAGCTGGCTGCCCTGGCGGTTCCCATGATCGTGATTCTGCTGGTGCAGACCGTCTGGATGGCGCTCTACGCCAATCTTGCAGTGTTTAATATTATGGGTAGAGATTACGAGGCTGCGGCCATGACCACCGCATTCTGCGGCTTCGGTATGGGTGCCACTCCCAACGCCATGGCAAACATGGGCGTTCTGGCCGACAAATACGGACCGTGCCCCCGCGCGTATTTCATTGTGCCGCTGGTGGGAAGTCTGTTTATCGACATGTTTAACAGCGGGATTCTGACGATCTTTATGAATGTCCTCCACTAAGCGGAAAAAATCCGACTCCCAGTATTTATAGAAAGACTTTCCAAGGGACAGACGGCTTTTACCTCTCCTGCAAAACGTTTCTCATTTTAAAGCACAGGCCGAACGATATGACTTCGGCCTGTGCTTTGTCATTCACATTGTTTCGCAGAACCGTCTTCAAGCAAATAAGAAAAGCCTTTGTGCAGACAGCTTGCCTGTCTGCACAAAGGCTTACGTTTTAAGGTTTTTCTCCGGTCGCACCTACTCGGCCTCACAGCGAAAATTCATCCTGCTCCGATAGAATGAGAAGTCCGCCGATAAAGCCCTTGACACTGACTTTTCCGCCCCGCTTCTGCTTCCTGCGGATGTAATCCATCTCGGCCTTGACCTCTTCAAACGAAAACAAACTTCCCGAGTACTCCACAAATGTTTCGTTCATGTAGTCTTCAATTCCAAGCTGAGCAAGATTCCGCATTCCTTTCGCGATCGCCCTGCGGATTCGCTGCTCCATGCTCTGCGGAGCCGCACTCAGAGAGGTACAAATCTGCCCGAAGTTTACATGATAAATGGAGAGCTTATTGTCGTGCATATACTCACAGATTTTCAGGATGTCAATGCAGCCCTTTTCTCCTGACATTCCAAGCTGATTCATTGCCAGCTTGGCTCTTTTCAAGAACGCATCCTCCTTACGCACATCGGTGGGAATGTTCTCCCCAAACAGGCTGCGAATACTTGCGATGGTACGTTCGTTCTGAATCTGATTTGTAACAGCACGGATGACAGACTTCACTTCAATGGCATTAATCGGTTTACTGATGAAAAAGTCCACGCCTGCGTGATACGCCTTACCGATCAGGGTTTTGTCGGAAACCTGAGAGATCATCACAAATTTTGCGCCGCACCCCAAGAGCTTAAGGGACTGTACAATTTGAATACCGTCCTTTTTTGGCATCAAGAAATCAATCAGCACAATATCCGGCCTGGCCGATAGGACGCTTTGCTCATCCGGCTCTTTTCCTCCTGAATCTCCGCAGATACTCCCTAAATTTTGCTGCTCAATCAGGTCCTCCAAGATATCGATGACAGCATGGTCGTCTTCTATGACATAAATCTTCATGCTTCTTCCTCCAGAGAGCTGGTGGGAATCCGGATCTGAAATTCCGTTTTTACATTTGGCTGTGACATAACGGAAATTGCTCCATGAAACCGTTCTTCCACAACACTTTTCACTCCGGACAAGCCAACACCGCGATAGATATTCCCGGTTGTCTGGTCGAACTTGGTGGAGAATCCGTGCTGAAAAACCCTGGGAAGGTTTTTCTCCGATATTCCCGGCCCATCATCACAGACGCTGACCATATAGTCGTCTTGGACCTTGCGTCCCGTAATTATGACACGGCCCTTTCTGCGTTCAAATTCAATCGCTTCCACCGCATTGTTCACAAGATTCTTTAAGATCAACATCAGAGAATAATGTGCCTGCGTCATGAAGTCATCCTGACACTGAAAGTCCAGAAATATGGACAGATGCTTGGCATCGATCTGAGAATAGGTGACCTCCTTCAGGATGGTGAGAAGATCGCTGAACTTCATTTCTGTTTCCGGATACTCGTTATTGATCTCCCGCTCCAGTCCCATGATGATTCCAAGATAATCCTTTTTGATCTCGTGTACATCTCTTGCAATCGCCAGAGCGCAATCCAGAATCTGCGGCTCGATCTGCCTGTCCGACAAGGATTCATACAGCCGATATGCGTTGCCCATGATCTGCTCAATTTCCTCGGAGTTCTTTTTCATGAAGTAGATCTCGTTTTTCAGTTCCGCAGTCATCAGAAAAAGCCGCTGGTATCGCTGTTCATGCTCTTTCCTGGCCAGAAGGGAATGATAGCGATCAATCAATACAAACGTGAAGCCGACCAGCGTGGTGCGCACAACCGCGATGGCCAACAATTCCAGCGAATGGGATTGGCTGGGAAACCCGCCGCTGCGCAAAAGGCTCTCCATCCAATTTGAAATAAAATCGCAGCCAAGTACGCTGATGATCAGGCGGAAAAATTTCACGGTATGCCTATTGCGCACGGCAAGATAAAAGAGCAGACTATAAAACACATAGTACAGTCCGCCCGGCAGCGCGGTCAGGAATGCGTGCGTCAGCGAATCCTGGCCCATCCAGGCCAGGATCCCGCGAAACAGGAATATCATGATACCGGAAGTAAATCCGATCCAGAGCGTGCCCAAATCCAGGTCAAGCGTTAAAAGCAGGATTGGTAGCAGCGCCACAGACATTGAAACGCGGAGACCATTGTTAAAAAGGTTCCAATAAATTTCTGATACCAGGGTGATACAAAGCCCTGTTACCAAAGTATATTTCCATTTTGTGTGACTCTTCATCCACTCCCACTCTCTCAAGGGCCTATTTCCAGCTTGGCCTTTGCGGAACACATCTTGCAACATTTTATTATAACACATTTCCACACAAAAGCCAAAAGGAATTGCTATCTTTTTTATTTACTTTGACCGCTGTCGGAGAAAGCGTGGGAATATCACGGAATTATTTCGCTGTTTGCCATCATTGACGGCAGGAGTGGCAGGGGATAGAATCGTAATAGGGACCCAACCTATAGACGCACCGTGTGGCAGTATCTGACGCTGGCAAACCGACAACAAAGGGAGAAAGATATGAGTAATTATACCACAGAGGAGCTGTTGGAAGCCAAGCGTTCCCTTGCTTCCACTCTCAGCAAGTGCGAGAAGGCGGTATTGAAGCTCACGCCGGGGAAATCCCAGCACACGCTGACGATTCGCCGCATTCGGGCATTTCAGATTTCATTGGAGTTAATCGATCAGACCCTGAAAGACGCCGAACCTGAAATCACTACAAACTTATAAATGAGGTGCTACTATTATGAAAACTGCGATTTGCTATTACTCTCGACACCACGGAAACACGCTGAAAGTTCTGGAGTCTATGGCCGAGGAGAAGGATGTCGATCTTTTCGACGTGACCTCTCACGCGGCAGCGCATCTGGAGCAGTACGATGCCGTGGGCTTTGCCTCCGGCATCTATTACGGCAAGTTTCACGACAGCGTGGTAAGCTTTGCGCGATACCTTCCTGAGGGCATGAATGTGTTTTTCGTCTATACCTGTGGCTCAAAACGAGGCAACTATACCAAGGCCATTGCTGAGGCCGTGGCCGCCAAGCGTGCCAACATACTGGGGGAGTATGGCTGCAGAGGCTACGACACCTTCGGCCCATTTAAGCTGGTGGGCGGCATCGCCAAGGGACATCCCAACGCGGGCGAACTGCAAAAGGCGAAGGAGTTTTACCGCTCCATCTGCAAGTAAGTGACGAGAAAGAAGTCTTCCTTGTTCAATACCCGAATTCCTTGCATAACCGGTCAAGCACCCGAGCGTTTCTCGGCTCCGGTCGCAGGTGGACGCTTTTCCACGTTCCCATGAGGCGGTGAGCCATCCGGATCCAGTTTTGCGGGTGAAATTTTCTTCTTAGCAAGGCGGTCCTTCACATATTGTCTGAACAGGGTGTACAAAACCGAGCACAGCGGAATGAACACCAACATTCCGCTGATTCCCATGAGCTTTCCGCCCAGAATGACTGCGGTCAGCACCCAAATGGAGGGCAGCCCCACGGAGGACCCCACCACACGGGGATAAATCAAATTTCCCTCAATCTGCTGAAGGACAAGGAACAAAACGATGAACAACAGCGCCTGGACCGGATCCACCATCAAAATCAGCAGCACGCCCACGCCGCAGCCGATGAACGCCCCAATAACGGGAATGAGGGCCGTAAACGAGATCGTAACGCCCACCAAAAGCGCATAGTGCATTCGGAAAATCGCCATGGACACGGTGAACATGCTTCCCAGAATCACAGCCTCCAGGCATTGGCCGGAGAGAAAGTGTGAAAATGTACGGTTGGAGAGGGCGGCGATTTCCAGCACCCGGTCCGCCGTCCTTTCAGGGAGCAGTGCATACAGGCACTGGCGGACCTGCCGGCCCAGCTTTTCCTTCTGGAACAGAAGGTAGATGGCAAATACCAGACCGATAAAAAACGTGCTGACGCTGCTGACCACGCTGCCCACGATGCTCATGCCGCTGAGAACGCCGCCCACACCGACTCCCACCAGACTTCTGCCAAGATTCTGAAGCTGTTCCAGCGCCTTGCCGGACAGGGTCGCCCAATCGATCTCCAAACCCGCCATGACCGCCTGAAGTTCCGGCAGCCTGGCCTCCAGCTCTGCCAGAGTCGCCGGAAGCCGCGTGAGAAAGCTCTGTGCCTGCTGGATGACAGAGGACACGGCGTCCCCCAGATTGGGAACGACGACAAGGCTTGCCAGCGCCAGTACTCCCGCCACCAGCGCAAGTGTCAGCACAAAGGCCAGCGGGCGACGAAATCTATCCATATGTTTCCCGCCGTCGCCCAGATGCCGCTCCACGGCCCGCATAGGTACATTCAGAATGAATGCGATGGCGCAGCCCAGCAGGAATGGGGACACCAGCCCCATCAGCGCTTTTAATGCTTTCTCGATTGGCGACAGGTTTTGCAGGCACCAATACCCCGCCAGCACGGCAAATGCCGCCAGCGCCACGGTCCGTACCGTCTTTTTATCAAAATTCATATCTTCTCCTTATAGGGGAATCAACGTGCGCTTTATGTCTCGCCGTATCAGCTCCGGCGGTAGTTCTCCGCCGCCTTCAGGTACGCCCGCGCCTCCGCTCGGTTGCTTTCGATCTCAGGCGGTGTCAAAGGTCGGACCACTCTGGCGGGGCTGCCCAGAATCATGGAGCCGTCCGGCGCGTCCAGCTTTCCGGTGACCAGAGCCCCGGCACCCACGATGCAGTCGTTTCCGATCCTTGCTCCGTTTAAAACCACGGAGCCCATGCCCACCAGCGTATTGTCCCCCACGGTGCAACCGTGGAGAATGGCCCCGTGGCCGATAGTGCAGCCCCGGCCCACGACGGTCCCCTCGTGGAGCAGACAATGGTCCTGAATATTGGTGTTCTCTCCCACCTCGATATGGCCCCAGTCACCCCGAAGCACGGCGTAGTACCAGACGTTGACGCCATTGCCCAGCGTCACGTCTCCGGTCACCACCGCGCCCTCGACAATCAAAACATGTTCGTCGGTCTCTCTCTTTTGATACGGCATTGCTTTTTCACAATCCTCTCTCAGATGGCGAAGTTTCCATTCACGAACACGGGAATCTTCTCTCCGTCGTGTGTAGTCCCCACGATGGAGAGATCCTGCGTTCCCACCATGAAATCCACATGGGTGATGGAATAGTTCAGGCCTCTCTTTTTCAACTCGTCCCGGCTCATTTGCTGTCCGCCCTTCAGACAGGGATACGCCTCGCCGAAGGCGATGTGGCAGGCGGCGTTCTCGTCGAACAGTGTGTTGTAGTAAAGAATTTTCTGGTTGGAGATCGGGCTGTCATAGGGCACCAGCGCCACCTCCCCGAAATAGGACGCGCCCTCGTCCACGGAGATGGCGGCTTTCAGCGTCTCCTCTCCCTTTTCCGCGCGGGCCTCTACGATCTTGCCGTCCCTGACGACAAAATGAAATTTGTCGATGATGTTGCCGTCGTTTACCAGAGGCATGGCGGCGTATACCACGCCGTTGACCCCGGTTTTCAGCGGGGAGGTGAACAGCTCCTCCGTGGGGATGTTGGCAATATAGGCCTGGCCCTTCAGCGTCACGTCGTCTCCGGCTTCCCAGATATGGCCCTCCGGAAGTTCTACCGTCAGGTCGGTGCCAAGAGAATTTGTGTAATGAAGGAATTTGAAATTCAGCTGATTCAACTTTTCCTTACGCTGAGCTAATGTCTCGATGTGGCGCCGCCACTTCGCAACGGCGTTGCCGTCTCCGCTGATGCGGACGGCGGTAAAAATAGCGTCCCACAGCTTTTCCATGGCCTCGTTCTCGCCCGCGTCCGGGAATACCCGCTTCGCCCAAGAGGGAATGGGGATGGAGGCGATGCACCAGGGGAATCCGCTGCACATCTGGAGGCGGTCGAATTCCCGCAGAGCCTTGCCGCTGGCTTGCTGTGTCCGAACAATGCGCCCGGAGTCCACACCCTTCAGATTTTCCGGATTGCTGGCCGAGATGGCGAGATAGGCCGCGCCCTCCAGCGCATAGTCATTATAAAAGTGCCGCCGCCACAGGGGAACGCTGTCAAACACATCCTCCTCTGCCCGGAGGTATTTCATCCGGCTCAGCGCATCGTCGCCCCAGTTCATCACTACCTCGCGGCAGCCCGCGTCATAGGCTTCGGCGGCACACATCCGGGCAAACCAGGCGCATTCCACCGGGGAAGAGATCACCAGAGTCTGGCCTCTTTGTACGTTCAGCCCCACCCGAATCAGCAGAGCGGCGTATTCCTTGGATTTTTCCTCATAATCCATGTTCATCAGCCTCCATTTCACTTAAAAGTTACCTTTTTCCTCCCTGCGCAGGGAAATCAGGGTCCCGTTCAGCTCCGCCCCCATGATGAGCGCTGTCGCGCTCATATACATCCACACCAGCAGGGCCATCACCGTTCCGATGGAGCCGTACAGCAGGGAATAATTCGCGATGTTCTCCATATAGATGGCGTAGATCCACGACAGCACCATCCATGCTGCAAGAGATGCCAACACACCGGGGAGCAGATTTCGCCAGGGCTGGCGGGTATCCTGAGTAATGGCATACAGCGCCAGCAGCGCGAAGCAGGCCGTCACCGCAGCCAGCGGAAAACGCAGCCGGGCCCACAGCTCCGCCACGAAGGCGGGCAGATAAAAATGCTCCACCGCATACTGGAGGACCGTGTTGCTGACGCTCATCAGCGTCAGTGTCAGCACCAATGTTGAAAGCAGAAGCACCGTGTAAGCCAGCGTCCGGATCAGGTGTGCCATCGCGTGCCGGGGCGGGCCCAGATGGTATGCTGTGCGCACGGAGCGCATCAGGGTATTGGCTGCCCTCATGGGAAAGTAAATGGAGAACACCAGACCAAACATCAAAAGGCGCACGTTGGAATTGGCCCCCACATGAACCAGATACATTCCAACGAAATTCACAGCGACCTTCGGTAAAATCTGTCCCAGGTCCGCCAGAATTTCCGCCACGTCCAAATGCAGCAGACCCAGCAGGGAACTGATGAAAATCAGCATGGGAAAGATCGCAAACAGCAGGTAAAACGCCAGCGCCGCGCTCTGAATGTTCACGTTATGCCGTAGGTACCGCCGTGCCATAAAATAGACGCCTCTCCAGAACTTGTTTTTCGGCAGCGGCCGCAGATATGGTCCGTTCATGGCGTCTCCCTCCTTCGCGCATACACATATACAGTATTTACCGGCGGAGCAAAAATATGACAGCCGGCAAATCGCGTCACATCGCAGGTGTGATTTTATCATGGTTTTGGGCCGCCGTCCACTGTCTTTTCCCGGTTTTTCCATTTTTTTGAAAAGGAACCGCCGCTTTAAAGCGGCGGTTCCTCCTCTCCCTGCCCGCAGGCGCGGAGAGACTCACAGATTTCGGATCTGATTCTGGATCAGACTGCCAACTGTATCTGCGAACTGATCCAGCCGACGGATGCGGGTGAAATTCCGTCCGTAGATGGTCCGTGCCGTGCTCAGATCCTCGTCCTCCCCGGTAAAGACGCAGATCACCGCCGTGCCGGTACGGATGATGCCGCGGACCTCCCGGGCGGTGTCCAATATGCCGGTCCGCTCCGCGTAGTCGAGATAGCTTCCGTTGCGGGAGACCTTAATGACGTCGTTGGGTTTCGCGTCGGACAGTATAATGACCAGCCGGTGCTCGCAGGGCGCGCCCTCCAGCTCCCGTCCCAAAGCGCGGATGGCTAGGCCGTCCCGATTGCAGCCGGTGGTGAAATAGTGAAAAATGTTCCCGTTCCGGTCCGTCTCCCGATAGTCCCGGAACCGGGTCATGACCGTGTACCCGCTGAGAGAACAAAACGCCGTCACCCGCACGGGGATGCCGCAGCGGGTGAGACTCTCGGCGATCATATACCCCTGGGCGGAAACCGTCTCCTGACGCAGAGTCTGAGAGGTGGAGCTGTCCAGCAGAATATCCACGCACAGATCGCCGAAATCGCTCCGCAGCGTGCGGTTAAAGACCTTGTCGTCGTTCAGCGCTGCGGCCCGCCAGACCCGGGCCGCATCCAAAATCCCAGCCGAAGTCCGCACCACCGTGGGCTGCAAATGGGCCAGCATGGCGTTACGGATGCGGGCGGTAAGCCGGGCAATGCTGGTTCGGTTACAGGTCAGATTTGCGTCATAGGCCGCTTTGTTTTTCACCATCTGCTTTAGGGCGGCCCGGCGCTGAGCGCCCGCATAACCCCGGGCGCCTTTGTCCAGATCGTCCCCGCCCCGGGCGTAGTACAGCTTGCAGTTTTTATGGTCCCCCACGCACAGATCGCGCTCCAGCTTTTCCACCTGCTCCTTTGGGTACAGGGGCGTTCCGAAATAGCTGGCGATATAGACCCGCAGAGCCTCCGCGCTCTGGGTGACGGACATGTCCCCCAGTCGACGCTGAGGGGCGGGACCGCCTTCGCCAGTGAGGTCCCGGCTGTGCTCGCCGAAGCCGTATCCAAAGCCACGGACGGCGGGCAGACGGACCCGGTTTCCCCGCTGGCTTCCAAAAATGCGGTGTTTCTTCCTGACATCCGACCCATCCGCGACTTTTGATAGGGCGGGGTCTCCAGGGACATAGCCGAAGTAGGCTGTCAGGACTCCGCGAAGCCGCTCTGCCAGGGCGTCTCCATCCAAATCACCGGGCAGGTCCAGCGCGGCCAGAATCTCCCGATCGCGGCTCTTAAGTTCCGGGTCCCGCCCCAGAATTTCCCGACAGCGGCCTGCGGTGAGAAGGTGGACGGGCCGGTCGGAGGGAAATTGCGCAAATTCCTCCAGCGTCCGCCGCGCATACCCCTGCCGCAGGGCGGGGAGCGCGGGACGGCGGTCCTTTTCCCGCTGAAACGCCGCACTTTCAAGTCCCAGCCATGTCAGCTGCTCATAGAGCTGGCAGTCCACAGACTGCTCAAAGGAGGCCAACAGCGTCTCCAGCGCACCGCCCCAATTCCGGCGGACGCAGCCCACTGCCGTATTCCAGTACAGGTCTGCCCGGCCCCTGGAATCGTAGGTCTTCAGACTCGGTTCAAACTCATATTCTTCCGCTGCGGTCCAAACCTGATTTCTCGCCCGGCGCTTTTCATTATCCTGAATTTCCATCAGTGTTCAAAGGCTTCCAGGCCCGTCAGGTCCTCCGGGATGCGGCCCCGGACCACATCTTCCACCAATTGGCGCTCAAAATCGTCGAAGCACTTGTTCACGATGCCAAGCTCCAGCGCCCGGGCTCCGGGAAGTCCCTGGCGCATCAGGCGGATGGAGGCCAGCAGGCCCCGCAGGTCCAGTGCCTTGGTAGAGATTTCCGCGCTGTCGCACTTTTTGCGGATATCGGTGAACAGGCTCATGAACTGCCGGGCATAAGCCTCCTTCAGCTCCGGGAATTCCCGATGCAGCAGCTTCATAAGATTTTCCTCCGAAATAGGCGGCATATCGATGACCAAAAAGCGGGAGGCCAGCGCCTCGTTCAGGTCCCGGGTCCCCGCGTAGCCGTAGTTCATGGTGGCGATGAAGCGGGTGGCGTCCGACAGCGGAATGCGGTCGTAACCCGGTACGTCGATGCAGCGGCGGAAGTCCAGCGTGGCATGGAGCACGGCCAAAGACTCATTTTTCGCCATGTTGATCTCGTCCAGAACGCCGAACCCTCCCTCCAGTGCGCAGCTGGCGATGGGTCCGTGGCGCAAAGAGACCTCGCCGTCGGAGAGGGTGTCTGTCCCGATCAGTGAGGCAGCGTCGGTATTGATATAGAACGACACGTCCCACTGGGGACGGCCAAACAGAGCGGAGAGGTTTTCCGCCAGATCGTTCTTGCCGGTGGCCTTGGGACCCACCAACAGCAGATGCTCCCCACTCAAAAGGGCGGAGATTGCCTCCTCCCACACGTCCCTCCCATAGTAGGGATAGCGGGGTCTGGGAACGCGGTGGGCAACGTTGTCCCGCGCCGGGGCCTGTTTTGTCCGCCAAGCTTCCGCCGCGTTCAGAAGACGTTCATCCACACCTTCCGTCCGCAGAAATTCGATCAGTTCACTCATATAATCCTCCGTTCCGCAGCCGGCGGCAAGCCACCCGTCCCGCGTTCTTTTCACTGCCCCCGTTATACGCGTATTTTCCTTATTTGTCAAACTTTTCACCAATATTTATGGCTTTATTAGTGAAATTTCATCAAAACAGTTGTTTCTTCCGCCGGAAAAGAGTAGACTAACAAAAAGTCAAATTTCGCCGCAGACGGGATCCACCGGCGCAGCCGTTTTCCAGCAATTCTGGCGTTCGCAAATTTTCCCCGCAAGCTAGGAACTGTTTGAATTCCGCCGCGAAAGCGCCGGTTCTCAAAATAAAATCAGCAAACAAGCGTCGGTGAAGGGAACTGACAAAGAAGATTGCCGGAATTGAAAAGAAGGAGTGATCGAAATCATGAGCAGACTTGATATCAAAACACCCAGCCAGGCTCAGGCCGTAGTCGACCAGCTTTACCGCGGTGTGGAGCGCCGTATCGCGGCCAGCCCTCCGGGTCTATGCCCCATTGACATGGCGCTGAATTTTTTAAATCTCTGCCATGCGCAGACCTGCGGCAAATGCGTTCCTTGCCGCATCGGACTGGGACAGCTGTCCAACATGCTGCAGGCGGTTCTGGACGGAGAGGCCGAGCTGCGCACGATTCACCGCATTGAGGAGACGGCTCAGTCCATCGTGGACACCGCTGACTGCGCCATCGGCATTAACGCGGCGCAGCTTGTCCTGATGGGACTGAAGGGCTTCCGGGATGACTACGAAGAGCACATCCTCCGTCACCGGTGTCTGGGCGGACTGAAAAACCCGGTGCCCTGTGTGGCCCTGTGTCCCGCGGGGGTGGATATTCCCGGCTACATCGCCCTGATCAACTCCGGACGGTACGACGATGCAGTAAAGCTCATCCGAAAGGACAATCCCTTCCCCACCGCCTGCGCGTACATCTGCGAGCACCCCTGTGAGGCCCGGTGCCGCCGGAACATGGTGGATGACCCGCTGAATATCCGCGGACTGAAGAGATATGCAGTGGACCACGCGGGAGACGTGCCTCAGCCTTCCTGTGCACCCGCCACCGGCAAGACCGTGGCCGTGGTGGGCGGCGGCCCCGGCGGACTCTCCGCAGCTTATTACCTGTCGTTGATGGGTCACAAGGTAACCGTGTTTGAAAAGCAGAAGCTGCTGGGCGGCATGCTGCGTTACGGCATCCCCAGCTACCGCTTCCCCCGGGAGAAGCTGGACGCGGAGATCGCCTCCATCCTGTCTCTGGGCATAGAGGTCCATGCGGGGGTAGACGTGGGTACCGAGCCCTCGCTGGACGATCTCAGAAAGCAGTTTGACTGCCTGTACCTCTCCGTGGGCGCCCACACCGACAAAAAGACGGGTATTCCCGGAGAAGACAGCCACGGCGTGGTCTCTGCAGTGGAGATGCTTCGCCACATCGGAGATGGCGAGCTGCCCGACTTTACCGGCATGAACGTCGTGGTGATCGGCGGCGGCAACGTGGCCATGGACGTGACCCGCTCCGCCATCCGCCTGGGAGCTAAAAAGGTCTCCTGCGTATACCGCCGCCGTCAGGCGGATATGACCGCCCAGCCGGAGGAAATTGAGGGCGCCATTGCCGAGGGCGCGGAGGTTTTGACACTGGAGGCCCCGCTGAAGATTGAGCCCAGCGAGGACGGCCATGTGACCGCTCTTTGGACAAAACCTCAGATCATCGGTGAAGTGGATGCCATGGGCCGCCCCCGGCCCAACAACGCCGCCGTGGAATCCAGGCGCATTCCCGCTGACGTCATCATCGTCGCCATCGGGCAGGGCATTGAGACTCACGGTTTTGAGCAAAGCGGCGTAAAAATTCAGCGCGGAGGTACTGTGCTGGCCAACGCCAGCACGCAGCTGCCGGATGTGGAGGGCATATTCGCAGGAGGGGACTGCGTCACCGGCCCCGCCACCGTTATTCGCGCCATTGCCGCGGGCAAGGTAGCCGCAGCCAACATCGACGAGTATCTGGGCTTTAACCATGAGATCGTGACGGATGTCCAGATTCCGACGCCGGATCTCTCCGACCTGCGCCCCCGGGGTCGCATCAATACCAGTGAGCGGGATGCCGGCGAGCGCATAGGTGATTTCCAGTGCATCGAGTGCGGCTTCACCGACGAGGAAGCCCAGAAAGAGTCCTCCCGTTGTCTGCGCTGCGATCACTTTGGATATGGAAACTTCAAGGGAGGACGTGTGGAAAAATGGTAAATATCGAAATAAACGGCAAGGCCCTCTCTGTTCCTGAGGGCTCTACGATTTTAAGCGTCGCGCAGCACGCGGGTATCCCCATCCCCCACCTGTGCTTTTTGAAGGACATCAACGAGATCGCTGCCTGCCGCATCTGCGTGGTGGAGTTGGAGGGAACCCAGCGTCTGATTCCCGCCTGCAACACCCAGGTGGAGGAGGGCATGGTCATCAAGACCAACAGCCCCCGTGTGCGCTCCGCTCGCCGAACGAACCTTCGTCTCATTCTCTCGGAGCACAACTCCACCTGTACCACCTGCATTCGCAGCGGAAACTGCGCTCTTCAGACTTTGTCCCACGATCTGAACATCCACTACCAGCCCTATCGGCTTCAGCCGGAAAAGTCCCGGGTGGATTTGGAGGCTCCGGTAGTCCGGGAGGCCAGCAAGTGCATCAAGTGTATGCGCTGCGTCCAGGTCTGCGACAAGATACAGGGCATGCACATCTGGGATGTGGCGGGGACCGGCTCCCGCACCACAGTGGACGTCAGCTTTAACCGTCTTCTGAAAAACACAGACTGCACCTTCTGCGGTCAATGCGTTACCCACTGTCCCACTGGCGCCCTCACCGTCCGGGACGACAGCAACAAGGTCCTGCGGGCACTGGCGGACCCGGAGATCACGACGGTGATTCAGGTGGCCCCCGCCATACGGGTGGCCTGGGCGGAGGCGTTCAGCCTCTCTCCCAAATTTGCCGCCGCCGGGCGCATGGTGGCCGCTCTGCGCCGTATGGGCTTCGATTACATCTTTGACACAAACTTCACCGCTGACCTTACCATCATGGAGGAGGGCAGCGAGTTTTTGGAGCGGTTCACCCACCGGAGTAAATACCGCTGGCCCATGTTTACCTCCTGCTGCCCCGGCTGGGTCCGATTTGTGAAGTCCCAGTTCCCGGCCTATACGGAGCGTCTCTCCTCCGCAAAATCCCCCCAGCAGATGTTCGGTGCCATCGCCAAGAGCTACTTCGCGGAGAAGCAGGGCATCGACCCGCACAAGATGTTCGTAGTGTCCATTATGCCCTGTTCCGCCAAAAAGGCTGAGTGCGAGCTTCCCACCATGAAAGATGCCTGCGGTGATCCGGATGTGGACGCGGTACTGACCACCCGCGAGATGGTGCGCCTTCTGCGCAGTGATTCCATTGTCCCCACCGACCTGCCGGAGGAACCCTTTGACAGTCCCCTGGGTTCCGGCACCGGCGCAGCAGTGATCTTCGGCGCCTCCGGCGGCGTGATGGACGCGGCGCTCCGCTCCGCCTACTATCTCGTTACCAGCAAGAATCCAAAGCCGGATGCTTTTGCCGCTGTCCGGGGAGACAACCCGTGGAAGGAGTCCTCTTTCGCCATCCCCGGAGCGGGAACGGTCCGGGTGGCGGTGGTCAGCGGCCTTTCCAGCACCCGGGCACTGATGGAGGCACTGGAGGCCGGTACCGTGGATTATGATTTTGTGGAAGTTATGGCCTGTCCCGGCGGCTGTGCCGGCGGCGGCGGACAACCCATCCACGACGGCGTGGAAATGGCCGAGGAGCGGGGCGAACTTCTATGGGATCTGGACGCCAGGAGTAAGATTCGATTCTCGCATGAGAATCCCGACGTCAAGGCGCTGTACAGCGAATATCTCAAAGAACCGCTGGGCAAAAAATCCCACCACCTGCTCCATACCGACCACGCCGCCTGGTCTGTTCCCACAAAAGAAAAAGCATAAGGCTTGAAATCTGTCTTCGGATGAAGTACTATTAGAATAATCACAAATATTGAAAGGAGTCTTCTCGTATGAAACTCATCCATACAGAAAATGCCCCCGCCGCCATCGGTCCCTATTCCCAGGGATATATTTCAAACGGATTCTTCTTTACCTCCGGTCAGGTGGCTCTGGATCCCGGTACCGGCGCGGCTGTTGGCACGGATATCAACGCCCAGACCGAGCAGGTCATGAAAAATCTGAGCGCGCTGCTGTCTGCCGCAGGCACCGACTTCACCCACGTGGTGAAAACCACCTGCTTCCTTGCGGACATGGGCGATTTTGCCGCATTTAATGAGATCTACGGCAAATACTTTACCGGGAAACCCGCCAGGTCCTGCGTGGCGGTAAAAACGCTTCCCAAGAACCTGCTGGTGGAGGTCGAGCTGATCGCAGAGGTCTGAGTGCCCTTTGAACATTAAAGATTAAAAATCACCGGCGCGCCATGTATAAGGCGCGCCGGTGATTCTATATAGGTAAGACCTCACCCATTTAGAATATAGTTCGTCAGAGTGAGCAAAATAGTTCGTCGATCTGTGTGAAAGAATCCCAAAAAAGCACTGTTTTGGTGCTTTCCAATTAAAATCCCTTGTTTTAAACGGAGAGCTGTATTAAGATTAAATATAGATTTACCAAAAAGAAAATCACATTGAGTAGGAGGGCCGACTTATGAAAAAACTGTTTTCCGTTGCTGACCGCTATCTGCGGGTCTGTGATTGGAAAGACTTTGCAGTGCTGAAGTTCTGCCTGTGCGCCTTGGGCGTGCTGATAGGACTGGCGGTTCCAACGCGAAGGAAAAAGCCCGCCGCTAAAATTGCGGGGCTGATTTTCGTGGCCACGTATATTCCGCTGATTGCTAAATTTTTGTTTGTGCTGCGCAGCAAAGAAAGCAAATGAGTCTCGAATCCGATAACCGGAAAGCAGAGGCGCATGGGCCGACTGAGAACTGAAAATTGACGGGAGGAAAGACCATGAGAGCTGCGTGGAATGAGAATCCCGTGCTGCGGGATGTGATGGCGGCGGCGGAAACCTGCTGGATTAATCCCCAAAAAGCACCGTTTGAGGCTGTCCGGGGCGGTCTTCCGGTGTGCCCGGCAGAGGTGGATGACGCGGCGGCCCGACTGGACCGCTTCGCGCCGCTGCTGAGCAGGCTGTTCCCTGAGACGGCTGCAGACGGCGGGCGGATCGAGTCGCCGCTGAGGGAACTGTCCGCACTGCGCGAAAGGATGGGCTGGCGGGAGCGCATTCCCGCGGGACGGCTTTTTATGAAAATGGACAGCGATCTGGCGGTGGCCGGGTCTGTCAAGGCGAGAGGCGGCATCTACGAGGTGCTGAAGCACACGGAGGATCTGGCTTTTTCGGCGGGGCTGCTGCGTGAGGACGGAAATTTCGCGGACCTTGCCGATCACCGGGACTTCTTTGCAAACTACACGGTGCAGGTGGGGTCCACGGGAAATCTGGGACTTTCCATCGGGATCATGTCTGCCGCGCTGGGCTATCGGGCAGTGGTACACATGTCCGCCGACGCGCGGCAATGGAAAAAAGACTTGCTGCGGCAAAAGGGCGTGGACGTACGGGAGTACGCCGGAGATTACGGAAAGGCCGTGGAGCAGGGACGGGCGATGTCTGATGCGGACCCCATGAGCTATTTTGTGGACGACGAGCACTCCAAAAACCTGTTTCTGGGCTATGCAGTGGCGGGCCGCCGTCTGGCGGAGCAGCTGAACGCGCAGGACGTGGCGGTGGACATGGATCACCCCCTGTTTGTCACGATTCCCTGCGGCGTGGGTGGAGCCCCCGGAGGAGTAGCCTATGGGCTGAAGCTGCTGTACGGCGAGAGCGTTCACATATTCTTTGCGGAGCCGGTCCAGTGTCCCTGTATGCTGCTGGGACTGGCCTCGGGTGAAAAGGACGGCGTGTGCGTACAGGACGCGGGCCTCTCCGGCATCACGGAGGCAGACGGCCTCGCGGTGGGACGGCCGTCCAAACTGGTATGCGACATGATGGGACGGACGCTCTGCGGAGAGTTCACCGTTGCGGACGGACGGCTGTTCGACGATCTGAGAGAGCTGCACGCCGCAGAGAGTGTCTTCATCGAACCGTCCTCCTGCGCGGCTTTTGCTGGGTATCGCGGCTTGATCCAATTTCCGGCGGCGCAGGCTTATCTGGAGGAGCACGGTCTTGCGGAGAAAATGGAGAACGCGGCTCACATCCTGTGGGCGACCGGGGGGAAGCTGGTGCCGCCGGAGACCCGGCGGGAGTACCTCGCAAAGCGCTGCTGAGTCTTTGCGGAAAACCCCCTTGTAATATTTTCCCGTCGGGTGTATCATACTAAAATAGCTGAACGGTTTCTCCGTGGAACTGTGAAAAGCACCCCGTAAAAGGAGGACACAATATGAGCAAAACCGCCCGTATGGTTATGAAAATCGTCGGAGCAGGTCTGGCGCTGGCTGCGTTCGTATGTCTGTTGATCGGCGGATGGCACGATCTCAGCGTGGGTTGTTGCGGTCTGAAAAAGAGGCTGAATAAGAAGTTTGGCAGTGAGTATGACGATTACGACGACGAGCAGCTATATTCCTGAAAAAGCGGGCTGCCTTCCAACGGGAGGGCAGCCCATTTTTTGGGTAGAGCGAAATGAGTCACAGTCTGGGCCCTGCAAGTCTCCCCTTGGCGCTCCCTTTCCGCGTGGCATTTCGCTGATTTTGAAATGATATATCAGACTGTGTGATTTGCCACTGACGCATATCCATTAAGCGGATAAAATAAAGAAAAAATAAAACAGGAGGAAAACGAGATGGAACTGAAGGGTACACAGACAGAGAAAAACCTGAAAGCCGCATTCACGGGAGAGTCCATGGCCCGGAATCGCTATACATTTTACGCGGAGAAGGCCAGACAGGAAGGTCTGGATGAGATCGCGAACCTATATGAGCGGATGGCGAAGAACGAGACCATTCACGCGAAGCTGTTCTATCAGCATCTGAATGGCGGAATTTCCGCGACCGCGTCGAATCTGATGGAGTCCATGAAGGGCGAGCTGGGGGAGTGGAGTTCCATATATCCCGGCTTTGCCAAGACTGCCCGGGAAGAGGGCCTTTTGGATGTTGCTGAGCTGTTTGAGAAGGTTGCCGACATTGAGTGCAATCATGAGCACTCGTTTCTGGCGGCACTGGCGAAGCTGAGCGCCACCCCCGGAAAGTCCGCGGCGGCAGAGACGCCGGAGACACAGTCCAAGACGGTCACCGTGAACGGATACCGGTGCATGTTCTGCGGCGCGACCTATGAGGAGAGACCGGATGTGTGCAGCGTGTGCCACGCGATCGGATCCTTTGAAACAGCGTCCTTCCAGAAGGAAGTTTGATAAAAATCAACCCAAAGAATTGGCGCAGGCATCCCTCTGGGGGCCTGCGCCAATTCTTTGGGTTGTGCGCATTCTTTTCCATCGCTGTTGGATAAAAAGAATGCATAAAAAAAGAAAACCGCCTTGACAGGCGGAAAACAAAATGGTATAATAAATTGCTTATGACAATTAGAAAATAGCACGCCATTCTCACTTACTGTAAATAAGATAGCATAGTTCCTATAAAAAAGCAAGAGCAAAGCGAAGAAATTTTAACAACTTACCCGTGTGTTCCTAAAATTTTGATGCCTGCTCACAGTTCAATCCGTTTTGCCGACCGGACAGGGCCGATGGGACGGACAGAAAGGTTGCGTGAATCAGAGATGTCCAAAGACAAGTACTACGGAAAGACCCTTCGTAAGAACTTTGCCCGGCACGAGGAAGTCATGTCTATGCCGAACCTGCTGGAGATTCAAAAGAAGTCGTACCAGTGGTTCTGGGACGAGGGCCTGCGGGAGGTCTTCGCAGACGTTGGCGCCATCGCCGACTACCAGGGGAATCTGGAGCTGACATTCATCGATTATAAGATGGACGAGGATCCCAAGTACGACGTGGAGGAGTGTAAAGCACGGGACGCCACGTACGCCGCACCCCTGAAGGTGACGGTCCGCCTGCGCAACAAGGAGACGGAGGAAATCAAGGAGCAGGAGATCTTCATGGGGGATTTCCCACTGATGACCCATGCCGGCACCTTTGTCATCAACGGAGCCGAGCGGGTTGTGGTCTCCCAGATTGTCCGCTCCCCCGGCGTTTATTACGGCAAGGAGATCGATCTGAAGACCGACCTCCCCATCCTCACCGCCACGGTCATCCCTTACCGCGGCGCATGGCTGGAGTATGAGACGGACGCCAACGAGTGCTTCTGGGTCCGCATCGACAAGAACCGGAAGCTCCCCATCACCTGCCTGCTGCGTGCCCTGGGTCTGAAGACCGACGCGGAGATTACCGGGCAGTTCGGGGACGACCCCCGGATTCTGGCAACCCTTGAAAAGGATCCCTGCAAGACCTATGAGGATGCCATGCTGGAGATCTACCGCAAGCTTCGTCCCGGCGAACCCCCAACGGTGGAAGCCTGCGTAACCTTGATGAACAATCTGTTCTTCGATCCCCGGCGCTACGATCTGTCCATCGTGGGCCGGTATAAATTCAATAAGAAGCTGTGCCTGTGGCCCCGGATTACCGGCTATAAACTGGCTGTGCCCGTGGCCGATCCTTCCACCGGCGAGATTTTATTTGAGGACGGCCACCTGCTCGCCGCCGACGAGGCCAAGAGCCTGGACGCCTGTGGCGTCAGTGAGGTCACCATCACCGTGGACGGCGAACCCATGAAGATCATCTCCAACAAGATGTGTGATCTGAGCCACTTTGTGGACTTTGACCCCCTGACTGAGTGCAAGATCAAGGAGCGGGTGCGCTATGACGTGCTTCAGGATCTGCTGGGCCAGTATTCCGGCGAGGAGCTGAAAGATCAGATCCGTTTGCACAGGGACGAGCTTGTCCCTAAGCACATCATTATCGACGATATGCTCACCTCTATTAATTATATGAACGGTCTCGCGCGGAATGTGTCCAACAGAGACGACATCGATCATCTGGGCAACCGGCGCCTGCGGTGCGTGGGTGAGCTGCTGCAAAACCAGTTCCGCATCGGTTTTAGCCGGATGGAGCGGGTAATTCGGGAGCGCATGACCATTCAGGACATGGATATTGTCACGCCTCAGAGCCTGATCAACATCCGGCCCGTCACCGCCGCCATTAAGGAGTTCTTCGGATCCAGCCCCCTGAGCCAGTTTATGGACCAGACAAACCCTCTGGCCGAGCTGACCCACAAGCGGCGTCTTTCCGCACTGGGCCCCGGCGGCCTGAGCCGCGAGCGCGCCAACATGGAGGTCCGAGATGTCCACTACAGCCACTATGGCCGTATGTGTCCCATCGAGACTCCCGAAGGTCCCAACATCGGCCTGATCTCCTATCTGGCGACTTATGCCCGCATCAACGAGTACGGCTTTATCGAAGCACCTTACCGCGCGATCAACAAGAAGACGTTCCACGTGGCGGAGAACATCACCTATATGACTGCCGACGAAGAGGATAACTATATCGTCGGTCAGGCCGCAGAACCGTTGGACGAAAACGGCTGCCTCATCAATTCCCGTATCACCGCCCGCCACCGCGATGAGATCGTGGAGGTGGACAAGGAGCGGGTGGACTATATCGATGTGTCTCCCCGGATGATGGTCTCCATCGCTACGGCCATGATCCCCTTCCTGCCCAACGACGACGCGAACCGCGCCCTGATGGGCGCCAACATGCAGCGCCAGGCCGTGCCTCTGCTGAAGCCCCATGCGCCGATTGTCGGCACCGGTATGGAGCACAAGATCTGCATTGATTCCGCGGTTGCCGTGCTGGCCGAGGGCGATGGTGTGGTCACCTCCATGGACGCTCGCCATGTCGCCGTGAAATACGATTCGGGCGCGACCAAGAATTACAAGCTGGTGAAGTTCCTTCGGTCCAACCATACTACCTGCATCAACCAGCGGCCCATCGTGGAGGTGGGCGAGCGGGTCCACGGAGCGGGCATTGGCCCCGACGGAAAACCCCAGGACCCCACCGTCCTGGCGGACGGCCCTGCCACCGAGCAGGGTGAAATCGCTCTGGGCCAGAACATTCTGGTCGGCTTTATGACCTGGGAGGGCTACAACTACGAGGATGCCGTCCTTTTGAATGAACGGCTGGTCCGCGAAGATCTGTACACCTCCATCCACATTGAAGAATTTGAGCTCGACTCCCGGGATACGAAGCTGGGCCCCGAGGAGATCACCCGCGACATTCCCAACGTGGGCGAGGACGCACTGAAGGATCTGGACGAGAGCGGTATTATCCGCATCGGCGCGGAGGTCCACGCAGGCGATATTCTGGTGGGCAAGGTCACCCCCAAGGGCGAGACCGATCTCACCGCCGAGGAGCGGCTCCTGCGCGCCATCTTCGGAGAGAAGGCCCGCGAGGTCCGCGATACCTCCCTGAAGGTACCTCACGGAGAGAGCGGCATTGTGGTGGACGCGAAGGTGTTCACCCGCGAGGCCGGCGACGAGTTGGGGCCGGGCGTGAACCAGGTGGTCCGCGTCTATATTGCCCAGCGCCGGAAAATTCAGGTGGGCGACAA
This sequence comes from Oscillibacter sp., assembly GCF_040505565.1. GTDB lineage: Bacteria > Bacillota > Clostridia > Oscillospirales > Oscillospiraceae > Oscillibacter. The sequence continues at coordinate 14,689 of NZ_JBEUWZ010000027.1, read as the reverse complement.
GATGGCAGGCCGCCACGGTAACAAGGGCGTTGTCTCCCGGGTTTTGCCGCAGGAGGATATGCCTTTCCTGCCCGACGGCACACCGCTGGACATCGTGCTCAATCCTTTGGGCGTGCCTTCCCGTATGAACATCGGGCAGGTGCTGGAGGTCCATCTGGGCTATGCCGCACACGCCCTTGGCTGCAAGGTGGCCACCCCTATTTTTGACGGAGCCAACGAAAAGGACATTGCCGACATGCTTCAGCAGGCGGGTCTGAACCCCGAGGGCAAGAGCGTGCTGTATGACGGCCGTACCGGCGAGCCTTTCGACAACAAGGTCACCGTCGGCTATGTTTACTTCCTCAAGCTCCACCATCTGGTGGATGATAAGATCCATGCCCGTTCCACCGGCCCGTATTCTCTGGTGACCCAGCAGCCTCTGGGCGGCAAGGCCCAGTTTGGTGGCCAGCGCTTTGGCGAGATGGAAATGTGGGCGCTGGAAGCTTACGGCGCAGCGTATACCCTGCGTGAGATGCTGACCGTCAAGTCCGACGATGTGACGGGCCGCGTTAAAACCTACGAGGCCATTGTCAAGGGCCACAACGTACCTGAGCCGGGTGTGCCCGAGGCTTTCAAGGTGTTGGTGAAGGAGCTGCAGTCCCTGTGCCTGGATATCCGGGTGCTGGATGAAAACGGCAACCAGATCGAACTGAGGGAAGATGAGGATGCCATGGATACCTTCAATCTGGCCCGCATGGACGCCGAGGATGACCGTCACCACAACGTGGTGGAGGAGGCGGAGTTCCAGGAGTCCGGATTTGACATCGAGGACGCTCCTGACGACGCCGGCGCGGATGCCGGTCTGGACGGAGGAGACGACGCCGGTTTTGACGACGAGTGATTTGGAATTGAGAAAGACCAACACGGAGAAAACTCAAAATTCTGAATCATGATAGGAGGAAACCATATGATTGACACTACTACCGGCAACTATGTTGCTTTTGACGCCATTAAGATCGGCATGGCCTCTCCTGAGCAGATTCTGGAGTGGTCCTACGGCGAAGTCAAGAAGCCGGAGACGATCAACTACCGCACTTTGAAGCCTGAGCGGGACGGTCTGTTCTGCGAAAAGATTTTCGGGCCCACGAAGGACTGGGAGTGCCACTGCGGCAAGTATAAGAAGATCCGTTATAAGGGCAAGGTCTGCGACCGCTGCGGCGTGGAGGTCACCCGGGCCAAAGTGCGCCGTGAGCGTATGGGCCACATCGAACTGGCCACCCCCGTTTCCCATATCTGGTATTTTAAGGGTATCCCCTCCCGGATGGGCCTGCTGCTGGATATCAGTCCCCGGATTTTGGAAAAGGTCCTGTATTTTGCCAACTATATTGTCACCGATCCCGGCGAGACGCCGTTGATGAAGGATCAGATCCTTTCTGAGAAGGAGTACCGGGACTATCGGGAGAAGTATGAGGACGACTTCCAGGCCGGAATGGGCGCGGAAGCCGTGAAGAAGTTGCTTCAGGACGTGGATCTGGAAGCCCTCTCTCAGCAGCTCCACACCGAGCTGAAGGACGCCGCCGGGCAGAAAAAGGCCCGGATCGTCAAGCGGCTGGAGGTGGTGGACGCCTTCCGCATCTCTCACAATAAACCGGAGTGGATGGTCATCGACGTGCTGCCGGTGATTCCGCCCGAGCTGCGCCCCATGGTGCAGCTGGACGGCGGCCGGTTTGCAACGTCCGATCTGAACGATCTCTACCGCCGGGTCATCAACCGGAATAACCGTCTCAAGCGGCTGATCCAGCTGAACGCCCCCGATATCATCGTCCGCAATGAAAAGCGGATGCTTCAAGAGGCCGTGGACGCCCTGATTGACAACGGACGTCGGGGCCGCGCCGTCACCGGCGCCAACAACCGGGCGCTGAAATCCCTCAGCGATCTGCTGAAGGGCAAGCAGGGCCGCTTCCGCCAAAACCTCTTGGGCAAGCGCGTGGATTACTCCGGCCGAAGCGTTATCGTAGTCGGACCCGAGCTGAAGATCTATCAGTGCGGCGTGCCCAAGGAGATGGCTGTGGAGCTGTTCCGGCCCTTCATTATGAAGAAGCTTGTAGAGGATGGCACCGCCAACAACATCAAGTCCGCCAAGAAGATGGTGGACAAGGGCACTGCCGAGGTGTGGGATGCTCTGGATGTCATTATCAAGGACCACCCCGTCATGCTGAACCGCGCGCCTACGCTGCACCGGCTGGGCATTCAGGCCTTCGAGCCGGTGCTGGTGGACGGTCGCGCCCTGAAGCTGCATCCCCTGAACTGCACGGCCTTTAACGCCGACTTCGACGGCGACCAGATGGCGATCCATGTGCCTTTGTCCTCCGAGGCGCAGGCTGAGGCCCGTATTCTGATGCTCTCTGCCAACAACCTCCTGAGGCCTCAGGACGGCGGTCCCGTTACCGTTCCCACGCAGGATATGGTGCTGGGTTCCTACTACCTGACCTATGAGCGCATAGGCAAAGCCGAGACCGGGGCGGAGGCCGTCTATGTGGACAGCGTCGGCGAGACCGGCTTGTTTGTGGGCGCAGAGGTGGACGCCGACGAATTCCTTGCAGCCAATAAAGCGGCTAAGGACGCCGGAAAGCAGGAGGCCACCTTCCTGCCTACCCATGTGTACGCCAACGAGAACGAGGCCCTGATGGCCTATAATAACGGCGACATTGGGCCCCACTGCCCCATACTGGTGCGAGTCACCCGGGTGTTGGACGGCGTGGAGCACACCGGTATTATCCGGGCCACCGCGGGCCGTATCATCTTCAACCGCAATATTCCTCAGGATCTGGGCTTTGTGGATCGCAGTGATCCCGCAAAGGCCCTGGACTATGAAATCACGTTCCAGTGCGGCAAGAAAGAACTTGGCAAAATTGTGGACCGCACCATCAACAAGCACGGGTTCACCATAGCCGCCGAAGTGCTGGACGCAGTCAAGGCCACCGGTTATAAGTACTCCACGCGGGCCGCTATCACTGTGTCCATCGCGGACATGACCGTGCCTCCCATTAAGTACGAGCTGGTCGCCCAAACTGAAAAGCGGATTCTGGATATTGAGAGCCAGTACAAAATGGGCTTCATGACCGATCAGGAGCGCTATAAGCAAGTGGTGGCCGAGTGGGAAAAGACCACCAACGAGGTCTCCGACGCCCTGCAGAAAAATCTGGACCGCTATAATCCTATCTTCATGATGGCGGACTCCGGCGCCCGCGGCTCCATGAAACAGATTCGTCAGCTGGCCGGTATGCGCGGCCTGATCGCCAACACTGCCGGACGTACCATTGAAATCCCCATTAAGGCAAACTACCGCGAGGGCCTGACCGCTCTGGAGTATTTCATTTCCTCCAGAGGCGCCCGAAAGGGTCTGGCCGATACCGCTCTGCGTACCGCCGACTCCGGTTACCTGACCCGCCGTATGGTGGACGTTTCTCAAGATGTCATTATCCGCGAGCAGGACTGCGGCGTCACTCACGGCATCCGAGTCTCTGAGATCAGCGAGAATGGACAGGTCATCGAGAAATTCTCTGACCGTCTGCGGGGCCGTTTCCTGGTGAGCAATGTCTACGACGCGGACACGGGCGCGGAACTAATCTCCAGTGAGAAGATGATGGACGAAAGCGACGCGAAGCTGTTGGAGACCCGGCACTGGGTTCAGGAGAACCATCGCGAGGGCGATGCCTGCACCTTCGACCCAACGGTGGAGGGAAGCAAACCCATCGTCATGATCCGTACTGTCCTGACCTGCCGCGCCCACAGCGGCGTGTGCGCCAAGTGCTACGGTATGAACTTGGCTACGTCGCAGCCCGTGGGCCCCGGCGAGGCGGTTGGCATTATCGCCGCCCAATCCATCGGCGAACCCGGTACGCAGCTGACCATGCGTACGTTCCATACCGGCGGTCTGGCCGGCGGCGACATTACCCAGGGCCTTCCCCGTGTCGAGGAACTGTTTGAGGCCCGCAGGCCCAAGCGGATGGCCCAGCTGGCAGAGATTGCGGGTGTCGTCAAGTTTGAGGAAGCCACAAAGGGCAGCCTCCTGAACATCATTATTACCGCCGACGACGGCGATAATCGGATTTATGCCGTTCCCCATACCGGCCTTCTCGTTAAGGACGGAGACCGGGTGGCACAGGGTACCGCCCTGACCTACGGCGCACTGAATCCCCATGAGGTTCTGCGTCTGCGGGGCAGCGACTCGGTGTACAACTATCTCATTCAGGAAGTCCTGCGGGTGTACCGCCAGCAGGGCGTGGATATCAACGATAAGCATATCGAAATCATTGTCCGTCAGATGATGCGCAAGGTCCGTCTGGAGGACGCCGGCGACACCAAGCTGTTGGATGGCTCCATGGTGGATGTTCTGAATCTGGATGACGCCAACGCGCAGGTTGATCGCCGCAATGCTGCCGGAGAGCGCCGGGAGGACGGCGAGCTTCTGCGCCACGCGGAGGGGTCCCAGCTGCTGATGGGCATTACCAAGGCATCCCTGGCTACCGATTCCTTCCTGTCGGCCGCCTCCTTCCAGGAGACTACCAAGGTTCTGACCGAAGCCGCCATCAAGGGCAAGGTCGACCACCTGCTGGGGCTGAAAGAAAACGTCATTATCGGCAAGTTGATTCCTGCGGGCACCGGTCTTGCGGCCTACAAGGAATTTGCTGAGTTACTGGTCCCCGCGTCGGTTGCCTCTGGCGCAGAGGATGAGATTCCCATGTTCGAGGACTGAGATCCTGTTTCACAATTTCTGAAAAAGCACCCGGACGCGTTATGCGTCCGGGTGCTTTTTGCCTTGCATGAGGGAACTGCTAAGATGAATCCAGTTGATGATGCGCGAACCAAATCAAGTCTGCCGCAGCAGCTTTTCCAACTCCTTCGCGGCGATGCTGAGCGGGCGGAGCGTGTCCTTCACCAGACAGATATTCCGCTCAGGAATGGATTCGGCCAGACGAATCTGAAAGACCTCATTGCGCTCAAGCGCCTCCGCAGCGAGATTTTCTGGCAAAAAACCGATACCTAAGCCACTTTTTACCAGAGGTAGTACCTGGTCAGTGGTGGCGGTCTCCATATCCGGGTGCAGCGTGAGGCCGTGCTCCAGAAAGAGGCGGTCATAGAACTCAAACGTCTTGGTGTCCGCCGCGAGGCAGATCAGCGGATAGTTCTGTAAGTCCTTGAGGCTCAGAGTCTGTCCTCTTAAGAAGGAGAAGTCCGGTCCACCCACCAGGATCTCCCGGAAGGGCTTCAGCGGAATTTCCCGGAAGGGTCTTCTCACGCCGGTCGGCGTTGTAACCACGGCCAGTTCCAAAAGGCCGTTTTTGAGAGCCAGAACGGCTTGCGGCGTGGCATAGTTGGCAATGCGGATGCGGATGCCGGGATAGTCCTTGTGTAACTGGCGGAGTTTGGACAAAAGAATGCCGTGGAGCGCTGTCTCGTTGGCGGCGATGGAGACGGTGCCGCTCTGCAAGCTCTTGTCGTTAGCCAGTTCCGCCTCGCCTGCCTCCAACTGCTCATAGGCCGTAGATACGTGAGTAAACAGCTTTTTTCCCTCGGGAGTCAGCGTGACACCCCGGTTGGAGCGGACAAAGAGCCGGCAGCCCAGTTCCTGCTCCAGATTGTTCATGGAGCGCGTAATATTAGGCTGACTGCTCAGCATAATTCCAGCAGCCCGGGTAAAGCTTCTGCTTTTGGCAACAAAGTAAAAAGTTCGGTAATAATCATAGTTGACTGACATAAAAAACATCCCTCGGTTGTACAAATGGCCATATTATTTTGATATATCAAGCATTCTAAAGATACATTTTACAAATTACACCTGAGTTATTATAATGTGCTCCTGTAATAAAAGCAAGGGCTGCAAAGGTGCGCTTTTGTCGAATGATACAGGAGGTGATATTTGTTTTGTCTGGGATTCAAAATACGCTGACGGTGGAACTGCAAAATAGAACTGCCTTTACAATCCCGGTGTTCGGCGGGATTCCAGTGGCGGATTCGGTATTGACGAGCTGGCTTCTGATGGTGCTCATCATGATCTCCGTACTTCTGGCAACGCGGAGGCTGAAACCGGACCGGCCGGGGCGGGTACAGGCGCTGCTGGAAGCGGCGGTGAGCTTTTTAAACGGATTTACCAAGGAGAACATCGGCCAGCACTGGCGATCCTTTGCCCCTTGGCTGGGTACGGTAGCGGTGTATATTGCCTGCGCAAATCTGAGCGGTATTCTGGGGTTCACGCCGCCCACCAAGGATGTGAGCGTGACCGCGGCTCTGGCCATAACCAGCGTCTTTTTGATCTATGGAGGCTCCTTCCGCTTTTTGGGCGTTTCCAGGGGGGTTCATAAATTTGCCGAGCCTCTGCCCCTGTTGGTGCCCATCAATGTGATGGAGATTGCAATCCGTCCGCTGTCGCTCTGTATGCGGCTGTTTGGCAACGTGTTGGGGTCTTTTGTGATCATGGAGCTTATCAAGGCGCTTGTTCCCGTCGCGGTGCCTGTGGCGTTCAGCCTTTATTTCGATGTTTTTGACGGGCTCATTCAAACCATTGTGTTTGTCTTCCTCACTGCCCTCTTTACCGGAGAGGCACTGGAGCAGGAAGCGTAAATCAAACTTATTTCAGCATGATTTTTTAAGGAGGAATTTATTATGTCCGTAACAATTGGAGCAGCAGTCGCAGTATTAACAGGAATTGGAGCCGGTCTGGGTATTGGATTTGCCACCGGCAAGGCCACCGAGGCCATCGCCCGTCAGCCGGAGGCCGCCAGCCAGATCCGAAGCAACCTTCTGCTTGGATGTGCGCTTGCCGAGGCTACCGCGATCTACGGCTTTGTCATCGGTCTGGCAATTATCATTTTGAAGTAAAGGGGACGATCCCTGTGCTGGACTTTAACCCCTACACAATTGTATTTACGATTCTGAATCTGCTGGTGCTCTGGCTGTTTCTCAGGCACTTCCTGTTTGGAAAGATCACGGCCATTCTGGATCAGCGGGCGCAGGCGGTCCAGAGCGAGTTGGACGGCGCTGCACGGGAAAAAGAGCAGGCTGAGCAGCTGTACCGGCAGTATGACGAACAGCTCGGACAGGCTCGGCAGGAGAGCGCGGAGCTTTTGACGAGAACAAAGGCGCAGGCGCAGCAGCAGTATCAGCTCACTTTGGATGCGGCGCAGGCCGATGCCCGGCAGCTGATGGAGACAACGCGGAAACAGCTTGAGACAGAGCGGGAAAGCATGCTCCGGGGAGCCCGGAAAGAGGTGGCCCAGCTTGCCTTGCTTGCCGCTGCCAAGGTGGCGCAAAAGGAGCTGGACGGCCAGAGCGATCTTGCTATGGTGGACGCTTTCCTTGCCGAAACGGGTGACGTGAATGAGTGAGCTTGCCCGCCGCTATGCCGCGGCCTGCTATGATCTCTTTCCGGACGCGGCGCGTTTTGCGGACGCCGCACGGTTTATCGGCGGCTGCACTCCACTCCGCGAGGCGCTGGAGGCCCCCACCATTGACTGGCGGGAAAAGGAACGGGTACTTGCCCGCCTGCCCCTGTTTTTAGACTCTCCCCAGCTTCTGGACTTTTACCGCCTGCTGGTGCAAAAGGGCCGCATGAAGCTCCTGCCCGAGATTGCGGAGGCTTTTCGGGCGTTGGATCTGGAGACACATAACACCGCAGTGTGTCAGATGCGGTGCGTTCGGGTTCCGGACGAGGCGCGGCAGGCGAAAATCAGAGCGGCCCTGTGCAAACTGCACCACCGGGACCAGGTTCTTTTGGAAATTACGACGGACCCAGACCTTTTGGGAGGCTTTCTCCTGAAGATCGACGGGGTCACGTATGACCATAGCGTCCGCGGCCGGCTCCGCAGCCTGGCTCGGCAGCTGCAAGAGAGGCGAATGATATGAAAATGGAATCAGATGAAATTATCTCCGTTTTGCGCGAAGAAATCGCGGCTTTTGACAACAGGACTCTGCGCAGTGAGACAGGCACCATTCTGGACGTAGGTGACGGCATCGCCACGGTCTACGGCCTGAACAATGCCGTTTACGGGGAACTGGTGGAATTTGAGACCGGCGTGCGCGGCATGGTGATGAATTTGGAGCGGGACAGTGTGGGCTGCGTGCTTCTGGGCCGGGAAGACGGCTTGGGCGAGGGCTCCACGGTCCGACGGACTGGCCGTGCCACCGACGTGCCCGTGGGCGACGCGATGCTGGGCCGAGTGGTGAACGCGCTGGGCAGTCCCATCGACGGGCGCGGGCCGGTTGAAACCAGCGAGACCCGCCCCATTGAGCACGAGGCCAGTGGCGTTGTAACCCGTGAGCCGGTAAAGGTGCCCCTTCAGACCGGCATTCTGGCCATCGACGCCATGGTGCCCATCGGCCGCGGCCAGCGGGAGCTGATTATCGGTGACCGGCAAACCGGGAAGACCGCCATCGCGGTGGACGCAATCATCAACCAGAAGGGGCAGAACGTGGTGTGCATCTACGTGGCCATTGGACAAAAGGCGTCCAGTGTGGCCCGAGTGCGCAATACCCTGGAAAAGTTCGGGGCCATGGATTACTCGGTAATCGTCGCCGCCACCGCCGGTGATCCGGCGCCGCTGCAGTATATTGCACCCTATGCCGGCGCGGCCATGGGCGAGTACTTCATGGAGCAGGGAAAAGATGTTTTGATCGTTTATGATGACCTGTCCAAGCACGCGGTGGCCTATCGGACACTGTCCCTGCTTTTAAAGCGCTCTCCCGGCCGCGAAGCCTATCCCGGCGACGTGTTTTACCTGCATTCCCGGCTTTTGGAGCGGGCCTGCCGCCTGACAAAGAAGTATGGCGGCGGCTCCATGACTGCGCTGCCCATCGTTGAGACGCAGGCGGGCGACGTATCCGCCTATATTCCCACCAATGTAATTTCCATCACCGACGGCCAGATTTATCTGGAGACCAACCTGTTTTTTTCCGGACAAAGGCCTGCAGTCAACGTGGGCCTCTCGGTTTCCCGGGTGGGCGGCGATGCGCAGACGAAGGCCGTTAAGAAGACAGCCGGAACCCTGCGGATTGATCTGGCCAGGTTCCGGGAGCTGGAGGTATTCAACCAGTTTGCCTCCGATCTGGACCCGGCCACGCAGCGGCTGCTGGACCACGGCAAGCGGATGATGGAACTGCTCCGGCAACCCCTTTACCATCCCCTCCCAGTGTCCCGGCAGGCCGTCATCCTCTTTGTGGCCACAGGAGGTCTGGTGGACGACGTACCCCTGGAGCAGGTAAGAGAATTCGTCCAGAGTTTTGCCGACGAGATGGATTCCCTTCATTTGGATGTCATGTCGGAGATTCAGACGACAGGCACCATTTCGGACGCTGCGGCGCAGACGGTCCGCACGGAACTGCAAGCTTATAAACGCCGCGTCCTATCGCCCGCGGAAGAGAAGGGGCGGTGATCTCCCATGGCAAACATCCAGGAGATCCGCACCCATATTCGGAGTGTACAGGAGACTCGGAAGATCACAAACGCCATGTACCTGATCTCCTCCAACAACCTGCGCAAAGCCAGGAAGCAGCTGAGCGACGTGAAACCCTATTTTGAAAAGATTGAAACCACCATTACCGATATCCTCCACCGCTCTCCGGAGATGCCGAATCTTTATCTGGAAGCACGACACAAGGTCCATGAGGAAGAGCGGAAGGTCGGGTATATGGTGATCACCGGCGACAAGGGGCTGGCCGGAGCTTATAACCACAATGTGCTGAAGTTGGCGGAGAAAGCCACGGCGGAACATCCGGGCTGCCGTCTGTTTTTGGTTGGACAGGTGGGGGTTGCCTGGTGCCGGGAACGAAAAGTTCCTTTTGAGATGGAGTTTGCATATAGCGCCCAGAACCCCAATATGCACCGGGCCCGTGAAATCGGCCGGTTTTTGGTGGAAGAGTACCGTCTTGAGCGGTTGGACGAACTGCGGGTGATTTACACGGAAATGGTGACGCCGCTCAGGCTGGAGCCCCGCGAGGTGAAGCTGCTGCCCCTGGATCGGGATGTGTTTCCGTGGAAGCCACGGACCAAGGGCGTAGGAACGGTGAACTATGTTCCCTCTGAAACCGCGGTGCTCTCCGCTCTTGTGCCCCACTATGTGAACGGCATGATGTTCAGCACGCTGGTGGAGTCCTTCTGCTCCGAGCAACAGGCGAGGATGTCCGCCATGGACGCCTCTACCAAGAATGCCGGAGATTTGCTGCGGCAGCTGAGTTTGGAGTACAACCGCGCCCGTCAGGCCGCCATCACGCAGGAGATCACCGAGGTGGTGGGCGGTGCGCAGGCTGGCAGGGAATAACGGCAAGAGTCCGTGAACTAGTCAAGAAAGAGTGATTCTTATGTCTGAAAATAAGGGAACCGTCGTTCAGGTCATGGGACCGGTGGTGGATGTGGAGTTTCCCATGGGAAAGCTCCCCCTCATCCGAGACGCGATTTGGGTCTCTCTGAACGGTGAGAGGGCCGTGATGGAGGTCGCCCAGCACATGGGCAATAACACAGTCCGCTGCATCATGCTCTCTCCCAGCGAGGGGCTTGGCCGGGGAATGGAAGCCGTGTCCATCGGCGGCCCAATTTCAGTGCCGGTGGGCGAAAAAGTTCTTGGCCGTATGTTCAACGTGTTGGGTGAGCCCATTGATGAAAAAGGCGAAGTGGCCACAAAGGAAAAATGGTCCATTCACCGCCAGCCTCCCCGGTTCGAAGATCAAAGCCCCGTGGTGGATATTCAGGAGACCGGAATCAAGGTCATCGATCTGCTGGCCCCCTATGCAAGGGGTGGAAAGATCGGCCTGTTCGGCGGCGCAGGCGTTGGGAAAACCGTGTTGATTCAGGAACTGATTCACAACATTGCCACGGAACACGGCGGGTACTCCGTCTTTACCGGCGTGGGAGAACGCACCCGGGAGGGCAGCGATCTGTGGCACGAGATGGCCAACTCCGGCGTCCTTTCCAAAACCGCTTTGGTGTTCGGCCAGATGAACGAGCCACCCGGAGCGCGGATGCGGGTGGCCCTCACGGGTCTGACCATGGCCGAGTATTTCCGGGATCAGGAGAAGCAGAATGTGCTCCTCTTTATCGACAATATCTTCCGCTATGTTCAAGCCGGCAGCGAGGTCTCGGCCCTGATGGGCCGTATGCCATCCGCCGTGGGCTATCAGCCCACGCTGGCCAATGAGATGGGCTCCCTGCAGGAGCGGATCACCTCCACAAAGGACGGGGCCATTACCTCGGTCCAGGCTGTCTACGTACCTGCCGACGATCTGACGGACCCTGCGCCCGCCACCACCTTTGCCCATTTGGACGCCACCACCGTGCTGTCCCGGAAGATCGTGGAGATGGGAATTTATCCGGCGGTGGACCCGCTGGAGTCCAGTTCTCGGATTCTGGAACCCGAGGTGGTGGGTGAGCGCCACTATAAAACCGCCCGTGCCATTCAGGAGCTTTTGCAGCGCTACAGTGAGCTGCAGGACATCATCGCCATTCTGGGGATGGAGGAGCTCTCTGGAGAGGACCGTCTCACCGTGGAGCGGGCCCGCCGAGTCCAGCAGTTTTTGTCCCAACCCTTCTTTGTGGCAGAGGCTTTTACCGGATTGAAGGGCTGCTATGTGAAGCTGGAGGACACCCTGCGCAGCTTCGAGGCCATTTTAGGCGGCGAGACTGACCGCTATCCGGAATCCGCCTTCAGCAACGTGGGCACGATTGACGAGGCGGCGGAAAAGGCGAAAAAACTGGGCGCTGTCTGACGGCCCCCGCCGCCGTGAAGGAAGGATGGCTTTTTCATGGAAAAGACCTTTTATCTGGAGATCATCTCCGTGGACCGGCAGTTTTACATCGGTCTGGCCGAAGGGCTGATTCTGCCGATTCAGGATGGCCAATACGGCATTCTGGCCGACCATGAGCCTACGGTGACCGCCATAGAGCCCGGAGAACTGAAATACAAAGTGAACGGGCAGTGGCAGCTGGCGGCCGTCTCAGGAGGATTCGCCGAAATTATGCCGGAATACGTCGTTGTGTTGATTTCCTCTGTCGAGCATCCTGAGGAGATCGACATCAAACGGGCGGAGGCGGCACGGGAGCGCGCTGAGGAGCGTCTGCGCCATAAGCAGAGCGTGGAGGAATACTATAATTCCAAGGCTGCTCTGGCCCGGGCAATGGCGAGGCTGAAAACCCGAGGCCGAAAATAAAGATAAATAAAACCACGCGGGTTACCGCGTGGTTTTATCTGTTGCTGCCAATTAAGTGCACGTTTGTCTTGAGATACTTCCGAAATTGCCGGATGGAGACAATCTTTCGATATCTGGCGCCAGGCGCTGCATACAATGTCTCCTGGCCGTATATAAAAGAAGTTGACGCAAACAGGTAGGAGATGCAAAAATGAACATCGTCATTATAAATGGGCAGAACCACAAGGGCAGTACGCGCATGATCGCACGGGAGTTGGCAGAAAAGGTTGGCGGGAAGATCACGGAATTCTTCCTGCCCCGCGATTTTGATGAGCCCTGCCTTGGCTGTTGGAGCTGCTTCAAGACAGACATGACGCGCTGTCCGCACTATGAAAAACTGTGCCCACTTACCGAAGCCATGGACAAAGCGGATCTCATCATTCTGGCGAGTCCTGTCTATGTATTCCATGCCACCGGACAGATGATGTCCTTCCTCGATCACTACGGCACTCGCTGGATGGTGCATCGTCCGAAAGAGCAGATGTTCCGCAAGCAGGGCGTCTGCGTTGCCACGGCAGCAGGCGGCGGCATGAAGGGCACGAACAGGGACATGTACGACAGCCTGTTGTTCTGGGGTGTGCCAAAAATCTATCAGTTGGGCTTCGGCGTGCGGGCAGCAAGTCCCGATGAGATCCCCGCGAAAATTTTGCGAAGAATCCACCGTGAAACGGATGTGACAGCGGAGAAAATCCGCAGGAACGCGGGCAGGTCTGGCGTGTCCGTGCAGGGACGTTTCTGGTTTTATGCTACACGATTCGCACATAAGCACTTTAAAAGATTTGAGCCTGATTATTCCTATTGGGAACAGCGCGGCTGGCACGGAAAACAAAGACCGTGGAAAATAGCAATTAAATCCGGCAATCTGGAACAACAGGAAAACAAATGAGCATACGAAATCAAACAAAAAAATTTGAACCAGCGCTGACGCTGGTCTGAAGGTGTTTTTGGAGTTTGAAGCGTCCAATTACAGCACAGCGGGCTTGGCGGAGTCAAAATCGAGCGGCCGGGAAACGAATCCCAGCCGCTCAATTTTTACTTGCTCACTTTAGAAATCTTATTATTTTCTCAGCAGGTTGTATAGCACCTGCGCCATCTGGGCGCGGGTTGTCGTTGCGGTCGGCCGCAGATTGCCGTTGCTGCCACTCACTGCGCCGGATTCTACCAGACTTGCCATTGCTTCCTGCGCATAAGAAGAGATGTTTGCGCTGTCCGTAAAGTCGGCGAGCATCTTGCCGGAATCCTCCTCGGGCAGCTGGTCAATTGCCTTCAGTGCGTTGTACAGCAGGGTGAACATCTGCTGACGGGAGACGGCCTGCTTCGGGGCAAATTTGTTGCCACCCACACCGTTGGAGATCCCCAGCCGCTTTGCCGCCGCCAGATAGCCGGTGTAATAGGTGTCGCCCGCGTCGGAGAAGTTATCCGCCGCGCTTTCATCCGGCTCAATACCGTAGGCACGCATGACCAGCGTGATGAACTGACCGCGGGTCAAGGTTGCATTGGGGTTGAACGCTGTTTCGGTCGTTCCGCCGGTGATACCGCGGGCCGCGAGGAACGTGACCGCATCGTAACACCAGGCGTCCTCCGCCACGTCGCTGAACGCCACTTTGTGATAGCCCACAGCATAGGTTGAAAAGTGCGTGGTGGTGAACACCAGAGTGCCCGTCTGGGCATCATAGTGGCAGTTCTGCATCAGCTCCGGCTCACCGTTGGCGTTGATATAATACGCCACGATGGCATCGGGATTTTCGCCCGCCGCCGGGGTATAGGGTACGGAAACTGTGACGGCTCCGCCGAACTGGGAAATTGTGCTGCCGCCGCTGGTGACACTGAAATTATATACCGGGTGGTTGCCCACTGTCTGCCGCGCCGCGTTGGACAGCGAGCTGTTATCCACCTTGGAGGATGCGAAGGCCACGTCACCGGAGGCCGCGCCGGCAATTGCGGATATTGCCTGTGCGTCGAATGTCATCGCAGCCACGGGGCCGGACAGGGTCAGGGAATCCATCTTGCCGGAAACCATCGCCTGAACGGCGGCTTTGGGGATTGTGGTTTGCACCGCGTTTGCATTGGAGCCGCCGGATACATGGATTTCCACACTAGGAGCTTCTCCAGAACTCTTCGCGGCCGCCTGTGCCTTTTCGATCGCGCTGGTTACCTGAGACTGGGTGACGGAGGCGGTTGCCGTGCCGTTTGTGCCGGTCTGCGCCGTCACAGTGGTGGTGGCGGTGGCGCCGGAAGCGGTGGGCGCTGTCGTTGTGGGAGTGGAAACTCCGCCGCCACCGCCGCCAGTGGAACCGGGATTGCTGCCGCCCCCGGTGGGTGACCACTGGGCATAGAGTAAGATGTCATCGGAGCCGGGGCCGCCGATCAGCGGGGCACCCACAGCATAAGGCGTTCCCTTGCCGTCCGCCTCCGTATTCCAGCCGGTGAAGGTATAATTCGTTCTGGTAAAAACATTTGTGCTGACGGTATA
>NZ_JBEUWZ010000026.1:0-57557 GCF_040505565.1 Oscillibacter sp. | reverse complement strand
GACAGGTAGCGCCAACACAGAGCGGACAGTTTTTTGACTGTCCGCTCTGTACTTTGCAAAAACTAGTATTTTGCCGCTGTCTTACTAATTTTCTGTAGCCCTCTTTTTCACTGCACGGCTATTATAGTTGTGCATAAATTAAGTTCACGTTTTGCGCTGAGCGGCGCGGGGAGGAGACGCTGATGCGGTATGGGACCGTCCTTTCCGGTCATTTTGTGGAGCGGCCAAATCGCTTCATTGCGCTGGTAGATACGGCGGGAGGCCGCCAGGTATGCCACGTGAAAAACACAGGTCGCTGTCGGGAACTGCTGGTACACGGAGCAACGGTATATCTGGAACGGGCTGAGAACCCCGACAGAAAAACAGCCTATGATTTGATTGCCGTGGAAAAAGGGAATCTTCTCATCAACATGGATGCTCAGGCACCTAACTGCGTCTTCCGGGAATGGGCGGCTGCGGGTGGCTTTGTGCCGGATATAACTGCCGTTAGGCCGGAGTATGTTTATGGCGCGTCCCGCATTGACTTTTGTCTGGAAACAGCACGGGGGTTGCATTTGGTGGAGGTCAAGGGGGTAACACTAGAGGAAAACGGTCACGCCCAATTTCCAGACGCGCCCACCGAACGGGGCGTCAGGCACATCCACGAGCTGCAGACTGCGGTTGGGCAGGGACTGGAGGCTACCCTTTTTTTTGTGGTACAGATGGAGGGCATGGAAGATGTGGCGCCCAACGACGCGACACACCCTGCTTTCGGCGCGGCGCTGCGGGCAGCGGTGGCCTCGGGCGTGCATGTGCGGGCATATGACTGCGCGGTGACACCGGACAGCGTGGTAATCCGGCGGGAAATTCCCGTGATTTTATAATTTTCAGGATAGGAGCAAACTTCTTTGGGACTATTTGAACTTTTTCTGATTGGCGTGGGGCTGTCCATGGACGCTTTCGCCGTGGCGATCTGTCAGGGACTGTGCATGCGAAAATTCAACTGGCGATATGCATTTGTGATTGCCCTTTTTTTCGGCGGGTTTCAGGCGCTGATGCCATTTTTTGGCTGGCTTCTGGGGTCTCGGTTTGCCGGATACATCCAAAGTGTGGATCACTGGGTGGCTTTTGTGCTACTGCTGGCAATCGGCGGGAATATGGTGAGGGAGAGTTTGGGGAAAGAAGAGGAGACAAAGTGTGCTGTGGATCAGCGCATTGACCTGAAGCGCTTGACGGTGCTGGCGGTGGCCACCAGCATTGATGCGCTGGCGGTGGGCGTGACCTTTGCGTTTCTGAATGTGGAGATCGTTCCGGCTGTCTCCATTATCGGAAGCATCACGTTTATATTGTCTTTGATTGGCGTGGCGGTTGGAAATCTTTTTGGAACGCGCTACAAGCGCCGCGCGGAACTTACCGGAGGCGTCATCCTGATTTTACTGGGCACAAAGATATTGCTGGAGCATCTGGGGTTCCTGGCCTGAGTGCATAATGAGAATACGGGAGTAGGAGTGCTTGAATTGCGCCTGCTCCGGTATTTTTTTTTGCCCTGCGTTCATATCCTCCGTTCAGAAGGGGGGAGTGGCATGGATTGTCTGTGGTCGATGCTTGGCGGTATGGTTCTATTTCTGTTCGGAATGACGCTGCTGGGAGAGCACTTGCGGGAGCTGAGCGGCGGGCGGGCGGAACGGGCGCTGCGCCGCGTGACGGACAGCCGTCAGCGTGGAGCACTGCTGGGGTTTGCCGTGACGGCAGTGGTCCAGTCCTCGTCCGCAGTCACGGTGCTGGCGGTGTCCCTGGCGGACGCGGAAATTCTTACCCTCCGGCAGATCGTGCCAGTGATGATTGGAAGCAACGTGGGGACCACCGCCACGGCATGGCTTCTGTGCCTTCGCACGGGGGCCTCTGCTTCCGCCTCGGCACTGACGGTAGCGGCGGCGTGTGTGGGCTTGTTGCTCTACCTGCTGGTGCCGAAACGCCGGGCCTGGGGTGGGCTACTGCTGGGCCTGTATCTATTGCTGACCGGGATGGAGCGGATGGCTGCCTCGGCCGCACCGCTGGCGGAGACGGCAACATTCCATCGTTTGATGGTGTTGGCGATTCATCCGCTGCCGGCTGTGTTGGTGGGAACGGCGGTCACCGGCGTTCTTCAGAGCTCCAGTGCCGCCATTGGACTTTTGCAGGCCTTCTCTGCCACGGGGACGGTGCCCTGGAGTGTGGGTGTGCCGCTGGTACTGGGCGGAAATATCGGCACCTGTGTTACGGTGCTGCTGGCTTCCATCGGCGGCGGGCCTAACGCGAAGCGTGCGGCTTTGGCTCACCTACGGTTCAATCTGCTGGGGACGGCGGTGCTTCTGCCGCTGTGGCTGAGCTTTGGTGTGAAATTTAGAAACCGTCCCATCGGCCCGATGGAAATTGCCGCCGTCCACACGGCGTTCAATCTGCTCTCCGCAGCGATGCTCCTGCCGCTTTCCGACTATCTGACGGGCGCTTTTCTGTTTCCTACGCGGAGCAAGCAAACCTGACCGGCTGCAGGGGAGAATCAAAAATGCCGTGCGTGACCAAATTGGTCCCGCACGGCGCGGATGTTACTATAACGAAAGATCTGGTTCTTAGAAAATACCCTGAGCCATCATGGCGTCAGCCACTCTCTGGAAGCCCGCGATGTTGGCACCGGCCACCAAGTCATAGCCCAAGCCGTAGCGCTCAGCGACTTCGACGGAAGAGGCGTAGATGTTCTTCATGATGCCGTGCAGCTTCTTATCCACTTCCTCTGCGGTCCAGTACAGACGCTCGGCGTTCTGAGCCATCTCCAACTCGGAGACGGAGACGCCGCCGGCATTGACAGCCTTGGAGGGAGCAACCACCATGTGCTTCTGCTTCTTCAGGAACTCCAGAGCGTCGTTGGTGGTGGGCATATTGGCGACTTCAATATAATACTTCACACCGGACTCGGCAATCTTCTTGGCCCACTCCATGTTGACGTCGTTCTGGGTGGCGGCGGGCATGATGATATCCACGTCCTTGTGGCCCCAGTGCTTGGTGCCGGCGACGAACTCGCAGCCGAACTTGTCAGCGTAGGGCTTGCAGTGCATGGGATCCTTCTCGCGCATCTCAAGGATGAAATTCAACTTCTCCTCGGTGGTGATGCCGTCGGGATCGTGGACATAGCCATCGGGGCCAGCCATATAGGTGACCTTGGCGCCGAGCTCTGCGGCCTTCTTCATGATGCCCCAGCCCACATTGCCGTAACCGGAGACGCCGATGCGTTTATCCTTGATGTCCTCACCGTCGTGCTTGAGCACTTCGCACAGATAATAGACAGCACCGTAGCCGGTGGCCTCGGGACGGAGAATAGAACCGCCGGTAGCGACAGACTTGCCGCTCAGAGCGCCAAACTCGGAGGCACCCACCAGACGGCGATACTGGCCGTACAGATAATTGATCTCACGGCCACCGCAGCCCAGATCTCCAGCGGGGCAGTCGATATCCTGACCAATGTGACGATACAGCTCGGTCATAAAGGCCTGGCAGAAGCGCATGACCTCGCCGTCGCTGCGACCGCGGGGATCGAAGTCGGAACCACCCTTGGCGCCGCCGATGGGCAGACCGGTCAGAGCGTCCTTGTAAACCTGCTCAAAGCCCAGAAACTTGATGATAGAGAGGTTAACGGAGGGATCAAAGCGCAGACCGCCCTTGTAGGGGCCGAGCGCTCCGTTATACTGTACGCGGTAGCCGCGGTTGACCTGATAGTTGCCCTTATCGTCCAGCCAAGTAACGCGGAACTCCACGGTGCGCTCGGGTTCGACCATCCGCTCCAGTAGGCAGGCTTTCTCATATTCGGGATGCGCGTCAATCACAGGCTCCAAAGAGGTCAGAACCTCCTCCACTGTCTGCAGGAACTCAGGCTCGTTGGCATTTTTGGCCTTCACATTTTCGAGCACCTTAGCGAGGTATGCATTCATTAAAAACTTCCTCCTTCATTTTTATACAACGGTTTTTTTGTACAAATTAACCAAAGCTTCCATTTGTCACTAAGGGCATTCTAGCACTTCTTATGCATAGAAGCAAGCCTACATTTCTTCATACGGGCTATTTTCTTTTGGTATAACGAAAAAATCAATGCAGGTTTTTGTGCATTTCACCATAAAAAATGCAAGATTTACGTCTTTTAGCGGAAGATTGTCTTTTCTGGATTGACATTTTTCCATGAAATTATATAATATAAATGTTTGGGAAGTAACGACAAATTAGAAATTTGACTGTTTTTTTGGAGGCGTTTTGACATGCGGCACACTTATAAGACGACGATTGCGGGGCTGGAACGAGAACTGCCCATCTGCAAGGTGACTGACGATCTGTATATTGGGGCGTTCATCTGCTTTGGCGACGCGGAGATCACCGTCGCCTGCGCCCGGGAGCTCCTGAAGCTGGTTCCCGCAGCCGACTATGATTATATGCTTACGGCTGAGGCTAAGAGCATCCCCCTGATCCATGAGATGGCCCGCCAGTCCGGCGCAGGCAGATATTTTATTGCCCGCAAGGGCCCCAAGGCATATATGCCAGACCCCATCCATGTGGAGGACCAGTCGATTACAACCAGCGGGACGCAGAAGCTATATCTGGGCCGGGACGACGCGGAACTGATTGGGGGAAGGCGGGTACTCCTGGTGGACGATGTGATCTCCACGGGCGGGTCCATGCAGGCAATGGAGGCACTGGTGGCATTGGCCGGAGGAACCGTGGCGGGCCGCATCGCGGTTTTTGCCGAGGGGGACGCCCAAAAACGGGACGACATCAAATATCTGGCTCCGCTGCCGCTGTTCAACGCCGATGGAACGGTCTTAAAATGAAAAAGAGGGCGATGGTAGGCGCGAGCCAATAGGAACATAAACGGAACTGTGGGTATTTAGCAAAGGCAGACAGCAAATTTGCTGTCTGCCTTTGCCTGTTAAACAGTCCCGCTCTTCGGCTTCAATGCGCTCGACGAAACTGCAATTTCAATTCAACGCAATGTGTTATGCCGCGGCCACGCCCTGACCGGATAGCCGACGGTTCCGGTTGGCGCTATCCCTGATTGAGGTTGCTCAGCTAGCGGTAGATGATGGCCTGCGAGCAGGGAAGCCGTTTCTGCTCTCGCCGAGCGGATTGCAAGTATGTTGACTGGCAATAACGAAAAGATGCGAGCGGGGGAAGGGCCTGACCAATTCAAAATCATTGACGGATATGAGCGAGAAATCAAGCTGTTGTCAACGACTCCGATATGAACACGGCCGGGCTCAACGTGCCAGCAGCTTCCTCATACCTGCTTCCAAACCGTCCACCGTTAAGGGGAACATGGGAAAAAGCTCAGCAATAGCATCGTAACTGTGGGACCACTCTTCGCCCCAGTTGGGTCGGTCGCTGGGGTTGAGCCAGATAATATGAGGATAACGCTGGCGAAAAAAATGCAGCCAATCAAGCCCACAGCGGGGACCTTCTTCTCCGTGTCCATAGTAGTGGCCCTCCAACTCGCGGAGGTTCATCTGAGCGTCCCCGACAAAGATTACTTTCCATTCTTCTGAGAGATTGGAGATTGCCATGTCGGTGGGAATGGAGTTCCTGGGGTCGATAATGGGATCGTTATACAGTCGAGTGTAAATACAGTTGTGAAAATAGTAGATCTTTAATTCCTTGAAATGTCCAGACTTGCTCACTGCCTGGAACAGCGCGGAACATAGTGAGCTGTAATATTCCATAGAGCCGCCTGAGTCCATCAGCAGCAATATTTTGACTGTGTTTTCCCGAGGGCGCTTGTAGCGCACCTTTAACATACCGCCCTGCTGGGCGGTGACCTGAATGGTATCGTCTACATCAAACTGGGTACGAGGGAGATCCACCAACCCGGAGAATTGCCGCAGCTTCCGCAGGGCCACCTGGAACTGTCGAATATCCAGGGTGCTATCCTCACGAAAGTCCCGGAATCTTCGCTCTCCGGCCACGCGGAAAGCGCGCTTGTACATACCCTGACTGCCTACTCGGATTCCCTTGGGGCTCATGCCCGTGTTTCCATAAATTGACATGCCATGGGTACCGATCCAATAATTACCGCAGTTATGCTGCTCCCGCTGCTCGTTTTTCCGTTCCTGAAAAAGTGCCTCGATCTCAGTGCGGCGGAGCTGATCGTTCAGCTCTGCCTGCTGCTCGTCATATTCCCCCGTGGGGGAATTGGGCTTTTCAAGCCAGTCCAATAGTTCTTGAGACAGCTCCTGATGGAAAGGGACATCTTTGAAGTAGTCCAGAAAGCAGCGGTCAAAGCAGTCAAAGTCGGCCTCGTTCTTCACCAGCAGACAGCGGCACAGGTAATAAAATCCGGTAAAGTTGGAGTTGTGCAGTCCCTTATCCAGGGCCTCCATCAGACTCACCCACTCGGTGAGCGAGACCTTCAGACCTCTTTTTCGCAGCAGGTAAAGAAACTCCTCGAACATACTTCACCGCCAGTTGTGCCGCAGAGCGTCCATGTCCTCGTTTTTTTTCAGAACAACACCCAGGTAGGGAACCTCACTAACAATTCGGTCGGGGTCCACACCCTCGTGAATCAGCGCCTGGATCCAGTCGATAATTTCGCTGGTAGAGGGTTTCTTCTTGATCTGAGGTAGCTTACGGATCTTGTAAAAGGCCTCAATCACCTGATCGAGCAGCTTCTCGTTGATAAGAGGGAAGTGAACCCGGACAATTTGAGCCATCAGCTCCTTGTCGGGGAATTCGATATAGTGGAACACACACCGGCGCAGGAAGGCGTCGGGCAGTTCCTTTTCAGCATTGGAGGTGATGATTACTACAGGGCGGTGATTGGCCTTGACGATGCGCCCTGTCTCCGGAATATAAAACTCCATGCGGTCCAACTCCCAAAGCAGGTCATTGGGAAACTCCAAATCCGCCTTGTCAATTTCATCGATCAGCAAAATCACTTGCTCCTGATCGGTGAATGCCTCTCCCAGCTTACCAAGTTTGACGTATTTTTCAATGTGATTGACTCCTTCACCGCCAAACTGGCTGTCGTACAGCCGCTGGACCACATCGTAAACATACAGTCCGTCCTGCGCCTTGGTGGTGGACTTGATGTTCCAGATAATCAATTTTTTCTTCAGAGTGGTGGCAATGGCCTCGGCCAACATGGTTTTGCCCGTGCCCGGTTCTCCCTTGATCAGCAGCGGCTTCTGGAGTACCATGGCAATGTTTACCGCGCGCATCAGTTCTTCCGAGGCCACATAATTCTGACTTCCCTTAAATTCGTCCATCTTAATAGTCCCTTTCCGGTCAATATAGAAAATGCCACCACGGAAGGTTTTGGCGCCTTTCGTGGTGGCATTGAATCAAATGGCCCCATCAGCTTGTTCTGCGGTGCGAACTTGAATTCAGTTGGCTCATGTCCCGTTTATCGTTGGCGCAGCAAAACAGCCAACACGGTACAGCCGTTTATTCCTCGTCCATACCCTCTTTGAAGAAGTCGCCGAACAGCTCTTTGTTGGAGGGCATATCCTCGGCCAGAGGACGAGCCACCCAAGTGGTGTTCATATAATGCTTGAGTGCAATGTTCTCAGAGACGATGTTGCCGCCCCAAGTGCCGCAGCCCATGGAAGACGTGGGGGGCATGCCGTTGGTAGAGGAGCCGGAGTTGCCGCGGTTGTTGGGCTGACGCACCATGATGCGGGAGACCGGAGCAGCCATGCCCAGACGATGGATGTGCTCATCGTTCCAGGAGTAGATGCCGCAGGAATGGCCCTTGCCTCCGACTTCAAAAATAGCGCGCATCATATCCAGAGCGTTTTCAAACTCGCCTTCGTACTTAAACAGAGACAGCAGAGTGGTCAGCTTCTCGCTGGAGAAATAATGCTCCTTGCCGATGTCATTCTTGCCACCGCCGGTGACAGCAATGAACTTACGGTCATCGGGGATAGTGAAGCCGGCAGCCTCAGCCAGCTTCTGGGGGCTGATAGCCACGGTGTTGGGCAGACGGTGACCGATCTCGTCCCACATAACGGCCTTGAGCTTCTCGGCCTCTTCCTCGTTGGCCAGATAGGCGCCTTCCTTGACAAGAGCTGCGACGAAGCCATCATAAACAGACTCATGGATCAACAGGTTGCCGTCGCAGGAGCAGCCGGAGCCAAAGTCGGAGCACTTGGAGATGCGGGAGTTCATTGCGGCCTCAGCCTGACGCTCGGGGGTGTTGGCGGTTTCGTCGATGATGACGGTGGCGTTACCGGCTCCGGAGCCGTAAGCGGGAGTGCCGGAGGAGTAGGCGGACTTAACCATCGGACGGCCACCGGTTGCAATCACAAGATTGACCTTCTTCATCAATTCCTGAGTCAGGGCGATGGAAGGCTCAGCAATACCCTGAATGATATCGGCGGGGGCACCCTCGCGAACCAGTGTCTCACGAATAACGTTGATGCACTTGTTAGTCACATTCTTCGCACGGGGATGGGGAGAGCAGATCAGAACGTCGCGGGCCTTTATGGCATAAACCACCTGACCGGCAGGCGTCAGGCAGGGATTGGTGGTGGGAACCAGAGTGGCGATCACGCCTACGGGCTTGGCATATTTCACCAGGCCTTTCTCGGGAATCTCCTCGATAATGCCAACGCTCTTCTGACGCAGGCAGTCACGCAGAATCAACTTGACCTTGTTGCGTTTGTTGCGCTTAGTAACCTTATCGCCCAGTCTGGTCTCGTCCACGGCCTCATCGCACATGGGCCCCCAGAACTTCATATCGCACACAGCTGCGGCGACAGCCTGACAAAGACGGTCAACCCGCTCCTGATCGTATGTGGCGATGATGTCGGCAGCAGCTTTGGCACGGGCTACCATTTCATCGAGCATCTGGATCTGTTCCGCAGTTACTTCTTTAGACATAATCACATTCTCCTTTTGGTTATATTAAAATTTCATGGGAAGGAATTCTTATGATTTATCTTAGCCCGTCTGCATCGCTGTGTCCAATACCAACTTTCTTTTTCGTTTATAGAAAGAGACTATGAGGAATCAGAGGAACAACAAAGCAGAAGCGCATAATGCACAAAAATGCGCAGTATCTTTATTTGTTTTGACGAGTTGCTTCTATGTTATAATAAGAAAAAACCCGACACATATTAAAAGGACATCGGCAGGGGTGAAGATTTGGAGAGAGACGAATGACACTGCTTCAGCTGCAATACTTTAAGACATTGGCACGGGTGCTTCACTATACGCATGCGGCCAAAGAACTGCATATTGCTCAACCCAGTTTAAGCTATTCCATCAGTGAGTTGGAAAAAGAGCTGGATGTTAAACTGTTCAACAAGCAAAATCGCACGGTCAGTCTGACCATGTACGGCGAGCAATTCCTGCCCTATGTGGAAAAGGCGCTGGCCTTGCTGAACGAGGGAGCGGATGTGCTGCACCAGATGGCGGGGACTGCCCTGCAGGTGGTGAACCTGGGGTATTTCCACTCCATCTCGTCCTCGCTTATCCCATCTATAATGGCCGAAGTATACAGCCAGGAGGAAAATCGGGGGATTCGTTTTCAGTTTATTGAAGCGCCCTCCTTCGATATCTATACGCAATTGAAGAATGGCGAGTTGGACCTGGCCTTTTGCTTGCATCTGGATGAAAGCATTGAATCGGTGATGATTATGCGTCAGCCGCTCTATTTGGCGGTACCCGCTAACCACCCCCTGGCGGGGCGGGACAGCGTCACCTTCGACCAGTTTGCACGGGAGCCAATGGTCATGTTGGACAAGCCCAGCAACTTGCGCACACTGGTGGATCAAGAGTTTTCCAAGCGGGGGGTGATCCCCAGTGTTGTATTCGAGGTGCGGGAGTGCAATGCTGCACTGCAGTATGTGGCGCTGCGATTTGGAGTATCCATTCTGCCCCGGGTGCCGGCCATGGAAAACGGGAAGGTGTCGGTTATTCCCATTGAAGATTCGGAGCAGGCGTTTGTGCGGACGGTCTACCTCTCCTGGTCGAAAAATCTGCCGCTCTCGCCGGCTGCGCAGCGGGTAAAGCAATATATCCTTGAGCATTATGCTACTCCGCCGGCTCCGAGACCCACGGGGGCCGAATAATCACTGCTTTGAAAAATGTGGCGGGACGGGTATCTGTGAGATACGGTCCCGCCACATTTTTGCGAGCAAGGCGTCAGTTACTTAGCGTTGTGGGATTTGGAGTGGCTGGGGGCCACATAGCACCCGTTTTCCTTGCGGACCAGTTTGCCGTCCCGGACCAGTCCAGTGGGACTGTATATATCGTTGATGTTCCAGCAGCCGGGAGTTGGCACGACGATGTTCTCCATGGGGGCCTCCACCAGGAAGGGCCTGCCGGCCTTGTTGGCGGCCAGAGCCTGCTCCAGGGCACCCTTGAATTCATCAGCGGTGCCGACACAAACGGACTCTACGCCATAAGCCTTGGCTACATCGGCCCAGCGGGGGCTGTACGCATTTCCGTCTGGGGTTTGGAACACAGTTCCAAATTTGGTCTTATAATTGGCGTTCTCCAATCCGGCGATGGTGCCGAAAGCGGAGTTATTCATTACCACCCAGGTGCAGGCGATACCCTGCTCCACGGCGGTAGCCAGACAGGTGGGATTTACACCAAAGCCGCCGTCGCCGGTAAGGGTCAGGCAGATGCGGTCGGGAGCGGCCAGCTTGCCGCCCAGGACGGCAGAAGCGCCGAAGCCCATGGTGGCCAAGCCGGAGGAGTGATGGATGCTGCCGGGAACGGTGATGTCAAACTGCTGCGCCACACCATTCTTGTTCCAGCCCACATCGGTGAAGATGAGGCTGTCCTCGGGAAATACCGCTTCGACGTCCTTCAGGATGCGCTGCGGGGTCATGGGGAAACGGCTGTCGTTGGAGATAGCCTCGTTGGATTTCTTAAACGCGGCCTTGGCGACAGCGATCTTTTCCCGCAACTCGGGGTGGCTCTTT
Organism: Oscillibacter sp.; assembly: GCF_040505565.1. Taxonomy (GTDB): domain Bacteria; phylum Bacillota; class Clostridia; order Oscillospirales; family Oscillospiraceae; genus Oscillibacter. The sequence goes on along the minus strand of NZ_JBEUWZ010000026.1, from coordinate 46,632 downwards.
CCCTGAGGGCAGAGCTTTTTGACCTCTTCCAAAATCTGGGCCAGACCCAGCTTCAAATCGCCCACCGCGCCGATTTCCACAGGATAATTGCGGCCTATTTCAGAGGGATCAATGTCAATCTGGAGGAAGGTGGTCTTGTCGGGGTCGAAGGTGACGCCCTGATACCAGCTGGAGCTGTCCGCTTCGGCAAAGCGTGTGCCTAAACCCAGAATCACATCGGCGTTGACCGTGAGAGAGTGGGTGAATTCCATGCCCCAGAAGCCGGTCTGACCGATCATCAGAGGGTGACGGTCGGACAGGCAGCCCTGTCCCATCAGAGTGCGGGAGACGGGAATGTCCAGGAACTCGGCCAGCGCAGCCAGCTCGTCAGAGGCCTGGGCCAGCAGAATGCCGCCGCCTGCATGAAGAACTGGGTTCTTCGCCTCAACCAGCTTGGCGGCGATAGCCTTGGCAGCGGCCGGGTCCAGCGCGGGACGCATGGTGATGTGGCTATCCTTGTAGGTTCTGGACCACAGATCATCATCGATTTCCCGAGAAAACATGTCCATGGGCATATCAATGAGCACCGGGCCCGGGCGGCCGGACTCCGCCAACCGGAATGCCTTGTCCATGATATCGGGCAGTGCCTCGGGATCGTCCACCCGCCAAGCACGCTTGACCACGGGCTCCAAAATCTTATACTGGGTGGCGTCGCCGTGCATGTTGACCTCTTGATGGGGATGCTTGCCGAAGTAGTAGCTGGGCACGTCGCCCGCGATGACCACCATGGGGATAGAGTCAAAGGCGGCATTTGCCACGCCGGTCAGTACGTTGGTCAGACCGGGCCCCAGGTGACACATAACTACGGAAGCCTTGTGGGTGACACGGGCGTAGCCGTCCGCGGCAGTAGAGGCCACAGACTCATGGCGGTTGGAGACGTAAGTCACCTTTGTGCTGCGGGACAAAGCATCCAGCATTCCGATGACCGTGTGTCCGCACAGGCCGAACACATATTTCACGTCTCTGCGCTCCAGGTAATCTACCATCAGTTCGGATACTAATTTTTTGCTCATTGTTGCTGCCTCCTAAAGATCCGGCGCTCTGCTGGGCAGAGCCGGGTTTAATAAACGAAATATTAGACCGCCGGGTCAAACGCGCACTTCCACAGTTCAGACAAGGCTTGGGCCGTTGCGGGCTCGGAATTGATCAAACACCTTGCCGCTGCGGATAATAAAATCCCGAAAGTATTCAGCCGCAGGGGGAATATATCGGTCTTTACACCACATCAGGTACAAATCCCGCTGAGGGATGTTGTCAGAAATGGGGAGAATCTTGATGTTATAAGGCGCGCCGCCCAGAGGATAGGGGGTAATGGCTACCCCGTGATTTGCGGCCACAAGACCGTACATGACGATATCCTGCGGCGTCTCAGCCAAAATATTGGGATGGATATTCAGGGACTCAAACATCTCGCGGTTTTGATAGTGCAGCTGCGAGGTGCTGTCAAAATCAATGAAAGATTCCTGGTCCAGATCCTTCAGACTCGCGCTCTCACACCTGGCCAATCGGTGCGCAAAGGGAACCAGCAGGACCAATGGATGGGTGCCCAGCTTCACGTGCTCCACCCGGGGGTCGTCAATCCAGGTGGCAAAGGCCAAGTCTGTTTTTCCGGACAGCAGACGATCCTGAATGGTATAGAAGCTGTCCTGAGAAAATTGAAAGCGAACGCCCACTCGGTTAGTCTCAGACAGATAGCGGACAATAAGATCTGGCAGAAACTGAGCCAGAGAGGGGAAGCCCGACAGAGTCACTGTGCCGGAGTTGGGGTTAATATACTCCTGCAGAGTGGAGATTCCTGTCTCCAAAGATTCCAGGGTTTTTTGAACATGGGGGAGGAACAGCTCACCATATTTCGTCAGCTTGACGTTACGCCCGTTTCGCGTAAATAATTTCACATTCAGTTCCGCCTCCAGTTCCTGAATGGCGTGGCTGAGAGTGGACTGGCTGACATACAGCTTTTCCGCTGCCTGGGTGTAGTGTTCTAACTCTGCGATGGTCTGAAAGTACTGCAACTGTTTTAGGTTCATGGCTGTCGCTCCTTCCGCAATAAAACGGGATCGGTGATCCTCTCCTGCTATTATCGCTTACGGACAGCAATTTGTCAGGTACTTTTAAAAAATTTTATAACTTATTTGCAACCTGTCGACTGGATTCCCGGGTGCTCAGAACCACATCGACGGAGATCAGCAGCAGTCCGATAAAAAAGGTGGGCCGAAATTGCTCCCCCAAAAATAGTGCGCCCAGCAGCGCTGAAAAAGTGGGCTGCAGGGGGTAAAACAGCGAGCAAGTACTGGCAGGAAGGAGGGACAGGCACTTCGTCCAGGTAAACTGGGACAGGCCTGAGCCAATCAACCCTAAGTACAGCACCACAGCCACAGCCTTGGGGGAAATGACGACTGACTGATGAAGGGCACTGAAGATCCCGGCCGGAATGTGAAAGATCAGGCTGATTGCCATACTGTACGTTGTGACCAGAATGGCCGGATAGCTCGCTGTAAGGCGGCGCATATACACCGAGGCTGTTCCCCAACACAATACGGAGATCAGCACCACGGCAATGCCCAACAGATCACTCTGACCGCCTGCGCCGCTGGTGACGACTGCGGTTCCCGCCAGTGCCAAGATAAGACAGAGAACCTTAGCCCGTGTGATCCGCTCCTTGAGAATCAAGGCAGCCATCACTGTAACTGATACCGGGGTCAGCGAGTTGATCAGGGAGGCCATGGAAGCGCCGGTCAGGGAGATTCCCAACTGAATCAGCGAGATTGTAAGGAAATAGCCTAGGAAGCCCACCAAAATAAAATATTTCCAATCCTTCGGGGCAATTTTTGTGCTAAGATGTCCGCGGGCCATCAGAAGCAAGGGAGCCATCGCCACCGTACACCGAAGGCAAGCCAATAACTGAGGTGGGATATCCTTGGCTATCATTTTCCCGGCAACATACACACTTCCCCAAAAGAAGAAGGTGAGCAGCAACGGGAAAAAAGCCCGGTTGTTTGGTGCAGAATCCATGGAGGGACTCCTTCCTGTGCTATGAAATGAGCGGCCGGGCCGTCGCCGCCAAAAGGCGCCAGCCCGGCCACATCATGCAAGAATGTATGCTATCCCAAATCAGCCCGCTGCCAAAGCGCTCTGAAGGGTGGTACCCAGGCCGCCAACGTCGCCGTCGATTTTGGTGTACAGATCCTTCACGCCCTGGAGATTCAAAACTTCATCAAAGAAAGAGTTATCATACTGGATAATGGTCATGCCGGCCTTCTCCAGAGCAGCCTTATTGTCGGTGTCGATCTTAGCCAGCTGGGGACGCATCTCGCTCAAAGCCTCGGACACAGCCTGGTCCAGAGCAGCCTGATAAGCGGGATCCAGAGAATCATAGGCGTCCTTGTTGATGCAAATCTGGTTAACATACAGGATGTGGTTGGTGCAGGCCAGATACTTCTGAACCTCATTGAAGTTGTTGCCCACGATGGTGTCGGCAGCATTTTCCTCCGCATCCACAGCACCGCTCTGCAAGGCAAAATACAGCTCGGAGAAGGCCAGGGGAGTAGGCTCAGCACCAATGGCGGTCCAGAAAGCCATGTGGTTGTTATTTTCCATGGTACGGATCTGCAGCCCCTTAAAGGAAGCCAAATCCTTTAGATCCTTGTTGGCGGTGGTCAGACGATAGGTAGCGTTCTGCAGGAAGCCCAGCAGATGGAAGCCGGCGGTTTCATAGGCGTCGGATATCTGCGTCTTGAACTGAGAGTCGGAGCCATTGAGCACCTTGTCAATGGTATCGCCGTCGTACTTGGAGAAGACCATGGGGAGGTCAAAAACCGCCATCTGGGGAACAAAGGAGACCACAGGAGCGGTCTGGCAGACTACGAGCTGGATGTCGTTGCTCTGCATCTGGCGAAGCAGGTCGGCATCGCCGCCCAAGTCGCCGTTGGGATGGTAATCGATGGTCAGCTTATCGCCGGTTATTTCAGCCACTTTGGAAGCCACCAGTTGACCAAAGAGCTGGCCGGCAGCACCCTTGCCTGTGGAGTCGGCACCCACCAGTTCCACGGGATCCAGTTTGGCGTAGGGATCATCGGTACCCTGAGAGGTGGAAGCGGAGCCGGAGGTGGAAGCGGAGCCAGCAGCGGGCTTGCTGCCACAGGATGCTAAGGACAGTGCCATTGCCAGGGACAGGAACAGAGCTGTAAACTTTTTCATTGATTTTTCCTCCTTCTTTTAATCCAATGCGCTTTATATTTTGTCCCCCGCCTCCGAAAGCCGGAGGCGGGGAGGGACAAACAAAACGGGACGATCAGAGCATGTTTACCAGGGCTACGCTGAACCAGGGAATATAGGTAATCAAGGCCAGGGCAATCAGAAACGCAATGATAAAGGGGACGGCTCTCCGTGCCACGGCCATAGGGGGTTCCTCCGACAGGTTGCCAGCCACAAACAGATCCAGTCCGAAGGGAGGCGTGGCAAGGCCGATAGACAGGCAGCACACCAGAATTACACCGAAGTGGACCGGATCCACGCCCAGCTTTTGCACAGCGGGCAGCAGTACGGGAGCCAGAATGATAATGGCGGGGCCGGTGTCCATGACCATACCCAGAATCAGGAAGATCAGAACCAGAACGGAGAGTACCGTGAAACTGGAGTGGAAGTTGTTCAGAATAAAGCTCTCCACGACCTTGGTGGCTTTCGTCAGAGACAGTACGCGTCCAAAGGCAGTGGCAAAGGCCAGAACAAAAGCCAGACCGCCGTAAGTCTTGACGGAACTGCACAGGAAAGGAATCAGATCTTTAAACTGAATGGATTTGTAAATAAACAAAGAGACAATCAGCGCGTAAAATACGGAAACGCAAGCAGCCTCGGTGGGGGTGAACTTGCCAGTGTAGATACCGCCCAGAACGATGACAGGGCACAGAAGCGCCCAGAAACTATCCAGAAACAGCTTCCCCAAGCCCTGGCCTTTCAGTTCGGTCATCTTCTGGTCAATCAGTGTCCGATCCTCACCCTTGCGTATGCAGTAATAAACGGCATAGGCCATCAGGAAAAGGCCGATCAGAATGCCGGGGAACACGCCGCCAAGAAACAGGTCGCCGGTGGAGACGCCGGTGGCCAAAGAATAGAGCACAAAGGGAATGGAGGGCGGGATGATGACGCCCAGGCCGCCGGCTACGGCAACCAATCCGGCACTCCACCGGCGCTCATAGCCCAGACTGACCATGAAGGGGATGCACATGGAACCCACGGCGGCGGTGGTGGCCGGTCCGGAGCCGGAGATGGCTCCGTAGAACAGGCAGGTCAGAATCACCGCGCAGGGGACGCCGCCGGGAAGGCGGCCCACAAAATAGGCAAAGAAGTTGAAGAGCTTTTTGGAGATGCCGCCCTCAGCCATGATGACGCCGCCCAGAATAAACAGAGGGACCGCCAGAATGGGGGTGGAGTTGGCACCGGAGAATGCGTTATTCAGCAGCTGAACAATGGATCCGCCCTTGTCCATCAGAAGGATGGGAGCGGCGGAGCCCAGGATCATGCTGATACCGATGGGGACGGAGACCGCAATGGCCACCAGGAACACGATAAATACCAATAATGCTGCCATTATTCGTTCTCCCCTTCCTCACCCTTGGCCATCGCGGCCTCTTCGGCTGCGTCCTTTATGGTTTGCTCCAGGGTGGTCAGTTCTTTTTCGTGGAAGTGAATCATATGGATGATCGCCTGCTGCAAGCCGCGGACGGTTCCAAGTGCGAAGCCGATGAGCATGACGATATATACAATCCACATGGGCCACAGCATAGCTGGAGAAGCTTCGCCGCTTTTCAGCACGTCTTTGAGAACCGACACGGAGTACACGGTCAGAAGACCCATAGAGGCGGTGACAATCAGGTCCACCAAGATATTAACGACCTTGCGAAGGGTTCCGGGTACCAGATCCAGCAGCACGCTGACACGGAGCATACTGCCCTTTCGGATGGTGTAAGGAAGGGAGAGGAACACGCTCCAGATCCAGCAGAAGCGGCAGAATTCTTCCGCCCACTGCAACGCGGCGAGCTGCGGGATATTTCGGATGATGACCTGAATCAGACTGACGCTGAAAATCACCACCAGCAGAATAACCAGAAGGGATTCTTCAAAGTGGTCATCCAGCCATTTGATTGCTTTCATTTTCTACCTCCTTGTAATTTAAAGGAATTACTGTCTCTGCTCGGCCAGGATGGCCAGCAGCTCCAGACGCATGGCCTCCACAGGCGCCTTTTGCCCAGTCCACAGCTCAATCTGCGCGGCACCCTGATGGAGCGACATGCCAAGGCCGTTGAGAACCCGGCAGCCTTTTTCCTCAGCGTTGAGCAAGAACTGTGTTTTGTCTGGATTGTAGCAGGCGTCAAAATAGAACTGGCTGGGCTGAATGTACTCGGGGGGCATCGGAGATTGCCCAACGGTAGCTCCCATACCAATGCCGCTGGCGTTCAGCACCACATCGCAGGCAGCCAGCTTGGACAGGTCTCCATAATGCACAAATTCGGCCACCGGGGCAAAACTCTCATTGATGTCTGCGGTCAGCGATTTGGCACAGGGTTCAAAGGCATCGGTGATATAAATTTTCCGAGCCCCGTAGTGGGCAAGGACGGAACACATGGCCCGTCCGGCGCCGCCGCCGCCGAAGCAGAAGAACACGGACTGATCTACCTCAATGCCGCCATCTTGGGTAAGCGATGTGTAAAAGCCTATGCCGTCGGTGTTGTAACCAATCAGCTTGCCTTCCGGTGTCTTGACCACCGTATTGCTGGCGCCCATCTTTCGGCACAGGGGATCTAGCTCGTCGAGGTAACGCAGTACACGAACCTTGTTGGGTTTTGTAACGGCGAAACCGGCAAAATTCATGTACCGCAGTCCGCCTACAATTTCACCCAGATGCTCCTTGTCCGCCTCGGTATAAAAGTAGAGCATGTTCAGACCGGCAGCTTCATAACCGGCGTTCTGCATCCGAGCGGCAAAGGACTGACCCAGAGGCGTACCAATCAGCGTAACCATTTTCGTGTTAATATCGATTTTCATACAGCAACCTCGTTTCCATATTTCAGATAAGCGGTTACAGACCGTGCTGAAGGCAATATGCCTTGGCAGTATCCAAACAGCGGGCCGCATGTCCGGCTGCGCCCAGCTCTGCAATGCGCTTGATATTGGGCAGTTCAATGGAACAGGGATTGTCAGGTAGCGCCTTCAGCAGCCCTGCCAGATCTACCGCACCCTCGCCACAGTAGGCGCGGCCCTCTCGGACAACCTGCATGAACTCAGTGTTAATCTCCTTGGGGCAGTCACACAGGTGAATTAGGCCGAACCGTTCCGGTTCCAGCGCACGGATGTCTTCCGGTGTGACTTTGCCCCAATAAACATAGATCATGTCCATCAGAATCTTGAGGTTCGGAGCATTTACCTTGTCCTGAATTTTCACCGTATCGGCTAAGGTGGTCAGTCCGGAGACGATTGGAAATTCAAGGTTGATGGTCAACCCAAACTCGTTTGCCTGCTCACAGATCATACCCAGACGGTCAACTGCGAAGGCGTACTCCTGCGTCCAAACGCTGGACAGTACTTGGGTCGCACCCAGCTTGGCGCCCTGTTCAAAAGCTCCACGGTAGTCGGAAGGAAGATCTTCCCGAATACGAACCAGCTCGATGTCCAGCAGCTTCATACCCGTTTCCCGGAGCTTGTCACGAATGGCGCAAGCCAAATCCGGATCCCGTTCCAGGCAGACGGGAGGTTCACCTGGAAGCCCCATGGGGATAGTCCGCAAACTGACATAATCGAAACCTGCATCTTTGGCTAAGGCAATCTGATCCACGGGATTAATCCCCGGAACCGTAAGATATGCCAACGAAAATTGCTTCATTATGGACTCCTTTCATGTGCGCTTGGCAATATTGCTAATTTCTGTTTGGATACAGCCAGATTTTATATTGAAACTATCAATCTAGTCTAATACTTATTTTCTATTTATTAATCGATAATTTTCATAATAACAGTTGATTTGTTTGTTTTATTTTGCCTATTGCTTAAAATTTTGCATAAGCTAATTGTCGCATATTCCAAAATATTGGGTTTTAACAAGTACCATTTTTAATGTATCCTTTGCGTGAGAGTAAAAAGGTGAGCTTGTGGATTCAATATTATTGCCTTGATAAAGGAAATCTATGTGATGATAAAAAAAATGTATTGGAATCTTTGACTCGTCTCCCTTAATATAAAGAAAAAAGTAAAGCTAGGAGGGATAAATCATGAAATTACCGTCATCAGTGGCTCTGTGCGAGGTTGGATTGCGGGACGGTTTGCAAAACGAAAAGGTACTGCTCTCCACTCAGAAAAAGCTGGAGCTGTTGCGCGGCCTGATCGATGCCGGCTTCCGTGTAATCGAGGTTGGCTCCTTCATGCACCCCAAGGCGGTTCCTCAAATGGCAGATACCGACGAGGTATACCGGCTGATTGGGGATGTGCCGGGTGTGGAACTCCGTGCACTGATTCCGAACCTGCGTGGAGTGCAGCGTGCAGTGGATTGCGGCTGCAAAAAGGTCAAGCTTAATGTCTCTGCCAGTCGGCAGCATAATCTGAAAAATCTGAATATGACCCCCGAGGAGAGCGTCGCTGGATTTGCATCCTGCGTTCAGGCCGCCGGGGAACATGGAATCGAAATTTCCGGTTCTATATCTATGCCCTTCGCCTCCCCCTGGGAGGGACGCATTCCTCAGGAGGATGTGGATGCTATCATTGAAGCCTACTTGAAGGTCGGAATTACCGAGATTTCGCTGTCAGACGCATCCGGCATGGCGGTTCCCAACCAAGTCTACGATATGTGCGCCCATGTGCGGGAGACGTATCCGCAGGCCTCTTGGTGGCTGCATTTCCACAATACCCGCGGGCTGGCCATGGCCAATATTATGGCCGCCATGGAGGCTGGGATGACTCAGTTTGACAGCTCCTTCGGCGGGCTGGGCGGCTGTCCCTTTGTCCCCGGTGCTGCCGGCAATATTTCCACCGAGGACGTGCTCCATATGTGTGAGGAGTCCGGAGTTGCCACGGGAATTGACATCGTCAAGGTGATTGCTCTTTCTCGCCAGCTGAAGCAACTGCTGGGGCATGACACAGATAGTTATATCCTGCGAGCGGGCCGTTCCCGTGATCTGATCCAGGCGAGCAACGGCTAAAGCGACCTTTTCGGCAGAATAGTCGATTCATTTGCGCTTTAATTTTGCTTGTAAGAGGCGGCATGGCCCGAAGGTCATGCCGCCTTAATTTAGTGTGTATGGTGAGGGCACCTGCCAAACCATACAGCAAATACCCAAAGACATGATTTTTGGACACTCAAGTATTATAGTGAAATTTCCTTGCTAGGTCCCCATGCTGTCACTTCCTTGGAATAGTATTATAACAAATCCGGGAAGAGACAAACCCAAATTTACAAGCCTGCCTTAGCGTTGAACAAAAGTACGATTGCCTTAACTCCCTTACGCCGGGGATTCAAGTATGCCTGTGTTTTGCGATTGAGCGTGGAGAAGCTGCACATATTGGTTTTAAAATATCCGGTAGTATTTGTACTGGTTGCTGAATTTTACGGGTCGGCTACGAAAGTCAGCTCGTCCGATACACTGGAAGCTGCGCCGGACTGGCTAGAGCAAACAGACATCAGGAGGCCTTCAGCCGCCTGATGTCTGTTTGCTCATAGATTTTTTCATTGCTCGGCATGTTCATGCTGTTTGTCAGGATTCTGCTATTCCAGACATTTGGGATGCTGTGTTATTCTTGAAAATCTCTAAAGACCATGTCAAATAGTTTCATGCTTACATAGGTGGAATTTCTCAATTTCTTGCCGCAAGGTATTTGCCTGTGCGGCCATTTCTTCACTGGATGCCGAGGTCTCCTCAGCCGTGGCAGCATTGGACTGTACCACAGAAGAAACCTGCGACAAGCCCTGTGTGATTTGTTCAATGGCCTGAGTCTGTTCTTCCGTTGCCAGCTGAATGTTTTGAATTGCCTTTACGATAAGTTCAGACTGATTCGTCGTCTCCTGCAAAGCCACAGCGGTCTGTGTCGACAGAGCCTTGCCATTTTCAATTGTGCTGACAGAATTCTGAATCAAGTCAGAGGTCTGTTTTGCAGCCTCCGCCGATTTAGCGGCCAAATTGCGAACTTCGTCAGCTACTACAGCAAAACCCTTTCCGGCTTCTCCGGCACGAGCTGCTTCAATTGCTGCATTGAGCGCCAAAATATTTGTTTGGAATGCAATGTCTTCAATTGCTTTCGTGATGGAAGATATTTTTTCTGAGGAGGAACTTATCTCGATCATTGCTGCGTTCAAATCCTGCATACGCGCATTGCTGACCTCCATCTTTTCGCTAATCTGATGTGCAAATTTTGTCGTTGTATCTACGCTGTCTAATGCTTTTCCAGCCTGCTCGGAAATATTTGTAACGGAGGCGCTGAGCTGCTCTATGGAAGCAGCTTGTTCTGCGGTGCCTGAAGCGAGTTCTTGGGAGGCACCGGAGATTTGCTCGGAGCTGCTGTTCACCTGATCTGCTGCAATGCTGATGATGGACATGGTTTCGTTTAATCCATCTGCAATCGTTGTCATCGCTGTGTGAATAGCATTAAATTCACCCGGATAATCACATTGGCTGCCAGCAGTTAGGTCTCCCTTCGAAAGCGCATTCAAGAACTGCGTAATATCATAGATTAATTCTCTGAACTTTTGAGCCATGTTGTTGACCTTATCCGCAATTAAACCGACTTCATCATGGCGTGTAATGTCCAATTTAATTCCAAGATCGCCGGAAGACAGCTGCTCTACTGACTTGGCAATTTGCTCGATTGGACGGGTGATGTTTCCGGCAATTTTTAGAACGGCCAAGGTTGCGAGAAGAACAGCCGCGATGCCCAGAATCAGTGAAATGAAAATTGTCAGCGTTACACCCGACATAAATTCGGATGTCAAAGCCGTGACATTCACAGACCATCCATTGGTTCCGGCAATAGGAGCATATGACCCGAACTCTTTGGCTCCTTTCCATGTGTAAAATCCAAATCCTGTCTCACCGCTAATCATTTTAGTTTCCAATTCAGAAACTTCTTTATATAGGGAAGGATTGGATTGTGCATCTTTTATATTATTTTGCTGACTTAGCACCAGTGAAAAATCACTATGCGCAACTTTTGTGCCCAAGTGATTCAAAATATAGGTGCTGCCGGTGTCTCCAATTTTGACAGCGGAAATCATGTCCCCAATTACAGCGTATGGGAATTGGATCACTACAAGTTGTTCATTAACAGGGTATATATATTCAAAAGAGGCATCTTGGCCATTTATGATCGGGTCTGATAAGGTGGCGGTTCCATTTGTAGCCTGTTGAAATACAGAATCATCGTTATATTTTTTGTATTGGATGATAGACAAACCATCCTTGTTGACGATGTCAATAGATAGAAGGCCATATTGCTTACATGCGTCTCGAAGATATTTTGTAACGCTGACCTGTGTTATATCAACACTATCGACATACAAATAAGCCGCTTGTGCTATTACAGCATATTCATTAACCTGCTGAGAAATTTTTTCGGAAACCAATTCCGATGTTGCGGTAAGATTTTTGACCAAAGTCTGCTTTGTGGAGTTGTAAGACAAATAAACCGAGCTAAGAGAGAGCAAAATAATAATGCAAACAATAAAGCACATTGTAAATGTGACTAATTGCCCTTTGATCCCCTTTTGTTTAAGGTTTATTCGTATCTGCTTAACTTTCTTGGCTTTTTGTTCGGTTCCTGTGCCCCTCTGCTTGGGTTTTGTAAATCTTTGGGCTATGAGCTTTTTAATTTTAAGCATCCCAGTCTCTCCTTTTACACAGTATAAATACTACATAGATACTACATCGGCAGAAAATTGAAAAGAATAATACAAAACTTACTAAAAGCTTTGCTGTCTTATTTCGCCATGCCTGCGTTTTTCTTCTAACTTATCACATTGTGGCCCCAATGCGCCATTAAATCAGCGGTTTCCCAGAGAAAATATCGGAGTTATGCTTGCAGCATATTTTTGGCGATGATGAAGATTTATAAAAAGCGGATATAAAAAAGCAGTTCTGTTTTGAACCTCTGCGTACGGATGAGATCTCGAATGGTATCTGCAAAATTCAGGGGTAATAAGTTGAGATACGGAGGAAAGACGGATGCCATGCGGCTTAGACCGCATGGCATCGCAAATTTTCTGAAGCTCCGGCGGAGATGAAAAGAGAGACCGAACTCTTGACCTTACCCATTCAAACCGTACCCTCTCCCGGCTGAGATATGGGTATATTCTTATAAGGGGTCTCCGCGTATTTCTCGCGGTCCCGGTCGATCTGCTTTTGATAGCGGTCGGCCTCGGAGAAGACGCAGCCGCAATACTTCTGCATGTAAAAACCAAGCTCCCGCGCCCGCTGGTTCCCAGTGCGGAAATTAGGGCGAAAGTCCCGGTACAGGAACCTGACCCCATACTGTTTTGCAAACCGCTCCGCCGCCTCGGCAATCTTGTCGTGGTTTTGGTAGACGGAGGCCAACAGGGTGGAGGTGAATGCCCCGTACCCATGCTCGGCGGCAAACTTCGCGGTCTCCTCCACGCGGTGCTCATAGCAGAAGGCGCAGCGGTGGTCGATGTCGTCCGCCACATGGCGGACAAAGTCCCAGAGGCCGTATTCCTCGCGGACGATCAGCTTCATATTGATTGTGGGTGCGTACTCCGCCAGACAATCCCGGCGGGCCTGATATTCCTTCCAGGGATGAATGTTGGGGTTATACCAAAAGGCCGTGGGCTCGATACCCTCTGCCCGCAGGGGCTCGACGCAGGACAGGGAGCAGGGCGCACAGCAGCAGTGCAGTAAAACAGATTCCATAAAGCGTGTCACCTCATGACCAGTATAGCAGACCGCGCAACCCCGCGCAAGGGCTTGATCTCTTGGAAGATAAACGATTTTATGAAGCTATTTTAACACTCACTTAACGCAAGCGGCGATTTTTGCAATTGCATATTCAACTGAAAGAGAGTAAAATCAATCGTGTCTATAGCTTGGAGTGCACGGCACTTTTTGCGCTCCCGGACATTTTTAGGAGGAATATACTCTTGCGTGTTGGATTGGATGTCGGTTCCACCACCATCAAATGCGTGGTGCTGGACGATGATGATAAAATCGTTTACTCTACATATGAGCGCCATTACAGTCATATTTTAGAGAAATCGGAAGAGCTGCTGCGCCGTACGGCGCAGCAGTATGTACCTAGTGGACGGGCATTGTTTGCAATCTCCGGCTCTGCCGGAATGGGCATGGCAGAGGGCGTGTCCGTACCGTTCGTTCAGGAGGTATTTGCCACTCGCGTGGCAGTGAATCGGGTTGCCCCAGGCACCGACGTGGTGATCGAGCTTGGCGGCGAGGATGCCAAGATCCTCTTTCTGACCAACGGCCTGGAGGTTCGCATGAACGGCTCCTGTGCCGGCGGTACCGGGGCGTTCATTGACCAAATGGCGACCCTTTTGAAAATGTCCGCCGACGAGCTGGACGCCGCCGCCCAGCGGGCGGAAAAGACGTACACCATCGCGTCCCGATGCGGCGTGTTTGCCAAGAGCGACGTGCAGCCTCTCATCAATCAAGGCGGACGGTCGGAGGATATTGCCGCCAGCATTTATCAAGCGGTGGTGAATCAAACCATCGCGGGTCTGGCGCAGGGACGGCCCATCAAGGGGAACGTCCTGTATCTGGGCGGGCCGCTGACCTTTTCCCGGTGCCTGCGCAGGAGCTTTGACAAGACGCTGGACGTTGTCGGAAAATGCCCGGAAAACAGTCTGCTGTTCGTTGCTCTGGGCGCGGCGTTTTACTCGGATCAGGAGTTTGACCTGGCGGAGGTTGCCCGGCGGCTTCAGGAACGGGGCGCGTCGGAGACCTACCGCTCCCAGCCCCCGCTATTTGCCGACCAGCGGGAATACGAGGCGTTTCGCGCGCGGCACGCCCGGGCGGCGGTGCCCCGCGTTCCCTTCGGTGCGGACTATGCCGCTCCGGTCCACATCGGCATCGACTCCGGTTCCACCACTGTGAAGGTGGCGGTGATCGACCAGGAGGCTCGGCTGCTGTTCACGGATTACCGTCCGAATCAGGGCAATCCGATTTCCCTGATTCGGGAGGTGATTCAGCGGCTGTATGATGAGCATCCGGCTTTGCAGGTCGCCTCCGTCACCACCACCGGATATGGCGAGGATCTGGCAAAAGCGGCGTTCCACGCGGATTTCGGCGTGGTGGAGACCGTGGCTCACTTTACCGCTGCGCGGCACTTCCTGCCCAACGTCGATTTTATCATTGACATTGGCGGACAGGACATGAAGTGCTTCAAAATCGAGGATGGAGCCATCAGCAACATCTTTTTGAATGAGGCGTGCTCCTCCGGCTGCGGAAGCTTTCTGCAAACCTTCGCGCAGGCCCTTGGTAAGGACGTGAAGGAGTTCGCCCAGCTGGGACTGTTTGCCGCGCGGCCGGTGGATCTGGGGAGCCGGTGTACGGTGTTTATGAACTCCAGTGTAAAGCAGGCCCAGAAGGACGGGGCCACCATCGAGAGCATCTCGGCGGGGCTTTCCATCAGCGTGGTAAAAAACGCCATCTACAAGGTGATTCGCGCCGCTTCTCCGGAAGAACTGGGGCGGAATATCGTGGTTCAAGGCGGCACCTTTTATAATGAAGCGGTTCTGAGGGCCTTTGAAAAGGAAATGGGGGTGGAGGTTATCCGCCCCGACATCGCGGGACTGATGGGCGCTTACGGCGCGGCATTGTATGGAATAGGAAAGGCGGAGCCCGGGCAGCAGAGCATGCTTCTGGACGCGGAGCATCTCCGCTCCTTCACGCAGGAGACGCGCAGCGAAACCTGCGGCCGCTGCGGAAACAACTGCCAGCTCACCGTCAACACCTTTTCCGACGGCTCCACCTTTCTCAGCGGCAACCGCTGCGACCGCCCCGTCACCGGTAAGGCGGACACGGGGGAACGGAATCTCTACGCGTTTAAGCGCAAGCTTCTGCTGAGTTATAAGCCTGTTCCCGGGAAGAGAGGGAGGATCGGGCTGCCTCTGTGCCTGAATAACTATGAGCTACTGCCGTTCTGGCATGCGTTTTTTACCAAGCTTGGCTTTGCGGTGTACCATAGCCCGCTGAGCAGCCGAGACCTGTACCTGAAGGGGCAGGCCACTATTCCCAGCGATACGGCCTGCTTTCCGGCAAAGCTGGTTCATGGTCACATTGAATTTTTATGTAAACTCGACCTGGATGCCATCTTCTATCCCTGTATGACCTATAACATCGACGAAGGCAAGGGGAACAACCACTATAACTGCCCTGTGGTGGCCTATTATCCGGAGGTCATCGCCGGAAACTGCCCAGAGATCCGAGACGTCAAGTTTATCTATGATTACGTCGGTATTCACCGCCCCAAGGACTTTGTACGAAAGATGTTCGTGATTTTGGGCAAACATTTTCCCGGTATCTCCCGCGGGGAGATCCGGCAGGCCGCCGACGCCGCCTATGCCGAGTACGCTCACCACATGTCCCAAGTCCGAAAAGAGGGTGCCCGTGTCATCGATCAGGCCCGGGCGGAGGGACGGCGCATCATCGTTCTGGCGGGACGGCCCTATCACGTGGACCCGGAGGTAAACCACGGTATCGACACGCTGCTGACGCAGTTCGGCGCGGCGGTAGTGACGGAGGATTCTATTTCCGACCGGGTAGAGCGGTTCCCCACCTCTGTGCTGAACCAGTGGACCTATCACTCCCGGCTGTACGCGGCGGCAAAATATTGCACCACGCAGAAGGATATGGACCTTGTCCAGTTGGTGTCCTTCGGATGCGGCGTGGATGCCATCACCACCGACGAGACCCGGGAAATTTTGCAGAGCGGCGGAAAGCTCTATACCCAACTGAAGATCGATGAGATTACAAATTTGGGCGCGGTGCGCATCCGTCTTAGAAGCTTGTTTGCCGCACTGGATGAGCAGGACGAGAAGCGGCGGAAGGAGGACTGAGCCATGGAAATGAATTTTCCCAAATTTACCCCGGAGATGAAGAAAACACACAAAATTCTGATCCCCAGCATGGCACCGGTTCAGTTCCGGATTTTGGAAGCTGCCTTTGAGCAGCAGGGCTACACCTGCGAACTGCTGGGTAACTGCGGCTCACAAGTGGCGGAAAACGGACTTAAGTATGTCCACAACGACACCTGTTATCCCGCGCTGCTGGTGATCGGCCAGTTTCTGGACGCACTGGAGTCGGGGCAATATGATCTGGATCACACCGCCCTCATCATCACTCAGACAGGCGGAGGCTGCCGGGCGTCCAACTATATTCACCTGCTGCGCAAAGCGCTGGAGCGGGCCGGCTTCGGGCAGATACCGGTGGCCAGCCTGAATTTCTCCGGCCTTGAAAAGGACTCCGGCTTTCCCATGACGCTCCTGCTGATGCGCCAGCTGCTGGCGGCTATTTATTACGGAGATCTTTTGGTGACTCTGCGGGCCCAGACCGTCCCCTATGAGCTGCATAGAGGCGACGCGGATGCGAAGCTTGAAAAGTGGCTGGACGTTATCTGCAACCGCATTCGCGCGGGAAAGGGCTACTCCAGCCGTGAGGTGCGTTCCGCCATGCCTGAAATGGCCGCGGACTTCGCCTCAATTCCCGTCCACCGGACGCCGAAGGTGAAGGTGGGCGTGGTGGGGGAGATCTATGTGAAGTACTCTCCTCTAGGCAACAACGAACTGGAGAAGTTTCTGGAATCCCAGGACTGCGAGGTAAACCTGCCGGGGCTGATGGGCTTTGTACAGTACTGTGCCTACAACCCCTCGGAGACTGCGCGGCTGTACGGCGGGAGTTTTTATGAAAAGCATCTGTCGGGTCTGATTTTGAACTATCTGGCCGGGACGGAACGCGTAATGATCGACGCGCTGAAAAAGAACGGCTATCACGCGCCCTTGTCCTTCAAAGAGCTGACGAAGCTGGCTGACGGTGTGATCGGCCACGGGGATAAGATGGGGGAGGGGTGGCTGCTCACCGCCGAGATGATCGAGCTGGTGCGCTCCGGCTATGAGAACATCGTCTGCGCCCAGCCCTTCGGGTGCCTTCCTAACCACATCTGCGGCAAGGGCATGGTGAATAAGATCCGGGAGCTGTATCCCACGTCCAACATTACGCCCATCGACTACGATCCAAGCGCCACCCGTGTCAATCAGGAAAACCGCATCAAGCTGATGCTGGCGGTGGGCCGGGAGCGGTTGGAGAATCCCTCGGACATGGCGGAGCCGGAACGAATGGATCCGGAGCGGGAGGCTGTCGGGGTCTGAGAAATGAAAAAAATATGAAGGCATAACAAAGATACGCCGCCCGCAGCTAACGGGCGGCGTATCTTTGTTTGTAATGCATGTTCTGAAAAGCCCCTCAGATGCACTCGGCTTTTTCCTGCTCCGGCCCCCAGAGGGAGACGCCGCCTCGCTGGACCTTCTTTGCCTGGTACAGCGCTGCGTCGGCCCGGTTCAGAATCGACTGTGAGTCTTCGCTGGAGTCGCAGGCGGTCAGCCCAATGCTGATGCCGGAGGAAATCAGCTTGGCGTCTTCCTCCACCGCGTGGATAAAGTCGGACTGGAGTCGGTGGCAGACGGCAATTGCTTCCTCTAAGCTCTTTTTCTGCATAATGGCGCAAAATTCATCGCCGCCGAAGCGAAAGGGCTGGAACGTGCCATCCTCATAGCACAGCAAAATCCGGCCCAGACACTGCAAATAGTGATCGCCGCGGCTGTGGCCAAGCTGGTCGTTGACATGCTTGAACTGATCGATGTCCATCATAGCGAAAAACCACTGCCCGCAGTTCCGACTCTCCATTTTTCGCAGGGTCTCCTCCAATGCCCGCCGGTTCCCCACGCGGGTGAGGCTGTCGGTGATCGTTTTTTTTCGCAGACGTTGCTGCTCCAGCATGGCATTCACGCTGGAATCAATTCGCTGCCGGTACATCCGCACCAGCAGGATGGAGACAAGGCTGCAAATAGCCAACAAAAAAAGACAGACGAACTGATCTACTGCGGCCTCTCCAGTCAGGCCGGAGGGAGTTACGTCAGGATCCCAGTTAAAAAAAAGGTCGGAGAACAGCTTCCCCACGATACAGACGGCCCCGATGAGCGCAGTCAGATTCACCCGCCCATAGAAAATGGTCAGTATCACCGGTACGATCAGTGCCAGAGACAT
Organism: Oscillibacter sp.; assembly: GCF_040505565.1. Lineage (GTDB taxonomy): Bacteria > Bacillota > Clostridia > Oscillospirales > Oscillospiraceae > Oscillibacter. Next base: position 28,333 of record NZ_JBEUWZ010000026.1, on the reverse strand, counting down.
GGCCGGAAAGATCCGATGCACCGTATAAAGGACCAGCCCCATCCCCGCGGCAGACAGTGAAACCGCCCCGGCGCGCACGGTTTCACTGAGTTTTGCGCTGCGTCGGATAAGAAGGGCAACGGACAGCAGCAGCAGATTAAGGCACAGCGGCGTGAGCATATACCGCCGCATATACTGCGCGGCGGTGGTGACAGGGACATGAAAGGAACCCAACATAAAATATACCAGACACTCCATGACCACGGCCACGAGGATCATGCCGAACATGATCAGAAGATGAATGTTCATCCAGGCGTTGATAATGTCCTTATACTTCATCTGCACGATTTGACTGTTTGTCAATCTTCGCTTAGACATCCTGCGCCCCCCCGCTCTCAAAATATGAGTCTGGTTTATGCCGCAGACATATACAGATTTTAGAATATCAGAAAATACATTGTTTGTCATTAATTTTTTTGGGATTTTCTTGAATTTTCCAATTTGCACAAATCTGGACTGTTCCATTTTACAACAGCTGCTGTTTGACAGAATGGAGCCTGCCGCGCAATGACTGCTCCCCATTTTCCTTGCGTTTTTTTAATGTATATGGTAAAGTGAGGAAGCCGTTGGTTTCCGTCGGGACCGCCCGGCAAATTCGGAGACGGCAGAGGAATTGAGAGACTTGAACAACAAGATCATGTATGAGCAGCTGGGCGTTGGCCGGGCTGTGTATGAATACGGAGAGACGGTGCTGGCCGCTCTTCGGGAACGGTTTTCAGCCATCGACGCCGTTGCGGAGCACAATCAGGGCAAGGTGCTGATGGCCATGCAGAAAAACAGGGTGAACGCCACTCACTTTGCCGCCACCACCGGCTATGGCTACAACGACGAGGGCCGGGATAATCTGGAGCGGGTGTATGCCGACGTATTTCACACCGAGGCGGCTCTGGTCCGCCCGCAGATCACCTGTGGAACCCACGCGCTGACCGTGGCTCTGTCCGCCAATCTCCTACCCGGGGACGAACTTCTTTCACCGTTGGGCGCGCCCTATGACACGCTGGAGGAGGTCATCGGAATCCGGGAGAGCAAGTGCTCTTTAAAGGAGTATGGCGTCACCTATGCGCAGGCTGACCTGAAGAAGGACGGGACTTTTGATTACGCCGCCATCCGCGCCGCCATCACCAGCCGCACAAAGCTCATCACCATCCAGCGCTCCAAAGGATATGCCACCCGTCCCAGCTTTTCGGTGAAGCAGATCGGGGAGCTGATCGCCTTTTGCAAGTCCGTGAAGCCGGACGTGAAATGCATGGTGGACAATTGCTACGGGGAGTTTGTGGAGACGCTGGAACCCTCTGATCTGGGAGCGGACATGGTGGTGGGTAGCCTCATCAAAAATCCAGGCGGCGGTCTTGCACCAATCGGCGGTTACATCTGCGGCACGAGGGAGTGCGTGGAGCGGTGCGCCTACCGGCTCTCCGCCCCGGGCCTTGGACAGGAGGTGGGCGCCAATCTGGGGTTGATGCCCGCGTTTTATCAGGGGCTGTTCCTGTCGCCCACGGTGGTGTCCGGCGCGCTGAAAGGCGCGGTCTTTGCCGCCAATGTCTATGAAAAGCTGGGCTTTGCCTGCGTCCCAAATGCCGCCGAGGATCGCCACGACATCATTCAGGCGGTGACACTGGGGAGCAGAGAGGCCATGGTGGCCTTCTGCAAGGGTATCCAGTCCGCCGCGCCCGTAGACAGCTACGTAAACCCGGAGCCATGGGCTATGCCGGGATACGATTCCGACGTCATTATGGCTGCCGGGGCGTTTGTGCAGGGCAGCTCCATCGAGCTGTCAGCCGACGGACCGATTCGGGAGCCTTACGCTGTGTACTTTCAGGGCGGGTTGACATGGTACCACGCAAAGCTGGGCATTCTCATGAGTCTTCAAAAGCTGGTGGAAGCCGGCATTGTGAAGCTGTAAACATGGCATTATTCAAAACGTATTCCCCGCGGTGTCCGCCTCCGGGTCAAAACCCATGAATATTATTATTTAGGAGCATTGTTTTATGTGGTTTTGGCTTTCAATTATCGCCCTGCTCTGCTGGAGCGGGTCGGACCTCTTTTCCAAAATCGGCTGCCGGGATCAGGATCAGTACGCCCACTTGAAAATGGTCATGGCCGTGGGTCTGGTCATGGGCGTCCACGCGGTCTATGAGATCTTTGTGGGAGGAACGGAGATTTCCGCTTCTATTCTGCTGACGTATCTGCCTGTCTCCGCGCTGTACATTTTATCCATGACGCTTGGGTATGTGGGCCTTCGATATATCGAGCTTTCTATCTCGTCCCCCATCTGCAATTCCTCCGGCGCGTTGGTGGCCGTGCTGATCCTGATTACCAGCGGCATCGGCGGCGTGAACGGCTGGCAGTTGGCCGCCGTGGCGCTGGTGTGCGCGGGTGTGGTGGGTCTCGGCGCTGCGGAGGCCAGCGAGGACAACGGTCTGCGGTCCCTGCGGCAGGAGGCGTCCAATTATAAGTATGCAAAGTCGGCGCTGGCGCTGGTGCTGCCGGTGCTTTACTGTCTGCTGGACGCGCTGGGGACCTTTGCGGATTCACTGGTGCTGCGGACGCTGAATGAGGACTCCGCCAACGCGGCCTATGAGCTGACGTTTTTCTTCTGCGCTGTGGTGTGCTTCATCTATGTGGTGCCGGTAAAAAAGCAACCTCTGATTCCCAGACAGGAAGCGCCCAAGTATGTAGGCGCCCTTTGTGAGACGGCGGGCCAGTTCGCCTATATCTACGCCATCGGTGACGAGGACCACGTGATGATGGCCGCGCCCATCATTTCCGCCTATTGCGTGGCCTCCGTGCTGTGGAGCCGCGTCTTTCTGAAGGAAAAGCTCTCCGGAAAGCACTATGCGGCGGTGGCTGCTGTGCTCTTGGGCATTGTGATTCTGGGCGTGTTCGACGCGTGACGCTCCGCGATGTCCGTCCCCAGATGAAATAAAAAGCGCCCGATTCCGGTGAACTTCCAGAATCGGGCGCTTCTTGCGATTTGGCTCACAGCCGGTCATCCTTAGTTTCAGCAAACCAGAAATTGTACGTCTGACGCCAGATTTTGGCCACGTCCTCCGTGCGGCAGACCATCCGCACCCGTCGGGGCGTGTCATGATCCCGGAGGAAATCCATGATGGCCCGCAGAGAGACCGCGGCGGCCTGAACCGCCGGATAGCCGAAGACCCCTGTGGAGATACAGGGAAAGTCCACGGACCCAATGCCGTTCTCTGCCGCAAGCTGGAGACAGGAGCGATAGCAGGAGGCCAGTTTTTCCGCTTCACCGGATTGTCCGCCCTGCCAGACCGGGCCAGGTGTGTGGAAGACATAGCTTGCCTTCAGCCGGTATCCCTTCGTCAGCCTAGCCTCACCGGTGGGGCAGCCGTGGAGCGTACGGCACTCCGCCAAAAGCTCCGGTCCCGCTGCCCGGTGGATGGCTCCGTCCACGCCACTGCCTCCCAACAGAGATTCGTTGGCAGCGTTGACGATGGCCTCCGCATCCGACTCTGTAATATCGCCCACAACGATGGAAAAACGGTCCATAAACGCGCCTCCTCTTGAAATTTACCATATACCTCCGATGGAGGAAATACAAGCATTTTTTTCGTACACTTTTACTTGTGCTTGCACTGTGATCATGGTAGAATACATACATAAATTTGTTATTTTTTCCCATTATATCAGTGGAGCCAGAAAGGAGGCCTTCCATGCCAAAATTCATTCCAATCTATACCGGAACACTGCGCAGCCACTCGGTGACGCTGCCTCAGTGTATCAGCGAGTGCAGCGGTATCCGCATTTTTGGCCGACGCATCAAATCCCTGGCCTTTTCTACGGATGTTGCCATCATAAAAAACATCAATGCCGACGCCATCATCGCCGTGTATCCCTTCACGCCCCAGCCGGTGATTTCCCAGGCCATTATCAACGTATCGGACGTGCCGGTGTTCGTGGGGGTGGGGGGCGGTATTACTACCGGCGCGCGGGCTATCCGGCTGGCGATTCAGGCGGAGCATCAGGGAGCCTATGGAGTGGTGCTGAATGCGCCCACCACCAACGAGATCATTCGCCAGATCAAGGAAGAGGTGGATATTCCGGTGGTGATCACCGTGGTGTCGGAACATACGGACATCCGGGCACGGATAGATGCCGGGGCCGATTTTCTCAACGTATCCGGCGCGGCCCGGACCCCGGAGATCGTGGCCCATATCCGCCGGCAGTTCCCGGAGGTCCCCATCATCGCCACCGGCGGCCCCTCGGATGAGAGCATCCTCGAGACCATTCGTGCGGGAGCCAACGCCATGACCTACACGCCCCCCAGCAATGGAGAGCTGTTTGCGCAGCTTATGGAGAAGTACCGGGAAACACACTGAGTGTAAGGCGATCCCCCTCAGCCCGAACGGACTGCGGGGGATCGCCTGAAATTATACCCGGGCAAGATATTCCCCGCAGACCCGCCGGGCATCGGCGGCGACTGAATCTTCATCCACGGTGACCAGCCGCCCGTCCCGGACGACGATCCTGCCGTTGACCACCGTCATGTCCACCGGACCCCGGAGGCCCACTGTCGCCAGAACGGAGGCGGGGTCGTACCCGCCGCCCACCAATTCAAGTTTTCGGGAGTCCACCAGGAAGAAGTCCGCGCACTTGCCCACCTCCAGGGAACCGATATCCGTCCGGCCCAGCAGCCGGGCGCTTCCACGGGTGGCCAGCTTTAAAACGCCGTACCCCGACGGTGCGGCGGCGCTGGAGCGCAGCCGGTGGAGAAGATAAGCAACTCGCAGTTCCTCCATCAGGGACGAGCCGTCGTTGCTGGCGGAGCCGTCCACGGCCAGGCCCACGGGAACGCCCAGCTCCAGCATTTCCGGAATACTTGCCACGCCGGAGCTGAGTTTCATGTTGGAGATGGGGCAGTGGGCAACGCCCGTGCCGGTTCGGGCAAGCTCCCGCAGTTCTTCGCCGTTGAAATGGATGCCGTGGGCATACCACACGTCCGGGCCGGTCCAGCCCAGAGACGCCATGTATTCAAGCGGCCGCATATGAAACCTCTCCAGTGTGAAACGCTCCTCGTCCCGCGTCTCCGCCAAATGGGTATGGAGCCGGACGCCGTATTGCCGGGCCAAAACCGCGCTTTGGCGCAGTAGCTCCGGCGAGACGGAAAAGGGCGAGCAGGGAGCCAGCGCCACCTGACACATGGAGCCGAACGCGGAGTCGTGATATGCCTCGATGCACAGGGCGGAGTCCTTTATGATTTCGTCCACTGACTGGACCACGCTGTCAGGCGGCAGCCCACCGTCCTTTTTTGAGAGATCCATGCTGCCACGGGAGGCGTGAAACCGGACGCCTAGCTCCTCTGCCGCGGCAAATTGGACGCCCATCAGGTCGCCTGCCCCGGAGGGGAAGATGTAGTGATGGTCGAATACGGTGGTACAGCCATGCTTCAAAAGCTCACCGCAGCCCGTCAGGGTGCTAAGGCGGACAACTTCGCCGTCCAGCCCCTTCCAGATTTCGTACAGGGCGGTGAGCCAATCGAACAGCTCCAGATTCTGGACCTGAGGCAGGTTTCGGGAAAAGGTCTGGTATAGGTGGTGATGGGTGTTGATAAGACCGGGATAGCACCAGAAGTGCGAACCGTCGATCACTTCGTCGGCGGTCTGGGGCAGCGCTTCCCCAATGGCCCAGATTACGCCGTTATCACAGTAGAGGTCCGCGTTTTTGAGTACCCGGTCTCCGTCGTCGCAGGTCACCACGGCGGACAGATTTTTTATCAGCAGAGAGGGCATCGAACCAGCTCCTTTCAAATTGGGATAGCTTTTTTCCTATTCTAGCAGGTATAGAAAAAAAAACAACTTGAAACCTGATAAAATTTGCTGTAAGCTTAAAGAAAATTTTTAGGGGGAGAAGGGAAGTGTCATATGCTGGATATTTTTGATATTCTGGGTCCCATCATGGTGGGGCCATCGAGTTCCCACACGGCGGGCGCGGTGCGGATCGGCAACATGGCCCGGTCATTGCTTGGCAGTGAGCCGAAGGCGGCGGAGATCGGGCTTCACGGCTCTTTTGCGGAGACCGGCCGCGGTCATGGCACGGACCGGGCGCTGGTGGCGGGGCTGCTTGGTATGAAGCCGGACGATCTGCGAATTCCCCGGAGCTTTGAACTGGCGAAGCAGAAGGGATTTGCGTATTCCTTCCACAATGTGGAGCTGAAGGAGGCCCACCCCAACACGGCGCTGCTGACCATCTCCGACGAGACGGGGCGGACGCTTGAAATGCAGGCCGCGTCCACCGGTGGCGGACGTATCCGAGTGGATAGGCTGGATGGCATTGATGTGAATTTCACCGGCGCGTTTAACACGCTGATTATCCACTCCACCGACGTACCCGGCAAGCTGGCGGAGGTGACCCGGGAGTTGGAGCAGGGGAATTTGAACATTGCAAACATGAATCTCTGCCGGGCCAAGCGGGGCGGCAGTGTGCTGATGGTCATTGAGACCGACCAGAAGGTACCGCCGCTGGTGCGGGCGCTGATCGAGGAACTGAAAGATGTGACCCGTGTCACGTATTACGAGAGGGAGGACACATAATGGCGCTGGATTCCATGCAGGAGATTTTTGACGCGGCGGCGGCGGGTAATAAGCAGTTCTGGGAAGTGGTGCTGGACACCGACATGGAAGAGCGGGAGGTGACGGCGGAGCAGTCCATGGAGAAGATGAGAGCTTCCTGGTGGGCTATGCTGGAGGCGGACGACACTTATCGGGGCGACCGCCGTTCCGCCAGTGGTCTGGTAGGGGGAGACGGCAAAAAGATGCGCTGTTACGCGGCGGAGGGGGCAGCCCTTTCCGGCGAGTATCTGACGGAGGTTATCGCCGCGGCGCTGTGTACCGGCGAGTCCAATGCCTGTATGCGCAAAATTGTGGCGGCACCCACGGCGGGGGCCTGCGGAGTTCTGCCTGCGGTGCTGATCCCGTTGTATCACCGGGGAGATTTTGACGAGGATGCCATTGTCCGCGGGTTGTATGTGGCGGCGGGCATCGGCGCTGTGGTGGGCTACAGGGCTTGTATCGCCGGAGCCTCCGGCGGGTGTCAGGCAGAAATCGGCACCGCCTCCGCTATGGCTGCGGGGACGTTGACGGCCATGCGGGGGGGCACCTGCGCCCAAATCGGCCACGCGGTGGCGATGGCATTGAAAAATCTGATGGGCCTTGTCTGCGACCCGGTGGCGGGATTGGTGGAGGTTCCCTGCGTGAAGCGAAACGTGATCGGCGCGGTGAACGCCGTCAGCTGCGCAGACATGGCCATCGCGGGAATCGAGAGCCGTATCCCTGTAGACCAGGTGATTGACTGCATGGGCGCGGTGGGGCGGCGGATGCCGGCGGAGTTCCGAGAGACTGCTCTGGGCGGTCTTGCGGATACTCCCTTTGGCCGGGAGGTCAAAGAGAGAATGTGGGAAAAAGCATAAAACGAGTAAAGAATCTTTGAAGATGGCCTCAACGCTGTAATTATGGATAATGACCGCCCCTAAAATTTTAGGGGCGGCGCAGGTTAAGGAGTCCGATTGGTGGCGGAAGTGTCATCCCTTTGATTGTTTGTAAAGTGTTCACCGATTAAGGTAAGATCGCCCAGAGAGCAAATATCAATGCCGGATTGGTTGATATAGTTTTGGACTGCACCCGGAAGGGATTTAAAATACGCTTCCATTTTCGGATCTTCATATTTCATTTTATCACCCCAGTTTAGTATGCGGGGAAAAGGGTAAACCATGCAAAAAATTATACGATCAATATGTTATCACAACAGCAAAGCACTATATTATCTAATTTGAGCAGGGAAGAGAGGCCCCAAAAAAGAACAGGGGCTACCCTTTCAAGTGAAGGTATAGCTCCCGTTTTTATTTCTATTTATTTTTTTTATTGGTTATCTTAGACAATGGATTTGCCCTTGCTGCAACGCGGAGCGCCTCATTATCAATATGGGTGTAGATTTCAGTGGTATTCAGATGCTCGTGGCCCAAAACCTCCTGAACGGCTTTCACGTCAACACCGTTTTGCAGCATCAACGTGGCTGCGGTATGACGGAGCTTGTGAGCGGAGTATTCCGCCGCGTCCAGTCCAGCTTCTCCCAGATGCTTTTTCACCAGTGCGTGGACACCGGAGCGGCTGATACGCTTGTTCTGCTCCGACAGGAACATGGCATTGCAATCCCGGCCCACAATGGGCCGACGCACCGCCAAATACTGCCGCAGGGCATCCTTGCAGGCATCGTTCAAATAGACGATGCGGACTTTGTTGCCCTTGCCTAGAATCCGGAGGGCCTCGTCCTGGATGTCATTTAAATTCAGCCCCACAAGCTCTGAGATCCGCAGGCCGCAGTTTAAGAACAGTGTCAAAATACAGTAGTCCCGCTCGCGGTTTTTTCCATCCACAGACCCTAAAAGCTGAATGCTTTGATCCAAAGTCAGGTATTTTGGCAATGATTTCATCGTTTTTGGGGAGTCGATGTCCTTGACGGGATTTTCGGAGAGCAAATGAACTTTGTTGGTCAAATAGTTATAAAAAGAGCGAAAAGTTGCAATTTTTCGCGCTCTTGACGCGGAATTCAGTCCGTAATCCGATGCAGAACTATTCTGATGCTGGACGCGGTCGCGGCTAAGATAGGTCATGTAACCGTAAATATCTGTAAGTGTCACAGTTTTAACAAAGTTAAGATCCACATCCAAAATAGAGATTTCGTCCAGTCGCTTGTCCTTCAGCGATGGGTCCCGAATCTGCTTCATGTAGCGAAAAAAGTTTCGCAGATCCAGAAAATACTCGTCCACGGTCCGCCTGGAATGGGCTTTGATGGTTTCATGGTACGCTAGAAAGTCCCGCAAAACCGGCGGCGCTTCGGTACGGTAATCATTCAAAAAATCACCCTCAATTTTTGCAATTTTATTTAGAGATCGCCAACGAAAAAATTTCAGCCGCTGGAGCGGTCTGAGATTGATGAAGTCTTCATAGATAACCGCTCAAATCGCTGGAAACCGGTTCAACCCGCCGCAGCGTTGAGGACCAGACGGCGGAGCAGAGAAAAAGCGGCTGCCGCGAACAGACATATGCGGCAGCAATCCGCCCAACAGAAGCATTGGTGTTGCTGCAACCGGTTTGGCAAGCGGAATTGCTAAAAAAGCGTTCAAAAGCATTTGCTCCTACCCTTCTTTGAACAAAATTTTTATTTTGTTCAAAGAGCTGCCTTTTTAAAGCGTTTCCCCGAAACGGTTCCCGCCTACTCAGAGCAACACAGTTTTTTCATAGGACATAAACTCAGCCGTTCCGGCACATCCTACTGCGAAAGGTCAAACCGCCCGCAGATATACAAAATTTAAGGAAACGGACTGATTTTTATGGGCCTCATTCCATGTACCTCTCCCTGCATGTACCAGAAAGACGGACTGTGTAATCTGGACTGCGCGGCGGCGGCAGGTGTACCGCCCACCGGTGGCGGTTGCGTACACTTCATCCCTGTTTGCGCATCACGGAGCGCAGGGCCTCCCCAATATTCCGCACCGGAATTAACTCCAGCCCCGCCGGCGCATGGATCGTCTGAGAGCGGCGCTCCGGGATCAGGCATCGCTTAAAGCCAAGCCGCTGCACCTCGTTTACCCGCTGGCTCAGCTGGCTTACGCTGCGCACTTCCCCCGTCAGACCCACCTCCCCGATGGCTACCAGGTCGCCGGGAATCGGCTGGTCAAGATAGCTGGATGCCAGCGCCACGGCGGCGGCCAGATCGGCGGCAGGCTCGTCCAGCCACAGCCCTCCGATAATGTTCAGATATGTGTCGCAAGTGGAGAGTTTCAGCCCGCCCCGCTTTTCCAGCACTGCGATCAGCATGGCCGCCCGGTTGTAGTCAAAGCCGTTGCTGGTGCGGCGGGGCGTACCGTAGCCGCTGGGGGCGATCAGCGCCTGTATCTCCGCCAGCACGGGCCGCACTCCCTCCATCACACAGGTGACACAGGTCCCCGGCGCGTCAGCCGGACGGCCCGCCAGTAGCATTTCGGAGGGATTTTCCACCTCGTGCAGCCCGGCGTCCTCCATCTCAAAAACCCCGATCTCGTTTGTGGCGCCGAAGCGGTTTTTTGCCGCCCGCAGGATGCGATAGGAGCTGTGCTGGTCCCCCTCGAAGTACAGCACGCAATCGACCATGTGCTCAAGGACCTTCGGCCCGGCGATAGACCCCTCCTTGTTCACATGCCCGATGACGAAAACGGTGATCTCCTGCCCCTTGGCCAGCTGCATCAGCGCCATGGTGCAGTCCTTCACCTGCCCCACGCTCCCGGCGGGAGATTCCAGCGCGTCGTTGTAAAGGGTCTGGATAGAGTCAATGATGAGGATGTCCGGCTGCTCTTCCGCCACGGTCTCCAAAACATCCCCCAGACAGGTCTCGGAGATCACGAACAACTGTCCGCTCTCCACATTCAGTCGCTTTGCCCGGAGCTTCAGCTGGTGTTCCGATTCCTCGCCGGATACATACAGAACCTTGGAAAATTCACACAGCTTACTGCATATTTGCAGCATCAGCGTAGATTTTCCAATACCGGGTGCTCCGCCCACCAGCACCAGAGACCCCTTGACGGCGCCGCCGCCCAGAACCCGGTCCAACTCCCCCATGCCGGTGGGAAAGCGAATCTCCGACGCGGTTTCTAAATCCGTCACAGGCCGGGCGCGGCGTGAATTTCCAACGGCGGGGACCACAGAGGCCGCCGCCTTTCCAATCCCCCTGGACTTTTTCGGTGCGGCCTCCGCCGGTCGTTCCACCACCGTGTTCCACGCGCCGCAGGCGGGGCACTTCCCCGCCCACTTGGGCGTCTCATTCCCGCACTCTGTGCAGTAAAACACTGTTTTTTCCTTCATTTATGGCGCTTCCTCCGCAGAAAAATATCCGGCAGCCACCGCTGCCGCCAGCCGCAGTTGATACCCCGGCTCCTTCAGGTGAGCTGTTTCTCCCTCGTTGGAGAGGAACCCGCACTCCACAATAATGGCCGGGGTCATTACGTTTTTGGTGAGATAGATGGAATCCGAAATGCGCTTGGGCGTTTTCCCGTTTTCGGTATTCACGCTATTGTTCAGCCGCTCTTGCATGGACAAGGCAATGGCGGACGCGGGTTCCACACCGTTATAGAACACCTGTGCGCCATGAGTCCGCGGCGAACCGGGCAGCGTGTTTTGGTGGATGCTGACGAGGACTGCATTCTCCAAGCCGTTCACCAACGCCACCCTGTTTTTAAGATCGGACACCTTCTTCTGGTGAAGCGTCTCTGCCCCATCGGAATAGATGGACACATCTTCGGTCCGGGTCATCACCGTGACCTGCCCTAATAATCGAAGAAGCGTATTCAGCCGCAGGGCAATCTGCAAATTCAGACCGCTTTCCACCGTGCCATCCGCCGCCACAGCGCCGCCGTCTTCCCCGCCGTGGCCGGGGTCCACCACCACGACACGGCTCGGCTCCGTACCGGTCAGAGACGAGAATGCGGCAATGCCCACCCTTCCCTGCCATAAGATCAATGCCATCCCCGCCACTGCCGCCAGCAGCAGCGCGGAAAAGCCCAGATGGGTCTTGCGCATCAGAACAACCATGGCCATCACCTCCCGTGAAGGATATGACAGACAGCTTTTCCAATATGTCCGCGCAAGACGGTGCTATATTTGCCGCTTTACGTTATTATAACACCGTTTTGTTCAGTCCCGCAAGATGTACCTGCTCATATTCTCCGGCATACAATGGTATGAGCGCGCGATGTTGCGCGCTACCTATGCAAAGGAAGGAGTCTATTTGCAGATGGAGAAACCCGAAATGAATTCCTGCGGACAGAACGCCGGGAGTCTTCCCGGTCAATGTGCTCCGCTCGCGTTTCCCTATGTCCCCATGCAGGAGCAGAACCCACCTCGCTATGAAAATCCAGTGGCGCTTCAGACCGGTACTCTGTTTCCAGGACTGAACCTGCCCTTTAAAGCGGCAATGACCGATAAACTGAAGACCCCCAATACCGCGATGGCGGAGTTGATGGCACTGGATTTTGCCATTGACGAGTTAGGGCTTTATCTCACGACTCACCCGAAGGACCAGGAGGTTCTGAATCTCTACTGGTCCTATATTAAGCTTTCTCAGGAAGGTCGGAAGAGGTACCAGAAGATGTACGGTCCCTTGCTTCAAACCGATATCACGGAAGATGACGGCTATATCTGGTTGAACGACCCATGGCCCTGGGATGAAGGAGGGAACAGCTGATGTTTGTCTATGAAAAAAAGCTGCAATATCCCGTCAGTATTAAAAACACGAACCCGAAGCTGGCGTCGCTCATCATCAGTCAGTACGGTGGACCGCACGGAGAGCTGGGCGCGTCGCTGCGGTATCTGAGCCAGCGATACTCCATGCCCTACCCCGAACTGAAGGGGCTGCTGACCGACATCGGTGTATCCGCATAGATCCGGCCTATGATCCCCTATGCTGTCAGATTAAAAGTGCTTCCAAATAAAAATGTCCACCACCGTTATCGGTGGTGGACATGAAATATTTTTGAACGGATTGACAAGGATGAGTTATGCACCTTTATAGCCCAGTGTCTTTGCATCTTCCAAAGAAAGTACTCCAGCAGCAACTTTTTCCCCCAGCAGCTTTTGAATCTTTTCGGCTCTGCTCAACCGCGGCTTGCCAAGTTCTGCCCTTTGCGCTTTCAAAGCTTCAATGGATCTCTCATGCCATTGAATTTTCTGATCAATGAGTTCTCTCCGCGCCTCAATCGTCTTATTGGGAGCGCGCTTTTTTGTAACCTGTACTTCTTCTTCCATCATAAATAACCTCCTTAGTTTTTAATTAGCTATATTATACAAAGCATTCCTAATATGTCAACAGCCATATCATTAGAAATGTAAGTATTTTTCTTAATTATATACACAATCTATAGACGATTTATGTCAAAACCTGTAATCGTGGTTTTATATGTTTCTGATCTTCCGCTCGTTTTATACGTCACTATAAAACTACATGGGATTCCAACCATATAAATTTCAACGCGCTTGTCCTGATAAACAACAATCTTAGATGTTGTAGAATTTAAGACGCAGCTGCCTTCTTTGAAAGCAAAGTCTAAAATCGAGGATATCTTTTCAGAAATACGGTTGATTTTTTCAATCCCCTGCTGCTTGGTTTGAATCTTTGATTCCATACAATCCAAATGGCCTTTTAAAGCATTTAATTTAGCATCAAGTTCTGAATTTTTAAAGATGAACTCTGTTTTGTTGATCAGCCCATCCAATAAACTGTCCATCAGTTTACTTTTGCGAGATTCAATCTGAGTAATTTGCAATGCGGTCGTGTCTGTTGGGGCTGGTGCATGTTCAATTCCAAAGGCTTCAATTTCTGCTAATAACTCCTGCTTAATTTGCTCTTTGTTTGAAACCAAAAACTCCAGAATGTATCTCATGATACTGAGCAAAGTTTTCTCGTTTACAGAGCAATTATTTTTGCATTCAGCCGACTTGAAAGCGGCCGCTTTGGTATGATTGAAGCATCTCCATGATACATGGGTCGTTCCGTCTTTCAACGGTTTCCGTTTACTTACAAAGCGCTCCCCGCAAACCCCGCACCATATCTTCCCGCTGCACCAGTAACGATTGGAGTGTTTTGACTTCTGTTCTTTCGTGAGTGCCCGGCGTTTTAACTCAGCTTGTGTTGCATCCCATAGTTCCCTGCTGATAATTGCTATTTCAGGATGATGATTTTTGATATAAACCGTATCTTCATTTCCATGATTATAACGCTTTTTATGGTCAAGAAAGTTTTTCGTCCAGGTTTTCTTTTGGCACAGATCCCCTACATACTTTTCATTGCGCAGAACCCGCAAAATTATCGTAGTTGACCAGTCATTTTCATAATGAATCCTTCCGTCCGGATTCATGGGCTTTATGCCCGCCTCTTTTAATTCTCGGGCAATCACATAGCTGCCTTTGCCTTCAATTGTATATTTATGAAAGATCTGCCGGACTGTCTCCGCTCCCACCGGCTCTAATTCTAACCGTCCATTTCTTACAGTATACCCCAACATATCCCGGCCAAACACAATACCCTGCTCCATGCGCCGCTTTTGTCCCCATTTGACACGTTCAGAGGTCTTTCTGCTTTCCTCTTGTGCCAAAGCTGCCATGATTGTTAAGCGAAGCTCCGCGTCCGGCTGGCTGGTATCTATGCCATCCAGCATAAATATCACTATGACTCCATGTTCCTTCAGTTTTCTTATATAAGCAATGGAGTCCAGCGTGTTTCTGGCAAAACGCGAAACCTCTTTTGTCAAAATGACATCGATTCTGCCTGATAAGGCGTCTAGTATCATCTGATTGAACTGTTGCCGTTTTTGAGTGCTGGTTCCCGTAATACCTTCATCGGCATAGACATTGACCAGATTCCAGCCTTCCTGGCGTGTAATCCAGTCGTTGAAGTAATTCACCTGGCTTTCAAAGCTGTTTGCCTGATCGTCACGATCTGTTGAAACTCGGGCATACGCTGCTACACGCAGCGGCTTACTAGGTTCATTCTCCAACATGAACTTACCCTCCTTCCACAAAGGGCAGCCGGGTACGAGCTATAAGCCGGTCGGCCTGATCTTCTGGCAGCAGTCCATCTTGACAAAGTTCTTGATAAATTCCAGATTTGATGGCTGCAATTAACCGTTGTTGCTCAAAATATGATAAACTGAAATCCAATCCCATCTGCATCACATCCAGTAGTCCAGATGTATGCGGAGGTTATCAAATCTATAACTGTAGAGCTTTTATTCCATGATTGAAACTGTTTTTAAAACATTTTTTTATATCCCATTTATACTTTTGAAGCAGTTAGAATGGATTTATATAAAAATGCTTACGATCCAATAGGATGATGAGCATTTTTATTAAATCCTTTAAACAGTAGGTTGATATATTTGAAAATTTGTCATACACTTAATATTATTGCATAGGAAAAAGGTTCTTGAAGTGGCTATGACAGGCCCGAGCTCCAGGAGCCGCCATTTATTGCAATAGTCTCAGCAATGAGGCGAATCTTATTTAGCACGAGTGCATACCGAACGAGTAGAGGAGTAGGTTTTATGATTCGAAGAGCAACGAAAAATGACATTTCACAAGTTGTAAAGATTTATGATAAAATTTTGGAGCTAGAGGAAAAAGGAAAAGCTCATATTGGCTGGAAAAGGAATATCTACCCTACAGAAAAGACCGCGCAGGATGCATTCATGAAAAACGAGTTGTTTGTTTTGGAGGAAGATGGGTGCATTCTCGCGGCCGCCAGAATCAATCAGGAGCAGGTGCCGGAATACACATACGGCCATTGGACCTATGATGCTCCCGATTCTGAGATTATGGTCCTCCACACGCTGGTAGTTGACCCGGACTCTTCCGGCTATGGAATTGGCAGTAAGTTCGTACGCTTTTATGAAGAACTTGCGTTGAAGCATGGATGCCACTACTTACGGATGGATACAAATCAAATCAATACCGCCGCACGCGCACTTTATAAAAAGCTTGGTTACAGCGAAATAGGTGTTGTTCCCTGCGCTTTCAATGGAATTCCCGGAGTGCAGCTTGTCTGCCTTGAAAAAAAGCTGAGCTGAAACAATCTGCTGCCCTACACGGAAATGTGTGAGTAGTCGCAGATATGCTCCGAACCTACTTTAAATACATATAAGGAGTCCCTATGAGTTTCATTACCTCACTCACCCGTAGCTGGCTGACCCGCTCTTTCCGGGCCTTCCGGTTTACGAATGCAAACGATCGAAGTCTTCCCTATCAGAATACGGAAAATCTGGGGTTATATATTCACATTCCCTTTTGCCGCAGCCTGTGCGACTTTTGCCCATATTGCAAAGTGGTTTACCGTGAGGAGCTGGCGAAATCTTACATCGCGACGCTGAAAAGGGAAATTGAGCTGGTTGGCGCGGACGGCATGGAGCGTAAAAAAGTCACAACCCTCTATTTTGGCGGGGGAAGTCCCGCTCTGGTAGCAGATGAGATTGGAGGAATCGTTGAAACTGTCGGGAAGTATTTTGAAATCACGGAGGGAATCGGTCTGGAGCTGCACCCCTGCGATGTGACGGAAGAAACCCTTCGCATGCTACACAAAGCGGGCGTCACCCGAATCAGTATCGGCATCCAGTCCTTCTCGGATGAATACCTGGATGTCCTGGGGCGCGGAAAGATTGATTATCAGCAGATGTTTTGGGAATTACAGTCCGTTCCATTTGAAACTGTCTCAATGGACTTTATCTTTGCGCTTCCGGGGCAAACACTTGAGCGTGTCAAGCAAGATATTGACACGGCCTTTGCCAACGGAGCAAACCATATCGCAATCTATCCGTTTATTGACTTCACCTATACAAAACGAAAATTTGAAAAGATGCCGGAGGCAGTAAAAAAGAAGTTGCTGGCGGATATAACAGAGTATTGTGACCAGCAGGGCTATGTGCGGGATTCCATCTGGACGTTTGCAAAGCCGAGTGTGAAAAAGTACTCCTCCATGACAAGGGAGAATTTTTTGGGGTTCGGTTGTTCCGCCACGACTCTGTTGATGGACCAGTTTAAAATCAATACGTTTTCTATTCCCGATTATATCAAGCAAGTTGAAAATGGGCTTCTTCCAACCGCGCTGACTCTGAAATTTACACCCCGCCAGCGAATGCTCTACTATCTTTTCTGGACGGCTTATACGACCAAGGTTGATGCATCCGCTTTTAAGCAATTTTTTGGAGAAAAATTAACGCACTGTTACGGCTTTGAGCTGTTGCTTGCAAGAATGCTGGGGTTTGCCAAAAAAGACGGTGATTGCTATACCATGACGCCAAAGGGTGCTTACTTTTATCACTACTACGAAAATTATTATACGCTGTCATACATTGACCAGATGTGGAATCTGATGCGGGTCAATGCGTTTCCTGAGGAGCTTATTATCCGTTAAATGATCGGAAAAATGACAGTTCAGCCGTATATAGGAGCGTTGCAGGATGGTACTGCCGCTAAAATGAGCATACAATTTGATTCATATAATTTTGAGGAGGTATTAAAATGTCGTATTCACCAAATTTGAGTTCCCCATTCACCGGCGGAAAAAACAAGAGCGAAACGACCTGTTCCTCATCCGGAATGTGCTCCATGTGTACCAGAGACTGCCCGGGTACCTGTGAAATTGCGCTTTCGGCGGTGCTGGGTGCTCAAACCGTGTACCCCATAACCACCGGTGAAAATCAGATTGCCTCTGAAAAAAATTATCCAGTTGATTACTCTCATTTTAATATCAACGGAAGGGTATTCGGTGCGCGGGGAATTGCGGAGGATATGGAGCAGGCCACGGTTTTTAATATGGATTTATCCACGTCCTACGGAACGCATAATCAAATTGATATGGATTTGCCGCTGATTCTGCCGGCGCTGATTAAGCTCAACTGGAAAGACTATTTCGCTGGCGCGGCCATGGCGGGCGTAAGCTGTGTAATCGGTGAGCACGCCAGAAATAACGACCCCGAGCACGTCATTAAGAATGGACATGTTTTGGACTTCCCTCTTCTCGCCTCCATCAGAAAAAGCTATGAGCCATACTATCGCGGCAAAGGTCAAATGATTTTACAGTGCAACCCCGATGACGATCTGATGGGCGTTCCTCAGATCGCTTTACAAAAGTACGGCTTTGATGCGATTGAAATTAAGTTCGGGCAGTCGGCAAAGGGTATCCAGCCTGTGATAAAGGTAAAAGATATTGAAACCGCCCTGAAAAAGAAAGCACTGGGGAATCTGGTTCATCCCGACCCGGAGGACCCGGCGGTGCAAAAAGCATATGAAAACGGTGTCTGCCCCAATTTTTATACATACGGCAGACTTCCCATGTGGACGGAAGAAAAGATTTCAAAGCACATTGAACTGCTTCGCTCCATGGGTGCCAAAAACATTTACTTCAAAATGGCGGGCTATGACCCGGTTGATTTGGAGCGGGTGTTGAGAATGGCCAGCGCCAACCGCGTTGATATGGTGACCTTCGACGGCGCGGGCGGCGGTTCGGGCTACAGTCCGTCAAAAATGATGAACGAGTGGTCCTATCCCACCATCATGCTTGAAAATCAAGTGGTGCGCTTGGCGAAAAAGCTCCGGCGCGAGAATTTGCCACTTCCGGCGATTACCATAACCGGCGGCTTTTCCAGCGAAGACCAGGTATTCAAGGCGCTTGCCTTCGGGGATGGGCTGGTGACTAGCGTGGGCCTGTGCCGCGCTTCTATGGCGGCGGCTATGACGGGTGACAGAATCGGAAATGAAATTAAAAACGGAACTGTTCGTCCCCTGTTCCAAAAGTACGGCTCAACCGTGGAAGAAATATTCGGCGATTTGCCGGACCTCTGCGCGATCTACGGAACGGAGGCACGCAGCTATCCCACCGGCGCGATTGGCGTCTTCTCCTATTTGAAAAAAATCGGCTTTGGCATTGCCCATTTTGCGGCGCTGAACCGAAAGTTCAATCTGGCACTTTTGGACCAGAGCGACCTTATTCCACTCACCAGCGACGCACAAAATCTGTTGAAGTAAATGAATTTGCGAGGCGAGTATTCGAGTCCTCCCTTCTGATCAATCACTCTGCTTCGGATTCGGAATGGGCGAAACCTGAAACAATACAGGCACCGAGGAACTGGGCCATCTGGAAATGGTGGGAACCATCGTCCACCAGCTTACCAGGAACCTCACGGAGGACGACATCAAGGAGAGCGGCTTTGCCCCCTACTTTATTGATCATACCGCCTCGGTTTACCCCACGGCCGCCTCCGGCTCCCCCTGGAGCGCGGACGGCATTGCCGTCACCGGCGACACCATTGCGGACCTGACCGAGAACCTGGCCGCAGAGCAAAAGGCCCGATTGACCTATGACA
Organism: Oscillibacter sp.; assembly: GCF_040505565.1. Taxonomy (GTDB): domain Bacteria; phylum Bacillota; class Clostridia; order Oscillospirales; family Oscillospiraceae; genus Oscillibacter. The sequence continues at coordinate 9,390 of NZ_JBEUWZ010000026.1, read as the reverse complement.
ACATTCTGCGCATGAGCGACGACCCGGATGTCACCGACGCCATTCGCTTCCTGCGGGCCAGAGAGATCGTCCACTTCCAGCGCTTCGGTGAGGGACTGCGGCTCGCCAAGGACCGGTTGAACGAGAAAAATGTGTACTATATGAACCCATCCTTCGACAAATAGCTACAGCTCAATATATGAAAGGCGGTATAGCTTTACAGCTATACCGCCTTTTTCCTACTCTCTCAGGAGACCTTCAGGGCCTTATTCCAACATTTTTGCGAACTCATCCTCCGTCAGTATGGGGACACCCAGCTCCTGCGCCTTTTGAAGCTTGCTCCCGGCGGTGTCCCCCGCCACCACGTAGGCGGTCTTTTTTGACACGGAGCCAGAGGCCTTTCCGCCCATGGATTCGATCATGGCTTCGGCAGTCTTGCGGTCGAACCGAGTCAGCGTGCCGGTGAGGACGAACGTCTTGCCCGCGAAGCGATCATCCACCGCCTGTTCCGTACACGTCATGTTTACCCCGGCCTGACGGAGCTTTTTGAGAAGGTCCTGAGACTGGGGGCTTGTCAGCCAGTCCAGAATGAACCCGGCTGTGACCCCGCCCACGTCGTCGATGGCGGTCAATTCCTCCAAGGAGGCACACTCCAGCGCGTTCAAAGACTTAAAGTGCAGCGCCAGCACCCGGCCCGCTTTTGCGCCCACCTGCCGGATGCCCAGAGCGTACAGCAGCTTTCCAAGATCGTTTCCCTTGGACTTCTCGATGGCGGACACTGCGTTGGCGGCGGACTTCTCCCCCATTCGGTCCAGCTGGGCAAAGTCCTGTTCCGTCAGACTGTATAGATCGGCGGCGGAGCGGATCAATCCGGTTTCGATCAGCTGTTGGAGTACGGCGGGGCCAAGCCCGTCGATATCCATGGCGTCCCGGCTGGCGAAATGCGTGATGTTTCGCAGCAGCTGGGCCGGGCACTCCGCACCAGTGCAACGCACCGCCGCGCCGTCCACGTCCCGTGTCACCGGTGCACCGCAGACCGGGCAAACCTTCGGCAGCTCGTAGGGAACAGCCCCCTGCCGCCGTTTGGAAAGGTCAACCTCCACAATTTCCGGGATGATCTCCCCTGCCTTCTGGACCAGCACGGTGTCCCCAATGCGGATGTCCTTTTCGGCGATATAATCCTGATTATGCAGCGTGGCACTCTGGACGGTGGTCCCCGCCAGATGGACCGGGGAAAGCACCGCCCGGGGCGTCAGTACGCCAGTTCGTCCCACTTGGACCACGATGTCCAGTACCTCGCTTGGCTTTTGCTCCGGCGGATACTTGTAGGCAATGGCCCACTTTGGGTATTTCACGGTGCTGCCCAGCAGTTCCCGTTCGGCAAGGCTGTTGACCTTGATGACTGCGCCGTCCATGTCATAGGGGTAGCTCATGCGCCGCTCATTGATGTCGATGATCTCCTGCTGACATTGTGCGATCGTGTGGAGCGTCCGATGCGGAATGACGCGGAAATGCTGGCCTTCCAGATAGTCCAGCGTCTCTGAGTGGGTGGTGAATTCTCGTCCCTCCGCCAACTGCAGGTTGAAAACCTGGATGTCCAGCCGCCGCTCCGCAGCGATTTTCGGGTCCAGTTGGCGCAACGAGCCGGCGGCGGCGTTCCGGGGATTGGCCATGAGGGGCTTGCCCTCGATCTCCCGCTGCTGGTTGATCTGGTCGAACACAGAGCGGGCCATGTAGACCTCGCCCCGGACGATAAGCCGGGGCAGCTTTTCCGGCAGCGTCATGGGGATGGAGCGGACGGTGCGCAGATTTTCCGTCACGTCCTCCCCTACCCGACCGTCGCCCCGGGTGGCGCCGCTGACGAATACGCCGTCCCGGTACTCCAGAGCCACGGACAGCCCGTCCAATAAGTATATATTGGAATTAACGCATTTTGTTTACACTTCGAACCAAATAGGTTACCAAAACAGAAATTATCCCAGTGCTTTCCACATTTTATATTGAATAGAAAGACTTTTCTTTATCGCAGAACATACAACCAGTTTCTTTATGTGATGCAACTGACCCCAATGTAGCAACAAACGAATGCCCTTTTCGGCAAGTCCACCAATAATATTTCGTCTCTTTTGCTTCTGCCATGTCCGGAGGTACGCCGTCATTTTTTTCTACATCGTACACATCAATGAGATATGGGAATATGGCGGCTATGGAATTCCTTTTCGTTTTGCAAATTGGACATTCCGGAAATAAAATCATTTTTCTTAGATCGCTACGCCATGAGTGACCACAATCAGATTTCCATGAATATACCCTAGCATAATTTACAGAATCAGAGAAGAAACCTCTTTGCAGGTTATCATCTGCATCCCAAAAGCACAATAAAGTGTCAGGCAATGGTTTTTTTATTTTACGAGGTGTCACTCGCCTTTCTTTCTTTATAACAACTTTTTGTTTTGGTTCTTTCTCTTTTGCCAACTTCTTGACCAATGCTGAGTCTTTCCGATGATTTTCTAGGGCTATACGCCTACACTCTTTGCACGGAAAATCTCTATTTAAGTAATTTGCTATCGTTACTTCCTCGTGATGACCATTTTTGCATGTCCACCAGGCAGGTTGATGTGATTTGGAAGAAAAGTTTTCGGGGTGAATACCATTTGCAGCATTTCTTTCGTAATCCCAGTATCGAAAATTCGGAGGGTTTAAAGAAGCAATGTCATTATGGCCCTTAATAAAAAAATGTCCACGACAAAGTCGGCATCCTGTGTGGCCTGATATTCTATGATAAGGTTGAGCCTTCCATACATAGCCGCAATCTTTGCATCTCCAAAAGACAGGAACATCGCTCCCGGCTGTAATTGTTTCCGGGCTGCAACTATTCAAATCATATGCAAATTCTGACAATAATTCCGGATAGTCGGATAAATATTTCTGAGCATCAGATTTACATATAGGACATAAGAAGCCACGTTTATTCTCATCGTTAACCGATCTTTGATATAAATGCCTTTTCGCTTTGCATGACCACCATGCTTTTTTATTGGACATGGCACTCACTTTATCGGCAAAAAGTCCAATCTGGGCATTTTCTGAAGTAGCCCATTTCTCTAACAAATCTGGTTTGTCAGAAACCGTTGTTACAGAACAAATAGGGCACCCTGTTCTATTATGTACCTCATCAAGCGGTGAACGCTGATATAGATGTTTTTCTGCTTTGCACCTCCACCACGTCTTTATTCTTGAGGTTATTGTTACAATATTTGCGTACATGCCTGCGGCAGCATTTTCCTCTGTAGCCCATTTTCCCATCAAGTCAGGTCTGTCTGCTACTCTAACAACAGACTCCTTTTTGCAAATAGGACACGACTGACAAATGTTCTCCTGATACGGCCCTCGCTGATATAAGTGCCCTTTTTCTTTGCATCTCCACCAAACTTTCGTGTTAGTTCCGGCGGACATATCTGTAGCGGGCACGGGATTCAAATCCTCTGCCCAAATATCCACAAGTTTAGGAATTTCACTTACCATCTTTGACATTAGATATCCTCAAGCCTTTCCAGAAAATTTTTACGAAGGTCTACTATGTTTGATTCTGTCGAAGGTTCTTTTGTAATAACTGGAATAACTCCTATGATCTGTTCAAGATCGGTATCGGGACTCTCAATTGTCTTTTGTGAATTTATAGGTGTGCCGTCACTTTCAAGCAGTCCGAGTTGCTTTAGAACAGATTCGGCTTCATTGTCCCAAGCCACATGAACTGCTTGCTCCAAATCAGAAATTCTTTGTTTTAGAGCAGATACTTCATCATCACGCCTCATCATGACCGAACGATGAAGCTCGTTTTCATTGAAAAGAGCACTTTGCAACGCTGCCAATTCGCCTTTTAACACCGTTACCTTTTTGTTTAACTGAAAGTTATCTTGTATAGTATTTGCCTGTTTATCAGTAATTTCTTCAAACGCTATATTCAGGACAGATAACGCATTACCAAGACTTGACTTGTCCATTTGAAGCATAGCTGGAATGTCAAGGGTTTTAAATATAGCAGTTGTATTTTTTAAGGGAACGCCAGCAGCTTGTTTAATACGTTCGTTGGTTTCTTTAAGGTATTGCTTTGCTTCCACATTCCTTTGAATTACATAGTATTTAAAGTTGTTCATTCCAAGCTTTGTTTGTGCAAAGCGGGCGATATCCGATGCTGTGAACAATAAGCGTCCCTCTGAAAATTCTACATACTGATTAATTACCATTTTGATTTCTTCGGTCGTGAAACTTGCAGGCCGACCCTGCCCTTTTTTACTCATATAGTTCCGCCACCTTCAAGGATTTTTAAATATATCGCTTCAAGGTTTTCGGCTGCAGTGGACATATTCTCGGAGATAATCATAATTTGCTCACTGCTTTTTAACTTTTTTGCGGAATTCATCCATATTTTTACACGAGCTATTTTGTTTTTGAAATCTCTTTCTCTCTGCTTTTTGAGAAGTTCCATATCAGAAATGCCTTTATGATAGCAACAAATACTGCAATTCCCGCCGACGGCATAGCAATCCGTCGCGTCATAATTGCTCGTAAACTTTGGCGAATAGCAGGTACCGTTGTCAACTGCAATTCCACTAGTATTGGTTCTTGATACTATAAGTGCCGACAAATTTTTCTCTTCAGTTCCATTCTGCAGCGATGCCACTGTATTGGCTGCGTGCTTCTTATCCTGTGACAACTTGAACAAATTGTAAGCACGGCATTTAATGAGGTTTTCCATGTTTCCGGAGTAATGGAAGATCATGTCGATTGTATCATGACCGGAGATTTCTCTTGCCATTAAAAGATTGCATCCATTCAAAAGTAGATTTTGCAATGCTATATGTCTTGTGTCGCCAAGATTCAGGTTAATAATACTCTTTTGAGGGAGTTCATGCTGTTCACCATCTTTATCTAAGGCATTGACCTCGTCCAGAGGTAAAATATTAAAGCCAAATTTCCCACGGACAACATACTTAAAAAAACAATCCAGCAACACATAAAAATGAGAAACTCTCATGTGTGGATAGAAATATTGAACCTTCGCTTTCATTACAGAGGAAGCCGTTTTGCAAAACATATCATCAGAGAATAAACTATCAATTTTTGCGGGTTCGTACTTTTTCGCACGTTCCTGAAAATCCTGAATATCCAGAGCAGCTTTATATGTGATTTCATAGGTGTATTTTTTGTAGTCAGAATCAAGCTTATATCTATGCGATATACCTTTGTTGCCTTTCATTGCGGTTCTGCGGATCGTTATGTACCATTTTCCGTCCTTGTTCGTGAGGCATGATTTTGGGATAACAGTGAATTCTGTAACACGAATAGGAATAATCATGCTTATACTCCACCACAGATAAAGGGGGTAAAAACAATCCTTTTCTTGGTCTGTTGCAGAAGCCCAAAAATGGTTCATAATGTCGTTGAATAGGAAATAACTTTGATATTCGGAAAGGCTACGTCGCCTTACGGCATCATATCCTTTTATTTCAAGCGGATAAATAAATTGGTCGTCTGCCCATGGAAGAAGCCCAATGAAATCTGCTACACCTATTTTCTGCAGACATGAAACATTTTTTGGAAGAACAGTAAAGCAATTTGTTTCGTTGACAGCGTTACTTATTGCATTAGTAATTCTTTGGTACATGACCGCGGTATATTTTCCAAAGCAAAGGCAGATATAGCATTTGACGAGCTTAACAAATTCATCATATGTTGTGTTTTCCTGATGGGCTATTGCAAGTTGATTAAATTTAAAATGTACATTTGTACTTATCGATTCATTATTTATTGACCAAACATCTTCATCAAAATTACCTATAAGCGAATTATTGGCTCTCATGGCTTCAAATTGCCGCATAGCAAACGCCATTTCATCTTTAGACAGGCATTCAATATAATAGCGTTGCTCAATTGATTGACTAGACTCAATGGTCGCCAATAACGCCATATTCCCCGCTCCTTTTTAGGATACTTATAAAATCACTCGTATCTTGACCATATACATGTTTAATAGTTTTGAGAATTTCATGCGACGCTGGATAAAGTTTACCTTTCAGAATCATGGTGTGCTTTACTCTTTCAGCTGTAGTTTTTGCAGAAGCTGACAGAGTCTCTTGACGCGTAATTTCTATACTCAATTCAAGCAATAGAGATTTAATATACATCTCGTATCCACAACCTATGCAGCTTTCTCTTTGCTTTTGCTGACATCCCATGTAGCATGCTTTTGAGAGACAATATATGCCTTCTGTCTTTCCGTAGCATTCTCCGTCAATAATGTTCGACAGCATTCTCTTTGCAATCTCATCAACATTCTGAGAACTTGTCAACTTTATGATTTCTTGTACTCTTTCACGGCAAATTGTCGCAAGTTCAGCGTCTGTGTTCAGAATACTCTCTATTTGTGCCGGAGACAAAGCAATTGCTTTCATTTCTAAAGTCTGTTGTGTTATCCTCTTCTGTTTAAAAGAGTTACCTTCTATTGCAGCACATAACATATATGGAACAAAACTGCAGACTCCCCGTTCCATCAGACATTTCACGATTTCGTCTGGAGAGTAGCCGTCCATTTTGGCTTTCAGATATCTGGATGTGACTTCAGGAATTTTATCAATCCCGCCAGTGTGGCTTCTTACGAATGCTGCCAACAGATACCCATCTACGCCAGTTTTTTCAGCTTTTTCGGATAGCATGTTCATGTAATTTTTGTTTGCCCGACGGTTTGAAAATACTTTGCCACTTAAAACCTTACAATATGATTCTCCGTAAAGCTTAATACATTGCGTTGCCTCTAGCCGAGTTATCTCACAAAGTGCCATGTTTTTATTATTGATTCTATTGTGGCATTCACAAATGAGGGCGAGCATTCCAAACACTGGTTTTATACTTTCAGGAACATTAAATTTTAAAGAAGGAGTGTTTACACCAGCTGCTGTTTTAAGCGGCTTTTGATATCCGTTATATCGGAATTGATAAAAAACTAGTTCTGCAATATTTCTAAAGTATGCTTCGCTGCAGTTTTCTTCGAGAATCTTTTGTAATAAATTTTTCGGATCATCATTGATTTCTATTCTAGGGAGACGTTTAAGAATGTCTTTGCTTCGCCAAGCACAAATATAATGCATTAAATGATATAGCCAAATTTTTGCTGCATATTCGCTATGAACCGCCTTTTGAAGCATATTGTTCTCGACCCAATAAGATTTATTGAGTGTCATATATGCTATGCTAAAATAGGTGTTTAAGTCATATGGGTGTATTTGAGAAGTGACGGGTTCATTTAAATGTTTATTGTAGTTAAAATAAAGGTTGCTTTTGCAATTCCCCTGTTCCTTAGCAAAATTGTATAAATCAATTATGAAGGCTCTTGCTGGGCCGGATAAATCTGATTCTGTGGCTGCCATTAGCTGAATCATTTCATCGTCATTATAATCTCTAAATTCCTTTTGTAGCTTGTATCTAAGATAATTTGAGACCTCTGCAACATTTGTTAGATTCTTCTTATCCATCTGAAGCAAAAGCTTTTTTATGAGATTTATAGTATCAGAATAGGTATTGAGTTTTGTCTCATTGATAAGAAAATTTAGCTTTTCATGAGGCAAAACAGAATATAGTAAAATTTGTTCACGAATATTTCTTTTTACAACCTCAATGTTTGTATTTAATACATAAAATGCTTCACTTTTATCTTTTCGATGAACAGGGTTTTTAATATATACTGCTCCCCAAAAATGATAACCGGTCGCATACACAGTCAGCTTTTCTGTATAATCAGGCCATATTACTTTACCTTTAAGTTCAAAAAAATATCGTTCAATAATTGAGCTTAAAGAAGTGAAGTTTTGCTTTATGTATAAGATTTTATCTGCATCAACCTTTGATATTGATTCATTCACAATTGGCACATTTTTTCGGTCAAGCCTTTTTAAGAGTGTTACATTATTGATGCCAAATTGCTCAGCAAGATCTTTAACCGCCACAGTATCAATCATTTGTTAACTCCATTCTCGAAATTGTTTGAAGCAATTCATTAGAAATCTGATCATTTACTTTGGTATAGCGTTTTAGCAATTCTCCCTTGTTTTGAATATACCAAAATGCTGTTTTTGTTGAACTATCCCCACGGAAGAAAGCTATTGAATTGGCATCTTCTCCATTTAATACAAGTTGCACTGTGTACCAATGCCTGAATGCGTGAAGTCCCCATCCGTTTTCATTTACAGATAATGCAAATGCATGTAGCTCAATATTATTTGATTTTAGCAATTCTGGTATAACGTACTTTTCAACAATCCGTTCTATTCTGTTACAGTAAGACTGTTTCTGAAGAGCCAATTTTTTATGTATCGTTTTGTCCGTATAAGTATTTGCGAACATTGGCTTTTCCGTTTCAAGAGATGAATCATCAACAATTTTCAAATGATTTTCATATGCCTTTTGGACAATCAAAAGAAGTGGCGGATAAACACACTGACGCCGATGCCTTTTAATATTTCCAACTGCTTTCCCATCACTACGCAGTTGATATTCAGAGGTTAAATCGACCTGAAAACTAGTTAACTGACCATTTTCTTTTGTGTACTGAATCCCACCGTAATAGCAGCTTGTCGCTCGACGAATGTTTACTACTTCACCTTCCCTAAGCCCCGCACACAACTGCAAAATGACGGCAAAATAGAGATCTGGTGCCTTAAGCCGTATCCACTTTAGAATCACATGAATGGCATCCTGTGGGATATCACGGATAATCTTATTTTTAGTATTCTCAACATACTCCGCCTGGATCTCATAATTCCAAATAAAATTTTCATGCCATTTCGAAACCGGAATTACGCTATTATTTTGAAGAGAATAGCCTTGGATCTGCTTAGCATAATAGTGCTGCTTTTTATCTTTTCTGTATTGAGAAATATTTGCCATAAAAAGGCAAACTGCATTTCGCTCCTTCTCTACCGATTGAGCACTTGGATAATATCCGAACCGCGTTCTAATTGAAGAATAGTCAGAAATATAGCTTTTTACTGCCGAAAATGGGATGTCCGCAATATTGCTTGTATTGTATAGCCAATGGTTATCAAATAGGACATAATTTAGGAAATTGCATATTCTCCGGACATCATCGGAATTTTGCTTGTATTTCAGCTTTGTTCTCTTTTTATCACCGATATAATTATGCAATGTTGTCATTTTGACTATCTGATCTTCCTTTGTTAGAACAACAAGTGAAATTTCGTATCGCTTTCCTGTTTCATTAATCCATGCGAATGGATATGGTTTAAAAGCACAATTCAATTTTTTACCCATATCCACACCTCGCCATGTTACTTCCTATTTAACAAGTCTATCCTGCCTTATAGCATAAATAGATAATATATTTAGTTAAGCGTA
>NZ_JBEUWZ010000025.1:0-58888 GCF_040505565.1 Oscillibacter sp. | reverse complement strand
TCCAGCCGGTGAAGGTATAATTCGTTCTGGTAAAAACATTTGTGCTGACGGTATAACTCTGGCCATAATATACAGTGCTTACAGGCGTGGCGCCAGTGCCACCGTTTGCGCGGTAAGAAAGCAAATGCCTGCCCGATACGACCTGAACGGCGGGATAGGAAACCTGCCAGGAACCTGTACTGCTTCCGCTATAGTCAACCTGAACGCCAGTCCACCCGCTGTTGCTATAGTTCCATTGTGCCGTCACATGGTCGGCTAAAACGGAGTAACCGGTGGCGGTCAGCCCATCTGTTTCAGTGGGCACCGCATAGGTTTTTGACGGAGATACGGCGACAGACGCACTCAGGCTGCCGGAAGAGATCTTGCTCAGAAGGCCGCGTTGGTAAACAACCACCGCGTTACTCAGAACGACCTGATTCCCGCTTTCGGCGGTAATCGTGCCCCCGGTGATGACGGTTTTGCCTCCCGCACTGATTGCGCAACTACTTAATTCGTCCGAGGTTGATATTACATTGCCGCCTGTCATGGTCAGCATCGGTGCGGTTGAGCCCATATAGTAGGTTTGCACCGTGGCATTATCGCTGCTGGAGGATGCGGTTCCACCGGAAATAACAATGCTTCCTTGGATGCATCCAACCGCCATGCCTGTTCCTGTATTCGTAATTTTTCCGCCCGCAAGCTCAAAAGTCCCGTCACCGTTCAGGAATACCAAGTAAGGGCTTACGTCTCCCGTAAGGGACGCCTTCCACTGCACCTTGACACCCGCGGGAATCGTGAGGGTAAGCGTGCCTGTGGCGTCCTTCGTACCGGAGACGGTGACCGTACCGCCGCTTGCGGAAGCGGTATAGCCCAAGCCGGTCAAGGTATCGATCAGGGTTTCCTCATAAGAGGCGATCGTTACAGTGACGATATAGGTCTGCTCTGTGGCGTCTTCCGCCGTGACGGTATAAGATACCGTTGAGGAAAAATCCTGCGCCACACCCGTATCGGGGGAAATGGCGGCACCTGTATGGGTAATCGTGGGAACAAGGGCTGTGACGTCCGTTCCATAGGGCACCGTCACCGCGATGGTTTTTGCGCTTTCGTTGATGGTTCCTAAAACGGCAGGCGTTAATCCGTTAAAGTTGAATGCCGTAATCGCTTTTTGGGAGCTGAGCTTTGTAGCGAGCGTATTCGTGCCAGTGGACGACACGGCTCCTGAAAAGGCAAAGGTTTTGCTACCGGCGTTGACTGTGACGGCTGCATTGGTCTGCGCGGGCAGCCAGAGATAGAGCTTGCCGTCCGTGTCGGTTGTGCTGGTAACGGTACTGCCGCTATTGACGGAATAAGAAACCGCCGTTGCCGCCGTGATGCCCGGAACCGTGACGCTTACAGGATAGGCCGGTGTGCCGGCAGCATCATAACGGACTGCTACCTGCTCGGCGCTGATTCTGCTATAAATATTTACCGAGCCGCCGGTGACAATGCAGGAGCCTGCGGAGGACCCGTTATACCCGGGACCGATGCCTGTACGTCCAGTGGCCGTCACCGTTCCGCCGGTGATAATCACATCGCAGCCGTTGCCGCCGAATCCGCCTCCTATACCTGCGGAGTTGTTAAGGTTAAGATCAGCAGTAGCGTTCACCGTTCCGCCGCTGATTAATACCGTGCAGCTTGACTGGTGATCGGGGACCCCTTCTCCATTGCCAATGGCGGCGCCGCTGCCGCCGGAGGCCGCAGTCACGCTGCCGCCGGTGATGGTGACCTTGGCACCGGTGCTGCCATACCCATTTCCGATTGCGGCGCTAACGTCTATAGAGGACGCCCGCACTTCGCCGCCGTTAATGGTGATGGAGCAGTCTCCTGTGGCCTTAAAGCCGCTGCCGATGGCGGCGCCGCCGCCTTCTGCACCGGCGCTTGCGTCAACCTTGCCGCCGTTGATGGTAATGCTGCCGCCGCTGCCTTCATAGCCGCTCCCGATACCGGCGGAGTTTCTGAATCCGATAGCTTTGATCAGCGCGCCGCCGTTAATCGTGATCGTCCCGCAGGTGCCGCCTTTTGCCCCACCGATTCCCGCCGCGCTTTGGGCTATGGAATTAGTGGCACATTTTGTTGACAGCTTTCCGGCACCGTCGATGATCAGTTTCGCGCCGTCCGGGACGAGGATGCCCGGTGCGTTGGCACCGATCAAGAAATTTACGCCGGTTACCGTCAGGTTCACGGTTGTTCCGGAACCGATTTCCAGTGCACTGACAGTTTTGTTCTGCGGCGGTATTTCATCAGCCCCTATTTTCACTTCGTTGAGGGTGATGTTGACGTCCCCGCTGATATTCGGGCTTACAAGGATATGATAGCCGGTCACCAAGGTCCCGCTAAAGGTATAGCTGCCGCTTTCGGAGATTGTATAATCCGCCGTGAGGATTGTAAGATCAACCGTATCATCATCATCCAGGGCCAAAGCCGTCAGTCCGCCGGGGCCAATCACGATCCCCAGCGTCATAACGATGCTCATAAGCACAGCGAGCAAGCGTTTTTGAATTTGTTTCATTTGCATAACTCCCCCTAAAAGCTCAATTTTTATTTGGTTTGTGTGGGTATCCGGCTCAGTATGGGCCCTATGGTTTCTGCGCCAGCTGGAATGCCTCGTTCAGGGAAATTTCGACTTTTCCCTCCCATGAAACGCAGATACCATCGGTCGTTACTTTCCGGAAGAAAGTCTCGTCAGCCAGCAGCCCAAACCGAATCGTTTCCAGTCGGCTCTTCAAGTTCAGATGTAAGCTGCTGCCGGTGTCCAGAACAATTTCCAGACAGTAGTCCTCCTTGGGTATCACCTGTACGATTTTGCTCACTGTCTCACCTCCATGCAAAACAAAAAATCCACTGCACTTAATTGTACAGTGGATTTTTTCAGTTGTCTGTCACCCGGTGGGTGACAAGGGCGGGTGACAAACCCAAACTATTCCCGAGACTGTATGTATTGCCGCAGCATCTCCCTTGAGCGGATGCCGAGCTTTTCGAAGATGCGCTTCATCATGGTCTTGACGGTGTTGTTCGTAATAAAAAGTCTTGTGCCGATCTCGCTGTTGGAAAGCCCCTGTGATACAAGACGGGCGATTTCCATTTCCCGCTCGGTCAGTTCGGGACGCTTTTCCGTGAAATAGTCTTGCGTCATCTCCAGCACCGCCTGGTGATAGGGTGCATACAGCTTCAATATGACACTGATGGCGTTTCGATACTCTCCGCTATGAGAAAGCCCCTCCAAAACAGGCGTGAGCAAATCACTGTTTTCCACAAAGGGCATCAAAAGCCCGTCGGGCAGCGCCAAAGCGAGCGCCTGACGCAGCTCCTCAAGCGCAGCGTTTCGCCGATGCAGCTTCTCGTTTGCTGCGGCTGCATAAATATGGGCATAAATTTGGCTTAGCAAATTCGGGAAGGCAGTCGCGGTTTCAAGAAAGTAGTCCAGATTTCCCAGCAGTTTTGCATATTCCCCGCACACCAGCAGCGCCCGGCCGTAAACGATATGAAACATCCCCATGGCGGGGAAATACATGCGGCTGGAGAAAAAATCTCCCTCCAAAATCCACTGGGGAATATCCTGCTTCCGTCCCAGGCTGAGCTGAATCCACGCATTACACAGCTCCATCGTATGCATGAGGTTATACCAGCCCCCGCGTTCAAGATCTTCACGCAGATTTTTTAAGCTGTAAGCCGCCAGCGCATAATCTCCTCTGCAAAAGGCTATTCGCGCCTGAAGAAACACCGCGCACAGAAGAATATCCTCCTGCTTGCTGCCGCCCGCCAGATGCAGGGCCTTATGTACGGCGATTTCCGCGCTGCCGAAATCTCCGCGGAGATAGTCCCGCTCCGCCTCCATGACAAGCTCCGCGCCCCGGCCGTGGCCCTTCGCGAAGCGGTCGTAAAGGAGGATACCCTCCCGGAGCAGCTTCACCTCATTGTCCAGCAGTCCAGGTGCGCGATGGAACATATACAGCACGGAGGGCGAGCCGAAGGTCCAGCCGCCGCGGGTATCCAGAAATGCGACCGGGCGGTCCAGCAGCTCTGCCGCCCGCTGATAGTGCGCAACCATTTTCTCAATGTCATTGTAGTCGCCGAAGCTAAGCAGAACCTCAAATTCGCCGGAAAGAGCCCGCACCGTTTCCTTGTCCAGCGCGCCGCCGTAAAGGATGCCGGACAGCTCCGCGCAGGTCGCGGAAAATCGCTCCGTCTCATTATAGGAAAACAGGCAGATGGCGTAGATCAGCAGAGCCACCGGATGTACCCGCCGCAGGGGCGCAGGGCAAGACTCCATATACGCGATAAGGCTTTCCTTATGCTCGTTGTGCATGCTGTGTCCCTGGTCAAGCTCCAAAACGGTCAGCAAACCTTCAAAATCCTGACTAAGTTCATAATAGGTCATAGCCAGAATATAGTCTCCGATCTGCCGGTACCACGCTGCCGCCCGCCTGTATAGGCATTGTTTTTCCTCCGGTGTTTTCTGCTCAAAAATGCCTCTGAGAAATTCGGCAAATATTCGGTGCATCTGGTAGGTGCCGCTCCGCGCATCCCAGCGTATAAAGGCATTTGCACCAGTTATTTTCTCCATCAGCTTCTCGCTGCCGCCCGTTTGCCACATATGAGCCGCCTGCTCCGGCGTAAACGTATCAAAGAGGCAGACGGTTATCAAAAAAGCCTTGATCTCGTCGGACAGAGGCGCATAGACCGTTTTTTCCATCAGCGCCGTGATATTGGGCGGCGCTGTGAATGCCCTCTCCGCCTGATAACTGAGCATTAAAAGATACAATGCGCTGATCCAGCCCTCGGTGTAGGCGTAAAGCCAGTGTACTTCTTTGTCCTTGGGTGACAGACCACACAGACGGTAATAGGCGACAATATCCGCCTGAGTCAGCTCAAGGGTATCCTTCTGGATATGGTTTACGTACCCCTTGAGCGCCATCTCATCCAGGTTTATAAAGTGCGTGTAACGCGCGGTCAGAACAATATGAAGGTTTGGCAGCTCGTTCCAGAGCAAGTATTCGATTAAGCCGGCCACCTCAGGGCAGTCCACCAGATGATAATCATCGATGACCCAAATCACGCCGGAGGGAGGCAGCACGCTCTGAATGAGATCAAGCGCTTTTTCCTTCGTTGTGCTGTCGCCCGGAAACCCGAGCTGCCGCAAATACTCTGCCTGTAAAGCGTCCAGTTCCCGGAACTGCCGGCAGAACGCCAGCCAGAAGCCCGAAACCGATTCGCTGAAAACCTTCTGCCAAAATACGCAGTACGTCGTATTCACCAGGCATTCCCGGACAGCTGTGGTTTTTCCGTAGCCGATTGGTGCTTCCACAAGCGTGCAGGGATATTGCGGTATCAGTTGAAGCTGAAGCCGAACTTTATCCGACAGGAATATTGCTTTGCTGTTAAAGATTTTTTTCTTTGGCATTTTCATCCCTCTCAACCTGTCGTTTCGAGCATTCATTGCATACCCGTTAGGGCGGTACTCTCGTGCTCTCTTCAAGATATTATACTTCAGAGTGTGAAGGATTTCAAATGTAATTGAGAATTTATGGAAATATCATAGTTGCGCAAGCAGGAAAGGGATGATAAAATAGGCTCATGATTGACTGCATGGGTGCGGATGGCTGCGTCTCCGTCGGCAGCGAAACCGTGATTTACAAGAATGTGCCGGTTTCTGCAAAATATGTATGGAACCAGTTCTCCTGGATGACAGGAAATTTCGGCACAGGGTTGCACGAAACGAAGGATGACAGATTAAGGCCTCGCTTGGCATAGATAATTTGTCAAGAGGGATGTGTAAATTCTGCTCTGCCTTTTGAAGCTTGTTAGTGGAAGGAAAATTCAATGAACAATCAACAGTTTATTAAGGAAAATGCACCTTGCTATATTTACGATAAGAAATTGATTAATGAGCAGTGCCGAAAGCTTAAATCTACGCTATCAGCCTTTCATATTCTATACTCAATCAAGGCCAATCCGTTCGACAGGGTAATCCAATGTATTACCGACCAAGGTTTTGGTGCGGATGCAGCATCTGCTAATGAGGTTCTTATTGCGGCTAGGAATGGGCTTCAACCGGAACAAATTTTTTATTCCGCCCCGGGAAAAACAGAAAATGATCTCGTTCTTTGTTATGGCAAGTGTATCATGATTGCGGACAGCTTTACAGAAATTGAGCGAATGAATGCGCAGGCGATGCATAACAAGGATGTATTAAAAATCGGCGTCCGTATAAATCCAAGCTTTTCGATGGGAAATGGCCCCGGTGCGGCAAGTAAATTCGGCATTGACGAGGAACAGATGGGAGAGTTGCAGCAGTTGCTGCGTAAATGCCAGTATCTTCAAATTGTTGGCATTCATATTCATATAAAATCACAGATACTGGATTATAAAACGCTCGAGGCGTACTACCACAACTGTTTTCGTTTGGCGCAGAAAATGGGTAGCCTAGAAAATGTTAAAATGGAATTCATTAATTTCGGCAGCGGTATTGGGACAATTTATGATACTGCTCAGGATCAGCCAGTCAATCTGGAAAAGTTGGCTGATGTTGTTTCAAAAATAGTGAACGAGAACTGCGCGGGATTAAATGCGAAACTCTATATTGAAACCGGACGTTTTGTCGTTTGTAATGCCGGTACATACTACACAAAAATTATTGACATTAAGTTTTCGCACGGGAAAAAGTTTCTCATTGTACAGAATGGCTTAAACGGGTTTATGCGTCCCGCAATCGCCAACTTGCTGCATAAAGTCACTGGAGAAATTGAGATTCCAGAGCAGGAACCATTCTACACCTGCCGCCATGAATTTGCGCTGAATGTTTTGAATCATGCTAATTCACAAGAACCAGTAACTGTTGCAGGAAGTCTCTGCACGGCGCTTGATATTTTAGGTGAAGATGTCGAGTTAAATGTTGCGCAGATCGGCGATGTGATTGCTGTCTCAAACGCAGGTAGCTATGCTTGCACACTCTCTCCTTTGCTGTTTTCAAGTCATGCTGCGCCAAAGGAATTCCTGCAAGCGGAAAACGGGGCAATGCTATAATAAGCATTCAGCACCATACAACAGTGGCATGTTCATATGTAGCAAATTATCCGAGCAAAGGCACGAAAAAAGCAGTCGAAATGAACTTTGCTATAAAAAATTGAGGAAGTGACGACATGGAGATAGAAAGTGCGAGTGGGCATCGTTATCATAAATTTGGGACAGGAAAAGTGGATTTGGTCATTGAAATGGGGCTTGGTTCCGCTCTTGGCGAATGGTGGCACGTTGCGGAAATCCTCTCAAATAAATATACGGTTTTGCTGTATGAGCGTCTCCGTTCCATCTTGCCGGAGCGCACGCCTGAGAATATTGCGAAGGAGCTTCACGCCCTTCTTTCCAACTTCGACTGTGCCGAAAAAATGGTCATCCTTGCACACTCTCAAGGCGGACTTTATGCCGGGCAGTTCGCGCGCCTCTATCCACACAGAGTCAAGGGAATTGTTTTGCTTGACCCACTTTCTCCCTTTGACGATCAATACAAGCAGCTGCTGACGCCGGAGGAACAAAAGAAAAGCGGCTTTGACAAGTCGGGCAACCTTGTTATCATGAGACGGTTGGCTAAATTACATCTTGGATTTGTTATTCAAGCTGTGCTGAAAAAGACCCCTCCATTTTACTATTATACAGGCTTTTCCAAGGACGCTTCGGACGACATTTTGAAAGCAATGACAAAGCCGGAACTTTATGACGCCGCGATAGAGGAATACTGCCTGGCACATACCGAACGTTGCGTTCTGCCTCTCAGGACAAAGGAGTCTTTTCCACAGATTCCTCTTGTACTGGTCACCCACACGAGCGAATATTCCATTAAAGAAATTATGGAATTTGGGCAGACCACAAGAGTGCTTGCCGAGAAAGTGGAACAGATCTGGCAGGAACTGATGCAGAAATACCTCGCTTTTTCCAAGGTTTCTAAACTGATCCGAGCGCGTGACAGCGGTCATTATCTGCATTTGAGTGAGCCGGAATTGATAAACGAGGCGCTTGACTGGGTCAGTGCTCAAATGTAATTTGTGGTTTACTGGAGGCTCATAAACGGATTTCATTTTGCAAAGGTCTGGCGTGCGTGAAATTCCATGCTTTAAGTTGCGCAGTATGTTTTATATACCATACTTAGGACCTTTATAAGATCGGGACTGCTTTAGACTTGTTGCGCCATAATAAAAGTGAAAGAACGAATAGCTTGCGATCAACATGACTAATAATTTTTTTAAAATATTACGGAGGATTTTTAATAATGAGTAAACGGTTAATAATGTGTGCCCTGTTCCTATTAAGCCTTATTTTTGTTGTAGGTTGCCAAGACAGCGGCTCCGGCACAGCAAAGGCATCTGGTTCAAATGCAACGTCCGCTTCTGATACCTCCGCGCAAGGCTCCCAAGTTGATTCCCAGGCATCTCAAGATCAAATAAGGGCTTCATTTGAAGCGCTCTTGAAAAACCCCGGCAATGAAGCAGCCGCTCTTGAGCAAATGAGGCAGGACCTATCGAAGCTGTCACCGGAGAATGCGGATCAGATGATCTTGTCGTTTGAAGCATACCAGAATACCGCAATCAGTGACCTTCCGGATATCAGCCTTATTAAACTAATGCAGACGGAAACGGAAGATCCGTATAATGAGGAGCGGTTGAACAACCCTTCCTCAATTCAAAATACGGATTTGAAAAATGCACTTCAGGAGTTTTTGAATCGGGGCTATAAACTTATAATACCAGAAGGCATGTATCAGGCGGTGATCGATTATGATGTTTATCAATTCGCTGAGAAAAGCGTTACCCCAGATATTGCCGCATATATTCAATTGATGTCAGCGGAATCGGAGAACATAATGCTGGAAGACGGCGGAATCATGATTTCGATTGACGACGTCTTTTCCCGGATGCAGGCTAGCGAAGGTTTTATATCAACATACCAGAATTCAGTAAAATTGGATCAGGTTAAAGTATTATATAACTCACAACTTGAATCATATTTTCTTGGACAAAACAATACTCCGGCTTTTGATTACACATCGAATAAGCTCAACCAAGAATTCTTGGACAGTTATAAAAAAAGAGCCCTAAGCAGTACAGACAGTCCGGTGATAAAGGCCACGGTTGAATATCTCAACCTATTAAAGAATAACGGATACACGCTCACCACGGAAGTAAAAAATTACAGGGATAATATGATAGCTGGATTGAAAGCATAAATCTGCCATACAAGCTTATTTTATCATGGATAAGCTTGAACTTTTTACGATACGAATGACACCGGAATAATTCAAAACCTCTTGCAGTATAAAACTTTGCACTCCATTCATGGTATAATAGGTGCAGGGAAACCAGCCTGGATAGGTCAAAAAACTTGCACAAGGGCGTAATGGGTATGTACAAATACAGCAACGGACAGATCAGTCTGCCGGATTTCAGACAGCCGGTGGGGATGCACATGAAAGATGAAAATCGGTGGGCGAAGAAGGCGCAGATCATCCCCTGGCTGGAAATCGAAAACAAAGACTGCAAATCGTGTCTCTTTTAATGCCCTCTAGAAAGTGTGCAACTTATTCTACCTTATCGCGGTTGACATTACCTAAGCAGCGCCTCAATTAAGAAACTCTGCCTAGTGGAGGCTAAAGAAGATGTCCAAAATAGAAACCTGCCCATGGCCAAGAAATGGAAGAAGGAACATTGAGAAGTAAAGGCGGAAACTGTTTTTTACCTATAGATGAAAATATGCCGTCTCACTCCCTCCTGATATTTTAGAAGCCCATCCAACTTGGCCGGCAGCGTTTATTTGCCGTAACTGTAGAAAGATCATAATTCCATATTGATAGAAAAAATATGAAACTCATTTTTGAATTTTTGCGGTTCTGTGGAACTCATAATCTTCGCAGTTTGTTCAATAGGTAGCCCAAAGGGAACTCCTTGGGTTTGAACAATAAGATGGCAAATAAATTAGAAAATGGAAGCTCTGCGGAGGTAAACTGTATAATGGAATTCCAGAAAAGCAAAAAAGAATTGGAAGAGATTGCGTCCTTTGGAAGCCGCTTTACAATTCTTTTCCTCACTTCTTCCATTTTATCTAGGATTATTACTATGCTTTTACATAAGAGCATCATAAAAACATTTGAGGATGCTTTGAGCAATATTTTGATTCTAATCTTTGCACTTATTTTCGGCAGCCGATTTTTTGGCACGACTCCTAAAGAAATTATTCTTGGAAAACGGACAGCTCCTAAGCTGACGGCTATTGACAGTATTCTTTTAACATGTTCTCTTTTCTTCTTCGAATGGGGAATTGTTTTATTGAGTATGCCTTTCTTGAAGAGATATTTACCCGACGAACTTAACCCGGAGTCCCTTTTTTATTTAACTCTATCCATAATTGGCCCCTGCATTTTAGGACCTGTCAATGAAGAAATTATATTCCGCAGAATCGGTTTTCAGTATGCTCAAAAATATGGGACGATGTTTGCCGTAATTACTTCTTCCGTTATTTTCGCATTCGCACACGGCATTAGTCTTCAAACCATTTTTGCTCTTTTACTTGGATTGTGCGCCGGAATCCTCTGCGCCAAGACAGGAAGTGTTTTGTGGCCCATTTTTCTGCATATGGCACATAACAGCTTTGATGTGGCTATGGTTTACTTGTTTCCCTCCTACGAAGGTATACCATCCTTCCGTTATTATCTCCTTTTGTTGATGTTTGCTATGCTAGGTGCTTTTTGCTTTTTTCTTTATGCAGCTCACCAGAAGATCAACCTACAAAACATTTCAATAAGAATAACAATGAAAAAATTCTGCGAACAAATGAAATTAGATAAAAGAGAATATAAGGCTTACTTTTCCTCGGCAGGGGTGCTAATCTTTTTTCTTTTCTGTGTCATGAGTTTCTTAGGCCAAATAACTTAGCAAAGTCCATCAACGTGACCACGCATGTTAACTGCCCATTATGCTTAATGCAGGACAAGTCCAAGGGGTACCCCTTGGACTTGCGATTAGAAGGGACGTGGTGCAATGAAGGTTGAGAAGGAACTTATCAAGTATCATGCAGTAGCTTTTTCAGCCTTAACTGCCGTGGCGTGCTTTGAAATATTTTTGGTTATCTACTGGTTCCTGATCCAAAGAGTGATTCACCCACATTATTATTTGGGGCTTCTATTTGCTGTACCTTCTCTATATTTTGCTGCAATTGCGTACTGGAGCAAAAGACGTATACAAAAAGAATCCTATTCCGTGCTTACAGCTACTTCGGCCATTATTTTTGGGTTCGTGTTTAGTTTGCTGATGTTAATTCTATTTTCCTGCGTGATGGTTCACGACGAGGTTTCAGATGTAACAGATGTTGAAAGTTATGAACGAGTTATAAAACTCTGCTGCTTTCAACATGACCTGATTGCCGATTTCCCAGATAAACTCCCAACGGACGCAGAGAATGCGAACCTTTATTATTCACCGTTTGCCATAGGTCAGGGCGGTCAAGAAATCGCCGTGGGGTTCCGGGCAAGCACTGACACGACTGAGAGATATCTTAGAAAATTTTCACAAGAGGCCAACTGGATTGGGACGGAGAACGATGCAGCAGCTACCCGACACGGCGTATTTCCCGGAATCTTTTCCTGCTTGGATGGCTCTGTTTCAGGATTGTCGGCGGACTTCAAAGTCTATGTGATTTCGGAAAATCCATATAGAAGTGGAGATTGGAACCACGGAGAACTCAGCCTCGTTGCCATCAGTGAAGAGAAAAATGAGATCCTATTTTGGGCAAGCAACTGGTGATGTTACTAAGTATTAAAAGTGTGGTACATACACTCTGCGAAGAAAATAAATTCCTATCAGCTTTATATAATTTAATAATAAAAAATATAAAATATAAGGGCGCTAACAAATGAAGAAAAAAGTAAGAGTAAAACCAAGTAAAGGGCAATCAATTGTCGGATTCATTGTCGGCATATGTTTCTGCGCTATAGGCGTTTTTGAGGTAATACCACACGCGGGAATATTTGGGATTGTTTGGACGCTATTTGCGGTAATTATCACGGTGATAGATGCGATAAATATTTGGACAAATGATGGAATTGCAACACATGAGATAATATTTGAAGAAGATGAAAAAAACGACGATAAAAATGGGACGATAGAGGAGCGGCTAATTGAAGTACAGCAGCTTTATGAAAAAGGGATGATAACTGCAGAAGAATATAAAGAAAAGCGCAAACAGCTTATAAATAGAATATAAGCGGCTTCCCATTATTCAGATAACATAGAACTACTTAAACTTCGTGTAATATTTATACTGCAAAAGGAGAACGCTAAGAATGCAAAACAAATATGCAGGAGACGCGGGGCTTTTGAAAAATTGGTATATTGCGTAGCCTTTGTCAAGTCAATCCACAGAAAGGCCGCCGATAAAATCGGTGGCCTTTCTGTGGATTGGGGGGGCAATACGCGTTTTCGCGCAGCCGTAATCAACCGCTGTTTTAAGAGTGGACATCCTGACTGCCGCCGAAAATGTCATTGAATAATCCGTTCGCTTTGTCCATAGTCTAGATTATTAAAAGGCAAAGCGGTGCTGATTTGAGAAACGTAAAAGCTCTGTTTCTTAACTTTATACTCCTTTGCGGCGTTTCCGTCATATTGCAGACCGTCGCCCTTTCCTTCCAGGCATATCTCGCCAGGAATCTGGGGTCGGAGGGGCTGGGACTCCTCCAGCTGACTTTATCGGTCTATTTTCTGGCCGCAACGTTTGCCTCCTCCGGGATGCGGTTCACAGTTACCCGGCTGGTGGCCGAGGAGCTGGGCGCCCGCCGACCGAACGGCGCCATTCAGGCGGTACGCTTGTGCCTGGCCTGTGCCGCAGCTTTCAGCATTGCCGCAACGATTCTGGTGAATCTGGGGTCAAATTGGATTGGGACGGTCTGGCTCAATGATGCCAGAGCCATCCTGCCGCTTCGCGTCTTTTCTTTCAGTCTTCCTCTGATTTCACTGTCCGGGGTCTTCAGCGGTTATTTCATCGGCGTGCGCAAAGCGGCAGATATCGCCGCAGCACAATTGATCGAGCAGGTGCTGGAGGTCACCGCCAGCGTCGCGCTTTTGCGTATATGTCTGCCCATGGGGCTTGCATACTCCTGCGCTGCCGCAGCTTTAGGTTGTGTGCTTGGTGAATTGGGCTCCTGCTTCATACAGTTTGTGCTTTACCGCAAAGCCATCAAAAACCAGAGCCGGAAAAACAGTGCGCCAACGCCCCATCTTTTTCACCGACTGCTTCATATTGCCGCGCCAACCGCTTTGAGTTCCTATGTTACATCCGGTATCCGCACAATCGAGCAGCTGCTGATTCCCTACGGTCTGAAAAAGGGCGGTGCCTCCGGAAGCGGGGCTCTTGCCACATTCGGAATCATCCGGGGCATGGCAATGCCGCTGATCCTTTTTCCCGCCTTTCTGCTTAGCACAGCGCTGGATCTGGTTCTTCCCGAACTGACGGAAAGCCAGGCTGCGGGCCACCTTAGGCATCTGAGTTATATCATCCGGCGGGTATATCGAATGGGGATTTTGTTTTCAGTCTGTATGATGTGGATCTTTCTGCGGTTTAGTCACGAATTGGGGATGCTGATCTATCAAAGCACCGATGCCGCATACTTCATCCGTCGTCTGGCCGTTCTGGCCCCATTCTTTTACCTGGACATGATTACCGATATGATGGTTAGAGGCCTGGGCAGGCACATGAGCACGATGAAATATAACCTAATCACTTCTTTGGTCAGTGTTGTACTGCTTTACCTGCTTTTGCCCAAGTTTGCCATTACCGGCTATCTCATCACGGTTTATTGCTCCAAAATTCTGAATTTTACATTGAGCCTCCACAAATTGGTGCATATTTCCGATCTGAAGTTCCGATTGTTCGATATTTTCAAGGCTGTACTGTGTGTGGTTGCATCCGCTCAACTTGCAAATCTGATGAGCCGATTGCTCCCGGCGTTCCCCGAACCTTTTTCATTCCTGACGCAGATTGCCCTGACAATTCTGTTCTATATTCTGAACCTGCGAATTTTTGCCTGTGTTTCCCGGGAAGACATTGCCTGGTGCCGCTCGCTGTTGAAATAGGAGAATCTCCGCCGATCGTGCTTGGACTGGCATGTGACACTGGTACTGTATCGCATGCGGACAATATGATTGATTCGATCCTGAAATTTATTGAGGTTCAGCGCGAAATCAGATAAGTAGACAGCTAGTTATGAATATTCTGAGTCAGGAGCTGAGCTTCGCAGTATGTCTATAATATGACAAGACTGGATAAGAGGGGTACCCCCTGTGGAATGGTTTGATACCTTTTAGGCCGGCTGGCTCATAATCCTATTGGAGGGATATCATAGAAGTGCAGAGGACAAACACCCAAAATGTGATAGAATCAAAGAAAGAACAAGGTGGTGTTTGCTATGCGGAAATATGATAAGGAGTTCAAGGATGAATCGGTCAAGCTGTCCGATGAAATCGGCGTGAAGCAAGCGGCGGCACAGTTGGGCATTCCGTACTACTCTCTGGCGGAGTGGCGGCAGAAGCGAAAGGCCTTCGGAGATCACGCCTTCGTCGGCAGCGGTATTCGCCGCGACGCGCCGCTTTCCGAGAACGAGCGCCGACTGATCAAGGAAAACGCGGAGCTGCGGAAAGCCAATGAAATTCTCAAGGATGCGCTGTTTTTTTTCGCCAAAGACCGGAAACGGTAAAGCCGGAGCGGTTGTATGAGTATATCACGCTGCGCCGTGAGCGGTTCTGCATTCATACCATGTGCCGGGTTGTGAAAGTCAGTGAATCCGGGTACTACCGCTCTTTGCAGTCGGCTGGCAAGCCAAAACCGTGGCAGCTGCTTCTGGTCAAAATACGAGAGATTTATAAACAAAACCCGGACAATGACAATTATGGTGTTGGCCGAATTCTCCTGGCGCTTACACAGCACGGTATCCGGGAAAGCCGAAGCAGCGTACGGCGAGCCATGAAGCGCGGAGGTCTGCTCCATCGTTCTTCTCGTCACCCCAGCAGTCTGACAAAAGCAGACTTGGCTGCACAGAAAGCGGAGAACCTGATTCACCGGGATTTTGCCGTATACGCTCCCAACCGGAAGTGGCTGACGGATATCACGCAGATCCAGTGTCAGGACGGCAAGCTGTATCTGGCAGCAGTTCTGGACTGTTATAACGGGGAGATCGTCGGTCTTGCCATGGATGACAACATGAAGAAGGAGCTGTGTATCCGGGCTTTTCGGTCCGCCTGCCAGGCGCAGGGAGCCTATGGAATGGCCCTGCACAGCGACCGCGGCAGCCAATTTACCAGCGCCGCATTTCGAAAAGTTCTGGCGCAATACGGTGCAATTCAAAGCATGAGCGGTACGGGACACTGCTACGACAACGCCAGGATGGAGAGTTTTTTTGCTACGTTGAAGAAAGAAAAGCTTTATCGAATCAGGACGGAGCGGATGCCCATGACACAGGTTGAGAACATCGTGTTCCGGTACATCATGACCTACTATAACCGCCAGCGTATCTATACTGCGAACCCCGGCGGCCTGCCGCCGGCCATGTATCGTCAGGCCGCCAGAGGCCTGGCTGCATAAGCCGCAGATTTTGGGTGTTCACATTCTGCACTGTTCTTGACTTCTCCATATCGCTTACTTTGCAAGAACGCAATGAGGACTGGACACAGCAAAGTAAAGCTGTGCTCAGTCCTCATTATTTGTCGTTCAGAACAAAACTGGCGTTTTTCAAAAGTCAGTCTTCAGAGAGCATTTTAGGGCTTTCAGAACAAAACCTGCCCTAAAATTTTTTCCCTTAATTTGGCGCTCAAATCAATTTAAAAAGTCCTTCAGCTTCTTGCTTCGGCTGGGATGGCGCAGCTTTCTCAGGGCCTTTGCCTCAATCTGCCGAATTCGCTCACGTGTGACGTTAAACTCTTTTCCGACCTCTTCCAGAGTCCGGGCACGGCCATCCTCAATGCCGAAGCGCAGCTTCAAGACCTGCTCCTCTCTGGGGGTCAGCGTGGACAGTACGTCCATCAGCTGTTCCCGCAGGAGCTTATAGGACGCAGCCTCAGAGGGCTCCGACGCGCCCTCGTCGGGAATAAAGTCGCCCAGATGGCTGTCTTCCTCCTCACCGATGGGGGTTTCAAGAGACACCGGCTCCTGGGCAATCTTCAAAATCTCCCGAATGCGTTCAATGGCTCGCTTTTTTTCGTCCTCCCGGACCTTTTCCCAGGCCGTAGTGCCGCCGTTCATCTCAATGGCGATTTCCAAGGGGCTGGGGTCGTGTCCCAGCTCCTGTAAAAGCTGGCGGCTCACCCGAATCACCTTGTTGATGGTCTCCACCATGTGGACGGGGATGCGGATGGTTCGGGCCTGGTCTGCGATCGCGCGGGTAATAGCCTGACGAATCCACCAGGTGGCATAGGTGGAGAACTTGTAGCCCTTCGTATAGTCAAACTTCTCCACAGCTTTGATAAGCCCCAGATTGCCCTCCTGAATCAGGTCCAGAAACAGCATGCCTCGGCCCACATACCGCTTGGCGATGGAAACAACCAGACGGAGGTTTGCCTCCGCCAACTTCTGCTTGGCGGTCTCCCCGCTGTGGAGGGCCTTCTTTATAGCCGCTTCCTCTTCCGGTGTGATGGCCGCGGGCTCACCTGCCGCCCGCTGGCGGGCCAACTCCTTCTGTGTCTGCTCCGCTTCCGCGCCAGCCGCCATGCGCTGGGCCAGATCAATTTCCTCGTCGGGGGACAGCAGTGGCACCTTGCCAATTTCCTTGAGATACATCCGCACAGGGTCATCAATAGCAAAATTCCCCACCAGAGAGCTGGGGTCCACCAGCTCCTCTTCTTCCACATCGGCGATCTCCTCTGCTGCCGGACCGTCGTCGGGCAGTTCCGGGAGAATATCCTCGTCGGTGCTGATATCAATGTTCAGGGCCTCCAGAGAATCATAGAGCTGATCCATCTGGTCACCCTCCAGGTTGAGGTTGTCCAGAGACTCCGCCAGTTCACCGGAGTCCAGTTTCCCTTTTTTCTGAGCCTTATACAGCAGCTCCCGCAGCTTTTCGTTGCTGGCCAGCCACGCGGCGGCGGGCAGCGTGGACACCTGCTTGTCATCCAGGCGGAGGATGCCGGCTTTCTTTGCCTCCTCGTCGGTCATGATGGGTGCAGGCTCCTCGGTGCTCTTCTCGCTTTTCTTTTCAGCTTTTCCCGCTTTTTCCGCCTCGGCTTCCGCTTGGGCGGCAAGAAGGGCATTGGCCTGCTGCTCCAACAATTCCTCCCGATTTAGTTCTTTCTTCTTAGCCATGTTGCTTTCCTCCGTTGCTTTTTTTCTGATCTTTGAATTTTTCCGTAACTGCCAGCAGTGGGTCCACCGTGCCCGTGCCGGCCCGTTTCTCCGCCTCCCGGCAGACGATCGCTATGTAATCCGCCAGCGCCTTCCGTCCGTTGGAAACAGACTCCGGCTTCTGACAGAGATTCGTGATGTGACTCATTTCCTGTCCGCTCAGCTCCCCTGCAAGGGAGGTGAGCCGTGGAGCGCTCCGCTGTTCTCTTTGCTGCCATAAGAGCGCAAAGACCTTTCCAAGCAGCGGGGAGGAGAATGCATCCTCTCTGAGCGGCGGTTCTGCCGGGAACAGGCTGTCATCCAGCAGAAGCAGACGCAAAATGCCCTCCTCCGCCATGGCGGAACGGACGTTGGTGTAATGCATGGTTCGCTCCTTTGGCTGGAGCTCCGCCGTCGGATTCAGGTCCCGGCGTTCCCGCGCCCGTTTTTCCTTACCCATTCGGCGTTTGAAGGCCCGTTGGACCTCCAGCTTCATGGCCTCCGGCGTCAGCTTTGCCGCCTCCGCCGCCCGAACTGTGTAAATATCCCGTTCCACGGGACTTTCCAGACCCGCCAGCAGCTCACTGACCTCCTCGGCGTAGCCCAGGCGCTGTTGGTCGTCCGTCAGATCATACTTTCCGGCCGTCTGGGCCAGCCGAAATTCGATGCCGTTCTCACTCCCGGCGAGCAGCCGCTCGAACGCCCCAGAGCCAAAACTTTTGATGAAGTCGTCCGCGTCCTGCTTCCCCATGGTCCCGTCTTCCAGCTTCTTGTTGGGCAGCTGAAGGACTCGGACGGCAAACTCCGAATTGTTCAGAATCTGTAAGGCTCGCTCGGTGGCAATCTTTCCAGCGTTATCGTTGTCGTAGCAAAGCACCAGTTCCTTGGTATACCGGCTCAAAAGCCGGGTCTGTTCCTGAGTCAGCGCAGTGCCCATGGAGGCAACCGCGTTGTCGAACCCCGCCTGGTGGAGGGTTACCACGTCGATGTTTCCCTCACACAAAATGATGTTGGACCGTTTGGACTTCTTTGCCAGATTCAGCGCATATAGCTCACGGCGCTTGCTGTATACCGGCGTTTCGGAGGAGTTCATGTACTTTGGCTCCGAGTGATCCAAAACCCGTCCGCCGAAAGCAACCACATCCCCCCGCACATCGATGACGGGGAACATCAGGCGGTTTCGAAATTTGTCGTAGATGCCGCCGTTCTTATTCTGGACCGCCAGACCCGCGGTCAGCAACTCCGACTTCGTATATCCCCGGTGAGTCATGGCGGTGATCAGGGCGTCCCACTGGTCCAGCGACGCGCCCAGTCCGAAGGCGACCGCCGTGGGCTTTCTGACCTGCCGCCGGTCCAGATAATCCCGGATTGCCCGACCCTCAGGCTGCTGGAGCATCTCGTAATAGAACCGGGCCGCGTCCCTGTTCAGGTCCAACAGGCGCTGGCGTCTGCGCCCTGCCTCCCGGTCGCCCTCTTCCTCAGGGACTTCCATGTTGGCTCGTCTGGCGAGGAACCGCACCGCGTCCGGGAAGGAGAGGTTTTCTTCCTCCATGATGAAGTTTATGACGCCGCCGCCCCTTTTACAGCCAAAGCAATAGAAGATTTGTTTGTCTGGAGAAACTGAAAAAGACCCGGTTTTCTCGCTGTGGAACGGGCATAGACCGAAAAAGTTTGCACCCTTTCTTGCCAATTGGACATAGCTTCCAACCACATCCACGATATCGCTGCGGGCGGTCAACTCGTCCAGAAAATTCTGCGGAAATGGCAACGAAACATACCTCCTTCCCGTCAGTCTTGCCAGAATCGCGCCGGGTCATACCGGCATACTCTAACGCATTCTTTTAGTTATACCCCGTTTGAGTCCGATTTCCTCTTTTTTTTCGAATTTTAAGAAAACTTTTCTCTCTTGCCTTTACAGTTTCGCATTTCCCGGCTAGAATAGAGTCTTAAGAAAGAGAGAAAGAGGTGGAAGCATGGGTGTGGAGCTCTGGGCGGCGCTGCTGGATCGTCCGTTGTCTCAGCGGGAGAACGACGCGCTGCTGGAAATGCTGCCGCCGCAGCGGCGGAAGCGTATACTCCAGGTCCATGACGCAGCCAAGTGGCGGGAACCGCTGTGCGCCTACGCCATATTGCGCCGGGCGCTGTGGGAAAAGTACCGCTGGAAGGACCTTCCCGAAATCGCGCTGACCGCTCAGGGAAAGCCCGGCTTTCCCTCCTTTCCAACCGTCCATTTCAATCTGAGTCATACGCCCGGTGCCGTGCTGGTTGGATTGGCCAGCGAACCGGTGGGCGTGGATATCGAAAAAGTCAGGCCCGTATCGGAGCGTACCATGAAGCGGCTGGCGGACGTGGCCTCCGAAAAGGCGTTTTTTCAGAGCTGGGTCCGGCGGGAGGCCCGCTTCAAGCGCAGCGGCGCGGGAGTCAGTACCATGATGGAAGGGGAGACCCCCCTCCAATACGGCGAATATTTTTACTATGTGGACACATTTCAGGGATACGTGGCCGGTGTGGCCACCCGCAGCGCGGAGGGCCTGAGCAGGATTCAAAAATTTTCCCTTGAGCAGATGATATAAGCCTGCCGTTTCGGCAGGCTTATATGCTTACGTAAAACGCTGCTTTTACAGATCGATTACCGTCACATCATGGCCGGTGGAGGGCAAAAATATATTTAAAAGATCACTGGTTTTTATCTTTAAAGAACTGGTGCAAATGCACGGGTGACAGCTGAAATACTCCGCCTTGTAGACATCCCTCTCCATCAGAAGGCGGACGGCGTGATCGGTGTCGTTCATCAGTCCCAGCACCGTGGCGGAACCGGGCGTGCAGTGCAGCAGCTCCCACAGCTGCTCCTCCGGTGCAAAGGACAGTCGGGCGGAGCCGATCTGAGCGCTCAAGTCCTTGGTGTGGAAGGGCTTGTCCGGCCCCATGGCCAGCAGATAGAACTGTGTCTTCTGCCGATTGCACAAAAACAGATTTTTGCAGATCGGCATGCCCAGAACCTGACTTACCTCTGCACATTTTTCCATCGTGTCGGCGGGTTCGCTGGATACCCGGTCATAGCCGATGCCCAGCGTCTCCAGCTGGTGGAAGCATGCGGCCTCCTGCGGTAAAAGCTCGCCCTCCGGGCGGGTGTTGTGACTCAGCGGTGTGATCGTCATATCTGTCTGTCCTTTCTTTGTTACGCTCCCCGCGCCGCATTGCGGAACGGGGAGCGCAGTGTCCCTAACGCTTGATTTGGAAGCTTCGTACGACACAGCGTGAAGCGCCGTTCGTTACTCTTGCACCAGACTTTCGCCGGCCTGGTAGATATCTCCCGCGCCCACGGTCAAAATCAAGTCTCCCGGCTGCGCGATGGCCCGGAGTCGGTCTGTCACCTGTTCGAGCGTAGAGCAGTAGACCGAGCCGGGAATCCGCTTGCACAGGTCATTGGAGCTGATGCCGATGGTGTTGGTCTCCCGGGCGGCGTAGATCTCCGCCAGAACCGCCACGTCCGCCAGCTTCAGCTCTTCTACGAAGCGGTCGAACAGCTTGGAGGTCCGGGAATAGGTGTGGGGCTGGAACGCCAGTACCACGCGTTTGTAGGGAAGCTCCTTGGCCATGGTCAGCAGGGCGTGCAGCTCGTCGGGGTGGTGAGCGTAATCGTCGTAGACATCCGCGCCGTGGAAGGTCCCTTTTCGCTCAAACCGCCGTCCCGCGCCGGTGAATGAGGCCAGGCCCTGTTCCACGGCGGAGCCGGGCAGCCCCAGAACATAGGCGGACGAGGCCGCCGCCAGAGCGTTGAGAACATTGTGCCTGCCGTGGATGGGCAGCTTTACGTGGGCATAGGGTTTGCTGTACACCGTCACGTCGAAGACCTGCTTCCCGTCCTCTTCCCGGAGATTTTCTGCGGTACAGTGGGCGGCGTGCTCCAGACCGAAGGTGAATACGGGACGGCCCAGATTTTTCAGCGCCGCCATAGCTCCGGCGTTGTCCGCGTTGGCCACCACCCGGCCGCCTTCCGGAACCAGCTGCGCAAACCGGCGGAAAGAATGCTCAATGTCTTCAAGATCCTTGAAGAAGTCCAGGTGGTCGGCTTCCACGTTCAGAATCACCGCCACCGTGGGGTAGAACGAGAGAAACGAGTTACAATACTCGCAGGACTCCAGAATAATCGTGTCGCCTTGCCCCACCCGATAGCCGGAGTGAAGCAGGGGCAGCGTGCCGCCGATCATGACCGTAGGGTCCGATTCCGCCGCCATAAAGATGTGGGTACACATGGAAGTGGTGGTGGTTTTTCCGTGGGTTCCGGAAATACACAGGGCGTTGGGATAGTGGCGCATAATGGCTCCCAGTGCCTGAGCCCGCTCATAGACCGGGATGCCCCGGGTCACCGCACCGGAAATTTCCGGGTTGTCGTCGTGGACGGCGGCGGTTCGGATGATAAAGTCGCAGTCCCCCAGATTCTCCGCGCTGTGTCCGATGTCCACGTGGATACCCAAAGACTTCAGATGCTTCACCGCGTCGCTCTCGCGGATATCGGACCCGTGCACCACAAGCCCCATACCCCGCAGGACCTCCGCCAGCGGACACATGGATACCCCGCCGATTCCAACCAGATGGACCTGCTTGCCGGGAACCATGTAAGCGCTGATGGGCTTTGGATTATTCATCATAATAGTTCGCTCCTTCTCCTGCAATTCCTTGCAAATTGGATGCCAGATGCCATTTATTGTATTATAATCTGTAACTTCATTTTTTATAGCCTTGGGCCGCGCAAAATATCGAAACAGCCGCTGGGCGGCCGATCGGCTCAGATGCAACGTTGGAACGGCATAAAAACACCCGATTTACCGGATTTGTGCCCGGTTCGTTTGACTGCCTTTCTCAAAAAGTATATTATACTAGGAGACACTGAAAAATGCAACCGAAAAGGCGCTGTCTGCTGCTTTCAGCGGGCCTCTCTTTTTGAGAAAAGAAAGTCAGGTGGACCTAGTGAACATTCCGGGACCTGTGGAGATGATCCTGAGATTATTGGAAGCTCACGGCCACGCGGCCCACTGCGTGGGCGGCTGTGTCCGTGACTCCCTCTTGGGGCGGACGCCGGAAGACTGGGACGTGGCGACCTCCGCACTGCCGGAGGAAACGCTGGCGATCTTCCCGGGCCGCGCCTTTCCAACCGGCTTGCGGCACGGTACCGTCACTGTCCGGGAAGGCTCTTGCTCGGTGGAGGTCACAACCTTTCGAACCGACGGGCCATACGCCGACAGCCGCCACCCCGATTCGGTGACCTTCACCCGCTCCCTGCGCGACGATCTGAGCCGCCGGGATTTTACGGTGAACGCCATGGCGGCGGACCTTCGGGGAGAACTGACGGACCCCTTTGGCGGACAGGCGGATTTGAAAGCTCATGTTCTGCGCTGCGTGGGGGACCCGGAGGAACGGTTTGGCGAGGATGCGCTGCGTATTCTGCGCTGCCTGAGGTTCTCCGCCACGCTGGAGTTTTCCGTCGAGGCGGAGACAGCCCGGGGACTGCGGGACTGCAAGGAGCTTCTTCTCAACATCGCGGCGGAGCGCGTTCACTCTGAGCTGACAAAATTACTCTGCGGCAAGGCCGCGGCGGAGGTGCTGCGGGAATATCCGGAAGTCGTGGGGGCGGTGCTCCCGGAGATACGGCCCATGGTGGGCTTTGAGCAGCACAGCTGCTACCACTGTTACGATGTGTGGGAGCACACGCTCCACGCTCTGGCCGCGGCTCCGCAGGAACCGGTGCTGCGCTGGGCGGTCCTGCTCCACGACATCGGCAAGCCCCGCTGCTTCACGCGGGATGAACGGGGCGGGCACTTTTACGGGCATCCCGCCGTCAGTGCGGAGATTGCGGACGCTGTTTTGCGGCGGCTGAAGTTCGACAATGCCACCCGGGATGCGGTGACAACCCTGGTGGCGTGGCACGACCGGGAGATTCCCCGGACAGAGAAAGGCGTCCGCCGGGCACTGATGAAGCTGGGTGAGGAGCGTATGCGGCAGCTGACGGAGGTAAAGCGGGCGGACAATCTGGGGCAGGCCCCGGAGCTCCGTTCCCGGCTCCGGGAGGTTGAGCGGGGCGCGGAAATTCTGGACGCCCTGCTGGCGCGGGATGCCTGCTTTTCCCTGAAACAGCTGGCGGTGAACGGACGCGACCTGATGGCGCTGGGCCTTCGCGGCCAGGAGGTTGGTGCGGCGCTGGACCGTCTGCTCTGTGCGGTGGTAGACGGCGAGCTGCCAAACGAAAAATCCGCGCTGCTCTGCGCCGTGAGGGCGCGTAAGTTCGCTGAAACCCCGGAGGAACAGCGGATCTGACGCTGTTTTAAAGAGAAATGGGCCGCCGCATATAAGCGGCGGCCCATTTTGTAATTCAGTCAATCAGCAAACAGCGGCGTGGAAAGGTAGCGGTCGCCGGTATCCGGCAGCAGGGCCACAATGGTCTTGCCCTTGTTCTCCGGCCGC
Organism: Oscillibacter sp.; assembly: GCF_040505565.1. GTDB lineage: Bacteria > Bacillota > Clostridia > Oscillospirales > Oscillospiraceae > Oscillibacter. The sequence goes on along the minus strand of NZ_JBEUWZ010000025.1, from coordinate 35,065 downwards.
TTGGCCAGCTGAATGGCGGCCCAGACGGCGGCACCGGAGGAAATACCCACCAGAACCCCCTCAGACTTGCCGATCTTCCTGCCGACGGCAAAGGCATCCTCATTCTCCACGGCGATAACCTCGTCATAGATGCCTGTATCCAGCACATCGGGAACAAAGCCAGCGCCGATGCCCTGAATTTTGTGGCTTCCGGCAGTACCCTTGCTCAGCACAGGGGAGGCCGCAGGCTCTACTGCCACAATTTTAATATTGGGATTCTGTCCCTTGAGATATTCGCCCACGCCGGTTACGGTCCCGCCGGTGCCCACGCCAGCCACAAAGATATCCACCCTGCCGTCTGTATCGTCCCAAATCTCCGGTCCGGTGGTTGCCTTATGAACAGCGGGATTGGCGGGATTGACAAACTGCCCGGGGATAAAGCTGTCGGGAATCTCCTTGGACAGCTCATCGGCCTTGGCAATGGCGCCCTTCATGCCCTTGGCCCCTTCTGTCAGTACCAGCTCCGCGCCGTAGGCCTTCATCAGTTGGCGGCGCTCTACGCTCATGGTTTCCGGCATGACAATGATGATACGGTAGCCTCGGGCGGCAGCCACGGAAGCAAGGCCGATACCGGTGTTGCCGGAGGTGGGTTCGATCATGACGGAGCCGGGTTTCAGCAGGCCTTTGGCCTCGGCGTCATCGATCATGGCCTTGGCGATGCGGTCTTTGACGCTGCCCGCCGGATTGAAATATTCCAGCTTGCCCAGCACACGGGCCTCCAGCCCCTCTTCCTTTTCAATATGGACCAGCTCCAGCAGCGGGGTCTTGCCGATCAGCTGATCGGCGGAAGTATAAATATGACTCATTGTCTATTCCTCCTGATAAATACAGTCGATGGTTTTGTGATTTATTGAAAAAGCGTTCCTTTGGTACAAATGGAATAGCAACATCGAAAGCATTTGAACAACGACGAAATAAGTCCCATCTTTAATTACCAACCTTTCAAGTAGGTTAATATGAATTATAACTGCAATTTCCAAATCTGTCAATGAGATTGCAAAATATTTTTTAGCCTCCCCGTTGATTCCCCATTAACCATGTCATATAATAGGTTTATTTCATATGGAGGAGTTTTATATGCTGATTTCAACGAAAGGCCGCTACGCGTTGCGCATTATGATCGACCTTGCCGAGCACCAGGCGGAAGGGTATATTCCCCTGAAGGAAGTTGCGCAGCGGCAGGACATTTCTGAGAAGTATCTGGAGAGCATCATCAAACTCCTTGTCAAGGCCGGGCTGCTGAGCGGACTGCGGGGAAAGGGCGGCGGATACAAGCTGACCAAAGACCCCAATCTCTATTCCGTGGGCGGCATTTTGCGGCTGACGGAGGAATCTCTGGCCCCCGTTGCCTGTCTGGAAGGCGGAAACGTACCCTGCCCCAGAATGGCGGAATGCCGCACGATTTCCATGTGGCGGGGGCTTGACAAAGTCATCAGTGACTACCTGAACAATATCACCGTCGCCGATCTCGTAAAGTCCCACCCCGAAGGCGATGATTATGTGATTTAGCTGCGGTAGGTGCAAAGGCGTGCGTGGTAAGGAGGTCCGTTTCGGAGTACCTTTGAACATGTCCCACGGAGACCAAAAGCAATGAAAACGAAAAAATCCTGTTGGCAGCACGTTGTTGTGCTGCCAACAGGATTTTACCAACCGCACCTCTGCGTATACAGAAACAGGACCATGTTTGCCGGACAAAGCAAACGTGCGTAAAAATACGGATGGAGAGGTGCTTTTTCAGAAGATTGGCTTATCGGATGCGACGATCTCAAGCCTCAGGAATTCCCTGAATTTCCAGCAGCTCCACAACGTGCTGCCCGGTGGCGGTCAGGGCCATGCTGCCCCTGTGGGGGTAGACCTTATATGCCGCATAGTTAAAGTTCGCCAGCGGCAAATCATAATCCAGCCGAATCAACCGTTTTTGATAGAGCGCGGTAATGATCTTTTCATACTCCTCTACGGTATACCGATCACTCTCCAGATAGATCGGGGCCTCGGAATCCGCCCGCCGGGCTACGGGGAGAAAGGGAGTCTGGGCAAAATCCAGCAGCAAATCGATCTCGGCTTGCGTCATCTGCAGAGTTCCTCCGCAGCCATCGCAGCCGCCGCAACCACCGCTACCGCAATGATCATGTTCACAGCTCATGCGTCCACCTTCAATCTCCAGAAATGGATTCTTTATAATCCAGCCTTAGCTGTAAGTAATGACCTTCTGTGCTTCAATTTTGCTTGGTAATTATAGCATGGACGAAGAGGTAAATCCACAGCATTTTTTGCAGCAGCAGGCCGAAATATACCTGCAATGCGCTGCATCGTCATCTTAGTTTTAAGCTGCGCTGCTTTGCGCTGGGGTGTTTTCGGAGCTGTCGGCTGAGGCGGACTGTGTGCAGGTCCGCCCGGTGCTTGTAGACCACGCCATCCATCTTTTTCTTGAGTTCCACAAAGGACTGGAAATCCGGTGCGCCGCAGAGAGCAGGAACTTCAGTTCCACGCGGCGGAATACGCTTTGATAACCGTTCATATCGTTCTCCTTTTATTACCAAGGGACTGCAGCCCCTTATTCGGTATGGCGTCAGTTTAAAAGAAATATTGAACAAGATAAAAAGCAGGTAAAATTTCAAAAGAAATTTTACCTGCTTTTTACTGTGTGAAAAAAGGAGCTTTATTTTCTCAGCGCCAGCGTTTTTTCGTATGCCGCAATGACCGCGCCCATCGCCGCCGCTCGGAATCCGCTCTGCTCCAGTGCCCGGACGCCCTGAATGGTGGTCCCGCCAGGAGAGCACACCGCATCCTTCAGTACGCCGGGATGCTTTCCGCTCGTCTGCTGAAGACGGGCGGAGCCTACCACCATCTGCGCCGCCAACTCCATGGCCGCCGCCCGGGGTAAGCCGCAGGCCACGCCCCCGTCCGCAAGCGCCTCCAGAAACAGATCCACATAGGCCGGACCGCAGCCGGAGACTGCGCTTCCGGCGTCGATCAGATGCTCGGGCAGCGCGATCAGCTTTCCGGAGCCTGTCATGTCGGAGAGAAAGGTTTTCTCCTCTTCCACCGTTACCTCCGTGCCGCAGGCATAAAGCGTCATACCTTCTCCAATGGAGCAGGGGGTGTTGGGCATAATGCGGATGACGGGATACGCTCCTCCCACCATCTGCTGGATGTTGGCAATGGTCAGGCCCGCCGCCATGGTCACCAGAATGAATCGGGTCTTCCGCGCGGCCAGCAGGGGACCGATCTGCGTCAAAAGTCCCTCCATCATTTGGGGCTTCACGCCCAGAAAGATAAAGTCGGCGCTTTCGGCGATGGCGCTGTTATCGGTAACCCGGCAGCCCAGTTCCTCCGCCAGCGCTTTGGCCTTTTCCAAAGTGTGGTTGGCCAGAAAGATCTCATCCGGTTCCGCCGTGCGGCAGACGGCCCGCGCCAGCGCGCCGCCCATATTGCCCACGCCGATGAATCCATAAGTCGCCATATTCATACTACCTTTCGTTCTTTCATTTCCCGTGCCCGACGATAAACAGACCCCGCCAAAGTAGGGAGGAGTGCCGCATTCCAAAAGCAGCCCCTGATTTAGGGCATACTGCCTGCGCACCCCTTATTCCCGGATCTGGCCCTCGCCGTAGATCACATATTTGCAGCTGGTCAGTTCCTCAAGGCCCATGGGGCCGCGGGCGTGCATTTTCTGCGTGGAGATGCCGATCTCCGCACCCAGGCCGAACTCGCCGCCGTCGGTGAACCGGGTGGAGGCGTTGACATAGACCGCAGCCGCGTCAACCGCGTCCAGAAAGTGCTGGGCGGTGAAGTAGTTCTTTGTGATAATGGATTCGGAGTGGCCGGTGCCGTGTGCATTGATGAAATCAATGGCCTCCGCCGCGTTTTTCACCACATGAACCGCAAGAATATAGTCGTCATACTCCGCGTCCCAGTCGGACTCCTGCGCCGCGATTCCGTCCCCGCCCACGAGGGCCAGAGCGGCCTTGTCGCACCGCAGTTCCACGTTTTTGGTCTTCAGCAGGGGGACGGCTTTTTGGAAAAAGTCCGCCGCGATGTCCTGCGCCACCAGCACGCATTCCGTTGCATTGCACACGGAGGGACGGGAGCATTTCGCGTTGTACAAAATCCTGGCGCCCATATCCAGATCTGCTTCGCTGTCGATGTAGACGTGGCACACGCCCTCGCCGGTGCGGATGACGGGAACGCTGGCGTTTTTAGCGACGGAGCGGATCAGGTTCGCGCCGCCCCGGGGAATGAGCACGTCCACATATGCCGTCAGGTGCATCAGCTCATTGGCGGACTCATGGCTGGTGTCCTGCACCAGAGAGATGCAGTCTGCCGGCAGGCCCGCGCTCTCCAGCGCTCCGCGCATCAGCTCCACCACGGCGCGGTTGGAGCGGATGGCTTCCTTCCCGCCCCGCAGAATGCAGGCGTTGCCGGATTTCAGGCACAGCGCCGCCGCGTCCACGGTGACATTGGGCCGGGCCTCGTAAATGATGGCAATGACGCCCAGAGGGACTCGCCGCCGCCCGATAATCAGCCCATTGGGCCGGGTCTCCATTTTTGTGACTGTGCCGATGGGATCGGGGAGCGCCGCCACCTGACGAATGCCGTCCACGATGCCTGCGATGCGCTCCTGCGTTAAGGTCAGCCGGTCCAGCATAGCCGGACGCATTCCGGTCTCCTTCGCGGCGGCCACGTCCTCCGCGTTGGCGCAGAGCCACACGTCCTGCTTTTCCGCCAGAGCTTTGGCTATGGCTTCCAGCGCGGCGTTTTTTCTTGCGGAGCCCGCAATTGCCAGCGTCCGCCCGGCGGATTTGGCCAGTTCGCCCTGCCGCTCTAATACAGTCATATCCCGTGCCTCCTTATTTTGCAGCCAGAAATCGGGTTCCGATATCCTGACCGTTTACGATGTCGTACAGGTCCTCTGTCCGCTGGCCGTTGGTGATGACCATGTCGCACCCGGCATCCATGGCGATCCGCGCGGCGGAGAGCTTGGTGGACATGCCGCCGGTACCGCGCCAGGAGCCGGCGCCGCCGGCCATTTCCAGAATTTCCGGGGTCAGAGTCTCCACGCGGTGAATGAGCTGCGCCTCCGGGTGAGAATGGGGGTCCGCGTCGTACAGCCCGTCAATGTCTGAGATCAGGATCAGAAGACGGGCCCGGCACAGACGGGCAACAATGGCAGACAGGGTATCATTGTCGCCCAGAACCTTATGCTGCCCGGTTTCGATCTCCGCCGAGGATACGGAGTCGTTTTCATTCACCACGGGGATAATGCCCATGCTCAAAAGCGCTTCAAATGTGCTGGAGAGGTGGGCTGCTCGGGTGGGGTCATCCACGTCGTCTCCCGTCAGCAGGATCTGCGAGACGATGCGGTTATACTCGCAGAACAGCTTGTCGTAAATATGCATCATGCGGCACTGGCCCACTGCCGCCGCGGCTTGCTTCATCCGCAGTTCTTTCGGCCGTTCCGGCAAGCTCAGCCGGGCGGTGCCGATGGCGATGGCGCCGGAGGATACCAAAATCACCTGATGTCCCATTCCGCTCAGATCCGCCAGCACCCGCACAAGCTGCTCCATGCGGTGCAGATTCAGCGCGCCGGAATCATGGGTGAGAGTCGATGTGCCCACCTTCACCACGATACGCTGGGTATTCAATCCGTCAGCTCCCTTCAAGGAAATTTCTCTCTTGTAAGTTTTTTATAAAAAGCGCGAAAATCTACAAACATACGGTTACGCTGCCTCCGGATTCAAGAATTTCGGCGAGGAGCGCCGAAATACGCAGATCATGGACTCATTGGCAATCGGACCTTATGTTCGCATAACGCGGCAATTATTAACATTATAGCACCGCCGTTTTTAAAATAAAACCCGATTAATTTCTAAATTTTTGCAGAAGATAGGAGAGAAAGTGAGGGATTCCATGACAGAAGAAACAAAAACCAAGAAAACAACGGAGGACGACGACGCCGACACCAAATCCGATCAGGATACGGATAAAGATAATACGGACAAGGGCGGAACCGGTCCGGAGGAATGGCAACAGCAGATCGTGGACAGCGGCTCCGTTACCACAAAGAGTAAGCGGGGAAATCTCCACTGTCTCACCATTATTGGGCAAATCGAAGGCCACATGACCGCAGCCACCAACATAAAGGCCACAAAATATGAGCACGTAATGCCTCTTTTAGCGGCACTGGAGCAGTCCGACGAGGTAGACGGTGTGCTGTTTCTTCTGAATACGGTGGGCGGCGATATCGAGGCGGGACTTGGCATTGCGGAGCTGATCGCCGGGATGAGCAAACCCACCGCGTCGCTGGTACTGGGCGGAAGCCATTCCATTGGCATTCCCCTTGCGGTGTCGACAAAGCGGAGCTTCGCTGTGCCCTCCGCGGCCATGACTATCCATCCCGTTCGCATGAGCGGCACGGTGATCGCCGCACCCCAGACTTACCATTACTTTGAACGGCTGCAGGATCGCATTGTGGATTTTGTCACCCGCAATTGCGCCATCGACAAAGATAAATTTCTTTCGCTCATGATGAAGACCGGGGAGATGGCGGCGGATGTGGGCAGCGTGATCTACGGCGAAGAGGCCGTTCGCATGGGGCTCATCGACCAGGTGGGGACGCTGTCCGACGCGTTGAACTGGTTGTATGATCAGTTAAAGTAAGCGGATAGTCGAGAACGGTAAGTGCCGAAGCCACTTTACGACCGAAAGCAGGAAAATAAAAAACGGTTCCGCGCCGCCTGCCGCTGAGAGCAGACGGCGCGGTTTTCTCAGTGTTGTCACGCGGCGCGCCACAGGTTTGCCTCGTAAAAATGTCACAAATACAGCAATCCAAAATAAGCAAAAAAGAGAAAGAAAAGAGAAGGATTTGACATTTTTTAGAAAAGCGCTATAGTAGGCCACAATGGGGCGGGCAGTTGCGCCCGCCATTTTTTAGCGCCGGAAATAAAAGATTGGGGCAGACCCATGGCAAAGGAGGCAGCGTAACGTTGAAAATCACAGTTTTAAACCAGACAGATATGCAAAGGGTCTTTACAATGAAGGACGCCGTTCAGGCCGATAAGGACGCCCTTCGGATGTATTCCGCGGGAATGACCAATATTCCGCTCCGTGCCAATCTCGACGTGCCCAAGCATGAAGGACAGAGTCTCTATATGAGCGGCTACGCCGAGCCGGCTGGCGCGCTTGGCGTCAAGATTGTATCCGTTTACCCCAAAAATGTTGAAAAAGGCTTGACGAGCGTCCCGGCGATGATGGTTCTCGTAAACGACGAGACGGGCGAAGTATGCGCCATTATGGACGGCACGTTTTTGACCCGTATTCGTACCGGGGCCGTTTCCGGCGCCGCGACCGATGAGCTTGCGCGAAAGGATAGCAAAGTTTTTGCGCTCTTCGGAACGGGCGGCCAGGCGGAAACGCAGCTTGAGGCGGTATTGACCGTCCGGCCCATTGAGCTGGTGAGGGTTTTTGGCTTGAACGACCACCGGGCGAAGGATTTCGCGGAGAGGATGATGAAGAAGTTCGGCGGGAGATTCGACGTGAAGATCATAGCCGCCCGATCCCCTGAGGACGCCCTGAAGGATGCCGACATCATCACGGCCGTAACCACCGCGAAGGAGGCGATCTTTGACGGAAGACTCGTGAAAAAGGGCGCGCATATCAACGGCGTCGGGTCGTATACGCCCGAAATGGCCGAGATCGACGAATACATCGTGACCCACGCCGATAAGGTGTATGTGGATACGCGGGACGGTGCCCTCAGCGAGTCGGGCGACCTGATCCAGCCGATTAGAAAGGGAGTTTTTAGCGAAGACAGAGTGTCGGGAGAGCTTGGCGAAGTGATTGCCGGCAAAGTCCCGGGACGGGAGTCGGACGACGAGATAACGTTCTTTAACACGACGGGAAGCGCCGTTCTCGATCTGGTAACGGCAAAGCGCATTTACGAATGCGCTCTGAAACAGGGGATCGGCGGCGTTCTTGACATGTAAATGAAAGAAACATCCGGGTGCAAGAGAAAAAAGACCGGATGTTCAGACGGAGTATCATGGGGACAGAGAAAGGGTCGGACAGTCTAGGCTGTCCGACCCTTTCTCTGTTATTTGAGGAATTGACCGACATTTATCAATGTAATTTAGACAAATCTTGAAAAGAAGAGGCCGGTATGTTATGATTAAATGATATGTCAGGTAGGCCTGAGAACCTGTGAGAGGTTACGTGAGCATCTAAACCTCGAAACCCCTTGATAGCAGGGGACTTATGAACTTATGAGAAGAAAGAGGCCGCTTATGTACCTCAAAGCATTGGAAATCCAGGGTTTCAAATCCTTCCCGGACAAGACGGTCCTGAAATTCGGAGAGGACATCACCGCGATCGTGGGCCCCAACGGCTCAGGTAAATCAAATACCTCCGACGCCATTCGCTGGGTCATGGGTGAGCAGAGTGCCAAGGGTCTCCGGGGCGCGAAGATGGAGGATGTGATCTTCGGTGGCACCGCCAAACGGCCCCAGCAGGGCTTTGCGCAGGTGACGCTGGTGCTGGACAACACGGCGCACATCTTTCCCGCCTTGGAGGAATCCGAGGTGGCAGTTACCCGCCGATACTATCGCAGCGGAGAAAGTGAGTATTATATCAACCGCCAGTCCGTCCGGCTCAAGGACGTGACGGAGCTGTTTCTGGACACCGGCATGGGCCGGGAGGGCTACTCCATTATCGGTCAGGGCAAGATCGACGAGATTTTGTCCACCAAAAGCGCTGACCGCCGGGAGATTTTCGAGGAGGCTGCGGGCATCTCAAAATACCGCCACCGCAAGGAGGAGGCGGAGCGAAAGTTGGAGCGTACGGATGAAAATCTGGTGCGCATCAACGACAAAATCGCGGAGCTGGAGCTTCAGGTGGAGCCCTTGCGGGAGCAGGCGGAAAAGGCGAAAAAATTTCTGGTCTTTCGGGACGAACTGCGGCTGTTGGAGATATCCACCTGGCTGGAGGATCTGGACGCCCTAAAGGCCGGGGCCAGAAAGCTGGAATCTGATTTCCTTGCCGCCGAGTCCGCCCGGGACGAGGCCAGAACCCGGTTGGATGCTCTGTACGCCGAGGGTGAGCAGTACGGTGAGCGAATGCGCCGGAAGGACGTGGAGGCGGAGCACCTGCGAGCGGAGGCAGCGGAGCAGGACTCCGACGCGGCGGAACAGGAATCCGCCATCGCTGTGCTGAAAACCACAATCGCCCACAATCAGGAGAACATCGACCGCATGGAGCGGGAATTGCAGGATCAGGAGAGTCGGGCGGAGGGTCTCGCAAAGCAAATCGGGGAGCAGACGGCCCGCATTGCGGAGATCGACCGGCAGACCGCGGAGGAGACCGAGCAGCTGGACGCGCTGCTGGCGCAGGCCCAGGAGGCCGCGCAGGCCGCGGGCGGTAAGCTGTCCGAGGCAGAGCGCCTGCGGGCGCAGGAGACGCTGACCGTCGCCGCCGCTGCCGACGCCCGGGCAGAGGCGTCCGCCGCTGCGGCGGAGAGCGCACAGATTCTGGAGCGCCGGATCGCGGCTGAAACAGAGCTGGCGAATGTCAAAGACCAGCTGACTCAGAACGAAGAAGAAGCAAAATCCAACCGCCGCGCTTTGGAGGACGCCCGGGACGAGGCCGCCGCGGTGACCAACATCATCGCCGGGCATACCATGAAAATGGAAGAGCGCCGCCGGAAGGCCGACGAGGCGGCGGAGCAGGCCGGCAAGCTGACGATCGACGCCGGGGCGCTGGACAACCGCATTCGGATGCTGACGGAGATGGAGAAGGAATACGAGGGCTTTTCCAAGGCCGTCCGGCTGGTGTGTCAGGCGCAGAGCAGTCTGCGGGGTATCCGCGGCCCGGTGGCCGGACTGATGACCACCGAGCGGAAATACTCCGTGGCCATCGAAATCGCTCTGGGCGCGGGCCTGCAAAATATTGTAGTGGACCGGGAAGAGGACGCGAAAGCCGCCATCGGCTTTTTAAAGCAGCGGGACGCGGGCCGGGCCACCTTCCTGCCCCTGTCCGCCATCCGGGGGGACGAACTGCGGGAGAGCGGCGTGGAGCGGGAGTACGGCTACGTGGGCCTTGCCTCCCGGCTGGTGGAATACGACCCCCCATACAAGAACATTTTTGAAAACCTACTGGGCCGCACCGTTGTGGCGGAGGACCTGGACTGCGGCATTGCCATGGCTCGGAAATACGCCAATCGCTTTCGCATCGTCACGCTGGACGGCCAGGTCATCAACCGCGGTGGTTCCATGACCGGCGGCAGCGTCAGCCGCAGCGCCGGCGTTCTGAGCCGGGCGGCGGAGCTGAAGGAGCTTCACGGCAAAGCAGACGCCATGCACCGCCGGCTCTCCGACGCGAAGACGGAGGCAGAGGAGCTGGCACGGGAGCTGGAAAAGGCGAAGTATGAGCTGGAGACTGCCCAGAGCCAGCAGCGGACGGCGGAGGATGAGGTTCTGCGGCTGGACGGTCGGAAGAACCACTTTGATATCCTGATTCAAAGCCTGAAGGCGAGCCTTGAAAATCTGGAGGGCGAATACGGGGCCCTCTCCGGCCGACTGGCCGACAACGCCAAACGGGCGGAGGCCGCGGCGGCGGATATCGCCGCGAAGGAAGCGGAGGCCGCCGCCCTCCGGGCAAAGGCCGACGAGCAGCTTTCCGGCCAGACGGAGCTACTGGCCCGCTCCGGTGAGCTGACGGAGGCCGTCAGCCAGCGGAAGTCCCAGTTGGCCGCCCTGCGGGCGGAGCGGGAGAGTACCGCAAGACGTGCGGAAGACTTGCAGAGCTTGAAAACCGACCTCTCCGGCGACCGCTCCGCGCGGGAGAACATGCTGGAATCCTGTCGTCAGGCCATTGCCGCAGCGGATGGGGAGATCGAGCGGAGGATGGGGGAGATCCAGACTCTGCGCGCGCGACAGCAGGAGCTGCGTGACCGCCTGACCGCTCTGGATCAGGAGAAGATCGCGCTGGAGGCCGAGCGCACGGCCAAGAGCCGTGCCGGTCAGGAGATGAACGAACATCTGCTGGATCTGGAACGCACCGCCAGCAAGCTGGAACAGAAGATCGCCACAGGCGCCATGGAGGAAAAGCAGATTCTGGACCGCCTGTGGGAACACTATGAGCTGAGCCATTCCGACGCGCAGGCCCAGCGCGTGGAGTTGGAGAGCCGCCCCAAAGCAAACCGCCGCATCGGGGAACTGAAGCGGGATATCGCCGCGCTGGGAACCCCCAACATCGGCGCCATTGAGGAATTCGACCGGGTGAATACCCGCTATACGTATCTCAGCGAACAGCGGGACGACGTGGAAAAGGCCAAGGGGGAGATTGCGGGGGTTATCCAAAATCTGACGAAAGAGATGACTGCCATCTTTGCCGAGCAGTTTAAGCTGCTCAGTGAGAGCTTTCAGGCCACGTTTATGGACCTGTTCGGCGGCGGACAGGCGACGCTGGAGTTGGAAGACGAGGATGATATTCTCAACTGCGGCATCGAGATCAAAGCCCAGCCCCCCGGAAAGACGCTGAAGACGATCTCCCTTCTCTCCGGCGGAGAAAAGGCGTTTGTGGCCATTGCGCTGTACTTTTCCATATTAAAGGTCCACCCCACGCCGTTTTGCGTCATGGACGAGATCGAGGCCGCGCTGGACGACGCCAACGTCACCCGCTACGCCCGGTACATGCGCACCCTTGCGGGAAAGACGCAGTTTATCGTCATCACCCACCGCCGTGGTACCATGGAGGAGGCCGACGTCCTTTACGGCGTCACGATGCAGGAGCAGGGCATCAGCAAGATTTTGACCATCAATCTCAACGATATGTCGAAGGAACTGAAATTCAAGTGAAGAGGGAGCTCCGTGTCCGCCAGAAAAAAGCAGGCAATTGTGCTCACATTTCTTGTTGCGGGAGGAGCTTTGGTGCTTCTGGGCAGACTACAGAATCCTGAAATGGGGCGGTTCATCGGCGTGCCGTATATTCTGATAGGGCTCGTATTGGAAGTGGCCTTATTCCGCTGTCCGCACTGCGGGCGGCGTCTGGGAAAGAGTTTCCGGCCCGGGAGGCATTGCCCCTACTGCGGCGAAATAATCGATTAAAGGACGGGTGTTATGGGCTTTTTCAGCAAACTGAAAAAAATCTGGCAGGAGGATATTACCGGCTACGCCATCTCCGCAGACGACGAGACGTTTTTTGACGATTTGGAGGAACAGCTGATTCTGGCGGACGTGGGTATGGAGACCGCCACAGAAGCGGTGGAAAAGCTGCGGTCCAAAATGAAGCGGGAGGGCGTCTCCGGAGAGACGGCAGTCCGCGCGGCTCTCCGAGACATTCTGGCGGAGATGCTGAACGTCGGGGATACGGCTCTGAACCTCTCGGCAAAGCCCGCCGTGGTGCTGTTTATCGGCGTCAACGGCGTGGGGAAGACCACCTCCATCGGAAAGCTGGGACATCAGATGAAGGAAGAGGGCAAAAAGGTTCTCTTCTGCGCGGCGGACACCTTCCGCGCCGCCGCCGCCGACCAGCTGCAGATCTGGGCGGAGCGGGCGAATTGCGAGCTTGTGCGAAGCCGCGAGGGAGCAGACCCCGGCGCGGTGCTGTTTGATGCGCTGGCCGCCGCAAAAGCCCGGAACATGGACGTGGTCTTGTGCGACACCGCCGGACGTCTCCATAACAAGGAAAATCTGATGAAGGAGCTGTCGAAGCTCTCCAAAATTATCGACCGGGAGTGCCCGGATGCCAGCCGGGAAACGCTGCTGGTGCTGGATGCCACCACCGGGCAGAACGGATTGATTCAGGCGCGGACCTTCAAGGAGACCGCGGGCCTCACCGGCATCGTTCTCACCAAGCTGGACGGCACCGCCAAGGGCGGCATTGTCATCGCCATCGCCCGGGAGCTGGGCGTGCCTGTCAAGTATGTGGGGCTGGGCGAGGGGATCGACGACCTCCGACCCTTTGACGCAAAGGAATATGTGGAGGCTATCATTTAAGGAGGAATCTCCATGATTACGATTTTCAACCGTCGGGAGCTGATTACCCTTGCGTCTACGGAGAAATTTTTCAATGTAAGGGAGGCGCTGTCCGCCGCCGGAATTTCAAACCACGTCAAGATCAGAGGCAGCGGCGCGGGCTGGTCCAGCCGGGGACGGGGAATTCCCGGGATGCGGCAGGACGCTATGTATACCTACACGTTTTACGTCCTCCGGGACGACTATAACAAAGCGGCGGCAGCCATGCAAACGGCGCTGCGGAACGGATAAAGGAGAAGAACCATGACCAGAATCGACGGCCGGGCTTTTGACCAGCTTCGGCCCATAAAAATTACCACCGACTTTGTGAAATTCCCGGAGGGAAGCTGCCTCATTGAGTGCGGAAACACAAAAGTCCTCTGCTGCGCCAGCGTGGAGGACCGGGTTCCGCCCCATGTTGCGGAGGGGACCGGCTGGGTGACCGCAGAGTACAGCATGCTGCCCCGGGCGAATCGGGAGCGGAGCAAGCGGGATATTTCCAAGCTGAAGCTGTCCGCCCGCAGCGCGGAGATTCAGCGGCTTGTGGGCCGGTCCCTCCGGGCCGCCGTGGACATGACCAAACTGGGGGAGCGGACGATCAACATCGACTGTGACGTTTTGCAGGGCGACGGCGGGACCCGGACGGCCTCCGTCACCGGCGGCTTCATCGCGTTGTCGCTGGCTCTGCGCAAGCTGGCGGAGGAGGGGGCTTTGAAGGAGATACCTTTGTTAACCTCCGTGGCGGCGGTGTCCGCCGGGATCGTGGACGACAGGCTGCTGCTGGACCTTTGCTATGAAGAGGACTCGGCGGCGCAGGTGGACCTGAACTGCGTCATGACCGGCGACGGACGGCTGGTGGAGTTGCAGGGAACCGGCGAGGGCCGGGCCTTTACGATTGAAGAACAGCGGACGCTGGTGGACCTGTGCGCCAAGGGTATCCGGGAGCTTCAGGCCATTCAGAAAGCCGCGTTGGGAGGTTAATATGGAACCGCTGAAATTTGTACTGGCGACCCATAATCCCGGTAAGCTGAAGGAGATGTCCGCCATTCTGGGGGCTTTGGGCGTGGAGGTGGTCAGTCCCTCCGATCTGGGTCTCACCGTGGATGTGGAGGAGACCGGAGAGACCTTTGCGGAAAATGCCATGCTGAAGGCAAAGGCCGTCTGTGGGTTGGCGGGGCTGCCCGCCATCGCGGATGATTCCGGCCTTTGCGTGGACGCGCTGAATGGCGGCCCGGGCGTGTACTCCGCCCGGTATGGCGGCGAGGAACTGGACGACCGGGGGCGGTATATGCTGCTGCTGAACTCCATGCGGGGCGCTTCTTCCCGTTCGGCCCACTTTGAAACCGCCGTTGCCTGCGCCTTTCCCAACGGAGAAACCCTGACGGCGGCGGGGCGGTGTGACGGGGCGATCGCCTTTGCCCCCATGGGTACCGGCGGCTTTGGGTACGATCCGGTGTTTCTGGTGCCGGAGCAAGCCAAAACCTTCGGACAGATGACGGAGGAGGAAAAGGCAGCGCTTTCCCACCGGGGCAAGGCCTTGCGGGCCTTTGCGGCGGGGCTGGAGGCGTATCTCAGAAACTAGACGCCTGACTGCGGAAAACCGACGTCTTCTGCCGGAGCAAATGCCGTTTTAGTGAGCCTTTGAAAAAAGATTCCTGAAAATGGGGGAAACTTATTGACAAATTCGAGCGTCTGACATAGAACTATAAAAATTAAGGGGAGATCATACTAAATTTATGGAACTGACAAGTAAACAGCGCGCGCAGCTGCGCGGCATGGCAAATACAATTGACACAATTCTGCAGGTGGGTAAAGAGGGCATTACCGACAATCTCATCCATCAGGCGGATGAGGCGCTGGAGGCACGGGAACTCATCAAGGGCCGGGTGTTGGAAAATTCCATGCTCACCGCGCAGGAGGTCTGCGACCAGCTGGCAAAGCCCACCCGCAGCGAGCCGGTACAGGTGATCGGAAGCAAGTTCGTGCTGTACCGGGAGACCCACGCAAGGCCGAAGGACAAGCGCATTGCACTTGTAAAAGAAAGAAAGCGTAAGGCCTGATTTTAAAAAGCAAGGGGGAAGTTCCATGCGGATCGGTGTCTACGGCGGGACCTTCAATCCGCCCCATCTGGGCCATATCACGGCGGCGCGAGCGGTATTTGAACTGCTCAAGTTGGACAAGCTGCTTTTGATACCCGACGCCCAGCCTCCCCACAAGCCCCTGCCGGAGGGCAGCCCCACGGCGCAGCAGCGCCTGGAGCTGACGCGTTTGGCGGGAGAGCAGCTGGGACTGGAGGAAAGGGTGGAAACTCTGGACATCGAGCTGTGCCGCGGCGGCAAGAGCTATACCGCCGACACGCTGACGGCGGTCCGGGCGCTGTATCCGGATGACGAGCTGTGGCTGCTGATGGGAACGGACATGTTTTTGACCCTTCATACATGGCATGAGCCAGAGCGCATCATGGCTCTGGCGGGAATTGCGGCCTTCGGCCGGTCGGAGAAGGACTCGGAGGAGCTGTTTGCCATTCAGCGGGAGCGGCTCTACCAGACGTACCCCTTTGCACGTATCTTCACGCTCACCGTCCCCGGCGTGGTGGACATTTCCTCCACGGACCTGCGGGATAAGCTGGCGGAGGGCGGAGGAAGCTATTATCTGGCCCCGGCGGTATACGGCGCCATTCTGCGGGATAAGCTGTACGGTACGGATGAGAACCTGAAGGCTCTGCCGCTGGAAAAGCTCCGGCCCGTGGCGCTGAGCTTCCTCAAGCACAAGCGCATCCCCCACGTGCTGGGTACGGAGCAGGAAGCGATCCGCCTGTCTGTGCGGTACGGCGCGGACGTGGGGAAGGCCCGGGTGGCGGCCCTGCTGCATGACTGCACGAAAAGACTGGAGATGGACGAGCAAACTGCCCTTTGCCGAGCTTACGGCATCCAGCTGGACCAACTGGAACAGCACGCGCTGAAGCTGCTGCACGCCAAGACCGGCGCGGCCATCGCACGGGATGCCTTCGGCGTGGACAACGAGATCTACACAGCAATTTTCTGGCACACCACGGGCCATGCCAACATGACGCTTCTGGAAAAGATCATGTACCTCGCGGATTACATCGAGCCTACCCGTGACTTTCCCGGTGTGGACGGGCTGCGGGCGGCGTGTTATGAAGATCTGGACAAGGGGCTGCGGATGGGCCTTGAAATGACGATTCAGGAAATGCATGACCGGGGCAACCCGGTCCACAGCGCCACGCTGGAAGCGGATGAGTATCTGAAAGGAAACTAATAAACAGACGATGAACGACTATAGAGAGGCTAAGAACGGGGGACAGAAAAAGTCCTCACAGGGATCGGAGCGGAAAGCAAAGCACAAAAGCCGCCTGACGGGAAAGCAAAAGATCCTGCTTTCCGTGGCAATCGTGCTGACTGTGGTTTTGGCGGTGACGCTGGCGTATCGGGCAATATTTGTCAAGCCGGAGCTGATCCCAAAAGACCCGGACTCCTCCGTGGAGGAGATTGACTACGGCGACGGCGTCCGCCCCCGCAGCGACGGAGAGCGGAAGAGCAAGGATTATTACACCATTCTGGTGATGGGCCGTGACACCGGCGGCGGAGGCAATACGGATACCATGATGCTGGCCAGTTATGACGTGACCAACCAGAAGCTGACCGTCATGAATATTCCCCGGGATACCATGGTGAATGTCTCCTGGGACATCAAGCGCATCAACTCCGTTTATAATTACTACGGCGGCGGAGATAAGGGCGTCAAAAAGGTCTACCAGGAGGTTTCCCAATTGGTTGGCTTTGAGCCGGATTATCAGGTCATCGTCGAATGGGATGCTGTGGGCAAGCTGGTGGACGCCATCGGTGGGGTCTATTTCGACGTACCCAGAAACATGAATTATGAGGACCCCTATCAGGATCTTTCCATTCATATCGACAAGGGCTATCAGCTGTTGGACGGAAAGCAGGCCATGGGGGTCATCCGCTATCGTCACGACAACAACATGAAATACGGCTACGCCAACGGAGACCTGGGCCGCATTGAGACCCAGCAGGCGTTTTTAAAGGCGGTCATCCAGCAGCTTTTGCAGGTAAAAAATGTAGGTAAGATCAATCAGTTCGCTAAAATTTTCGAGGAGAACGTGGAGACCGACCTGAGCGTACAGAATCTGTTCTGGTTTGGCCAGGCGGCTATTATGGGCGGACTAACCATGGACAATGTGAAATTTGTCACCATGCCCAACACGCCGAAATCCTGTTACAGCCGGGTCTATCACAACTACCAGTCCTACGTGGTTCCCAAAGCCACGG
Source organism: Oscillibacter sp. (assembly GCF_040505565.1). Classification (GTDB taxonomy): domain Bacteria; phylum Bacillota; class Clostridia; order Oscillospirales; family Oscillospiraceae; genus Oscillibacter. Next base: position 17,709 of record NZ_JBEUWZ010000025.1, on the reverse strand, counting down.
AGCTGCTGGATCTGGTGAACAATCAGCTCAGTCCCTTTGTGGAGACCTTTACCCTCAGTGATTTGGATATCATGGCCATCAATTCCGACGGCTCCGTCAGTTCTTCCACCGGACATGTGGAGGACAGCAAGGCCGTGTTCGCCCCGGTGATCCCCTCCAATACGCCCACCGACCCAGTGGAGGAGGAGAACAGCGAGACCGATAGCGGCAAGACTGCAACAGACCCGTCGACCACTGACCCGTCCACCACGAATCCGCCGACCACGGACCCAAGTGTGACGGATCCGTCCACAGCGCCCCCTAACGGAACCACTGGAGGGACTACCGGAGGAACCACCGGAGGAACCACCGGAGGAACTACCGGAGGAACCACCGGAGGAACTACCGGAGGGACCACAGGTGGAACCACCACGACGCCCTCCACCGATGGGACCGGCGGCCCCGCCACCACCGATCCGGGCACGCAGACCACCCCACCGGACAATTCGGTGATCGTTCCGCCGGAGGTTACTACAGTGCCGGACAACGCCTCCGGGACTTAAGGCGCAGGTGTGCCAAATTGCGTCGTATTACTTTAAAATGCCGTGTATTGAGACGGCTTAAATTGAAAGGAAAAATAGAATGACACCAAAGGAAATTGCTCTGGCGGCCGTTCGCGCGCTGGATGAGAAGAAGGGCAAGGAGATCGCCGCCATCGAGATTGCGGACCTGACGGCATTGGCGGACTATTTTGTCATCGCCTCCGGCACGTCCAACACCCAGATCAACGCGCTGTGCGACGCCGTGGAAAAGGCGCTGAAGGAGCAGGGGGAGACGCCTTTGCGCCGGGAAGGCTACCGGGACGGAACCTGGGTTCTGCTGGACTACGGTTGCGTTGCCGTGCATGTATTTTCACAGGAGGCGAGAGAATTTTACGACTTGGAACGCCTGTGGAGGGACGGCAGGCAGGTGGACCTGACGGGACTTCTGACGCAGGACTGAGGAAGACCGTGAGAAAGCTCGCGGATTTTTCTTGACAAAAAGCAAAAACCCCCGTAGAATAGCGATGTTAAAGACGTTGAAGGGATGAAAGACGATCTTGTCTGCCTCAGAGAGCCGGCGGCTGGTGCGAGCCGGTGGAGACATGTTCGTGAATGACTGCTCCCGGAGTTTTCCGCCTGAACCGGAGTAGGGCGGGACGGACGGCCCCGTTACAGGCTGATGGTCCGAGAAGGCGCGTGGAGGTTCGCGGCAGACGCCGATGTCCCAGTCCGGTGCCTTTTCGGGACCCAAGAGAGCCGTCCGGGCGACCGGTGGCTGAATCAGGGTGGTATCGCGTTACAACGCCCCTGACCGCTGCGGTCAGGGGCGCGTTTTTTTGCGTTTTCCCGGCCGGGGCAAAAACCAGAAAGGAACGGTCTTGTAAAATGAAGTATGATTTTACCGGCATCGAAAAGAAATGGCAGGCAAAGTGGCTGGAGGAAAAGCCCTTCGCCGCTGTCAACGGCGACACGTCCCGGCCTAAGTTCTACGGCCTGATCGAATTTCCCTACCCCTCCGGGCAGGGACTGCACGTTGGCCATCCGCGGCCCTATACCGCCATGGACATCATCTGCCGCAAAAAGCGGATGCAGGGGTATAACGTCCTGTTTCCCATCGGGTTCGACGCTTTCGGACTGCCCACGGAAAACTATGCCATTAAAATGCATATCCATCCCCGGAAGGTGACGGAGGACAACATCGCCAACTTCCGCAAGCAGATCCAGTCTCTTGGCTATTCCTTCGACTGGGACCGGGAGGTGGACACCACCGACCCCAGCTACTACAAGTGGACGCAGTGGATCTTCCTCCAGATGTACAAGAAGGGCCTGGCCTATAAGACCACCATGCCTGTGAACTGGTGTACGTCCTGCAAGTGCGTCCTGGCCAACGAGGAAGTGGTGGAGGGCGTGTGCGAGCGCTGCGGCAGCGCCGTCATCCGCAAGGAGAAGAGCCAGTGGATGCTGAAGATCACGGAGTACGCCGAGCGGCTCATCGACGATCTGGACGATGTGGACTTTATTGAGCGGGTCAAGATTCAGCAGCGCAACTGGATCGGTCGGTCCGAGGGTACCGAGTTGGATTTTACCGCCACCAACGGCGACAGGCTGACGGTTTATACAACTCGGTGCGACACCCTGTACGGCGTGACCTATATGGTCCTGTCGCCGGAGCACGAGTATTTGAAAAAGTGGAAGGACCAGATCAAAAACTGGGGCGAGGTGGCCAGCTATATAGACGCCGCGGCCCGGAAGTCCGATCTGGAGCGCACCGAGCTGAACAAGGAGAAGACCGGTGTCCGGCTGGAGGGCATTGAAGCCGTCAACCCCGTCACCGGCGAGAAGATCCCCGTGTTCGTCTCCGACTATGTTCTGATCACGTACGGCACCGGTATCGTCATGGGCGTGCCCGGTCATGACCAGCGCGACTGGGAATTTGCAACGAAGTTCCACCTCCCCATTGTGGAGGTGGTCAAGGGCGGCGACATCACCAAAGAAGCGTTTGCTCTGAAGGACGACACCGGCATTATGGTGAACTCCGGCTTCCTGAACGGAAAGACCGTGAAAGAGGCCATTCCCGCCATGAAGCAGTGGGTCACGGAGAAGGGCATCGGCCGTCCCAAGACCAACTACAAGCTCCGCGACTGGGTTTTCTCCCGTCAGCGGTACTGGGGAGAGCCTATCCCCATGGTGAAGTGCGAAAAGTGTGGTTGGGTACCCCTGCCGGAGGATCAGCTGCCCCTGCTGCTGCCAAACGTGGAGAACTACGAGCCCACGGACGACGGCGAGAGCCCCCTGTCCGCCATGACCGACTGGGTGAGCACGACCTGCCCCCACTGCGGCGGAAGCGCCAATCGGGAGACGGATACCATGCCTCAGTGGGCCGGTTCCAGCTGGTATTTCCTGCGGTATATGGACCCCCACAACGACAAGGCCCTGGCGTCTAAAGAGGCGCTGGAATACTGGTCTCCCGTGGATTGGTACAACGGCGGCATGGAGCACACCACACTGCATCTGCTGTACAGCCGGTTCTGGCATAAGTTCCTCTATGACATCGGTGCGGTTCCCACCAAGGAGCCCTATCAAAAGCGCACCAGCCACGGCATGATTCTGGGCGAGGGCGGCGAGAAGATGTCTAAGTCCCGGGGCAACGTGGTGAACCCCAACGACATTGTGGAGCAGTACGGCGCGGATACCATGCGCCTGCACATCATGTTCATTGGCGACTTTGAGAAGGCCGTTACCTGGTCCAACGAGGCCGTAAAGGGCTCCAAGCGGTTTTTGGACCGCGTGTGGAATCTGGCGGAGTCCGCCTCCGACAGCTATGAGGTGACGCCCGCGAATGAGTCTATCATCCACAAGACCATTAAAAAGGTGACGGAGGACATCGACGAGCTGAAGATGAACACCGCCATCTCGGCAATGATGACCATGGTCAACGAGTTTTACGCCAACGGCGTCAGCCGGGGCGATATGAAGTATCTGCTGCTGCTTCTCAGCCCCTTTGCACCGCATATTGTGGAGGAGCTGTGGGAGGACCTTGGCTTTGCCAGAATGACGGGCAGGATGGCCAGCCAGAACAACTGGCCCTCCTTTGATGAAACCAAGACCGCCGCCGCCACTGTGGAGATGGCGGTGCAGGTGGGCGGCAAACTGAGGGGTACCGTGATCCTTCCCGCCGACAGTGACGAGGAGACGGTCATGTCCGCTGCGCTGAAGGTGGAGAAGGTTCAGAAAGCCACCGAAGGAATGCAGATTGTTAAGACGATCTACATTAAAAACCGTCTGATTAACATGATTGTGAAGCCGCGGTAACCGGAGTCAACGAATGAAGATCGTATTGGTCATCGACCAGTTTGATGACGCCAACAACGGCACCACCATCAGCGCCCAGCGGTTTGCCCGCGCTCTGATCGCACACGGAAATCAGGTGCGGGTCATCGCCTGCGGAAAACCGGCGGACTATAAGTACGCCGTGCGGCAGATGAGATTTCTGCCGGTGGTGGAGCATCTGATTACCAGCCAGGGGATGCGGCTGGCCATTCCCAACCGCCATGTGTTTGAAAAGGCGGCGGCCTGGGCGGACGTGGTGCATTTCATGATGCCCTCGCCGCTGGGAATCATGGGACTGAGACATGTGGAAAAACTGGGAATTCCCCATACGGCGGCGTTTCACTGCCAGCCCGAGAACATCACGTTTTCCATCCACCTTGGCAACAGCCAACGGGCCAACGACTTTGTCTACAGCCGTTTCCGAGACACCTTTTTCAATCGCTTCACGCACATCCACTGTCCCAGCCGTATGATTGCGGACCAGCTCCGCCAGCACGGGTATACCGCTCAACTCCATGTGATCTCCAACGGAATCAGTCCTGCCTATTTCTATCAGAAACGGGAGAAGGAGGATTTTTTGAAGGGGAAATTCACCGTTTTGATGGTAGGGCGGTATTCTGGTGAGAAGCGTCAGGACGTGCTGATCGACGCATGCGCAAAGTCCCGCCACGCATCTCACCTCCAGTTGATTCTGGCGGGCAAGGGTCCCACGGAAAAGAAGCTGCGAAGACTGTGTGAGAAGCGGCTGGCGAATCCGGTTATTATGGAATTCTATTCGCCCCAGCGGTTGATTGAAATCATCGATCAATGCGACTTGTACGTTCATACCTCCGATGCGGAAATTGAGGCTATGAGCTGCATGGAGGCGTTCGCCTGCGGCTTGGTGCCGGTGATCGCTCAGTCGCCCCGTTCCGCAACGCCCCAGTTTGCGCTGGACGAGCGCAGCTTGTTCCCGGCGGGTGACAGTGCGGCCTTGGCCAGGCGCATTGACTATTGGCTCGAGCACCCGGAGGAGCGGGGGGAGATGGAAAAGCGCTACGCGGAAAGCGCCGCAGATTATTCTCTGGAAAATTCCATTCTCCATACGGAGGAGATGTTCCGCATGGCGATTCATGAAATTCGGCCCTGACGAGAGAAGCCGAGACGGTCCCTCCCTCGAAATGCGCCGGTTAGGTGTGGTGCGATTTCACCAGACGGAAATAGCACGGCAATCCGAGACGGGGTCCTCCCTTTGGGGAGGGCCCTCTTTTTATGGAAGCCTGCGATTTCAGCAAAGAAAGAATCTGTGTAAACTTGCGCTTATGCAAAGAAAATGCTACAATAAAACAAATGCAGTGCGCTTAGGCGCATGGACGGACCGGAGAATGATTCCGGCTGAAGATCGGCGTACCGCTCGCCGCAAAAGCGGCTGACCGCGGCGCGCGTCAAGCCTCCAAAGGGGGCTTTTTCAATGGACGCGGACGCGGCGCATGGAGGTTCCTGCTATGAAACTTGGCATCGTGGGCCTGCCCAACGTGGGCAAGAGCACTTTGTTCAACGCAATTACCAACGCCGGTGCGGAGAGCGCCAATTACCCTTTCTGCACCATCGATCCCAATGTGGGAATGGTGGCTGTGCCGGATGAGCGGCTGGACCGCCTTGCGGAGATGTATGAGCCAGATAAGAAGACCCCGGCAGTCGTCGAATTCGTTGATATCGCGGGTCTGGTTAAGGGCGCCAGCCAGGGTGCGGGTCTGGGGAACAAGTTCCTGGCCAATATTCGGGAGACAGATGCCATCGTTCATGTGGTCCGCTGCTTTGACGACGAAAACATCATGCATGTGGTGGCGGATGCCGGTACCAACGTACCTGTGGACCCGCTGGGCGATATCGAGACCATCGACCTGGAGCTTGTGATGGCCGATTTGGAAATGGTGAACCGCCGCATGGAAAGGGCCGCCAAAGCAGCCAAGGGCGACAAGAAGTTCCTCCACGAGGCGGAGGTTTTCAAGGCCCTTGCGGAGCATCTGAATGCGGGAAAGTCTGCCCGCACCTACGAATGCGAGCCGGAGGATATGGCGCTGATCTCCACCTCTGACCTGCTGAGCCTGAAGCCCGTCATTTATGCCGCCAACACCGATGAAGATGGCTTCACCAATTTGGACGGGAATCAATATTACCAGCAGGTAAAGGAGCTGGCGGAGCGGGAGGGCAGTCAGGTGCTTCCCATCTGCGCCCGAATGGAGCAGGACATCGCCGAGCTGGAGGGCGAGGAGAAAGAGATGTTTCTGGAGGAGTTGGGCGTAAAGGAGTCCGGGCTGGACCGGCTGATTAAATGCTCCTATTCGCTGCTGGGCCTGATTTCTTTCCTGACCTACGGAAAGGATGAGTGCCGGGCTTGGACCATCCGAAAGGGAACAAAAGCGCCGCAGGCCGCCGGTAAGATTCACACCGACATTGAGCGGGGCTTTATCCGTGCGGAGGTCATCTCCTATGAGGATATGATGAAATGCGGCGGAATTGCTGCAGCCAGAGAGAAGGGCCTTTTGCGCAGCGAGGGTAAGGATTACGTGGTACAGGACGGCGACATGATCTATTTCCGCTTCAACGTGTGATATTGAACGGAGGGCACCCAGCGCGGAGAAAATCTCCTGAGCCGGACCACGGTATGGGGATTGAAAGAACGGAAGGGCTATATAAAAGAAAGTACCACGCGTGGCCTTATAATTTTCCGATTTCAGCCGATAAGAGAGTAAGTCTAGCTGCGCATATATCGGTCAGCTTTCGGGAGGTAGCCAACCGGGAAAGAGCTTTGGCGCAGGGCGGATTTGAAGACAATGGGTGAGAAAGGAAAACATTTATGAGACGTGAAACGAAGAGGGGCAACGAATCCAAAGAACAAAACAACGGACGGAAAGAAAAGCAGTCCACAATCCGAAAAGAACTAATGGTGCAAATTTGTATCCTTGTCTCCATTCCCATGATTCTGTTGGGGGCCCTTGCCGCTTTTTTAATCTTCAGAAGTACTGAGACCACCCTGGAGCAGACCATGACGCAATTGTCCAGTGTCGCGGCCGACAAGGTTCAGGAGCGGTTGGGTTCCATTGAGAACGTGGCGATTGAGACCGGCTACTTGACGCGACTGTCCAGCAGCTCCAGCACCATCGAGGACAAGCAGGCCATCATCGACCAGCGCGTCGAAAGCCATGGTTTTCACCAGGGCAACATCCTGTCACTGGACGGGAAAAGCATTTTTGACGGTACCGACTTCTCTGACCGGGAGTATTTTCAGCAGGCAAAGGCGGGCAAGGCGTGGGTTTCCGATCCGCTGGTCAGCAGGGTTACCGGCGAGATGACAATCGTTGTCGCCGCTCCGATCTGGAAGGACGGCGTCCCTAACAGCACGGTGACGGGTGTGGTGTATTTTGTCCCCCAGGAGACATTCCTCAACGATATTGTGACTGAGATTCACGTCAGCGAGAATGGCGGTGCCTATATGCTAAACAAAAACGGCATTACCATTGCTCATAAGGACATGGATGTCGTGAAAAATCAGGAGAACACCGCTGAGGACGCCAAGACGGATTCCTCTCTGGCGGCTCTGGCCGCGCTTGAGAAAAAAATGGCCAACGGCGAATCCGGCTTCGGACAGTATACCTATAACGGTGTGACCAAGTTTCTGTCGTACGCGCCCATTGGAGGGACCGACGGCTGGAGCATCGGCGTCAATGCCCCGGTGGGCGACTTCATGGGTTCCACTTATCAGGGAGTCCTTCTCACCGTGATTCTGATTGCGATTACAATTATTACGTCTATTCTTATTGCCATCCGGGTTGCCAAGGGTATCGGTGACCCCGTGGCGCGGTGCACTGCCCGGTTGGAGCTGTTGGCGCAGGGCGATTTAAAGTCGCCGGTGCCGGAGGTCCGAAGCAGAAACGAGACGAAACGGCTGGCGGAGACCACGGCTTCGATGACCCGTACAATCTCCGGTATCATAGGAGATCTGGGGCAGGGGCTGGAGACCATTGCCCGCGGCGATTTTACCGTTACCACCACGAACCAGGAACTGTATCAGGGCGACTATACCGCCCTGCTGGCCTCCATCAGGAATTTGATTAAGCTCCAAAGTGGGACTATGCGCCAGATTGGCCTGTCTGCCGAACAAGTGTCCGCGGGAAGCGAGCAGGTGTCTGCCGGTGCGCAGGCCCTGAGTCAGGGCGCCACGGAGCAGGCTTCATCCGTTGAGGAGCTGGCGGCTACCATCTCGGAGATCTCTGGCCAGATCGGTGAAACCTCTAAGAATGCGGGGGAGGCCAGACAGAAGGTCGATGAGACCGGCGCGATGATGGTCCAGTGCGACAGGCAGATGAAGGAAATGGTTGCCGCGATGGGCGAGATCAGCGAGAACTCCCAGCAGATCGGCCGCATCATCAAGACCATCGAGGACATCGCGTTCCAGACGAATATTCTGGCGCTGAACGCTGCCGTGGAGGCTGCGAGAGCCGGCGAGGCCGGCAAGGGTTTTGCCGTGGTGGCGGACGAGGTACGGAATCTGGCTGGAAAATCCGCCACAGCGTCCAAGGATACCTCCGCTTTGATTGAGGCCGCAGTGCAGTCCGTGGAAAGGGGCGCGGGTATTGCCAATACCACCGCTGCAACCCTGGACAATGTGGCGGAGAACTCCAAAGCCACGGCGAAGATGGTGGAGAAGATCGCGGAGGCGGCCCAGCAGCAGGCTGTTTCCATCACCCAGGTTTCTCAGGGAATCGATCAGATCTCCAGTGTGGTGCAGACCAATTCTGCCACCGCTGAGGAGAGCGCCGCATCCAGCGAGGAGATGTCGGCACAGGCACAGACGCTGAAAGATCTGGTGAGCCAGTTTAAGCTGAAAGAGGATAAGCCGGCTCCTGCGGCGGCTTCCTCTGAGACTTCTGCGGAGATTTCGACAAGGACTCCGGCCGGAACTTCAGCAGGACCTTCGGTAAAGGCTTCAGCGGTCATTTCGACAAAAGCCCCGGCAAAGGCTCCGGTTTCTTTGTCCGGAAAGTATTGATTGAATAGAAAAAAACCGCTCCAGCCAGCCAATAATATTTTGCGCCGACGGCCTGCCGAATACATTCGGCAGGCCGTCGTATTAGAAGCAAGTGCGTAGTATCTTACAAAATGTTATACAGCGTGGACATGACAAGGTAGAGCTGAGAGAAGGGGCGCATGACGTTCCAGATACCCGCCCCCTGAAAGCCGTACTCCTGAATAAGCCGAAGGCGGGCAGCGAGGCTGCGGGCGTCGTCAAACCAGACCTCGTGGACCGCGCTGCCGGAATCGGTATAATGGAAAAAGGGAGCTTGGGCGGTCTCGTCGTACTGGATGGCGACGCCGTGCTGGATGGCAAGCTGGATGGCCCGCTGGTTTGAGATGGACTGAGCTTTTGTCTCTCCCTGTACAAAGGGGAGAGACCAGTCGTAACCGTAATTGGAGAGGCCCAGAAAAATCTTTTTAGCGGGGATTTCCGTGACGGCGTAATCAAGCACTGCACGGACCTGAGGCATAGGAGAGACTGCCATGGGTGGACCATATGTATATCAACAGCTAGGCTATAAGTCATTTTCGAATGGAGAAATTTTAGGAAAAATGTAAAGCTGCATGTCGCTCTTCTTCCACTGTCCCCCAACGGATTTTGAATAGATTACATGATCCAGTACAGACTTGAGCAGCGCGTTTTGGTCGGCGGGATTGTCAAGGGTGTTATAAATGTCCAAGACATTTTGTATACGGGGAATCAGCTGGCTGCGGGTCTGCTCGGCCTCGTTGATGGATGCCAAATGCTCGTGCAAGCGCTGCACGGCTGCCTCGGCTTCGGTTATTCTGGATGCCAGAAGGCGGGAGCGCTCCAGAAACACGTCCTGCGTATAAACGCCCTGCTCCAGCAAATCATACAGCTTTCCCTTTTGCGCCGACAGCTTCTCCAGATTCTTTTGCGCAGATGCCAGGGCGGACTCCGATTCCTCCCGCTGCTCCGCGCCCTGCTCCGACTGCGGGCTGATCTTGATACGATAGCTTATGAGCCAGTCGGACAGGCTCTCCATCAGCGCCTGCTCCACCACTTCCCGCCGGCTGCCGACGGTGGGACATTTGGACGTTGGACACATGACGGTGGGACCGCTCTTCGTACCTTTAGGCAGCTGCACCAATGAGCGGCCGCACACAGAGCAATAGAGCAGCCCCGCCAGTGGGTTTGCAATGTGCTTGGCGCTGGGTAACGGAGCATGGCTGCGGTCTCGCATGGACGCCATAGCACGCCGCCACGTCAGCTCTGCTATGATCGGCGCGTGGACTCCCTCTTGGAGCTTACAGTCCTTGTTGACGGGGTAGGAGACCGTCAGCTCGCCGCCGACCATCTGCTTTGTCTGCGGACGATAGGCCCAGCGGACGTATCCGGCATAGGTCGGATTTTTGAGCACGTCCCGCACGCTGACGGCAGACCATTTCATGCCGCCGGGAGATGGGATGCCCTGGGCGTTGAGCTGATTTGCAATGGCATAGCTGCCGATCGGGTCCAGCGTGCCGTCCGGTCGAGGATCTCCGTCGGTGTACAACCGGAAGATCTCTTTTACCACGCGGGCCTGCTCCGGGTTGATCTCCAGTGTATAGCCCTTTTGATGCTCAATCTTTACCTTACGGTACCCATAGGGGGGAGTCCCGGCAATATATTTGCCCTCGTTGAGCGACGCCATGCGTCCACGCTGCAGGCGGCGATTAATCGCCATGTATTCCCGCCGGGACATAAACAGGCCAAACTCAAAATATTCCTCGTCCGCCTCGTCGGAGGGGTCATAGACCTTATCCGGCGTGACAATCTTGGTGTCGCTATACTTAAATGTCTCGGCCACGGTGCCCTGGTCCCGGGTGTTGCCACGGGCCAGACGGGGGACTTCCATGACCAGCACGCCGGTATACTTGCCTGTCTCCACAGCGGCCAGCAGCTTCTGCATCTCCGGCCGCTCAGCAATGGTGTCGCCGCTGACGACTTCCTCAAAGATCCCGGCAATCGTATAGCCTTTGTTGTTGGCAAGGCTCAGGAGTGTGTCACGGTGGCGCTGTAGCGTGTCAAATACACCGGTCTGCATCTCCGTGTCGCGGTCCTTGCGGGACTTGCGCAGGTAGACTAGATATTGCTCCATGAGTCCTCCTATGGATAGCGCCGCCCAGAAGGGCGGCGCTGTTTTTCAGACTTGCAAGAATCGTCATGTGTTTTTAATTGTACGCTTCTTCAGTAATTAACCACAGGTGAATTTTACTAAAATATGGAAACATATAAGCACGCGAGCAAGAATAAAGCGGTCTGCGGCTAATCGCGCCATTTAAAACGGTTCAAAATTATTTTAGCACCACGGGGGGAATGTTGCAAGTCCCGTTGAAAGGAGGAGACCGTATTCAGAACAAGTGACGGCGGGACTCAAGGTCAAATATTCGCATAAGTTGAAAACCACGAATAGAACGGATCATCATTTCGTACATTGCGGTGAGGTGATGATTATGGCAAAGCTCGGAGCATTCCCGTTTGTTCCCAATATGGACGACTGCAAAATGGTTGTACAAGCCAACGGAGCCGTCTGCTACATCATGGACACCCACTGCCGCAATATGACTCGGGAGGATAAGGCGCGCGCCGATCAGGAGATCGTGGACATATATCTGCGGGCGGCCATGCGCAGAAAGGCAAAAGGCTCTGCTTGAGCAGAGCCAGTGGACAAGTTGGGAGGACGGCGTGAAAACGTTTTCTTTGAGCGGTGCGGAGCTTGTTTTTGTCAAAACCGCTAATGAGGATGCTGGGGACATTTGAATAATTTTAACCTCAAATTCCAATACGCAACATAAACAGAATAAAGGCCCACTTTAAATTGAACTGACCCCCAAAAGTTAGACCCAAAAATCGAACCATTGGAGGTCAGTTCACAGGATTCAGACCCTTTATATAAAAGATTCTCCGCATTTATCCAATCACATTATTGCGACGGAGAAGATTTAAAAAGTACACAATTGCTGACTGACGGTCGCGCTTCGTTTTGACGGCCTGTCACGGATCAAGCCTGTTTCGTTATTTTTCCTTGGACTTTTTATTTAAACGTTCCACCAGAGCAGCCGTCCGTAAACGGTAATCATCCAGCTCGGTCACGATTCCCATAAAAGAAGACACCAAATCCAGCGAAGCGCGCAGCGTACTTTGTTCACTCTGATCAATCGCACGTTTCGTCAGACGCATGGCCTGCTGGGGCGCATCCAGTAGTTTTTGGAGATATTGTTCCACATAATCATCCAACTGGTCATCGGGTACAACGTGTGTGACAAGGCCGATTCTTTCCGCTTCAGGGCCTTTTAGCACCCGTGTCGTTAAAAACAAATCGAGTGCCTTGTCTCGCCCCACAAGACGAGGTAAAAAGTAAGCGCCGCCGTCACCGGGAACAATTCCTGCGTTAAAATAGCTTTCCGAAAGTGAGGCGCTTTCCGAAGCGATGCGGATATCACACATCAGAGCCATATCCAACCCCGCGCCCACAGCCGCGCCGTGAACCTTAGCGATAACCGGTTTGTCAATTTCCTGCAGAATCAGCGGGATACGCTGAATTCCTTCCCAAAGAGAGTTCTTTCTGGCAAGCGCGGTGGAAGTAATATCCTCATTGCTTTCGAAGAAGCCGTTCCCGGTCGCCATGGCTTTTACATCTCCGCCGGCGCAAAACGCCTTTCCGTTTCCCGATAAAAGAACAACATCAATATCATCCCGGTCCCGGATGTCCTCCAGTGCGTTTGCCCAGAGTTGAATCATCTCCTCACTGAAACAATTGAGATGCTCCGGGCGGTTTAGCGTAATACGGGCCAAGTGGTTTTCTACCTCATAAATTAAATCCGACATATTGCTATTTTACCTCTTCTCATATTTGCAGTAAGAGAAAGCAAGGGCGGTATCAGATAGGTCATGTGGGTGTTGTAAATTGATGCCGGCAAGCCTTTTCCTATGTGTGACAGCTATGATACCACAGATGCAGCATTCTGTTGAGATATGTTTTATAACTTAGCAATATAGTATTTATATTATAGCAAATTATATCAATATGAGTCCATGAAAGGTTTGCTCTGTCTCAAATTTCAAGTTCATGACTCATGATCACTAGGTGATACAATAGCAGAATCATTATTCTTGACTGAGAATAACGATTGTGCTATTGTAATCCTGATGACTTACCAAATTATTCATAAGGGAGAGAAACCGATGAAAAAGATTTTAGTAACAGTCCTTGCGTTCTCAATGATACTCTCACTTGCTGCTTGCGGAGGGCAGGGGCAGGATTCTTCCGGCAGCGTTTCCAGCAATACTACGACCTCTGCTGCATCTGGTGAAGCGGCGAGTTCCTCATCGACTACACCGGATCTCAGTGGTCAGTCGCTCCTGATATACTGCGGCGCGGGGATGCAGCAGCCTTTTCAGGAAATTGCAGATGCATTTCAAAAGGAAACCGGCTGTCAAATGAATGTTACTTACGCAAACGCGGCACAGCTTCAAACACAGATTACAGAATCCAAAGAAGGGGACTTCTTTATTGCCGGTTCTGCGGATGAGGTAAAGCCTGTTAAAGATGATGTATCCGGCAGTGTAGACCTTGTAAAACACATTCCCGTCCTGGCGGTTGCCAAGGGAAATCCAAAAGGAATTACCGGCGTTGCGGATCTGGGCAAAAGCGATGTTGTAACCGTGATTGGAGATCCGGAGTCCACACCGATTGGAAAAATTGCAAAAAAAGTATTTTCTGATTTCGGCGTCTCCGATACCGTAACGCTTGGCGCGACAACGACCACGGCTCCTCAACTGGCAACGGTCGTTGGTCTGGGAGAGGCAGATGCGGCGATCATCTGGAAGGAAAACTGTAATGCGGAGGGTGTGGAAATCTGTGAGACGAAGGACCTGGACAGCTATGTAAAAACGGTTCCGGCGGCAAGGCTCACTTTTTCTACAAACAGCGCGGCTGCGGACGCATTCAGCACATTTCTCAGTTCGGATGCAGCCAACCAGATATGGACTGCCCATGGCTATGAATTGGCAGGATGAACCGGCGAAAACATAACATTTTCCAATCCGCCTGTATGCTTCTCACACTCCTGACAATTCTTTTTATCGGAGGAAATATTGCCGTAATCGCATTCCGGGGGATACGTAGTCTCCCGGAATGCCTGCATCAGCCCGAAACGTTGTTTGCGGTATATTTAAGCATCAAAAGTGCGTGCATATCCAGCATACTTTGCTTCCTGCTGTCGATTGCAGTTTCATATGTCTTGACCAAAACCAGATTCTTCTGCCGGGAAGCCATTGAGATTCTTCTGGAACTGACGATGTCGCTGCCCAATATTGTATTGGGGCTGAGCATGCTGATTCTGTTTTCCTCACCATTGGGAAAGGCTTTAAAAAGTGCGGGCTTTCCGGTGGTCTTCAACAGCAGTGGTATTATTCTGGCGCAATTGGTTGTCAATCTGCCGTTTGCTGTTAAGCTGACATCAACAGCCTTTCGCGGGGTCGATCAAAAATTAGAGCGGGTGGCGGGGCTGCTTGGCGCCACCCAGGGAAAATGCTTTTTCACCATCCTCCTGCCCCTATGTAAGAACACCCTGATCAGTGCGTTTATTTTGGTATGGTCGAGAGCCTTGGGGGAATTTGGGGCGACACTGATGCTGGTGGGCGTTACCCGCATGAAAACAGAGACGCTGCCTGCCAGCATTTATCTGGATGTCAGCACCAACAATCTGGGCGGCGCGCTGGCCAGCGCATTTATTTTACTGCTTATTTCCGCTGTCTCGCTTGGAATTGCAAACCACCTTGCCAAGGCGAACAGGAAGCTGAGTCGATATGAATCATAATACGGGCTGCCTTTTGGAGATACAGGATCTTTCAGTCAGACGCGGCAACTTTTTGTTGGAGCATATCAATTTCTCGCTTTACCAAAATGAGATCTTTTCGATTATCGGAAAAACAGGCTCCGGAAAAACATTGCTTCTGGAAGCGGTTGCCGGATTCTATCAACCGGATCATGGAAAAGTCCTTTACGGGGGAACCCCGATGTGTGAGATTCCGGTATTCCGGCGGCACATTGGGTACCTTTATCAGGATTATAGTCTATTTCCGCATATGACGGCATTTTCAAACATTGCTTACGGACCTAAAATTCAGGGAGTCCCAAAGGCGGAAATACAGGCCAGAGTGAAGGAGATAGCCGCGAAGTTTGAAATTGAGCATATTCTCGATCAGTATCCTGGAACACTCAGCGGCGGAGAGCAGCAACGTGTTGCTTTGGCACGCGCGCTGATCATGCGGCCATCTTTGCTGCTGCTGGACGAACCATTTTCCGCACTGGACCCGGTCACAAAACGCAACATGTATGATATGATCCAAAAAATTCGGGAAGATTTTTGCTGCTCTCTCATTTTTGTGACGCATGATTTTGCCGAAGCTGAGCGTTTGGCTGATCGAATTGGCGTGTTGATTGATGGACGCCTTTGTGGTATTGTAAAAAGCAATGAATTATACAGTGCCAAATGGGGTCAGGAGGTCCTTGATTTTCTCGGGATTACTAAAAAAACGGAGGAATTGCCGTGACGAGGGAAGAACTTTATGAAACACTGAAAATCGGATTTTCACAGGTTTTAAAACAGTATCATATTGAAGATGACACCGTAACCGTGTCCTGCCGTGCTTTGACGCCGCAAGAGGCAATTGGAGAAACGGTGCGGAAGGACTTCCCGATTATTACCGGAAAGGATGTCATGATTGAAGCAAAGTACCGCGGCTGTCGAGGTCAGGCATTTACAGACTCTCCGACCGCATTCAACGGGACGCTTGCTGAGATTTTGCAAATGGAAATTGCCCACAACTCTCACAACTGCGGAATTTTTATTGCAACCTTGAATGCAGTGATGAACTCCGTGGGACTGTGCAGCGGGACCGTGCACTGCCGAACGGACGGACCGGAACAATGCGCGGTGGACATGCTGGCGTTTCTTCGGGTAAATTATCCGCATGTCAGGCGTATTGCATTGATCGGCTATCAGCCCTCTCTTCTTGAAATGCTGTCCGGCAGCGAATACGAGGTCCGGGTACTTGATCTGAATCCGGGGAATATCGGGCAGCGGCGATATGGGGTTGAGGTGGAGGATGGAACCCACAAGAAAGACGAGATTATTCATTCTTTCGCAGACCTGATTCTCTGTACTGGAAGCACGTTGTGTAACGGAACGATCATTGATTATATGGGCTTGCCTGTGGAGGTGCTGTTCTTCGGTATCACGATCGCCGGCAGCGCCGGTTTACTTGGGCTAAAGCGGGTCTGCTTTGCCGAAAAATACGAGAAATAAATCATAGACTTGATTGAAAACGTCAGGTGTTGCTGACAATTTGCTGATAACTGAAACAAACTTCACCAAACCGAGCCGGAATAAATATCCCCAAAAGCTTCCACTGGGGCGTTGTCAATGCAGTATGATGCACGGGACATACGCTGTGTCATGCCAGCCTTTTTTAGTTTGTGGTGGAAAGTCCTGTTTGTGTACGTATAGCCACATTAATTCTACGTATATGACTGTAAATCCGTTTTTCCCTTGGCTTTCTACTAAAGTCGGAATGTTTGGCTCGAATGATAAAGAAGTGCAATTTATCCCATCATGTGGGCTGCGGTGGCAAATAAAATGCACGAGACCATACGAATTGACGTCGGTATTGCCGCCGCAAGTGCCGTCCACTTCCAGCTTCCCGTTTCTTTTTTATTGTTAGCAGTGTGGTGGAACAGGGCCAGTGCATAAGAGAAAACAGCATCATGCTGATTGCTGTAATCCATGTCCAGCTGTTTGATACAAACAGCTCTTTCATTTGAGCAAGGCTGCCAAGTTCAAGAATACTGCCCTTTGCCATGTACGCCATAATAATAATGGGAATGACAATTTCATTGGCGGGAAAATCCAGGATAAAAGCAATCAGTATGACGCCGTCCAGCCCCATCAACTGCGCAAAGGGGTCCAAGAAAGCTGCACAGTGATTCAGGACGCTGGCATCGCCAACCATGATATTTGTCATGAACCAAATAACCAGACCTGCGGGGGCCGCAACGCTGATTGCCCTGCACAGCACGAACAGCGTCCTGTCAAGGATAGAGCGGACAATTACCTTGCCGATCTGCGGCATTCTGTACGGTGGCAGCTCCAGCATAAAAGAAGACGGTATCCCTTTCAGCAAAGTTTTGGAAAGCAGCTTGGTGACTGCAAAGGTAACTCCAACCCCGAGCACGATCACCGCCGTCAGCAGCACCGCAGAAAGGAACGAGGTAAATGCTCCGCCCGCGGTTCCTACAAAAAACATGGTGAGAATTGCAATCAGTGTGGGGAAGCGGCCGCTACAGGGTACAAAGTTATTCGTCAAAATGGCCAGCAGCCGCTCCCGGGGAGAGTCAATGATCCGGCAGCCAATAATACCCGCAGCGTTGCACCCTATACCCATGCACATGAGTATTCCATTTATGCTATACTGCTTTTGCTATAACGGCAATATTATGATTCAGAAAACACACTTTTTGACAAAGAAAATGATGTTGTACCATTTTGAAAAAACGAGCGTTGACCATAGGTCAGCGCTCATTTCCTTTTGATAGCAAGTCGTGCGCCGGATTACTCCAACTAAGTGGAGTGTTCGCTGTGTAGCTGAGACGATACAGGAGTTATCCGCGGACAAGAAATATCTTGGCGCCGCCACTGGCCACACTGCTTCTGTAAACGCCGGAGTATAATTGACCGAAATCGCCGGTAAAAATTGACCCACTCAAGAATAACGGCTACCATGGCCTAAAGA
>NZ_JBEUWZ010000024.1:0-325910 GCF_040505565.1 Oscillibacter sp. | reverse complement strand
CTCCGGGTGCGCCGGGCTTGCCGAAGGGCTTCCGCTCTCCGGGTGCGCCGGGCTTACCGAAGGGCTTCCGGTCTCCGGGTGCGCCGGGCCTGCCGAAGGGCTTCCGCTCTCCGGGTGCGCCGGGCTTGCCAAACGGCTTCCGGTCTCCGGGTGCGCCGGGCTTACCAAACGGCTTCCGGTCTCCGGGTGCGCCGGGCTTGCCGAAGGGCTTCCGGTCTCCGAACTCTCCGGGCTTGCCGAAGGACTTCCGCTCAAAGCTTTTACCAATAGGCGGCCTGCCGCTGCCTCGTGCCTGCCGCTGCGGTTTCGCCGCAGGCATCGGCTCCGTCGGATTCTCCGCCGCTTTCACCTCGCCGGGCTTCCGCTTTATACCCCGTCGGAGGTTCTTTTCGTGAAGAGCCTCCTCCGTTTTCCGCAGTGCGGCCCGCTGCGCCTTGACCTCCAGCCGGTCCGCCGCGTCGCCATAAGTCTCCGCGTCGTCGTCCGCCAAGCGGCGGGCAATGGAGGCGGCAAAGCCGAAGTCGGTCACCCCCAGAAGCGCGCAGCTGCCATAGCCGACGGCTCTTCCCAATTCTTCCTTCGTAAAGGGAACCCGGATCTGAAGGCACTGGCCTATCTCGGAAAAGTGGGCCGCCCGCCGGACGGTGTTCTCCCCCGCATCGTTGGCCAACAGCAGCAGCCGCACATCCCGCGCCCGGGCTGCGGACTCCACCGGCTCCTCTCCGACCTCCAGCATTCCGGCCCGTTTGCACAGACCCAGCGTGGACAATAATTCCTTATTCATTGGCCGCCTCCCAATTGACGCTCCATGGCGTCGTATACCTCCGGGGGAATCTGGGCCTCAAAGGCCCGCTCCAGCGCCCGGGACTTCCGTGCCTTGCGCAGGCACTCCACATTCGGACAAACATATGCGCCCCGACCGGGCTTGCGGCCCTTTTCGTCCAATGAGACCTCGCCCTCCGGGGACTTCACCACTCGGATCAGCGTCTTTTTCTCTTTCATTTCCCGGCAGCCCACACACTGCCGCTGCGGGATCTTCTTCACCTTCGGCATGGTGTTCCCCCCGTTCCTCTTCGCTTATTCCGTGTCGTCCGCAGACGCTTCACTCTCGGCGGCGGGCTCTGCCGCCGCTTCTTCCTTGAAGCTCGCGGGCTTGATGTCGATCTTATAGCCGGTGAGCCGAGCCGCAAGGCGGGCGTTCTGCCCCTCCTTGCCGATGGCCAGGGACAGCTGATCGTCCGGCACCAGCACGCGGCAGGCCTTGCCCTCGTCCGCCATCCACACATCCACCACATCGGCGGGTGCCAAGGCGGCGGCGATGAACGTGGCGGGGTCCTCGCTGAACTTCACAATGTCGATCTTCTCGCCCCGCAGCTCCGCCACAATGTTCTCCACCCGCTGTCCCTTGGGGCCGACGCAGGCGCCGATGGGATCCACGTTTTCATCGTTTGACCAGACGGCCATCTTCGTGCGGCTTCCGGCCTCCCGGGAGATGGATTTGACCTCTACCGTTCCGTCGTAAATTTCTGGGACTTCCAGCTCGAAAAGGCGCTTGACGAGACCCGGATGGGTACGGGAGATCAGCACCTGGGGGCCGCGGGTAGACCGGCGGACCTCCACTACATAGACCTTGACGTGCATTCCCTCCACCAGTTCTTCGCCGGGGACCTGTTCGCCCGCCATCAAAAGCGCCTCCGTGGTCTCGGTCCCGGTGCCGATGCGCAGAGAGACGTTGCCGTTTCGGGGATCAATTCGGGTGACCACGCCGGTGAGGATTTCGTGCTGCTTGGAGTTAAACTCGTCGTACACCATGCCCCGTTCGGCTTCCCGCAGGCCCTGAATGATGACCTGCTTGCCATTGCCCGCGGCTATGCGGCCAAAGTCTGTGTTGTCCACGGGGACATTGATGACGTCGCCGATTTCATACTTGGCGGACAGTTTCTTCGCCTCGTCGAGAGGCACTTCGTTGAAGGGGTCCACATAGTCCTCTTCGTCCACCACGTTTTTCTGGACAAACATCTGCAGTGTCCGGTGCTCCAGATCCACGTCCACGATCACATTGTCCACCTGATCCTTGCAGTCCCGCTTATAAGCGGTGGTCAGCGCCTGGACGATCTTATCCAGCATAAAGGACTGGGGAATATTCCGCTCTTTTTCAATCATCTCCAGCGCGGTGAAAATCTCATCGCAGTTCATCCCGGCGGGTTCCTTCTGCTTCTTGCCTCTCATTGCCTGTACTCCTTTTATGATATGATACGTTTTCTTCGTTCGTTTTATTTTTCCCGACTCAGGAGAACTCCACTCGCAGTCTCACCAGCGCGGTGTCAGCCTTCTCAAAGGTCATTTCCCCATCGCCGATGCGCACGGTCACGGTCCCGGTTTTTTCGTCATATCCGGTCAGGGTCCCGGCAAATTCCTTCCGCCCGTCCCGGTTGCGGTACAGCCGGACCGTAACCGGGCTGCCCATAAATTTGGAAAAATCACCGGGCCGCTTCAAAGCCCGCTCCGCGCCTGCGGAGCCGACCTCCAGTGTGTAGCTTGCCTCGATGGGGTCCGCCTCGTCCAGCAAATCCGAAAGCTGCCTGGAAATGGCCTCGCAGTCCAGAATGTCCACGCCGCCCTCCTTGTCCAGCAGCACCCGGAGGTACCAGGTGCCCGCCTCCTTCACGTATTCCACGTCCCAAAGGGTACAGCCCTGCTCCGCAATGACGGGGGCCGCCAGTTCGGCGGTCAGTTCCGTGATCTTTTTCATGGGAACGCCTCTCTTTCACGCCGTTCAGCTTCCGGCAAGACTTCCAGCTTTTTCAAATTCCGGCCCTTGGAAAAAGGCCAACAAAAAGAGCGGACACAAGGTCCACTCCACACGAATACCATTACTACCTTAGTAACAGTATCACGATTTTTCCTGAAAATCAAGCTTTTTCTTTGGATTTTCAAAGAAAATTCAAGAAAAGAGTGACAAAACCGGAGCGCACCGTACGCTCCGGTTTTGGAAGACAAATAAAAACCGGTTCAGTTCTTTTTCCGCAGCCGCTGAACCGCGCAGGCCAGCAGGAACAAAACCAGGTCCGCCGCCACCACCGTGGCCCCCACGGGTGTGGACTTCGTGAAAGAAATTGTCAGCCCCGCGCAGAAGCAGAGAACGGCGGTGGCTCCCGCGCAGAGTACCACGCCCCGGAAGCTTCGAAACAGCCGCATGGCCGTCAGCGCCGGGAAGATCACAAGAGACGAAATCAGCATGGCTCCCATCATCCGCATTCCCAGAACGATGGTCAACGCCGTCAGAATGGACAGAAGTGTGTTGTACAGCTCCACCCGCATCCCGGTAGCCCGGGCAAAATTTTCATCAAAGGTGATGGCAAACAGCTTGTGGTAAAACAATACGAATAAAACCAACACCGCTGCGGACACGACCGCGGAAAGCAGCACGTCCGTTTCCGTCATGGCAAGCACGCTGCCAAACATATAGTTGTCCACGTCCGTGGTCATGCCGGTGGTCAGTGAGATCACCAGAATTCCGATGGCCAGCGCCGACGCGCTGATCACGGCGATGGCCGCGTCGTTGCCCATGCGGCTGCCTGAATTCGCCAGTCGCAGCAGAAAAAACGCGGACAAAATCACCACGGGAATGGAAAAGTACAGCGGCGTGATCCCCAGCGCCACCGCCACCGCCAGTGCGCCGAAGGATACGTGGCTCAATCCGTCGCCGATCATGGAGTACCGCTTCAAAACCAGCGACACGCCCAACAGCGCCGCGCACAGGCTCACCAGCACGCCCGCGATCAGCGCCCGCTGCATAAAGGGCCAGGAGAACATTTCCACAAGCTCCATCACTGCTCCTCCTTTTGGAACCGGCGGCCCTCCGGCGACTGGAGATAATCCTCGACCGTCCCATAAAACCAGCTCTTTTTTCCAATGTGCAGCACCGTCCGGGCATTTTCCAGAGCGGAGCGCAGATCGTGCGTCACCATGACCACCGCCATGCCCTCTTTTTCGTTGAGATAGCGCAGGGTCTTGTAAAGGTCCTGCGCTGCGGCGGGGTCCAGCCCCGTAATGGGCTCGTCCAGAATCAAAAGCCGTCCGGCGGCGCACAGCGCCCGAGCCAGCAGAGCCCGTTGCTGCTGTCCGCCGGAGAGATCCCGATAACACCGGTCCTTCAATTCCAGGATGCCGAGCTTTCCGATAGCCTGCAGCGCCGCGGTCTTCTGGGCCGCCGTGTAGAAAAATCGGAATCCCTTCTGATTCAGAAAGCCTGACAGCACTACCTCGTAAACCGTAGCGGGAAAATCCTTCTGGGCCCGGGTCTGCTGGGGCAGGTAGCCCACCGCGCCGTTTTTCAGTTCCACCGCCCGTTCGATGCTGCCCTCCATGGGGCTGATCAGGCCCAGAAGTCCTTTCATCAGCGTGGATTTTCCCGAACCGTTGTCCCCCACCACGCAGAGGTAATCTCCGGCGGACACGCTCAGATTCAAACCCGACAGAATCGCACGGCCCTCATAGCCCAAGGCCGTGTCCCGACAGACAATCAGCTCATTTGTCTCCATGTTCCCGCTCCTTTTTCGCACACTCTTCGCATAGCCCGGAGAACAGTGTCCGCCGGTGATCCACTGTAAAATGATGCTCCCGCAGCAAATGCTCGTACAGGGGCTGCAATTGGGTGCAGTCCAGATGGAGGATGCGCCCGCAGCATTCGCACTTCAAAAGCAGGCAGTCCTGTTTTCCGTCTCCCTCCGGGTGGCTGCAATACTGAAAATAGGCGCCCTCCTCGGTATTTACCTTGTGAACCCGGCCCGTGGCCTCCAGCTTTTCCATCTGGCGATATACCGTGGCAAGGCCCACCGGATGGCCGCTGCGCCGCAGGTCCGCCGTCAGGTCCGCTGCGGACATGGGTTCGTCCGGCCGCGCCTGAAGGCAGTTCAGAATCGCCTGCTGCTGTTTTGTGGAATAGGGCATAGGCCGCCCTCCTTAAATTTGAAAATCATTTTCATATTATAGATGTCGGTAAAAAATTGTCAAGCATATACTTTTGCTGTTGCAAACAGACGCGCAAAAGTGTATGGTAGAGGCAAGGCTGTGAAACGCGGCTAAATTTTTACGCAATAATTACGCAAGAGCGCGCCTGTCTCCGCGGGCCGCGCGGCGGACGTATGGAGGGTTTATGAAAGTATCTCTGGTCATCATGGCAGCGGGGCTGGGTTCCCGATACGGCGGCAGCAAGCAGGTGGACGGCATCGGTCCCAACAATGAAATTTTAATGGAATATTCCATTTACGACGCCCTGAGGGCGGGCTTCAACAAGGTGGTCTTTATTATCAAACCGGAGATGGAACCGCTGATGGAGCGCATCTGCGGCGAGTATCTGCGCAGACGCACCGCTCTGGACGGCACCCCTGTGGAGGTGGCTTATGTACATCAGGACTTTTCCTCCGTGCCGGACTTTTATCAGATCCCCGTCGAACGGACAAAGCCCTTCGGCACGGTCCACGCCCTGCTCTGCGCGGCGAAGGCCGTCCACGAGCCGTTCTGCGTGATCAATGCCGACGACTACTACGGGATCGACGCCTACCGCGCCATTTACGACGAACTGGCAACGCTGCCTGAGAACGGCCGCGGCGCCATGGTGGGCTATCTCCTGAAAAACACCGCCAGCCTCCACGGGACGGTGTCCCGCGGCATCTGCGCCGTGGCGGAGGGAAAGCTCCGGTCCGTGCGGGAGACTCTGAAGATCCAGCTCTATCCGGACGGAACCTTGAAAGACCTGGCGGAGGACCGCTCCCTTGACCCGGACACGGTGGTATCCATGAATTTCTGGGGCTTTACCCCTGGGGTTTTCCCCGCCCTGAAATCCTATTTTGAGAACTTTCTCCGCACCGAGGCGGGAGACAATATCAAGGCCGAGTGCCTGCTCCCCATGATGGTGGGAAATCAGCTGGAATCCGGCTCCATGGAGATTTCCGTCCTCCACTCCGCCGACCGTTGGTTTGGCATGACGTACCGCGAGGATCGGGCGCGCGTGGCGGAGGAGCTGAGAAAGCTCCATGCCTCCGGCGCTTACCCCGCCTCGCTGAAAGGCTGAGCCCAATCTTATTCGAAGAGTGAGCCGCCGGAAAGGCCCCATGGGCTTTTCCGGCGGCTCACTCTTGAGTCCTGTACTTTGCTGCGTTGGGTCTTCTCTCATGCAATTATTTCTGAATATGGGCAGTTTATTCAGCAACTTTTCATCCTGCTCGCGGCAAAGCCCAATCAGCACTAAAAGGTATATTGTGGACATTGGCGGGTATCCTTGACGGAAATTCTTACGAACGGTATACTTATTTTACATGCAGCGAGGCACGAAAAGTCCGGGCAGGGGATGGAGGAAGGGCACGAATGGTCAAAAACAAAAGCCAAAATACGCTGGAGCGCAAGCTGTACCGCTCCTTTCTCCTGCTGTCGGCGCTGGTGATCCTGCTATCTCTGGGGATGTCTTTGTATCTGGACATGACCCGCCAGCGCAATCAGGTAGACGCGTCCATCAGCAACTCGGCGGCTTATGTCAGCAAACTTCCAAGCGTGATCGCCATGCTGAAGGCGGGCTATCCCGACCCCAACGTCACCCGAAATATTGACGCGCTGTGCGACAGCATCCCGGATATCAGCGCAGCGGTGATCTGCGACCAGAGCGGCCTGCGGTTCTATCATACGGACCGGCAGAAAACCGGAGAATCCTATGTGGATGGGGAGGAACGTCCCATTTTGGAGGGGGCGGAGCCCTACATCACCACCGGATACAGCACCATGGGCATGCAGCGCCGGGCATTTCACGCCGTCCGCAGCGAAGACGGAACGATCATTGGGTTTGTGATGGTCTCCGTGTTCACCGGCGTCCTCACTGCCCGCCTGACAAACATTGTTGTCCTCCATTTGGCGATTCTGGGTTTAATGCTGCTGGTGAGCTTCTTTTTGACCCATGCCATCTTGCGCTTCCTGCGCGGGACATTGATGGGCTTCCGCCCGGAGGAACTGCTGAGCCGCTATCTCCGGCAGGACGAGGTGCTTGGCGCCGTGGCGGAGGGGCTGGTGGCCTGCGACACCGCGGGCATCGTACTGTTTGTCAATCCGACGGCTCAGGCTTTGTTCGGCGACGGCGTCCAACTGGTTGGACGGCCCGTCTCCGAGTTGTTTTCGGACTCCCGGCAGGAGGAAGTTCTCCGCACCGGGGAAGCCGAGGAGCGCCGCTCCTGGATTGTGGGCGGCCGATCCGTGCTGGCGAGCCAAATCCCCATTCGAGAGCGGGAAAACAGCGCGCCCCAGGGCGTATTGACCATTCTATACGATCGGACGGAAATGCTGCACATGTCCGACGAGTTGTTCGGCGCCCGGAGCATGATCGACGCCCTGCGCTCCTATAACCATGAATTTTCCAACAAACTTCATGTAATTCTCGGGTATCTGGAAGCCGGACAAATTGAGAAGGCCATCTGTTCCATCGTCAACAGCAACCTGATCTCCGGCCAGCTGATCTGCCAGACTGCCGACCAGCTGCGGGTATCGGAGCTGTGTGCGTTGATGATTGGAAAAATGCTCCACGCAGCGGAGCGGGGCATTCAGCTGAATTTGGCAGAGGGGAGCTGCTGCATCGAGCAAGATTTGCTGATTCCCGTGGAGGATATGGTGACGGTGATGGGCAACCTGCTGGAAAACGCCATCGAGGAGCTCTCCTCCGGCGAGCACCCTGTCAAAGAGATCGAGTTCGGTCTTTACTGCCGCCCGGACTGCAGCTTGCTGGTCTGCACCGACACCGGCGGAGGCATTTCACCGGAGGTGCGCTCCAGCATGTTTGAAAAGGGGGCCTCCACCAAGGGGCAATATCGGGGAACAGGACTGTACGCGGTACAGTCCGTGGTGCGGCGTTACGGCGGAAAGATCGACGTGGAGACCGAGCAGGGCGAAGGTACCAGCCTTACGATCACATTTACGCGGGAGGAGGCGGACTGATGTATCGTGTCATAATCATTGAGGACGACCCAATGGTGGCGGCCATCAACCGCCAGTATGTGGAAAACACATCGGACTTTTCCGTGAAGGCGGTGTTTCCCAGCGGCGTGGGCGCGTTGGAATATCTGAAGGAACACGAAGTGTCGCTCATTATTTTGGATTACTACACACCCATGCTCAACGGAATGGAATTTCTTGACCGGCTCCATGGCATGGGCAAAGCCCCGGCAGTCATCATGGTCACCTCCGCCAGCGACGCCCAGACTGTTCGGCAGATGTTTTTACGGGGCGTGGTGGATTATCTGGTCAAGCCGTTTGAATACAGACGTTTTCAAGCGGCGCTGGAAAAGTTCCGCCAAAGCCGGGAACAGTGGGAGGTTCAGGCATCGGCATTGGATCAGGAGGCCATTGACCGCATGACCGGCAGTGCGGGGCAGCCCCTCTCACCGGAGCCTCTGGCCAAGGGACTGAACGCCGCCACCATGCAGATGATCCGGGAGTTTTTGCAGCATAACAGCGGCACGATGTATACAAGCGAGGAGATTGCCGAGCAGGTCCAACTCTCCCGAATCACCGTACGGCGGTATATGAACTATTTGACCCAAACCCACGAGGTTGTCAGTGCCATTGATTATCGGACAGGCGGACGACCTTCCATTCAATACGGAATGGACGACATGCACAAAAAGCAGGGCTAAAAATCAGCAAAAAGCCAATAAAACACAGAATACGATACGTACAAAAGGAGTACGATACGTACTTAAATTGAATTGCATTCTCTTTGCCCGATATACTATTGCTTGTGTTAGGCGCCGGTTTTGCCGGAGCCGGAAAGAAGGGAAGAGAATTCATGGACAAGATTCTGAGTTATTTCGGAACCTATACCCCCCCAGCGGACGGAGCGATTGCCTCGTTCAAGTTCGAGTATCTCACGGCATTGGGCTTTGCCGCCATCGTAATTTTCCTGGGCCGCGCACTGGTGCGGCACTCTAAGCTTCTCCGCAAGTACGCAATTCCTGCACCTGTGGTCTCCGGCCTGATTTTCTCTCTGGTGGTTTCTTTCATCAAAATGTCCGGTGCCATGGCGTTCTCCTTTGACACGAAAGTGATGCAGGATCTGTGCCAGAACCTGTTCTTCCTGTGCGTGGGCTTCGGCTTCAGCTGGAAGATGATTCGCCGCGCCGGAGGTAAGCTGTGCGTTATGATCGCGCTGGCCGCCTGCCTTTTGATCACGCTGCAGGATATTCTGGGCGTGGTTGTCGGCAATCTGGTGGGGCTGCACCCGCTGCTGGCACTCCAGTGCTCCTCCGCCGCCATGGCTGGCGGTGTGGGCACCGCCTCCGCCTTCGGCCCTATCTTCGAGGGCATGGGCGCGCCCGACGCCACTACCGTGGGCGTTGCTGCGGGCACAATGGGCAATATCTTGGGCTCTTTGATCGGCGGGCCTGTGGCTGCGTTCCTCATCAGCCGCCACAATCTGAAATCCGACCCCAACGACAAGCCCGAATCCATAGCTTCCGGCGAGACTCCCCGGCTGGATAACAGCCGCATGATCTCCATGTTTGCCATGTGCCTGCTGCTGGCGGCGCTGGGAATGCCCATCTATATGCTGCTGGACAGCATCCCCAAGATTGAGATGCCCAAGTTCATTGGCTGCCTGATAGCCGGCGCTATCGCCCGCAACGTGATGGAGACCTTCCACATCAAGTTCTACGTCCCCGAGGTAGAAGCCATCGAGCACATGTTCCTGGAGCTGTATCTGGCCCTGGTTCTGATGACCATTGACATTACGAAGTTGACCGCCGTGGCCGGTCAGATGGGCGTGATTCTGCTGGCGCAGGCAGTTTTGATGGCGTTGTTCGGAATTTTCATCTCCTACAACATGTTCGGCCGGAATTACGGTGCGGCGGTCATGACTGCGGGCAACTGCGGCTGGGGCTGCGGCTCCGGACCCAACGCCGTGGCCAACGAGAAGGCGGTTATGGACCAGTACGGCTGGCATAATATAGCGTGGGTGCTGTATCCCTCCTTTGCCGTGCTTATCGACGATATTTATAACCCCATCTTTCTCTCCCTGTTTGGCAGTTTTCTGGTGCACTAAATAAAGTTGAAGTTTATTTGACCGACAAAACGGGCCTCCCACCGGGAGGCCCGTTTTGTCGTATAAAACCGTAGAAAAATTCTGAAGACTGTGCTATGATTATGTGAAATTTAAATCCGCGGGAGTGGGGAGATGGTGAGCCGATGAAAAAAGATACTCGCGACCGGCAGCGCATTATACTGCGGCAGCTGGTTTTGGCAGGTCTGCTGACGTCGGTCTGCCTGCTTTCGGGCTGCGGGCTGACGGTGCAAAAGGAACCCTCCCCGGAGATTCGTGTCCTCACCATCGGCACCGCCGACAGCGGCGGCACCATGTACCCGGTCGGGCGGGCCGTGGCTGGGGTATTGAACGAGAATGTCCCCGACCTTAAAATCAACACCAGCGCGTCCAGCGGTTCTGCCGCCAACGTGGAGAGCCTGCGGGACGGGCAGATCGACATGGGCCTTGTCAGCGGCGATGTGGCTTGGTGCGCCTGGCGGGGCGAGGGTGAATTTCAGGGGAACTCCATGGAGAATCTGCGGGCCATCGGCGCACTGTATGTGAGTCTTTCCAACTGGATCGCGCCGGAATCGCTGGGTATCGAATACGTCCACGAACTGCTTGGAAAGCGGGTTGCCGTGGGTCCGGAGGACTCCACCTCGGAGCTTTCCGCCCGAGTGGCTCTGAGCGCGGTGGGGCTGACTGCCAACAATACCACGCTTGAAAATCAGGGGCTGGGCTCCGGCGGAGTGGCGCTTCTGAACGGAGATCTGGACGCACTTCAGGGTTTTGCCGGGATTCCGGTGAAGGGCTTGAGCGATCTGGCTGAGCAGAAGCCCTGCCGCGTTCTGCGGTTCACGGATGAGGAACTGGACGCCATTCTGGGGAAAAACAAACAGTATGTCCGCGGCGTGATTCCGGCCGGAACCTACGCGGGGCAGACGGAGGATGTGGAGACCTTCGGCGTCAAGTGTCTGCTGTGCGTGGATGCGGACATGGACGACGATTTGGCCGGCACCATCGCCCGCGTCCTCTGGGAATCTACTGGAGAACTGGCGGAGCGGCACGCGGCCCTCTCCGCTATGAGTGAGGACAACTTTCTGTACAGTGATCTGCCGGTACCGCTTCATCCCGGCGCAGCACAGTTTTACCGGAGCGAGGGCCTTTTGAGCGAGTGAGCCCACTGGCCAGTGCGGTATCTATTTTGCTGCTTCCTTCACTGTCAACGAGCTTTCCGCTGTTAAACGAAAGGACCTTATCACATGTCTTTAATCGTATTCCCGCTTTTGCTTGCGGTTTTCATTGCTATCCCCGTTATGATCGGCGTCTACGTTTATAAGGACGCACAGAGCCGCAGGATGAACGCTGTTCTTTGGACGCTGGTGGCTATTTTTGCACCAGGGCTGACCGGTTTTATCATCTATCTTCTGGTACGCAGAGATTATCCCAGCCTAAGATGCCTCTCCTCAGCGGGAGGGTCCGCCCGCCGGCCAGTCACATCTCATTCAGGCGGATGGGCAAAATCCCGGAGCAGGACGGAATGAACTCCGCCCCACTCCGGGATTGCTATTTTTTGCAGTATGGTCTTTTACACGTGTCCCATTTGTAAAATGCTCTGCTATTTTTAAATTAAATTGCATAAAAGCTCTTGTGAAGCGAACGGGCGGGCGCTATAATGGAAACATCTCCCAGCGGGAATATCATAAAGGAGGCTGAAAGATGAAAATGAAAAAGCTCTCAGCGCTGCTCCTGGCTCTGGTCATGGCGGTCAGTCTGGCGGTCCCCGCTCTGGCGGCGGACGAAACCCAGACGGTTACCATTCTCCAGACCAGCGACCTGCATGGCATGGTCAACCCTTATGACTACGCGTCCAACAAGGCAAGCAAGACCAGCATGGCTCACGCGGCGGCGATTATTGCGGCGGAGCGGAAAACGGACCCCAATCTGCTCCTGATTGACACCGGCGACGCCACGCAGGCCAATTACATCCAGGAATTCAAGGACCAGGTTCCCGACCCCATGATTGACGCCATGAACTATCTGGACTATGATGCCTGGACCCTGGGCAACCACGAGTTCAACTTCGGGTTCAACTATGTGGAAAAGGAAATCAAGGAGTTCAAGGGCGTCACGCTGGCGGGCAATATCTACCAG
This sequence comes from Oscillibacter sp., assembly GCF_040505565.1. Lineage (GTDB taxonomy): Bacteria > Bacillota > Clostridia > Oscillospirales > Oscillospiraceae > Oscillibacter. The sequence goes on along the minus strand of NZ_JBEUWZ010000024.1, from coordinate 313,699 downwards.
AAGGACGGCTCACGCTGGCTGAACGCCTATCAGATCTTCGACGTGAACGGCGTGAAGGTGGCCGTGTTCGGTATTGATGCGCCCCACATTCCCATCTGGGAGAAGTCCGACCCCACGCACTACAACAATATGACCTTCACCACACCGATGGAGGAGACCGGAAAAATTCTCAAGGAGCTGGACGGCAAGGCCGATGTCATCATCGGCTCCGTACACTACGGTCTGGACGGCGAGTACAACACCCCGGGTATGCGCGAGGTGGCCGAGACCTACGGAGATAAGATCGACGCACTGTTTATCGGCCACGCCCACTCTAAAGTGGATGAGACGATCGGCGGTGTCCCCGTGCTGGAGCCGGGCTCAAACGGCCAGTATGTCTCCAAGGTTACTCTCTCTCTGACGAAGAAAAACGGCAGCTGGGACGTGACCAAGACCGACGCCGGCCTGATCGACTGCTCCACCGTGACTCCCGATGCGGCCTTCCTGGCAAAGTTCAAGTCTCTGGATGAAAAGAGCAAGGCGCTGGCTGCCAAGCAGGTGGGTCAGGTCGGTAAAACCTTCCTGGACCCCGTGGAGCTTCTCCCCGGTATTCCCAACGCGATTTTGCAGGACAACCCCGTCCTGGACCTTATCAATCAGGTGCAGATGAAGAAGGTCGGCGCGGACGTGTCTCTGGCTGCCCTGTTTGACGCCAGTTCCAATTTGGAGAAGGGCCCCTTCCTGAACCGGGACAGCGTGAAGATCTACAAGTACGACAACACGCTGTACGGCGTGAAGGTCACCGGCAAGCAGCTCAAGGCCATCATGGAACAGCAGGCCGGAAGCTTCTTCAACCAGTACAAGGCCGGCGACGTGACCATCAGCTTCAACCCCGACATCCGGATGTACAACTATGACGAATTTGCCGGCGTGAACTATGAGATTAACATCTCCAAACCCGTCGGTTCCCGCATTCAGAACGTCACCTACAAGGGCAAGCCCCTCAGCGACACCCAGACCCTGGTGCTGGCTCTGAACAACTACCGCTACGGTGGTCTGGTTAACGCGGGCCTTTTGAATGAGACCGACGTGGTGTACGAGGGCGGCGCGATCCGGGACATGATTACTGACTATGTTGCCGCACTGAAGACTCCTCTGATGCCTCAGTGCGATAACAACTGGAAAATTGTGGGTGCAGATCTCAACGATCCCCAGAAGGACCTGATCTATGCGAAGGTCCGCTCCGGCGAACTCTCTGTCCCCACCTCCGAGGACGGCCGCACACCCAATGTTGCTTCTCTGAACGGACCCGCCCTGCGGGCGGCGGGCAAGCTGCCCGCTCTGACCGGCAAAGACGCCGGCACGACCCCTGCCCCCGCAACACCCGTGACCGCCCCCACAACCACACCTGTTGCAACGCCCGTCGCCACGGTCGGCGGCACCTACACCGTGAAATCCGGCGACTGCCTGTGGAGCATCTCCCAGCAGTTCTACGGCACCGGCACAAAGTGGACCGTGATCTACAAGGCCAATACCGCCATCATCAAGAACGCGGACGATATCCAGATTGGTCAGGTCCTGGCCATTCCCGCAGCCTGAACTACTTCCTATCAAAAAGTGGAGACGCCCGCAACGGGCGTCTCCACTTTTTCTGCCTTTGTTTTCCTTGCCCCCATGCAAAAAAAAGCGTATGATAGACCTGTTGGCCCGGGCGGGCGTTCAAAGCCGCGCCGGGACGCGAAATCCGCCCGCCGATTTGCGGCCGGATATTAAATGGGGGCGCATAAAAATGGAACTGCTGGACGCACAGGCGGCAGGGCTGTACGGGGAGATGCTGGCTTTGAAGGAAGACCTGCACCGTCACCCAGAGATCGGCTTTCAGGAGCGGCGGACCACGGCGCTGCTGCGAGAGAAACTGGATGCGCTGGGTCTCCGCCTTGTGGATTTGGGAATGGATACCGGAGTCGCAGCGGTTCTGGAGGGCGAAAGGCCCGGGAAAACCGCGGCCCTGCGGGCGGACATTGACGCCATCGCGGAGACGGAGGAACAAAGCCACGCCGTCCGCTCGGAAATAGCGGGCCTTATGCACGGCTGCGGTCACGATTTTCACACCGCCTGCCTCTATGGTGCGGCAAAGCTGCTGGCGGCCAGGCGGGAGACGCTTTCCGGCCGTGTGGTGTTTTTATTTCAGCCCGCCGAGGAGGAGACGCAGGGAGCGCAAGCCCTGCTGGACAGCGGGATCTGGGAGAAGACCGGCGGAAAGCCAGACTTTATCTTTGGCCTCCACAACCGTCCGGAGCTGCCCACGGGGCAGGTCGCCGTACTAGATGGCCCCATCATGGCGGGGAAGATCAATTTTCGCGTGACACTGCGGGGAAAACCCGGCCACGGCGGTTCGCCCCACAAATGTGTGGACCCGGTGGTGGCGGGAGCGGCGCTGGTGGACGGGGTGCAGACCATCGTCAGCCGCAGCACTGACCCGCAGGACGCTCTGGTATGCGCGGTATACTCCCTCCACACCGACGCGCCGGATTTTTTTGTCCCGGCCTCTCTCACCATGACCGGCAGCATTCGCTATCTCCGGGACGCGGCGCTTCAGCGGGCGGCGGAACGGCTGGACGTTCTGGCGGCGGGCATCGCCGCGGCTTACGGCTGTCAGGCGGAGACAGAGTTGCTGCCTCAGGTCCCGGTGACGCGAAACGCCCCGTCTTTGGCGGAAATTGCAAGACGCGCCGCCTCAGCAACGGTAGGCGTGGGAAACACGGTTTCGCCGCCGCCGGATATGGGCAGTGAGGATTTTGCAATATACGGCACGGAAATTCCCGCCTTTTTCTACTGGCTGGGCAGCGGCTTTCCGGGGCGGGAAAACGCCCCGTGGCACAGCCCCAAATTTTCCACCGACGACGCGGCGCTGCCGCTGGGCGCGGCACTTTTGGCTCGGTCGGCGCTGTTGGCGCTGGAGTGCCTTTGAGCTTTTGAGGTGAAACTATGAAATCAGGAATTGTTTTGGAGGGCGGCGCCTTCCGCACTATTTTCTCCACCGGCGTGTGCGACGCGCTGCTGGACGCGGGGCTGCTGCCGGATTATTTCATCGGCGTGTCCGCCGGGGCTGGTTACGGGATCAGCTATCTCTCGCGGCAGAAATGGCGGAACTTGAATATCATCTGCCACTATGCCAATGATAAACGGTATATGGGCATGGGAAACCTGCTGGATCGAAAAAACCGGTCCTATTTCGGGCTGAAATTTGCCTATGAGGATATTCCAAATCAGTACGTTCCCTTTGACTATGAGGCCTTTTCCGCCTATTCCGGCGAGGCGGAGGCAGTTTTGACGAATCTGAACACCGGAAAGGCGGACTATTATCCCATTTCCTGCACGGACAAGCATTTCACGGTTTTGCAGGCCACCTGCGCCATGCCGCTGCTGTTTCCCATCTTCCACATCAACGGCCAGCTCTATCTGGACGGCGGCTGCGCCGACCCCATACCATGGCAGCGGGCACTGGACAAGGGATGTGAACACCTGCTGGTGGTGCTGACCCGGGAGCGGTCTTATGTACGGAGCGTTGAGAAGTCCGACGGGCTCATCCGGCGTCACTACCGCAAGTATCCCAATTTTCTCGACACCATGCTTCGCCGGGCGGACGCGTACAATGAAAACCGGGAACACCTATTCCAACTGGAGCGGGAGGGCCGGGCCATCATCATCGCTCCGGAGTCCACCAGGGGCTTTTCCCGGATGGAAAAAGACGTAGAAAAGATCCGTGCCCTTTGGCAGGACGGCTATTTCAAGGGCCACGCCGCCGCACCGGAGCTGGCGGAATTCTGGAAAAAGGATTGAGACTGCCGCTTAAGATTTTACGTGGATTTAACATTGCAGGTCTTCCTATACGGATCATTTCCCTATATAATAGATATTGTAAACTTTTATAACGTTGTTTAAAATGGCAGCGCATAGAAGCCAACAATTGTAAATTCCGTGTTAAATACGAAGGAGAACCATTTGATGGACATTTTTTCCGTCTTTACCCTTTGCGGCGGTCTGGCCTTTTTCCTCTTTGGCATGAACACCATGTCCAAGAGCCTTGAGAAAATGGCGGGCGGCAAGCTGGAGCGCACGTTAAAGCGCATGACCTCAAATCCGGCGAGCAGTCTGCTGCTGGGCGCCGGCATCACCATCGCCATTCAGTCCTCCTCTGCCGTAACGGTGATGCTGGTGGGGCTGGTGAACTCCGGCGTCATGGAACTGGGACAGACGATCGGCGTCATCATGGGCAGCAACATCGGGACGACGCTGACCGCTTGGATCCTTTCCCTCAGCGGGATCAAGAGCGGAAACGTATGGGTAAATCTTTTGAAGCCGGAGAACTTCTCGCCATTGGTGGCGCTGGTTGGCATCTTGCTCATTATGGCCTCCAAAAAGCAGAAGAAGCGGGACATCGGCCGTATCCTCATGGGCTTTGCCATTTTGATGTACGGTATGGAGCTGATGAAGGAAGCCGTCAGTCCGCTGCAGGATATGCCTGAATTTGCAAGCATCCTGACTGCATTTAACAATCCCTTGCTGGGCGTGTTGGTGGGCGCGGTATTTACGGGCATCATCCAGTCCTCTGCTGCCTCCGTCGGTATTTTGCAGGCGTTGGCCATGACCGGTGCCGTTACTTACGGCATGGCCATTCCCATCATCATGGGCCAGAACATCGGCACCTGCGTCACCGCGATACTCAGCTCCATCGGTGTCAGCCGCAGCGCGAAGCGGGTGGCGGCGGTCCATATCTCCTTTAATATTATCGGAACAGTGATTTGCCTGTTTCTGTTTTACGGTTTGGGGAGCTTCCTGCCCCTTACGTTCATGGACGACACGGCCAGCGCGGTCAGCGTCGCTCTGTGCCACACAGTTTTCAATGTGTTCACCACCGCTATTCTGCTGCCCTTCTCAAAGCAGCTTGAAAAGCTGGCCTGTATTCTGGTGAAATCGGAAACGAAGAGCGAGCAATTCGCGTTTTTGGACCCCCTACTGCTCCGCACTCCCGGCGCGGCAATCAATGAATGCATCGCTATGGTAGGGAAGATGTCCGAGCTCGCCCGCAAGAATTTTCTGCTCGCCGTTGAGCAGCTTGAAAGCTACACCGCCGACCGGGAAACTCAGATTCTGGAGGACGAGGACAAGCTGGATACCTACGAAGACCGTCTGGGCGACTATCTTGTACAGATATCCCGCCATGGACTATCCGGTGAAAACAGCCGTCAGGTTAGCCGCATGCTCCACTGTATCGGAGATTTTGAGCGCATCGGAGATCACGCCGTGAACATACAGGAGTCGGCTCAGGAGCTCCATGACAAGCAGCTGGCGTTTTCTGACTGTGCGAAGGGGGAGCTGGAGGTCCTGAGCAAAGCACTGAATGATATTCTGGATCATGCGCTGGACTGCTTTTCCATCAATGACCCGGAGGCCGCCGTTCTTGTGGAGCCGCTGGAGGAGACCATTGACCGACTGATTGAGGAGATCCGCCTGCGGCACATTGAGCGGCTGCAAAGCGGCGTGTGCACCATCCAGCTCGGATTCATCTTAAACGATCTGCTGACCAATTTCGAGCGCGTGTCAGACCACTGCTCCAACATCGCGGTGTGCGTGATTGAAACGAACCGACCGGACGTTGATGCCCATGTGTATCTGCACAACATCAAACAGGACAGCAGTTTTGCGCAGGCTCTGCAAGTGGACATGAATCGGTATATTCTGCCGAATCCGTGAGGAATCCCGCCATCCAGTAAAGCAAAAACAAAGGACTCATCTCAATGAGATGAGTCCTTTGTTTTACTTGTAGATTCAGGCCCGACCCGGCCGCTCTTTCATCCGCGGCTGGCCTCAGGGCTTCTCACGATAGCCGCCGTCCTCTGGCAGATCGCCGGATGGGGCATCTTCATGCGAATCCTCCGCAACCCCGGAGGACGCTTTTGCTTCTTCGGTGGGTGGCTCCGTCTCAGCAGACGGCTCCGAGGCCGCTTCCGTAGGAGCAGGAGGCTCGACCTTCTCGGAGATCATGTTGATGTGTTTGGCGGGAGCCTCAATTCCGGGGGTCTCCTGCCGGGTGGAGGCATATTCGTCCTCCACCAGCGTCGGGTCCCGGCCTTCAATAATAGCCACCATTTCCGCACCGGTAATGGTTTCCTTTTCCAAAAGGTAAGCGACTACCCGATCCATGTCCTGGCGGTTTTCCCGGATGACCTCCACCGCCTTGCGATAGCAGCCGGTCAGAATATCCCGAACCGATTTATCCATGGCGGCGGCGGTATCCTGCGCGCAATCCATGCCGTATCCACCGTCCAAATACTGATTTCGGCGGGAGGCCAAAGCCATCATGCCGAATTCATCGCTCATACCGTACATGGCCACCATGTTCCGGGCCACCTGCGTGGCGTCCTGAATGTCCTGAGACGCGCCGTTCGTCATGGTGTTCAGCACCACTTCCTCGGCGGCGCGGCCGCCCATGGAAACCGTGATCTTAGCCATCAGCTCATCGCGGGTCCGCAGCTCCGTCTTATCCTCCTCGGGCATCAGCAGCGTGTAACCCAAAGAACCCTGCGTATGGGGGACAATGGTGATCTTTTGCACCGGCTCGGTATTCTTCTGCTTGAAAGCCACCATGGCGTGGCCCACCTCGTGGTACGCCACCAGCTTTTTCTCAAATTCCGTCAGGACGCTGCCCTTTTTCTCCGTACCCGCGATGACCAGTTCAAACGCGGCCAGCAGGTCCCCCTGATTGACTGTTTTGCGGCCCAGACGAACAGCCCGAAGCGCCGCCTCGTTCACCAGATTTGCAAGATCCGCGCCCACGCACCCCGCGGTAGCCAGCGCCACCTTTTTCAGATTCACATCCTCGCTGAGCCGGATGTTCCGGGTGTGTACCTCCAGCGTGGCAACGCGGCCCACAAGATTGGGCCGGTCGATGGTGATGCGCCGGTCAAACCGTCCGGGGCGCAGCAGCGCCTGATCCAATACCTCTGGGCGGTTGGTGGCCGCCAGCAGAATGACACCCTTTGTGGGGTCAAATCCGTCCATTTCCGCCAGCAGCTGGTTCAAGGTTTGCTCCCGCTCATCATTGCCGCCCATGCGGTTGTCGCGGGACTTGCCGATGGTGTCGATCTCGTCGATGAAAACGATGCACGGGGCCACCTTTGCGGCTTCTTTGAAAAGATCCCGGACGCGGCTGGCGCCCACACCCACGAACATCTCCACAAAGTCGGATCCGGAGATGGAGAAGAAGGGTACGTTGGCCTCGCCGGCGACCGCCTTGGCAAGCAGGGTCTTTCCGGTACCCGGAGGGCCCACCAGCAAAGCGCCCTTGGGCAGCTTTGCGCCAATCTCCGTGTATTTTTGCGGATTGTGCAAAAAGTCGATGATTTCCGTAAGAGATTCCTTGGCCTCGTCCTGACCTGCCACGTCCCGGAAGGTAATGCCGGTGGACTTTTCCATATAGACCTTGGCGTTGGCCTTACCCACAGAGCCCACGCCACCCAAGCCACCGATGCCGCCGCCCTTTTTGGCCATGATGCGGAACACCAACGACAACAGCAGCATCATAATGGCGAAGGGCAGAATATAGGTGATGAGCATTTCCAACAGCGGACTAACGGGCGGCGTGTAGGGGGAGCCGCAATCCACCTTGTGCTCCAGGAGTCTTGATATCAGCTCATCGTCGTTCAGCGCCACGGTGTAAAGCTGGAAGCTCCCGTCATCTGGGGCAGTCCTCTTGCTCAGCAGTCCGCCAAGCCCCGCTGCGGCAATGTCTCCGGTTCCGGCGGCAGAATCGTCCTTGGTCTGCTCCGGCATGGGTCCGTATGTCTTACCGTCCTTGTCGGTATAGGTGAAGCCCGCCGCGGGGGTAATGTGGGCCAGTCCCGTACTGGAATCAAATTCCACCTTGGCAATTTTATTGTCCTCTATCAGAGTTACAAACTCTGTATAGCTGATCTCCACAGAGGTTTTGCTCTCGGAACCGGAAATCCAGTTGCCCACGTAGCTGACGATGATTGTCAACAGCAGAGCCCAGCTCACCAGGGAGACAACGCCGCGCCAATTGTTGCCTCCATTTTGCCCGTTTCGCTTGGGACCCTTGCGATTCTTTTGGTCGTTATTCTGACTCATCCAACGAATACTCCTTCAACGAATACTCCTTTGCCTGATAAAAGGTTATACTCAAATTATCTTGCAGTATACCATAAAAAACGGAGGGCCACAAGGACAGCCGTCCTCTTTTCCGTGAAATTTCTGTGAATTCCACTTTATTGTGTGCGAAAACTATGATACAATCATGGTAATTATTGATTGAACGCAAAAAGCCGAAGGAGAACGTATGGACAGTGAAAAAAAGGACCAGCTCACCGCCGAGGCAGACGGCATTATCGAAGGCCGCAATGCGGTGATCGAGGCTTTGCGTGCCGGTGAATCCATTGATAAAATATACCTCGCAAAGGGCGAAACGGACAAGACGCTGGGACACATCGCCTCCAAGGCCCGCGCCGCGGGCGTGGTGGTGGTGGAGGCGGACCGGCGGAAGCTGGACGCCATGAGCCGGACCCATGCCCACCAGGGCGTGATCGCCTTGGCTGCCGTGCGGGAGTACGCCTCGGTGGAGGACATTCTGGCGATTGCGGAAAAGAAGGGCGAAAAGCCTTTGCTTGTGATTTGTGACGAAATTTCAGACCCGCACAATTTGGGCGCCATTATCCGCACGGCGGAGTGCGCCGGGGCCCACGGAGTTATCATCCCCAAGCGCCGCAGCGCGGGACTGACGGCCATCGTGGCCAAAACCTCCGCGGGCGCGGTGGCCCATGTGCCGGTGGCGCGGGTCCCCAATATTCCGGCGCTGCTGAAGGATTTGAAAAAGCAGGGCGTTTGGATATTCGGCACCGCGGCGGACGGGACCACTGCCCTTTACCAGGCCGACCTGAAGGGCCCCGCCGCCATTGTCATCGGCAGCGAGGGCGATGGAATGACCCGTCTGGCGGCGGAGAACTGTGACTTTTTGGTCAGCATCCCCATGCGGGGCCATCTGACCTCTCTGAACGCTTCCGCAGCGGCGGCAATTCTGCTGTACGAGGCTGTGCGTCAGAGAAGCTGATAAAGAGACAATTCGCGGGTGGGAGAGAAAGATGGCAGAGATCGAAGAAAAAAAACCATATGATGCGCTCACCGACGCGGAGGATCTGACCGCTGGAACCGGTGTATCCCCGGAGGGCGACTTCTCACTGGAGGAAATTCTGGCGGAGTACGGCGGCAGCCGCCGTCAGCATATTCTGGAGGAGGTGGAGGAGGAGACTGCGCCGGATAACGGGGTGGAAACCGCATCCCAGCCCGAAGAGGAAGACGCTGTGCTCCCTGACCCGTCCGGGGAAGTATCGGAACCGGAAGCGGATGCCTCGCTGGCGGTGTCTCAAGAGCCGCAGGAGGCTAATCCGGAGGAAGTCCTTCCGCCCCCGCCCCGTCCCGTGTCCATCGAAAAGGCTGTGGGGCAGACGGTGGGAGACGTGATGGAGGAGCGGGAGTCCCAAATGGCGGAGCACCGCCCCCGCCGCGGCCTTTTTTCCCGAAAAAAGATGGTTCCCGAGGAGACGGAGCGGCTCTATGAGCCGCCGGGCCCGCCGCCGGAGCCTGAGCCGGAGGAGCCGCCCATCGGTCCGGAGGAGTTTCTGGATACCGCCATGAAGGGCGCTCTGAATCATTGGCGCCGCAGCCGCCGCCCTCTTTCAGCCGCGGCGGCGGTCTCGCTTTTGCTGCTGGCGCCTCAGGCTGTGGAAGCCGCCGGATATACCGTCCCCCTCTGGACAGGAGACGCACGGCTTCAAACCATTGTCTCCGCCGCGGCGCTGATCCTGATGTGCATTTTGTGCCGCCGCGTTTTTATCCGGGGCTTTTCCCGGCTTGTCCATAAATATTTTACGGGAGAACTGCTGCTGGCGGCGTCCGCAATCGCGTCGCTGCTGGACTGCGCCGCCCGTCTCTGGCTCCCCGCCCACAGCGACGCACCCCTGTATGCTCTCCCGGCCTGCGTAGGCCTGCTGTTCGGCCAATGGGGCTGTTCTCAGCGGGAAAAGGCCCGGTGCGACACATTTCGCACCGCCGCACTGGACTCCGCGCCGCCGTATCTGGTCACAGATTTGGAAACCGGGGCCTGCAAACAGCCGGGCCGTATCCCAGGCTTTTGGTCCGACACGGAAAAGCCCTCTGTCTCGGAGCTTTGGCAGGCCGCGCTGATGCCGGTGGTCTTCGTGGCCTCCGCCGTGTTTGCGGGTCTTGGGTCTTTGGGGCAGGGGCGCGGTTCCGATTTTCTTTTGAACTGGTCGGCAATTCTAGCGGCGTCCGCCGCGCTGATGCTGCCGCTGGCGGACACGCTCCCCGCCGCAAGGCTGGCAAAGCGGCTGCAAAAGGCGGGCTGCGCCGTGGCGGGCTGCGCGGGCGCGGAGAAGATCAGCCGAAAAAAATCCATGGTCGTCACCGATCAGGATCTGTTTCCGCCCGGCTCAGTCAGTCTCAATGGCGTCAAGCTCTTCGGCGAGGAGATGCCGAAGGTGGCATCCTACGGCGCGTCCCTTGCCCGGGCCTCCGGCTGCGGGCTACGGCGGCTGTTTGACAATTTGCTGGTGTCTGAGGGCGGTTCTCTCGAAACGCTGGATGACTTCAGCTTTTACGAGGAGGGTGGCTTTTCCGCCAACATCCACGGGGAGTCGGTGCTTCTTGGCACCGCGTCCTTCATGCGCAAAATGGACGTCCGCCTTCCCAGCGGGCTGAACTTGCGAACCGGCGTGTTTCTCTCCATCGACCGCCAGCTTGCGGCGGTGTTTGCGGTGAAGTACAAGCCCTCCGACAATGTAGACTGGGCCCTGCGTCTTCTGCAGCGGAACCATATCCAACCGATTCTTGCCTCCCGGGACCCCAACGTGAACCCCGGCCTTTTGAAACGGAAATTCGCCGCCAAGATAAAGGTGTCTTATCCCCCACTCTCCGACCGGCTGGCCTTCTCCGAACAGGAGTCCGCCCAAGGCCATCCCCGCGCCCTGCTGCTGCGGGAGGGGCTGCTTCCTTATGCGGAAACCGTCGCCGGGAGCCATCGCCTGTGCCGCGCAATGCGGGCGGGAACGGCCTTGGCACTGCTGGGCTCCGTTGCCGGAGCACTGCTAAGCTTTTATCTGACGGGCCTTGGCAGCTATGAGCTGATGGAGCCGCTGCGGCTCCTGGCGTTTTCCCTGCTGTGGACGCTGCCGGTCTTCCTGATGGACAATCTGGCGGGGCGGTACTGAGGACCGCGTTCTCCGTCTTATTCTGTCAAAAAGTCAAAATGTGGAGGGGAAATTTATGGATCACGATGTACAAGAATGGAAAACTGTCTCTGTGCGTAAAACAGCGGTGAGCCTATCCGCAGTCTTTCTGCTTTCTCTGATCTTTTTGCTGGCGAGCTCGGCCCTCACCGGCACGTCCAACAGGGGACTTGTGATTCAATTAATCGTCGCGGTGGTGCTTTTGGCCGTGTTTCTTGCCGCTGTGATTTCCCGTCTGCACAGGTTTTCCGAGGCTTTGACGGAACAGGGCGGTCGGCCGGGCGGAGGAGGGGACGATTCCGCCGAGGTCCTTGAGGATGCGTCCCGCATGCTCCGTGAAATGGCCGGGGGCAACCTGTTGGTCAAAAGCGGTTGCCCCGAAAAATATCAGGGTGACTACGAATCACTGCTTCACGCCATAGACGCCGTCCGCGAACGTCTTTCCCAGCTGTTTTCCGGCCTCGGCGCCGCCGCCGGAGAGCTGGATAAGAGCGCGCATCAGATTTCCACCGGGACAGAGGCCTTGCTCCGGGACGCCGGGCAGCAGACCGCCTCTGTTCAGCAACTCAACGACATCATCGGCGAGATTTCCGTCATCATTCAGCACAGCGGGGAAAAGCGCGGCTGTGCCCGGGATTTGTTCCGGGAGTCCGCCGACGGCTTCGCTTCCTGCAACCAGAGGATGTCCGATATGCTCACCGCCATAAGTAATATCTCCGATAAGACCGACGGCATCGGCAAGATCATCAAAACCATCGACGATATATCGTTCCAAACCAATATTTTGGCGTTGAACGCGGCGGTGGAGGCCGCCCGTGCCGGTACGGCCGGAAGGGGTTTTGCTGTGGTGGCGGACGAGGTGCGCAACCTTGCAAAAAAAGCGGCCGACGCCGCCAGGGATACTACCGCCCTGATTCAGGACACCGTGACGGCGGTCCAGCACGGCTCGGAGCTGACCAGCGGCACGGCGGAAGCACTCCGTCTGCTGAATGAAAACTCCGACAAAGTGGTCGCCATCACCAACGAGATCGGCAAGGACGCGCAGGAGCAGGTCGATGGCATTCGCCGTCTTTCGGATGGACTGACCGAGATTTCCGGCGCTGTCCAGTCCAGTGCTTCCACCGCGCAGGAATCTGCGGCCGGCAGTAATACGCTCACACAAGAGATTGAGCGGCTGAATACGTTGCTCCACCGCTTCCGTTTTGAGGATTCCGGCATTTTTGCCGCATGAAAGAGTTTTTTTGGTACCGCATAGCGGCGCATCAGCGCACCAAGCCGATCTGTCCCCAAAAAGGAGTTTGCTCTTTGTTCGTTTAAAAAAATATTTTCCGTTTCTACCCCTAAGTTCTATCCAAGTCGGCGCAAGACAAGAGCCGCGTAAATCCAGGGTTCTGGGTTTACGCGGCTCGCAGCTCAACTATTTGTTAGATAAACACTTTTAATTTTAAAAAGGCAAATATAATTTTTCCAAGTACAAACGTATCGCTACTGCTACGCAAACAGCAGTCCCAATCGAAAGCCCCCAGCCGTTCCGCTTATCAGCCGATGCCACCCAAAATGGCGCCGGCGATCAAGGCAACAAGCGCACAGGCACAGTAGACATACTTGGCAACCGGATAGAACCAGCTGCCAATCGCCTTTTTAGAGCCTTCGTTGACCGCCTTGAGGGCAAAGTCCTTTCCCGCAACCCACAGGAACATGATTCCGGCCAGAAGGGCGCCCAACGGGCAGATGTAGATGGAGACCACATCCATCCACCCGGAGACGATACCCTGAATGCAGATAGCCACGACGCAGCCCAGCACATGGATGACGGCGGTGGCGGGCATCCGCTTCATCTTGAATTTTTCCTGCAAAAACGCCACGGGCGCCTCATACAAATTGATGATGGAACTGACGCCTGCGAAGAGCACGCAGATGTAGAAGATAACGCCCACAATCCGACCGCCGGGCATTCCGTTGAATACGTTGACAAGATAGATGAACATCAGGCCCGGTCCGCCGGAGGACAGCTCGGCGTTGCCAGCCGCCATGGCCGGGATGATGACGAAGGCGGCCAGCAGGGCAGCCAGCGTATCAAAGATGGCGACATTGCGGGCGGAGCTGGGAATGGCTTCCTTCTTGCTCAGATAGGACCCGTAGATCACGGTGCCGTTGCCGGCTACGGACAGAGAGAAGAACGCCTGACCAAATGCAAAGATCCACACCTTTGGATTTGCCAGCCCCCCCGGACTGACAGAGAAGATGTACTTGTAACCGTTGGAGGCGCCGGGCAGGGTGCCGATGTAGATGGCCAGGCAGATGAACAGGCCAAACAGCACAGGCATCATAATTTTGTTAGCCTTCTCAATGCCGCCCGCAATGCCCAAGCACATGATGGCGAAGCTGACGGCGATAGCCACGATGACCCAGAGGTTCGCACCCCAAGCACTGGCAGTTGCACCGAAGGTACCGCCGATGGTGTCCATATTCTGACCCATGGCGTACAAGCCGCCGCTGAAGGACAGGAACGTGTACTTGAAGATCCAGGCCATGACGCAGGTGTAACCAATGGCCAGGGCCAGAGAACCCAAAATGGGAATTACGCCGATGGCCTCGCCGGTTTTCCGGTTGCCCGTGCGCAGCTCTGTGCACATACCAAACGCACCCACAGGACCCGCGGCGGCGGAGCGGCCCAGCGCCATCTCCTCAATAATGCCGGTGGAACCGATCAGAATGACAAAGATGAAGTAGGGGATCAGGAACGTCATGCCTCCGTAAGCGGAGACCAGAATCGGAAAGCGCCAGATATTACCCATGCCGACCGCTGAGCCGATACAGGCGAGGATGAATCCCCATTTGGAAGTAAAGCCATCGCGGGGCTCTAGGGTGGCGTTTTCTTTAGCCATACAATTTCCTCCAATTTATTACAAAATCACACGGGTCTCCCATTTTTGACATACTGCGCAGGTGTGTGGGAATTGGACCCACATCCCTGAAATCAGCAGGCGGCCTTTCCGGCCTTACCGGAAAGGCCGCCTGCACAGATTTATAATGCCAAGACAGTCTGAACCATTTGCAATTGTCGGAAAAACTTATTTTTGGTCTAGAGACGGGGCATAGGGCTCCAGGAAAGCATGGAAATGGCGCATGGGCAGGTTGTGTCCCCAGGTGATCCGCATGTTGGGTATGTTGGCGCGATCCTCGTACAGTGCCTTCACAGCCGCGATGACATAGTCCAGATGCTCTTTGGTCAAACGGCTGCGGTCAATGGCGAAGCGGACCACGTTAGCCAGTTCGGCCTGCTGCTCGGGGGTCTTCAGATCGTACTCCATAGAGTAGTCACCCAGTTCAGATACACGGATGCCGTAGCGGCGGATGAGCTCCAGAGAGAAGCCCTCGCCAGCGAAGGTATCATGACCGCGCTTGCCGTCGAAGAACTCGTCCATGTTGATATACACGGCGTGGCCTCCTGCGGGAAGCACGACGCCCTTGACGCCGGCCTTGTAGAAGCCCTCTGCCAAATAGTCGCATTGTGCGACGCGCTCGTTCATGTAATTGAAATCACAGCTCTCGTACAGACCAACTGCCAGCGCCATGATGTCACGGCCGGACATTCCGCCGTAGGAGTCGTTGCCGTAGCAGGAGATCTGCTTGACCTTCAGAAGCACGCCCACATCCGTTTTGACAGAACCGTCGGCGTTGAAATCAGAGAAGTTCTTCCAGAACAGGCCCTTGTCGCGGAAGGCCAGCATACCGCCCATGTTAGCGTGGCCGTCCTTCTTGGCGGACATAGTGAACGCATCACACAGGGAAAACATCTCGGTGGCGATTTCAGCGATGGACTTGTCGGCGTAGCCGTCCTCGTTCATCTTGATAAAGTAAGCGTTCTCGGCCCAGCGGGCAACATCGAACACCAAAGGAATGTTGTACTTATGGGCAACGCGGTTGGTTTCCTGCAGGTTGGCCATGGAGACAGCCTGACCGCAGATGGGATTGTTGGTGATGCAGGAGAAAATCAGGGGCACATTCTCGGGACCGCAAGCGGTAATCAACTGCTCCAGCTTCTCAATGTCCATGTTACCCTTAAACGGATTTTTCTCATACTTGCCGCCCTCGGGAACCTGATACAGCAGATCCTTGTGATACAGGTTGCGGGGAATGGAACCCATCTGCTTGATATTGCCCTCGGTGGTGTCGAAATGGCCGTTGGAGGGAATGGTAAAGACCTTGCCCGGATGACGGGCGGCCAGAATTTTTTTCACAACCTCCATCAGGACGGACTCCGCTGCACGGCCCTGCTGAATAATAAAGCTGTTGGGGCGCTCCATCTGCGCAGCACCGCCGTTGAACAGGCCACCCTCGTACTCGCAGAGGTAAACCTCGTCCATCATCTTCTCCACATCACGGCAATCGGTACGGACCAGATCGACGATCTTCTTCCAATTCTTCTCGCCGCCGCGCTCAAAGATATCGCGGAACGTGTCCAGCAGGATATAGTAGCCGGTATTTCGGCCGTAGGCCTCGTCGCCCAGGAACAGGGAAGCCCACTGCTGGTTGGTCATGGCGGTGGTACCGGAATCGGACAGCATATCCACAGTCAGCATGCCGGAGGGAAACGCAAACTCATTGTAGTGGTTGGCTTTCAGCGCACGCTCACGCTGCTCCACCGTAACATTGGGGATGTCGCGGACTGCGTAGGCAAAGTGGTGGGGTGTAGGAACGTTCAACGGGTACTTCATAAGATTTACCTCCAATTTTTGGCGTTTTACGCCGTTATTTTTAGAGGATACCCCGGTCATCGTCGCCGGCTCAGGCCGGCTTTTGCGACTGGCGGACAGTACCTTTCCCAAAGTAAATTCGGAGCGTGTGCCCCGATGCGGAAGTCTGAAGAATCACTCCGCGGCGATGCACTCGATCTCCACGAGCGCATCCTTCGGCAGTCTGGCAACTTCCACCGCGCTACGCGCGGGGCAAGCGCCCTCAAAGAAAGTTGCATAGACACTGTTCATGGCCGCAAAGTTGTTCATATCGCTGAGAAACACGGTGGTCTTGATGACGTTTTCCATTCCCAGCCCCGCAGCTGCGAGAACGCTTTTGCAGTTTTCCAGGGACTGACGGGTCTGCGCCTCAATGCCATCTGGAAATACTCCCGTGGCGGGATCGATGGGCAGTTGACCGGATGTAATCACCAGACCCCCCGCCTGAATGCCTTGGGAATAGGGACCGATTGCAGCAGGAGCCTTGTTTGTACTGATTGGCCGCTTCATATGATTGCCTCCTCGTGATTTATGATAAAATATTATCACCTCAATAAATTTTTGTCAATATGTTTTTGCAATTTGTACACGTTTCTACTCTTTCTATTTAATAAATTATACAATATGCTGTATTGCACAAAGAATTAGCTTTTATAACAGAAAGATGCTATTAAAAAATAAGAAAAAATTACTAATTTAATTGCCATAACGCAGTTAAAGTGCTATTTTATAAAGGACTGTTATTAAGGGTTATGAGAAAAAAGTCTCATTTGAGAAAAAGGAGGAGGGATTCAATGGGCCCAGCGACAAATGAATGGGTACGCTATTATTCCGCGCTGATAGAATTTATGGGGCTGGCGCTTGGACCGGATTATGAGATCGCACTGCATGATGTAAAGCGCAAGCAGATTGTAGCTATTGCCAATGGCCACGTCAGTGGACGCAGTATAGGCGCTCCGCCAACCAGCCTGGCCATGCAGATCATTGCGGAAAAGTCCTACCTATCCCAAAGTTGGAAGCTGAATTACCGCGGCGTTTCGGAGGATGGGAAGGTACTGCGCTGTTCCACATTTTTTATTAAGGATGAACGCGGCGAGCTGGTGGGAATGATTTGCATCAATTTTGACGACAGCCGCTACCGGGAGTTGTCGGAAAAAGTGTTTGCCCTATGTCATCCGAATGACTATGTCTCCCGCAATATCTCCATCCAGCAAGCCCCGCTGCCTCTAACACTGGCGGAGAGCGGTGATCAGGAGACGTTTTACAACAGCATTGCCGCGGCTACGGACGACGCGTTTCGGGCCGTTATGAATACCACCGGGGTCTCTTCCGATCGCCTGACACAAGGAGAAAAACTAAGAATCATTCAACTGTTAGATGAACGGGGTGTTTTTATGCTGAAAGGCGCGACTCAGGCGGTTGCGCAGCGGCTGTCCTGCTCCCAGGCCACCATGTACCGCTATTTGAGCAAGATTAACCAGGAAAAAGCCGCAAAGACAGAACCGGGCTAATCCGACTCTACCGCTCCGGACCCGCGAAAGCAAATTCATCATGCTGAAGCGAAATCGCAGTTTTACCCAAGCTCATCGAAGCAGCGTATAATCCCTGCTTTTATAATCCCTACTCGTTTACAGACCAATAGCTTGGATGTATACGGACTCTCGTTGACATTCGCCATCCGCTCCTCGGCGAATATTACAGCTAGATCCAAATCTTGTTCATCTAGATCCCATGGATGAGCTGCGTAAATGTATGAGAGAGCCGGACCTGATGCTCAGCATGCTGAAATGGCTGTGCGAGAAGCTTATGGAAGCGTAAGTTTTCGCAATCGTTGGCGCGGGTTCGTTAACATCTAACCTGGAAAATTTATGGATTAGGGAGTAATCATGAAATTTACTTGGAAAAAGATCGCCGCGTTGCGAATTTTCGTCACCGCCTTGTCTCTTGTCATGCTCATCATGGAAGCGTTACATAAAAGTAGATCGGCCATTTTTAATGGTGCATTTATTCTATTTGTAATTGCCTCGATTACCACTTCATACGGACAGAAGATGATCGGTCTCGATTCACCAAAGGCTGTACGAGATTTTTGGAAGCAGCACCCGTTCGTATCGGCCTGTAACTTGTTTATGATCGTGTGCCTCATTGTGGTTGGCGTGCTCTGGATACAGGCGGAGTCCGCTTTGCTTGCGTAGGGCCATACTTAAAAACGCAAAGCGGAAGGATCATAAGGCAGCAAGAGCAAGCTGTCGTATTTACCGAACAATTACAATACTGGATACAAAAGCCGGGCATAATATCCGGGTACTTCTGGTTTTGATAGCAGCTGTTTGTACGAGCAGTTACTTCTTATCGTCCTGGAAAAGACAGACTTCTACTTTCCGTTAAAAGGGGACTGCCCACCACCGCATAATGTGCGGTGGTGGGCAGTCCCTTATGAAGAAGGGGGAAAGCAAAGGATGTACTCAGATCAGGGTGTCCAAAACGCTTTTGAGGTCCGCGATAATATCCTCGGCGTCCTCCAGCCCGACGGAGACGCGGACAAGGCCCTCGGAAATCCCGACCGCCTTCAGTTCCTCGGCGGAATAGGTGGAGTGAGTCATGGTGGCGGCGTGCTCCATCAGCGTCTCCGCATCGCCCAAGGAGACCGCAATGGTGCATAGCTGCAGCTTGTTCAGCGCGGAGGCCACTTTGTCGCGGCTGGCCTTCAGTTCGATGGACATCATGCCGCCAAAGTCCTTCATCTGCTTCTTTCCAATCTCATAACCCGCGAAATCTTCGAGTCCGGGGTAGTAAACCTTATCCACTGCCGGATGACCATGGAGGAACTGCGCCACTTTACGGGCGTTGGCACAGTGCTTTTCCATGCGGATGTCCAGCGTTTTCAGCCCTCTGGCTATCAAAAACGCGTCAAAGGGGCTCATAACCGCGCCTGTCATGTCCTTCAGCCCGAACATACGGCACTGGCTGATAAAATCGGCCTTGCCCACGATGAAGCCGGCAATCACGTCGCCGTGGCCGTTGATGTACTTGGTGGCGCTGTGAACCACCACGTCGGCGCCCAGCTCCAGCGGACGCTGCAGATACGGAGAGCAGAAGGTGTTGTCCACAATCACGCGGATTTCCGCGTTATAGGAATGCGCCGCCGCGGCAATGGCGGCAATGTCCAGAATCTTCAGCGTGGGGTTGCAGGGCGTTTCAAAATAGACAACTTTGGTCTTGGGGGACAGGCTCTTTTTAAAGGCCTCAACGTCCACCATGTCGATGAATCTGACTTCCACACCGAACTTGGTCATGCCGTGGTTCAGCAGAGCAAACGTACAGCCGTACAGCGTGTCGCTGGCCAGAATCTCGTCTCCCGCCACCACAGAGGTCCACAGCGCGGCGGAGATGGCGCCCATGCCGGAGGCGGTTGCGAGCGCGGCCTCGCCGTTTTCCAAAGAGGCCAGCTTCCTCTCGACCAGCGTCAGCGACGGATTTGCAAGACGGGTGTAAATATAGCCCGGCTCCTCACCGGCAAAGCGGGCGCCGCCCTGTTCCACCGTGTCAAACTCGAAGGTGGAAGTCTGATAGATTGGGGTGCACAGAGAGCCGGTAGCGTCCTTGGTCTTGCCCACATGTATCTGCCGGGTTGCGAACCCCATCTTCTTTTCGTTTTCCATGATATCTGTTCCTTTCTGTTTATCACCCGCGAAAGCGGGCTTTATTCGTCTTTCAGCCCTGCGGCTATCCCGTAAATATCGAAATGAGCCTGTCTGTCCAGTGCCACAAAGCCGCCGGTTTTGCCATCGCCGATGCGGCTCATCTCCACCAGCTCGGAAATGCCGGCGGGATCTGCACCGATCTCTTGAAGGGTCAGCGGCATACCGATGGATCCGAGGAAGATCCGAAACGCCCGAATCCCTTCCATGGCGGTGTTCAAAGGATTTTCATAGTCCATCTGGCAGCCGAAAATCCGCTCCGCCATCTGCGCCATGCGCATCGGATCGTGGTGCCGGGCGCAGTAGGTCATCCATGCGGGCATAATCACCGCCAGTCCCGCCCCGTGGGCGCAGTCGTATTTCGCGGAGAGCACGTGCTCCAGATGAT
Organism: Oscillibacter sp.; assembly: GCF_040505565.1. Taxonomy (GTDB): domain Bacteria; phylum Bacillota; class Clostridia; order Oscillospirales; family Oscillospiraceae; genus Oscillibacter. The sequence goes on along the minus strand of NZ_JBEUWZ010000024.1, from coordinate 293,571 downwards.
GGCTGTTCCAGTCCTGCTGACGGCCTACGCCCATAATGTTGTTGTGACACACCATTCCGGCCCACATGATATTGGCGCGCGCCTCATAGTTGTCCGGGTTTTCCATCACGCGTCTTCCCTCGTGCAGCATGGTCAGGACAACGCCCTCCAGCAGCCGGTCGGTGATCTCCACATCCTTTGTGTTGGTAAAGTAACGCTCGAAGGCGTGGGCCATGATGTCCGTGATGCCGCAGGCCGTCTGATAGGGCGGCAGGCTCTGCGTCAAAGCCGGATTCAGCACGGAAAAACGGGGCCGCAGGCAGTCCGCGCCTGCCCCGTTTTTTTCCAGCGTCTTTTCGTTGGTGATGACGGCGTCTGGAGAGCCCTCGCTGCCGGCGGCCGCAATGGTCAGCACCGTACCCACGCTCAGCGCCTTCTCCGGCGCTTTCCCGGAGAAGAAGTCCCAGAAGTCGCCGTCATAGACCGCGCCCATGGCGATGGCCTTGGCCGTGTCGATCACGCTGCCGCCGCCGACAGCCAGCAGAAAGTCGATTTTTTCCCGCCGGCACAGTTCGATTCCGCTGTACACAAGGCCGCTGCGGGGATTGGGGAGAACTCCGCCCAGCTCCGCCATGAAAAGCCCGGCCTCCGTCAGGGACGACTTCACCCGGTCCAGCAGCCCGGAACGCTTTGCCGACTGACCGCCGTAGACAATCAAAACCCGGCTTCCCCCGAACTTCTTCACATAGCCGCCGGCCTCACGTTCCCGATCCTTGCCGAAAACAAAGTGGGTCGGGCTGTAAAAATCAAACGCATCCATAAAAACCCTCCTTAATAGCCGGTTTTCTTTCCCGGCGTCTGACCGTAGGTCTTAAACTTCTCCATAACCGCAGCCATCTCGGCATCGCTGAGAACATTCGGTGTTCCAATGCACATGGCGCGGTACTGCAGCTCGGCAATGTACTCCATATTGCAGGCCAGACTGTACGCACTTTTGAGATCCCCTCCGCAAACCACAAGGCCGTGATTTCCCAAAAGAACCGCGTTGCTCTGCCCGCAGACCTTAATGGCGGCCTCCGCCAATTCCACGGTGCCGAAGGTCTGGTAGGGGGCACAGGGAACCTCGTCCGTATTGGCGTCACCGATTACATAGTGAACCGCCCTGATGGGCTGTCCCAGCACGGCGAACGTCGTGCAGTACATGGAGTGGGTATGCACCACCGCGCCCGCCTCCGGCTTGTTTTTATAAAAAATGGTATGCAGCGCCCACTCGCTGGAAGGTTTCCGGGCGCCGTCCACCACGTGTGCCTCCAGATCGGTAATGACCACGTCCTCCGGCTGCGTGCTGAAATAATCCATTCCGGAAGGGCTGATGGCCATCAGCCCCTTTTCCGCATTATAAATGCTGATGTTTCCGCTGGTGCCGGTGCTCAGATGCGCAGCGCTCATCTTTTTCCCATACTCGACGACCAGTTCTCTTTCTTCCCTCATTAACATAAAAATGCCTCCTGCTTTTTGTCTTCACGGTTTTGTGATAATGTTCTCATTTTTGATTTGCCTCATCTCGGTTTTTTAGCCACACCGGATAATACCGATGGATGAGCTGAGACGCTCGGGGTTCATACGTAATCCACTCTCCGGCGGAGCTGGGCCCCGGCTCGTTTAAGCACTCGTTGCACACCAGTGTCAGACCCTGTACCGTCGCCTGATCGAAGCCGGAGCGCAGCCGCAGTTGGCAGCCGGTCAGGTCGCTGAGCATTTGACAAAGTGCCCGGGACTGAAACCCGCCTCCGCAGCCCAGCAGATAGGTTGAATGGTTTCCGGTGAGGCTGCGGAGATTGGAATATTGCTCGTAGATCGAGCACGCAATGTCGCCCAGAACCGACCAGAGAAGATCCGTTTTGTCGATTGCGGCGTCCAGCGGCGAGCGCATAAAAAATCCGCCGCGACGCAGCGGTCTGCGCTCATAAAACAATAGAGAAGAAAACGACGCCGTGCAGTGAAAAGCGGTTTTCAGGGCGTAGGCTTTCTCCAACTCTTCATAACTCCAGTCGCCCGCGAGCATACTGCAGATGCGCTGGTAGTTCAAACCGGTCACGCCGGGGTTCATTTCAATCTGGTACGTCTTGCCGCCCAGATTCGCATCCGTCCAGACGCGCTGCTGCGGGTCGTAAAATTTTTCCTTCATCAGCGTCACCACCGGAGACGTGGTACCGGAGACGACTGCGATGTCACCGACTCCGATTTTCACCTGCCGCAGCGCGATCTGCGTGTCTGCGCCGCCAACAACGAACACCGCGTCGTCGGTAAGGCCCAGCAGTTTGCGGTATTCCGGAAGAACCGGGCCAGCCGCCGTGCCTGCCGGGCAGAGCTCAGGAAGAATCTCCATGTCGAAGCCGTAACAATCGCACACCTTTTCCGACCACTTCCGCTCGCCAATGTCATAGAGCTGCGTCTCACAGGCCTGAGACGGCTCAATCACGGTGCGGCCCGTAAAAATTTGGGCAATCCACTCGCTGACACTGGTGATTTTGCCGATCCGCCGGTATAGCTCCGGGTACACCTTGCGCAGGCCCAACAGCTTCGCCGCGTCAAAGTCCTCGGTCACCCATTTCCCGGAAATTCGGTAGATTTCTTCCCAATCGGGGACTTCACCCATATAAGCTCTGCCGCGGTTGTCAATGTTTGGCAGGCCGTAAAACGCATCCCCGCTCCGATCCAGCAGGACAATGCTCTGGCGTGCTCCGGCCGATGAAATGGCGCTCACCTGAAGTTCTGGGTGTTCGCCGCACAGTTCCACGCATCCCCGGAGTAGTTTGTCCTTCCATTCCTCCGGCAGAAAATACTGCGCGTCCTCATACTGCTCATCCCGGTAATACGTGTTGGAAAAGGAACGCATACCGAGAATCGCACCCTCCGAGGTCACCAGCGCAACACGGGAATTCCCCGTTCCCAAATCCACCACCAGATAATATCTGCTCATGGCTTCACTCCGTTTCGCGTCATCAACGCTTCAGAACGTCGCGGTTGTAGACAATTTTTTCAAGGTCCTCTTCTTTAAGCCACTTGCGGATGCTGTTAGTCAAAATGTCAGACTGATGATCCGTCACCTCATAGGTGGCGCCGCAGATGTGGGGCGTCAGCAGCACATTGGGGCATTTAGCGATCGACAGATCCTCCGGCGTGGGAGGCTCTGTATTCAGAACATCCAAAATTGCGCCCCGGATCTTCTCTTCTTCCAAAACCCTGCGCAAAGCGCCATAATCCACCAGCGCGGAGCGGGCCGCGTTGACAAACAGCGCGTCCTTCCGCATGGAGCGCAGCAGCGGCTCGGTAATCATGCCGCGGGTGGAGTCCATCACCGGCAGGTGCAAAGAGACGATATCGCTTTCGGCAAAAATTTCCTCCAGCGTGCGCTTGTGATACCGTCCCTGATCCCCGGAAAGAAACGGGTCGTAGAAAGAGACGTCGCAGTCAAAGCCTTCCAAAATTTTTGCAACCGCATGGCTGATCCGGCCAAAGCCCACAAAGCCGACCTTTTTGCCCTGCAGTTCATTGCCCATCCACAGATAATACGGCGTGGTCCCCGCGACCCATTCACCACCCTTTGTCCACTGGATGGCCGGAATCAGACGGCGGTAAAAGGCCAGAATCAGCCCCACGACCATCTCGGCCACCGCCTGTGTATTGCGCCCCGGAGTGCACAGGATGGGGATTCCTGCCGCTGTGCAGGCGTCCATCTGAATGTTGGCCGGCTCTCCGCGGCAATCGCCGATGAACTGCAGATGGTCGTAGCCCCGGAGAACCTTCTCCGTGACGCGGTCCAACTCGGTAATCAGCGCGTCGGGCTGCTGCTGGATGAGATGCTCCAACATCTCGTCTTCATAGTACCGCTCTCCGGTGGTCGTCCAGGGCTCATAGACGACTTCGTCGAACATCCCGCCCAGCTCATTCAGGCACTTTTCTGAGAATGGGGCTCTCACATAAAGTTTCATAAGATTCGCTCTCCCTTAATAAAACGCTTTTGCCTGCTGATCGAAATAGTGATTCAGCACATACGGCGCATAGACTCCCTGATCCGTGACCACGCCGGAGATCAGGTGCGGCGGAACCACGTCGAAGGACGGGTAAATGGCCTTGACCTCCGGCACGGTGTTGGAAATTTCGCGGTAGCTGAGCACCTGCGCCGGGTCGCGCATTTCAATGACAATATCCTTTCCGCTCATCTTGTCGCGATCGGGAATACCGGTGACAAAATAGGGGATGCCGAAATATTTGGCCAGAATGGCGATCTGAAAGGTGCCGATTTTATTGGCGATGTGCCCGTCCCGGGCGATGCTGTCCGCCGCGGAGGTAAAGAGGTCAATTCCCTCGCGCTCCATGGAGTAGGCCACCATGTTGTCGGTGATCACCGTGGTGTCGAAGCCCATTTGGGCAAAGCAGCTGGAGGTCAGCCGCGCCCCCTGGAGATAAGGGCGGGTCTCCGCGCAGAAGACGCGAAAGGTTTTGTTCTGCTTCATGGCCGCGCGCATCACCGTTCCGATGATGGTCTCCCCGAAGCACTGCGTCAGGATCGTTCCGCCCGGGGGAATGAGATCCGCCAGATAGTCGCCAACGATCTGCATGGTGCCGTACCGGCGGTTCAGCGACTCCACCGTGGCCTCGACAATCTTTTGGGCGGGGTCCTCACCGGCCTCCAGCGCTTGCCCAGCCACCTCCGCGCAGTGGCTGGTGATGATGCCGTAGCGGTTGGCCGTGGTGGGACGCGCATGCGCCAGATCATAGGCGGCCTGCTTTAAAAAGGCATTCTGCGCGTCCTTGCTCTTTCCCCGGCACTCATAGGCGGCCAGAGCCATGCCCATGCCCACCGCGGTGTACGGACCGGCGCTTTGCGTCACCATGTCCGCAATTGCCTGCACCACTTCATGATAGTCGGCGCACTCCACGAATTGAACCTGCGTGGGGTAGACTCTCCGGTCCAGAATCCGCACCTTACCGTTTTCATACCATGCCACATGTTCATATTGCAGCAGAAACGGCATGTTTTGATCCATGCGCTGCATCCGGTTTCCCTCCTTTTATGCCAGAATGAGACGAAACGCCTCGGTAATTTCAGAGCCGGAGCAAATTCGCTCCCGGTTTTTGATGAGAAAAATTCCCTGCCGGATCAGGGCCCGCTCCATCGGAATGCGCTTGGAAAGGTCCTTCACGCAGGTGACCTCCATGACCTTGGAGTCGCCGACCACACGGCGAATCATCTCCGTCCCGGCGTATCCCAGTGCGTCCGCCATGACGGCGTCCAGATAGTACGTTTTAAACCGCAGGCTGCGGTAGAGTTCAAACCGGACGGTCTCGTCGTATTTTTCCGATAGCTTTTCGCGGGTTTTATCATATAATTCGCAAATCGTCTTCTCCAGCGCCGCAATGGCCTCACCCGCCTCCGGCATGGTGAAAGCCTTGTTGCCCCAAGAGAAAAACAGATTGCCAATGACGTTGCCAATATCATAGCCCATAGGCCCGTAGAACGCAAACTCCGGATCAATGATCTTGATGCCCCGTTCGTTTGCAAAAATGGAGCCGGAATGCAGATCGCCATGGAGCAGAGCCTGTGCATTGTTCATAAAGCCGTTGCGCAGCTTCGCCACCTCTACCTTCAGGTCCTCGTCGTGATACAAAAATTCTTCCACGAAGGCCTCGTTGCCCGCGGTGACAACGTTTCTGTTTTTATAATTGTAGTAGGGCTCCGTCAAGACTAGATCTTCTGTGATGTCACACAGCTCCGGATTGACGAAAAACTTGACCTGCTTTTTCTTTTCCTGCCGATCCATCACCAAATCGGTGGTGGGCAACAGCACATCCGCCAGAAACGTGGAGAGGTTTTCGCTCAGGTGGGCGTAGACGTGATTCGCCATCAGTTCCTTGCGGAGGTTGGCGTAGGCGGAGATGTCCTCCATGGACAAAGCCGCCATCGTCTCGTCGTAATGAAACACCTCCGGAATATAGTTGGGGGCAAGCCTGCTTTCCAGATGCAAAATCTGCGCCTCAATCTTATTCCGATAGATATCCAGCGGACGCCCGGAAGAGCGGAGCAGTTTATCCGCCTGCTTGACAATGACGGAGCGCCCGTCCTTTTCCGTCCAGACCCGGAATACATAGTTGATATTCCCATCGCCGATCTCCGCGCACTGAATGTCGTCTTCCGGCTGGAAATAATGCAGGACCTCCACGGTATAGCGCTTGACATCCTCGGCTTTCATTAAAAAGAATCGATCAAACTCAGACATGCGAAACATCCTTCCTCATATGAAGCAAACGGAAAGGATAGGGGATTGCACCATCCCTGCCCCCTATCCTTTCCCGGTCAGAACATCCGCTCTGACTTTAGCACAAATTGTTTACTTGTTCAATTGGATCACTTTGCGGTTTTTGCGACGGGCGCGTTTTCCTGATTGGAAGCAACTCCCTTGGGCCAGCCGATCAGAATAAACAGGATGCCGAACACGAACATCAGAATACTGTACCAGCAAAACGGTACGATGGACAGCGTGGACACACCGGAAAGTCCCGCCGCGGCCAGAATCTGACCCGCCCAGGGGCACACGCCGTTTCCGGCGGAGGAGAACAGATCCAAAATGCTGGCGGTGCGGACGCGGGAAACGCCGAACTGGTCGGAGATATCCTTTGCAATGGGACCGGCGGTAATAATGGAAATGGTGTTGTTGGTCGTGGCCAGATCCAGAAGAGTAACCAGCGCGGCAATGGACAGCTCGGCGCCGCGTCCGGTCTTGACACGCTTGGTCAGCTTATTGAGCAGCCAGTCGATGCCGCCAAGATAGCTCATCAGTGCCACCAGACCGCCGACCATAACGGCGATTGCGGCGGTATCCTCCATGCACTTGATGCCGTCGCCGATAGTGGACAGCGCGGTGACCATCGTAAACGATCCCTGCGCAAGACCGATTACAATGCCGGTCAGAATGGCCGCGCCCATCGCCAAAATGACGTTCACGCCGACCAGGGACAGGACAATAACCAAAATGTAGGGAATCAGCTGAACAAAGTTCCATGTCAGTGCGCTCTTGTCCAAAGGCGCGGGCGTCGACTGGAAGATCAGCAGAACAAAGGTCAGAATGACAGCGGGGAGCACCATCAGGAAGTTCGCCTTGAACTTATCCTTCATCTGCACTTCCTGTGTGCGGGTGGCCGCAATGGTCGTGTCGGAAATAAAGGACAGGTTATCGCCGAACATGGCCCCGGAGACGACGATGCCGCAGACCAGAGGCATGCTTATGCCGGTTTTGGTGGCAATGTCAATGCCAATCGGCATCAGAGCCGTCACCGTGCCCATGGAAGTACCCATGGAAAAGCTCAGGATGCAGCCGATCAGGAACAATCCGGGAAGGATCATACTGGAGGGCAGGAGCTTCAAGCCCAGATTGGATACAGAGCCGACGGCGCCCATACCACCGGCCACGCAGTAGAAAATGCCAGCCTCCAGGAAAATGAAGAACATCAAAATCAGCGTATCGTCACCGCCGCCCTTGCAGAAGCTGGTGACCATGTCGTCAAATTTCAGTCCTTCGGCCTTGCGCTTCTTGTTACAGAAAATAAATGCGAAGATAATTGCAATCAGAATGCCGACATTCAGAGGCATTGTGCCGGCATTGCCGGTAATAATGGTGGAAATAATGTAAAGTGCGACAAAAATAATCAGCGGGAGCAGACCGATAAAGTTTCCCTTTTTGTTTTCGTTTCCCATGATTTTCCCCTTTCTTCCCTGTGAAGTAATCCGATCATCCTAAAGAGCTCACTGCGCTGGAATCGTTCACATGTGCTTTGAGGTATTTTTCGTCCGCTCCGTCAATCGAATCCGGTGGAACGGTTTGCGGCCTCCTTTCAGACTCTTGTTTATATCAAAATAATACAACATTTATTAACATAAATCAACGTACATATCAAATACTGCACAAATTCTTTCAACTTGCATTAAATTTACTAAGGCATATTTTGCAATTTACACATAATATTGTTGACATTTGTTAATTTCAGGTATGTTTGTCTTGCAATTCTCAAAAATATCTACTATAATTCCGACAGCGATACCGTCCGGTTTTCACGGCCCCCGGACGGAAATCTGTGTGCAACTTATTTCCACGCTGGAAAAATGAACCTTCGCAGATGGAATTATGTTGGAAAAGCAGGGAGAGATATCTGTATGCTGAAAATTGACCGCCAGACAGTGATCGAGCAGGAGCTGGCCAAAAACGGAAGCGTTTTGATTCCCACGCTGAGCAAGCTTTTGCAGTGCAGTGAGGAAACCATCCGCCGTGATTTGAAGGAACTGGAGTCCATTGGCAAGCTGACGCGGACGCACGGCGGCGCTTATCTGATGGACAAATACGACAAGAGCTATCCCACCAAGCTGCGTAAAGTATACTATCCTGACCTGAAGGCCAGTCTGGCCCGCCAGGCGCTGCACTACGTCCGGGAAAACGACGTCATTATGCTCGATTCAAGCACAACCTGCCTGGCGCTGGCCGAAGCGCTTCTCAATCAAAAGCTCAGCATTACGATCATCACGAATTCCCTGCTGATCTGCAATCTTTGCAATGAGCAGGCATCCAACATCAACCTGATCTGTTTGGGAGGCTCCTTTCGCAGCCGCACTTCCTCCTTTGTGGGTTATCATGTTACGGATACTCTTTCGGGCTATTTTGCCGACCGTTCTTTTATCAGCTGCCCAAAGGTGACGCTGGAGCAGGGCATGTCGGACAATCATCTGGATGAGTCCCGGGTTCGCGAGAGTATGCTTCTTCACTCTCAGCAGAAAGTTCTGGTTCTGGACCACACAAAGTTCAACTCCAGTGCGAATCTGCTGTTTGGGGATTTAAAGTCGGTGGACATCATCATTACGGACGAGGTTCTTCCGGAAAGGTGGGCGCAATTCTGCCGCGAAAATAGAATTACGATCGACTATTGTTCCAATCATTCCGACGAAAAAGGCTGATGTCCGGCAATTGTAAATCCGCCTGTTCATATAAGGCTCCTGGTCAGAAGGGTCAACGTTCGAGCTGGAATAATCAGTCATTACTTAGATAGCATAGCAAAGAGACGCAAGGCACCAATGCCTTGCGTCTCTTTATTATTTCCATAATCATACGCGCGACAACCTGACGGGAGCAAGAGCAAACTGTCATATTTGTGTCGTACAATCCGTCAGGACTGTGTAAGCAAGAGAGAAGGCATAACCCGCCTGCCTTCTCTCTTGCTTCCTTTGTGCGTATATACCATCACTTGTGCACATCGATCAGTGCTTTCGCTATGTAATAATCACTGTGTGCTTCTGGTTGAAACTGACATTTATTAAAAAAATAGTAAAACAAAGATCAGGAGTCATTCCTTGTTTCTCTCGTACACCAGTTTGCCGCCAAGATAGGTATACTTGACCTTAATGTCTTTGATCTTCATCGGATCCATTGCGAAAACATCATCGTCGATCACAACAAAGTCTGCCAACTTTCCGGCTTTGATGGTACCCTTGATGTTCTCCTCGTAGGACGAATACGCCGCACTCTTTGTGTACATACACAGCGCCTCGTATACGCTGATGCAGTTTTCGGGGTACCAGCCGTCCTCGGGCGCACCCGAAAGATTCTTGCGAGTTACGGCGGCATAAATACCCTCCCACGGATCGTGCGGAGTGCCGGGAGCATCCGAGCCGCCTGTGAGAATGATGCCCTCCCTGAGCAGTTTCCCCCACGGATTGACATACGGGGCACGCTGCGCGCCAACGCGGGCTTCGATCCACGGCATATCCGTATGGATGAACATGGGCTGCACATCCACGATGACCGGAAACTTCTTGATCCGCTGAATGATATCTTCATTCAGAACGGACATGTGGATCATGCGGAAGCGCGGGTCGGGCTTGGGATTCTCCTGGTAAACAGTCTCAATGGCCGTTGTGAACATGTCCGCCGCGCGGTCTCCAATGACATGCATACCGACTTGAATATTGCGCTCATAGGCCGCTCTGACCCGGGCAGTCATTTCTTCCTGCGTATAATTGGCCTGACCGGAGGTATCGGGCTTATCACTGAAGGGCTTCAGCAGCGCAGCGGTGTGACCGCCAAAGTTGCCGTCTGCATACATCTTGTAGAAGCCGTATTTCACCATGTCATCGCCAAGGCCGGTGCGGATGCAGCAGTTTGGCAGTTCATCATAGCCGAGATAGATGCGAGCGGTCAGGCGTCCTTCCAGATTCAGTTCCTGATAGGCATCCATATATTCCATCAGGTCGACGTGCTTGCCCTGGATCGGGTGCACACCGGTCAGGCCGTGCTCATTGAGCTCATGGATCGCCTTTTCCAGAACATTTTTCTTGGCTTCTATCGACGCGAGCTTGTCGGGTACCAGCGCAGCGAGTCTTGCACCGGCAGCATCGCAAACAACGCCAGTCGGTTCTCCTTCGGCATCGAACCGGACATTGCCTTCGATCTCCGGTTTAAAGTTTCTGTCGATACCTGCCGCATTCAGTGCAAGAGAATTGGCAGAGAAGAAATGCATACAGCTGCGCGAGAGCAGCACCGGATTCTTCGGGCAGGCTTCATCCAGATCGCAGCGATTTGGCATCGCTTTGCTGTCTGTGAAAAACTCGTTGTCAAAGCCAAAGCCGTAAATCCATTCGCCCTCCGGGACATTCTTCGCATAATCGCGCAGCGTGTCCTTCAGCTCACGCATGGACCGGACGTGGTCCAGCATTAGCTTTTCAAAGTTGCTGGCATAGGAATAGAGATGCTGATGGGTATCGATCAGTCCCGGAAGCACGACTGTGCCGTGCAGGTCGACGGTCTCATCGGCCACACTCCGTGCCTGGTCATCTGTGCCGCAGTAAATGAATTTACCGTCACGCACAACGAATGCCGAGCACATCGCGCCTTCGCGCTCCATCGTATAGACCTTACCGTTAATATAGGCTGTAGAATTGGACATTTGTCGTTCCTTTCCCGATTTATTGCTTTTCGCTCTTAACTGCCGTTTCCACTGGGCGGTAGGTCTTCTTGCTGGGGATCTCCCCAGTCTTCCACTGGAACTTACCCATGAAGCCCCACAGGATGGCGACCAGCGGGCAGATCCAGCAGAACAGGGCAAACGGGAGGTAGGCAAACGCATTGACGCCGAGAGCAGCGCCGATAAATGCGCCGCACAGGTTCCACGGGATCAGCGGGGAGGTGACGGTACCAGAGTCCTCAAGAGTACGGGACAGGCACTGCGGAAGCAGATCCTTTTCACGGTAAACGGGCATGAGCAGCTTACCGCCGAGGATCAGGGTCATGTACTGGGAGGCGGTCACGAGGTTGAGCGCGATCTCAACGAGAACGGTGGTGAGGACCAGGGTGCCCACCGTCTTGGTCATGCCTTTGATCCTTTCGAGCAGGACGTCAAGGATGCCGCACTTTTCGATCACGCCGCCGAACACCATGACGATCACGGACAGAGAGGCCGTGTAGTTCATGGCAAACATACCGCCGCGGGAGAGAAGCTTATCGATGTCGTAGAAGCCCGTTTTGCAAACAAAGCCGCCTTCCATAATGCTCATGATGTTGGAAATCGAAACGCCTTGGTGCAAAATTGCGATCACTGCTGCAACCAGACCGGAGATCAGCAGAGTCGGGAATGCCGGGAAATGTTTGAACGCGAGGATAAGCACGAGGACAATGGGGATCAGCTCGATGAAGTTCATTTTGAACATACCTTCAAGAGAGACAAGTATCTGGCTCACTGTCTCATTGTTCACACTGCCGCTGGCAGAGAAGCCCATGACCGTGTAGCCGATCAGCGCAAGCACAATTGCGGGGCCGCCGGTGTAACACATGGCCTTGATGTGATCGAACAGGTCTGCCTCCGCAACAGCCGGGGCAACGTTCGTGGTGTCGGACATCGGGGACATCTTGTCGCCGAAAGCAGCGCCAGAAACGACGGCGCCTGCGGTCCAAGCGGGGTTAATGCCAAGGCCCATGCCGACGCCCATCAAGGCAACGCCGACCGTACCGGCCGTGGACCAGGAGCTGCCGGTTGCCATAGATGTGAGGACGCAGGCGAAGCAGGCAGTGGCAAGGAAGATTTTGGGGCTGATGAGCTTGAGGCCCCAATAAATGACCATAGGGACTGTGCCGCTGGCGATCCAGGAGCCCATCAGAGCGCCGATGCAGTAAAGAATGACCAGCGTGGGAATCAGAAGCTTGCCGCCGTGAAGAATTGCTTCTTCGATCGTGGCATAGGGGCAACCCGTCAGGACCAGCAAGAGGATGGTGAAGCCAAGGCAGGTCATCATTGTGATGTGGAGCTGCTGTCCGGTCAAAAAGATCGCACAACACATTGCTGCAATAAGGAATGCCATACTTGTCAGTGCTACCCAAAGTTTGGGGCGGAACAGCGTTTTTGCTTCTTCCATGGTATTTTCCCTTCCTTTTATTCAGTTGTTTTTATTAAGTTCTTTTGTACTTCAAAAGCCTATATCCACATACAAGCAGTTTTTTTCCGAACATCAAAAGTATCGAACAACGTGTATTTGCAGCAATGTCTTAATCCCAATCAGGCAGTTTCGCCGCCGTCGAGCGGAATGTGCTGACCGGTGATATACTTGGCTTCGTCGGAGGCTAGGAATGCATACAGCGCCGCGACCTCCGCAGGATCGGCGTGACGCTGCATCGGGATGCCCTTGTTGCATTCCTCAAACATCTCCTGCGTATATTCAGCTTCCTGCATCGGCGTAAGCACGTAGCCCGGGCAGATGCAATTGCAGCGGACCCAGGGCGCATGCTCGAGCGCCACGCTGCGCACGAGGTTGATGACTGCTGCCTTGGAGGCGTTGTAGTCCGTGTAGAACGGATGACCTTCCATGCCATTGGTGGACGCGGTGCAGAGGATAACGCCCGCATTGTCTTTGGTCTTTTCCTTCTGCATGCGCTTGAGCGCTTCCATAATGCAAAGGCACATACCGTCAAGGTTGACGCCCATCACACGCTTCCACTGCGCAAAGTCTGTCTCGATGAATTTCTTGCGCAGGGAGATGCCGGCGTTGGAAATGAGGACATCAATGCCGCCGAGGATCTGATCCATCTGGGTAAAAGCAGCCTTGACGCTCTCCTCGCTGCTCACATCCACCTTCACGGCGCCGGCCAGTCCGGGGATTTCCTCTTTCAGAGCGTCGAACGCCTTATCGTTATAGTCGAACACAACGACCTTGGCGCCTTCGAGCACGAAGCGCTTTGCCGTTGCCTTGCCGATACCGGAAGCACCTCCGGTCACGACAACACGCTTGCCTTTGAGTTCGGGATACAGGGCACGGGATTCGAATTTGTAATCTTGCTTTAACATAAAACGTACACTCCTTTTTATTCGCCGCTGATGCGGCACACTTGTTCTTCCATAAAACCCACAATCACGCGGGCATACCCGCTGAGCATCCGGTCAGCGTCGGCATCGCCGGTATCGACGAGAAGCGGCCTGTCCTCGAGATGAAACAGTTTTTCCCGAGTGGCCAGGATATGGAGCCGCTCCCTGCCGATCTTTCTGAGCACCGCGGCACTGAGCTGCTGATTGCCGCGCCCGAGCAGGTAGCCCTGCCCACCGGTCGGCGTGAGCACGAGATGGGTCTCCCTTTCTTCCAGCCGCTGCAGAATCTCCTGCTCACACAGGTCTGCCTGTACCAGCTTCCGGTTGCAGACCAAATCTACGCCCAGCAGCGTGCCCGGCAGCTCCAGCTTGTCCATCAGCGCACGCGTGGTGGAGCCGGGGCCGACGAGATAGTAAACATTCTCCCGCATCCGGTGGATCATTTCCGCCGCAATACTCTCCTGCTCTGCACGCTCACTCGCGGGAGACGGCGCTTTGCCGTGCTGCAGGAAATCCCGGTCGTCCGGGACATTCAAATAGCCGTATAGGCTTGTACACACGCGTCCGTCGCGGTAGGACGTCTCATCAATATCGACCACTTCCGCCTCGCGGGTATGGCGGCAGCCGCTTTGCAGAAAACGCAGCGCCAGCTCACCGGCTCGTTCCGGACGCGTGGCATAGACAGGTGAGTGAATCTTCACTCCTGCCGGGACGCCGATCACAGTGCAGTGGACACCGGCGGAGACGATATCCCGCGCGGTGCCGTCGCCGCCAGCAAAGAGCAGTAGATCCACACCGGCCATCGCCTGCGCCGCCGCCACGGTGTCACGGGATGATACTTTTCCCGTGCTGCCATGAACCACCTCCGTATCGAATCCCAACTCCCGGGCAAGCTGCTCACCCATTTCGCCAGATGGGCACAGCATCTGCAAGCTGTCCTTCATGGGTAGCAGCTGCTTCAATGCCAAGGCCGCCCGCGCCTGTGCTGTTGGCTTGGCGCCGCGGCGGATTGCCTCATCCACAACGCCGTCGGTTCCCTTGAGTCCGACGCTGCCGCCCATCCCGGCAATCGGGTTGATGATCAGTCCGACCGCTTTCACTGGAACTTCTTAGAATAGCAGCGCCAGGTCACGGCCCACTGCTCCGGATCATCCATGTTGGACTCGTCAAGCTGGTGGCAAACGCTCTGATACGGCGCGCCCTTGAAAAGCTCCGGATTCTGGTACGCCTCGTCAAAAACGTACTTAAGCGTTTCGATATACTCGTCAATGTCTTCCTTCGAAGGCGTTTCTGTCGGCTCAAGCGTCATTGGCTCGGGTACATAATAAGGGTGATGGCTGGTCCAGTAATGCATACCGAAATCCATCATGCGTCGCTGGATATCAGCAGTTCCCACGCCGGTTTCCCTGTAGAGTGTTTCAAGCGTGTAGCGGCACTGTTCGATGCGCTGCTTTCCGGGGATATAAGGCGCATCTACACAGTGCAGTTCCATGAGCTTCTTAATCATATAGTTATTGTTGAGCACAGCCGTTTTGGCGACCTGATACAAGCCGTTGGGGCCAAGGGATCGGATCCAGGCATACGCCTTGAGAACGACCGGTGCAACACCGTTGAACTCGCGGATTTTGCCGATGGCGCTGGCGTTATTGGTTGTCTGATAGTCATAATTGTACTTTTTGCCGTCAAACTGCAGCAGCGGAGCGGGCAGAAACTTTTCCAGGAACTGTGCGCAGCCAATTGCACCGCAGGCAGGACCACCGCAGCCGTGCGGCGTGGAGAAGGTCTTGTGCAGGTTGAAAAAGCACATATCAAAGCCGGCATCACGGGCACGGGTCACACCGAGCAGGCCGTTTGCGTTGGCCTGGTCGTAGGCACACAGGCCACCTCTCTCATGCACGAGTTTGGTGAACTTGAGAACATTCTTGTTATAAACGCCAGTGTCCTCGGGATTGGCGACGAAAAACGCCGCGGTATGCTCGCCGACAGCTGCCTTGAATGCCTCATAATCAGGATAGCCATCCTTGTCCGGATTCAGATAGATGATCTTGAACCCCTTGACGTGCGGAGCTGCCGCATCAGACGGATGGGAATAGATGGTGGTGATGATTTCGTTGCGCTGTTTCTCTTCCCCTCTGGACTTGAAGTGGGAATACGCCAAAGAGGCCATCGCCAGGATGCCCTGCGAACCGCCGCTGGGCTGGAAGGAGAAGCGATCCATGCCGGATATCTCGCACATGTATTGATTCGTTTTATACATAATTTCCATGATGCCCTGGCAGGTGCTTTCGTCTTGCAGCGGGTGCATCTCACGCAGCTGGGGGAGGTTTGCAAGCTGGTCATTGACCTTGGGACTGTATTTGATCGTGCAGGTACCCTGACCAATCTCGATGTTTACGTCGGCGCCCAGTGTCTCCTGAGCAAGTCTGGCGTAGTGGCGCAGCACGCGCGGCTGTGAGATTTCCGGAAGAACGGGAGCGGCCTTGCGCTGCAGGAACTCGGGAAGCACTTTGGTGCCCTGCACGGAGGATGCAACCTTTGCATCAGCCTTGTTGACCAGAATACCGCGCTCACCGGGCTGCGTCAATTCAAAGATAATGGGCTCGTCCCACTTTGCCTGGTGAAAGCCGGTGCGAACCTTGGAGCTTCTGTCGATCTTTTTCATATCTGTGTCTCCCCTTTCTTACAGGATCTCGTCTAGCGCTGAAACCAGCGCATCAATGTCTTCCTTGGTGTGGACCTCTGTCACGCAGTACATGGCGCACTGACCGAGATCGGCAAAGTCATGGGACAGGTCCCTGCCGCCAAAGATGTGGCGCTCAAGCAGCGCCTGGTTAATCTCGGCAACCGTCTTGCCGGTCTTGTTGAAGTCCAGCACAAACTCCTCAAAGAACGGCGTGTCAAACCGCAGGGAAACGTTCTTGAGGGCCGCGAGTCTCTCAGCTGCATACTGGGCGTTTTGCATGATGGTCTCGCCCACTTCCTGCATGCCCTTTGGTCCCATCGTGGCCAGGTACACGCCGGCGGTGATACCCCACAGGGCGGTCTGGGTGCCAACGTATTCCTTGGCTTTGTCACGCAGATGACCGAAGGAGGTGCGGTCATAGGCAACGTCCGCGAAGGCGTACTCACCCGGCTCCTTGGTGCAGCAGATGCCGAACAGACGGGATGGGAACTCCAGCACGTACTTAGGATCGTCCATCGTGGCCATGAATCCGGACTGTCCGCCGCCGTAGTTCATATGGATACCCAGCGGCTGCACATCGCCGCAAACGATATCGGCGCCATAGGCGCGGGGAGCCGCGACTACGCCAAGGGAAATTGGGTCCACGCCAACCACGCATTGCGCACCTGCCTGATGCGCTGCGTTTGCAATCTCACAGGCGTTCATTTCAAACATGCCGAGGTAAGCAGGGTTTTCAAAATATACAACGCCGACGCTTTCGTTAAGTTTGACCTTGAGATCAGCAAGATCCATGCAGCCGGTCTTGGCATCTGTGGCAACTTCCTCGATCAGAAGATCCGGTGTGCAGTAATTTCTGATGACCGCCAGTTTCTCGCGGTCCATTGCCGCAGGGACCAGCACGCCGGTACGGTCCGCCACGCGGCAGCCCATGCGAATTGCAGAGGAAGCAGCCTGAGAGTAGTCCATCGTCGGGACGTTGACGACCTCCATGTCGACCAGCTCGGCAACCATGCTTTGAAACTCAAACAGCGTCTGAAAACGGCCGAAGTCGTTGTAGGCCTCGCCTCCGTAAGCGGTGAGGAATTCGCCCTTGCCATTGATTTCGTCGCAGATTGCCGGCACATAATGCTGGTAGCAGCCCGCACCAATGAAATTCAGATTATCGGCGCAGCTGCTGTTCTTCTTCAACAGACTCTCCACATGGCGGCGCAGCTCGTATTCCGAGCCAAACGCCTCCGGCAGATTCATATTCTCTTTCAATATGATCTCGTCAGGCACTTCCTCATGAAGCTCCTCAATTGAATGCAAGCCGATCTCCCGCAGCATCTCCTGCTCGACCTCGGGTACCGAGTTTGGGATGTAAGGATGACTTTTGAATCCCTTTACGCTCATCTCCATGTTCCTTTCTTAATGTGAATATTGGTTGTAAAGAATTCTTATGCAATGCCTCCGCCATCGACGACCAGTGCCGCACCGGTCACCCAACTGGCGAGGTCAGAGCACAGGAACAGCACACCCTTGGCGATATCCTCCGGTTGACCGATGCGAGCCAGCGGGCGGCCTGCGCCGCAGGACTTGAGGAATTCGTCAATATCTGCGTCGCTCTTAATCCCGCCGATCTGCCGGCCTTCGCTGATCATCATGGCTGTGACTGTGTCACCCGGGTTAATGGAGTTGACGCGGATATTGTCCCTGCCATGGTCAATGGCCATTGCTCGGGTCACATTGACAATCCCGCCCTTTACTGCACAGTAAGCCGCTGCCTGATCTCCGCCCTTGAGGCCCCAGCCGGAACCGGTGTTGACGATCGATCCGCCGCCGACCTTGCGCATTTCGGGAATGACATGCTTGCTCATCAGAAACAGACCCTTGAGACCGACATCCAAGACGAAGTCCCATTCCTTTTCCTCGAGCTGATCAATGCTCTTGCGTACCGTAACACCGGCGTTATTATGCAGGATATCGATGCGTCCGAAATTGTCCACAATTGCCTGCACCGTATGTATGACACTTTCTTCATTGGTTACATCGCACTGAAAAAAAGCAGCTTTTCGACCTGCGTCACGCAGTTCCCGTGCTTTCTCCTCGGCCTTGGGCGAGACATCAACCATTGCAACTGCGGCTCCATAAGCCGACAGTATCTGCGCAACACCCAGACCAATGCCAGCGCCGGCGCCGGTAATCACTGCAACTTTTTCGGATAAGTCTAAGTAGTCTTTCTTGTCGATCATGTTTTACTCCTCCTTTCTCTGCAGTACCAAATTGTAAAGCCACGCACTGGTACTAAAGCAATTTCTCTTCCATTCTTTAAAAAGCAACAATTAATTAAAAATTTCAGTTACTATAACAAAATTTGCGTAGTTTTCTGCAGCAATATAACCGAATTATTGGGCCATGTTCACAGCACGGGTCATTCCTGCCGTGAACACGGCCCTTCTGAATTGCCTTTTTTGTCACTAATTGTGCCAAATTTGACAAAGCATATTGATTTGTAAGAAAAACACGGCTATACTGAAGCAAAAGAAAGTCATCCTTCCGACAGGAGATGCATTATGGAACTTTCAAACTATGTTCCCGAGATTACTTTGGTACTGCAAACAATCCATCATCTGTTTGGCATTGAGTCCGCTGTATTTGACACAAACGCAGTCCTGATTGCAGGAAGCAAAAAGTACCTGGAGATCAAAGGCACCACTGTGCATAAGCCATCCATCGCCGAAGTCATAGAAAATGACGAGGTCACCGCTTTGTGTCCCGGCAAGATGGTGTCTTGTGTCGGATGCCGCTTCAGCAGCAACTGCCCCGCGACATTAGAGCTGCTGAAGCGGATCACAAGCGAGGGCGTCCCAGTCGGCGTTCTGTCCTTTTCCGCTTTTTCAGAGGGTGAGCATGACGAGATTATCACACGGATCGACTACTTCAAGCAAATCATTGCTGACTTTTCTGATCTACTGGCAGCCGTTTTAAATAATACAAGAAGCAATGCCTTAACCAACATTAAAAACCAATTTTCTGCTGTTTCTGCCCTGATCCCCGACGGTCTGCTGATAACTGACGTAGATGGTAATATTCTGGACATCAATGATTCCGCACTGAGCATTCTCAGCGGCGCGTGTTTAAAATCTATTCGCGATTTTCTCCCAATTGAGTTGGCCGACGAAGTGATGAGCGGACGGCAGGTTGCAAATCAAGCGGTGGAAATACGGCAAGGGATAACCATTACTCTTTCTTCTGCACCTATTTTCCGTTCACTTGGGAGCATCAGCGGTTTTGCAGTGCGGTTGATTGCAAAGCAGGTTGTTGTATCGCCACCCTCTAAAGTTTGCGAGTATGAAAAAATGCGCGGCAGTGGGGCACACATGGAAAGTGTGCGCAGACGTATGCGAAAGATCGTTAACAGCCCGTCTTCTATCTTTATCTCTGGCGAAACCGGCACCGGAAAAGGTGTATTGGCACGTTCCATTCACTACGAAGGCAATCGCTTTGATAAGCCTTTCATTATTATCAATTGTGCAAATATTTCGGAATCGTTGTTTGAAAGTGAGCTGTTTGGCTACGAGGCAGGTGCGTTTACCGGGGCATTAAAAACCGGCAAATCCGGAAAAATGGAGCTTGCCGAGGGCGGAACGCTTTTCCTTGATGAGATCAGTGAGATGCCAATGAGTATGCAGGCAAAGCTTTTGAGCGTTCTGCAGGATCGGCAATTTGAACATGTTGGCGGGACAAAAACCATCACATTAAATACTCGAATCATCTCCGCTTCCAACGCAAACATTCAGCAGCGAATCGAAGATGATTGCTTTCGCGCAGACCTTTTCTACCGGCTCAATGTTATCAGCATAGAAGTTCTGCCTCTGCGCGAACGAATGGAGGATCTTCCGGAGTTGCTGAACGCTTTTCTCAGCAAATACAACTATCGTCTCAACGCAGCCGTGAAAGGTTTTGATGAAAGTGTGATCCAACAGTTTAACCGTTATAGTTGGCCCGGGAACATACGGCAGCTGGAAAACATTGTGGAGTACTGTATCAATATGGCTGATAGCGACATTGTGCAGTTGACTGATTTACCGCCGCATTTCCTGAACGAAGTGGAAGCACAACCACTCCCGGCGCTCAAAGAAGCCGAAGGCTGTGTCATTCGCGATCTGCTGAATAAATACGGTTGGGACTCCAAGGGAAAAGTGCACGTCGCGCAGGCCCTTGGTATCAGTGTTCGCACCCTTTATCGCAAGATGGATCAATCACATCTTGACAAATAAATATTTGGAAGTATCTATGGAAGGAGAAATTCCGGAGGAAAGAAAGCCAGAAATTGAATTGGAGGATTTCCAAAAGCTTGATTTCCGCGTATGTCAGGTCATCGCATGTGAAGAGGTCGTTAAGAGCCGAAGTTTTCTGAAGCTCACGGTAGATGATGGTCAAGGTCAGCGCACCATCATGTCGACCATCCGCGCTTATTACAAGCCAGAGGATTTGATTGGCAAGAAAATTATTGTGCTCGTCAACTTGAAGCCGCACAAATTTTGTAATATCTTGAGTGAAGGAATGCTAATTGCGGTCGATATGCCTGAGCAGGATGACTGTAAGGTACTGTTTGCTGATGATTCCTGCCCGATGGGCCACGCTGTCAGCTAAGTAAGCTATGCCCGCAGGCAGGGGTGTTGGAGATGGAGCAAAATGCCGCGCTCGCACAAAAGCTTTATCTAATCTATATCCATACAGCCGTTATTTAAGCGCTTGCAAATATCTACCCTTGATTTGATAGCATACCTACATGAAGCAACTCTCTCATTAGCACCGGCGACCTCCATCGCAGAAAGCAGCGTATCTTCAGATGCGTTTTGTCAAGGTGATTTTCAAAAAAGCCAATTATTTAGCAAGTAATCGTCATTGCTGCAACATATGGTACCATGAACCATGAAAGCAATATAACTAAAGCGGGGCAGTCGGAAAATCCGTACTGTCCCGCTTAAATGGTTAAGTTTAAATAGAAAATTCCTACGTTCGATTACTTTTATACGACCGTTTCAATAAAACGTTTCAGAATCGCCGCAACTTCCGCTCGTGTCGCCGTTCCCCGGGGGACGAAATTGCCGTTGTCGCGGCCAGCAATGATTCCTGTCTGCTGACAGTATTTTGCTGCGTCCATTGCCCAAGAAGATATGCTTGAAGCGTCGGGATAAGTAAGCAGTGTATTCTGGCAGTCTTTCATGGAAACACCCAGAAACTCGGCGAAACGGTACAGGATTGCCGCCATCTCCTGGCGGGTAATCTCACGGTCCGGCTCAAACAGCCCTCCGCCTACTCCGGAAATAATCTTGTTCTGAGATGCCCAATCAACGTATCTGCCATAGTAATCGTTATAATTGACATCGGTGAATGCGTGTTCCGAACGATTCGTAAGGGTTCCATACGACCTCTCGTAGAGCCGTCCAATTACCGCAGCGAACATAGCACGGGTCATGCCTGTGTCAGGAGAAAAGACATGATCAGCAGTGCCAACAAACAGCTCACGTTCGGTGACAAAGTCAATATAGGACTCTGCCCAATGGCCTGTAATATCAGTGAAATCCTTTAGATTCGGCGCGAACAGCACCGTCACGCTGCCGGGAGCGATATACTTCATTGCTCCGTTCTTATCCGAGGCAAAGCCGATAAATATCTTGCTGCCGTCGCTACCGATATAATACGGCAAACCAGAGGTTTTCGCAAACACCGCCTTGATGGTATGTGCTTTTTGAACGTTCTTGAAGGAGTAACTGCCCACCGCGCCGACGCTTACGCCGTCCACCAAGACGTCGATAATTGAATATCCATCGTCAGACGTGATCCTATAGGTTTTGCTGCCACCGTATACGATGCTTGTGGAACCGCTGGGACTGATACTCCCTCCCGTGCCCGCGGATGCCGCTATGGTATAGCTTGCCGTACTGGGAAACGAGCCACCAGAACCGGAACCGGAATCGGAACTGCAACCGATCGCATAGGTGGAGAATTTATTGGCGTAGATGTAAATCTTTCCGTTTACGGAATCCGCGTAGAAGGTGCCGTCCTTCGCGCCGCTCAAGGTTGGCCGCGCACTCAGGGATGTCAGAGCGGCTGCGGAATCGCCGTGATAACGATAAACAATGACATCTGTTTTCCCGCTGAAATCATAGGGAACGGCAATTTCCTGAACATTGGTCAGGCTATTTAATGGCGTCGGGGCATCGATTCCAACCGTTTTCGTGACGTCGATCTTCAGATATTCAATCGTTTGACCGTCCGCTATAACAGCGATGGCTGAAGCCTGATCCTGAATTGCAGCATCGTTTGCCGCCTTCTGTTCAACGGTCATGGTGACGGTGCAGGAATCTTCTGTCTGCGCCTTCGCCTCTTGATCAAGGCCGTTCACTACGACGTCTGGGGTATCGTCTCCCGTGATTGCCAGAATGCTGTATCTGTCGTTGTCCGGGAGGACGATTGTTCCAGCAACATAGTCCGCACCGCTGACGACGATAAATTTCGTAACGGTGTTGCTGCTCTTTGTGACCACAAGGTTGAACTCCCCGCCCGGTATGCCCAAAACGGTAAATTTGCCGTCGGCATCGGTCATCACGGTGATGCCGAACTGCGTGTTGCCCTGCATGACCCTAACCGCAGCGCCGGATACAGGCTGATTGGAATCATTGTCCACAGTGCCGCTGACGCTGTGGCTGATATACGGCGGCACATATACGGTTACGGTCGGGCTTGCGGCTGAAGTATCCGTCGCCGCGTGACGGACGAGATAATTCCCCGTTTTGCCAACCGTCGTGCTATGATCGGCGCAGGCAGTGAAAACTCCGCCTGAAACAGGCTTATACTCCATGGCGGTCGTCGTGCCTGAAATGCTTCCGTCGGTGCCGTTTTCCGAGGTGGGTGCAGTCCCGACTAGTCCCGTCGGGGCAGCGGGTGCCGTCGCGATAACGAGGTCCGTGTTGTTTCTCAGCAGGCCGTAGCCTGTGTTCGTCAGGCTGAATTTTTCGTCGTTCGTGCCCTCTGTCACATTACGAACCGCGACTGTTCCAACCTGTAAGTCACTGCCGCCGTAATACAGCGTAAGCGCGCCGCCGGTATAGGACGCGGGATTGGATACCGCGCCGTCGTTCGCATAAATTGCCGTGTTTGCCCAGATATCCCCGGCGCCTGAAATTGAGGGATGACCCGAAAGCGTAAGCTCGCTGCTGTAGGAGTAGCTGTTGTGCTGCCAATTATATAGATATATTGCATATCCGGTGGCAGCGGTGTTTTTGATCGTACCGCCGCTGACAGTCAGTTGATTATGATCGGACTGACTGTAAAGCAATACGGTGCCGGGAATGGAATTTGATTCGGGATCAAAGCTGATACTGCTGTTGTACACGGTCAGAGTTCCACCGGATATCGTGTTTTCCCCGCCAAAGCAGACAAGCGCCGGCCCACCCGCGCATTCAATATTTCCTCCGCTTATATGGATGTTCTCGCCGGATACCGCGTATGCTTCCCCGGATACCGTACCTCCGCTGATATCAATAGAGCTGTCCTCTCCATAAGATTCAATCGCAGGATAATTCTCGGATGTTACCGTGCCGTTGATTAGTTTTATGCTTCCCGCGCCGTCATTCTCAACAGCTTCGCTGCCGGTGCTGTCAATATGCGCTCCGTCGATTATCAGCGAAGTGCCATCACCAAGGAAGATCGTGGGGTCTGAATCCATGGCGCTGGTAATACTGCCCTTTACTGTGTATGTGTTGCCATCTCCAAGATATACATACTCGCTGCCAAGATTCAGCGAGCCGCTGATGCAATCGGTGTCGGTACCGGTTGCCCCAAAATACAGCGTCGGCGAATAATCGACGGATTCGGCGCTCACGTCCGTCATGACATCCTTGATGCTGGAATATCCATAGCTGTCATCAACCGCATTTGAATCTTTAAACGGTTCAAACACGCTGCCGTCCGACTTTTTCTCATAGATATAGTAGTACTCAGAATCTGCCGACGTACCCTTCGAGATGACGAAAATCGGATAGCCATTGGTAACTGGCGCGGAAAGCGTAATGCTCAAGCCGCTGTAAGCTGTGTCTGTTAATGTAAACATTATTGATTTTGATCTGGCATATTTGCCGGACTCATCTTTTTCGACAACTGCCGTATAGTCTCCCGCCGGTACGTTAGGGATTGTAAAGCTTCCGCTTGCATCTGTTTGTGCCGTGTATGTGGTGGCCGATCCCGAGGAGTACAGGGTTACGGTTATCCCGCTGAGATCCGACAATGAAGCCGAGCCCTTACTGACCGTTCCGCTGACCGTATACTGCGCTTGTCCCAAATAGGCGTAAACAGTTGTAAAGGGAGAACTGTCCGCACTTTGCAGACTTGAAACGGCCGCACCGTTGACCGTACTGAGCTGGCTGCTGTGTCCGGAATCGCTTGTCCACGCGATAAGGGCATATCCGCTTTGAATGTTTTTGGCGCTAACGATCGCTTCGTCGCAGTTTTCAGAGTTTATAACATAATTGCCCGATCCGTCGTATGTACCCGTCAGCGTTATGTTTGACAGGCTGCTGCTGTAATATGTCTTACCGAAATAATCGATTGCGGCCGTATCCGTGGCGTGGGACAGGCATTCAATCGTATATTCCGAAGCCGATGTTATAACAGGAGCGTCGGAAATCGTGATTAAGCCGGTAGCGTCGACTCCTTCGCAAATGGCAGATCCGTCGGTATGTGAGTTTGTAATACTGCCGCCCGTTATTGAAACGGCTCCGCTGTCATGATTGTAAATCGCCGCAGCACCTGAGAAAGAATTGGTACAGTTAACCGTTCCGCCTGATATATTCAATGTGCCACTGTTTTGGATACCGTAAAGCGAAGTGGATGAAATCGTGCCTACTTTGATGTTCACGGTGCCGCCGCTGTTCAAAATCAGGTAGCTGTAATATGTGCTGCCGGTTATGGTCAGATCCGCACTGTCAATGGTCAGCGAACCGGTCGTAACATATAGGAAATAGTTGATCGTCAGTGTACGGGCGTTCCCGTCGGTTGCCAGCGTAATGTCTTTTGTAATTGTGGGTAAGCCGTAGAATGATACGTCCTTGAGCAATTTTATTGTGCCGCCGTTATAGACGCCTGAAAGTGCCGTTGAAAACGTCCCATAAACCCAAGTATTTGCATCCGTTTCATAGGCCGCTTCATATTGGCTCCACTTGGCGTAATATTCCTTACTGCCGTAGTCGGTGCTTGTAATATAGGGAACCGATGAGCCGGTGAAATCGGCGTTGTCATACCAGCCTTCAAAATAGTATGTTGCATCGCTGTTTGTCATAAAAGAAGCTGTGGGCAGATAGATACAACTGCCGGATGATGTATAACTGCCGGTATAGCAGCCGGAGGACAGGGTGTAGCCGGTTTCACTTAGCGTCGTATTATCTCCCGCGTGAAGGGTGATTGAATAAGAGCCTTTACGAGCATAGACCGTGCAGGTGGCTGAGACGGTGTCGCCGCCGGCATATCCGGGTACTGTAGCTGTGATGATCGCCGTGCCGTCGGCCACATAGGTAAGGGTGCCGTCAGAGGCCACGGTGACAACATCGGGGTCCGACGATTCATAGGTCACGGCTTCCTTGCTTTCCAAGGCGGGCAGGACAGTTGGAATAAGCTTTTTTGTGGCGGTATTGTACAAATAGCAGCTGGAGTAGTTGAGAAGCAGCGTGCGTGGCGCGTTCAAGGGCAGGCTTTCCTTCACACTTGTCACGCTGCCGCCGACCGTAAACGTGTAATAGGCGCAGCCGTTGCTGTCCAAAGTCCAGCCGGTGGAATGCGTGCCGAGCTTTTCCGTACTTGCAAGGCTCATGCTAAGTGTATAGGTTCCGGGCTGATAGATGCTGCTTGGGAATGAGAAAGCACCTGTGGTGCTGTCTGCCAAGCATGAGCTAATTGAAGTCAATCCTGTTGTTCCGCTGGTATAGGCGCCGGAATACAGACCGGCTATGTAGAACTTGCCGTTGTTCTGCTCATTTGCGTCGCGGACGCCGTCGTCATCATAGTCCTTATACACAGTACCGCTGACGGGGAGGGAAGCGGCTTCCATTGTGCAGTCCTGCGCAGCTGCGCTGGGTGTGGAGGAAAGTGCGCTGTTCTTATATAGAGAATAGGACATGGCGCCGGTGAATACCGCTGTGGAGGAGGATGATACCAACGTATCATAGCTTGCAGTGAACGGCACGGTGACGTAGGCCGAGGCGCCGCTGGAGAGTCCCACGCCGGATGCCGTTATAATTTTGATATTTGTGACGGTGTTCCAGTCACTTACAGAGGACTCGGGGACATAGGTCGAGCCGCTGTCCGAACTGTATGTGACCGCGGCGTCGGCAAGAAAATTGCCGTCCAGTGTAGGCGCCCCGGTGAGGCGCGCGGCGATGCCCGTCCCTTTGGAGGGAACTGCGATATTGATTGTGGCATCCTGCGCTGTGTTGCCGCTGTCGAGGCCGTTATAGACCGTAAACGTATAGCCGCCCGTGGAGTTATACTGATAGGATTTGATCGAGCCGGAGCCGCTTTCATGCGATGAGGTCAGAGCGCCGGACATGCTGATTACCTTTGCCGCATTCTGCGTGGCGGATGTGAGAGAATAGAACCGGGCAAACGTCTCGGCAGTGTCATTGTCATCATCAAAGTCCAGAAGGTCTTGAAGCTGGTAATAGCTGCCGCAGTCAAACGGGTAGACGGCGCTCGCGGTGGTCATGCCGATTGCCGCAGGGACGGTTACGCCGGTCTTGACCTCGGCGGTGTCCACGGTGGGCCCCAGCGAGAAGCAGACGTTGTGTAAAGACAATGAAATATGATTGGCTCCGTCCGTATATTGGATTGTATAAAGCGTATAAGTGCCGGCCGTGACCTTGCAGCTGTAGCCGCCGGTGCCAAGGTTTGTATCCGATCCCACTGTGATGGTCCGGGAGGAGATCGTATAGTCGCTGCTCGTCACACCCCAGTCGTAGGGTGGTGTATAGGACTGAAACTCATACCCATAGGGCAGCAGAAAATATACACACAGGTCGTTTAACGTACCATAGGTAGCGGGGTAAAAACTGAAGGAATACTTCGAGCCCTTATCCATGCCGTTTGACGTTCCTTGCAGATTAATGGAATTGGGGCAAACTGACAACTCCGTACGCGGATAAAAACATGTGTTGGCGGTCTTTGTCCAGACTGAGGCGCCATATGTAGTTGTGTTTGTCTTGGCCGAAAGAATTTTCGAATAAATGTTGCAGGTTCCTTCGTTCAAATTCTTGGCATTGTAGCAGTATGCGCTGAGTGTGGTAATGCTGGAATAAGAGTAAGCAGATAGTCCCACATGGTCATAGGTCGCACGGATATCCGTGAAATAGTCCCCTTCGTCCAGCGACAGGGTTGCATCTGAGGCAGCCAGATAGGCGTGACCGTCTGTATTGGTTTTTCCTGTGCTTGCATCATAATAGGAGTATGTCACGTCCACAGTAGATGGGTTTACCCCAGAGGAGAGATTAAACACCAGCTTGTAACAGTGAATGTCCGCCGAGAGGGGGGTAACATCGCTGTCGGAGAAGCCGCCGGAATACTCTACCTCTACATCCGCGAGATCATCCCCGCTTAAATTATACAAATAGGAGTAGAAGTATTGGTTGTCCGCCTGCGGCATCAGATAATTACCGGTATTGACTGATTTGTATCCGTTGCCCATGCCGGTATAGATAAAGTTATTGACATCATAATCCTGGAACGTATAGCTGACGGTTTGATAGCTCAGTCCGGGGTACGAGTCGTATTCCAGAAGCGTATAATTGCTGTTTCCGACCTGGGCGACGACCTTGGAAGAGACGCCTGGCGTGTAGGTTCCGGCCTCCGTATTACTGGGGAAACGGAGGTAAATACCGCCCATATTACTGTTGTACATATTAAAACTCTGACAAGCCGAAGTGGTCAATCCATGGGAGGCCGACAGATTGAATACGACGGCATTTCCGGTTCCGACCGTGTTGTTACTGTCGTTTGTAAAGGTCTGATTCGTTTCATAGGTGGCCGTCCCGTCCGGGAAACTGTAAGGAGTTCCATCCGTCAGCACGACAAAACTGCCATTGCTGTCGTAATAGCCTGGCGTTGCCTCCTTCGGAATCGGGACCGTAATGGTCAGGGAATCGTAGTCATAATGGTTTGCATAGTAGGTGGCAAAGTACAGATCCGCCTTGGCGTAGTAGTAGTCCACAGTTGAAAGATTGATATATTGGAGCGCCTCACGGGAGCAGTTATAGGCGCAATTGGCGAGAGTTGGATTTGAAGCAATGGTAATCGAGTCCGACGCCGTACCCTCTGGCGTGCTGTTGTCGCCGTCGTAGATACTTGCCGTCACTGCGTAACTACTGCCTGTCATCAGTTTGTAGGTGGGCAGGAGAGAGATGTTAAAGCCCACGGTGCTGATGCCGGTGTTAAACGTATAGGTGAGGGTTGTACTTCCATCCGTCTCCGTCTCTGTGCCGACGCTCTGAATATAACTTGAAAGCGTGGTATTGGACGACGTGGGATAAGAGGACAACGTAATGCCCTTCGGGATGGATACCACGAGCTTCGGCGTTCCGGTAAAGTTGGTTGGATCCACATCCAGCGTCAGACTGTAAGTAGTGTTGTCAAGGTTTACACTGTGAGAACCCGTGTCCGTATAAGTGTTGTTAGAAACCGAGAGGACGGCCGCCTCGGAAGTTATAGTCGTCAGCAAGGAGGCAAGCGTACTATCGGTGGTTGGCAACACGGTTTCCGTATCATGATCCGTGTCCGACCCCGTATCCGCACTTGTGCCGGTACCGGTTTGCGAGCCCGTGTCCGACCCTGCATTCGCACTTGTGCCCGTTCCGGTTTGAGAGCCCGTATCCGATCCTTCACTCGTTTCTGTCTCCGTTTGTGTATTCGTTTCCTCCACAGCCAATGCACTTGAAGGGAAAAGACTCAATATCAAACAAAAAAGCAAAAAATAGGTCAGTATTTTTTTCTTCATTTTTTCACAGACCTCTCTATATTTTATATTTAAGCCTTAAATCTACGTAGCGTCCTGTTTATCCCGTGATTCGTTTTCCAAATCCATATTTCGGACACTCTATAATTGCCGCGATCTCAAGGGTCGCCGGGTCGGGCGGCGATATCCATACGGTACAGTGCGGACATATTTTTTCGTAATCCGCTCCGCCCGGGCCGACTTTTCTGCGGCAGCATTTCCCGATATGGGGAAATTGCTCTTCAGAAACCCTGCACTCCTCAAATGCATTGAAAACCGTGCCGGCCGGAGCTGTTTCGTTCTCATTGCTTTTTTTCAACCAAATTCACCTCACGCTGTTTTCAGTCGATTAAATTACTTATCTTTACTATAGGACATCACCCGTTAACAAAAGCGTTAACAAAAACAGATTTTTTGACTTTTTTAAAAGACTTATGTTCTTTTTGTCATATTCCGATATATAATGTAGTCAGATTATTGAGGGGGCGTAACATAACGAACAGCATATCGAACGCGAGGCTTTCATCACCTGAAGCGTACGCCAGCGAAATTACGCGTCATGAGCTGATTGGGAAGGCATTGGGAAGCCAAAAAAAGTTCATCTATATTCACGCGGGAGCAGGCTATGGAAAAACGACGCTTTTGTCACAGCTCGCCGTTACGGCGAAAAAAGCGGTATGGCTTACGCTTGCCGGGGAAAGCGATGTTTTTTTGTTTTTGGAGACTTTGTGTGATTCTATCCGGAATTCCTTCCAGGATTACAATTTTGTCGCGTCCGAGTATCTGCCTTTTGCGGAACAGGACAACTTTATAACCATCCTCTCGAACGCCGTTATCGCCAGCATAGAAAAGCTCGGCGAACCGGTTACGATTATATTGGATGACCTACATACGGTTGCATGCCAACAGATAAAAGAATTGATTGCGGACTTTCTCAAATACGCGTCAAAAAACATCCGTCTCCTGATGGGAAGCCGCGAGCCTCTCTGGCAGGAGCTCGTTCCACTCTATTTAAAAGGTAAAATCTTCGAGCTCACGCAAAACGATCTGATCTTTACCAGGAATGAAATGTATCAGCTGCTGGGCCTTGAGGACGACGAAATCTACCGCATCACCGAAGGTTGGCCGCTCGCCGCCGGTTCCTTCCGGGTGCTCCTGGAAAACGGCGTAACGCCGCCCGATGTTCCGGAAAAAGGAAAAGGCACTCTCTACATCTATCTATTTTATGAATGCTTCAGGCAGATGTCGTCGGGTACGGTCGATTTTCTGAAAACCTCCGCCTGCTTCGAGAAGCTTGATCCACCGATGCTGGACGAGGTCCTTGGAAAGAAAAACACAAGGCTTATTCTGGAAAGTCTTGTATTGCGAAACATATTCACAACGAAAACCGCAGACGGATATTACCGTTATCACGCTCTTTTCAGGGACTGTCTGCTGGAAAAAAGTGAGCCCGGGCAGGGACGTGTCCTGATGGACAAAGCCGCTCAGTATTATTTTCGAAACAGCGACTATTCAAAAGCTGCCGAGTATGCCTCGAAAGCGGATGATAGGGATTTCCTGCTGAAAATAATTCTCGAAAGCCATAAAGAAATGATTCAGGCGGGCCGTTTTAGCGAGCTCCGCACATGGTTTCAGGCCTTAGGCGATATCAGGAATCCCGGCCCGGAGATCCTTGTTGCCAAAGGAACTTTTTTGTCCGCCGTCGGGAACTTCGTTGCGGCGAACGAATGCCTTGACAAGGCAATACCCAATCTTCGACCCAGCGAGGCGGAGCTTTTCATGGAGGCCATGGTGAGTAAGGCAAGGGTACTGCGAAACTTTGTCTCATTCGAGGAATCCGACGAGTTGCTCGACAAACTGATAGAAAGACTTGATGAGTTTGCGTCCGAAAGTGCTTACGCCGTCGTGATAGAAAAGCTATATAACCTGTGCTGGGAAGCGCGAACAGCGGAGGCAATGACGCTTTGCCAGAATGCCATCGAGGAATGTGCAAGAGCTGGCAACTTGAAAATGAAAGCATGGTATGAGCGATTCATGAGCGCCATATATTTCTTCACCGGGGATATGAGGAAATCGGTTTTCCACTATGAAAACTCTCTAAAGCTTTCCGAAGATGAGCGCTCCTATCTTGACTTGCACAGCATAGGAATTTACGCGGCAAAGTCGTATCAGATGCTCGGAAATCGGGAAAAAGCCGTGTCGCTGATTACGGACGAGCTTCAAAAGCTGAGAATCACCAGCAAGTACGAGGAAATCTGGTCGGGTTATCTTTTCGCCGCCGAGATACACTATCAGAACGCGTTCATTGACATGATGAACGGAAAGGACGCCTCGTATGAGGCAACCATCCGGTATTTCACACTGGCGGACGAATACGCCCCGCTTTTCCGCAAATCAGATTTTCAGCTCAGGTGGGCGAAAATGCTGAAGCTTACATATAGTCTGATTTTCACCTCCGAACCGAAGGAGGAAATCGAGAAAGAAATATTTGAAAACCTTGATTCGGTCGGAGATTTTTTCAAAACGATCTCTCTTATGAGGCTTTCCGGGTACTATGGTGCCATACCCGATCCGGCAAAAGCGGCAAAGTGTGCAAAAATGGCCGTAGACGTAGGAGAGCGGACCGGCATGTATCTCTATGTGGCGCTTGCTTACGGCATCCTCGCGCGGATCGCGATGACGGAAGAAAAACAGGATGAGACCGGGTTTTTGATAGGCCGCTTTCTGTCACTTTGCCATGAAAACGGAATTTACGAGTATTTCAGAATTAGAAAGGTCTATGACCCGATTCTTGAATTTGCGGACAAGCGCGGAATTATGCCAGAAATAGTGAAAGAAATGAGGGAATTTTCCGGATATAAAGCGAAAAAAGCATACATAAAAACTTTTGGCGGATTTTTTGTTTACCCGTATGCCGATAGAACGAGCCCCTTGAAAATTGCGAGAAAAAAAGAGCGCGAGCTGCTGGCGTTCCTGCTTGATACCGGGGAAACGGGCGTCACAAAGGACCAGATTTGCGATGCCGTCTGGCCGGAATCCGAATCGAAGGATGTCAAAAGGATGGCCAGAGTTCATCTGGCGCAGATAAAGAAGGATTTGGCATCGCTCGGCATTGAAGACTGCACTGTTTATAACGGGAAGATGTGTTCAATTTGCCGGGATGAAATCGAGTGTGATTTCGAGCTTTTTGAAAATGCGGCTGAGCGCTTTCGGAATTCCGGCAGCAGTAAGGATCGTCAAACACTCATGCATCTTTACACTGGGGAGTATCTATCGGATTTTGAGGCTTTTTGGGCAATGCCAGGAAGGATCAAGTACAGCAGCATTTATAACGAAGCAATCAAGGATAGAGATGATCGTTAAGATTGCTGGGGTAAGGTGATTATTACAGGAAATGATAAATCAGGACGTAAAATTGCGCCTTGAATTATCGTTCTTTCTCATGTTCAATGCGCCACTCTCGGCCAACCTTTACGGCCGGAAATTCTCCGTTCTGAAACATTTTTCGCACTTGCTGGAAGTGTGCTTTCAGGAGCTGAGCGGTTTCCTGAACTGTCAAAACTTCTGGTTTCATGCCCATGGATCGTCGTTGCTATTAAATGTCTTACGGTTGTCGTCCTCACGGTAAATGGCGTTATGCAATTTCAGCACATCATACTTCATCAAGCCGTAGTCGCCAATCTCGTTTCGACGCGGTTTGACCACATATTGTTCGCATTTTTTGCGTAGATCTCTTTTGTCCATCTGAAATAGTGTAGCGCGACAAGATTTTTGATAAATAGGGACAAAATAAATGATAAAAATTTAGCCGCTTCTTAGAAGTAAATCTAATGCTTGGTAAAGGGAGAGTAGCCGCCGCTGCTCTCCCTTTTTTGCCTTATGCCTTCAGATACGAAGTGCTTACCCAGCGATCGGCTCCGATTCTGGACCAAGCCCCGTGAACCTCCAAAACCGTGACCACAGTATTGCGCTTTAGGCCATCCACAATCGCTCCGTCTGGAGTGGATCGGACATTTAAACTACTTGCCGTCACAGTGCGCTGATAGAGCGGATTCCGGTGGTACGCTAAGAGTAGCGTATCCCATATCGATGATTATGGTTCGGGAAGATGGCAGTTATATTCAGCCGCGAACTATGCAGCATGTTGCCAGAGTGATTCACGGCACATATTAGGAAGGAGATCCTGTGATTTCTCCTGATTTGGATTTCTATTTTCTGCGTCACACCCACGCTATCCCTTGGCTTGAGGGTATTTCAAGTGGCTCACTTTCTGGTCAGCGTTTGGGGGTACGATTGACTTACCTTCAGATTATGGCAGCACCGCGCAATGGAACAAAATTCTAACAGCCAGGTCCAAACGCACCCACTGTATCACTTGAAAACCGTCAATGCTCCGCATTTAAGATTATTCATGTCTAATGAAACAAGCAAAAGAAGAGGCAGGGAACCTAAAGGTTCCCTGCCTCTTCTTAGGTATCTGATTTTACACTTCTGGATCAAAGCCATAGGCGGCCATATAGGCCTCGCTGAGGGAAGTTGCAATCCGTCCCGGTGCATGTCGGTTTTCACCCAACACGACAACCCGGTCGAAGGCAGATTCAAAGGCCTCTCGCACCACGGTGTTGGGTTTCAACCCAATAGAGAGCACTACATAATCCGCGGCAACCTCCACAGTGGAGTTATCCTCCAACTTTGTGAGCTTTACACCGCTTTCGGTAATTTCTTCCAGACGATGACCTGCCATCAGTTCCATGGGAAAAGCACCGATCTGGTTCATCACATCCATAAAAATTATGGGATACATACCAGTGCCGATGGCGGGTAGCATATCCGCCACCACCAGAGAATCAACTTTTCCGGAGTGGCTCAGCAATTCTGCCGTCTCCAGACCGGTCAGGCCACCGCCGATGATGGCAACCCGGCCGCTTACCTGTACTTTACCAGCGATGACGTCATCCGACTGCGCTACCTTAGCACTGTCCACTCCCGGAAGAAGCGGGTAAATAGGATCTGCGCCGCCCGTGAGGAAGACGGCCTCAGGCTGCAGGGCCTTCACAGTGTCCACAGTGGCCTCGGTGTTCATCAACAATTTAACACCGGCCTGCTCCAATTCCCGGGCAAGGGTATCCCGCAACCAGGTAATTTTTACCTTGTAGGGTGCGGTTTTGTCCGCCAGATTCATGGCGCCGCCCAGCTTAGAGTCCTTTTCGATGAGAGTCACATCGAAACCCCGCTTGCCCAACAGGCTTACAGCCTGCATACCGGCGGGACCGCCGCCGATCACGACAATTTTTCTACCGTTTCCGTCTTTCTTTGGTTCTTCAGCAAAGCAGACCTCACGGCCGGCTCTGGGATTCACCGTGCAATGCATCTGGCCCCGTGCTCCGGTCAGATTCTCAAAACAGTACAGGCAACCGATGCATTTGCGGATGTCGGCGCTACGGCCCTCTTTGGCCTTGCGCACCCACTGGGGATCGGCGATGTTGCCGCGTCCCACACCCACAAAGTCGCAAATGCCCTCTTCCAGCAGCTTTTCGGCAAACTCCGGCTCCTTGATAGTATTGGTGGCGATAACGGGCACCTTGACTGCCTTTTTAATGGCACGGGCATTCTCTTTGCGCCAGCCCTGCTCATAGGAATATGGCTCGATGGATGTCCAAGAGCTAAAGTAGTTGCAACAGGACACGTCGATGCAGTCGGCACCCGCTGCTTCCAAGACCTTGGCAATCTCCACACCATCCTTTAGGGTGATGGAGCCAGGATGGGTCGGATCATACTCGTCGGCGCTAATGCGGACAGATACGGGATAGTCCTTACCACAAGCGGTCTTGATGCCCTGCAGGATCTCGATGGGCAGACGGCAGCGGTTTTCAAAGGAACCGCCGTACTGATCCGCTCGGTGGTTGGAGCTCTCACTGAGGAACTCACACAGCAGATAGCCATGGGCACAGTGAACTTCGACACCATCAAATCCAGCCGCCTTGCACATGACCGCGGTGGCGATGAACTGACCCTTCAGTTCCTCAATCTGAGCGAGAGACAAAGGCTCGGGCACGATTCCGGAGATGTTGGGAATTGCGTCGGCGCCGTAGAGTTTGCCACCATTGAGGGCGGGCACATTGGTGCTGCCGCCGTGATGGATCTGGGCAAACATCTTGGTGCCGTACTGGTGAATCCGGTCGGTCATCTGGTCCTGCGAGGGCATGTTGCCGGGGATCAGAGCATTCATTTGGTTGGGGAATGCTTTGCCATGTTCAGTATTAATGCAGAAGATCTCAGTGATGATCAATCCCACGCCGCCCTTAGCCCGCTCCTCATAATAGCGCACCAATTGCTCAGTGGGCTGACCATTCGAACCGGCAAAGCCGGTGGTCATGGCCGTCATGACCACCCGGTTTTTGACTTGGCATGTACCAATATAGCATTTTTCAAACATTTTTTTCATTATATATCTACCTCTGTGTGTATTACAGTACTCTCGGATGCGTAGTGTACCAGCCGCCGTCAATGGTGATGATGGCGCCAGAGATGTAGGATGCCTTGGTGGAAGCCAAGAATGCAAAGAGCTTGGCCGGTTCATCGGGCGTGCCGATGCGGCGACTGGGTATCTGTTGAAGAGCCTCTTCAGTGCCCAGTGCCTGCCACGCCGCTTCAGGCATTAATGGTGTGTGGATGAGGCCCGGACAAATGGCATTGCAGCGGATATTCTTAAGTGTTCGGGCGCTGTTGCGGCACAGGCTCACCACGCCAAGTTTCAGCATGTTGTAGGGGAAGGTGTCATCCACCATCATTGAGGCCACAGAGGCGGTGAAGGAGATGCTGAGATTCTTGGACTTCTTGAGCAGAGGCACACACTTCTGCACAAACAGCACGTTTGCCCGAAGCAGGAGTTTGTACTGATAATCAAGGACGTCGCTGGTGATGGTGTCTACCGGAGCGGCAATGCCGGCACCGGCGTTGAGCACCAGTGAGTCCAGCATTCCGAAGCGAACTTCGGCCATCTTCACGGCCTGATCAATCTGCTTTTCTTCGATTACATCACATTTACAGGGAATATACTGAGGCCCCAAATCTCCAACCTTGTCAAAATTTCTGCCGACGGCAATTACGGTGGCGCCTTGGGTGGCCTCTGCCACTTCTTCTGGTTGGCCAATTCTGCCCAAAGGCACAATCCCGCTCACTGCGGCATAAGTGGCCTCAATGGCCTCGGGCGGCAGATCTGTACCAGGACGGCCAAAGATGGGCGTTTTAATGTAGCCAGGACACACGCTGTTGCAACACACGCCGATGAAGCCAGATGCTGCCATGTGTGTGTAGCGGAGCACGGAGGTCTTACCCAAATTATAGCTGAGCACGTCCGCCGAAATGGAGTGGGCCTCGGCTGATGCGACAATTTCAATGCTAGGGTTCTTATGAGGCGCCTTCAAGAGCATGGGATAGAGATTCCGTCCAAACTGCACTGCAGCGTTGAGCAGCAGGTCCATAGCCTGGTGATGTTCTTTGTTGTCATACTGCTTAATGCCAGTGTGAGCACCAGCTTCGGCGTTGTTCACAAAGGTATCCACCTCGCCGCCAAAGGTCTCCTCAATAAACTTGCAGGCCTTTTCAATCTCATCATAGCTGGCAACATCGCATATGCAGGGGATAAATTTTTCACCAAAGTCTGCGGTTTTCTTGAAATCTCTTCCGATGCCGATAACGGTGGCACCCTCGTCAAGAAATTTTCTGGCAGTAGCCAGTCCGATTCCCGAAGTTGCGCCTGAAATCACTACCTTGTACTCTTTGAACATGCTTTGCTTCCCCCTTGACAGTATTTCCCAAGATTCTGACATGCCTATGCACACAGAACCCATGGAGACAATATTTGTGAAGCGTATCTTGACAGTCTCACCAAATTGTGCATAGTTTAATAATGTATGAGTTCATCCCGATACGGTTTTATAAACGTCAGTTAGAAGGAGAGGCACTCAGTGGAAAAAATTGATCGAACCAAACTTCTGCTATCTAAGACGCTGAAAGAGCTCTCTTCAAGCATACCGCTTAGATCCGTCACTGTTCAGAAGCTGGTCTTCTCCTGCGGTGTCAACCGAGGCATCTTTTATTATCACTTCAAAGACATTCAGGACCTAATTAACTGGACCTATCATGTAGATGTCACTGTTCCAACTCACGAGTTCATCATGAACTGCAGTGGCGATGAGACCCTGTACAACATTTCTCGGTTTGTCCTCAGAGCAACCTATAGAGAAAAGGAGTTTTAAACCAAAGCAATCGCGTTGGAGGGACAGAACAATCTGTATGATTATGTGCTGCAGGAAAACCTGAGCAACTGGCAGTGTCTTCTGAACAAGGTCCTGAATCAGAAGAAGCTGTCTGTCGTAGACCTGAGCAAGGAGATGCGAGAGTCCGTTGACTGGGTGCTGGAGTATTTTTGCTATGGCCACTTTTTCGCCTCTCAGCAGTGGATTAAAAGCGGAATGAAAATCCCACCTGACACGCTGGCTACCATTCTGGATGCCGCAGCCAGTAAGGGCTTCTTTGCATCATTGGATGAGATACTGAATCGGAATGAAAAGAAGATATAGATATAGATCTGTTTCTTTTTCACAGTTCCATCGTATTGGAATTTAATTTTTTTGTAAATAAACAACAATATGCCTGGCGTTGAGAAATTCAACACTGGGCATGAATTGTTGAAATGAAAAAAAGCAGGCACAGACTAATGCTACTTCCTAATAACGATTTAGTATATTAATGGATAAGGTACACCAAGTTGCGTAAATTTTTAAAAGGATAAAAATTCAAATGGCTGATACTTCACTCTGCTTTTATGGATAAAAGCCTCATCTCTTTATGACAAACTCTACACGCATTATTATCGGGACCAAAATAATCGGTTAAATACAACCGGAGGCGGCCTGGAAGTGAAACTTGTTATGGTGTGGATGGATGGGAGCTATATCATTAGTCGTAATACGCAATATGTTAGTCAGGTAGCAACCCGCGAATTGGGTTCTGACAAATTCGATTTCCACAGTCTTCGACATACTAATGCAACTATTCTAGCAGAAAAAGGTACCGCCGCAAAACAGTTTTACAAGGACTTTGGGGATATATTGCATCATTAAGCCGACAATCCCTATCAATTTCCGCCGGAGGAAGATTTAAATCTGCCAGATGGGCAGTACCACAAGGCCATTTTCACAAAATGGTATAAAGCGCTGTTTATGATAGAGAATCAAACCGTTTATCTGGATGCCGTTGTGGATGGGCGGATGGATGGAAAAAGATGAGTCTGAGCCGATCATGCAGTAGCGTCGGTTGTCAACATCTTAAATTTTGGTTGACAAAATGCAAAAAGCGTCCGATTCCATCTAGAATCGGACGCTCTAATTTGCTCTGAAAAGTTCTGGAAAGCAGCCGTTTTGATTATTTTTTGCTTTCTGCCACGGCAACGGCGACGGCAACCGTCGCGCCGACCATTGGGTTGTTGCCCATACCGAGGAAGCCCATCATCTCCACATGGGCGGGGACGGAGCTGGAACCGGCGAACTGGGCGTCGGAGTGCATCCGGCCCATGGTATCGGTCATGCCGTAGCTGGCGGGACCGGCGGCCATGTTGTCCGGGTGAAGCGTGCGGCCCGTGCCGCCGCCGGAAGCCACGGAGAAATACTTCTTTCCCTGCTCAATGCACTCTTTCTTATAGGTGCCTGCCACGGGATGCTGGAACCGGGTGGGGTTGGTGGAGTTGCCGGTGATGGAAACATCCACACCCTCGTGATGCATAATGGCCACGCCCTCGCGGACATCATCCGCGCCGAAGCAGCGGACCTCGGCCCGCTCGCCCTCGGAGTACCGGATCTCCCGGACGATCTTCAGTTCGCCGGAATAGTAGTCGAACTGGGTCTGGACATAGGTGAAGCCGTTGATGCGGCTGATGATCTGGGCTGCATCCTTGCCAAGGCCGTTCAGAATAACCCGCAGGGGCTCTTTGCGGGCCTTGTTGGCGTTGCGGACAATGCCGATGGCACCCTCGGCGGCGGCGAAGGACTCGTGACCCGCGAGGAACGCGAAGCACTTCGTCTCATCCCGCAGCAGCATGGCGCCCAGGTTTCCGTGGCCAAGGCCCACCTTGCGATCCTCCGCCACGGAGCCGGGAATGCAGAAGGACTGCAGTCCCACGCCGATGGCTTCGGCAGCCTCAGCAGCGGTCTTCACATTCTTTTTTAGAGCAATGGCCGCACCCACGCAGTACGCCCAGCAGGCATTATCAAAGCAGATGGGCTGGATGGCCTTGGCAATCTCATAGGGGTCGAAGCCCGCAGCCTTGCAGAGCTCGCGGCACTCCTCCACAGATTTGAGGCCATATTCCGCGAGGACACCGCTAATCTTGTCAATTCTTCTCTCATAGCTTTCAAACAGAGCCATTTTTCGTGTCCTCCTTTCTTATTCCTGGCGGGGGTCGATATATTTGACGGCGCCTTCAAACTGACCATAATGGGACTTGGCCTTTTCCAGCGCCTCATTGGCGTCCACGCCCTTTTTGACGGATTCCATCATCTTGCCCAGGTTCACAAATTCGTAGCCCACGATCTCGCTATCTTTATTCAGCGCCACGCGGGTAACGTACCCTTCAGCCATTTCCATATAGCGGGGGCCTTTTTCCTTGGTGGCAAACATGGTGCCGATCTGGGAGCGAAGACCCTTGCCCAGATCCTCCAAAGACGCGCCGATGGGCAACCCGCCCTCGGAGAATGCCGTCTGGCTGCGGCCGTATACGATCTGCAAAAACAGCTCCCGCATGGCGGTGTTGATGGCGTCGCACACCAAATCGGTGTTCAGCGCCTCCAGAATGGTCTTGCCGATCAGAATCTCGGAGGCCATGGCGGCGGAGTGGGTCATACCGGAGCAGCCGATGGTCTCCACCAGCGCCTCCTCAATGATGCCATCCTTGATATTGAGCGTCAGCTTGCACGCACCCTGCTGCGGGGCACACCAGCCGATGCCGTGGGTCAGGCCGGAGATATCCTTGATTTCCTTAGCCTGGACCCATTTTCCCTCCTCGGGAATGGGAGCCGGGCCGTGGTATGCGCCCTTGGCCACGGGGCACATATGCTGCACTTCAGCGGAATAGATCATAAGAACGCTTCCTTTCCTGCGTTTTCTCAAAACAGGCGTAATTTTATCTCCTGTCATAGGATTTCACCATTATTATACTGGTAAACGATTAACCTGTCAAGGAATGAGATACAGTTCCTTTCCAATTTTCGGCGGACTCGTGCTGACGGCTCTCCCCAGTCAGCCAATGCTTGTTTCGTTATTGCATTAAGGGAGCGCATGAGCACTTCACTTGTTTTGATTCCGATAGATTCTATAAAACTCGGTGACCTGCTTATCGAGCAAAAGCAGCGCAGTGTCTTCCTTTTCCGGCTCTCCCATATACTTTATCAACAGGAAAAAGAGCGGGCCTCTGCCGTGCAGCTCCCGCATGGCGGAGTGCAGCCGGTGATCTCCTGATCTCTCCCTGAGATTCGCACCCCACCAAAAAGCATCTGTATTGAGCTGACAAAGCCCCCGCTCCGAAGGGAACGGGGGCTTTGTGTCATTCACGTGATTGCGCGCAAGCTGGCTGGGCCGCGCCGCAGCACGGGAACGGCGCTTATTCTATCACCCGGACGCGGATGACGCCCTTCAGAGCTTTTACGTCGTCAATCACCGTGTGATCAATTCTCGTGTCCAGATCCACCACGGTATAGGCGTAGCTGTCCCGAGATTTGTTGCTCATGTTCGCCACGTTTATGTTGTCCTTGCTGAGAAGCCGCGTGATATTGGCAAGCATCGCGGGAATGTTCCTATGGATGATGCACATGCGCATCACGCCGCTGCGGGGGAAGTTCACGGGAGGCAAATTCACGCTGTTGCGGATGTTGCCGGTCTCCAGATACTCCGTCAGTTCGTCCACCGCCATCACCGCGCAGTTCTGCTCGCTCTCCGGTGTGGAGGCGCCCAGGTGGGGGAAGGGAATGACTCGCTTGTTTTGCAGCAGCTTGTTGTTGGGGAAATCGGTGACATACCAGGAGGCCTTTCCGGTTTCAAGAGCGGCCAGAATGGCGTCGTCGTCCACGATCTCGCCCCGGGCCAGATTGATAATCCGCACTCCCCGCTTCATGTTCGCGATGGCCGCGGCGTCGATGGTGTGATAGGTCTTCTCGGTAAAATGGATGTGGGCGGTGATATAATCCGCCCGGCGATACAGCTCGTTTATATCTTTTACGACATGGATGTGGCGGTCCAGCCTCAGCGCGGAGTCCACACTGAGAAAGGGGTCGTAGCCGTACACATTCATGCCCATGGAAAGGCAGATATTGGCCACCAGCGCGCCGATGGCCCCAAGTCCGATGATGCCGATGGTCTTCTTATAGATCTCGGGCCCCGCGAAAGCGGATTTTCCCTTTTCCACAACGGTGGTAACGTCCACGCCCGCGGCTGCCTGGCTGCGGACCCAGTTTGAGGAGCCCTGCACGTCCCGGGACGACAGCAGCATGGCGCACAGCACCAGCTCCTTCACGGCGTTGGCGTTGGCTCCCGGCGTTGAGAACACGGCAATGCCGTTTTCGGAGCACCGGTCGACGGGGATGTTGTTCACGCCTACGCCCGCTCTGGATATGGCCAGCAGATTCCGGGGAAACTGATAATCCAAAAGCTTGGCGGAGCGAACCAGAATGCCGTCCTCGTTTTCCTCGCTGTCGGAGACCACGTAGGTTTCCCGGTCCAGTTTGTTCAGCCCCACGGGAGAGATCTTATTGAATGTTTTGATGTGATACATGGCGATGAGCCTCCAGGGCGGTCCCAGCGGACCGCAATACTTGCGGCGGAACGTGCGGCGCCAAGCACCGCTTCCGTCGCAGCATCTTCAGTATAGGGCAGCGCGGAGGGCACCGTCAATGAGCGAAAGGGCGAAATCCGACTTCCTTTGCAGCCGGTTTTTGTGAAAAAGGTATTACTTCTGATGCCAGACGCCGGGTTCCGATGTCTTGCCGTTAAAAAGTGCCTGGTTTTTTGCAATTTTTTGCTTTTTCGGAATTTTTACTTGCAAAACAAGGGAACTTGTCTTATAATAAAAGGCTGTGCAAAATAACGGAAAATACATGCGTGTCGCTGGTCGCGGTGCGTGGCGCGGGAGCCATCGGGATCCCGCCATACAGGAGGAGAAGATACAGATATGCAGAATGAAAAGCTGAGAAATGTCGCCATTATTGCCCACGTTGACCACGGCAAGACGACCCTGGTGGACGAGATGCTCAAACAGGGCGGCGTGTACCGCGAGAATCAGGAGGTCGTGGAGCGAGTCATGGACTCCGGCGATCTGGAGCGGGAGCGCGGCATCACGATTCTGGCGAAAAACACCGCCATCCGCTATCAGGACGTCAAGATCAACGTGGTGGACACTCCGGGCCACGCGGATTTTGGCGGCGAAGTGGAGCGTATTTTGAAGATGGTCAACGGCGTCATTCTGCTGGTGGACGCCGCCGAGGGCCCCATGCCTCAGACCCGCTTTGTGCTGAGTAAGGCGCTGGAGCTGGGCCACAGAGTCATCGTGGTGGTGAACAAGATCGACCGCCCCGACCAGCGTATCCACGAGGTGGTGGATGAGGTGCTGGAGCTGCTGATGGACCTGGACGCCACCCCGGAGCAGCTGGATAGCCCCATGCTGTTCTGCTCCGCGCGGCAGGGCATCTGCTCCTATACGCCGGAGAATTTGGGGACCGATTTGGTTCCTCTGTTCGAGACCATTCTCCAATATATTCCCGCACCGAAGGCGGACACCGACCAGCCCTTCCAGATGCTGGTTTCCTCCATCGACTACAACGATTTTGTGGGCCGGATTGCCATCGGCCGCATTGAACGGGGTGTTTTGAAGCAGAATCAGGAGATCGCGGTGTGCAACTACCACGATCCGGAATCCGTACTCCGCAGGGCCAAGGCCACCGCCATCTATGAGTTCGAGGGCCTCAGCCGCAAGCCCGTCGCCGAGTCCACCGCCGGCAATATCATTGCCATGAGCGGCATTCCGGACGTCACCATCGGTGATACCATCTGCGACCCCACCGTCGTGGAGGCACTGCCCTTTGTGAAGATTTCCGCCCCCACCATGGAGATGACCTTCTCCGTCAACGATTCGCCCTATGCCGGACGCGAGGGGAAGTTTGTTACCTCCCGTCAGCTCCGAGACCGTCTGTTCCGGGAGATGCTGAAGGACGTGTCCTTGAAGGTCACCGGTTCGGATACATCCGAGTCTTTCAACGTGGCGGGACGGGGCGAGATGTCCCTCAGCATTCTGATCGAGACCATGCGCCGGGAGGGCTATGAGTTTCAGGTGTCTCCTCCGCGCGTACTGTATCAGGAGATCGACGGAAAGACGTACGAGCCTGTTGAGCGCCTTGTGGTGGATGTGCCCGGCGACAGCGTGGGTGCGGTCATTGAAAAGCTGGGCCAGCGGAAGGCGGATATGCTTGAGATGACCCCTGTTGGAGCCCGCATGAGAATCGAATTTTTGATTCCGGCCCGCGGCCTTTTTGGCTATCGGAATGATTTTCTCACGGACACCAAGGGCGAGGGCATCATGGCCTCCGTCTTCGATTCCTATGCCCCCTATAAGGGCGATATCCAGCGCCGTGGCACCGGCTCCATGATCTCCTTTGAGACCGGCGAGTCCATTACCTACGGCCTTTACAACGCGCAGGAGCGGGGCACTCTGTTTATTGGCGCGGGCATACCGGTATACGGCGGAATGATCATCGGCGTCAGCCCCCGCAGCGAGGATATAAATGTAAACATCTGCAAGAAAAAGCAGCTGACCAACACCCGCGCCTCCGGCTCCGACGAGGCGCTGCGTCTGGTGCCTCCCAGGCAGATGAGTCTGGAGCAGTGCCTGGAGTTTTTGGCTGACGACGAGTTGCTGGAGGTCACCCCGAAGAGTCTGCGGATGCGCAAGCGGATTTTGGACCACGAGAAGCGCATGAAGTCCATTCACGGCAAGAAGTAAATGGCGAGGCTGTGACGGCCCGTTTGCCCGAAAGAGAAAAGCCTGCGGAAGGAAAGGCCTTTGAACAGGTCTGACAGATGCGGAAAATAGATAAGAAGCCCCCTGATGTAGGAACATAGAACTACATCAGGGGGTATTCTTATGAACGCTGCTCTTACAGCAGGTTGTAAAGGATTTTCGCCATCTGTCCTCTGGTGATGGACTGGTTGGGGCGGAACGCACCGTCTTCATAGCCGCTGATGACCTTTTGAGCCACCATGGTCTGGATATAATAGGAAGCGTAGGCGGGAATGCCGGCCGCATCGGTGAAGCTCAGCGCCGCCGTTGCATAGCCCCTCTGCTGGGTCCGGCCGATCATCGTCGCCGCCTGGGCGCGGGTCAGACTGGCGGCGGAGTGGAAGTAGATTTTTCCGTTTTCCTCGGAGCCGTTGAGAATGCCCATGGAATAGAGCGTTTTAATGGCGGTCTGGGCATATTCTCCGATCTCTCCGTTGTCGGCGAAGGGGAGCGTTACGGAGGCGTACTTCGTTCCGTCCAACCCCAGATAGCGGTAGAGCATCACGGCAAATTGCTGGCGGGTGATGGATTGGTTGGGACGGAAGGTGCCGTCCTCAAAGCCGGTGGTGATGCCGGTGGTCTTCAGCCAATCCACATAGGTGCCGGCCCAGTAGCCCGCGGTATCGCTGAACTGGGACGCACCGCCGGTGGCGGCAATATCGCAGGAGGCCCGGCCGATGTTGCCG
This sequence comes from Oscillibacter sp., assembly GCF_040505565.1. GTDB lineage: Bacteria > Bacillota > Clostridia > Oscillospirales > Oscillospiraceae > Oscillibacter. Next base: position 248,701 of record NZ_JBEUWZ010000024.1, on the reverse strand, counting down.
GAGGCGTCTTTTGCGGTCACCGTGACCCGGTGGGCATTGGTGTCGCTGATGGGCAGGGCGGCGGTGAGCGTACCCTTCGTCGCATCGTAGGTGAACGCCACGGCCTTGCCGTCCATGGTGACGGATACGCCGCTTTGGGCGGGGACCTTATCCGCCGCGTCGGTGATGGTGGCGGTGAGGGTCGTTCCGGAGACGGAGGCGGTGACCGCCGGCGGCGCGGTGTCCACCACGTTGTTGTAGGACGCCACAATCTGATCCAGATACAGTATGCCGGAGGCGGAGGTGGCCGTTCCGTCCGCGTTGAGCGCCTGCGTCAGTTTGAACCCGGCGAGAGATGCGGTACCGGTTGGCAGGGTCACAGTAATCTGCTTCCAGCCGGAGAAATCCACATTGCCTACGGCGGTCTCCACCGTGTTGGTCCCATCTGAGGTCACCATGGTCAGGGCGCTGCCGGAGTTATCGCCATACATCCAGAAGCTCACCTGCGTGTAGGCACTGCCGATGGAGTAGGGCGCTGCAAACAGCAGCGAGGCGTTTCCATCCGCGCCGATGGTATAGTTTACCGCGGCGGCGGCTTTTCCGTACTTCACCAGATTTGCGTCAGTGACCCGGGCGATGGTCGCGCCGTAGCTGTAAGAGGCCAGCCCGGGAACGCCGGCTTCAAAGTCCTCCACAGTGGCCAGAGCAATGTTGGAGACGGAAATCTGGACCGTGGCGGTCTTTCCGCCGGCAGAAACCGTCAAAGTGCCGGTACCGGGGGAGCCGGCGGTGAATTTCCCGGTCTTGTCCACCGTGCCGATATTGCCGCCGACGGTCCAGGTAAATGCCTCCTGATCCGCCTTCAGCGCCAGATGCTTATAGATCGCGGAGGCGGTGAGTGTCACCGTGCCGCCGGGGGCCACGGTCAGCGTCGTGATGGCGGTGGAGCCGTTTTTCACGGAGATGGAGTCCGGCGTGGTAACGGCGTGCACCACCGTAGAGCCGGACTGTCCGCCGCCGGAAGCGGTGACCGTGACGTCGCCGCCGCTGGACGGAGTGGTGAGGACGCCGCTTTCGATTGCTCCGGCGCTGGTGCTGAGAGAATAGCTCCTGCCGCTCATGGGAATATAGTTGGTATCCACGGCGGAGGCGGTAATATTCACCTTGCTGCCCGCCAAAACACAGCTGTTGTCGGCGGAGACGTAGAAGTGGCCCAGAGCCCCGCTGGACTGGTTGGAGGCCACCAGAAAAATCTGATTGCTGACAGCCCGCTCACTTCCGCCGGAAGGCCGGTTGATGGTCTTGGCGGCAGTGGAATCCGGCTGCGTGACGGTGAAGGTGGTGGACCCACCGCCGTCCAGACACAAGGCAGTGGTACAGCCCAGCTCCATCAGCCGCTGAGCCACCTGCGGCAAGGACGCGCCAATGGAGTGTCCGGCATTCCGGCCGTCAATGGTGTAAAATACCAATGTACCGTCTGCCTTCTGGCCCACGGCGGTGCGGGGATTCACCTCAGAGGAGAGGCCGGAGACCACCGCGCCGTTTTGTACCAGAGCGTACAGCGAACCCACGGCGTACTGTACATCCTGCCAATCGGCGGAGGAGGGCGCGGCGGTGATGGTCACCGTGGCCCCCGCGGGGATGTTTTTCAGGGCGTTCACGTGATAGGCTTCTGCCTGGTTGTTGGCGGACAGAACCACCTTTCCCTGCGGGATGGCGGTGCCCGCGGCGTCGGTGAGGACGCTGTCTACCTTCAGCACCAGCGGGCTTCCGTTCATGGCAAGGGTACCGCTCTCAATGGTGCACACCACGTCCACGCCGGGCTCCGTTGTGCCGGTGGTGTGCTTGCTGTTGAAGTCATATGTATAGAGATAGATTCCACCGGTGGAGACCCGGGCTTTGTTGACGCTGGTCAGCTGACGCACCACCTCGGTGGGGTAGCCGGAATCGTCCATCAGCTCGTAGCCAAGATCGGCGTTAACCTTCATCACCGGCTTTCCCATCACGGCGGTGCCGTCCGCCCGGAAGCCGATGGCCCAATAGCCGCCATCGGTGCTTTTCAGTTCGCCGTTCGCCACGACCATACCGATGGGAAGGCCGTTGTTTACATTGTAAAAATCGCCGTTCATCCCGGCCACCACGCGGTAACCCTGACTCTCAAGAGCCGCGGCCGTGGCGGAGATGGTGTTGCAGGCGGTGAGAACGCCGCCGTAGGTGACAATGGGCGTCACGGCGGAATTCGGTGTGTAGGTAACGAGATTTTCCGTCCGCAGGTCGTTATAGGAATTGCTCCAGAACACATTGGTGGATAACTGTGTATTCTGATGTACAAGAGTGTCCCGCTGCGTCAAATCGTCGCCCAGTGCGGCGGACGCAGCGGCAGGGACGGTCAGTGCGCAGAGAATGGACAGTGCCAGGGCGCAGGAGAAAATACGACGCAGGTAGTTTTTCATTTTATCGTTCGTGCCTCCATAGTCTTTCCGGTTTTCATAACTCGTTCAGAATACCACTTTCTGACGTGAAAGTAAATCCCGCCCCGGTTCTTTCCCAAATGCAATCTTTGGAAATCGGAGCGGACAAGCTTCATTATAAAGACGTTTCAGCGCGAGAAAAGTTGCAGACCGCCGGAAAGTTTATAAACTTTCCGGCGGTCTGTTTCGTGCCTTATTCCTGTGCCTCTTTCAGCCGCTCCTTCAGGGGGCTGTCCATGGCGCTTTGTGCAGAAGCGGCATCCCGATACTGTTGGACAGCGACACTCGCGTCCTTCACCGGGGTGATGGTTCCCGCGCCGGCGACGCAGCCGCCAGGGCAGGCCATGCCCTCCAGCAGGTATCCGTCCCGCTTTCCGGCCTTTGCCAGCATCAGCATTTTGCGGCACTCCCGCAGGCCGTCGCCATAGTCGATGAGTACCTCCCGATCCGGGTCGATGTGCTTCACGGCCTCCACCACCGCGGCGGCCACACCTCCGCCCACAGCGAAGCCCCGACCCGCTCCGGTAGCCACGGTAAAATCGTCGGCAGGGTCCTCGGGAAGCTGGGAGAAGTCAATATTTTTGGCGTCAAACATACCCTGTAATTCCTCAAAGGTCAACACATAGTCCACGTCGGAACGGATGGCCTTGCGGTTGGCCTCCAGCTTTTTCGCGGCGCAGGGGCCGATGAAGCAAATGCGGGCGTCGGGATGCCGCTTTTTCACCAGCCGGGCGGTGATGACCATAGGTGTGAGGGCCATGGAGATATAGTCCTTGAATTCCGGGAACAGCTTCTTCGCCATCACGCTCCACGCCGGGCAGCAGGAGGTCCCCATAAAAGGCTGGTTCTTCGGCACGTTCTCCAAAAAATCCTCGGCCTCTTCGATGGTGCAAAGGTCTGCGCCGATAGCCACCTCCACCACATCGGCAAAGCCGCAAAGGCGCATGGCAGCCTTTAACTTTGCCGGGGAGACATCCTTGCCGAACTGACTGACGAACGCCGGGGCCACGCAGGCGATCACTTCGTCGTGACGCTTCATGGCGTGGATGATCTGGAAGATCTGGCTCTTGTCCGCAATGGCCGCAAAGGGGCAGTTCACAAGGCACATGCCGCATGAAACGCACTTGTCATAGTTGATTTTGGCCCGGCCCTTTTCATCGGATTCGATGGCGTCCATCCCGCAGGCCGCGGCGCAGGGCCGCTCGATCTTGGTGATGGCGTGGTAGGGGCACTGGTTCACGCACTTGCCGCACTTGATGCACTTCGACTGGTCGATGTGAGAGTGCTTCTGCGCGTCCAAATAGATGGCGTCCTTGGGGCAGACCACCTGGCAGGGATGGGACATGCAGCCCTGGCAGCTGTCGGTCACCCGCACCTGTTTCGGGGGACAGGCGTTGCAGGCAAACGTAATGACGTTGACCAGCGGCTCTTCGAAAAACTTGTCGTTCGCCGCCGCGGCCTCTTCAATTCCCGCACTGGCGGGGGCGCGCACGTTCACGGGCTGCAGCGGCAGACCGCAGGCCAGCCGGAGCCGTTCCTGAACGATGGCCCGGGCCAGAAAAACATTGCTGCGGTATTGGGATTCCTCTCCAGGGACAATTTTATAGGGGATCAAATCAATGCGGGAATAGTCCCCGCCTTCATAGGCAAGCCTTGCCACCTCGGTAAACACGTTTCGTCGGATATCGTCAACGGCGCTGTGAATGCCTCGCACTGTAGTTTCCTCCGTATTTCCTTGTTCTTTTCATCTTCCGTTCAGATGTTTTTCAATTATATAGGAGCGGTGAAAAGACTTCAAGTCAAAAACCTGTTAAAGCAGTTCATTTCTTTTAAAAAGTTGATGAAAGTTGCAGAAAAGTCAGGGAGTCTCCGTTCCATCATCCATCCTCCGCCTCTTCCGGACACCCTTCCGCCGGTAAAGGACTCTTGGCAGGCAAAGACAGAGGGCCGCCGAAAATCGGCGGCCCTCTGTCTTTGAGAGAGAAAAGAGAAAAAGCATCTCAGACGCCAAGGGCGGCGACCCCGCGTTTCTGAGATTGATTTTAGTATAATAAAGAAAGATTAAAATTTCCTTGAAAAATTCAAGAATCTAGAAATTTACAATATTTCTTGTTTTTCTTGCTCCCAGTGGACACACGTTGGCAAAACGTGCTAAACTGCTTCCTGAGCTTTCAGTTTTGATTAAGAAATGCTATTTATACTATTTTATTGTTGAAAAGGGCCGCTGGGCCCACCCGCGCGCCGCGCGGGAAAAAAGGAGGGTTTTCTTTGGTCGAAGTGCAAAACCTTGTAAAGCGCTACGGGAACCACAGTGCTGTGGATCATCTGAGCTTTACGGTGGAGGACGGACAGATTTTCGGATTCTTGGGTCCCAATGGCGCCGGCAAGTCCACCACTATGAATATCATGACGGGATATCTCGCCGCCACGGAGGGCACGGTCCTCATCGACGGACACGACGTCTGCGAAGAGCCGGAGGCCGCCCGGCGGTGCATCGGCTATCTCCCGGAGCAGCCGCCGCTGTATCCGGACATGACGGTATTGGAGTATTTACAGTTCTGCGCAGAGTTGAAGCAGATTCCAAAGGCGGAACAGGAAAATCAAATTGGGCAGGCCGTATCCATGACCCATCTGGAGGATCAGACCCGCCGGCTGATCCGCAACCTCTCAAAGGGCTTTCGCCAGCGGGTGGGTCTGGCCCAGGCAATTCTTGGTTTTCCAAAGGTCATCATTCTGGATGAGCCCACCGTGGGTCTCGATCCCCGGCAGGTGGTTGAGATCCGCGAGTTGATCCACAGTCTTGCCAAGGAACACACCGTAATTCTCAGCTCCCACATTCTCTCGGAAATTCAGGCTGTATGCGATAAGGTTCTGATTATCCGCAAGGGGAAATTCGTGACCTGCGACACGCCGGACGCACTGGAGGGAAAGCTCTCCGCCAACGATCGGCTGGAGCTTTTGGCAAAGGGCTCCCGGGAGGCGGCGGAGTCCATCCTCGAAACTGTGGAGGGCATCACCAGCCACACGCTCACCGATGTGACACCGGATACAGTACGTATAAAGGTGGGCACCGACGGCGATCGGCGCGAGGCGCTGTTTTATGCCTTCGCCCAGGCCCGCTGCCCGCTTCTTGAGCTGCGGTCACGGATGGCGTCTTTGGAAGATGTGTTCCTGGACCTCACCGACGAGGACGACGGGGTGGCCGCCCGCGCCGCCGCGCTGCTGACCTCCGGAGAAGAAACTCCCGCCGCAGACGGCGAAAAAAACGTTCCCTCTGAAAAAGCGGCGGAGGAGACCTCGCTCCCGGACCCCGTTCCGGCGGGGCCCACCGATGAACAGGCCCCGGACATTGCCCCGGAAAAGGAGGACACCGTAGAATGAAAGCCATATATAAGCGGGAACTGCGCGCGTATTTCAACTCCATGACCGGATGGATTTTCGTGGCGGCGCTCACCGTGTTCATCGGGATTTATTTCACCGCCAATAACCTGATCAACGGCTACACCTATTTTTCCTATACCCTCAGCGGTACACTGATCGTATTCATGGCGCTGGTGCCGGTGCTGACCATGCGGTCCCTGGCGGAGGAGCGCCACTCCAAAACCGATCAGCTTCTGCTGACCTCTCCCGCCACGCTCACGGGTGTGGTGCTGGGGAAATACTTCGCCATGCTGACAGTTCTGGCGGCACCGGTGCTGCTGGCGTGCCTGTGTCCGCTCATCATCCGCATGAACGGCACCGCCCACTTTAAGGCGGACTATGCCTCTTTGCTGGTCTATTTCCTGCTGGCAGCGGTGGAGATCGCCCTTGGAATGCTGGTCTCCGCCCTGACGGAAAGTCAGGTCATCGCCGCCGTGGGAACCTTCTGCCTTCTGCTGGCGCTGTATCTGTGGGACGGGCTGGTGGGCTTGCTGCCCACCTCCGCCATTGGGTCTCTGGCAGGAATTTTTGTAGTCCTGGTCTTTGTCTGTCTGCTGCTGAACGCCCTGTCCGGCAGCTGGAAGCTGGCCGGCGGCACTCTGGTTTTGGGAACCGCTGTGATTCTCGGTTTTTATATCAAAAAATCCAGCACGTTTGCCGACCTTCTGCCCAAAGCGCTGGGGAGTTTCTCCCTGCTGGACGCGTTTAACAGCTTTGCCACCGACCATGTCTTCGACATCCCGGGGCTGCTGCTGTACCTATCTCTGATCGCCCTTCTGGTGTTTCTGACCGTTCAGGTCCTCCAGAAGCGGCGCTGGAACTGAGAGGGAGAGAGTCATATGTCGATTTTCAAAAAGAAACAAACGGCCCAGACCGCCGGTTCCACCCGCCAAAGCCGCGGGAAAATGGCGTTTTCCACGGGAGTTGTCACTCTGGCGGTGGTTGCAGTGATTGTTTTCAACCTGCTGGTCGCCCAGATCCCGACTTCAAAAGCGCAGATTGACCTGACGGACACAAAGATTTATAATATTACGGACGTATCTGTGAATTACCTGAACGGCATCACCGAGGACGTGGCCATCCATGTGCTGGCGGACAAGTCCAGCGTGGACCCCCGCATTGTGCGGTTTCTGGACAAGTACGTATCCCTGTCCGACCATCTGAGCCTTGAATATGTGAACCCCACGGTGTACCCTTCCGTTCTGTCACAGTACGGCGCGGACGCCAACACCATCGTGGTCACCTGCAAGGCCACCGGGCGGCAGGAGATCGTGAACATTAGCGACATCATCGGCATCGACGAGATGGCGTATTATATGTATCAGCAGACAAAGGAAACGAACTTTGACGCCGAGGGCAAGCTCACCTCCGCCATCGACGGGGTTTTGACCTCCGTCCGCCACACGGCCTACCTTACCTCCGGCCATGAAGAGGGTTCTTTGTCTCAGAACGTCACCGACGCGCTGAAGAAACTCCATATGACGGTGAATACCGTGAATCTGCTGACGAAAGGCGCCATCCCCGACGACTGCGATCTGCTGATTGTCGACGCCCCCACCCGGGACCTGGCGAAGGATGAGCTGACCATGCTGCGGGAGTATCTGGCAAAGGGCGGGCAGATGATCTACTGCATGGCCTCCCAGATACAGGACCTCCCCAACCTTGACGCACTCTGCTCGGATTACGGACTTAATGTGGTCCCGGGCCTTGTGACAGACACGCAGCGGTACTATCAAAATACACCATTTTTGTTCTTCCCGACGCTGGACACCTCCGTGGACGCTGCCTCAGGCCTCAACAGTGACGCTACAATCATGCTGTACGGCTCCCGGGGCATGACGGTCACCAACCCCGTGCGGAACACCATTACCGTCAAGCCCTTCCTCTCCACCTCTGACAAGGGCGTCGCCGTCAAAGCGGACAACAGCCAGACCCCCGGCAGCTATGTGGTGGGTGCGGTGGCCACGGAGTCCGTCGACGATAACATCACCGCCCGCCTGACGGTGCTGGGCTGTGACTCTCTGTGCGGTGACTCCGTCACCTCCAGCTTTGCCAATGTGGACAACAGCGCTCTGTTCGTTGCCTCCATTGCTGCGGGGTTTAAGGACGTATCCCCCATCAGCGTGGATCCGGTGTCTCTGGCAGAGGAAAACAACACGGTTACCACCGGAGGACTGTGGGGCTTGCTGTTTATCTTCGTGATTCCCGCCGCTTTGCTGATTTTCGGCTTTGTCCGCTGGACGCGGCGGCGCAAACTCTAAAGAGGAGGAAGGTTCCCCCATGAACGCAAAACAAAAACGGACGCTTTTGGTCCTGCTGATCGCCGTGGTACTGCTGGCGGCGGTGCTTCTGGGTGTGCGGGCCGCCAAAAACCGGGCCCAGCAAAAGCAAGAGGACGCCGCCGCAGCGGCGGCGAAGTCCGGTGTCATCACCAACGCCGCAGCGGCTTATAAGGAGCTGTCCTATTGCAACGGCAACACCACGCTGTCCTTCTCCCTGAACGACGAGGGAAAGTGGTTCTGGACCAACGACCCGGACTTTCATCTGAATCAGGACTATCTCACGAAAATGGTCAACACCCTCTCCGCGCTGAAGCCCCAGCAGACCATTACCGATGGGGATACTTTGGACGCCTACGGCCTGTCAGCACCCACCCAGACGCTGACCGCCACCTCCGACAACGGCCAGACCACCACCATCGCGCTGGGCAACGCCACCACCGACGGCAACAGCTACTATATGCTGATGAACGGGTCCGACACCCCGGTCTACGTCATCTCCGACGAGCTTGAAAAGGAGATGGCCGTGGGGATCTACGACATGTGCCTCCTGCCGGACTTTCCCGCTCTGACGGAGGACCAGCTGAACTCCATCACTCTGGCCGGCCCCGTGACGACGGTTCTCTCCGCCGCTCACGAAAAAGCGCCCGCAGATGCGAATAGCTCTTCTAACGGTTCGTCTTCCAGCGCCTCCTCTTCCAACAGCAATCCTGCGGCAACCACATGGAGCTCCAGCGGAACCGATGTCACGCACGATAAGCAGGTGCAGGGCATTGTCAAACAGATTCTGGGCCTTAGTCTGGATGCCTGCGTGGATTACCGCCCCACCAGTGACGCGGCCGCCCTGTGCGGGTTTGACAAACCAGACGCCGTGATTACCGTGAAATACGCCGGCGAGAGCAATGCCGACGGAACGCTGACGCTGACCATTGGAGACCGGGTAATGGATGGTAAAGGACGATACGTCCGCATGAACGACGATACCACCGTCTACCGCATGGCAGCGGATAAACTGGACATGCTGATGAAGGTGTCCGTCAACGGACTGGATCACGCCGCGGCGTCTTCCGGCAACGCAGCTTCCTCTGCGGGCTGATTGCTATTTTTTAATGAATTTGGTACAATGAGGGGGTGAAATTCCCCCTCATTTTTCCCTTTAAATTTTTTTCAGGGAGGTGTTTTCCCCGTGCGAGTTTTGATTGTGGAGGACGAAGCGCGCCTGGCCGCCACGCTGCAGGACCTGCTGGAAATGGATGGCTATACCGCCGACGTGAGTCATGACGGCGAAAGCGGTCTGGACAATGCCCTCACTTCCATTTACGATGTCATCCTGCTGGACGTGATGCTGCCAAAAATCAATGGGTTTGAGGTCCTTCGCCGTCTGCGGGCGGAGGGAAACGCCACCCCCGTCTTAATGCTCACTGCCCGGTCGGAGGTCACCGACAAGGTGCAGGGGCTTGACTGCGGCGCGGACTATTACCTCACGAAGCCCTTCGAGCCCAGGGAGCTGCTGGCCTGCGTCCGGGCGCTGACCCGCCGGTCTCCGGAGCTGCGGAATACCGAGACGCTGACCTGCGGCGATCTGATACTGGAGCAGTCCACCTTTACGCTCTCCTGCGCGGAGCGATCCGTCCGTCTGAGCCGGAAGGAGTTCGATATGCTGGAAATGCTGATGCTGAACCAGGGGCTGGTCCTCACCAAGGAAAAGCTGCTGCTGAAGGTCTGGGGCTATGAGTCCGAAGCGGAGGACAACAACGTGGAGGTTTACATCTCCTTTCTCCGCCGGAAACTGGAGCATCTCCACTCCAGGGCAAAGATCACCACCCTTCGCATGGCGGGCTACAGCCTGGTTCAGGGGGAGGACCCGGCATGATCCGCAGACTCCGGCTACAGGTGGTGGCGGTTTGTATGCTGCTGGTGACGGGGGTGCTGGGCGGCGTGTTTTTTTCCATGTACACCGCCGCGAAGGACGGTATCCGGCACAGTACACAGGAACTGCTGGGCCGCGTCATTGCCAGCGATCCCCGGGTAGATCAAGGACAGTCCGGAATTATGATCGGCGGAGACCAGGTCCAGCTTCCCTATTTTACCGTGGAGGTTTGGGGCAAGACGGTGTATGTCACCGGCGGCACCTACTCGGATCTGGAGAATACGGAGACCCTACGCGATATTCTGCAAAGCTGCATGGACCAAGGGACTGAAACGGGAACCGTTCCAGCCTATAACCTCCGTTATCTGCGGGTAAACAACGGATTTTTTGAGCGCATCGCCTTTGTGGACATCTCCATGGAGACTGCATCACTGCAGACGATGATACGCTCCACCTTGCAAATCGGCGCGGCGGCGCTGGTATTGCTGCTGGGGGTCTCAGTCCTTCTGGCCTGGTGGGTCACCCGTCCGGTGGAGCGCGCCTGGAAACAACAGCACCAGTTTTTGTCCGACGCGTCCCACGAGCTGAAAACACCTCTGACGGTCATCCTCTCCAATGCGGAGCTGATGGAATCCGTTCCTCTGGATCCCCGCCCCGCCCGTTGGGCGGACAATATCCAATCGGAAGCCCGACAGATGAAGTCTCTGGTGGAGGAGATGCTCACGCTGGCCCGGGCGGACAACATGGTCCGCACCTCCGTTTTTTCCGGCGTCTCTCTGTCTGACGCAGCCACAGACTGCGCCCTGCTTTTCGAGCCGGTGGCGTTTGAGGCGGGGAAGACGCTGAATTATGAGGCCATCGACCCGGACGTGATCATCAGCGGTGATCCGGACAAGCTGAAGCAGGCAGTCTCGGTTCTTCTGGACAACGCCATCAAATACGGCGCAAAGGACGCACCCATCGAGCTGTCCGTCCAGAAGGCAGACCGCCACGCAAAGCTTCAGGTCTCCAATCAGGGCCCAAGCATTCCTCCAGAGCAGCTTGCGCACCTTTTTGAACGGTTTTATCGGGCAGACGCCTCCCGGGGTGAGAAAGCGGGGTTCGGCCTGGGCCTGTCCATTGCCCAGACCATTGCCGCAGAGCACAAGGGGACTCTGCGCGCCGAATCCGACGAAGTCTCCACCCGATTTATCCTGACGCTTCCCCTTCTTCGGAAATAGCGCGTTTCGGGAAAAACAGCGGCCTTATGCAGGCTGCCGGAAAAGTCTTCGGGCTTTTCCGGCAGCCTGCATAATTTTTACACGGTTGGAAACGCTACTGAAAATAACGTCGGAGGCGGTTTTATGGATATTACTCCAAAGGAATATAAAGAGCTTGTCAAACAGAAGTCAAAAAAGTCTCCCATCGTCAAAAACACAGTCCTTGCCTTTATCATCGGCGGCTTGATCTGCGTAGTCGGTCAGCTCATTATGAACGGCTGGTCCGCCGCGGGTCTCAACCAGGAGGACGCGGGCTCCGCCACCTCATGCTGCCTGGTATTTCTCTCCGCCCTGTTCACGGGGCTGAACCTGTACAACAAGCTGGCGAAATACGGCGGCGCCGGAACCCTGGTTCCGATCACCGGGTTTGCCAACGCCGTGGTTTCTCCTGCCATCGATTTTAAAAGCGAGGGCTATATCACGGGCATGGCGGCGAAAATGTTTTTAGTGGCCGGGCCGGTGATCGTATTCGGCACGCTGGCCTCGGCAATCTACGGCACGGTGCTGATGCTGCTGAAGTAAACCGTTGCAGCACCTGTGATTCAGCAGAATTCCGGGAAACAGAGGCCGCCGCAAAACGCTGCGGTGGCCTCTGTTTCCACTTTCAAAGGCAGAAAAACAGCTGTGAATTTTTCAGAGTTTTTTGCGTTTACATAACAAAGTGGAAAACTCAGTGGAAAATGTGCAAAACCCCGCATTGAAGGTTGATTGGCGGGGTGACAAATTGATTATGTAAAATTTTGAGCAAGAACATTTTTACAAAAAAGTCATAACCGGGGCGATGAAATTTCCGCATTTGGCTCGGCCTTGAAATTTTTGGAACTGTATGATACGATATTTCCATTAGAAGAAACAAAACGGAAAGGGAACGGGTAATGGCAGCAAAAAAGGACTATGGCAACGAGAGCATTTCCTCTCTGAAAGGCGCGGACCGGGTGCGGAAGCGGCCCGGCGTTATTTTCGGTTCCGATGGGCTGGAGGGCTGCGAGCACGCGGTGTTTGAAATTCTCTCCAACGCCATCGACGAGGCCCGGGAGGGCCACGGCGCCCTCATCACCGTCACCCGGTACTTAGACCGCTCCATCGAGGTTGAGGATCTGGGCCGGGGCTGTCCACTGGACTGGAACGAAAAGGAGGGGCGCTGGAACTGGGAGCTGGTGTTTTGCGAGCTGTACGCCGGCGGAAAATACGACAACAACAGCGGCGATAATTACGAATACTCCCTGGGCCTGAACGGCCTGGGCTCCTGCGCGACCCAATACGCCTCCCAGTACATGGACGTGACGGTTCGCCGGGACGGGAAAAAGTACACGCTCCATTTTGAAAAGGGCGAAAATAGTGGCGGACTCCACGACGAACCCACCGACCGGGGCAAAAAAACGGGCACCGTCATCCGGTGGCTTCCGGATCTGGACGTGTTCACCGACACCGCCATCCCGGCGGAGTATTTCACCGACGTGATGAAGCGTCAGGCAGTGGTGAACGCGGGCGTCACGTTCCGTTTCCGCAACGAAGCTGTCCCCGGCCATTTTGAGACGGAGGACTTCGTCTATCAAAACGGCATCGTGGACTATGTGACGGAGTTGGCGGGGGAGGGGAGCCTCACCGTCCCCGTTTTTTGGGAGGCGGAGCGCAAAGGCCGGGACCGGGCGGATAAGCCCGAGTATAAGGTGAAGCTCAGCGCGGCCTGCTGCTTTTCAAACCGGGTGAACATGATCGAGCACTACCACAACTCCAGCTGGCTGGAGCACGGCGGCAGCCCCGAAAAAGCCGCGAAATCCGCTTTCGTCTCCGCCATCGACCAGTATCTCAAGCAAAACGGAAAGTACCAGAAAAACGAAAGCAAGATCACCTGGAATGACATTGAGGACTGCCTGGTTCTGGTCTCCAACAATTTTTCCACAGCCACCAGCTATGAAAACCAGACGAAAAAGGCCATTACCAATAAGTTCGTGCAGGAGACCATGACGGACTTTTTGAAGAGCAATCTGGAGGTCTATTTTATTGAGAACCCCTTCGACGCGGAGAAAATCGCGGAGCAGGTTCTCATCAACAAGCGCAGCCGGGAGAGCGCGGAAAAGGCCCGGCTGAATATTAAGAAAAAGCTCTCCGGCAGCATCGACATTGCCAATCGGGTGGAAAAGTTCGTGGACTGCCGGTCAAGGGATGTGAATCGCCGGGAGATCTACATTGTGGAGGGCGACTCCGCTCTGGGCAGCGTAAAGATGGGGCGGGACGCGGAATATCAGGGCATCATGCCCGTCCGCGGTAAGATTTTGAACTGCCTGAAGGCGGACTATGCACGCATCTTCAAAAGCGAGATCATTACGGATCTGATGAAGGTACTGGGCTGCGGCGTAGAGGTAAAGGACAAGCACGTGAAAGACCTGGCGGAATTCGACATGGGAAACCTCCGGTGGAACAAGGTTGTCATCTGTACCGATGGCGATGTGGACGGCTTCCAGATCCGAACGCTGATTTTGACCATGCTGTACCGCCTCACTCCCACTTTGATCCGCGAAGGCTACGTCTATATTGCGGAAACCCCGCTCTTTGAGATCGCCAGTGGAGAAAAAACGTGGTTTGCCTACTCAGATAAGGAGAAAAACGACATCGTCAGAGACCTTTCCGGCAAGAAGATGAAGGTGGACCGGTCCAAGGGACTGGGTGAAAACGAGCCCGAGATGATGTGGCTTACCACCATGAATCCGGAAACCCGGCGCCTGATTCGGGTCCAGCCCTCCGACGTTGCGGAGACAGCCCGGGTCTTTGACCTGCTGCTGGGAGACAATCTTCAGGGCCGGAAGGACCACATAGCCGAAAACGGGTTTAAATACCTGGAAATGGCCGATATTTCCTGACTTTTGACCGATGGCCCGCACCTGCCGCCCCGTCGCTCTCGCGGCCTCTGCGCACCTTTCCGCTGCCAGCGATCCATTCCACACAGACTTTACCAGCTGTTTGACCCCCATATGTTTTGCGGGACGAACTGCACTGTATAAAAAAACGGGCGGTAACCGCCGCAAATGAGGATTGATACGAATGCCAAAGAAAAAGCACCCGGAAGAGGCCGGCCACAAGGATCTAAATCCCAATGTCATGGGCCTTCATGCCGCCGTGGTGGCCCAGCCCATCACCGACACCCTGGAAGTCAATTACATGCCCTACGCCATGAGCGTCATCGTCTCCCGTGCCATCCCGGAGATCGACGGATTCAAGCCCTCCCACCGAAAACTCCTGTACACCATGTACAAAATGGGGCTTTTGACCGGCGCGCGGACAAAGTCCGCCAACATCGTGGGTCAGACCATGCGCCTCAATCCCCACGGCGACGCCGCCATTTACGAGACCATGGTCCGGCTCAGCGTGGGTTACGGCGCGCTGCTGACTCCCTTTGTGGACTCCAAGGGCAACTTCGGCAAGGTCTATTCCCGGGACATGGCCTACGCCGCCAGCCGATATACCGAGGCGAAGCTGACCGCTGTGTGCGCGGAGATTTTTAAGGACATCGACAACGACACGGTGGACTTCATCGATAACTACGACAACACGATGAAGGAGCCCGCTCTCCTGCCCACCACCTTTCCCAACATTCTGGTGTCCGCCAACAGCGGCATTGCGGTGGGCATGGCGTCCCAATTCTGCGGGTTTAATCTGAAGGAGGTGTGCGACACTACCGTCGCCTATCTCAAAAACCCCGATTGTACGTTGACCGATACCCTCTTGGCCCCCGATTTTCCCACCGGCGGCGAGCTGATTTGCGAGCCGGCCGCGCTGGAGGAGATCTACCGCACCGGCCGCGGCGGTGTAAAGGTCCGGTCGAAGTGGCGCTATGTCAAGGAAGAAAACCTGATCGAAATTTACGAGATCCCGTATTCCACCAGCATTGAGGCGATTCTCGACAAGGTTGCGGAACTGATTAAAGCCGGAAAAATCAAGGAGATATCCGACATGCGGGACGAAACGGACCGCTCCGGCCTGAAGCTGACCATCGACCTGAAGCGGGGCGTGGACCCGGACAAGCTGATGGCAAAACTCTATAAGCAGACCACCCTTCAGGACACTTGCAGCTGCAACTTCAACGTGCTGATTGCCGGAATGCCCAAGGTTTTGGGCGTGCGGCAGCTGCTGGAGGAATGGTGCGCCTGGCGGAGGGAATCCGTAAAACGCCGGGTGTACTTCGTTCTGGGAAAGAAAAAGGACAAGCTGCACCTGCTCAAAGGTCTTAAGCGCATCCTTCTGGACATCGACAAGGCCATTCGGATCATCCGGGAAACGGCGGAGGAAGCCGAGGTCATTCCCAACCTGATGATCGGCTTTGGCATTGACCAGACGCAGGCGGAGTATGTCGCCGAAATCAAGCTGCGCAACATCAACAAAGAGTATATCCTCAAGCGGGTCCAGGAGACCGACGCACTGCAAGACGAGATCGAGGATTTGGAAAACCTGCTGGAAAGCCCCCAGCGGGTAAAAAAGGTCATCGTCGACGAGCTGGGCGAGGTAGCCCGGAAGTATGGTCAGCCCCGCCGGACCACCCTGATCTACAGCCACGAGGTGGAGACCTTCGACGAGGAGGAAGCCGTGGAGGATTACCCGGTCAGCGTGTTTTTGTCCCGGGAGGGGTACTTCAAAAAGATCACCCCCGCCTCCCTGCGGATGAACAGCGAACAGAAGTTTAAGGACGGGGACGCTCTGCGTCAGTCCTTTGAAACAGGCAACGCGGCGGAGATCATGTTCTTTACCGACAAATGTCAGGTCTACAAGTGCCGCGTTTGCGATTTTGACGACGCCAAGGCAAGCGTTCTGGGCGATTACCTGCCCACAAAGCTGGGAATGGATCCGGAGGAGAACCCGGTCTTTGCGTGTCTTCCCGGGGATTACTCCGGTACGCTGCTGTTTTTCTTTGAAAACGGCAAGGCGGCCCGGGTGAATTTCACGGCGTACCAGACCACCTCCAACCGCCGGAAGCTGACGGGAGCCTACTCCGACAAGTCGCCTCTGGCCCTGATTCGCCGTCTGGACGCGGAGGAGGAGTTGGCGGTCTATACCAGCGAGCCCCGGGCGCTGATCTTCCATACCGCGCTGCTCTCTCCCAAAACCACCCGGTCCACGCAGGGCGTGGCGGTGATGACCATGAAGCCCAGGTACCATCTGGAACGGGCCGTCCCTCTGGAGGAGAGCGCCATTGTGAACCAGAGCCGCTATCGCGTCCGGGCGGTGCCCGCCGCCGGAGCATTGCTGCGGGCGGAGGACTCCGAGGAAAAGCAGATCGGCCTGTTGGATTAATTTTTAAACTTTCTTTTTTCTTAGGAAGAGAACGGATGGAAAGGGGATATTTATATTATCAAAAAAACTTTGAAGAGCTACGGCATCATCACTCTGGGGTCTGTGATTTTCGCGCTGGCCTTCGATTGGTTTTTTGAGCCGAATCAGATCGGCATGGGCGGCCTGACGGGCCTTGCACAGGTCATTAACGTGCTTCTGCCCTGGGCGTCGGTGGGTATTCTGGTAGCGGTGCTGAACGTGCCGCTGTTTCTGCTGGGGTGGAAATTAATCGGCCGTCATCTGCTGGTTTCCTCTCTGTTCTCCATGTTGGTCAGCTCTTTGGCGATCGACGGCATCGCTCTGCTGTATAAATTTCCGGGCATGGACACGATGCTGGCCTGCCTTGTGGGCGGAGCCATGATGGGCGCCGGCGTGGGGCTGGTCTTTTCCCAGGGCTCCACCACCGGCGGAACCGATGTGGTGGCCCGACTTTTGAAGCTGAAGTTCCCGTGGCTCCCTATGGGGAAGCTGGTGCTGATCCCGGACTTTGTGGTATTGGCGCTGGTGGCCGTGGTATTCGGCAGCGTTAAAGCCGCGCTGTACGGTCTGGTTGCTCTGTTCGTCTCCACAGTGGTCATTGACAAGATGCTTTACGGTCTGGACGAGTCCAAGGTAGCTTACATTATTTCCGACAGCTGGCGTAAAACGGCGGATGCCATTCTGGCCCGCGACCGGGGCGTCACGATTCTCAGCGCCGCGGGAGCTTATACCGGCGACGAGAAGCACGTGCTGCTGGTGGCGTTCAAGCAGCGTGAGATTGTTGAAATAAAGCGCATCGTCCACGAGACCGACCCCCGCGCATTTTTAATTGTTTGCAACGCCCACGACGTGCTGGGCGAGGGTTTTGGGGAATATAAGAAGGAGGATTTATGACATGGCGGACTTGAAAAAAGCAGCGGAAAATTTGAAATCGCGCGGTTTTAGTGTGCAGCTCTTTCAGACAAAAGAAGAGGCAGCCGAGTATCTCAACAGCGCCATTGACGGCAGGACGGTGGGCTTTGGCGGCTCCGTAACCTTGCGGGATATGGGCCTGTACGACAGCCTCTCCGCTCACAACAGCGTGTACTGGCACTGGCAGGAAACCCCCATTTCCACCGGCGATGCGGAGAAGGCTCAGGTATATCTGTCCTCCGTCAACGGACTGTCGGAAGAGGGAGATCTCATCAACATCGACGGCAACGGCAATCGGGTGGCCTCCATGTTGTACGGCCATGAAAAGCTGTATCTGGTGGTAGGCCGCAACAAGCTGGCCGATACTTACGACGCGGCGCTGTGGCGCGCTCGGAACATCGCCGCACCGAAAAACGCACATCGGCTTCAGACAAAGACTCCCTGCGCCGTGAAGGGCGACCAGTGCTACGACTGCAAGAGTCCCAGTCGAATCTGCCGGGGACTGGCGGTGCTGTGGCGGCCTATGAACGGGATGGAGACTGAAGTCGTCCTCATCGACGAGGATCTGGGTTATTAAAAACCGTCATCCGGCTGTATTTTGCCGGATCAAAGGAGGCGTGGGCGGATGAAAAGGCGGATGTTTTTCCTGCTGGCAAGCTGCGTCCTGCTCACCGGCTGCGCCTCCCTTCTGGACAGGGCGTACAGCACGGTGGAGGCCCACTCCAGCAAGTTCTGGGAGAGTGAGTCCACCGGCATCCTGCGGGCGGAAAATTATCAGGACATCGTCAACGATCTGATGCTGCTGATCGGCCAGCACACGGATCAGGCGGTAATTCGGCTATACAGCTATGACGACGGCGTCACCGTGGCGGACGGACTGGAAAAGGCGGCCGCCGAGGTTCAGCAGGAAACAGCCCTTGGCAATTACGCGCTGGAATACATCACCTCCTCCAGCACCGCTCAGCGGGGGTATTATGAGCTGTCTGTCCAACTGGGCTATCGCCGCACGGCGGAGCAAATTGCGGCCATTGTCAACGCCACCAGCGTCACGGCGCTGCAAAGCCTGCTGGAGTCGGCGCTGGACGACGGAAAGACGGAGCTGACGGTCCGCGTCGGCTACTGGCGGGCGGAGGACCGGGCCGCGGTAGAGAAGACGGTAACGGATCTGCGCACGGAAAGAGGTCTGACGGAAACACCGGAGTGGACGATTTCTTACTATCCGGCAGAGGGAGCCGTGGGTCTGATTGAATTCACTCTGTCTCCCGCTGCCACGGACACGATACAACCGGCGGGCGAGTCTGAACCTCCGACTGAATATTTGCAGACCCCATAAAAAAGGCTTGACAGGCAGGAGGTTATTTGTTAAAATAACTCTTGTTTCGCGGGCATAGCTCATCTGGTAGAGCGCCACCTTGCCAAGGTGGAGGTAGCGAGTTCGAGCCTCGTTGCCCGCTCCATAAAAGCACTCTCCACCCAATCGGGTGGGGAGTGCTTTTATTTTATGAGACGACCCTTACGCACCCCCTTGTATTTCCTGTCGTATTTCTGCAAAAGATATCATTGATATAGTTGAAAGATTTCCTGCAAAGATTTTGTTAATAATTTGTTATTCGTCTAATTTGCATAGAATTATGTTTATTATATACAATTTGCCTTTCATAAGATCGTGGCTTTTGACATATCTCCCAGCTGGACAACGCCGCTGGTTTGTGTTAGGCTCGAAGATGCGAAACACTCGAACCATTCTGACCCAAACGGCGACATAATCGGAATGCGGTGTTTGAAAAGCCACGGCAGAGCATTTTGAGGCGTCTCATCCCCCGCACATGCTGCCGGAAAGCGGCAATTCGGATAAGAGGTATTGTTATGGAATCCTATCAGTATGTGTTTGACGTCGCCATCATTATCCTGGTGACAAAAATTTTCGGCATTGTGTCAAAGCGGGTGGATATGCCCGAGGTGGTCGGCTCTTTGATCGCAGGGCTGCTTCTGGGCCCCAGTGTTTTGAATCTGGTGCAGCCCAGTGACTTTCTCTCCATGCTGTCGGAGTTAGGCGTTATCATGCTGATGTTCAGCGCGGGACTGCAAACAGATTTCGCCGAGCTTAAAAAATCCGGCAAGGCCGCGTTTTTTATCGCTTTGATCGGCGTGCTGGTCCCGCTGGGGGGCGGCTACGCATTGGCGGCGGCATTCAACAGCGGCGGCGACCCACTGAAAAATCTATTCGTTGGTACCGTGTTTACCGCTACCTCTGTCTCCATCAGCGTGGAGACGCTGAAGGAACTTGGAAAGCTCTCTACCCGCTCCGGCAATGCGATTTTGGGTGCGGCGCTGATCGACGATGTACTGGGTCTGATTCTGCTGACGCTGATCACCAGCGCATCCATCGGTGGTGTCAGCCTCTGGGTGGTGTTGGCAAAGATTACGGCGTTCTTCGCAGTGACGGCGGGAATGGGATACTTTCTTCACAAGGGTATTCAGAAGTGGATGGCCTCCGCGCGCTGGAACCGCAAGCGATTTGCCGTGATATCGGTGGCGTTCTGCTTTTTCTATGCCTTTGTGGCTGAAACAGTTTTCGGCGTGGCAGATATCATCGGCGCGTTCTGCGCGGGACTTATTATCTCCCACACCGCCCGGGCGATTTATGTACAGTCTCAGTGCGAAACGCTGTCCTATATGTTTCTCTCCCCCATCTTTTTTGCCAGCGTTGGACTAAAGGTGGTTCTGTCTTCCATGAATGCGGAAGTCATCATGCTGTCGGTGATTTCCATCTTAATGGCCATTATTACCAAGGTTGTCGGCTGCGGTCTGGGCGCAAAGCTGTTCCACTACACCAACGCGGAAAGCTTGAGGATTGGTATTGGCATGATATCCCGCGGAGAAGTCGCGCTGATCGTGGCCAACAAGGGTATCGCCAGCGGGATGATGGACTCCGTGTTCCTGGCGCCGATGATTCTGATGGTGGTGGCCTCCACCATTGTGACGCCTATTTTGCTTCGGGCCGTTTATCCCAAAAACCCGGAAAAGGATTACAGCGATATCGTCCACAGCGACCTGGTGGAAAACTTCCAGGAGGCCAGACAGTTTGATCAGGCTGCCCAGTCCATGCTGGAAATGCATAACCAGCTCCATGGCAATGATCCCAGCGGGTTCAGACAAAAGACTAAGGGTGGGACTGCTCCCTCCGGCGGCAAAGCGAGTGCCGGAGCAGAGCAGAACGGCTCAAAGGATTCTGACAAAACCTGAATCGTCTTATAAAGACTATATACGGAAAAGCACCGGCCCCGGAATTATCCAGGGCCGGTGCTTGCGCCATAGCCGCCTTATTGGTCGAATTGCCGGACTCGCATGGCTCTCATGGCGTTCAAAATTGCAAGGAATGCCACGCCCACATCCGCAAACACGGCTTCCCACATGTTTGCCATGCCAAAAGCGCCCAAAACCAGCACCAGCGCTTTCACACTCAGCGCAAGGACAATGTTCTGGCGGACGATGTGCAGTGTCTTGCGGGAAATTCGTATGGCAGTGGCGATCTTGTCCGGTCGGTCGTCCATCAGCACCACATCCGCCGCCTCAATGGCCGCGTCGGCGCCCATGGCGCCCATGGCAATGCCGATATCGGCGCGGGTCAGGACCGGCGCGTCGTTGATCCCGTCACCCACAAAGGCCAGCTTTCCGCTTTCGCTTTTGAGAAGGCTCTCCGTCAAATTCACTTTGTCGGCGGGCAGAAGCTCCGCGTGGAATTCATCCACACCCAGCTCCTTGGCCACGGCTTCCGCCACCGCCTTTGCGTCTCCGGTAAGCATCACGGTCTTTTTGACGCCGTTGGCCTTTAAATCCGCAATGGCCGCTTTTGCTTCCGGCTTTACTTCATCCGAAATCACAATGTGTCCGGCGTAAAACCCGTCCGCCGTCACATGGACGATGGTGCCGGGCAGCTCACAGGGAAGCCACTTCACATTCTCCCGCTCCATCAGCCGCGCGTTGCCCACGCAGACTCTGCGGCCATTGACTTTCGCCCGGACGCCATGCCCGGAGATCTCCTCCACCTCCTCAGCCCGGGACTCCTCCATCCGGTCCGGGCAGGCCGCCCGCAGGGATTTGGAGATGGGGTGGTCGGAAAATTGCTCTGCCAGGGCCGCCCATTCCAGCACCTGTTCTTTGGAATATCCCTCCTCGGGGTGAATGGCGGTGACGGAGAAGGTACCCTTTGTCAGCGTGCCGGTCTTGTCGAAAACCACGGTCTGCGTCTCGGCGAGAGCCTCCAGATAGTTTCCGCCCTTTACCAGAATGCCGCATCTGGACGCGCCACCTATACCGCCGAAAAAGCTGAGCGGTACGGAGATCACCAGCGCGCAGGGGCAGGAGATCACCAGAAAGATCAGCGCCCGGTGGAGCCAATCACTCCACACCGTCCCATAGAGAAACGCCGGCGGGGAGGAAAGGACTGCCAATGCCAGCGTGGGCAGCAGGAACAGCAGCGCAGCCGCAATCACCACGCAGGGAGTGTAGTACCGGGCAAAGCGGGTGATGAAGTCCTCGCTGCGTGACTTTCGCTCTCCTGCGTTTTCCACCATTTCCAGAATTTTTGAGACCGTGGACTCTCCGGCAGGTTTCGTCACCCGGACACGAAGCACGCCCCGTTGATTCACACAGCCGCTGAGAATGGGATCGCCCACGGCGACATCCCGGGGAACCGCTTCGCCGGTAAGCGCGGCAGTATCCAGCGTGGATGTCCCGTCGATAACCACGCCGTCCAGAGGGACCCGTTCGCCCGGCTTTACCACAACGGTTTCCCCCACGGCCACGTCTTCCGGGTCCTGTGTGGTAATCACGCCGTCCCGCTCCACATTGGCGCTGTCGGGCCGGATGTCCATAAGGGACGCGATAGACTGCCGGGACTTGCCCACCGCATAGTCCTGAAACAGCTCTCCCACCTGATAGAACAGCATGACGAACACGGCTTCGGCGTATTCGCCGGTGCCAAAGGCACCCACCGTGGCGAGGGCCATCAGGAAGTTTTCATCAAAAACCTGTCCTCTTGCGATGTTGCGCACGGCCTTCCACAGGATATCCCAGCCAATCATTGCATAGGGGACCAAATAGCACAGTGCCTGTGCGAGTCCCGTCAGCGGCAGGAAACGGACAACGATCAGCAATCCGGCCGCGGTCAAAATGCGAATCAGCATTTTCTTTTGTTTTTTACTCATACAAACGCTCCCTTTTCCGGCCGCGCCGTTAACGCAGAACCGCGATACCCGCGTGGATAAATCGCAGGCCCCGGCGACCCGGTCCCAGAATATCCTTTTTATCCCATCAGCGATTGATCACACAGTCCGGTTCCACCTTTTGGCAAACCCGGACCACCTCGTCTAAAATTGCGTCGATCCGGGCGTCGTCCGCATCCAACGTCAACTTCTGCGCCATAAAGCTGACAACGGCGTCGTTGACGCCGTCAATCTTTTTGATGGCGTCCTCCATTTTCGCCGCGCAGTTGGCACAGTCCAAATCAGTAAGTGTAAAACGCTTTTTCATAAAAAAACCCTCCGAACATGTATTTTTCAGTTTCACCTGAGCGGATGCGGTGCAGGATTCGAACTCACTCCGAGACATGCTCCATTCCCTGGTCAATGATGGTTTGCACATGGCTGTCCGCCAGGGAGTAAAACACGGTTTTTCCCTCTCGGCGGGACTTTACCAGCCGCGCGTTCTTCAGTGCCTTCAGCTGGTGTGAAATGGCGGATTGGGTCATCCCCAGTAAGGCCGCAATGTCGCATACGCACATCTCCGACGCGGAGAGCACGTACAGAATGCGGATTCTCGTGGAGTCCCCGAAAATTCGGAATAACTCCGTCAGGTCGTAAAGCGTGTCCTCGCTGGGCAGCTCGCTCCGGACCTTTTTTACGAGATCCTCATGAACATTGACAAGATCGCAGATGTCGGCGTTATAGCGGTCTTCCATGCAGCAGTCCTCCTTCGTATGAACAGTTGAACGATTGTTCATATGTTCATTATATCCCGTCTGCTCCGTTTGTCAACCCTTTTTACAAAGGTGTGGAAAAAAATTTTGAAATGTGATAAACTAGTTTAAATATAAAAAATGAGGAGAAAACCTATGCCAACACTGGAAGAGATCAAAAACAGACGACTCAATCTAAACCGCTTTATGACTTTCAATTTTATTGAACTGAGTGTTCTGGAACTGGACCGGGCGGAGTGTCGCCTGACGCTGCGGCCTGAGAGCACAAATCCCAGCGGAATGCTCCATGGCGGCGCGCTGTATACCATGGCGGACAGCACTGCCGGTTCCGCCGCTCACTCCGACGGGCGCATCTACGTGACCCAGGACAGCTCCATGAATTATCTGTCCAACATCAAAGAGGGAACTGCGGTGGCCGTCGGGACCGTGGTGCATCGGGGGAAAACAACCTGCCTTGTCAATGTGGATATTACCGCCGAGGCAACAGGCAAGCTGATGGCCACCGGGAGATTTACGTTTTTTTGTGTCGGCACGGAGTGATCCGTTCATACAGAATATAGAGCGCCCGCGGACAATCCATGTTCGCGGGCGCGTTTTCCGGCACGACTTTCGCGAGGGCGTGAATATTCGTCCCCGTCAATTACATGCAACGCCTTGAATGAAGAAAGGCGCTATGGTAAACTGAGAAAATATGGGAGCCACACCACCTTGCAAAACAGGCTTGAACCATATAGAATATTCTCACGCGTGTATTTTTACCTTCGAAGGAGGCCACCCGCCTTGAAAAAAGAAGAAAAAAGTCTGGGCCTTTACGTCCACATACCCTTCTGCGCAAAAAAATGCGACTACTGCGATTTTTACTCTCTGCCTGGCATGGAGAGTCGGATAGATGCTTACGTACAGGCGTTGGAGACGCAATTGGTTGAAATCTCTCCCCGTGCGAACCACCATCTGGTGGACAGCGTGTATTTTGGCGGCGGTACGCCGTCGCTGCTTGGCAGCAAGCGGCTTGTGCGTCTTTTAAAGACCATTCAAAAAAAATATCACGTCGCAAAGGACGCAGAGATCACGCTGGAGGCCAATCCGGAGTCCGCCGGGGACTTTAAAGAGCTGCGCGCCCTGCGCAGGGCCGGGTTTAACCGGCTGAGTCTTGGGATGCAATCCGCGGACGACAACGAACTGCGCGCCATTGGCCGCATTCACACCGCCGCCCAAGTGAAAACAGCGGTAGAGGCCGCTCGAAAGGCCAAATTTTTAAACTTGTCACTGGACCTGATTTACGGTCTTCCGGGGCAGTCTATGGAGACCTGGCAAAAAAACCTGACCGCTGCCGTGGACCTGGCTCCGCAGCACCTGTCCTGCTACGGACTGAAGGTAGAGGATGGAACGCCGCTCTTTCAGCGGCGGGACAGCGAGCACTTTCCGGACGACGAGGCGCAGGCTGAGATGTATCTCTGGACTGTGGACTACCTCCACCGCCACGGATTTTTTCAGTATGAGATCTCGAATTTTGCCCGGACGGGCTTTGAGTCCCGGCACAATCTGAAATACTGGACACTGGGGGAATATGCGGGCTTCGGTCCCGGCTCCCACTCGGACTTTGGCAGCGTGCGATACGCCTACGAAAAGGATCTGGAGCGTTACATCGCGGGGGTCAAGGCGGGCGGGCCGCTTCTTTCGGAAAACGAGCGCATTCCGCCGCTGGATCGGGACACGGAGTGGCTTATGCTGGGTCTGCGCACCGTCTGGGGTTTGGATCCCAAGGTGTTTGAAAAACAGTTTCGCCGCCGGTTCGATTGCTTTGTGCCCTTTTTGGAGGAATGCCGTCAGGCGGGCTACGCCGTGGAGGAAGACGGCCGGTGGCATCTGACGCCGAAGGGCTTCCTCGTCTCCAATCAGATCATCGGCGGAATGCTAGACGCCCTTGGAGCGGACAAAAAGCGCCGGGAGGAGGCCCGAGCCAGAGGAGATTTCCGTGTGGATCTGGGGTGAGGACGACGGAAATACTCGCTTTTTTCTTGCGGCACCCGACAACCAAATGCGATCTTGTAGATGCCCTTGGAATAAATATACGCAAAATTACAGCCCCGATTTATTAAGGAGGCGCTATTTTGAATATATTGTGGCTTTCCAGATTTCTTTTTGCAAATGTTTTAACAGGAGATATGGTGTTTGTTACGCGCTTTTTGTTCTTCTTACTACTTGGTATTAATATCAGACTATTTCTCTCAACGAAAAGAGCATTTCACATTCTATCAGCAGGTATGGTCATCGGGTGGCTTGTCTGTGAAATTTTTGCAGACATCGGTGCTTCTTCTATAGATATAGATTTCGGAATATTCTTTTTTGGTCTTGTCTTTCATGGTGGACAGTTCTTTTTGCAAAGTGGTATTGGCTTTTTTACTTGCCACGCTGTCTGCCTTCTTTTACACAGACGAAAGCTGATGGAATAATGTGCAAAATCTTTTCAGAACATTCTGATAACAACCGTATTAGATCGGGGATTCCGCTTTTCTTATTAAGACCGTCTCAAATTTAGACATATATTCTGTTAGAACAACCGGGAGGAATCTTATGCGGCAGCTTACTTTTTTCCAGCGGCTCGGACCCATCGGTATGCTGGCCCTGCTTCATCTGATTGGACTGGCAGAGGCGATTTTACCTACGCTGGCCCGTGGCGAAGAGGCAGACGCCCCTCTGGAAGCACTACTTTTCCAGTTTTGGGTGATCGTCTTCAATATCTGCTTTTTTTTGGTTCGCCGCTATATTTTTGCAGACGGCACCAGGGCCACGGGGAAAGCGCCCGCTCTCCGTCCGGGATGCCGGAAATGGTTTACGGGCTTTTCTGTATTGCAGTTCGCGTTCAGCATGCTGGTGCTGGGCTGGCTGGCCGTGCTGGGCGGATTCGGCTGGCTGGCTGCGGAAGCGGTTTTGACCCTTATAAAGGTTCAGCTGGTTCTGCGGGGGAATCGTCTGTTTCGCGACTGCGGAGAATAGAGCCGCTCTTAAATCGCGCAGGCCCGCCCTCGGAGTGTCCCGGGGCGGGCTTGCTTTACTTGCTTTTTTCCTGCAAAAATTCTCCCATTTCCCGTGCAAACAGCTTTCCGGACAGGGCGGCTTCCTCCGGGGAATTTCCGGCGGCGCCTATTTCTAGCAGGAGGGACCCGGTGGTGGCTTGCTGATTATAGCGGGAATTCCGCAGAAGGATGGGACGCAGCATTGTGGGATATAGCTGGGTGATATCCTGCTGTAAGGCCACGGCAAGCTTGAGATTCTCCATCCAGTTGGGATGAGGCAGGCCGCTGCCGTCGCTGCCCACGACGATGGTCACCTGAGCGGCGTTTCCCGCGCCTTTCACAGGGGAGATCACCTTGTACTCGTTGCCATCCGTGTCTTCGATGGCGTCCCGGTGGACATCCAGAATGAAGTGGATGGATGGGTACTGGGTGAGATAACTCTTAATGGCCTTCAGCGACCGGTCGTAGGACCCGGAATAGGAGGGGTAGTCGTACAGCGTCCGGTCGTGGAGCACGGAGATTCCCAGCTCTCCAAAGGTCTGGGCCATCACGTCCCCCACGGCTACCACGTTGTACCGGGTGTCCGTGGTGCGGTGATTTCCGGAATAGGTCACCTCCACACCCGGCGCAGGGGTGTAGGCCTCGCTGCCGTGGGTGTGCATAATCAAAATCTGAGGCTCCTCGTCGGTCAGCCCCGCGTCAAAGGGTGCTGTCAAATCCTGAATGGTCAGGGCATGCTCGGTGCTGTTGGTAATATACACCTTTCCGCTGACTGTGTATCCCTCGTTGCCGGTAGGAACCAGCGTTTTGGAGGGGACCCCGTTATCCGGAATATTTTCCGTGGGGAGTGGGGTCGTGTCCAGCGGCGTCTCCTCCACTGGGGTCTGCTGCACCGGCTCCTGGGGCGTATCCGGAATCTCTGTGGACAGCAGCTTTGCCACGGTCTCCCTTGCCGAAAGCAGCAGGGGAGATTCCGCAATGGTCATCACGGCAGCAGGAGACAATCCGTCTTCCGGTCCCAGATCTCCCAACTCCCATTGAAGGGCCGACAGCGGAACCGAAATCTCACGCCGCAGGGCAGAGACCGCGGATATGACCGTGTCGCTTCCGGCAGTGACCGCCACACCCCACAGCGTACATACTGCCAGCCCCATGGCCCCCAGCCGTCGGGGGCCGTTTCGCTTTTTTACGGCCGTGTTCATTTGCATCACCTCATGGGACAACCTATGCACTAGGAACGTAAAAAAGAAGCGCCGGCCCACTTTTCAGCAGGCCGACGGTTTTTATTTTCAGCAATCGCGCGTTCAGTCTTCGATATATTTCCGCACCCGGTACGTCGCCCCGATCTCATCCTCGCAGATACGGCGGCAGTTCTCAATCTCCTCCTTGGGGATGGTGTCCACCACGGTCATCATCACCTTGGGTACGTACCTGCAGAGCTCCCTGGAAAAGTCCTTCATGGCCTGATAGGAACCGCTCTGCTGAGGGTGGCACAGCGCGTCATATTTCTCCGCCGTATCCGTGTTCAGAGAAATGGAAACCATGTCAAACCGCCCGGCAAACTCCGGAGTGATATCCCGGCCATGGATGAGATTCCCGGTTCCATTGGTGTCCATCCGGGTAAAAATTTTCGTTCCGTGCTCCTTCATCCGGTCGATTACCCAGCAGATGTCCTCCATGCGATAGCTGGGTTCTCCAAAGCCGCAGAACACCAGCTGGGCATACCGGCTCAGATCCCGCTTTTCAATATCCGCCAGAATCTCCTCCCGGGTAGGCTCCCGCTCCAGCCACAGGTTGTGTGTATAGATGCTGCCGCCGCCCTTGTTGTGCCGCAGGCAGAACTCACAGTTGAAGTTGCAGCGGTTGGTGGTGTTCACATACAGATTTCCGCCGTATTCATAGGTAATGGTAAAGCCCTTTTTCTGTTCCATCGCGTTTAAACCTCGATTCCAAATAATCGTTTTCCGTTTTCCATGGCAATTCGCGCCAGCTTGTCCGGGTCCACATTTTTCCATGTCCCCAGCATCGCGGCGATATACGGCAGATTCCGGCTGTCATTCCGCCTTCCCCGGTTTGGAACAGGGGAGAGGTAGGGGGAGTCCGTCTCCAGCAGGATTCGCTCCGGCGGCGTCACCTCCGCCACCTCACGGGCCTTCCGGGCGTTTTTATAGGTAATGGGCCCGTCAAAGCCCAGGTACCAGCCCCGTTCCAGAAGAATCTGCGCCATTTCTGCGCTGCCGGAATAACAGTGGAACACGCCCCGGACTTCCGGGTATTCCTCCACAATGGCAAGGCTGTCTCCGTGGGCGTCCCGGTCGTGGACGATCACCGGCAGATCAAGCTCCCCGGCAAGCTCCAGCTGAAGGCGGAAAAGTTCCTGCTGAAACGCCTTGGGTGGGTTCGTATCCCAGTGATAATCCAGCCCGATCTCCCCAATGGCCACCGTTTTCGGATGGGCGGCCAGCTTCCGAATTACCTCCAGCTCCGCCCGGCCGCAGCCTTGGCAGTTTTCCGGGTGAAGGCCCACGGCTGCGTAGACATGGGAGAACCTCTCCGCCAGCGCCACGGCGGCCCGGGAGGATTCCACGTCGCAGCCGGGATCAATTACAAGGCCCACGCCAAATTCCGGCAGGGCGGAGAGCAGCGCGTCCCGGTCCGCTTCAAAGGCCGCGTCGTCATAATGGGCATGGGTGTCAAAATACATGGGGGCAATCCTCTCAGAACGAATATGCAGCAGGGAACCGCAGCGGTTCCCTGCTGCTCTTCTATTTTTTCAGGCGGTCAGCAGAGCTTCGCACCGGCGGGAATGGCGTCGTCCACGATCAGCAGGTGCAGACACTCCTCGCCCCGTTCGGTGTGGACAGCGGAGATCAGCATTCCGTTGGAATCAATGCCCATCATCTTCCGGGGAGGCAGGTTCACGATGGCCACCAGCGTCTTGCCCACCAACTCCTCCGGCTGATACCATTTGTGAATGCCGGAGAGAATCTGCCGGTCCGTGCCGGTGCCGTCGTCCAACGTGAATTTCAGCAGCTTGTCGGACTTTTTCACCGCCTCGCAGGCTTTCACCTTCACGGCCCGGAAGTCAGACTTGCAGAAGGTGTCAAAGTCCACGGTTTCCGTCAGCTGGGGTTCCCGCTCAATGGCGGGACGGGCGGCCTTTCTGGCGGCCTCCTGCAGCGCGTCCAACTCCTGAAGCTCCTTCTCCACATCGATGCGGGGGAAGATGTTCTCGCCCTTGTGGACCTTGGCGTCGGCAGGAAGCACTCCCCATTTTGCGGCGCTGTCCCAATCGGTCATCTCGGCGGAAGCGCCGATCTGGTCGAATATCTTGGCGCAGCTGTCGGGAGTGAACGGCACGAGAAGGGTACCGCAGATGCGCAGCGTCTCCAGCAAGTTGTACATGACCCGGGCAAGGCGGGGCTTTTTTGCCTCGTCCCTGGCCAGCACCCAGGGGGCCGTCTCGTCGATATATTTGTTGGCGCGGGAGATCACCTTGAAGGTTTCGTCAAGTCCGTTCTGCATCTGGAATTTTTCCATCTGCGCCTCGTACTTATCCCGCAGAGCGGACGCCTGCGCGATCAGCTCGCCGTCCATGGGGTCCGCCTCCTGAACCGCCGGGAGCTGTCCGCCGAAATATTTTTCCACCATGGCGGTGGTGCGGGAGAGAAGATTTCCAAGATCGTTGGCAAGATCCGTGTTGATGCACTGGATTAAAAGCTCGTTGGAGAAGTTTCCGTCCTGTCCGAAGGGGAAGGAGCGCAGCAGGAAAAAGCGCAGGGCGTCGGTTCCGTACCGCTCCGCCAACAGATAGGGGTCCACCACGTTGCCCTTGGACTTGCTCATCTTGCCGCCGTCCAGCAGCAGCCAGCCGTGTCCGTAGACCTGCTTGGGCAGGGGCTCACCCAGACTCATCAGCATGGCGGGCCAGATGATGGAGTGAAAACGGACAATCTCCTTGCCCACAATGTTCACACCCGGCCACCATTTTTGATAGTCGTCATACTGGTCGTTGCCGTAGCCCAGTGCGGTAATATAGTTGCTCAGAGCGTCCACCCACACGTAAACCACGTGCTTGGGATCGAAATCCACGGGGATGCCCCAGGTAAAAGACGTACGGGAGACGCACAGATCCTCCAGACCCGGCTCAATGAAATTTTTCACCATCTCGTTGACACGAGAGCGAGGCTGGAGGAAGTCGGTATCCTCCAGCAGCGTGCGGATGCGGCCCGCGTACTTGCTCAGGCGGAAGAAATAAGCCTCCTCCTCAGCGTCCACCACGGGGCGGCCGCAGTCGGGGCAGCAACCGTCCTTGAGCTGACTCTCCGTCCAAAAGGACTCGCAGGGCGTGCAGTACTTACCCTTATAGGTGCCCTTGTAAATATCGCCGTTGTCGTACATCTTCCGGAAGATGTACTGGATGGATTTCACATGGTAATCGTCCGTGGTGCGGATGAACCGGTTGTTGGAAATATTCATCAGCTTCCACAGGTCCTTGACGCCCTTAGGTCCCTCGACAATCCGGTCCACGAATTCCTTGGGGGAGACGCCCGCCTCTTCGGCCTTTGTCTCGATTTTCTGTCCGTGCTCGTCGGTACCGGTTAAAAACATGACGTCATAGCCGTGGAGCCGCTTGTAGCGGGCGATGGCATCGGTGGCAACGGTGCAGTAGGTGTGGCCGATGTGCAGCTTGTCCGAAGGGTAATAGATGGGTGTGGTGATATAAAATCTCTCTTTTTCCATGGGCTTTTTCCTCCTTTTCCGTCCCCCGAATGAAAGGGGGCGGTCATAAATATCTGCAAGTTAAAAGTATATGCCAATCAACGAAAAATAACAACCAATTCAGGAATTTTCTTCCGCAAGGCTTCCCCGCCGTTTCCACCGTCCCGAAAAATAGTAGGCCGTACAGAGGATAAAACCGCCAGCCCAGCCGATGCCGAAACCATAAAACATCCGCTCCGGCCCAAATCGGTTTGCCAGATAATAGACCGCCGGAACGCGCATCACGATCATGGAGAGTACCGTGGTTGCCATGGGAAAGATGCTCTCACCCGCGCCGCGCATGGCACCGTTGAGGATATACATGGTACCGAACAGCACATAGGGCGGCATAATGGCCCGGATGTAATAGCCGCCGGCTTCCGCCACCGCCGCTTCGGGAGAAAACAGATGAAACAGCGCGTTTGACGCGGTCAAAAGCACCGCCGTCATGAAAAGACACCAGACCACGGTGGCAGTCACGGCAATCCTGACTCCGGTGCGCACCCGCTCCGGTTTCTTGGCGCCGGTATTCTGACCCACGAAGGCGGTGATGGAATTGGTGAGGGCCTGCACCGTAAGAAAAGCCATGCTGTCCAGCTTATTGCCCACGGTATACGCGGCGGTGTATGCCTTACCGAAGGTGTCGACCTTGCTCATCACCGCCATGACACCCAACGACACCAGCGACATCTGAATTCCCGCGGGAAGACCGATTCCCAGCACCTGCCGGAAAAGCGCCCTGTCGAAATGAAAGCAAAAGGGATGAATGGCAATCTGGGGGTATTTTCGATTGATATAGAAAAGGCCGAACAGCCACGAAAACGTCTGGGAAATGATGGTCCCCAGGGCAACGCCGGCAACGCCCATCCCGGCGTTCAAGACCAGAACAAGGTCCAGTATAATATTTAAAACGGCAGCCACTGCCAGAAATAAAAGGGTGGTGCGGCTGTTGCCGATGCCGTTCAAAATGCCCGCGTTGGTGTTGTACCCGATGGTCCCCACAAGTCCCGCGCAGACGATCATCATGTAAACCCATGCCTCATGATAGGCCGTCTGGTCCACCCGCAGCAAAAAGAGCAGCGGCTTCACCAGCAGCAGCGCCAGCACGGTCACCGGAACGGCGGATACGATGAAGGTCGTGTAAATCGTATCCACTGCGTCCCGCACCCGATCCATCTTTCCCGCGCCGTAATACTGGGAGATCACCACCGTTCCGCCGTTGGCAATTCCCATAAACAGTGAGGTAAACATAAAGATCACAGGAAACCCAACGCCCACGGCGGCCAACGCCGCGTCGCCCACGTAATTTCCCACCACCCAGGAATCCACCATGTTGTAAAGCTGCTGCAAAAAGCTTCCCAGCAGCAGTGGGAGGGCAAACAGAAAAATATGTCCGGCAGGGCTGCCCACCGTCATATTTCGGAGGCCCCGTTCCTCTCTCTTCATAAAATCTTCCATCCTTGCTCAACTTATAAGTTGTATCGCCTCCACTTTACTCCTTTTTTCTTTTTCCAGCAACGGTTTGGTGCAAAAAACATTGTGTTTTTCCCCCTGAGCGGGTAAACTGTGAAAAAACAAGTCAAAAGGGGAGGGCGCCATGAAACTGATTTCGTGGAACGTAAACGGCTTGCGGGCCTGTCTCGGAAAAGGTTTTCTTGCTTTTTGCAAATCAGCGGACGCGGATGTGATCTGCCTGCAGGAGACGAAGATGAAGCCGGAGCAGGCGGATTTTGATTTGCCGGACTATGAAAAATTCTGGAACAGCGCGGATAAGCCGGGCTATTCAGGAACGGCTGTGTTTACCCGCGTTTCACCGCTGAACGTGACCTATGACTTCGGCGGCGACGAACACCGCCATGAGGGCCGGGTCATCACCGCCGAATTTAAAGAATTTTATCTGGTCTGCTGCTACACGCCCAACGCGCAGGACGAGCTGAAGCGCATTGACTACCGTATGCGGTGGGAGGACGATTTCCGGGACTACCTGCAAGAACTGGACCGGGTAAAGCCGGTAATCCTGTGCGGGGACCTGAACGTGGCCCACCAGGAAATTGATCTCAAAAACCCAAAAACAAACCGGGGTCACGCGGGCTTTTCCGATCAGGAGCGAGGGAAGATGACGGAGCTGCTGCGCGCCGGTTTTTCCGACACCTTTCGGACACTGTATCCGGAAAAAATTGCTTACTCCTGGTGGAGCTACCGCTTCCGCGCGCGGGAGAAGAACGCAGGCTGGCGCATTGATTATTTTCTCGTCTCCCGGCGGCTTGAGGAAAAGGCAGCGGACTCCCTGATCTACGATCAGGTTTTCGGCAGCGACCACTGCCCGGTGGGGCTGGAGCTTATGCTTTAACGCAGACTGCTCCGGGTCTTTGCGTGGCGGTTTATCCCAGCAGAGCGGCCATATCCTCGATTTCCAGCTCCTGAAGCGCCCAGTTGACGCCGTAGCCCAGGACCCGGGACAGCTCCCGCACCTGAGCGTCAATGTCCCGGGGTGTCACGGTCATGGGCTGCTTACGGCTGCGCAGACGTTTTTCGTCGAACTCCGTCACGCCGGATTCCTCCAGCAGATCCGCCGCCAAAGTGGCGGCGTCCACCACCGTGGGGATGCCCACGGCAAAAACCGGTACGCCAAGAGACTCTTTGTTCAGCGCGGAGCGATGGTTCCCGACGCCGGAGCCTGGAACAATCCCGCTGTCGCTGAGCTGAACGGTGGCGCATACCCGCCCCGTCCGGCGGGAGGCCAGAGCGTCCACGGCGATGACAAAATCCGGCTCCACCTCCTTTACCAAGCCCCTCACCGCCTCCGCGGATTCCACGCCGGTGGTTCCCAGAACACCCACGGAAAACGCGGACACAGGCCGAAAGCCGCCAAACTGTTTGGGCATAGCCGCCCGCAGATGCCGGGTAATCAGCACGCTCTCCAGTGTCAGTGGCCCCACCGCGTCCGGCGTCATGGCCCGGTTTCCAAGGCCGATTACCAGCGCCGCCCCATCGCCGGGAAGCATTTGCTTCAGCTCCGCTCCAAGCGCCCGGACCGCCCGGTCGAAATAGTCTTCTTTTCTCTGCCAGTACGCCGTAAGGTCCAATGTCAAATACGTCCCAACCGGTTTACCAAGAGTCTGGGCTCCCTGATCGTCTAAAATCTCCACTTTTGTCACCGGGTATCCTTCCCGGCGGGACTTGCCCGCCTTGACCCCGGAGAGCTTTGAAGTCTTCTCCGCGCTTTCCTGCCACAGCTCCTGCGCCTCCAGCGCCAGATCCGTCCGTTTTGCGTACATTTCTATAAGCCGCCTCCCACTAAATGTTGTATCTTTGCGCTAGGTTTTCCGAAACCATACACAATATACAAAAAGTTGAGGTTTTTTTAGAAAAGGGCTTGCTTTTTGTGCGAAGAACTGTTAAAATATCATTCTGCACGGTGAGATTTCAAAATTCTCACGTATTTTTAAATTGCCAAAGGAGGTGTTTGGTTTGCCGAATATCAAGTCTGCCAAAAAGCGCGTTCTGATCGCCGAGGCGAGAAACGCCCGCAATAAGGCCGAGAAATCCGAGCTGAAGACTGCCATCAAGAAGTTCGAGGCTGTTGCCGCAGAAGGCAATCGCACCGAGGCCGATGGCGTGTATAAAGTCGCGGTAAAGAAAGTCGATCAGGCTGTTGCCAGCGGCGTTCTGCACAAGAATACGGCTGCGCGCCGCAAGAGCGCGATGACCCTGAAGCTGAACAAAATTGGCTGAGAACGAGACGTCCGCTTTTGCGGGCGTCTTTTTTTGCAAAAAGCTCGAAAAACCGTCTTTTTGGAAAAGTTTGTGTCTGCGCCAGAGAAGCACATTTTGTTTACAAACTGTTCATATCAAATGCACAATTCGGCCATTTTTTTCAGATATCTTAATAATCAGCAAAGGGGACTCCCACCCCGATGCGTTTTCTCCCTCCTAAAAACACACACAGCGAAAAAGACTGCTTCGGCAGTCTTTTTCGCTTTATTTATTTTCTAGGCCAACCAAAACATTCCGTTTCTTTCTTCAATTTATCCGCTTAGACCTTGGAGAATTTTTCAAATCTTGCGAAAAGTCCGTCCGTGGTATACTATATAAGAAAATGATTTTACTCAGGAGGCGTTTTGCATGAAAGACGGTTTTATTTCGGTCGCCTGCGGCAGTCCCAAAGTTCACCTGGCCGACTGCGCCCGCAATGCGGAGGAAACGTTTACCATGATGCGCAAGGCGGAGCAGGCGGGGGTCAGAGTTCTGGTCTTGCCGGAATTGGGACTGACAGGCTATACTTGCGGTGACCTCTTCTATCAGGACACCCTGCTGCGGGGGGCGGAACAGGCCCTTGCCACCGTGCTGGAGGCGACCCGGAATCTGGAGGTTGTAACTGCGGTGGGTCTGCCGGTGCAGTTCAAAAACAGATTGTATAATTGTGCCGCAGTTATACAAAAGGGAATGATTCTAGGTGTCGTGCCAAAGACGCACCTTCCTAATTACGGCGAGTTTTACGAGAAGAGGCAGTTCGCCCCGGCTCCGAGGGAGCTGTTTCATACGGTGAAGCTCTGCGGCAATGAGGTATTCTTTGGCCCGGAGATGTTATTTTCCTGCGAACAGCTCCCGGGCCTGACCCTTGGCTTTGAGATTTGTGAGGATCTGTGGGTTCCAAATTCCCCCTCCGTTGCCATGGCTCAGGCCGGGGCCACGATCATCGGCAACCTCTCCGCCAGCAATGATTTGGTTGGAAAGGACGTCTACCGCCGCCAGCTGGTGACCCTGCAGTCGGCAAAGCTACTGTGCGGCTATGTGTACGCCAGCGTGGGGGAGGGAGAGTCCACTTCCGATGTGGTCTTTGGCTCACACCAGCTGATTGCGGAAAACGGCGTGCTGCTGGCTGAAAAACGCTTTGAGGGCGGTTTGCTGATCTCGGAGATTGACGTGCAGCGCCTTTGCTACGAGCGGCGGCGCACGCAGGAAATGCCGGAGATGGAGAACGCTGACGGACCGATGACGGTTTCCTTCTCTCTGACTTCGGAGCGAACCAAGCTCACCCGCTACGTGGCGCCTATGCCTTTCGTACCAGAGGGGAAGGAGGACCGGGACGCTCGCTGCCGGGAAATCCTGCTGATCGCGTCCCTGGGCCTCAAGCAGCGGCTGGAGCATACCGGTGCCAAGACCGCCGTGGTGGGCCTGTCCGGCGGTCTTGATTCCACGTTGGCGGTTCTCATCACGGGCCTTGCCATGAAGATGTGCAACAAGCCCATGACAGACATCGTGGCGGTGACCATGCCCTGCTTTGGCACCACGGACCGGACAAAAAACAACGCGGTGATCCTGGCGGAACGGTTAGGGGCCACACTGAAAACCGTGGACATTTCCGCCACCGTCCGCAGCCATTTCCGGGACATCGGACATGACATGGCGGATCATTCCGTCACCTTTGAGAACGGACAGGCCCGAGAGCGGACGCAGGTTTTGATGGACGTTGCCAATCAGACCGGCGGACTTGTCATCGGCACCGGGGATCTGAGTGAGCTGGCTCTTGGCTGGTGCACCTACAACGGCGACCACATGAGCAATTATGCCGTCAATGCCTCCATCCCCAAGACGCTGGTGCGACATCTGGTGGCCTACCTGGCTAAGGACAACCGAGATAAGGACGAGGACTTAACCGGCGTTTTAGAGGACATTCTGGATACGCCCGTATCTCCGGAACTGCTTCCGGCTGTGCAGGGAAACATCTCCCAGAAGACGGAGGACCTGGTGGGTCCCTATGAACTCCACGACTTTTTCCTGTACTACTTTCTGCGCTGGGGCTTTGGCCCGGGGAAGATCTATCGTCTGTCCATCTATGCCTGGGGCAAAAAGTATGACCGCACTGTCATTTTGAAATGGCTGCGGACGTTTTACCGTCGGTTTTTCTCTCAGCAGTTCAAGCGGAACTGTCTGCCCGACGGGCCGAAGGTCGGCTCTGTGGCGGTATCGCCCCGGGGTGACTGGCGGATGCCCAGCGACGCGAAAATCGCGCTGTGGCAGACAGAGCTGGATGCGCTGGAATAAAAAGGCGACGCCGCGAGCGGGGAGGGAGCATTCATGAAAACGGTCACGATCTACACCGACGGCGCCTGTTCCGGCAATCCCGGTCCCGGCGGCTGGGGAGCCGTGCTTCTGTACGGTGCGCACCGCCGGGAGCTGTCCGGCGGGGAGGCGGCCACCACCAACAACCGCATGGAGCTGACCGCCGTCATCGAGGCGCTGTCGCTTTTAAAGGAACCCTGCACGGTGGAGCTCTGGAGCGATTCAAAATACGTCATTGACGGTCTTTCCAAGGGATGGGCAAGGGGCTGGCAAGAACGGGGTTGGATCAAGTCCGACAAAAAACCCGCCCTCAATCCCGACCTGTGGGAACGGCTGTTGGCTCTGACGGACACCCATACCCTTCACTATCACTGGGTCAAGGGCCACGCGGACACCGCCGATAACAACCGCTGCGATGAACTGGCTGTCTCTGAGAGCAGAAAATTTAAGTGAGATTCCGTATTTAATGCAACAGAAAAAGCTCCAAATGCCCTTGGGCATTTGGAGCTTTATTGTTTTTTATGCTTCCGGCTCTTCGGGCGCTGTGCCAACAGAGGACTCCGTTTCTTCCATCGCCTCTGTATTCTCCATCGTCTCCGCTTCCTCAGAAGACTCTGTGTCCTCTTTGTCCGTCAGCGCCATGGAAATCACCTGGTCGCCATCCTCTTTAAACCGCATGACAATGACGCCCTGTGTGGCCCGGCCCGCCACGCGGATGCTGTCCACCGGCGTCCGGATTAGAATACCGCTTTGGGTGACCAGAAGCAGATCCTCGTTGCCGTCCACCACCTTAACTCCTACCACCGGGCCAGTCTTTTCCGTCACCAGATAGTTTTTAATGCCGATACCGCCCCGGTTTGTAATGCGGTAATCCTCTACGGAGGTTCGCTTGCCGTAGCCTTTTTCCGTGATCGAAAGAACCGTCATCTCCGGAGTTGCCCGAGCGGCGGCCACCACATAGTCGCCCTGACGCAGGCGGATACCGCGAACGCCAACAGCGTCCCGGCCCATGGGCCGCACATCGGTCTCCTCAAAGCAGCAGGCCATTCCGTCATGGGTGGCGATCAGAATTCTCTGGCTGCCGTCCGTCTCCCGGACGGTAATGAGCTGATCGCCCTCGTCCATACGCAGGGCGCGGATGCCGTTGTTACGGAGATTTTTCAGTGTGCTGGCGGGCAGACGCTTTACCGTGCCGTTTCGGGTCACCATGAACAAAAACCGGCCGTCGTCCTCAATGGATCGGGTGTGAATCATGGTCTGGACCCGCTCGCCCTGCTCGATCTGAAGAATGTTGATCAGGTTTGTGCCCTTGGCGGTCTTTCCGGATTCGGGGATTTGATAACCCTTCTTTCGATAGACCTTTCCGGTATCGGTAAAGAAGAGAATATAGTCGTGGGTGGAGGCGGTGAACACGTCCACCACCACGTCCTCGTCCCGGGTGGTAATTCCTTTTTTACCCATACCGCCCTTGGACTGGGCGGAATACTCGCTGACCGCTGTCCGCTTAATATACCCCGCCTCTGTGAGGGTGAAGACACACTCCTCCTCCTCGATCAGATCTTCGATGTCGATTTCATCCTCCAAATCCTGTATCTCGGTTTTACGGTCGTCCCCGAATTTCTCGGCGATCGCCGTCAATTCTTCCTTCAATACGGCGCGAATCATTTCGTTGGAAGCCAGGAGCTTTTCAAAGTAATTGATTTTCTCCTCCAGCTCCTTGTACTCCGTCTCCAGCTTTTCCCGATTTAGTCCCTGGAGGGCAATCAGGCGCATATCGCAGATGGCCTGGGCCTGAACATCGTCCAGACCAAACTTTTCCATCAAATTCTGCTTTGCGTTGTCATAGCTGCTGCGAATGACCTTGATGACCTCGTCGATGTGGTCCTGGGCAATCAGCAGTCCATCCAGAAGATGGGCGCGTTCCTGAGCCTTTTTTAAATCGTAACGCGTCCGGCGAACGATCAGCTCCTCCTGGAACTTCAGATATTCGTCAATGATATGCCGCAAAGACAGAATTTTCGGTTGAGACTGGTTATCCACCAGCGCCAGCATATTGATAGCAAAGCTGGACTGCAGCTGCGTCTGAGAGAACAGGCGGTTCAGCACCACCTGGGGATTGGCGTCCCGCTTTAGCTCGATGACCACCCGCATACCGTTTCGGTCGGACTCATCCCGGATGTCGGAAATACCCTCCAGCCGCTTGTCCTCCACCTGTTCGGCCATATTCTTGATCAGCATGCGCTTATTGACCTGATAGGGAATCTCCGTCACCACAATGCGGGTTCGGTCCTTGCCGAACTCCTCAAATTCCGTCCGGGCGCGGATGACCACCCGGCCACGGCCCGTGGCGTAAGCGGCGCGAATGCCGCTGCGGCCCATGATGATGCCTCTGGTTGGGAAATCCGGTCCCTTGATATATTGCATCAGGTCGGCAAGCTGCGCCTCCGGGTCGTCCAGCACATGGACGCAGGCATTGATCACCTCCCTCAGATTATGAGGAGGAATGTTGGTGGCCATACCCACGGCGATACCGCTGGAGCCGTTGACCAGCAGATTGGGGAAACGGGCAGGCAGAACACGGGGTTCTTTACGCGTTTCGTCAAAGTTGGGGTCCCAGTCCACAGTTTCCTTGTCTATATCCCGGAGCATTTCCTCGGAAATCTTGGAAAGGCGCGCCTCCGTATAACGGTACGCGGCAGGCGGGTCTCCGTCAATGGAACCGAAGTTGCCGTGACCGTCCACCAGCATGTAGCGCATGGAAAAGTCCTGCGCCAGACGCACCAGCGCGTCGTATACAGATTGATCTCCGTGAGGGTGGTAGCGTCCCAGAACATCGCCGACGGCGGTGGCGCACTTGCGGAAAGCCTTTTCATAGGTCAGCCCGTCTTCATACATGGCGTACAAAATGCGGCGGTGCACCGGCTTCAAGCCGTCACGCACATCGGGGAGGGCGCGGCCGACAATGACGCTCATAGCATACTCGATATAAGATTTCTGCATCTCTGTAACGAGGGGAGACTGTTCAATTTTCTGGTTGGGGAACCGAATCTCCTCGGGATCGTATTGCGGTTTCTTACTCATTTCGGTTCTCCCTCCTTAATAGTCCAGATTGACCGCGTATTTCGCGTTCTTCTCGATAAATTCCTTTCGCGGCTCCACCTTTTCACCCATCAGGATGGAAAACGTCTCGTCGGCGGCCACGGCATCGTCCAGCGTAATGCGGCGCAGGGTCCGTTTTTCCGGGTCCATGGTGGTCTCCCACAGCTCGTGGGGGTTCATTTCGCCAAGGCCCTTATACCGGCTGATATCAATTTTGGCATTGGGATTGTCCTGCCGCATCTCCAATGAAAGGAGTCGGCTTTCTTCCTCGGTATAGGCAACCCGGGAGGTCTTTCCCCTCGTCAGCTTAAACAGGGGAGGGACTGCGGCATAAACGTATCCATGCTCCACCAAGGGCCGCATAAAGCGGAAAAAGAAGGTCAGCAGCAGTGTGCGGATATGGGAGCCATCCACATCGGCATCGGCCATAATCACAATTTTGTGATAGCGTAGCTTTGCCGGATCAAACTCCTCACCGATGCCCGCGCCCAGAGCAGTGATGACCGGCTGGAGCTTGTCGTTGCCGTACACCTTATCTGCACGGGCTTTTTCCACGTTCAGCATCTTGCCCCACAGCGGCAGGATCGCCTGAAAGCGGGAGTCCCGTCCTTGGGTGGCGGAGCCGCCTGCGGAGTCACCCTCAACGATATAGATTTCGGTGAGCTCCGGGTTTGCCTCGTTGCAGTCCCGCAGCTTGTCCGGCATGGCGGCTCCGCCCAGGGCGGTCTTGCGTCGGATGGATTCCCGGGCCTTTCGGGCAGCTTCCCGCGCGCGGTTTGCGGTGAGGGACTTATCCAGAATCATGCGGCCCACCTGAGGGTTTTCTTCCAGATAGGTCTCCAGCTTGTTGGACACAAGATTGTTTACCAGCGTGCGGATTTCGCTGTTGCCCAGCTTTGCCTTCGTCTGCCCCTCAAACTGAGCGTCGGTCAGCTTCACGGAAATCACACAGGTAAGC
This sequence comes from Oscillibacter sp., assembly GCF_040505565.1. Classification (GTDB taxonomy): domain Bacteria; phylum Bacillota; class Clostridia; order Oscillospirales; family Oscillospiraceae; genus Oscillibacter. Next base: position 207,326 of record NZ_JBEUWZ010000024.1, on the reverse strand, counting down.
CCCTCACGGCAATCCTCGCCGGAAACCTTATCCGCATCCTTCAGCATACCGATCTTTTTGCCGTAAGCATTTAGAACGTTGGTGAGCGCCCGCTTAAACCCTTCCTCGTGCATACCTCCCTCGGGGGTATGAATGTTGTTGGCAAAGGAAAAAATTGTCTCGTTATACCCGTCGTGATACTGCATGGCAATCTCCGCCATGGAGTCGTCCTTGCTGCCCGCCATATAGATCACGTCGGAATGAATGGGGTCCTTGGTCCGATTCATCCAGGCGACGAATTCCCGGATACCTCCTGCATAGTGCATCTCGTCGGACTGCTCCCGGCCTTCCCGCAGGTCCACGGTTTTGATTTTCAATCCGGCATTCAAAAACGCCTGCTCCCGCATGCGGGTATGAAGAATCTCGTAATCATAGTCCGTGGTATCCCGAAATATTTCAGGGTCTGGTTTAAAGGTGACGGTGGTACCCATGTAATCACTGGTTCCTACCACCTTTATCTCCTGCGTAATCGCACCGCGGGAAAATTTCATCTCGTAGATCTGGCCGTCCTTATGAACCTGAACCACGAGCCACTCCGACAGCGCGTTGACCACGCTGGCGCCCACGCCGTGTAGGCCGCCGGAGACCTTGTAGCCTCCGCCGCCAAACTTGCCGCCGGCATGCAGTACGGAGAACACAACCTCCAGAGCCGGACGACCGGTCTGGGACTGGATATCCACGGGAATGCCGCGGCCGTTGTCCACCACGGTAATGGTCCCATCGGCATTGATCTGCACCAGAATTTCCGTGCAGTACCCCGCCAGCGCTTCATCGATGGCATTGTCTACGATCTCATACACCAAGTGGTGCAGGCCCGAAGACGATGTGGACCCAATATACATGCCGGGGCGCTTACGGACGGCCTCCAGACCCTCCAGAACCTGAATTTCCGAGGCGTCATACTCGTTTTCCGCGCCTACCGCGGTGGAGTTCATTGTTTCTGTTTCTGCCATTGGGTTTCTCCTTCCGTGTACAAGGCAAAGAGAGCCGGGCCCGCAAATTTGCAGGCCCGCTTCTCCCTGCCTTTGTTTGAACTTTTTGAAAAGACGCTTTATTGGGTATTCATGAGCGCCGTTCCGATGACTGACACAATTTTCAGCCATCAAAGGTATTGAAGAAAACAGCTTAAATGCTGCTTTTTACGGTCACAGCTCCAGCGTTAAGCTTTCCATTCTCTTTTGCAGGGTAGCAGAGCTGAGCTGGGACAGATAGACGATCTGAGGGTGATAGGGGTGATCACAGACCACAAAGGACTTTGGAAGATCGCCGGATACGTCCAGCACCACCCCCTCCGTCTCCGCTTTGGAGAGGTATTCCCGGGTCCGCTTTTCATAGCTGCATTTGTCCAGATCAAAAATGCCGACCACACGTTTTTCGGGGACAATTTCATTTTGACCGATATGGAGATACACGCCGCGTGCCTCCTTAAAAATATTCTCATAATTCTGCACGTTTCACGTGAAACATCGAATTTTCAATTACTTTCGGGCCTTATCCCGTCACCTGACCGGCAAATATATGAAAAACCTTTCCGCCCAAGAGAACGGGCAGTCGGTCGTCCTCACAGCAGGTGATAAAGACCTGTCCGCCGGATATCCGGTTGAGAACGAATTCCTGCCGCCGGGGGTCCAATTCGGAAAGTACATCATCCAGCAGGAGAATGGGAACCTCTCCTGTGACATTTTTATAAATCTCCCTCTCCGCCAGTTTCAGACTCAGCGCTGCTGTCCGGGTCTGTCCCTGAGAGGAATAGGTCTTGGCGTCCCGCCCGTCGATCTCCACCAGAAGATCATCCTTATGGGGTCCGGACAGACACAGCCGGGAAGCCAGTTCTGCGTTTCGGTGCGCCTCCATATGGGCTCGAAGTTGCTGTGTTAAAACGGGCAGCTCCTCCAACGAATTTTGAATTGTGGAAACCGTTTTATAAACAACGGAAAGTTGTTCTTTTCCCCCGGAGCAGTCCGCGTGGTTGGAAGCGGCAATCGCCGCCAGTTTTTCCGTAAACTGCGCACGATAATGGATGACGAGTGCGCCGCTTTGTATCAGACGCTCATTGAACTCAGGCAGCATGTCCAGTAGCCCCGGCTGTTCCTCGCAGTCCCTTAAAATTCGGGTTTTGTGGGCATATGCCCGGCGATAGGCCGCCAGCGCCGCAGAATAGCGGGGCCGCAGCTGACACAGCGCGTTATCCAGAAATCTTCTCCTTGCCGCCGCGCCGTCCCTAATTAAAAGAAGATCCTCCGGGCAGAAAAAAACAGTCTGAAACACCTGGGACAACTCCGACGACGTTTTACAGGGAACCTTGTTGACCCACAGCTTTCGCCGCTTTTCCCGATACAACTCCGTCCGCAGCACGAAATCCCGGTCCCGCGCCAAAATTTCACCCACAAGAACTGCATTTTCCGCTTGAAATTCAATCAGCTCCCGGTCGTTTTTCGCCCGGGTGGAATGACCGCAGGAAAGGTATTGGACGGCCTCCAGTAAATTTGTCTTTCCCTGGGCGTTTTCTCCAAAAATCACGTTGCAAACCGGATCAAAAGAAACCTCCTGATGAACGTAATTTCGAAAATGCTCAAGAAAAAGCCGCTCAATCCGCATAGAATGGCGTACAGTCCTGTCCGTCGATTCGCGCTACATCGCCGGGTCGCATTTTCTTTCCTCTCTGGGTACAGATTTCACCGTTGACCGCGACCTCTCCGGCTTGAATTCGCTCCTTGGCTTCGCCTCCGGAGGAGACCAGATTTGCCAGCTTCAAAAGGTCCTGCAATTTTACAAACTCCGTGGCAATCATAATCGTTTTCATATTATTCCTGCGCTTTCAGTCGAACCGGCAGAACCATATAAAGGAAGTTCTCGTCGCCCTCCGTGGGAACAATCACAGCGGGGGAGACACCGGTATTCAATTCAATTTTCACAGTATCGGCCGGGGCATATCGCAGAGCTTCCATCAAATAGCGGTTGTTAAAACCAATTTCAAGATCCCCGCCATCTCCCGCCAAACGGCAAATATCCTTGGCTTCGCCATTGGCGGTCTTTGCAGATAGAATGACCCTGTCGTGATCGAACAAACACCGTACCGGACTCTTCAGTTTTTCGGAAATAACCACGCTGACCCGATCAATACTCTGAATTAACTCCTTGGTATCCGCCACAACGGAAATCGGATTTTTTCGGGGAACAGCGCTCTTATAATCCAGAAAATCTCCTTCCAGACGACGGCAAATCAGCTGGGTCTGGCCCACCTCAAACAAAATATGCCTTTTTCCCAGAGTGATGGAAGCCAGGTCCTCCACATCACCGCAGATTTTCTCAATCTCACTCAGAGCCGATCCGGGAGCAACGAAGGAAAAATATCCGCCATTGACTTTCTCCAGAGGTTCCTTGCGGATTGCCAGCCGAAACCCGTCCACGGACACCACGGTCAAACCTTGTTCGTTGATTTCAAACAGGGAACCTGTGTGAACCGGGCGGCTCTCATTGGTAGAGACGGCAAACAGCGTCTCCTCAATCATGGAGCGCAGCGTCTTTTGCTGAATAAAAACAGAATACTCGTCCTCCACATCAGGCAGTTCCGGGTAGTCTGCGGCACTGAGACCCATAATGTTAAAGTCCGCGTCGCCGCATTTAAGGTGAACCACCAGCTTCTCGTCGGAGGAGAAGGTGATTACGTCGTCTGGCATCCGGCGTATAATGTCGCCAAACAATCGCGCGTTCAAAACCAGAGCACCTGGTTCTGTCACGTCAGCGGACAAAATTGTGCGAATGCCGGTCTGCATGTTATAGCCGGAGACTGTGACGGTCTCCGCCGCACGCAGCAGGAGGCCTTCAAGGGCGGGGATAGAGCTTTTCTGCGATACGGCGCGGGAAGCCACGCCAACGGCGTTTTGCAAGAGTGCTTTTTCACAGGAGAATTTCATAGGCCGTCTTCCTTTCTGTCGGAGCTGTTTCTTTTCATAGAAGACAGAGTAGGGATGGAAAATTTGCGTCCCTATCGTCTTTTAGAAAAGAAAAATAGATTATTTTAGTCATAGTCATAGTAGAGGGACAAAAACAGTGGAAAAGCGTGGAAACCCTTGAAAGCAAAGAAAAAGTTATTTTAAAAAGAATAGGAAAAAAGTTCTAGGTTTTCCACAGCAGCTTTTAAAAGGCAGGTTTTCCACATTGTTGTTTTACTTTTCCACAAAAAATAGTGGAAAAATTAGTGTTTTGAACTGATGTTGGTTTTTATCTCCTTTACGGTTTCAGAAAAGGCGGCTTCAGACTTCATTTGTTTTTCAACCTTTTCAATGGAGTAGAGTACCGTGGAGTGATCCCGGTTACCAAAAAACTTTCCAATGTCATCGCTGGATAGGTTTGTCATGCTTCGGATCAGATACATGGCGACCTGCCGGGCAGTTACCGCCTCTCTCACGCGCTGCTGTCCACGAATGACTTCAGCATCCACGCCGTAATACTTTGAGACAAATTCCACGATGGAGTCCGGCGTGGGAATATTATCTCCCCGACGGAGAATATCCTGAATCGCTCGCTTAACTAGCTCCTCGTCCACATCGTCTCCCAGGAGATCTTTATAGGCCAGCAGTTTATTGATGGTTCCCTCCAGCTGTCGGACATTTGAAGTGACGCGTTCGGCGATGTATACGGCCACCTTGTTGGGAATTTCCATACCCAAAAGGGCCGCTTTGTTTTTAATGATGGCGAGGCGCGTCTCATAGTCCGGAGGAGCCACGTCCACCAAAAGCCCCCATTCAAAACGGGTCCGTAGCCGATCCTCCAGCTGCATCATTTCAGAGGGAGGGCGGTCTGAGGTGAGAACAATTTGTTTACCGGACTCATAGAGGTTGTTGAAGGTGTGGAAAAATTCCTCCTGCGTCTGCTTTCGTCCCGCGATAAACTGCACGTCATCCACCAACAGAAGGTCCGCCTTGCGGTATTTCTCTCGCATTTCGGCGGTCTTTCCCTCCCGGATGGCATTGACCAATTCATTGGTCAGATCGTCGCCCTTCACATAGGCGATTCTTGCATTGCAGTCGTTTTTCTGAATGACATGTGCAATTGAATAGATCAGATGTGTCTTGCCAAGGCCGGAGTCTCCATAAATCAACAAAGGATTGTAGTTTTTTGCCGGATGTTCCCCAACAGACATGGAGGCGGCATAGGCCAGCTTATTGCTGGGCCCCACCACAAAAGTCTCAAAGGTAAATTCATCGGAGGTGAAAGCCTCTGTTTTTTTCTTCTGTGCGCCTCCGGAGAATTGGGCGTATTCCTCGGCGGATAGAACCCTTACATCAAAGTCGGTGGAAAAAATATCGTGGAGAACCTCCTTAATATTTTTCATAAAAAGGCTTTGAATATAATTTTTCTTAAAGTCATTGGGGCAGTGGAGATAAAAAACGCCGTCCCGAAGATCAACAGCCTCCAGTTCATCAAACCAGGTGGCAATGGTGGTCTCCGAGAGGTCGCGTTTCAGCTGGGTGAGGACGTTTGTCCAGACGTCGGCTACGGAATTCAAAAAAAAGACACCTCTCTCTCCCTTCGTACAGGGGAAATCATAATACTTGTTGATTATACCAAAAATCACAAAAAAAAACAACACCTATTCTAATAAATAAGTATTAAAAAAGGACGCATAAAAACCACAACATCTTGAAAGAGCAGAAATTATAGAAGAATATCTTGTGGTTTTGATTGTCAAGTTCTAAAAAGGAGACAAAACGACGGAAATTTTTAAGATTTATAAGTTTTTATTGACAGTTTTTTGATTTGCATGTATACTAATTCGAGCGCTTGATTTGCGCTCTTAATTTATTTACTGCGCGGCGGCAGCGCCGTGTCGAGTAAGTACCGCCGCAAGGCGGTCAGAAAAGATTTCATTACAGGAGGTGTCTCAACATGGCAACGAAACGTACCTATCAGCCCAAGAAGCTTCATGCTCAGAAGGTTCATGGCTTCCGCAAGCGGATGGCTACCGCCAACGGCCGCAAGGTTCTTGCCCGCCGCCGCGCTAAAGGCCGTGCCCAGCTCAGCTATTAAGGAGCCGCGTGCGCGGATTCTGCCGCGGGAGACCTGCTGAACAAAATAGACAGGGACGGCAGGAAACCGGTTTTCCTCCGTCCCTTATTGGCTTTGTCCAGAGGTCTCTAGTTACTGCAAAAGAACGGGAGAATGCATGAAAAAAGCCTTGACACTGAAAAAAAACCATGAATTTCGCCGCCTGTACAGCAAGGGAGCCTCCGCTGCCGGAAGCGGTCTTGTGATCTATTGTCGGAAAAACCGACTGGGACATAACCGGCTGGGAATCACCGTATCCACCAAACTCGGTCATGCGGTGGTCCGTAACCGGGCGCGCCGCAGGCTGCGGGAGACGTTTCGGTTGAACGGCCCCCTGTTGCGTCAAGGATACGACATTATTCTGGTGGCTCGCCACCGGGCGGCGAATATGCCTTGGAAAGAATTGAACGCCAACTTTTTAAAGCTCTCAAAAAAACTGGGGCTTTTGGAGGAGGATTTCCGGTGAAACAGATTCTGATGGCTCTGGTGAAATTTTACCGCGTCGCCGTCTCTCCATACCGTCCCGCCTGCTGTCGTTTCTATCCGACTTGCTCCCAATACGCGCTGGAGGCCATTGAGAAATACGGCGCGCTGAAGGGCGGATACTTAGCACTTCGCCGCATTCTCCGCTGCAACCCGTTTCACAAGGGGGGCTACGACCCCGTTCCCTGAGCGTAGCGAGATTTGAATACAAAGGAGTCTCCAAATGGGATTTTTAGGAACCCTGGGATACTACATCTGTATCCCGTTTGCCGCGCTTTTGCGGCTGTTTTATAATCTGACCGGCTCCTATGGTCTGTCCCTGATTTTCTTCACACTGGTGATTAAGCTTGTGCTGCTGCCCTTCCAGATGAAGAGTAAGAAAAGCATGATGCGCATGAACCGCTTGAACGGAAAAATGCAGGAAATCAAGCAGAAGTACGCCAACAACCCGGCCAAGCAGCAGGAGGAGACCCAGAAGCTGTACGCCGAGCAAGGTGTAAACCCCATGAGCGGCTGCCTTTGGAGCGTGCTGCCCATGTTTTTCCTGATTGCGTTGTATGCGATCATCCGCCAGCCCATCACGCATTTCATGATGCTGGATTCCAGTGTGGTCACCTCTGCGCTCACCGCGCTGCAAAACGCCGGCGTTGATATGTCTAATATTGCGACCGCAGCCAAAGATGGCACCATGCAAGTCACTGCTTTCGGTCAGATCATGATGGTCAAGGCGATCAATACCAATCTGCCGGACTTTGCAGCATCCATTCCCGGCTGGATCAGTGTGAATTATAACTTCCTGGGTCTGGACCTGTCTGTTCTGCCCAGTAATGTAATTAAAGCGTTCACGTTCACCTGGAGCAATATCGGCGTTGTTTTAATGCCCGTGATCTCCGCCGCTCTCAGCTTCCTGATGAGCATGGCGTCCATGACCGGCCAGAGCAAGCAGGGCCCCGCCGCAAGCCAGATGAAGATGATGCTGTGGATGATGCCGCTCATGTCTCTTTGGATCGGCTTTACCCTGCCCGCGGCATTGTGCGTTTACTGGATTGCCCAGAGCGCTTTCTCCGCGCTTCAGGAGTGGTTTATGGGTAAATTCTACAACCAGAAGATCGAGGAAGAGGAAAACCGGCGTCAGGAGGCCATTGAGGCGGATCGCAAGCGCCGCCAGGAAGAGGCTAAAAAATTGCAGGAGGAGCAGCGCCAAAATACGGCACAGAAGCTCACCCTGAAGGAAAAGCGAAAGGCCGCTCAGGAGGCAAAGGGAAATAAGCCTAAAAAGGCCAGCACCAATGAAAACGGCCGCGTTGGCGACCGTCCTTATGCCCGCGGTCGTGCCTTCCAGGAAACTCGGTACGACGAATCCAACGAGAAATAAGGAGCTTGTTGCTATGAGTTATATTGATGTAACGGGCAAAACAGAGGAGGAGGCCATCGCCCGCGCCCTTCAGCAGTTGAACATGGACCGGGACGACGTGTCTGTCCAGATTCTGGAGCGGGCCAAAAACGGCTTCCTCGGTATTGGCAGCGCGCCGGCCAAGGTGCGGGTGACTTACGGTGAGGACGAGGAGAAGGAACCCACTGTTTTTGCAAAGCCCATTCCGGAAAAGCCGAAAGCAGAAGTAAGACCTGTGGAAAAGCCCGTGTCTCGGACGGAGAGACCCAAGGTTGAAAAACCCGCCCCAACGGCACAGGAGTCTTTTCAAAAAGCGGAGCGGCCCGCGCCGATTTCTGCTCCGGAAACGTCAAAACCTTCCGCTGAGGAGGTTCGGGACGAAAAGGCGGATGCCATTCGTTCCTTTATCTCCGGTCTGATGGAGAAGATGGAGGTCGAGACTCAGATTCACGTGTATCTGCCTGAAAAAGGCCGGTATCAGGTGATTTTGGCCGGAGCCAGCATGGGTCAGATTATTGGTCGCCGGGGTGAGACGCTGGACGCCATTCAACAGCTGACCAGCTATTGCGTGAATCGCTCCAACAACGGCCGCGTGCGGGTAACTGTTGACGCGGAGAACTACCGTGCAAAGCGGGAGGAGAGCTTGGAGCATCTTGCGCAGAAGGTGGCCGGAAAAGTGGTCAAGTACCGCCGCAGCGTCACGCTGGAGCCGATGAACGCCTATGAACGGCATATTATTCACACGGCCCTGCAGGATGTACCCAATGTGACCACCGGGTCCATCGGTACAGAGCCAAACCGGCGGGTAGTTGTCTCCTACGTACGCTGAGTACAGTCCGCTTTTCTTTGATGATCCGCCCGGTCTTTTTTGACCGGGCGGACTTTTTCACAAAGTTTACAGCATTGTGGAAAAGAAACACAGCTTTGCGGTTATCGGGGCTTCAAATTTGACTTCTACCGCAGGATAGACCCGCGGCCATGATCCGCTTCCACCGGTGGAGTTAAAAACCTTCTTGACATTTGAAAGGAAAGGTGATAAAGTGACACACGATATTGCAAAAGGCTTTGAAAGGGAGTAGTATCCCCCGTCACCGGGCAAAGAGAGAGGACGTTTGGTGCGAGTCCTCACCGGAAGGGAGAAAAGGCGCCCCCGAGCCGTGTGGCTGAGCGAAAGCAGGCTGCACCGGTACCCGCCGTTATCGGGTCAGAGTGCGCGCTTTTGAGCGCGAATTCAGGTGGTACCGCGGACAACCGTTCGCCCTGAGCGTTTGCTCAGGGTGTTTTTTATTTTAAGTCACAAGATGAAAAGGAGAGAAACCCATGAATAATTCGGAAAAGACGATGGAAAAGATCGTAGCGCTTTGCAAAAGCCGCGGTTTTGTTTTCCCCGGCAGCGAGATTTACGGAGGCCTGGCAAACAGTTGGGACTACGGTCCTTTGGGCGTGGAGATGAAAAACAACGTCAAGCGCGCCTGGTGGAAAAAGTTTGTCCAGGAGAACCCCTATAACGTAGGTCTGGACGCCGCCATTTTGATGAATCCGCAGGTATGGGTGGCCTCCGGCCATGTGGCCACCTTTAACGACCCTCTCATCGATTGCAGGGCCTGTAAAATGCGGCATCGGGCCGACAAGCTGGTGGAGGCCTATAATCAGGAGAACAACATCACCGACATCAACGTGGAGGCTATGACCGGGGAGGATCTAGTGGCCTATATCCGGGAAAAGCAGGTCCCCTGCCCGGGCTGCGGAAAGTCCGACTTTACCGACATCCGCAAATTTAACCTGATGTTCAAGACGCATCAGGGCGTCACGGAGGATACCGCCAACGAGGTATATCTCCGCCCCGAGACCGCTCAGGGTATTTTTGTGAACTTCTCCAACATCCAGCGCACCACCCGCCGCAAGCTCCCCTTCGGCGTGTGCCAGGTGGGCAAGTCCTTCCGCAATGAGATCACGCCGGGCAACTTTATCTTCCGTATCCGGGAGTTTGAGCAGATGGAGCTGGAATTCTTCTGCAAGCCGGATACCGATCTGGAGTGGTTCCAGTATTGGCGGAACTACTGCCATCAGTGGCTGAAAAACCTAAACGTGAAGGACGAGAATCTGCGTCTGCGGGATCATGAGAAGGAGGAGCTGAGCTTCTATTCCAAGGCCACCACGGACTTTGAGTATAAGTTCCCCTTTGGCTGGGGCGAGCTGTGGGGCGTGGCCGATCGGACCAATTACGATCTCACTCAGCACCAGGAGCACTCCGGCCAAGACCTGACCTATTTCGATCAGGAGTCGGGCGAACACTATATCCCCTTTGTCATTGAGCCGTCTCTGGGCGCGGACCGCATGACGCTGGCTTTGCTGGTGGAGGCTTATGACGAGGAGGTTGTGGACGCGGAGAAGAACGATACCCGCGTGGTTATGCGCTTCCATCCCGCCATCGCTCCGTTTAAGGTGGCGGTTCTGCCCCTGAGCAAGAAGCTGGGGGATAAGGCAAAGGAGATCCAGCAGATGCTCTCCTCCGATTGGATGGTGGACTTTGACGAAACCGGCTCCATTGGCAAGCGCTATCGCCGGGAGGATGAGATCGGCACACCCTACTGTGTCACCGTGGACTTCGACACCGTGGGCGACGCAGAAAAGACCGGCGACAACTGCGTCACCGTTCGGGACCGGGATACCATGCAGCAGGTGCGTCTGCCCATCGATCAGCTGAAGCAGTATCTGGCTGAAAAGCTGGCCTATTAAATTTTTGAAAAACCGAAAAGCGGGGCGCGGTGGATTCCGTGTCCCGCTTTCCCCTGAAAGCGAGGATATGCATTGAAGGGTACTCTTTTGAAAATTGGAAAGGCGGCTCTTGTCCTGCTGGAATCGCTGCTGCTGGGCTGCGCGGTGACGTTCGCCATGGAGTGGATTGCGCTGGGCGACCCGCAAGAGGCATTGGACTGGTGCCTTGCGTCTTTACCGCCGTTTTGCCTGACGGCGGTGCTTTACGGCGGAGCCGCTCTGTTTCTGGGCTTATTGACGGGTCGCCTCTGGATCGGGTCGTTACTTGTTTCCGCTGCGGGCACAGCGCTGGCACTGGTAAGCTATTTTAAATTTGCCATCAACGGAACCCCGCTGGAGGTAGAGGACTTTGGCATGATCGGCCAGATGAATCAGGTTATGGGCGTGGCGGGGGACCTTAAAGTTCCAGGCTTCGCCTGGGCGGCCATGGGAATGCTGGCGCTGCTGACTCTGTTTTTTTTGCTGCTGAAAAAAAAGCTGCCTCTCGGCTCCGGCCGGACCCGGTTTGTATTGCTGTCCGTGGAGCTGGCTCTGGGGCTTGCCCTGGTGGTGGGTCCCGGCGCGTCCGCCATGGGACAGGCTTTTTCCGTGAACACGCAGGACCGCGTCATGTCCACCGTAGCCTATCGGGATTATGGGCTGACACTGGGCCTGTGGCGGGACGCGTGTCTGCTGGCCAATCGGGAGCCGGAGGATTACAGCGCGGAATATATGGACAGCGTTGTAAAGCGGCTGGATGAGATTTTGGGACCTTCGCAGTCCGCGGCAAACCCACAGGAACAGCCGAATGTGATCTTTATTCTCTCTGAATCCTTTTACGATATGACCCGCCTTCCGGGGTTGACGCTCTCCGCGGATCCGGCGGAAAATTATCACCGCCTGAGTAAAGAGGGTATCTCCGGCCGGTTTTACACCGGTTATCTCGGCTATGGCACCGGCTACATAGAGCAGTCTATTTTTTCCGGTCTGACGGGGAAGGACCTGAAGCCCGGTACCAATATTTGTTTTCGGGACCCCGGGGATTACAGCTTGCTTGACTCCATCGTGACACCCTTTAAGACGGCGGGGTATGATACGGAGATGCTTCACTCCTACAACAGCAGTCTCTACAACCGAACGGTGACCTTTCCACGAATTGGCTTTGATCATCTGCTGTTTTCCGCCGAAATGCAGGCGCTGGATTTGAACATTCAGGGCAGCCCTTATGCCGGAGGATACTACCTCAGTGACCATGTGTTCACGCAGGCACTGCTGAACCGACTGGACGCGGCGAATGCCGATGGAAAGAAAGCGTTTCTGTTTGGCATTTCCATGGGAAATCACCAGCCCTTCGACCCGGAGAAATTTGGATACAAGTGCCAGATTGGGGTTACCAGTGACGAGCTGGATCAGGATGATCTGGCCATCACCAAGGTCATGCTGGAGGGCTTGACCCGGGCGGACCAGGCTCTCGGTGAGTTGACGGACGCGCTGCGGGAACGGAAGGAGCCAACGGTTGTAGTCTTCTTCGGCGATCACCGGCCAAACCTCTTTCTAACCGACGGCGACACGATTTACAGCCATTTGGGACTTTGTGACGGCAACGACTGTTCCAATTGGAGCATCGACCAGGTGGCAGATCTGTATTCCACCAATTATCTGATCTGGGCCAACGACGCGGCGCTCTTGAAGCAGCCCGCCGGCATGAAGCAGGACACGGGCCTGACGGCGCTTGGTCCCGCGGTGCTGAACGCGGCGGACATGCCGCGAACTCGGTACTGGGCCATGCAGGAGCGGCTTTCTAAGGCGCTCCTGGTAAATACAGACCTATATTGCGTTACGGCGGACGGGAATCCTTATTGGAATGTGTCATCCGCCAACCTCACTAACGAGGACCGGGAGCTGATGAAGCTGCGGGACGCCATCGTTTATGACACGTATTATGGGCAGCATTACGTCACCGACAAGATGAATCAGCCCGCTGGGAGCTGAGTGCTTTGAAGAGAAAAAGACCGTCAAACGCCTCTCGGCGTTTGACGGTCTTTTTTCGGTGAGTGGTCTTTTTCAGCGGGACGCCTTAAAAAATGCCTCAATCTCCGATTTGTCGGATTGGACGGATCCCTGTGCAAAGCCGCTTCGTCCGCCGCCCCGGCCCCGGAGAGCCGCGTTCAGGCTCTTGACCAGAGGGGAGATATCTCCGCCGTCGGCGCGAATGAGCGCGTATTGATACTGCCCGTCCTCCCCGGCAAACACTGCCGCAAGGCCCCCGCAGGTCCGGCTCACCGCGTCCGCCAGCTTCCGCACACCGTCCGTCCGCAGGGAGGACTGGAACACAACCACATCTCCCTTACCGGTCTGTTCGGCGGCGACGCGGAAGAACAGTTCGTCTTCCAGTTGGGTCTGCCGGGCTTTGGAGGCATTCAGCTCTGCTTCCAGACGCTCTACCGCTGCGGAGGTATCAAAAACTTTTACGCTGAGGCGCTGACCCACCGCACGGTTTTGTTCCCATGTTTTTGAGAGGTAATCCAGCGCCCGCCGCCCGCAGAGAATCTCCATGCGGACGCCGCCCCGGAAGGTTTGGCAGGACAGAATTTTAATAAGACCCACCTGCCCGGAATGCTGTACATGGGTCCCGCAGCAGGCGCAGCAGTCCGCGCCGGGAAAGCGCACGATGCGGACCTGTCCGGTCAGCTCCTTTTTCGAGCGGTAGTCAATGGACGTCAACTCCTCTCGGGAGGGGTAGGTGATTTCAATCGGGACGTCGGCATAGATGTAGTCGTTGGCACGCCGTTCCGCCTCCAGCGCCTGTTCCCAGGAGATATCGGTGTTATAATCGATGGTGACCGTGTCGGCACCCATGTGGAAGCCAACGTTGTCGCAGCGATAGGTTTCGCAGAGGATGCCGCTGAGAATGTGTTCGCCGGAATGCTGCTGCATGTGGTCGAACCGCCGGCTCCAATCAATGCGCCCCATCACGGTTTCCCCAATCTCCACTGGTTTTTCACAAATGTGGAAAACCAAGCCGTCCTTTTCGTGGACGTCCAGGACATTTACACCGCCAAGCGACCCCTGATCGGCGGGCTGTCCGCCGCCCTCGGGATAAAAAGCGGTCTGGTCCAGAACCACTGCCCAGCTGGTTTTCACCGCGTCGCAGGAGAGAACCTTTGCGGTAAAATCCTTTAGAAAGGGGTCGGCGTAGTAGAGTTTTTCTGTTCCCATGTGGAAAACTTCCTTTCCGCGTTTAAGGCGCCGCTCATTCGCGTTTACGCCTCAAGAGATGGATACCACGAACTGCCACACCGGTTCCGCCAGAAAAAAGCCTATAACGGCGCTGGCGGCGTTGGCCGTCAGTCCGTAGACAACGGCGCGTGTTTTGCTCTGGCCCGTGAGAAATCTGCGGTACAAAAGGGCCTCCGCCACGGCCACGACGACCTCCGCCGGAACAAATAAAAATAAAAACCAGAAGCTCATCCCGTGCCGAACGATAGTTACACTGTAATACAGGGAAAGAGCCCCCTGCGTGACAAGATTTACGGTGAGAAACGGCTTCCAGCTGGTTTTCCATTTGTAGCCGTACAGAAGAAGTACTAGCGCTTCAATCACCAACGTAGGAACGCAGGTGGCCAAAAATTGCAGCATATATCCCACCCAGGTCGGCGCTACGGAGATGGTTTTTTTCGCCCAGTCTACTTTGGCGGAGCACTGAAGGGCATGGCGGGTTATGGGTTCCGAAACCCAGCTTTCGCCGCTTTTGGTGACCACGATCACCCGATAAGTGTCCGGCACACCCACATAGCTGAAGCTGCGGATGTTGCCGTCTCCGGTCAGCTTTGCATAGATGGGGGTACCTTGGTTTCCCTGGGCGACGCAGGCATACCACCCCTTCGGGACGGCATCCCGCAGCGCTTGCAGCAGTTGCGGGTCCAGCGCGGCGCGTTCTTCCTCCGAATAGTTCCAGTCCAGACAGTAATCCATATATTTCGGGTCCGGGTCCCCCTCTGCCAGCAGATCGAGATAGTAGGGTTCCTCCGGACCGTTTTCTACACGGACAATCAATAGGGGTTTCGGCCCGCTGTCCGCAAGGGCGGGAACGGTCAGCAAAGCGGCCAGTGTCAGGAGCAGCGCCGCCAGAGACATCAGCTTTTTCTGAAAACTCATAAGAGGCCTCCTTCTTTTCCTGCACAGTTTTGCCGCCCGGCCTTCCAAAACCGGGCGGCTTCACTTTAAAGACGGAAGAAGTTAAATAAAGGTTTCTCTCACAGCAGCCCCAGGGTCATTTTCCACTGGAGTACCTGCGTGCAGGCCAAATCAACAATAGGTTCGTACAGTGTCCCATCTTCCACAGCAGCAATGACCTGCGGTATCTGCTGGCGGTAGTCTGTGGCGATCAGAAGACTGTTCTCTGCCTCAATCGCCATGACCGCCACGCTGCCGTTTTCTGCATAGGATTTTACCGCATCCATGGCAAGATCGTCGGTCATAATTGGACCGCCTCCGCCTGCTTCCTGCATCATCAACAAGAGCGTAATGTGGACATTTGGAGAGAGGGAGGCGGGAAGTCCCGCGTCCGCCTTGGAGGTCAGACAGTCCACAATGTTGTGACTCACCAAAACGGACACCGTGTCGCCGCCCGCTTCAAGACCGGCTTTAAAGGGCAGAAAATCCGAACTTTCAAAGGTTTCCAAAGGCCGCTTATCCACCGCGATCCCGGTGTGGGTGTCCACGTTATTCCCATAGCCGGGGAAGTGCTTGAGGACACAGCCCATCTTATCTTCCCGCATTTGCTTCACCACAGCGCGGACGTAGTCCGCTGTGGCCTGCGCATCCTGTCCAAACGCACGGTCATAGATGAAGTCGCCGGGGTTGGTGGATACATCTGCCACCGGAGACAGATTTACATTAAACCCCAGCGCTTTTAAAAGCACATCCTTCTCATGGGTATCCTTCACCACCGCATCCATGCCTCCGGCGGCATAGAGCTGCTGGGGCGAGCGGAATTTTTCCGAGCGGATGTTGGGGTTGGAGGAGACGCGCGTCACGGTTCCGCCCTCCTCGTCCACGCCGACAAGCAAGGGAATCTTGGCGGCCTCCTGATAGCCGTTGATCGCCTGGATAATCTCGTTGGCGGTTTTGTCCTTGGTGTCCCGGCCAAAGAGAATGTAGCCCCCCAGGTGATAGGCGGAGACGTCCGCCGCCGCGTTCGTCTCCGGAACCCGGGCAAAAAACAGCTGGCCTACCTTTTCCTCAAGCGTCATCTGGGCGGTCAGGGCCTTCGCTCGCTCCTCGTTGGTTTGGACGGGAGCGGACGAGGATGCCGCGCCGTCGCCGGACCCGGCGGCGGAACCAGAGTTCTCCGCAGGTGCGGAGCCTGAAGACGCCGAAGGAGTCTGCGCGTTGCAGGAAGTCAGACAAAACAGGCTGGCCACGGCTAGAAGGGAACAGAGCAATCGTTTCATAAAACCTCCTACGCATGAAGTGCGAGCGTTTGTGCTTTAGGCCTCCGGCTTCACCAGCGCAATGTGCAGCTCGTCCAGCTGCTTCTGAGTGACGGCGCCGGGGGCATCCATCATCACGTCCTGCGCGTTCTTGTTCATGGGGAAGGGGATGATCTCCCGGATAGAGTCCTCGCCTGCCAACAGCATAACCATCCGGTCCACACCGGGGGCAATGCCCGCGTGAGGGGGCGCGCCGTAGCAGAACGCGTTGTACATGGCGGGGAATTTGGCCTTCACATCATCCTCGCCCAGACGTACCAGCTCAAACGCCTTGACCATGATCTCCGGGTCGTGGTTGCGCACCGCGCCGGAGGAGAGCTCCACACCGTTGCACACCAGGTCGTACTGGTCTGCGGTGATGCTGAGGGGATCGATCTCGACCGCTTCCGCCTTGAGAAGCACATCCAGCCCGCCGGATGGCATGGAGAACGGGTTGTGGCAGAATTCCAGCTCGCCGGATTCGTCGCCGATCTCATACATGGGGAAGTCCACAATCCAGCAGAAGGCATACTGCTCTTTATCCATATGACCGGGGACGGCGGCGCCCAGCGTCTTCACCAGCACACCGGCGGTCTTCTGGGCGGCGGTGAGTTTTCCGGCCGACAGAGCCACAAAGTCGCCCGCCTTCAGATTCAGCGCGGATACAACTGCATCCTTGCAGGGGGTGACGAACTTGGAAATGCCGCCCACCAGCTCGCCGTTTTCGTCCAGACGGAACCAATAGGCCTTGTTCCCCGCCTGAGTCTCCACGTCGGCCAGGGTTTTATCGATAAACTTTCGGGTTTCTTTAAAATCGGAGACGACCACAGCCTTGACGGTGTTCTCCGCGAAAGGCTCGAAGCCGCAGTCTGAGAGAATCTCCGTGGCGTCCCGCACAGTCAGATCGATGCGGAGATCCGGCTTGTCGGAGCCGTATTTCTCCATGGACTCCCTGTATGGAATGCGCGTAAACGGCGCGCCGCTGGCCCGGTCGTAGGAGCCAAATTTGGCAAAGATGGGAGGCAGCACGTCCTCCAGAACGGCAAACACGTCCTCCTGGGTGGCAAAGGCCATCTCCATATCCAGCTGATAAAACTCGCCGGGGGAGCGGTCGGCCCGGGCGTCCTCGTCCCGGAAGCAGGGGGCGATCTGAAAATAGCGGTCGAAGCCGGAGGTCATCAAAAGCTGCTTGAACTGCTGGGGCGCCTGTGGAAGGGCATAAAACTTGCCGGGATGATTCCGGGCAGGCACCAGATAGTCCCGAGCTCCCTCGGGGGAAGAGGCGGTGAGGATGGGGGTGGTGATCTCCAGAAAACCGTGCTCTGTCATGGACTGACGCAGGGCGGAGACCACATTGCACCGCAGGATAATGTTCTTTTTCACGTCGGGGTTGCGCAGGTCAAGATAGCGGTATTTAAGGCGTGTCAGCTCGTCGGCCTCCCGGCTGCGGTTGATGGGGAAGGGAAGCTCGTTATAGCGGCAGCGGCCCAGCACCTCGATGGTCTGGGGGAGCACCTCAATTTCGCCGGTGGGCAGCTTTGGGTTCTTGCTGGCCCGCTCCCGGACAGTGCCGGCAACGGAGACAGTGGATTCCTTGTTGATGCCCTTGAGGGTTTTCACGGCGTCGGCTGTCTCGGCTACTACCTGCGTGGTGCCGTAAAAATCCCGGATGACGGCAAAAGCCAGCTCCGCGCCGACTTCCCGGACGTTTTCCAGCCATCCGACGATGGTGACGGCCTTGCCCGCGTCGGTCAGCCGCAGTTCTCCGCAGGTATGGGTTCTTGATTGTGTCATGACAGTGAGATCCTTTCTATATTTGAGATGGCGGATACAATTGAAACGGAGAGTTAATCAAGGAAAGAAAATACAATCTGTATTTTTATTATAAATTATTTCAAACTGGATTGTTCCGGCTGGGCCAGATCCCATAGTTCCCGCCCCAGGGCCTGCCCAATTTCCTTGCTTTGGGACATGTTGAGAGGGAGAGTGACGCCGCGGTCAAAGTCCCGATAGGACCACTCGTCGATCGAAAATTCCAGCTGCGCATATCTCCAATCCACCGGGCCTGACTGGGCGAGGGTGATGAAGAGGTCCTCGATGTCGCCGTCCTCCAGCATTTTGGGTTGGGAAGTCAGGTTTTCCAGACACGGTATGGCCTGAAGTACGAGATTGGTGGGTGGCCGCCGGAAGCGAAGCTCCTCCAGCCGGACGAGCAGCTCGTCAAATCCCGGTTCATTGGAAGCTAGTTGGAGGTTTCGGAGCTCCGATTGCCGATTTTCATAAAAGCGGGTCAGCGTAATATCAATCAATTCCGGCTCCATACCGGGGGCGAGGGTGTCAAGCCCCGCAGGCCGGGCATACCAGAACCCTCCGGCGATCATAGCCAGCAGGAGGCACAGAACTGTGATTTTCAGAGGGAGTCTCTTTTGACGACTCTGCTCTTTCACGCCGTTCATTCCAGAATGACGGAGCCCTTGTTCTTCTCCGCGAGACCCGCCTTGATGCGATATACCGTGGCGGCGGGGTCCAGCTTGGTCTGTTCGCCGGTGGACATGTCCTTGCAGGCGACGATACCCGCCTGAATCTCATCCTCGCCCAGAAAGACCACATAGGGAATACACAGTTTGTCTGCGTAGGAGATCTTTGCCTTGAACTTCTTTTCCTCGCAGTGCAGCTGTGCCCGGACGCCGTTTTCCCGCAGGAGGGTGGCAAAGGATACGGCGGGGGCCAGGTCCTCCGTCATGGGCAGAATCAGCACGTCGGTGGGCGCGGTGGGCAGATCCGGATTCAGCATTCCCTGCTCTCCCAGAACGTAGAACAGGCGGGTCAAACCGATGGAGGTACCCACGCCGGGAAGCTGCTTTTCCGTGTAGTATTCCGCCAGATTGTCATACCGCCCGCCGGAGCAGACGGAGCCCACCTCGGGGTGGTCCAGAAGGGTGGTCTCATACACCGTGCCGGTGTAGTAATCCAGACCCCGGGCGATGGTCAGGTCCACCACAAAGTTTTCTGCAGGGACGCCGAAGGCTCTCAGATACTTCACCACCAGGCTCAGCTCGTCCAAGCCCTCGTCGAACAGGGAATTGCGGCCCCGATAGCCCTCCAGAGCCTGAAGAATTGTCTCGCTGCCACCGGAGATGGCAATAAACTTCAAAATCTCGTCGGCCTTTTCCTCCGGGACGGAGTAATCGTCCACCAAAATGGACCGCACCATGTCGGCGCCGATCTTGTCCAGTTTGTCCACGGTCCGCATTACGTCGCCGGACAGCTCGGAAAGACCCAGCATGGCATAAAACCCGTTCAGAATTTTCCGATTGTTCACCCGAATCTGGAATCGCTTCAGGCCCAGAGTGGAGAAGACCTTATAGATGATTGCGGGAATTTCGGCATCGTTGATGGGAGCCAGACTGCCGTCTCCGATGATGTCAATATCCGCCTGATAAAACTCCCGGAAGCGGCCACGCTGGGCCCGCTCGCCCCGGTATACCTTGCCAATCTGGAAGCGGCGGAAGGGAAAGCTGAGTTCACTGTAGTGCATGGCGACGTATTTCGCCAGAGGGACCGTCAGGTCGAAGCGGAGGCTCAGGTCGGCGTCGCCCTTAGAAAAGCGGTAGATTTGCTTTTCTGTCTCGCCGCCGCCCTTGGCAAGAAGCACCTCGCTGGCCTCGATGATGGGGGTGTCCAGCGGAGTGAAGCCGTATAGAGAATAGGTCTGGCGCAGGACCTCCATGATACGCTCCATCTGCTGCTGCGGCGCAGGGAGTAGCTCCATAAAGCCGGAAAGGGTACGTGGTTTTAAAATAGCCATAATAAATACTCCTTCATCTGTGTTTTATGATTAGTCATAAAAAAACTGAAAAAAAGGCGCTCTCGTCCCCTGGGTTTGGGACGAGAGCGGTGAACGCTTCGTGGTGCCACCCAAATTCGAAAGGGGGAGAAAACCCCGCCTCTCCTTTTGGCCTCCGTCTGTACGGGGAGGGACCGTGAGCGTCTCCGCTCCCGCTCCGCCGCTGTCCTTGGCCCGATTCCACCTAAACGCTCTCAGCCATTGGCGTTCTTCTCTGTGCGGTGGTCTGCGGGTTACTGCTGCGGCATCAGCGCGGTATTCAGGTTAATCCTGGAATATGCTCAGACTTGGGAGTGTTTCTTGGGATTGACGATGTCGCGCCAGTCGAGGTCGCCCCGGGCCAGTCCCAAAATCAGCATTTCCGCCGTGGCGATGTTGCTGGCGTAAGGAATGTTGTTCTGATCGCACAGGCGGGAAATGTAGGTCACATCTTCAGCCATACTGGGGCTGTTAGGGTCGTCAAAAAATAGGACCAGGTCAATTTCGTTATAAGCAATGCGGGCGCCGATCTGCTGACAGCCGCCGTGGGCAAAGGAGAGGAAGCAGTGAACGTCCAGTCCTGTGGCTTCAGAGACCATATGGCCCGTCGTATTGGTGGCAAAGAGAGTGTGCTTGGAGAGAATTCCGGCGTAGGCCGTGCAGAACTGGACCATGAGGTCTTTCCGGTTATCGTGGGACATGATTGCAATATTCATGGGAAAACTCCTTTCTATTTTATGCGCATCAGGGGCACGCGCTGTCCCATGAGACGCCGGGCAATGTTTTGATAGGCGGTGGCGGCGAGACTGTCATCCGTCAGCAGTAAGGGAACGCCCCGGTTCAGCGCCAGAGGCAGCCCATCGTCTTCCGGTACCACGCCAAGGAGAGGCAGGCCCGCGGCATCAATGGCGTCGTCGATGGTGGCGTGCATATTCCGAAGCAGCTTTTTGCGCACCCGGTTTACCACCAGGTGCAGCCTTCCGCGGGGGAAGGACTCCAGCTCCATGACCGTATGCTGTGCGTCCCGCAAGGATGCGGCGTCCGATGTGGTAACTACCACGCAGCGGTCCGCGCCGCAGATCGCAAGACGAAACCCGCCGTCCAGGCCCGCCGGTGCGTCCAGCAGACAGTAATCATACCGCTCCTGAGCCTGATTCAATAGGGCGCGGAACTGGCTCTCACTGACAGGACGGCCCCGGTTACGCACCGGCGCGGTGAGCAGGTCAAGTGTGGGAAGACGGGATTGGCTCACGACTGCATTTTCCAGCGTACATCGGTCCTGAGCCACGTCGGAAAAGTCCATCAGGGCCTTGTCTGTAAGACCCAGTGCCAGATCAAGATTCCGAAGCCCGATGTCACAGTCGATACAAAGCACATGCTTTCCTGCTTTGGCCATAGCGGCCCCCACTCCCGCCACAAAGGAGGTCTTGCCGGTGCCGCCCTTACCGGAGACCACGGCGATACATTCCCCCATCGGACTTCACCTCTTTTATATCCTGATTTTACAGTAAGAATTCGCCAAAATCAAAATAATCTCATGCGCTGCCAAGAAAATTTACATATTGTGTGTGAGCGGAGAGCTTCAAGTATATTTTCGTGTTTTAAAGGGGAGATTTCTTAATTTTTGTAAAGGGCCTGGGATATTTCAGCGGCGTGGGCCTTACTTTTTCGATCAGCACCGCACGATGACTGACCGCTGTTCCCGGAATGGCATAGTCCCTGACATCGGTCAGACGACCGCCCAGAAGTTCAATGGCTTTTTCAGCGGCGTTTACTTCCTCGCCGCTGTCCACAGATTTCATGGCTAAAAACATGCCGCCCGTTTTTACCAGCGGCAGGCACAGCTCGGCCAGAAGAGGAAGGGAGGCCACGGCGCGGGAGACTGCCACATCGAAGGACTCCCGGTGCTTCCCTGCGAATTCCTCCGCTCGGGCATGGACGCAGGTTACATCCGAAAGACCCAGATCGTCACAGACCTCCTGTAAAAAGGTGATGCGTTTTCCCAGAGAATCCAGCAGCGTCACACGGGCGGAGGGCTCCAAAATACGGATGGGAAGGCCGGGAAAGCCGGCCCCGGTGCCCACATCCACCACAGTCTTGCCTCGAAAATTCAGTACCTTCAGCAGTGCTGCGCTGTCCAGAAAGTGGAGACGGGCCACCTCGTCCGGGTCCGTGATGGCGGTCAGGTTCATGACCTTGTTTTTTTCCTCCAACAGCGCCGCGTAGCGCAGCAGGGAAGGGATAACGTCGGCGGAAAGTTCAAGCTGGGCGAGACCGTCCCTGAGTACTGTTTCCATCATTTTCGTTGTTCCTTCAGAAGATCCCGAATCTCTGTCAGTAAAGCCGTCTCGCTGCTGGGAGCGGGAGGCGGGGCGGAGGCCGTCTCCTTCTTTTTGTAAAAGTGGTTAATTGCCTTTACAAGGCAGAAGATGGCGAAAGCCGTGATAAGAAAGTTCAAAACCGCCGCAAAAAAATTGCCGTAGGGGATAACGGTCAGATTGTCCCCCACAACCCAAGTCATCTCTGAAAAGGAGATATTTCCCGTCGCCAAACTAATGATGGGCATGATGATGTCGTTGACCAGAGAGTCCGCGATCGTTTTGAACGCACCGCCAACGATCACGCCAACGGCCATGTCCAATACATTACCCCGGGCAATAAATTTTTTGAATTCGGCAATAAAGCCGGTGGTCTTCTCCATCATGGAAAAAATCTCTCCTTTTTAAAAATCAATGGCCTTCAATCCACTGCGCTGCAGTGATTTGAATAATCAGACCGAAATAGGGCCGATTTTGAGCCACAAAATGATATAGGGGGCATGTTGTCCCAGTTCCACGGTCTCCAGAGAGGTTCAACGCTCTGTAATATCAATCAATAATATTACGTAAAGGATTCAATAGGCTATAAATTATTTGCTTTTCGGCGTCAGCTTTTCCTTGCCGCCCATATAGGGACGAAGAATCTCCGGAATAAGGACCGTGCCGTCGGCTTGCAGATTGTTCTCCAAAAATGCGATCAGCATCCGGGGAGGAGCCACGCAGGTGTTGTTCAGTGTGTGGCACAGCTGCATCTTGCCATCCTGATCCTTGTAGCGGATGCGCAGACGCCGGGCCTGGGCATCGCCAAGGTTGGAGCAGGAGCAGACCTCGAAATACTTCTGCTGGCGAGGAGACCAGGCTTCAATATCGCAGGACTTGACCTTCAGATCCGCCAAGTCGCCGGAGCAGCATTCCAGCTGCCGCACGGGGATATCCATAGACCGGAACAGCTCCACGGAAAACTTCCACAGCTTTTCGTACCAGTCCTTGGACTCTTCGGGCTTGCAGACCACGATCATCTCCTGCTTTTCAAATTGATGAATGCGGTAAATGCCACGTTCCTCAATGCCGTGGGCGCCCTTTTCCTTGCGGAAGCAGGGGGAGTAGGAGGTCAGCGTCTCGGGCAGGGAACTCTCCGGCAGAATCTGGTCAATATAGCGGCCGATCATGGAGTGCTCAGAGGTGCCGATGAGATACAGATCCTCGCCCTCAATTTTGTACATCATGCCGTCCATGTCCGTCTGGCTCATGACGCCCTCCACCACGTTACCGTGGATCATGAAGGGGGGAATGCAATAGGTGAAGCCCTTGTCAATCATAAAGTCTCGGCCATAGGCCAGAACGGCTTCATGCAACCGGGCAATGTCGCCCAGCAGATAATAAAATCCGTTGCCGGAGACACGGCCGGCGGCGTCCATGTCAATGCCGTCAAAGCTCTCCATAATCTCCGTGTGATAGGGAATTTCAAAATTGGGCACCTTCGGTTCGCCAAAGCGCTGAACCTCCACATTGGCGCTGTCATCCGGGCCGAGAGGTACGGAGGGGTCAATGATCTGAGGAATGACCAGCATACGCTTGTGAACCTCTTCGTCCAGCTCCGCCTCCAGTTTTTCCAGCTCTGCAAGGCGAACGGCCTCGTCGGTGACCTGCTTTTTCACAGCTTCGGCCTCTCCCAGCTTGGAGGGGTCCTTCTTGGCCTGTCCCATCAACATGCCAACCTGTTTGCTGAGCCGGTTCCGGTCTGCCCGGAGCTGGTCAGCCTCGGCAATGGAAGCGCGGCGTTTGGCGTCCAGCTCAATTACCTCGTCCACCAGAGGAAGCTTGGCGTCCTGAAATTTTTTCTTAATGTTCTCCTTGACAGCGTCGGGGTTCTCACGGATAAATTTCATATCCAGCATGTTCAATTTCTCCTTCTAATACCATATCGGGTTTTATGTCAAAGATAATAAGTGCTGGTAGCGGGAAATATGGGATTTACTGCGACGACATGACGGCTTCTTTTAACTGCTGATACCGCTGAGCAGGGGAAACCACATTGCCGATGGCATCCTTGGAGAGACGCGCCGGCTGTCCGGCGTCCTCCATGGCCTGGATCGTCTGCTTGCAGGCATCGCGATCCCCGGTGGCGTATTGCTGCTGCAAGGTATACAGAGCCAGCAGAGCGGCGGTATTCTCATCGGACTCCGACTTGGCGGCATTCGACTCGTCCAGCTGAGATTGAAGGTCTCCCGCTTTTTTGTTGGTGTCATCCAACTGAGATTGAAGCTGTACGTTTTTGTCCTGACTCTCCTGCAGCTCTTGTAAGGTAGTGACAGAGCTTTGCAGAGTTCCGATGACCTCCTCGTTGCTGCGCAGGTGCATTAAAAAAGACAGCGCCATCAGCAAAAAGGCCACAATAAACAAAATCATGATATAGACGATCACGGGCTTGTTCTTTCGCCCGTTGGGAGAGGTTTCCGGCGCCGGAGCCGCATCTTCGGCCCCTGTGCTGCGCTTTTCCAGTTTCATGGTCAGGTGTTCCTCATTTCTGATTGGATTGGGCGCGTTTGACCTTCAGAAGTGCCAAAGCTTCCAACAGGCCGTTCAGATCGTCCACTCCGTAGTATTCCAGTTCAATGCGACCTTTCTTTCGGCCTGTGATAATTTTTACGCCGCGGCCCAAGCGGGAGGCCAGATCTTTCTGCGCTTCAGCCGCATAGTCTACCTGATCGGAGGAGGAATCCGCAGGCTCTTTTTCCTCTGTGCTGAGCTTTTTGGCAAGCGCTTCCGTTTGGCGGACGGACAACCCGCCTGCAATCACGGATCGGGCGGCACTCTCCTGCAGTTCGGGGGACAGAGGCAGCAGGGCTCTTGCGTGTCCGGCCGACAAAGATCCGTCCTCCACCAATGCTTTTACAGCGGGGGAGAGAGTCAGAAGCCGCAGCGCGTTGGTCACGGCGCTGCGGGACTTCCCCACGGCCTCGGCGGCCTCCTCCTGCGTCATGTGGTAGGACTGAACCAGCGACTGAAATCCAGCTGCTTCCTCCATGGGGTTCAGGTCTTCCCGCTGGAGATTTTCAATCATGGCCAGTTCCGCGGCCTTTCGGTCGTCGGCCTCAATTACCACGACCGGTACTTCACGCAGACCCGCCATGCGGGCGGCGCGCCAACGGCGCTCTCCGGCAATGATCTGGTAGTACCCGGAGGCCAGTTTCCGAACGGTCAGGGGCTGAATAATTCCGTGTCGGCGAATGGAGTCCGCCAAATCATTCAGCGCGTCTTCATCAAAGTTTTTCCGGGGCTGACCGGAGCAGCTCTCAACCTGGGAAATGGGCAAAGAGAAGGTGCCGGAGGTCTCTGTCTTGAGCACATCGTCCCCCAACAGGGCGCCAAGGCCCCGTCCAAGCCCGGATTTTTGCAATGCCATAGCAGCTCCTTTCCAAAATCAGAGATTCTTATGTAAAAATTCGGCCGCCAGCGCACCGTACGCTTCTGCACCGCGGGACGTGCGGTCGTATGCAAAAATAGGTTTTCCATGGCTGGGCGCCTCAGAGAGACGAACATTTCGGGGAATCACCGTGGTGTAGACTTTTCCGGGGAAATAGTGCTTTACCTCATCCGCCACCTGAATCGCCAAATTTGTCCGTCCATCAAACATCGTGAGTAAGACCCCCTCCAGCTCTAGCCTGGGGTTCAGAGAACGGCGGACAATGCGCACGGTATTCAACAAATCGCTGAGGCCTTCCAATGCAAAATACTCCCCCTGAACCGGAACCAATATGGAGTCCGCGGCGCACAGAGCATTTAAAGTCAGAAGCTCCAGGGAAGGAGGGCAGTCAATAAAAATAAAATCGTAATCCTCCGCCAACTGCGACAGCGCATCCTTCAGCAGGTATTCCCGGCGGTCCATGGAAATCAGTTCAATACCGGCGCCTGCCAGCGCTTTGTTGGAAGGGAGCACGTCGCCATATTTTGTGGAGACCACGGCGTCCTTTGCCGCGACCTCGCCAATCACGACTTCATATACACCCTTTGACAGGGTTTTATCCACGCCCATGCCCGAAGTGGCATTTGCCTGGGGGTCAAAGTCGCACAGCAGCACCCGCTGACCGGCGTCTTTCATGGCGGAGCAGAGGTTCACACAGGATGTGGTTTTCCCCACGCCGCCTTTTTGATTCACGATTGCAACTGTTTTTGCCAATACAGCACCCGCTTTCCCATGACGGCAGACACAAGAATAAGGCCGCTATGTAGACGGCCAAACCGCAACCTCTCTAAAATTGCATCCAATTAGATGGTGTTGCAGTTTTCTCCTGCCATGTGGGTATTATTATAGCAAGAATTACGTTGAGATACAAGGCAATTGGCGCAGAAAAACAGTAAAGCGGGAAAATTTTTGACAGAATGTTATCAATATGAACTCTTCCGCTGTTTATAGAAGAATGGCAGTCATGTGAATGTTTCACGTGAAACATTCACATGACTGCCTTAGACCTCTAAAAACAATCTTGCCCCGGAATGTTTCACGTGAAACATTCCGGGGCAGAGCAACCGCTAACAATAATTCCTGCGTAGAAATGAATGCTTCGCATTAAATCAGAAAGATAGCCGTCTGAGGCGGCAGCTCCAGCTTCACAGAACCGTCGGCAGAGGAAAACATCTGATCGGTCAGTGGATCGTGAGCAACGGAAGCATGCCAGGGGATTTCCAGTGATAGTGGCTCATCCCCGGCGTTAAAGACGGCGACGGTGGTTTCATCTCCCCAACTGCGGGAAAAAGCAAGACCGTGTTCCGCAGCGTGCAAATAGCGAATACTGCCCTGCTGCAAAGAGACCCGCGCCCGGCGAAGCTGTCCCAGACGGACAAAATACGCGAGCAGAGCAGAATCTTCCTTTCCCCAGGGATATGTCCGGCGATTAAACGGGTCCTCCCAGCCCTCCATCCCGGCTTCGTCGCCGTAATAAATCAGGGGGGAGCCGGGAAAGGCATACAGCAAGACCGCCGCCACCCGAAGGAGTGCCAGACCTTTTGCCCGTTGACTGGGGGACAGGCGAAACGCCGCCCGGTCCTCCTTGCTTTCCGGCGCGGCCTCCGCGCCTAATACCGTTAAACTACGGGCCGTGTCATGAGTGCCGAGAAAATTCATGGCGCTGTAAAACGCAGGAGGTGGATAGTTTTCACGAATCTCCTCCATGGCCTGCCGAAAGACGTTGGCATCCCCGCCCTGCAAATAGGCCAGCGCCGCTGTACGGAAAGGATAATTCATCAGACCGTGAGCCTCGCTGCCCAGCAAATACTTCCGGCGCTTGGAGTATGCGATCTTGTTGGAACCGTCCTCCCAGACCTCAGCCAGCAAAATGCTGCCGGGCTTGGTGGTGTCCATTGCGGAGCGAAGGCGGGCAATAAACTCGTCCGGCAGCTCGTCGGCCACATCGAGACGCCAGCCTGAGGCCCCCGCCCGCAGCCAGTGGCGGATGACGGAGTCCTTACCGTCGATCATGAACTCCTCGTAGGACGGGGAGCTTTCGTTGACGGCGGGCAGAGTACGAATACCCCACCAGGCATCGTAGTCCTCCGGCCAGGGGTGAAAGGAGTACCAGCTGTAATACGGAGAATCCTGACTCTGGGCTGCCCCCACACCTGAAAAAAATCCATCGGCGTTAAAGTAGACGCTGTTAGACCCGGTGTGATTGAATACACCGTCCAAAATCACTTGAATGCCGTGTTTTTTCGCCTGGGTGCAGAGGTCCCGGAAATCTTCCTCCGTCCCCAGCATGGGGTCAATCCTTGTATAGTCCGCCGTATTGTACCGGTGGTTTGAGGCGGATTCGAAAACGGGGCACAGATAGAGAGTGGTGACAGACAACTGCTCCAGATAACCCAGTCGGGAGATAATGCCGCGCAGAGAACCACCGAAAAAGTCCCGGTTACAGACTTCTCCGTTTTCATCGGGCCGCCACTCGGGCGCTTCCTCCCAGCTATCATGGACCGTCCGCTCTCCCACAAGACCCGTGGGGTCCGGAATGGTTAAACGGCAAAAACGGTCTGGGAAAATTTGGTACGACACACCGCTGCCGAACCATTGGGGAGTGGGGCAAAAGTCGTCGTATACCGTCAACTGCCAGTCAGAAGGACTACCGTCGCTGCGGTAGCCGGTATCGTCCAGATCGCAGCCGGTGCCGTTATCCCGCCAGAAGCGGAAGTGGTACCATACCAGCTCCGGCTGCCCCGGTGCATCAAGGATCAGGGAAAAACAGAGCCGGTCGCCCTCCGGACCGTCACAGTGCAGTTCACGTTCCTCCCGCGTGTCCGAAAACTCCAGATGCAGCGCCAGGGCACAGTGCGTAAAGCCCTCACGCTTCAGCGGGCGGACGCGAAACAGGACGCTATGGCGGCAGGCCACCGCCCCAAAGGGCGACTTACAAAGTTCACACCGAGGGTCAAAGACAAAGGGTTCGCTCATAAATAGGAAACAGTCCTTTCCAAGGATACAGGCGTTAAGAGGCGGCGAAGTCAAAAGGCCGGCGGTTACTGTCACTGCGGAATCCGGGCGCCCGAAAGGCAGAAAAGATCGTTACGGAAGTAGTTGATTTTCTCCCAAAATCACGGTTCCGATTTCCTCTTTTGTAAAGTAAGCGTTTAAAATGTCCACGGCGGTGGAGGCCAGAGCCGCGCCGGAGCCGCCCTTTTCAATGACGATGGCGACCGCGATCTTCGGATCGTCGAAGGGGGCAAAGCAGACAAACACACCGTTGTTGACCTTCTGGCTGCTGATCTGAGCGGTACCCGTTTTTGCGCCCGCCTCCACCACACAGCTCTTGAAATAGGGGGCCAGGGCACCGGAAGTGGTCAGATCGTGCATGCCGATTTTTACGGCGGTCAGTGTGGAATCACTGATGGAAAGGGAGTTAGAGGGTTTCGGAGTATCCAAATATACAACCTGATCGTTGTTATAGGTCTTGGCACTTTTCAGAAGATGAGCGTCATAGTGGCCCCCGCCATCCACCAGGGTTGCAATGTAGTTGGCCAATTGGAGCGGGGTTGCAGAGTAGCTGGCCTGACCAAATGCCGCCCAGGGGGCCAGATCCTGCCCCTGTTCTTCTGTGGCTAGCGTGCCTGCTTTATCACCGATTTCAATGCCGGTTTTTTTACCAAGGCCGAAGGCAGAGGCATATTCATTCAGCTTATCCAGTCCCAGCATGTATCCGACCTGACCGAAAAAGTAGTTGCACGAATTGGTAATGGCCTGACTTACATTTAATAAGCCGTGACCGCTGTGTTTCCAGCACCAAAAATAGTCTCCGGTCGAGGCACCGGGGTAGTACCATTTCCCGGTGTCCCGGATTTTCGTGGTGGTGGTAATAACGCCCTCTTCCAGACCGGCCACAGCGGTACAGGGCTTGAAGGTAGAGCCGGGAGCGTAGGTACCCTGCGTGGCTCGGTTGAACAGGGGGTTGGCGGGGTCTTGGGAAAGAGCGGTAAAAGCCGTGCCGTACGAGGACAGATCGAACGTGGGGTAGGAGGCCAGGGCCAGCACCTCGCCGGTGCCAACCTCAACCACGGCAGCGCCTGCCCCGCGGGTGGTGTTGCCGTCCTTATTCATATTGGTGACGGTATTTGCAAGGGCCTGCTCCGCGGCTTCCTGCAAATCCAAGTCCAATGTCAGCGCCACGGTATTGCCGGGCTTTGGCTCGGTGGTGTAGATCTCGCTTGTAATCTTGCCCTCGGAGTTTGAGGAGATCAGACGCTTGCCGTCCGTGCCCCGAAGATAATTCTCAAAGGCCAGTTCCACGCCGGACTTTCCAATCCAATCCTCGCCGTTATAAACGTCGGGATTGGCGGCCAGTTCCTGTTCGTTGATGCGACCCACAGTGCCAAGCACATGGGCGGCTGCGGCGGTGTCATACTCTCTGACGGAGGATGCGGAGACCTTCGCGCCGCGGTAATCTCCGTCCTTCACCAGAGAGATCAACTCGGTGTCCACGTCCTCCGCAAAAACGTAGGCCGTGGTGTTGATGATCTTGCGGACCTCCAGCTCATAGCGCACGCCGACCACCGCGCGGGCGTCCCCGTCCGACCAGTCTTCAGGAATCCCGAAAAAAGTCCGCATCTGCTTCATCAGATCAGAGGGGGAGAGAATGGAAGAAAGCAGCGCGTCGGTGACATTCTCATATTTTACATTGGTGGACAAGGCCTTCAGA
The DNA here is from genome assembly GCF_040505565.1 of Oscillibacter sp. Lineage (GTDB taxonomy): Bacteria > Bacillota > Clostridia > Oscillospirales > Oscillospiraceae > Oscillibacter. The sequence continues at coordinate 176,805 of NZ_JBEUWZ010000024.1, read as the reverse complement.
CTGGTTTGAAGAAATTTGGAAAACCGATCCCGCTGAACCGCTCCGGCGGCATCCACAGCAAAGGCGTACGGTGCGGTTTGCGTCATGGGCAGGTTGTCGTTCCAGATCACGCCGCGTTGACGGCATAGCTGAATCAAACGCAAAATCGCCGTGTTCTCATCATCCTCGCTGCTCAGCAGCGACACGTCAAAGGTCAGGGCATAGGTCTGGCGGTTGGAGACCAGCACCTGCCCGTTGCGGTCCGTGAGAATGCCCCGGGAGGCCTCCACCGTTTCCGTGCTTGTAATCGTGCGGACGGACTGCTCCCGATAGTAATCTCCCCGGTTGATCTGTGTGTCATACATGACGCAGATATAGGAGGTCAGAACGCAGAGCAGGAAGCCGATCAGAACGAATAAACGGCGGTTGCTGTTTGATTTTGTTTCGATCAAGGGACTACCTCCAGAAAATTAAGACAGCACTGCGCAGCTCAGACAAAAACTGCGCAGTCTTTATTTATCGATTGGGAAGAGCCACCTAAGGTCAGACCGCCCTTCGTGCGCAGTCGCCTTAAGAACGCGTGGACTGCTTTTGAAAGCATCTGCGACAAACAAACCGAAACAGAAAATAGACCGGCAGAACCCATGGAATGGACACCGCCAGTTCCCGCCCGCAGACGGCGGCCGTCTCTGCCCAGGCCGGTCGGGAGATGAAAAAGAAGATCAGCCCATGAAACGCGCCGGTGAGCAGGAACGCGGCCGCAGAAGTCACCAGCGCGCTGAGAAAGCCGGAGGACAGTACGCTCCGGGCCAGTGTTCCCGCAAGTAGCCCAGCCAGAGGAAAGATCAACGTATAAAAACAGGGAATGGGAGCGGAGATTGTCAGGTCGCAGATTACCCCCAACGCCAGTGAATAGATCATCCCGGAGAGGGGACCTTCCAGCGTGGAAAGGACCGCGGCGAGAATGGGGTAAATAAAGGGGAACACGCCCAGCACCTTCACATATTGCAGCACCAGCCCCTGCGATACACAGCAAAGCAGTGTGACCAGAGTGTACAGCCCCCATTTATAAATGGTTTCCTGTCGGGGAGTCATAAAAGCCGCCTTTCAGTTCACAATGTCGAAGGATTTGATAATAAAGACCTCGCTAAGAGAGTCGAAATCCGCGCTGGGCTGCAGGACGGCATAGGAGGTGGCGCCGGAGTCGTCGGTCTGAACTTCCTCCACCGTGCCAATCACCAGACCGGAGGGGTAATATCCACCGAGTCCGGAGGTTACCACCAGATCGCCATTTAAGAGCTGTGCCCCGGTCGGGAGAAAATCCAGCCGCAGCCGTCCCTTGCCCATCAGGGCGAAGTCTCCCTCGGCCACGCCGATGTCGTCCGTCCGGAAGACCTGAGCGCCAAGCGAGGTGTCCGTATCAATGATGTTCAGCACGGTACACCAGTTATTCCCAACGTCGCTGACCACCCCCACAAGATATCCGCTGTCTGTAATAACGCAGTCGTTTTTTTCGACGCCATGGTCGGTGCCCCGGTTTAAGGTCAGGTAGCTGGTCCAGTTGGAGGTGGAGTGCTCCGTAATGGTGGCGGCCTCAAAGTCGCTGAGGTCCCGGCGCTGCTCCCGAAGATTCAGCAGATTCCGCAGGCGCTTATTTTCCTCGCTGTCGCTCTGGGCCTGGCGCATATCGGCTTCCATTTTGGCAATTTCTTGTTTTAATTCCTCGTTCTCTGCCTTCAGCGCGGTGGTATCCTCATAATAGTTCTGCTTATCCTGCACCCAGTCCGCCACGGAGGTGTAAGCCGCACGGAAGGGGGAGGTGACCGTCTGTGCAAAATTTACAAGCGGGGAGGAGGTGGTGCTGAACACGGACAGCAGCGCAAGTCCAACGGCGATTACCGCCGTGGCAAACAGGACCCAGAGTCCGTACCGCTTCAGAAATTCTTTCAAATCAATGACCTCAACAAATTCTCAGAAATTCAAATCAGCTGAAAAAGCTGACGCCGAACCGCGCCAGAATTCGGCTCAGCCGCAGGATAGGCAGGCCCATCACGTTGTAAAAATCACCGTGGATACCCTCCACCAGCAGCGCGCCCCGGTCCTGGACCCCGTAGGCTCCGGCTTTGTCCATAGGCTCGCCGGTGTGAATATATTGCAGCAGCTCCGCCGAAGAGGCGGAACGGAAAATGACCTCGGTGGACTCCGACTCGGTCAGAGTCTCCGCCAGAGCGTGGACCGTCACGCCGGTGCAAACCAGATGCCTGCGCCCCTGCAGCTGCGTCAGCATCCGCAGGGCGTCCGCCTCGTCGGCGGGCTTGCCCAGATGCTCGCCGTCCACGAATACCATGGTGTCGGCGGCAATGATGATCTCGTCCGGAGCGCTCTTTGCCGCCACCGCATCGCACTTTTTCCGGGAGATATACTCCACCGTCTGCTGCGGACTCAGCCCGGCAGGGTAACTCTCATCTACCGCGGGTACCCGAATCTCAAAATCGGCTACCCCCATGCGCCGAAGCAGCTCCTGCCGCCGGGGAGAGCCGGAAGCCAATATGATTTTAGACATGCTGTGTCCTCCTTATTCAAAAGCGGCCAAAGTCGCCTGAGAGCTGCTGGTTAATCCCGTGTCGCTGTTTGGTGTGAGCGAGGGGGGTCATTTCCCCGTGGACCCAAAGCCGCCCCGGTCGGGACCGTCCAGATGCGCTACCGCAGTAAATTCCAGCCTGGGTTGGTGTTCCATTACGCGGAACTGGCAGATGCGGGCCCCTTTTTCCACCGTCACGTCCCGGGTGGCATAGGCGGGAAAACGCCACAGATCGTTGTCCCCGCAATAGCTGTTGTCCACAACCCCCATGGAATTGGTCTGCAGAATGCCGTAATTCTTAAAAGTAGAGCTGCGGGGAACGATGTGGGCCTCGTAGCCGTCCGGCAGGGCGACGGCCACGCCCAGAGGGATCAGGCGGAATTCCCCCGCCTTCAGAACCACCGTCTCCGATGCCTGAAGATCAATCCAGTCGGATTTTCCGTCCACATAGCGGAGAGGCTCCAGATCGCCGCAGAGATATCGGACTTTGATATTCATAAAATAATACTCCAAAACGAATACAAATTGTAAAATAAACTGTAAATATAACAAAAAGGACTAAAAACGCTCTTATTCGACGCCCCGGTCGAACAGACCCCGGGTAAATTCCGCCGGGGCGGTTTCGCCGGTCTGATAGGCGCGGAAAATCCGCGCGCATTCCGCCGGGGACTCGGTGGTAAACCGCAGCCGGGCATAGTGCAGGCCCAGCTGCTTCCAGTCGTCCCGGTCACCGAGATACAGTGGCTTGCAATTTTCCACTTCTGTCCGGTGGCCCCAGACGGAAAGAAGCGGAAAGGCCGCGCCGGTGCGGTCCACCAGTGTGTGGGGATTTTCGCAGGAGCAGCCATTCCCATTGCGGATCAGGCAGTTTTCCGCAATCATCAGGGGAAGCCGCCCGTATACGATGGCCTCCGTCGGCAGAATTTTTGGCAGGTCACGGATCTGGGCCCCCCGCAGCTCAAAGGACAGCGCTACGGATTTCAGGCCTTTGCCCGCAAGATAGCCCAGCGCCCGCCCATTGAAAACGTTCAGACCAAAATCCCCGTAAAGGGAAAGACCTTTTTCCTGCAGCAGAGGCAGGTGCCCCAGATTTCCCACCAGTGCGGCGGAGACACCCAGCGCTTTCGCCCGGTCCAGCAGAGCCAGGAGCCGCGTCTCGTCCCGATCCCGCCAGACGCGGGGCAAAGCGGCGCAGTACTCCCCGCCGAATTCCGGCAGGGCGTTCAGCGTCTCAAACAGTTCAAGAGGGAGGCAGACCCGCGCGGGGCCGCAGTGCAGCAGCTCCGTCGTCAACTGGTCCGCCCGGGCAATGGAGCAGGTCAGCGCCGGTCCCCCGGAGGCCTCAAGTATCTCCGGCAAAGGGGGACTGGGCAGGACGCGCCGCTTCGGCGGCGCGGTCCGTAGCGCGGACAAGGCGGCAAGCCCGTCCCGCCGCAGGGCATTCACCGCCGCAGCGGGGAGGGAAATGCCCTCGTCTGCCGTCACCGTTACGGCCTCGCAGCGATAGGCGGTGCCGCCGGTTTTTTTCAGTCGGGACTCCAGCTCCTCCGCTGTCACGGCCCGGTTCCGGGCCGTCTCCGGCACGGGGCCGGAAACCGTCACTTCATGGCCGTCCCCGTCCCGCACCGTCAACGAGCAGGGAGCGTCCATTTGGAAGGACGCCTCCATCGTGACGGGAACCGTCCGCATTCCGCCCTTGTCCAGGTTGGCCTTTACCTCGGCAAACAGTTCCGTCGGTTCGGGTGCATCCGCCAGGCGAACGCCGAACAGAGCGGGGCCGGTCATCCCCTGCCAGTATCCGTCGGTAAAGCCGGAGCGGGAAAAAGCAGCCTCCAGCGCGGAGAATTCCGCCGCCGTGGGGCCCCGCTGCTCCCGCAGAAGCCGGGCATAGACCCCGGTGACCACCGCCACATACTCCGGGCGCTTCATGCGCCCCTCCAGCTTCAGACAGGCCACGCCCATCCGGGCCATATCCGCAAGCTCACCGGCCAGACAGTTATCCTTAAGACTCAACGGATAATCGTTTTTTCCCGGCTTTCCCCGCAGGGGAGGCGGGTCCGCCTGACGGGTCCCGCCCATTGCGGGCAGCTCCGCCAGCGTATAGGGCAGACGGCAGGGTTGGGCGCACCGACCCCGATTTCCAGACCGTCCGCCGATCAGCGCGCTCATGGCGCACTGGCCCGAGTAGCACATGCAAAGCGCCCCATGGACAAAGACCTCGATCTCCGCCGGGCAGCGCTTAATGATTCGGGCGGTATCCTCCCGTGAGCATTCCCGGGCGATCACCACCCGCTCGCACCCGTCTGCGGCGACCTCACAGGCGCCGCCGGAGGTAAACAGGCTCATCTGCGTGCTGGCGTGAAGAGGCAGGTCGGGCAGCACGGAGCGCATCAGGTCAAAAAGGCCCAGATCCTGCACCAGCACCGCGTCCACGCCCAGGGCGGAGGCCGTCTTGGCACACTGAAGCGCCGCGTCCAGTTCCCGGTCGGTCACCAGCGTGTTCAGCGTCAGATAGACCTTGACGCCCCGTTCATGGCAGTACGTCAGCGCCTGCGCAAACTCCTCATCGGAAAAGTTTTTGGCGCTTTGCCGGGCGTTGAAGCTGCCCCAGCCCAGATACACCGCGTCCGCGCCGCATTCCACGGCAGAGCGCAGGGCTTCTGGGGACCCGGCGGGAGAGAGAAGCTCAGGACGCATCAACGGCGGTTCCCGTTTCCGTTGTTCCCGCCGTTTTTTGCGTCCAGCTTTTGCTGGAGGCGGAAAACCTCGCGCTTCAGGTCGGATACCTCGGACTGAGCGTGGCTGGCCTCGTCCACATAGCCTTTGATCTGACCACGTAGCTTTTCTGCGGCTTCGTACGATTTGAACAGCTCGTCGGCAATATTGGCCGCAGCCAGTACGGCGGCGTCCGTCCGTCCCACCTTGGCGCCGGTGAGCATCTCGTTCATTTTCTTGCTGACGTAGACCCCCACTTTTTCCATATATTCCGGGGATTCATCGGCCACAAAATTGTAGTCTTCTCCGCAGATCGTCATCGTGACTCGGTTCTTCATCCTGCGATTCCTCCTCTTTTGAAGCAGCCGCATGCAGCGCGGCATACTAACCCATTTTTATAACATAACATTATACCACATCTATCAAGGGGATTCCAGCTTTTTTCAGTATCCATACAAAGTTTTGGACTTGTCAGGAGCCGCCAAGTCGTATACAATGGGAAAAGTTAAAAATCGGCGCCGTTTTGGATGACGGACGCCTAAAAGGCGGAAGGGGGGCGTGCCGGATGGCGGGAATTCTGAGACCCTTGGGTGACGAGAGCGTCACCGTGTCCGGTGCGGCTTTGCGCCGCCTGCTGGAAAAAGGAGACGGGGACGCGGCGCTTTTATATCTGGCGCTTCTGCGGCACCAGGGCTTGGTGCCGCCCCGATCACTGGCGGGAGAGCTGAGGTGGGAACGCAGTCGCATCGAGGAAGCGGAGGCGTCTCTGCGGCAGATGGAGCTGGTCTCCGCCCCTGCGGCGGAGCTTCCCGAACCCGCGGATGAAAAGCCGGATTACCGTCAGGAGGACATTACCGAAGTGCTGGAACGGGACGAGCAGTTTCGCGTCCTCACCGCCGAGGTGGAGCGGAAGCTGGGTAAAAAACTGTCAACGCCGGACCTTGAGGCGCTTTTGGGTCTGTACGATTATCTGGGCCTTCCGTCAGACGTGATCTACCTTCTGGTATGCCACTGCGCGGAGCGCATCCAGCGGCGATACGGCGAGGGGCGCCGCCCCACCCTGCGCCAGATCGAAAAAGAGGGATATTCTTGGGTGCGAATGGGCATCGATACGCAGACTGCGGCGGCGGAGTATCTGAAAAAGTATGCCCTGCGGCAGGAGTCCATGCCTGCCTATATGCGGGTCCTCCAGATGGGGGACCGCCTGCCCGTGGCGGCGGAGGAAAAGTATCTGGCTGCGTGGCAGGAATGGGGCTTCCCGCCAGAGGTGGTGGCCGAGGCCTATGAAAAGACGGTTTTAAAGTGCCACGAGCTGAAGTGGCCTTACATAAACGGTATTCTGAAAAAGTGGCACGAGGCGGGACTGCATACCCCGGAGCAGATCGCGGTGGGGGACAGGCCCCGGCCCCAGGGCGAGACGCCCCGCCGGGACCAGCGCCCGCCGGAGGACGAGATGCGCCGGTATGTTCTGGCCCTGCGCCGGGGAAAAGAGTAAGGGGGGAGCGGAGTGTCCTACGACGGAAAGATTATGCGCCGGGCCATGGCCCGGTTCGATGCGGACCGCCGCCGCCGGGAGGAGTCCTTCCGGAAGAAGCAGGAGCAAATCTATGCCCGCATTCCCCGCCTGCGGGAGATCGACGGGGAGCTTACCGCCACCATGAGCCGCATCATTGCCTCCGCCCTGCGTCGGGGAACGGACCCCCGTCCGGCAGTGGCGGTGCTGCGGGACAGCAATCTGAGCTTACAGCAGGAGCGGACGCGTCTGCTGGCGGAGCTGAACCTTCCGGCGGACTGTCTGGAATACAAGCCCGCCTGTCCTTTGTGCAACGATCTGGGAACCCGGGGAGAGACGGTGTGCGCCTGTTTGAAGCGGTATTATGCACAGGAACAGCAAGCGGAGCTGTCCCGCGCTCTGGATCTTGCGGGGCAGAGCTTCGATACGTTTTCTCTGGATTGGTACGACCAGATACCGGATCCCAATTACGGTGCCTCGCCTCGGGAAAATATGGAGACGGTGTATGAGGTCTGCGCCAATTATGCCCATTTGTTTGGAAAGCGCAGCGGCAATCTGCTGCTGTACGGAAAGCCGGGGCTGGGAAAGACGTTCCTCTCCGCCGCCATCGCGGGAGAAGTCAGCAAAAACGGCTTTTCCGTGGTGTACGACACCGCGGCCCACGTTTTTGCCCGGTTTGAGGATCGAAAGTTCGGCCGAGATGAAGGGGAGGGTGCCGCCGAGGACATCGAGCGCATTCTCCGCTGCGACCTGCTGATTCTGGATGACCTGGGGACGGAGATGACCACCGCCTTTGTCCAGAGCGCCTTCTATGAGATTGTCAATACCCGCCTTCTGGAACGCAGATCGGTGATTTTAAATACAAACCTCTCCCCGGACGAGCTGGCCCGGCGGTATGGGGGACAGATTGCCTCCCGGCTGGAGGGGGAATATCAGATTTTGCCGTTCTTTGGGCGGGATATCCGCAGACTGAAAAAGGAACGGGGCTGAGGATCTTGCCGGGGCTTTCGCGGGAGAGGAAAAACATGCAGAGCACGCGCCTGTTTGAAATTCTTTACAGCCTTCTGGAAAGAGACGGTATGACGGTCTCCCAGCTGGCGGAAAAGCTGGAGGTCTCCACTCGGACGGTGCGCCGGGACCTGGATGCGCTTTCTGCCGCCGGTATTCCCATCTATGCCACCCGGGGTCGAAACGGCGGCGTCCGTCTCCTGCCGGATTTTGTGCTGTCGAAGACGCTGCTCTCCGCCAGGGAGCAGGATGAAATTCTGGCTGCGCTGCAAAGTCTCAGAGCAACCGGCTCCGGCGTGGAGAGCGAGGTTCTGACTCATCTGAACAGCCTGTTCCGCCGCACTGCGGCGGATTGGATCGACGTGGATTTCTCCCCCTGGGGCGGCGGCCCTGCCGCCAAGGCTATCTTTCCTCAGTTAAAGGACGCGATATTGGAGCGCCGGAAAGTGACCTTCGATTATTTTGCCTCCAACGGCATGTCCGGCAGACGGACGGTGGAGCCCTGCCGCCTTTGCTTTAAGGGCGCCAACTGGTATTTGCAGGGCTACTGCCTGTCCCGGGAAGCTTTCCGGGTCTTTCGCCTGTCCCGCATGGAGCGACTGACTGTGGAAGCGGAGTATTTTGAGCCCCGGTGCGCGCCGCCGCCGCTGGACGGGGAGGCCGACAGCCAGCCTCCCCCCATGCAGGAGATAACCATCCGGTTTTCGCCGGCCATGGCTTTCCGGGTGTACGACAGTTTTCGCAGGGAGGAGATCCGGCGTCAGGCGGACGGGAGCTTTCTCGTCCACACCATGTGGCCTGAGGGAGATTGGGGCCTGGGCTATCTTCTCTCCTTTGGCGGAGAAGCCGAGATTCTGGACCCGCCGGAGATACGAAAAACCCTTCAGCGAGAGGCGCAGCGGATGTTGAAAAATGATTCATAAACCAGAAATCCGCTCCTCTGCTTGGCTGCAAAGGAAACTCCGATTCAATTAAAAGTTCTCCTGAAAATTATAAAAGTCTAAGAAAAGAGGACATTCTATGTCCTCTTTTCTTTGCTATGCTGTGGTTATAAAGCAAGGAGCGCCGTTCTGACGGCCTCCTTTAAAACGAAAGGATGAAGCGTATGGAATATGAGATCGTAGAGTTGAAGGCCCGCACAGTGGTGGGTATGGGGACCCGCGTCCGCAATGACGCGCCGGACATGGTGCAGAAAATCAGCGGCGTCTGGGGCGCTTTTCTGGGCAGCGGGCGGGCGAAGCTGAACAGCGCGTCCGACGCGCCCTGCCTGGGCCTGTACACGAATTATGACTGGTCCGACAGCAGCTATGATATGTTTGCTGCCACTGAGAGCGGGGAGTGCCCGGAGGGGTTTCAGCGCATTATCATCCCCGGCGGAAAGTACGCCAGGTTCACATTTCACGGCGACGTGCAAAAAGCGACCGCCGACGCCTGGGACAAGATCTGGGCGGAGCCGCTGCCCCGGGCCTGTCAGGTGGATTTTGAGGAATACGGCCAGCCGGACCCGGACGGTCAGGCAGACATCAGCATCTACATCGGATTAGCCGATTTCTGCCAGTCCTGCGGAATGCCCATGACCGGCGACGAGCTGCGCGGCACGGAGGCGGACGGGAGCAGAAACGCGGACTACTGCTGCTACTGCTATCAAAAGGGCGCTTTCACCGCCGATTGCACCATGGAGGAAATGATCGACTTCTGTCTGGACACGGAAGAGGGAAAAAAGCTCTATACCGACCGGGAGCAGGCCCGCAAAAAGATGCTGGAGTATTTCCCAACGCTGAAGCGGTGGAGCTGCGCGAAAAGGTAATCGTGCGCGCGGTTAGCCGGCTTGAATGAAAGAAAACAGACCCCCCTTCAAAATACAATTTGTATTTTGAAGGGGGGTCTGTTCCTATTTGTTATCAAATCATGCGGAGGGAAGCGGTGAAATCACCGAATTGGGATCAGCACCGCTGGGGTTGCTTTCCTCTGAGGGGATGGGCGTCTCTGGCGTCACCGGGGTGGCGCCATTTTCGGGAGTGGTGGAGGGCGTCTCCGGCGTGGTACCTGCCTCCGTGCCGCTTTCTGGAGTTACATAGGGCGTCACCGGCACAGGAATTTCAGAGGAGTTCCCTTCGGTGGGAACACTGGGCAGAGAGGGTCCCTTTGAAATGACCTTGTTGCGAACCTTGTAGTCACTGCTGGCTTCAAAGTCGCTGGAGATGAGCTTTCCGCTGCCGTCATAGAGATTGCGGTAAGTCTCCACCTTATAGCCAGTATAGGGTGTGGTCTTTACTGTCACCGCCCCGGCGGGGAGGGCTGGGTCGTCCTCGTATACGGTTTTGTATTCCGTGGTGGAGAGGACCTTGTTGGACATCTTCACGGTGACGTCGTCGGTCTTGGTGCCGTATAGCGTCATGGTAAGGTAGCCCTTGGAGTAAACTGACTGGATTTTGACAGGATAATCTGTGTTGTTGCGGAAGCGGTAATTGGGGCCGCCCCAACTGACGGTGGCGTCCATGCCCTTTGGAATATACGCGGGAACGTAGCGGTGGGCGTACCGCTCCACGATCTCCAGATTCGACTTCAGTGTGGCCAGATAAAGCGTGGAGGACGGCTGGCACACGCCGCCGCCGATCTCGTCTACCGTCTCGCCCTGCACATAGGCTGGTGCGGGCTGATAACCCCGGGCGATGGTCCGCTGGCCCACCACCTCGTTGTAGTCAAAAATATCACCGCTGTTCAAAACCGTTCCATTGAGGGAGGCAGAGGCCAGCTTCACATTGCTGATGCGGGCGGCGCTGCCGCCCACATGGGTGGTATAGGACCCCAGCAGATCCCGGAACAGGACGGGCTTCAGCTGTTCCGACGTGACGGCGGGATATTCCATAACGGCCGGAATTTTCAGAGTGTCGCCGGGAGCGGCGGAGGCTATCATGGACTGCGCCTGGACCACATCGAATTCCGCGCCGGTCTTCTCGGGAAGAATACTTTGGGTGGCGGCGTCATATCCTGCGTTTTTCATTTCGCCGGACACCTGATCGTAAATTTGCTGGGCAGTCATCGTTTGGGCGCTCTGCGTGACATAGGACACGTCCAAAGAGAGATCGCGGTCCCAGTTGCCACCCTTCAGCCCCTGTGCCAGCTTTTTCGAGTCGACGGTCCGGCCGTCCTTCCCCATATGGATCAACAGGGCGGAATCCTCCATCTCAAAGGAGGTGTCTTGGCTGGAATAGGAGAGGGAATCCGCAGTGGTCTGAGCCGACGAAAGGGTCTGCTCCGCATCCGGGGAAATCATGTCCGCGGCGTCGCAGGAGGCGCCGGAATTGGTCAGGTACCGCCAGCCGAGAGTGAGAAAGCTGCCGTGCAAATTTTTTTGATAGGCGCTCTGTGCCAGAGCCGAGGTGTCGGCTGTGACACCCAGATCGGACAGGGCAATATAGGCGTCCGGCGTGGAAGCCCGCTCTGGAATCTTATCCAGAGCGGCATTGTAGAGATAAACGCCAATTTTCAGGTTCGGCAGGGCCTTGTCCAACTTCCGCGCGGCTTGGGTCACCGTCAGACCGCCGAGGTCCTGGCCCAGAACCTCGGTGTTCTTCCAGATGACGCCGCTGCTGGCAGCGTAGGCGCACAGCCCCGCATATCCAGCCGCCAAAGCGCCCAGCAGTAAGAAGGGTATGGTGACGGACAGTCTGGAATGCTTTTTCTGCTGCTCCTGCACGACCATAGTATCCATTGGTTCCTCCCTGTGCATTCTGAATTGGGATAAAAATCTCTTAACTGACATCAGTATAACACGTTTTAGGAGGAATGACGTTACAATCCTGTAACAATGCAGGAGCCTTTACGTGGATATCTCTGGGAATGCGGATGGTTAAAATGATGGCCTCGTCCGTTTCCTCCCGCTGGCTTTTGGCGTCAATTCCGGCACTTTGGATAAGCTGTAATCCGTGGTCAACACTGTTGAGGAACAGCCGCACGTCCTTAATAATGTATGCCCGCCGTCCTTTGGGCGGTATCTGCCGCAGAGCCTCAATCCGCCGCTGGACAAACTGCTCCGTCTGGGCCACGTTCAGCCCTGCCCCGGCTGCGTGCTTTACCGCCGCCAGCCGCTCGTTCTCGCTGTCAAGGCGCAGCAATACCCGGGCGTGGCGCTCGGTCAGGCCGCTTTCCGTCAGAACCCGGCGGCATTCCGGGGAAAGCCGCAGCAGCCGCAGCTTGTTGGCCAGAGCGGAGGGGGACAGACCCAGCTTTTTGGCCGCGGACTCCTGCGTCATGCCCGTCTTTTGAACAAAAGCGGAGATCGCCTCTGCCTCTTCGAAATAATGCAGGTCCTCTCGCTGCAAATTTTCCACCAATGCCAGAAGAGCCGACCCAGCGTCATTGGCGGACCATTCCAGGCATGGAACGCTGGAAAGCCCCGCCAGCTTTGCCGCCCGAAGCCGCCGTTCGCCCGCCACCAGTTCCCATTGGTCCTCCCCCTGGCGGCGTACGGTCAGGGGCTGCAAAATTCCATTTTCACGGATGGAGGCGGCCAGTGCTTCCAGCGTCGTCGGATCGAAAACCTGCCGCGGCTGGGCCGGGTTGGGAGAGACACTCTCAATGGGCAGCATAAGAACCCGCTGTTCCAATTGCATGAAAACGCCCCCTTTATATTTTTCTATATTTTACAGACAAGCATTGAAAAAAGGACGTCTTTTCCGTCGAACATAAAAAAGAAGCAGAAAAAGCAAGGAGCGCTCCCGCTGATGACATGCAGGGCAGTACAGTCGGCGTCATGCCGATGAAAAAGCGGCAGCGGCTTTAGCCGCTGTCGCCAATAAAATTTTCTGCTGTTTTACACCGCTGTTTACAGCTTACAAAGGGCCCCGGACACGCGGCTGCAACCCCTTGTGTGTCGCCTTAATATTTATATTCAGCAAGAATCATTTCCGGAATATCGGCACCGCTGCGCTGAATTGCCTCCCAGTTGGTAAGCAGCTCCAAAAGAGCGTCAATAACAGCCGTTTCCCTCAAATGCGCATAGCTTTTGTAACAGTTGAAGGATTCTTCGTATCCCGCCGAGAGCAGCGGATAGTCTGCCAGCTCGTAGACGGGAGACTGCACGGACGAGGTAATTGCGATCATCTTCAGCCCCTTTTCCTTTGCCAGCTTCATACCCTGTATAATTTGCTTGGAGCTGCCGGAATGTGATATGGCAATTACAATGTCCCCGTCGGTAGCCAGATTGATATGGTTCATGAAGTATTCGGGAGCAACGTCATAGATGCAGCGAATTCCCAAGCGCCCAAGGCGAAACCCCATGTACAGGACCAACGGCATGGTGTTGCCCACGCCAATTATATAGATTTCATTGGCTTGCTTGATTAACTCAACGCTGGATCGCACCGCCTCTTCGTTGATACATTTCCCCACATCCAGCAGCTTTTGCGCGTATCCGTTAAAAAGGAACTGAATTGCATTCGGCTGCGTTTGCATCCCCTCATCGTCGGGAGCGTTGTGCCCGACATCTTTTGCAAGCGACAGACGAAGCTGGTAGTACCCTTCATATCCCAAATGATGGCACATGCGGATAACCGTAGCATCGCTTACTCCGCTTCTGCGCGCAAGCTGCGCAACGTTGATGTTGATCGTTTCCGTAGGGTGAGCCAATACGTAGGAAGCAACCTTGCGTTCCGCGGTATAGATTTTACCGTAATTCTCCTTTATGACTTCCAAAACAGATTTTTCACTCATTCAACCGGTTCCTTTCCAATACATATTAACAATTGACATCTTAACAATAAGACGCATATCGGCGCGGAGCGAGGTACAGTTCTGGAACTTTATCCGGAGATGGACAAGAACGCCAAAGCTGCTCGCCGGCGGAAACGGGAAAGTTCTCTGCGTGCCAGAGCCATGCATGTTTGCGCTGACGTTGTTATGTTAAAAGTATAAGGAAAAAGTTTTCAAAAAGCAAGAGATAGAATCCCTGCAAAGAAATTAAATTTTTTAGAAACTTCAAAAAGTCGAGCAGAAGTAAAAAAATCATGTGTGAAATATTATTTTTTGTTCTAAATTTGTACGAGGTTTTTTTTGGACACTGGGCTAGTGCCTGTCAAAACAACATAAAATTTGAAAAAAAATCAGCTGTTTTGTGCATTGCAAGCAATGACTGCGACAGCGTATAATAGCCATAAATTCGAAAAGAAATAAAATTACATTTCATAACAATCTGACCGGCGGGAGGGATTCGCGTCAAATGAACTATCGGAGCCGCTATGGAGAGTTTTTGGAACGGAGCATGCGCACCACTTCCTGCATGGATCCGCAAGCACCGCATCTCGCCGTAGGTTATACAAGTGATCTGGACGTCGTGCTCACGTGGGAACAGAGCGTATTCGATGCTCTGATTGCCCGGCACCTGCACGGGATTCCCGCATTTGAAGAAAGTCAAACGATTGATAGTTTGGAAGACCTCGCCGGTGTTTTGGCCTATTACGTCATTCATGGACTGGGCGGAGAGATGGAAATTTCTTCTCCTGAGATCTGCGATTGGCTGGTCAGCCATTTCGAGTCCGCAAAGGCCCTTGGCGGGACAGGCGCGCAATGCGGCGCGGCGCTGGGCACAGTCGGATATCCGGCTGTGGTTCACATCAGCGACAAGTGCCGGCAGGTTTGCGAGTTTTTGGATTACCCGTCTATTACGGCTGTAAAAAACGGACGTCTGGTAAGTGTTCCGTCCATAGAAAGCGGCGATATGCCCGTTTATCATTTCATCTGTCAGTACAGCAAGGGAACCACGGTTACAGTGGATGGGAAAACCTATGTCGCTCCTGAATCCAACCGATTGATTCTGGAGTTTGACACAATCCACAAGCACTTCCGGGCGGATGCGGAGTATTACACCTATTTGGAAGAACACGCAAAAGAGATTCGCGCGCTTTCTATTTCGGGCTTCAACAGCATTGTGGACCCGAAGATTGCTCAGGATGAGCTTAAGCCCCTGATCACACATTTTCAGCGATTAAAGGCGGCCAACCCGGACCTGACCATTTATCTCGAAAGCGCACATTACCTCTCCGGAAAAGTCCGTGAGACCGTATTTGAGTTACTGGGTTCCTCCATTGACATTTTGGGAATGAATGAAGAAGAAGTTCTGGCCCATACCGCTTTGGAAGGGATGTGTACAGACAAGAGCGATTTCGACAGTATTGTGCGCGGACTTCAATTTATACTAAACCTATATCGGACACGTGGTATTATTCTGCATACCAAGGACTATTCCGCCTATTATGGCGAAGAGCTTCCGGTGGATATTGAGCTGGGACTGACTGCCGGAAATTTACTGAGCGGAACAAGAGCGCGCGTTGGACATTACGGGAATTTGGAAGAATGCCAGGAGAGCCTTCAGTGCGGATTCTCAGAAACGGGTCTGGAGTTTTATTCGAAAGTGGAAGCCTGGCGTCAGACGCATCCGAAAAAACAGCTGATCGTAGTTCCAAGCCGATACCTGGAGCAACCCAAATGCACCATTGGTTTGGGCGACACATTTGTGGCCGGCGTATTAACTTGCTTTGCATGAAGAAGCCTGCCGTCGGAACCAGAATATGAACTGTGGAGCGGATAAAATGGCATATTATATGGGCGTTGACGTCGGAACCTCCAGCTTGAAAACAATTCTTACCGACGAAAAGGGAGTCGTGCTTGCCGGCTGCGCAAAAAACTATCAGTTCAGCTCTCCGTGCAGCGGTTATGCCGAGCAGGATCCGGAGGAATGGTGGTTTGCGGCTGTTGAGACGATTCATGCGGTGCTGGGGGAAACGCACCTGTTGGGGGAACAGATTGAAGGAATCGGGTTTTCGGGACAGATGCACGGATTGGTTCCTTTGGGAGCCGACGGCAAGCCTGTCCGCAGGGCTATTTTGCACTGTGATGCCCGTTCTACCAAGCAACTCGGGGAAATCACGCGGACACTGGGGACGCAGGGGGTGCGAAACGAGCTGATGAATCCCGTTTTCACCGGATTTCTCCTGCCCAGCCTGCTGTGGGTCCGGGACGAAGAACCTGAAAACTATGCGAAGATCGAAAAAGTTTGTCTGCCCAAGGATTATATCAAATTTAGGCTTACGGGAGAGCTTACAAGCGATTATTCGGACGCGGGGGCGACCCTGGCCTTTGATTTGAAAAATTCCTGTTGGAATAAGAAAATTCTGAAAGCGTTTCATTTGCCGGAGGAGTGGTTTCCGCCCTGTTATGACAGCTATGCCGCGGTGGGAACTGTAAGCCCGACGGCAGCCGGGCAGACAGGACTATCCATTAGGACGAAAGTTGTTGCGGGCGGCGGCGACCAGGTTATGCAGCGCCTTGGCAATGGGGCTGATGATGATACGGCCGCCACGGTGAATATCGGTACAAGCGGCCAGGTGTGTTTTCAAAGTGCTGCGCCGCTGCTGAATCCCGCGCTCAATACGAATATGTTCTACGGGTTTGATAAAAACACATGGATCCTGTACGGCGCCATTATGAATGCCGGTCTCAGCCTGAGCTGGTGGCGCAGTATTATTCGAAATAAAAGTTACGATGCACTCAACGCGAGCGTGGAAAAAGTTCCGGTGGGAAGCAGAGGGTTGATTTTTCTGCCCTATCTGAACGGGGAGCGTACCCCCCACCTGAACCCCAATATCAGCGGCGCGTTTATCGGCGCCAATTTAGATACGACCCGCGCATGTATGAGCCGCGCCGTTATGGAGGGTGTCACTTATGCGCTGTATCAATGCTTGGAAATCTGCCGGAGTTTGGATTTGAACGCAGATGTTCTGATTTCCTCCGGCGGCGGCTCCCACAGCCGCGTGTGGCGACAAATTCAGGCAGACGTCTTTGGAATTCCCTTAAAGGTGGCACAGTCCGGGGAACAAGCTTGTTTGGGCGCCTGTATCTGCGCGGCGGTAGGCTGCGGACAGTATGCCTCTGTGGGGCAGGCGTGCCGTGCGATGGTGAGATACCATGATTGGATGGTGGAGCCCATTGCCGAAAACCATGAGCGGTATCAGGAGTCCTATCAGCTTTTTAAAGAGATCTATGCTTCGTCGGGAGGCGTACTTGAAAAAGCGGCGCTTATGGGACGCAGATATATTGAATGACGGGATCGGGAGGCAAGTAATGGATTCTTACAAGTATATCCTGGAATGCCATGACCTGAGCAAATCCTTCGGCGGAACGCATGCATTGTCGAATGTAGATATGATGATCCGCCCCGGAACGGTACATGCGCTGATGGGAGAAAACGGCGCCGGTAAGTCCACCCTGATGAAATGTATCATCGGGCTGCATGCGCAGGATTCCGGAACCATCCTGTTTGAGGGCGAGCCTTACAACGCCAAAACCCCCGCCGAAGCAGCAATGCGCGGGGTGGCAATGGTTCATCAGGAGCTGAACGTAGAGCCATATCTGACGATTGCAGAAAACATCTATCTGCACCGGGAGGATGTGAGCGGACCCTTCCTGAATAAAAAAGCGACCCTGAGAAGAGCGCAGAAGCTTTTGGATGACTTTGGATTTGATGCGCCGGCCAAGATGGAAATGCAGAGTTTGCCGCTGGCAAAAGCCCAGATGGTGGAAATTATCAAGGCGGTTTCGCAGAATGCAAGGCTCATCATCATGGATGAACCGACTTCCTCCCTCGACAGCGAGGAAACGGAGCATCTGTTTCAGACAATTCGGAATTTAAAGGCACAGGGAAAGACGATTGTTTACATCTCTCACCGCATGGAAGAAATTTATCAGATTTGTGATGACTACACCGTATTCCGCGACGGGCGGTCTGTGGGCACCGGACGGGTGTCCGATATCACCTCGGCCGATCTGATTACGCTGATGGTCGGCCGAGAGGTTAAGAACGTTTTCCCCAAAACGGAATGTGAGATCGGTGAAGTTGCCCTGGAAGTCAAGAATCTGACCGGAAGGGGCTATACGGATATTAACTTCCAGGTGCATAAGGGAGAGATTCTGGGCTTGACGGGTCTTGTGGGCGCGGGACGCTCGGAGACGATGAATGCAATTTTCGGGCTGGCCCCCTCCATCAGCGGACAGATTTTTCTTGAGGGAAAGGAACTTAAAAACAGGAGCACCACGCAGGCAATTGCCAATGGCATCGTCATGGTCAATGAGGACCGCAAACGGTACGGTCTTTGTCTCATGCGCTCTTTGCGGGAAAACATTTCCCTTCCAAATCTAAGAGCTCGCCAGAAAAAGATGATTGTAAATCAAAAGCGTGAAAAGAAGGAATGCGCCCAATACGCCAAAGAGATGACCGTCAAGTCGGCCGGTTTGGAGATCGAAGCGCTGAGCCTGTCCGGCGGCAATCAGCAAAAAGTGGTCTTGGCCAAGTGGCTGATGGCAAATCCCAAGGTGTTGATCCTGGATGAGCCTACCCGCGGCGTGGACGTCGGAGCCAAGGCGGAGATTCATACGCAAATCTGCAAGCTGGCTGCCCGCGGGATTGCTGTGATTATGATTTCTTCTGAATTGCCGGAAATCATGGGCATGAGCGACCGGATTTTGGTCTATCACGAGGGACGGATAAACGGGGAAATCCTGCGCAACGACATCCTCTCCGGGGCAGCGACTCAGGCGACCATTCTGGCAAAAGAATTCGGGCAATAAAAGGAGAGTAGAGACATGGGTAGATTAAGAAGGGAAAAGATCCTGGGAATGGATCAGACGGATTTTACACTGTTCATGCGGCGCTATGGCATAGGTTTGGTTTTGGTGGCAATGTGTATTTTCCTGACGTTTGCATCTCCCAATTTCACCAAACCGACGAACCTGCTTTCCATTTTGAATTCAGTTGCCGTCAACGGCTGTATTGCCTTTGGCATGTGCGTGGTCATCACGGGCGGCGGTATCGATCTGTCGGTCGGCTCCATGCTGGCGCTGGGCTCCGTTATGGTCGGCAAGATGCTCGATACCACTGGAAATAACCTGATTGCCTGTGTGGTCTGCATCGCGATCTGCACCTTCTTCGGATTGATTAACGGCCTTCTGCTGGCAAAATTTGATTTGTTCCCCTTTGTTGTTACGCTGGCAACGCAGCTGTCTATTCGCGGCATCGGGTATCTGATTTCCGGCGGTTACTCCGAGGGCCTGTCCAATGTGAACTTCACCAATATTGGAATCGGCAAGTCCTTTGGAATTCCGAACGCCGTCTTTTTCCTGGTTGCGATTCTGATTGTCACTTATATCCTGATGCACCAGACGAAGTTTGGCCGATACGATTATGCCATCGGCGGCAATAGGGCCGCGGCCATCGCTTCCGGTGTTCCGGTGTTCTGGACGACCGTCGGCACTTATGTCTTTTCCGGTTTCTGCACGGGAGTCGCCGCGGTTTTGATGAGCGCCCGGATTAATGCGGCGCAGCCCAACATCGGTATCGGATACGAGACGGACGCCATCGCGGCGTGCGTAATCGGCGGAACATCCTTTGCCGGCGGCATTTCCACAATTCCTGGCTGCATGATCGGTATCTTGATGATCGGCGTTATTTATAACGGGATGAATCTGCTGGGTGTCAACAGTTACTGGCAGACCATTCTCAAGGGCCTGCTCATCCTGCTTGCGCTGCTGCTGGACAGATTTATGAACAGGAAGCGTTGATTTACACCATGACTGCTTCTGTTTTGACGGAAGATCAGCGGCCATTGCGGTATAAAATATGAAACAACTGGTTTAAATTGAGTTTATTCAAGCCTGGTCAGGCTTAATAAAATAATAAAAGGAGAAAAGAATTATGAAAAAAATTACCCGTCGCTTGTCCTTGCTCACGGCCGTTATCCTTGCTCTTGTCCTGAGTCTGTCCGCATGTGGATCTTCTTCGTCCGCCCCCTCTTCGTCTGCTCCCTCTTCCGCATCTTCCTCCACAGCGGGCAGCGACATCAATGTCGCGTACATCTGCAAAAACACCGTCGATGCGTTCCACCAGACCATCAATACCGCCGCAAAGAGTGCTCTGGATGGACTGGTTTCCAACGGTTCCATTAAATCCTGGCAGCTGTATGACGGCCAGACCGACCCGGCCACTCAGGTGACTCTGCTTGATACGGCCATTACCAACGGCGCCAACTTCGTCATTTTCCTGCCTGCGGAAGCCGCCGGTTCCGATCCTGTTGTCACAAAGTGCGCAGAGCAGGGAATTCCCTGCATCGTTGTGAACTCCAAGACCAACAGTACGGATGCTAAAGCGACCGCCTTTGTTGGCTCGGATGACGTTTTCGCCGGTGAGCTGATGGGCAAATACATTCAGGAAAAGTGCCCCAACGGCGGCAAGTTCCTGCATATGCAGGGCATTATCGGCAACTCCGCCCAGATCGACCGCGGACAGGGCATTGCCAACACGCTGGGCGCTGACAGCAAGTTCGAGATGGTTGGCGAATATGCTTGCGACTGGTCTGCTGATAAGGCCGTTACCAATGCCACAGACGCCATCACCACCTATGGTGATAAGATTGTGGCAATCGTCTGCGACAACGACGATATGAGCTCCGCTGTTCAGAATTACTGCAACTCCATCGGCCGTACCGACATTTTCTGCATTGGCGTTGACGGCAATGCCGGCCCTCTGGGCATGGTCAAGGCCGGGACTCTGGGCGCAACGGTTCTGCAGGACGGTGCCAGCCAGGTTACCACGGCCATCAGCATGATTCCGGACGTGGTTGCCGGCAAGCAGGTGGAAAAGAGCACCATGATCCCCTTCGTTCTGGTTACTCCGGAAAATGTTGATCAATATCTGAAGTAAGATACCCCGGTTTTTGACTCCGAAGCCCTTGACCAAAACTGCGGAGTGTCCCTGACCGAGCCGCTCCGCAGTTTTTATAAGGGTTTTCCTTTTCACTCGATGTGAAATAATATTACACAAAAAAGAGCTGTGAAACTTTGACGTCATGTGCATTTAGAAGCAGACACTGTTTCTTAACTACTGCATTCTGCTGGATGGCAGGTAAGCCTTTGATGAAGGTATCGGGCAAAACAAGGCTGGGCAACTCTTTTGTGCGGATTATGTACAGCGGTTTCTGTACAGAGCTTCCAATTTTTTAAAGGAGAAAACGTTATGCTAATGAACATGGTAGACCTGCTGAAGGTCGCAAATGAACATAATTTTGCTGTGCCAGCTTTCAATATTGGAACCGGCATGATTCTCAACGCGGTGATCGAACGCTGCGAGGAGCTGCAGGCTCCGGTTATCCTGGCAATTCACCCCAGTGAGCTGAAGTTCCAGGGCGATAACTTTATCGAGAGCGTCAAAGCCATTGCTAACAAGACGAAGATTCCCTGTGTGATCCATCTGGACCACTCCGGTGAGGCAGATATTTACCGTGCAGTGCGTGACGGATTTACCTCCGTGATGATTGATGCGTCCTCTCTGCCGTTTGAAGAGAATATTGCCATCACCAAGAAGATCGTTGAGTTCTGCCGCCCGCTGAATGTTTCTGTGGAAGGCGAGTTGGGAACCATCGGCACAACCGGACAGTCCTTCGAGGGCGGCGTATCTTCCACTGAGATCCGATATACCCAGCCGGAGGAGGCCCGGGAGTTTATCGACCGCACAGGCGTGGATTCTCTGGCAATTGCCATTGGTACCTGCCACGGTATTTATCCGAAGGGTTATCAGCCGAATCTGCAGCAGGAACTGCTGAGTAAGATCAAGGCAATTGTGCCTGAGACACCGCTGGTTCTGCATGGCGGTTCCTCCAATAAGGACAGTGAGATTGCCGAGTCCTGCAAGCGCGGTATCAACAAAATCAATATTTCCTCCGACATCAAGGATGCCTTCTATCAGGAACTGCGCAACACTCTGAAAGATCCGTATATTCGTGAGCCGTTTGAACTGTATCTCCCCGCCATTGAGGCGATGAACGCGGTGATTGATCATAAGATCAAGCTGTTCAACGATGCCGATAAGGTCAAGTATTATAAGCTGGGCTGATTGCTGAATAGTCAAGAGGAGACATGTATCAAACGGTGCATGTCTCTTTCCGTAAAACAATATTTTTCAATACAGTGAAAAGGAGCAAATGATATGAAACGTTCTGTCATCAATACCGGTATTGACTGGGCCATCGACACGTGTAAGCGGTTCCGCTGTGCGCTGCCGGATTTTGCATATTGGACCCCCGAGCAGTGGGAAGAAAAGAAGGCATCCACCGACTATATGCGCAAGGTTGCCCTGGGCTGGGATGTCACCGACTATGATACCGGTGATTTTGAAAAGGTGGGCGCCGTCCTGTTCACGCTGCGCAACGGCGAGGTAGACCGGCCTGAGGCCGGGACCGTATACTGCGAAAAATATATTGTCATGAAGGCGGGACAGCTGCTTCCCTGCCACTTCCACTATTTCAAAACGGAGGATATCATCAACCGCGCCGGCGGTACGCTGCGGGTGTACGTCTGGAACAGCACTCCGGAGGCTGACGGTTATCAAAAGGACCTGAAGAGCGACGTGCATCTGATGTGCGACGGTCAGGCGGTCACCATTCCCGCCGGCGGATACGTGGATATTAAGGCAGGCAACTCGATTACGCTGACGCCGCATATCTATCATTCCTTTGTTGCGGTTCAGGAGGACGGCGATCTGGTCGTGGGTGAAGTTTCGCGCGTAAATGATGACGCTGCGGACAATCACTTCAATCCCCCCGTAAATCTTCCCCCTGTTGCTGAGGATGAACCCGCAAGGCACCAGCTGTGCGGCGGTTATAAGCAGTGACTGATAAAAAAACGGGAAGTGGAACGGGTTTCACTTCCCGTTTTTAAAAAAGCTGACAGGGGGAAACGAATATGGAAACGATGACTCCCGCCCAAGCGCGGGAGATGCTGCTGGCCTGTGCGGACAAAATTATCCGCAATGAGCCGTATCTGACGCGTGTGGACAGCGCCATCGGGGACGGCGATCACGGCATCGGCATGATGAACGGCATGATGGCGGCCCGCGCTTGCCTGAAAACAAGTACGGAAGAATGCGACGTGTATGCGTTATATGCAAAAATGGGTTCCGCCATGGAAAAAGCCATGGGCGGCGCCTCCGGCATGATTTTTTCCTCGCTGTTTACCGGCAATGCCGCGGAGCATGAGCCGGCTGAACGGATCACGCCCGCCGATCTGGCAGAGCTGATGGCGGCGGGGCTGAAGACGATTCAAAAGATCGGACATGCGCAGCTGGGCGACAAGACTATGGTGGATGCGCTGCAGCCTGCGGTAGAGGCGATGAAAGCCCATAGCGGCGCTTCATTTGAGGAGATGCTTGCGGCGGCGGCGGCGGCGGCGGCTCAGGGCGTGGAAAATACGAAAAAGTATGTGGCAAAATTCGGACGCTCCAAGAGTCTGGGAGAGCGGGCCGTGGGCCATCCGGATGCCGGAGCCGTCAGTACCTGGCTGATCTTTCAGCAGATGCACGATTATATGGCCGGAACCGTCAGCCCGGACCCTGATTTGAAGGCGCTGCGGGCGACCGAAGAGCCTCAGGCGACCGAGGACGCGGCAGGGGGCAAGAAAAAAATAATCAATGCGCCGCAGGATGTTGTCAAAGAGGAGTGCGAGGGATTCTTAGCCGCATTCGGCGGGAATTTTGAAGCGGTTCCGGGCGTAAACGGATTGGTTAAAAAGGACATTCCAGCTGGGAAAACGGCGCTTGTCATCGGCGGCGGTTCCGGGCATGAACCGATGTTCGGCTTTTTCCTGGGAGAGAATCTGGCGGATGCGGCTGCAAGCGGAAACGTATTTGCATCCCCGGACCCCACCACCATTGAGCGCACAGCCGAGGCGGCAGAGCGCGGAGCAGGCGTCCTGTTTGTGTACGGCAACTACGCAGGGGATAACCTGAATTTTGACAGGGCGGCGGAGCGTCTTGCTGCCCGGGGAATTCAGAGCAAGACCGTTCGCGTGTGGGACGACGTCGCATCGGCGCCCAGAGAACGTATTACGGATCGCCGCGGGATCGCCGGTGATGTTTTCGTGCTGAAGATCGCCGGGGCCGCATGCGCCTGCCTTGATTTGGAGGAAGCCTTCCGCGTTGCCTCCAAGGCGCGTGACAACACCTACTCCGTCGGTATAGGGCTGGCCGGAGCGACCATTCCGGGCCAGAGGGAGCCTATTTTCAGACTTCCGCCGGATCAAATGGAATACGGGCTGGGCATCCACGGGGAGCCGGGCATTCAGCGCGTCGGGATGAAGACGGCGGATGAGATTGTGACAGATCTGCTGGAGGTGCTTATCAAGGACAGCGGTATCCGGGCGGGCGATACGGTGTGCACCTACGTGAACGGACTGGGCAGCACCACGCTGATGGAGCTGATGATCATGAACCGAAAACTTGCTCTGCTGCTGCAAGAAAAGGGCATCCGGGTGCATAATATGGACGTCAACAGCCTGGTTACCACCATGGAGATGGCGGGAGCCTCCATCACCCTGATGAAAATCGACGGCGAACTTCAGAAGTATTACGATATGCCCTGCAGCAGTCCGTATTATAAAAAAGACTGAGACAATCAATTGAGGTAATTTTCATGTCATGTAAAAAGTGGTATATGGGTACCAATACCAAGATGTATAAGACCATCGCACAGACCAATCAGTTTATCGGCCGCCTGAGTGAATTGACTGCGGATATTGACCGCAGCGGATGGGAGCTGTTTGTCATCCCCAGCTTTACCACGCTGGACAGTGCGAATCAGCACCGGGACAAGAACCTCGTCAAGCTGGGCGCACAGAACATGGGCTGGGAAGAGCAGGGGCAATTCACCGGCGAAATAAGTCCCCTGATGCTTCAGGAGGTTGGCTGTGACCTGGTGATGATCGGACACTCCGAGCGCCGCCATGTTTTTATGGAGACAGACGAGATGGAGAATCGAAAAGTGCGGTGCGGGTTGGAGCACGGCTTTACCGTACTCCTGTGCATCGGTGAAACGGAGGCAGAAAAAGAGGCGGGGCAAAGCGACGAGGTCCTGAACAGACAGATTGAAGCGGGGTTTGCGGGCGTAGCACAGGAGAATGCAGACCGAATCTGGGTTGCCTATGAGCCGGTTTGGGCAATCGGCGTCAACGGAAAGCCTGTGGAAATCGACTATGCCGACCGGAAGCTGACCGTCATCCGGGAAAGCCTGGTAAAGCGCTTCGGCCCCCAAGGCGAGGACGTTCCGATTTTTTACGGAGGCTCCGTCAATGCGGAGAACGCCGAACCTCTCGCCAGCTGCAAGGATATCAACGGCCTGTTTATTGGCCGCAGTGCATGGGATGCCGACCGTTTTTTTGCCATTATTCGGAAAGTTCAGGCTGTACGGCAAAAAATAAACTGAAAAACAGGAGTATTTACTATGAAAATTGCAATTGGCTGCGACCCGAATGCCGCAGACATGAAGAATAACATCATCGAGTATGTGAAAGGCCTTGGCCATGAGGTGACTGACTTCGGATCAGAGGACCCGATTTATGCAAAGGTTGCCTTTGCCGTGGGTGAGGCGGTTGCCGCCGGAAAGTTTGACCGCGGAATCCTCTTCTGCGGGACCGGACTGGGCGTTATGCTGGCTGCTAATAAGGTCCCCGGCTGCTATGCCGCTGTGGTTGGCGATGTCTACAGCGCGCAGCGGGCCTGCCTTTCAAACAACTGCAACGTGATCACCATCGGGGCGCAGGTGACCGGCATTAAAAAGGCGGAGATGATGGTCAGGGAATACCTGTCCTGCACATACGTCCACAATGAGCGCAGCGCCGCAAAGGTCGACGCCATTGTCGCGTATGCGAAGGAGCACGGTCAGTAATCCTGCCGAATGTTCCGGGTCATCTACAAATGCGGCTATACCGGGCGCAAGGCTCAAAGGCACGGTGCAAAAAATAATTTACGGCATATGTCAATTTCGTTATTGACATATGCCGTTTTCCATGTATAATAAAACTATAAATAGCATATGCCATAAATGCAATAAATGCAGCGGGTCAGCGTCGTCAGCAGTAGGAAAATTGATTTGCTGACCGGGCAGAAAACGCTCCGGACGAAAGGAAAAGGAGAACAATATGCCTCGACCGAAAAAATGCAGAAAGGTTTGCTGCCTTCCCAGAGTGAAAGAATTCCTGCCTTCCCAGGAAAGCGGCGCATCCCCGGAGGTCGTCGTCATGACCGTGGACGAATATGAGGCGGTCCGCCTCATCGACAACGAGGGCTTTTCACAGGAGGAGTGCAGCGAGTATATGAAGATCGCGCGCACGACCGCGCAGCAGATTTATCTGAGCGCGCGCAAAAAAATTGCCCGCGCACTGGTAGAGGGGCTGGCCCTCAGAATCGAGGGCGGGGACTATTGCCTTTGCGAGGGTGGGGAATCGTATTGCGGCTGCGGTGGGTGCCGAAGACACCGCCGCGGCTGTATGGAAATGGAGCAAACACAGAAGGAGGAAGAAAAATGAAGATTCTGATTCCAGTGGACGACAGCAGGGAAAACGTCTGCGTTTCCTTTGGCAGAGCGCCGTATTTCCTGATTCACAATACGGAAACCGACACGTCCGAGCTGATCGGGAATCCCGCCGCCGAGGCCCAGGGCGGCGCGGGGATCAAGGCGGCTCAGTTTGTGGTGGACAAGGGCGCAGATGCGCTGGTCACCGTGCGCTGCGGGCAGAACGCCGCGGACGTGTTCAAGGCCGCGGACATTGCGATCTACCGGGCGGATGGCCCGTCCGCGGCGGAGAACCTGAAAGCGTTGTCGGAGGGAAAACTCAGCGAGCTCACCAGCTTCCACGCGGGTTTTCACGGCAAGGCGTGAGGGTCGCGGTTCTCAGCGGCAAGGGCGGTACCGGAAAGACCTTTGTCTCCGTGAATCTCGCCGCAGCGACAAGGAACGCGGTCTATATCGACTGCGATGTGGAGGAACCCAACGGCCGCCTGTTTCTGAAACCGACGCACACGAACGAATCGCCGGTGTACACGCTCATTCCGGAGTTTGACGCAGCAAAATGTACCGGTTGTCGGAAGTGTGTGGAATTTTGCCGTTACAACGCACTGGTATTCGTCCGAGAAAAGCCCATGGTATTCTCCGAAGTCTGCCATTCCTGCGGCGGGTGCGCGCTCCTCTGCCCGAAAGACGCGGTTTCCGAAAAGCCGCATTCGGTGGGGGCGGTTGAGGAAGGCACAGCGGGAAGCGTGCGCGTGGTCACGGGTATTATGAATACCGGCGAGGTATCGGCGGTGCCGGTGATCAAAGCCGCGCTGCGTGCCGGAGCGGGCGTGGAAGAGCTGACCGTCATTGACTGCCCGCCGGGCAGCGGATGCCCGGTGATGGAAAGCGTCATGAATGCGGATTACTGCATTTTGGTGACGGAGCCTACCGCCTTCGGCTTTCATAATTTTCAGATGGTCCATAAGCTGGTGACCTTGCTGGGCAAACCCTGCGGCGTGGTTGTGAACAAGACGGAAGAAGCCTATGCGCCGCTGGAGGAATTTTGCGCGGCGCACCGAACACCCATTCTGCTGCGCATTCCGTACCGTGAGAATCTGGCCAAACTCGGCGCGGCAGGCCAAATTGCCGCCGAACAGGATGAGGAGACCGCGTCGCTGTTTCGGGATTTGCTGACGGCGGTTCAAAAGGAGGCGGCGAGGTGAAAAAGCTGCTGATTTTGAGCGGCAAGGGCGGAACGGGCAAAACCACCGCCGCCGCCGCGTTTATCCGTTTCGCGGACGCCCGCGCTTTTGCCGACTGTGACGTGGACGCGCCCAATCTCCATCTGGTGGCCGGCGTCGGCGGCACGCCGGAGCGGTTTGACTATCTCGGCTCCCGAAAAGCGTCCGTTGATCCCGAGAAATGCACTGGCTGCGGCGCTTGTGCAAACGTCTGCCGCTTTGACGCCATCAAAAAAACGGAGAGTCTCTGCGAAATTGTTCCGTATTCCTGCGAGGGTTGCGGCGTCTGCGCGGTGGTATGTCCTCAGAATGCGGTATCCCTTCAGGACGACGTGGCCGGAGAGGTGGCGCTCTTCAAGGGCGAACGGGTTTTCTCCACCGCCGAGCTGAAAATGGGACGCGGCAACTCCGGCAAGCTGGTGTCGGAGGTCAAGTTGGCGCTGATCAACGCCGCCCGAAACAAAGAACTTGCCATCATCGACGGTTCGCCCGGCATCGGCTGCCCGGTCATCGCCTCCATGAGCGGCGTGGACCTTGTATTAATTGTGGCGGAGCCGTCCGTCTCTGGGATCAGCGATATGGAGCGGATTTTAAAAACGGCGGCGATCTTCCAGACCAAAGCCGCAGTCTGCGTTAACAAATGGGACGTAAATCCGGACAGCGCGAAAGAAATTGAGCGCTTTTGCAAGGAAAACGACATCCCCTTTGTGGGCCGCATCCCCTATGACAGGCAGGCGTCGGCCGCCGTCAACGCCGGAAAAAGCATCGCCGAAGTCGATTGTCCCGCTTCCCGCGCGCTGCGGGAGGTATTCGAGCGCACAATGGCGCTGCTGGAAGTGAATTCAATAACCAAAATTAAAGGAGATATGAACTGATGAAAATTGCGGTTGCATGCATGGGCAAACAGGTTGGCGGCCATTTCGGCCACTGCGAGAACTTCACGATCTTTGAAGCGGAAGACGGAAAAATCGCTTCAGAGAACAGCATTCCGAATCCCGGCCACAGGCCCGGGTTCCTGCCAAACTTTCTGGGCGACATGGGCGTGGAGGTCATCATCGCCGGGGGCATGGGCGGCGGTGCGGTGGAGATTTTCAATGAGCGCAAAATCGAGGTCATTGTCGGGGCCGAGGGTGACGCCCGCGCCGCTGTGGAGTCCTACCTCGGGGGAGAGCTGAAATCTACCGGTTCCGTCTGCCACGAGCATGCGCATGAAAACGAGTGCGGCGGCCATCACGCGCCGAAAGGCAACTGATCCGATCTTCCATTTAAAACGAAGTCTAAATCACGGCCGGCAGAATGATTCTGCCGGCCGTGATTTACATCAGCTTGTAATTGTATCAAGTCCGACTTCCGGGAGCTGTTCGACACGCATGGCCTCAATGTAGTAAAAGGGCCCGCCCGGCTGTCCGGAGCCCGGATATAGGGTGCCCTGACGGAGGATTCCCGTCACTCTCACCCAGGAGCTCTCGGAGACAAGCCCGGAAAGATCCTCATTGGATTTAAATTCAAAATTGACATAGCCGCCCGTACAATAGGGACAGGTGGGGCCTTTTCGCCCCACAAAGGTATATTTATCGTCGAAAATCATGTAGTAGCCGTCAATTACCACCGATTTTCCGTCATAGTCGGAAAAGTTTTCGTACCAGTCGTTAATCTGGGTCATATAGAGCTTATCTCCGACGGTAATGTCAATTTTGTTTGGATCAAAGTTTTTCCGGTCGGCGGCAATGTCGTAGGGATAATCGTCGCTTGCCTCCTGCGGGCCTGACGACGCCGCACTGCCGGAGGCGGCAGCGGAGGAGACGGATACGGAACCTTCCGCCCCCGCGCTGCTTTCCGGCGCCGACACCTGCGAAGAGGCGTGTTCGCCTTTGCCCGAACCGCAGCCAGCGGTGAACATAAGCGCAAAGCATAAGACGAAAAGAAGTCCTTTTTTCATAGCATCACACCCTTTCCCGCAGCTTTTCTATCCCTGTGAAAATAAAA
The DNA here is from genome assembly GCF_040505565.1 of Oscillibacter sp. Classification (GTDB taxonomy): domain Bacteria; phylum Bacillota; class Clostridia; order Oscillospirales; family Oscillospiraceae; genus Oscillibacter. The sequence continues at coordinate 147,414 of NZ_JBEUWZ010000024.1, read as the reverse complement.
AATACGATGATATCCGTGACAACAATGCATGCGCCGGTGGGCACGGAGTCCAGGTAGGAAATGGTCAGTCCCAGCATGAAGCAGGTAACTGACAGAACTGCGGATACCAGGATGGTGGTCTTAAACCGTTTGCATACGCGCATGGCGGTAAGCGACGGAAAGACGATCAGACTGGAGATCAGAAGGGTGCCCATCATCCGCATACCCAGCACCACGGTGATTGCGGTGAGAAAGGCGATGACCATGTTATAAAAACGTGTTCTGGTACCGGTGGCGGAAGAAAAAGTCTCGTCGAAGGTCACCGCGAAAATGCGGTTGTAAAAGAGGACGTACAGAATAAGCACCGCCGCACTGAGAAAAACGGAGAGCGTCACATCCGTGCGGTTCATGGCGAGGATGCTTCCGAACATGTAGTTGCACACATCCGTGTTCATGCCCGTGGTCAGTGAAATGGTCATGACGCCCACGGCCAGCGCGCCGCTGCATAGCAGCGCCGTGGCCGCGTCACCTTTGATCTTTGAGCTGTCCTTGAGCTGCAGCAGAAAAAATGCGCAGATGACACACACCGGGATGGAAACCGCCAGAGGCGCCGCATTCATGGCATAGGCGACGGCCAGAGCCGCAAAGCCGACATGGGAAAGACCGTCGCCGATCATGGAATACCGTTTTAAGACCAAACTTGCTCCCAGAAGCGAGGCGCACAGAGATACCAGCACACCCACGATCAGCGCGCGGACCAAAAACGGATAGGAAAGCATTTCTGCGAGGATATTCAGCATGTTTTACCTCCCAAAAATCGCATTCCGATTTCACTGAGTCGGTAATCTTCCGTTTTTCCATAAAAGAGCTGCCGGTTACCAAGGTGCAGAACGTGATCCGACTGCTCAATCGCACCGCGCACATCGTGTGACACCATAATAATAGTGATGCCCTGCTCGTTGTGGAGCGCGCAGATGACACGGTACAGATCGGCGGTCATAATGGGATCAAGGCCCGTGACCGGCTCGTCGAGAAGAAGCAGCTTTTTTGTGGCGCAAAGAGCCCGGGCCAGCAGCACACGCTGCTGCTGGCCGCCGGAAAGATCGCGGTAGCAGCGCTTTTCCAGATCGAGGGCTCCCAGCATATCCAGCTTTTCGCGGGCGTCGTCCCAGTCGGCAGCTCCGTAAAACGGGCGCAGACCCAGATGATTCAGCCGTCCGGACAATACCACCTCCAGTACACTGGCGGGGAAATCCTTTTGCGCCGCGGTCTGCTGGGGAAGATAGCCGATTTCCGTGGGCCGCAGCCCGTCGCCCGTCGCGATCTCACCGCCGGAGGGCTTTTTCAGGTGCAGCAGGCCTTTGAGCAGCGTGCTTTTTCCCGCGCCGTTCTCGCCCACAATGCATAGATAGTCTCCGGATTCCACGGAGAAGTTCAAATCAGACAGCACCGTTGCTCCCTCATAGGAGAATGCGGCGTCGCGGCAGGCTAGCAGGCTCATGTCAGTTCAGAGCCTCCTTTAGTACTTCCACATTGTGTTCCATCAGGCTCAAATAGGTCACACCTGCCTTGAAGTCACTGTCGCTGACATTGTGGACGGCGTTGAGCAGCTCGCTCTTTGCCCCGGTTGCCTCACAAATGGAGTTGCACATCTGCTCGTTGGAAAGCTCAATATGGAACACAACGGGGATCTTGTCTTCTTTCGTTTTTTTGATCAGAAACGCCACGGTGGAAGCGTCTGCCTCAGTATCCGTGGAGCAGCCGGGGAAGGCGGCATAATATTTAAGGCCGAATTCTTTGCAGAAATAACGGAACGGGAAACGGTCGCCCACAATGATTTCTTTACGTTTGCCGTTTTCCACCACCTTGCGGAATTCATCGTCCAGCTTCTGAAGCTGGGCGAGATAGGCCTGCGTATTGGCTTTGAAGGTATCCTGATCGGCGGAATCCAATGTGCACAGCGTGTCACAGAGCTTTTGTACAATTTTCATGGCGTTGGCAGGCGAGGTCCAGACGTGTTCGTCCATCTCCGGGGTCGCCTCCGCTTCGCTCCCAGCGCTCTCCGCTTCAGCCTCGGGCTGCATCCCCTCGACCAGTTCCTCTTCCACCAGATCCACGCAGTCCATGAGCTTGAATATGGTCATTCTGCTCTGATCCATGGAGGTGAGCACGTCGGCGACCCATTCGTCGGAATCCCCGCCCACATAGACGAACAGGCCGCTGTTCTGTATGGTGATGATGTCCTGCGGTGTGGGCTCAAACGTATGGCTCTCCGCACCGGGCTTAAGGAGCATGGTAACGTCCGCCTTGTCTCCGACAATCTGACGGACAAAATCATATTCCGGGAAATTTGTGCAGACCACGCTGAGCTTTTGTGCGTTTTCGGCATTGCTCGCTGAAGCGGAGCTGTTTGGCAAAGGCCTGCTTGCGCAGGCAGAGAGGGATGTGACGAGCAGCAAACCCGCCGCCAGGCAGGCAAGTGTTTTCTTCATAAAATAATCCTCCGATAATCCAGCAATATTTAAAAAAGGGCGCAAAAATACAAGGGAGTATCGGCGGTGCGCCGAATCGGTCCGCCGATGGGCAGACCTCTCCCCTGTGATGCTGAATATTGCTTAATCGGAGAGCTTGACCTTTAGAGAAATAAGTGTAACCGCCGCCGACTCACGCCGGTGAACGGATGTAAGCGCTTTTAGAAAGAACAAGGTGAAAGAAAAGACCGCGGCGCCCAAAACTGCCGTCCCCGCGGTGCTCAAAATTTGCTGACAAATCTGGATTTCGTGGCAGATCGGGCAGTTTTCTCCGGTGCAGTTGTGACCGGATTCCTGAATAATGTAAATGGTGGAAACAAACATGACAAGCAGCAGCCAAAGGCACATCGCCGTGGCCGTAATTCTGCGTTTTTTTGTCATCTTCCATTCCTCCGTTGCTTATAAACGCGAATCTGCGCGCGGCAGGCAGCCGCTGCAAACGCCGTATAAAACCGTTTTTTGGCGGCTGATCTGAAACCCGTTCGCCTCAAATGTGTCAGAGAGCAGCCGGTCCGTAATCTCCTGCTCCATATGGATTGTCTTACCGCACTTCATGCAGATCAGGTGAATACAGTCGCGGCAGTGCTCCGACTGAATGTACTGATAGTAAATTTCTCTTGAACCCTCTTTAGTAAAGCGGTTGATAAATCCCGCGCCTTCCAGCGCCGTCAGGTTTCGATAAATTGCACTGAGACTTATTTTGGGAGCGGGCAAGCTCTCTGCAATTTGCTGCGCTGAAAACTGCCTGTCGGGATTGCGCTGTAAAAAATCCATGAGCTGCCCGCGCTGTTCCGTTTTATAAGCCGCCATTTTAATGCCTCCGCCACAAATTTGCGAATCAACTGCAAATCATGGTAACACCAAGGCCAATGGTTGTCAATTGAATTTGCAGACAAATTGCAAATTCGCAAAGAAAAAGTTCTCATAATGAAATGCATAATATTCCATATTAAACTGCATGAAGTACCGAGGATAAACAGAGTAACAATCAGATGAAAACGGCGCGTATCACTCAACTAATCAAAATAAACAAAAAGTAATACCTTTTATTCAAAAAGACTATATACAAATTTTTGAATATTTTCAAGGAATGTGTTGACGGCGGCGGGGGAAAAGTGGATAATGTAGATTTAATGAAGATAAACTGCTGGAGTGCGGCTTGGAGACGGCGGGCGCGAAAGGAATGGTCAAAAAACATGAAGAAAGCGTATCTGGTTTTGCAGGACGGACAGGTTTTCGAGGGACTCCGGTTCGGCGCGGAAAGAGACTCCGTGGGAGAACTGGTGTTTACCACTGGCATGTGCGGCTACATCGAAACGCTGACAGACCCCAGTTACTATGGGCAAATTGTATTGCAGACGTATCCCCTGATGGGAAATTACGGCGTCATTCCGCAGGATTTCGAGGGAAAATGCTCCGTCCGGGGCTACGTGGTGCGGGAGTGGTGCGCCGCGCCGTCAAACTTCCGCTGTGAAATGGATCTGGACGCCTTTTTGAAGCGGGAAAACGTTCCGGGTATCTGCGGCGTGGACACCAGGGAGCTGACCCGCATTATCCGGGAGCACGGCGTGATGAATGCCACGCTCTGTGACGAAGTTCCCGCGGATCTCGCGGAGGTGAAGCGGTACGCGGTCGTGGACGCGGTGAAGTCCGCCACCTGCGGAAAAGCCTCCGTCCACCCGGCGGCGGGAGAGAAAAAATATTCCGTTGCCCTGCTGGATTACGGCGCGAAAAACAATATCGTTCGGGAGCTTCAGAAGCGGGGCTGCGAGGTGACCGTTCTGCCCGCCGCCGCCACGGCGGAAGAAGTTTTGGCGGGGAGTCCGGACGGCATTATGCTCTCCAACGGTCCCGGTGACCCGGCGGAAGCCGTCTTTCAGATTGAGCAGATCAAAAATCTGATTGGGAAAAAGCCCATGTTCGGGATCTGTCTTGGCCACCAGCTGACGGCGCTGGCGCTGGAGGGAAAGACCTATAAACTGAAATACGGCCACCGGGGTGTGAACCAGCCCGTCCGGGACCAGAACGGCCCCCGGACCTTTATCACCAGCCAGAACCACGGGTACGCCGTGGATTCCGACTCCGTGAAGGTGGGAAAGATCAGCTTTGCCAACGCTAACGACGGTACCTGCGAGGGGATCGATTATCCGGAGCTGAACGCATTTACCGTTCAGTTTCATCCGGAGGCCTGTACCGGGCCAAAAGACACCGGTTTCCTGTTCGACCGGTTCGTTGCAATGATGAAGGGAGGCGACCTGTAATGCCATTGGATACGTCGATTAAGAAGGTCCTCGTGATCGGCTCCGGCCCCATTGTCATCGGACAGGCCGCCGAGTTTGACTATGCCGGGGCGCAGGCCTGCCGCATTCTAAAAGAGGCGGGAGTGGAGGTGGTTCTGTGCAACTCCAATCCCGCTACCATTATGACCGATCAGGCCATGGCGGATGAAATTTATCTGGAGCCTCTCACTACCGAGACGGTGAAGCGCATTGTCAGGAAGGAACGGCCCGACAGCATTCTTGCCTCTCTCGGCGGACAGACCGGTCTGACCATCGCTATGCAGCTGGGGAAAGAGGGCTTTTTGGAGCGGGAGGGTGTCCGCTTGCTTGGCACCGACGCCGCCGCCATTTCCCGGGCGGAGGACCGTGAGCTGTTTAAGGAGGCCATGCAGGCCATCGGACAGCCGGTCGTCCCCTCCGATATCGCGCAGACCGTGAGCGAGGCCCTTGCCGTGGCGGACAAGATCGGCTATCCCGTCATCGTTCGCCCGGCCTTCACGCTGGGCGGCGCGGGTGGCGGCGCGGCCCAGGATGCGGAGGAGCTGAAGGTGATCGCTGGCACGGGACTGGACGCGTCCCCCATTACGCAGATTCTGGTGGAGCGGGCGATCTTCGGCTGGAAGGAAATCGAGTTTGAGACCATGCGGGACGCAGCGGGAAACGTGATCGCCGTATGTTCCATGGAAAACCTTGACCCCGTGGGCGTCCACACCGGCGACTCCATCGTGGTGGCGCCCACCCAGACCCTCTCCGACAAGGAGTTTCAGATGCTGCGCACCGCGTCGCTGGACATCATCTCGTCGCTGGGCATTGTGGGCGGATGCAACTGCCAGCTGGCGCTGAATCCGGACAGCTTTGAATACGCGGTCATCGAGGTAAACCCCCGGGTGTCCCGCTCCTCGGCGCTGGCCAGCAAGGCCACCGGCTATCCCATTGCCAAGATCACCACAAAGATCGCGCTGGGCTATACGCTGGACGAGATCAAAAACGACATTACCGGCAAGACCTGCGCCTGTTTTGAACCGGCGCTGGATTATATCGTGGCAAAAATGCCCAAATGGCCCTTTGACAAGTTCGCGGACGCCAGCCGGCGTCTTGGTACCCAGATGAAGGCCACCGGCGAGGTCATGGCTATCGGACCCGGCTTTGAAATGGCGATCATGAAGGCCGTTCGGGGCGCGGAGATCGGGATGGACACCCTGAACCGCAAACCGGACGAGAGCGACACAGCCCCTATTCGGGAGCGATTGGCACGGGTGAACGACCACCGGCTTTTCACCGTGTTCGAGGCGCTGAAGTCCGGCGTATCCGTGGAGGAGATCCACGAGATCACGAAGATCGACAACTGGTTTCTCTGCAAGCTGCGCAATCTCGCGGAGTTTGAGGACTGCCTTGCAAAAGAGGGCCTGACCGCGGAGAATTACGAGACCGGCAAGAAATTCGGCTATCCGGATGCGGCGCTGCTGCGCCTTTCCGGCGGGTCGCCGCTGCCGGATGAGCCCAAAGCCGCCGTCTACAAAATGGTGGATACCTGTGCGGCGGAGTTTGACGCGGAGACGCCCTATTTTTACTCCAGCTTTGACAAAGCCTGTGAGTCCCGCGCGTTCCCGCGCAGCGGAAAGCCCGTCATCATGGTGCTTGGCTCCGGCCCCATCCGCATCGGGCAGGGCATCGAGTTTGACTACTCCTCCGTCCATTGTGTGTGGACGCTGAAGGAGCTTGGCTACGAGGTGGTCATCGTCAACAACAACCCCGAGACGGTCTCCACCGACTACGATACCGCCGACCGGCTGTACTTTGAGCCGCTGTACCCGGAGGACGTGATGCATATTATCAATGTGGAGCGTCCTGTTGGGGTGGTGGTTGCCTTTGGCGGGCAGACGGCCATCAAGCTGACCAAATTTCTGGACGGCCGCGGCGTGAAAATTCTGGGTACCTCCGCCGAGTCCATCGACATGGCGGAGGACCGGGAGCGGTTTGACGCCCTTTTGGAGCAGTTTTCCATCAAGCGGCCCCAGGGACGGGGCGTGTTGGGTCTTGACGAGGCGCTTCTGGCAGCCAATGAGCTGGGCTATCCCGTGCTGCTGCGCCCCTCGTATGTCATCGGCGGACAGAACATGGTCATCGCCCACAACGACGACGAGGTCCGCCGCTACATGGACGTGATTCTCGCCGGAACCATCGAAAATCCGGTGCTGGTGGATCAGTATTTGCAGGGCCGGGAGCTGGAGGTTGACGTGATCTCCGACGGAGTGGACGTCCTGATTCCCGGCGTGATGCAGCATATCGAGCGCACCGGCGTCCATTCCGGCGACTCCATCGCCGTATACCCCCACTTCAACATCGGGGACAAAATGCTCAAAACCATCATAGACTGCTCGGAAAAGCTGGCCCTGAGCCTGAAGACCCACGGCCTCATCAATATACAGTACCTCATTTATCAGGGTGAGCTGTACGTGATTGAGGTGAATCCCCGGGCCAGCCGCACCGTCCCTTACATCTCCAAGGTGACGGGTGTGCCCATGGTGGATCTTGCCACCCGGGTCATGGTGGGTCAGCCGCTCAAGTCCTTGGGCTACGGCACGGGGCTTTACAAAACGCCGCCGTATGTGGCGGTGAAGGTGCCGGTCTTCTCCTTTGAAAAGATCACCGACGCCAACGCCTCCCTCTCGCCGGAAATGAAGTCCACCGGCGAGGTGCTGGGTCTTGGAAAGAACCTGCAGGAGGCGCTGTTCAAAGGTCTGGTCTCCGCGGGCTATAAAATTGAAAAGGAACGGCGGGGCGGCATTTTGATCTCCGTCAACCGCCGGGATCAGCCGGAGGTGGTGCATATCGCCCGGAAGCTGGTGGATATGGGCTACAAGCTGTACGGTACCGAGCGCACCGCCCACGAGATCTCCCAGCTTGGAACCGATGTGGAGGTGGTGGGTAAGCTGGGACAGGACAACCGGGTGTTCCAGCTCCTAGAGGAAGGCAGGATCGACTTTGTGATCCTCACCGGCTCCACGGAGCCAGCCTATATCCGGGACTTCATCCACCTGAACCACCGCTGTGTTCAGCTGGGCATCCCATGCCTGACGAGTCTGGATACCGCCGCCGCGCTGACGGACATCCTCGCCAGCCGGTACACCCAGCAGAACACGGAGCTGGTGGACATCTGCCACCTGCGGACGCAGCGGAAAAAGCTGCCGTTCGCAAAGCTCCAGACCTGCGGCAACGATTATATTTTCCTGGAGAACTTCGACGACTCCATCACCTGCCCGGAATCTCTGTGCATCACCCTCTGCGACCGGCACACCGGAATCGGAGCGGACGGAATTGTTCTGATGGAGCGCTCTGAAACCGCTGACGCGAAGATGCGGATGTTCAACGCCGATGGGTCTGAGGGCGGCATGGCGGGCAACGCGCTGCGCTGCATGGGCAAATACCTGTACGACAGGGATATTGTAAAAAAAGAGACCTTGCGGATTGAGACCGTCAGCGGCGTTAAGACCGTGAAGCTCTATACCATGAGCGGACAGGTCACCTCCGCCTGTGTCTCCATGGGACAGGCCTCGCTGAATGCGAAGAAGCTGCCCACCACATTGAAGGAAGCGCAGCTTGTGGATTACCCTGTGGAAATCGGTGAAAAACTTTGGCGAATTACCTGCGTGGATATGGGCAACCCTCACTGTGTGGTATTCTGCCAGCGGGTGGACGGCGTGGATGTGCCGGTGGTGGGCCCTCAATTTGAACACGCAGAAATTTTCCCGGAGCGCATCAATACGGAGTTTATCCGGGTGGTGAACGAGAGCACCATCAAGATGCGGGTCTGGGAACGGGGAAGCGGCGAGACCATGGCCTGCGGCTCCGGCGCCTGTGCGGCCGTGGTGGCGGCGGTGGCGGGCGGCCTTTGCCAAAAGGGCCGGGATATCACCGTGAAGGCCGCCGGAGGCGATCTGTCCGTCAACTATACCGACGATGGAGTGACCCTCACCGGCGACGCAAAGCTGGTGTACGAAGGCTTCGTGGAATATTAAGGCTCGGGCGCCGGCAGATGCCGGCGCCCGGATTTTCGGGAGGAGATCACGTTTGAAAAAGGAAGAGCTTCAGCGCTCCGAAAGCTTTCTGGTGGCGGCGCTGCTGGCGCTGTCCGGCGGCCTTCTGGATGCGTATACCTATCTCTCCCGGGGCGGTGTTTTCGCCAATGCCGAGACGGGAAACATCGTCCTGCTGGGCATACACCTGGCCCGGCGGGAGTGGGGCGCGGCGCGGTCGTATCTGGCACCGATTTTGGCGTTTGCTCTGGGAGTGCTTGCGGCGGAGCTGGTAAAAAGCCGCCGGTTTCACAAATCCGGACGGTTTCATTGGCGGCATTTTACGCTGGGGACGGAGATTGCGGTGCTGATTGCGGCGTCCTTTATTCCGCAGGGCGAGCTGGACGGACTGGTGAATATGATGGTGGCGTTTGTGTGCGCCATGCAGGTGGAGGCGTTCCGCAAGGTGTGGGGTTTTGCTTTTGCTACCACAATGTGCACAGGGAACCTGCGCAGCGGAACCGAGGCGCTGTACAGCGGCGCGCTGCATCGGGACAGAACACTGATTGAAAAGGGCGCGTGTTATTACGGCGTAATCTGCTGCTTTATTGCCGGGGCGGCACTGGGGACCGTGCTGTCGGGGCTGTTTCCCCAGCGGGCGGTATTGGGAGCAGCGGCTTTCCAGTCAGCGGCCTTCGCGGCGATGATTACCGGGGAAAAGCGGCGATGAAGAGCGGTTGACAGAGGGGGAGTCCGCTGTTTATAATGAAAAAACATTCAATGAAAAATTAAAGGGGAAAGAGAGGTACGGGAGATGGAGTATAAAATTGAGGGGCAGCCCCTGCCGGTTGTCGTCTGCCAGCTGAATGCGGGGGAGAGCATGATTACCGAACGGGGCAGCATGAGCTGGATGAGTCCCAATATGAGGATGGAGACTACTTCCAACGGAGGGCTTGGCAAGGCGCTGGGCCGGATGTTTGCAGGCGAGGCTCTGTTCCAGAACCGTTATACCGCCCAGGGCGGGCCGGGAATGATCGCCTTTGCCTCCAGCTTCCCCGGCGATATCCGGGCGTTTGAGATCGGGCCGGGCCGGGAGCTGGTCGTGCAGAAAAGTGGTTTTCTCGCCAGCGAGGAAAGCGTGCAGCTTTCTGTGTTCTTCCAGAAGAAGCTGGGCGCGGGCTTTTTTGGCGGCGAGGGCTTCATCATGCAAAGACTGTCGGGCAGAGGCATCGCGTTTGCCGAGTTTGACGGACACGTGATGGAGTACGATCTGGCACCGGGGCAGTCCATGGTGGTGGATACGGGGTATCTGGCCGCCATGGATGCGAGCTGCTCTATGGAGATTCAGACCGTACCCGGTGTGAAGAATATGGTCTTCGGCGGCGAGGGACTTTTTAACACGGTTATTACCGGACCCGGCCGCATCTATTTGCAGACCATGCCCATCAGCAGCGTGGCCAGCGCAATCCAGCCCTTTATTCCCACCGGAAAGTAAAAATATTCCGCACCGCAGGTTGGACCCACCGCAGGGAAATCCATGCGAATTCCGTTTCATTTCCGCCCTTTTAATCGGATGGAATAAGCTGCCGAATTTTGGCTAAAAGTTCATTGACTTCCTTTTTGCCCGATGTTATGCTGGAAGAAACTCAGGTTATGAGCTGTGAGTTATTGGACATTATATAACGGGAAATGCAGAAAGGAGCACTGACTATGAGCGAACAGAAATTCTATATTTGCAAACACTGCGGCAATCTGGTGGGACTGATTGAAGCGGGCGGCGGCACACTGATCTGCTGCGGCGAACCCATGGTGGAGTTGAAACCGAACACCGTTGATGCCAGCCAGGAAAAGCACGTTCCTGTAGTTACCGTTGAGGGTGACACCGTGAAAGTGGCTGTTGGCGCGGTGGCGCATCCAATGACCGAGGAGCATTCTATTCAGTGGATTTACCTTCAGACCGCGCATGGCGGGCAGCGCCGCGGTCTCAAGCCGGGCGAAGCGCCTGAAGCGGAATTTGCCCTGAACGGCGATGCAGCTGTGGCGGTCTATGCGTACTGCAATCTGCACGGCTTGTGGAAAAAGGAACTGTAAGACTACAACGGACGGGCGCCGCATAAAAACGGAAACCGATGGCTGCAAACAGACGCAGTCATCGGTTTTCATGCTCGCGAGGCCCGAAAAGAGGAGAAGCCAAAATGAAGGTCTGTATTTTACAGGGGAGTCCTCGGGAAAACGGAAATACCGCCGCTTTGCTGGAACCGTTTGTCCGGCGGATGGAGGAGCGGGGACAGACCTGCGAAACCATCCGGCTGTACGATAAGCAGCTGAAGCCATGTCTGGCCTGTCGGGCGTGCCAGAAGGACTGGACGATTTTCGGATGTGTGCAGAGGGACGACATGCAGAAGATTTTCGACGCCGTTTTGGCTTGTGACCTCTTGGTATTGGCAACACCTATCCATTCCTGGTATTGCACCCCGCCGATGAAGGCGGTGCTGGACCGGCTGGTGTATGGCATGAATAAGTACTATGGCGGTGCAAAGGGACCTGCGCTGTGGAAGGGGAAGCCGGTTGCTCTGGTGACCACCTGCGGTTATCCGCCCGAGAAGGGGGCCGATCTGTGGGAGAGTGGTATGCGACGCTATTGCAGACATTCTCAGCTTAAGTATCTGGGTATGCTGGCACAGCGGCACCGGAGCTACGACACCGCATTTATGGATGAGGGAAAAGCTGCTCGGGCGGCGGCGTTTGCAGATGAACTGTGCGCCGTATACGACGAAAAATAAAAACTTGAATTAAGTTGCATATGCGACTTAACACATGCGCTTATTCGTATATACTCATATCATCAACAGGAACAAAGTATTACAATCAGTCGATTGAAATACAGAATTTTAAGGAGGAAAATATTATGAAAAAGTGGATTTGCTCTGTTTGTGGGTATGTGTTTGAAGGCGAAAATCCCCCCGAGAAGTGCCCCCAGTGCGGCGTCCCCGGCTCCAAGTTCACGGAGCAGAAGGGCGAGATGACCTGGGCTGCCGAGCATGTGATCGGCGTGGGTAAGTCCTTTGGCGCGGATGTTCCCGCCGATGTGCAGGAAAAGATTGTGGACGGTCTGCGCGCCAACTTCACCGGTGAGTGCACGGAAGTCGGTATGTATCTGGCTATGAGCCGCGCTGCTTTCCGCGAGGGCTATCCTGAGATCGGTGAGTATTGGCGCAGAGCTGGGCTGGAAGAGGCTGATCATGCCTCCAGATTTGCAGAGCTTCTGGGTGAGGTCGTTACGGATTCCTCCAAGAAGAACCTGGAGATGCGCGTAGAGGCCGAGAACGGTGCCACGCTGGGCAAGTTTGAACTGGCTAAGCTGGCTAAGCAGTACAATCTGGATGCCATCCACGATACCGTTCACGAGATGGCCCGGGATGAGGCAAGACACGGAAAGGCCTTTGCCGGCCTGCTGAATCGCTACTTCGGCAAGTAAGAAAGTCCACATTCCATCGCTGCGATACGCCGAGAGAATGGTAAACAGCGAAGAAGCGTGGCATGATAATACAAAAAGATCATCCTATTTACACAGATGCGGTTCACGAAAAAGCGTGAGCCGCATCTGTGTGATTTTAATGTAGTAAACTGCTTCCGGCAGAAAGCGCGAAGACGAGAGAAAAGAGGAGTGGCGCAGTGGCAGCCTCCCTCATGCACCGGAGCAGGAAATCGACGCTGTCTTGATGGAAAAAATGCAAAATCAGCTGAGCACACGCGTGCTCAGCTGAAAAGTGGTGTGTGCGTGGGGACTCAACCCCCAACATATGATCATCGGCGTGCGTGGATTGATGAACGACGACTACGTAAAGGACATTGGGAAAAAGGTGCGCGTCGGATATCGCCAAAAACAGCGGGAAGGGCTTGTGATCGCCCCGCCGTTTGGCGATTGGAAAGGATAAAAATGACGGCCGGATCAAGATCGTCCCGGCGGCGACAGAGGCTGTCAGAATAATTTTTTCACAGAGCTTCGTGTATATCTGATTGGTTAAGGAGCGCGTCAGTTCTTTGTCAAGCTCCATATAAAGCATAAACTCACCGCTTGAAATAACCGGCTTAACATACATCGAATTGGGACTTTATTAAGCCGGTAATTTGTGGTTTATTATAAGTGGAAATCATAATTTTGTAAACAGCGGAGGTAATTTATATGAAGCTTATAAATAGTTTTCATCCATATGCGGGCTTGACCATTCTTTTCTGGTCGCTGGCCTATGTGCTTACTCGGCTGACCCTGCAATATTTTTCGGCGTTTTCCCTCGGCTTTTTGCGCTATGCGGTCGCGTCCTGCGCCTTGCTCGTCATCATCCTGACGGCAAAAATAAAAGCGCCGGGAAAAGCCGACCTGAAATGGTTTCTGCTGTCTGGCTTTTTCGGGTTTTTCCTCTATATGATCGCGTTTAACAAGGGCTGCGAGACGGTGACTGCGGCCACAAGTAGCGTGATCATCGCGATCGTACCGGTAATCACGGCGCTGCTGGCGCGCTTTATCTACGAGGAAAAGCTGAGCGGAATCCAGTGGGCGGCAACCGCAGTCGAATTTTCCGGCGTGATTGTGCTCACGCTGCTCAATCATGCATTTTCGCTGAACAGCGGAGTTTTCTGGCTGCTTCTCGCGGCGGTCTCGCTGGGCGTTTACAACCTGCTGCAGCGGAAGCTGACAAAAATCTATTCGGGTCTTCAGGCCTCTGCCTACAGCATTTTCGCGGGGACGGTCATGCTTGCCGTATTTCTCCCGGCCTCCGTGCGGGAAGCGCGTGGCGCTCCGTCCTTCCAGTTAATTTACATCGTAATCCTCGGTGTCTTTTCCAGCGCTGTTGCGTATGCCACCTGGGCGCAGGCATTCAAAAAGGCGAAACAGACTTCGTCCGTCAGTAATTACATGTTTATCACGCCGTTTTTGACCACACTGCTTGGGTTTCTCCTCGCGGGAGAGACGCCGGACCTGCCGACGACAGCGGGTGGCGCGGTTATCCTGACGGGCGTGCTCATTTTTAATTTCGGAGGCAGGATTCATGACAGGGTATTCCATACGAAAAGTAAGGTTTGACGAACTGGATAGCTGCACTGAAGTCACACGGCGCAGCTTCGGCACCGTTGCGGAGGAATTCGGGCTGACCGCTCGGAACTGCCCGGCAAACGGCGCGTTCATCGGGACGGAACGCCTCGTTTCCGACTGGAACCGGAGGAACGTGATGTATGGGCTGTACTGCAAGGATCGGTTGGCCGAGTTTATGGAACTGAGGGAAAAAGGTGCCGGAATATTTGAGCTTGAAAAGCTGTCCGTGCTGCCGGAGCACAGGCACAGGGGCGGCGGCACATTGCTTCTGGAGCATGTCTACGGAGAGGTTTCCCGGATGGGAGGGAACAGGATCGCGATCGGAATCATTGAGGAAACTCTGAGGCCAAAAAGTTGGTATCTCAGCCACGGCTTTATCCATACGGGAACCGCGAATTTCCCTCATCTTCCGTTTACCGCAGGTTTCATGGAGCTGTTGGCTTGAGTTCCGGATTAGTGGCTGAAAATATGCCAGTTGCTGTATACAGGTGTTCTCACCGCGTCTTCCAGTGAGATAGGTAAGCATACATGAGAAAAGAAGAAAAAGAGAGCAGGGCCGTCAAAATAAGACGGCTCTGCTGCTGGTGCGCCTGAAGGGACTCGAACCCACACGTCTCTCGACACAAGAACCTAAATCTTGCATGTCTACCAATTCCATCACAGGCGCGTATTCAATTTATCCTCCGGTATTTTATTTTACCACGAACCGCCCTCTTGAACAATAGGCAGATTTGCCGTATACTGAAAAAAATTGGAGATCAGAAAAGAGGTACCTTGATGTCTACGCCCCGTATCGCCGCGATCCACGACCTGTCCGGCTTTGGCCGGTGCTCTCTCACCGTCGCCTTGCCGATTCTGTCCGCCATGGGGGCGCAGTGCTGCCCGCTGCCCACCGCCTTCCTCTCCACCCACACCGGGGGCTTTCAGGGATTTACGTTTCTGGACATGATCGACGAGATGCCCAAGGTCGCAGCCCACTGGAAATCCCTGAATTTAAAATTTGATGCGATCTACAGCGGCTTTTTGGGCAGCGCCCGCCAGATCGGAGTGGTGGAGGAATTTTTTTATGATTTCCGTCAGCCCAACACCCTAACGGTGGTGGACCCGGTGATGGGTGACCACGGCGAGGTCTACAAAACCTATACCCCCGCCATGTGCGACGGGATGGCCCGTTTGGCCCGCCTTGCGGACGTCATCACGCCGAACCTCACGGAAGCGGCGCTGCTGCTGGGCCTGCCCTTGAACGCGCTCCCCTCCCCCCGGGAGACAGTGGAGCGCCTGAGCCTTGACGGCAAGCGCTCCGTAGTCCTTACCGGCGTATCCATGTCGCCGGGAATGACCGGGGCCATGTGCTTCGACGCGAAAACCGGCCGGGCCGAGGCAGTACAGACCGATTTTATCGCCCATGAGTTTCACGGCACCGGCGACGTGTTTGCCTCCGTTCTCACCGGCGCGCTGGTGCAGGGACGGAAGCTGAACGACGCGGCCATGCTGGCCGCCAAATTTGTCCGGGCCTGCGCGGAACGCACTGCGGCGGCGGACCTGCCCATGCGGGAGGGCGTGGAATTCGAGCCCCTGCTTGGTTATCTGACGGGAGGAATTCAATGAGCGCTGCGTCCCTGCCCTCTCCGAGGCGGGTAAACACCGCGTACTTTCTGCTCCAGATCTGGTTTTGGGGCATGATGGCCGCGTTCAGCGGCTATCAGACCGCCATTGTTTTGGGGCGGGGGTTTTCCAGCGGACAGGCCGGAATCTTTATTTCACTGGGATGCTTGGCGGGCATTTTTTCTCAGCCTCTGCTGGGCGCCTGGGCGGATCGCCACCCTGACGTGCCTCTGAAAAAGCTCTTCGGCGGATGTATGCTGCTGGCGCTGGGATTCCACGCCGTGTTCTATTTCGCCCGGCCCGGCTTTTTCGGCACCGCGCTGATCTTTCTGGCTCTGGGTACGCTGGAAACCAACTCCTATCCTCTGATCGACGCCATGTCCATGCAGTTTTTGAACGCGGGAATCAGCGTGCGGTACAGCTTGGGCCGGGGCCTGGGCGCGTTTGCCTATGCCATTGTCTCCGTTCTGGTGGGGCAGCAGGCGCGGCGCTTCGGCGTGGAATCCGCTCTGGTGACCCACGCGGCGCTGGTAGTTTTGATTCTGGCGGCGCTGGCGGTCTTCCCTGCGTTTTCCTCGTCCGCTTTTCCGTCGGCAAACATGGAGCCCGCCCACTCCCCCCTGTACATTTTAAAACACAATCCGGCGTTCACCGTGATGCTGGGCGCGGGTTTTTTTGGGTTGATGGCCGTGATGCCCATCGTCAACTTTCTGGTGAACCTTGTGAACGACCGGGGCGGCGATAGCGGCGATCTGGGGCTGGCTCTCTTTTTAATGGCGGCGTCAGAGCTGCCCGGCGCGATTTTCTTCCAATGGCTTTGGAAAAAGACGAATATTGAAAAGGTCATGCTGGCCTCCGTCGTGTTTATGGCGCTGAAACCGCTGCTGTTTCTTTCCTGCCGCGACCTGCGCCTTCTGCTTGCTTTGCAGCCCATCCAGATGCTGGGGTACGGACTGTTTACCCCCGGGAACGTTTACTATGCCAATGAAAATGTCCCGCCCGAGGACCGGGTGCAGGGCCAGTCTCTGAAAATGGTGGCAACCAACGGCCTCAGCGGCGTGATCGGCAATCTGATTGCCGGAGGAATCATTGATCGGAGCGGTGTGGACGCCATGCTGCTGTTCTGTTTTTTCAGCGGCGCTGTGGGTATCGTTCTTGCATTTTGGGCGATACGGCTGCGGAAACGGAAAAAATTGCTTGACATTCCCCCTGCTGGAGGGTGTATGCCGTGATCCGTGGAACTCGCACGCCTTACGGGGCGGGAAAGGAACGGAATATGAACGGAATTTTGAATAAGCGGCTGGCGGCGCTGGCTTTGGCGCTGACCATGGCGGTGAGCCTTGCCGTCCCGGCAATGGCAGAGGATGTGAAACGCGATCCGGCCTCGGAGGCACGGCAGAAGTCTGCCGAGACGGCGGTGGGCTACGCCATGCAGTACGGAAACGCGCTCAGCGCATCCTGGGCGCTCTGGGAGGACGGTACGTTCACCCTCTCTCAACAAAATGGGAATCTTCCTGCCTCCAAAAAGGACGCAGGGCATTTGGAGCAGTTGGGAATTTTGGGCGGTACGCTGTACGGCATTGGCTCCGTCAGCAAAATGTACACCACCGCCGCGGTCATGAAGCTGGTGGAGAGCGGGAAGATCAATCTGGATTCTCCTGTGACCACCTATTTAAAGGACTTCAAAATGGCGGATCCCCGCTATACGAAAATCACCGTGCGAATGCTGCTCAATCACTCCTCTGGGCTGATGGGGACCTCCTCCACCAACGCATTTCTCTTTGACGATACGGACCAACAGGCCACGAACGATCTTTTGAAACGGCTGTCCACCCAGAAACTGAAGGCCGACCCAGGCGCGTTTTCCGCCTACTGCAACGACGGGTTCACCCTGGCCCAGCTGGTGGTAGAGGCTGTCAGCGGCAAAGACTTTATGGACTATGTCCGCTCGGTCCTTCTTACCCCGGCGGGACTGAAAAACACCTATGCGCCCGAGGACGAGATGGCGGGAGCGCCCGCCGTTACCTGCACCGCCGATGCGGCGCAGCGGGTGCTGCCGAAGGATACGCTGGGTATCGTGGGCACGGGCGGAATTTACGCCTCAGCGGAGGATCTGGCCGCCTTTGGCGGGGCTCTCACCGGCACGTCCATCCTCTCCGCCAAACTCACCGCCGCCATGGCCGCGCCGGAGTACGACCGGGGCATCTGGCCCGACGGGCCTCTTGGCATGGTGAGCTACGGCCTCGGTTGGGACGCGGTGCAGTTTGCGCCCTTTGCCCAAAACGGCATCCAGTGCCTTGTCAAGGGCGGGGATACCCTGCGCTATCACGCGGCGCTGCTGGTACTGCCAAAATACCACATGGCCGCGGCGGTGCTCACCTCCGGCGGCGTATCCACCTATAACGAACTGGCCGCCGCCCGGATGCTGGCGGACGCACTGAAGGACCGGGGCGTGACGCTGAATGAAACCACCCCCACGCTTCCCACCGCCACTGCCGCCGCCATGCCCGCGAAGCTGACGCAGGAATCCGGGTATTACGGCACCACCACCCAGCAGATGAAAGTCACGGTCACAGCCGACGGAAAGCTGACGGTCCATCAGATGAGCATGTCCGGCATCCTCGACCAGACGCTGACCTATTACAGCGACGGTTCCTTCCGGGACACAAGCAACTCCGCAGCGGTGAAGCTGGTAAAGGAGAGCAACGGCTCCACATATTTTTATCAGCAGAGCTACGCCCCTGTTCCGGGTTTGGGCGTCGTGTCCACCAGCGACTATCTGCTGGTGAAGATGCCGGAAAATCCCATTACCACCGAGACGCAGGCGGCGTGGGATGCCTTAGCGTCCACCAGCGCGGTGCCGCTGGGGGAAAAGTACTCCTCCCAGATATATCTGGCCCTGTCGGACGCCGCCGCGTCGGCGGCGGTGACCTCCGCGCTCACGCCGGACGTTGAATACGTACCCGGTTACATTGGCGGTGAGCGTATCGTCAGCCCCAAGGAGCTGGTCTACGATCTGCCCATCGGCCGGGACGCCGGTTCTGTCATCGTGGACGGCAGCCTGATGTGGGTCAACGGCGCGCCCTATCAGACGGAGGGGAGTCTGAAAAATATTTCCACCAAAAACGGCGGTTCCTACGCCACGATCCAGTCCACCGGCTATGCCCGGTGGTTCAAGGCGGGGGATGGCGACACCGGAAAAACCATGACCGTGGCCATGCCGAAAAACGCTGGTTTTTATGTTTATGACGGGACGGGAAAGATCACGGCCTCCTCCTATTTGTGGGGCGATACCTCCGCCAAACTGCCAGAGGGGGGACTGATTGTCTTTTCCGGCGATTCCGGCGCCCGGTTCCAGCTGAAATTTACCGCCTGATCTGTAAAACGATTACCACGGCCCTGCTTTGGGGCCGTGGTTTTTCGTGTCCTGCGGGGCGGAAATGTAAATTCTTTACTTTCATTCTTGTGCAGGCTACCAAAAATTTTTTCTATTTCAAATCCGACGTTGTGCTAACCGCCAAATGATTGTATAATAACCACATTGAGCGATTTCATTTCCGATTTCTCGCCCAAGCAACAAATCGAAGGGAGTACAATCATATGACTGCAAAGGACATTCGCAATATCTGCTTACTTGGCCACGGCGGAAACGGCAAGACCTCTTTGGTGGAGTCTATGCTGTATCTGACCGGCGGCACGGATCGTCTCGGTAAAGTGACCGATGGAAATACCACCTGCGATTATGATCCGGAGGAGATCAAGCGGAAAATTTCCATCTCCCTGAGCATTGCTCCCATCGAATTTAAGGGCGTGAAGATCAACGTGATCGACACTCCGGGTTATTTTGATTTTTCCGGCGAGGTGCTGGAGGCTCTCCGTGTGGCGGATGCCGGCATCATCGTCTGTTCCGCAAAGGGCGGCATTTCTGTGGGCACCGAGAAGGCATGGAAGTATTTGCAGGAGCGGAACATGCCCCGGGCCATCTATATCTCCAAGACCGACGAGGAGGGCGGCGATTTCAACGGTGCGTGGGAATCCCTGCGGGAGAAGTTTGGCCGGGCCGTCTGCCCCACCATGATGCCCATGTGGGACGAGAACAAGAAGATCGGCGCGCTGATCGACGTCATCTACAAGAAGGCCTATGAGCTGAAGCCCGACGGACGCCGGGAGGAGGTTCCCATCCCCGCCGACAAAATGGAGGTGGTGGAAAACTTCTATCAGCAGCTGTGCGAGTCCGTGGCCGAGACCAACGAGGAAAAGATGGAGAAATTTTTCAACGGCGAACCCTTCACGGAGAAGGAATTGCTGGAAGGTCTCCACGCCGGTGTGCGGGATCTGATTCTCTGCCCGGTCATGTGCGGCAGCGCCTTTACCGGCATCGGTACCCAGACCGTGCTGGATACCTGTGTGAAGCTGTTCCCCAACCCGGTGGAGATCCCCAACCGCAAGGGTACCGACGCAGACGGCCAGCCGGTGGAGATCGATTTGACCGAGGACGGTAATCCCTACGCATTTGTATTTAAGACCACCTCTGACCAGTATGGCCGTTTTTCCTATTTCAAGGTGATTTCCGGCAAGGTCACGGCAGATATGACGCTGACCAACGCCCGCACTGGAGAGGCCATGAAGCTGGGCCATCTGTACACCATGAGGGGCAAGAAGGCCGTTGAGGTCAAAGAGGTCTGCTGTGGCGACATCGCGGCGGCGGCCAAGATGGACAAGCTGAAGACCGGCGATACCCTGTGCTCCGCCAAGAGCGTGGTGAATCTAACCGGTATTCCGTACCCCAGACCCTGCTATGCGCAGGCCATCGCCCCTAAGACCCGGGGTCAGGACGATAAGGTGGCCGGCGGCCTTGCGAAGCTGGGTGAGGAGGACCTCACCTTCTCTCTGTCGAACAACGCCGAGACCCACCAGTTGGTCCTCTCCGGCACCGGCGATATTCAACTGGATGTCCTCAAGGCCAAGCTCCTGTCCCGCTTTGGTGTGGAAGCCGTGTTCTCTCCCGTCCGGGTAGCATACCGGGAGAAAATCCGCAAAAAAGTCAAAGTTCAGGGCCGCCACAAAAAGCAGTCCGGCGGACACGGTCAGTTCGGCGATGTGTGGATCGAGTTCGAGCCCCAGTTCGAGAGCGAAAATATGATTTTTGCTGAAAACGTATTCGGCGGCTCCGTGCCCAAAAACTTCTTCCCGGCCGTTGAAAAGGGTCTGCGGGAAAGCTGCGTCCACGGCCCGCTGGCAGGTTACCCAGTGGTGTTCCTGAAAGCCACGCTGGTGGATGGCTCCTATCACCCCGTGGACTCTTCCGAAATGGCGTTTAAGACCGCCGCAAATGTGGCGTTCAAGGCGGGCTTGGAGCAGGCGAATCCCGTTTTGCTGGAACCCATCGGCGAGCTGCATGCCTATGTGCCCGATAACTTTACCGGCGATGTCATGGGCGATTTGAACAAGCGCCGCGGCCGCGTCATGGGTACCAATCCCATTGCCGACGGTGAGACGGAGATTGTGGCCGAGATCCCCATGGGAGAAATGGGAACTTACGCCATCGACCTTCGGTCCATGACCCAGAGCCGCGCCCGCTACACCTTCGACTTTACCCGCTACGAGGACTGCCCTCCCGCGGCGCAGGAAAAGGCCATCGCCGAGGCGAAGGCCCTGGCCGCCGAAGAATAATTTTCCAGAAAAGCTAAAAGCTCAAAGATCCCCGGCCGCAAAGCGGCCGGGGATCTTTTGCAGTGAAGCGCAGTGGATGCATCACAGCGTTTTAAGAAACGCCTCAATACGATCCAGGCCCTCCTTTAAATCCGCGTCGGAATAACAGTAGGATAGGCGCATATAGCCCTCGCATCCGAAGTAGACGCCGGGGGTCAGCCCTACCTTTCCCTCCTTCACCATGCGGGTGCAGAAGGTCAGGGAGTCCATGCCAAACTTTTTCACGCTGATAAACATGTAGAACGCGCCCTCCGGCTTTTGAACGTCCAGCCCCATGTCCGTCAGCCGCTTGTACACGTAGTCCCTCCGGCGGCGGAACAGCGCCGTATCGGCGGAGTTATCATACTTCAGCGCCTCTATGCAGGCGGTTTGAACAAACGCCGGGGCGGACACTACGGCGTACTGATGGGCCACCTGCAATTTGTCGTGTACGGGCCGATCCGCCATTACATACCCCAGCCGCCAGCCGGTCATGGCGTAGGGTTTGGAGTAGCTCTGAACCACGATGACGCGGTCCCGCATGTCAGCAAAGGCGGAAAAGCTGGTGAAATCGTCCGTGTATGCCAACTGGCGGTACACCTCGTCGCAGATCACAAAAATGGGCTTGTCTTTCAAAACGGCGTGGATGGCGTCCAGCGTCTCCTTTGTGTACACGCAGCCAGTGGGGTTATTGGGAGAGGTTAGGACCAGCGCCTTCGTCCGGGGCGTAATCGCCGCGGCCAGCGCCGCGGGGTCGATCTGAAATTGACTGTCCTCCGTGGGCAGATTCACCGGCACGGCGCGGCACAGCTGGGCAATGGATTCGTATAGACTGAATGCCGGAGTGGGAATAATTACTTCGTCGCCGGGATTCAGGAGTGCGAACAGGCTGATAAACAGCGCCTCTGTGGCCCCAATGGTCAAAATAATCTCATCCGGGGCGTAGCGCAGGCCGTTTCGCCGCTCCTCAAACTCGGAAATGGCGGCCAGCAGCTCCGGTCGGCCGTTATTGGGCGGATAGTGGGTATCTCCCGCGTCCAGCGCCAGCTTTGCCGCCGCCCGGACGGTCTCCGGGGTATCCAGGTCCGGTTCCCCGATGGTGAGCTGCACCGCGCCGGGGACGCTTTTCACCACCTCGGTAAACCGGCGGATGCCGGAACGCTTCACATGGTCGAGAGAGTGATTGAATGTCAGTTCCATGGTTTTACTCCTTTGGTCCGGATTTGGGAAAGCGCTGATTTGACCGTTGCTTTTTCGGAATTTTTTTCAGTATAGCGGCGGGGCAACCGGATGTCAACGGTGTATTGCCCAAAACAGCTGCCGAAAGACGAAAAACCGAGTCATGATCCCGTCAGGCCGCGCTGCTTCTGCCCCCAGGCACGCCATGCGAAATTCGGAATTCCATTTTTCGTGGAACCGTGATACAATGTAAAAATTATCGAATGCCGCGTACCGCGCGGTGAAGAAGGAGGGCCTTTATGGCGGCACTGGAAGGAAAAGAAAATACCGCTGCGTTATCCCGCATCCGTGCCGCCGCGGAGCGCGGTGCTCTGGCCCACGCGCTCCTGGTCACCGGGCCAGGCGACCGCATCGGAGCCGCCCGGTTTGCCGCTGCGGCTATGGAGTGTACCGCTGAGATGGGAAAGCCCTGCGGCGTATGCACAGCGTGCCGCAAGGTGCTTGAGGATATTCACCCGGACGTAATATCCGTGCAGGATTCGGAGCATAAAAACATTGCCGTGGATGTGGTGCGCTCCGTCCGGTCGGACGCCTATATCCGCCCCAATGAGGGGGCGCGGAAGGTCTATATTTTTGAGGACTGTGCCCTTTTGACGGAGCAGGACCAGAACGTGCTTTTGAAGATTGTGGAGGAGGGCCCACCCTACGCCGCGTTCCTCTTCTGCGCGGCGAATCCGGCGGTGGTGCTGCAAACCCTGCGCTCCCGGTGCGTGGAGCTGAAGCTGCGCCCGGCGGCGGAAGACGGCGGGGAGACGGAGCAAACCGCGGCAGCGGAAGCCCTCTGCCGCGCGGTGGGAGAGAAAAGGCGGGGGTCTGTCACAGAGCTGCTGGTGGAGCTGGAGCGAAAGAAGACGGATCGGGAAACGCTTCAGACCCTTTTAGAACAGGCCCACGGTCTCTTTTCAGAGGCGCTTTTGACCGTCTATGGGCAGGAAACGAAGGGAAATACGGAAAAAACGGCGCGGTTCCTTGCAAAAAACTTGACAAAACAGCAAATTATGCACACAATAGAATTATTGCAGACATATTGCCGGGAATGCGCGTATAACGTGGGAGTCAACCATGTATTGGGCGCCTTGGCTGTGGAATTGGAGGGTATCCTTTGACCGAAGTAATCAGCGTCCGCTTTCGTGGCGGCTGTAAAAACTACTATTTTGCCCCGGGAGACCGGCAGATTAAAATGGGCGACCATGTGATCGTGGAAACCGCCCAAGGACCGGAATTCGCCACCTGCACGGAGGGAAACCACGAGGTGGAGGACTCCTCTATCGTACACCCACTCAGCAGCGTGATCCGCCTGGCGACTGAAAACGACAAGCGCACTGTGGAGTACAATCGCAAACGCGAGAGCGAGGCCTTCGACGTCTGCGAAAAGAAGATCGCGGACCATGGACTTGAGATGAAGCTGGTGAATGTCTCGTGCAGCTTCGAGGGCACCAAGATCATTTTCTATTTTACCGCCGACGGACGGGTGGATTTCCGGGAGCTGGTGCGGGATCTGGCGGGTGTGTTCCGCGCCCGGATTGAGCTGCGCCAGATCGGCGTCCGGGACGAGGCAAAGATGATCGGTGGCCTTGGAATCTGCGGGCGTCCGTTTTGCTGCTCCCAGTTTTTGGACGGGTTTTTGCCCGTGTCCATCAAAATGGCCAAGACCCAGAACCTCAGCCTGAACCCCGCCAAAATTTCGGGTACCTGCGGGCGGCTGATGTGCTGTCTGAAGTACGAGCAGAACGCCTATGAGGACGCGGTAAAGCGAATGCCGAAAAGTGAGTCCTTTGTCCAGACACCGGACGGCCCCGGAAATGTAAAGAGCGTGAACCTCCTGCGGGAGACGGTCAAGGTAAGCCTGGATTCCGCGCCGGAGCCTCAGAAGTGCTACCACAACTGCGAGGTCTGCGTTCTGCGCAACGGCAAGGGCAGCCGGGAGGGGATTGAGGTCCCCCGGGAGCGGCCTGAGCGCTATGTGGAGGAGAAGGAAGAGGAGGAACCACTGCAATTTGCCTCCTCCGAGCCGCTGATGTCCTTGGAAAAGCTGGAGGATCTTCCCAGCCGGGAGCGCATAGTACCTCCGGAGGACGGGGAGCACCGCAGCAATTCCCATCGCCGCCGTCGCGGTGGACGGAGCGGCCCCAATCAAGGCGGAAAAAAGCCGGAGAGTCCGGCCGTGGCGCCCGGGAAGGGACAGCCGTCCCGGCCGGTCAAGCCCAAGCCTCAGGCTAAGGCTCAGCCCCCTAAACAAGATCGACCCGCCGGTGAAAAGCCCAGGCAGGAAAAGGCCGACGGCGGACAGCCTGCCCGCCGTCCCCACCACCGGGGCGGCCGCCGCAGAGGCGGCGGTTCGGGCGGCAGCGGCGGAGCGCCCACGGAATAAACAGCTTGCAAGATGAAATTGGGGAGAGGGGTGTTCCCTCTCCCCGATTCAATTGACATAAGGAGAACAATGATGGGAAAATTTGAAGGCGTGCTGCTGGCCAGCGACTTTGATAACACGCTCATTTATACGGAGGACGCGCTGCGAACGGGCAAGCCCATCCCGCCTCTTTCCAAAGGGAATCGGGCGGCGCTGGAATCCTTTATGGCGCAGGGCGGACACTTTGCCGTAGCCACCGGGCGGGCGCTTCCGGCTTTTGAAAAGCTGGCGCCCATGATTCCAATCAACACGCCCTGCGTTATCTGCAACGGCGCGGCTATCTACGACTTTGCCACGGGCGAATATTTGGAGACGGCCCTTTTGTCGGAAGAGAGCCGGGAGCGGGGCCAGCAGGTGTTGGATGCGTTTCCTCAGGTGGGGGTGGAAGCATACCACGTGGAAAACGTCATCCACGCGGTACAGGTCAACGGCTTTATCCGCGCGCATGAGCATTTGACCGGTGTTCGGGTCGAGGAGAAGGCCAGCCTGCCGGACGTGCCCCTGCCCCTTGGAAAGCTGCTGTTTGAGGCGGAACACGAGAACCTTATTCAGGTGGAGCAATTCATTCGCGGCCATGGCTGGGCCTCGGACTATGAGCTGATCTATTCCGGCAAATCTCTGCTTGAGATGACCGCCAGAGGCGCCAGCAAGGGCGGAATGCTCCGCAAGCTTGCGGAGCGTCTCGGCGTCGCGCCGGAGAATGTCTACGCGGTGGGCGACGAGGGCAATGACCTTTCCATGCTGGAGCTCGCTGCCGTGGGTTTTGCTCCGGCCAACTGCGTACTCTCCGTGAGACAAAGCGGACCAAGGATTGTCTGCGATGCCCACGGGGACGCGCTGGCGGAGGTAATCGCCGCGCTGGAGGAACGGTATCTCTGAGTGAGGGTGCGGTGAAGGCCGAGTCCCCGCCGTGATTTTGTCCGATCCTGTCAATAAATTGTGCCCGATCAGGGACCGCTTTTTGCGGCCCCTGAAAATTTTAATTATTTTTCAAAAAACGCTTGACAATTTCTAGAATTGTGTTATTGTATTACTTGCTTAAGACAACGGCACAGCATGGGAGGTGCAACAACATGAAATGGCAGTTTTCAAACGATGCGCCCATCTATTCGCAACTGATCGAGCAAATCAAGGTGGGCATCGTGTCCGGCGCGTTTCCGCCGGGGGAGCGGCTTCCGTCGGTGCGGGATCTGGCTGTGGAGGCTGGGGTAAACCCCAACACCATGCAGCGGGCGCTGACAGAGCTGGAGCGGGACGGTCTGGTATACAGCCAGCGTACCGCTGGCAGATTTGTGACGGAGGACAGGGGTATGATCGAAACGGCGAAGCAGAGTCTGGCGGAATACCAGATTCAAAATTTCCTGACGGCAATGGTCAGGCTGGGATATGAAAAGGAAGAAATCATGACGCTGGTGCGTCAGGGAAATGCGGGGGAGGAACTGAGAAATGGCGATTTTGGAATGTAATGAGCTGGTGAAGACCTATGGTCACGCCCTGGCTCTGGATCATTTGAACCTGTCGATTGAGCCGGGCCATATCGTGGGCTTGCTGGGCCCTAACGGAAGCGGCAAGACCACGCTCATCAAGCTGGCCAACGGTTTGCTGACTCCTACCTCCGGCCAGGTGCTGGTGAATGGGACGGTTCCCGGTAAGGACACTCATGCCGCAGTATCCTATCTTCCCGAGCGTACCTGCATCCCCCTGTGGATGAGCACCCGGAAGCTGCTGGACTTTTATCAGGATTTTTACGCGGACTTCCGCCGGGACCGGGCTGAGGAAATGCTCCAGCACCTCAGCATTCGCATGGACCAGACCATCCGGCAGATGAGCAAAGGTACCCGGGAGAAGGTCCAGCTCATCATGGTGATGAGCCGGGCGGCAAAGCTGTATTTGCTGGATGAACCCATCGGCGGCGTGGACCCGGCCACCCGGGACTACATTCTCAACACCATCATCAACAACTATGATCCGGAGGCCGCCGTTATCATCTCCACGCATCTGATCGCGGATGTGGAGCAGGTGTTGGACGAAGTTATTTTTATCAATCAGGGGCGGGTCATACTGCAGTCCTCCGTGGATCAGATCCGGGAGGAAAAGGGCATGAGTGTGGACGCGCTGTTCCGGGAGGTATTCAAATGCTGAGAAAACTGATGAAACACGAGTTTCGGGCCACGGCCCGGATCATGGGGCCGCTGTTCCTGATCGTGCTGGTGCTGGCTCTGGCAGCAAATCTTGCCATACGCTTTTTGCTGGATTCCGACGTCTTTTTACCCAACCTGCTGGGCGGACTTCTGATGGCTGCATTTATCATCGGAATGGCATCTCTGGCAATCATGTCCATTGTGCTGATGGTGAACCGTTTCCGCACGAACCTGATGGGCGATGAGGGCTATGTGACATTAACGCTGCCCGTCTCCAGCCACCAGATCGTGTGGTCCAAGATCATCGTCTCCACCGTGTGGTTTATTGCCACCGGAATCGTGGAAGCGCTGGCGATGCTGGTCTGTTTCTTCGATTTGGATATCATGCGGAATATTTTCAACTCTTACTATTTCCATCAGGCCCTCCAGGCGCTACATGAGTTGGTAAAGAGATATGGGCTGAATGTGCCGGCAATCGCCATTGAGTTGATCGTATTTTGCCTGCTGAGCTGCGCGGTGCTGTGCCTGGAGTTCTACGCGGCCATGGCCGTGGGGCACAGCTTCGCAAATCACAAGGGTGCTTTGAGCGTGCTGTTCTTCTTCGTGTTTCAGTTCGCCCTTCAGTTCATCAGCGGCCTGCTTTTTAATACAGACCAATTTCAGAATATGTTTGATACCGGCATGGAAGGGATGGGGGCCTTCCACCAGATGATGGCCATTTTCATCGGCACAGAGCTGATCATCGGTGCGGTCTACTATGTCATCACCACGCTGACGCTGAAAAAACGTCTGAATTTGCAATAAGTTACGCAGAATAACAAGCGGAGCGGGAAAGCCCCCGCTCCGCTGTTCCGGTTTTACATGAAAGGAGTGTTCATGGCGGTGTTTGGGACAACGGCAGGGCGGGCCCTGCTCACCTTTCTCATGGCGATGACACCGGTGGTGGAGCTGCGGGGCGCCATCCCTTACGGTGTGGCGGCGGGACTGCCGTTGTGGGCGGCCTATTGGCTGGCGGTGGCGGGGAATCTGCTGCCGGTACCCTTTATCATGCTGCTGGTGCGGCGGGTATTCAACCATCTGCGCCGGGGAGCGTGGTGGGGCCCGAAGATCGCGGCCCTGGAGCGCCGCGCTCATCTGAAGGGCCGCATTGTCACGAAATACCGCCTGCCGGGTCTTGCCCTGCTGGTGGCGATTCCCCTGCCGGGGACTGGGGCCTGGACCGGAGCGCTGGTGGCGTCGCTGCTGGACATCCGAATGAAAACGGCTTTGCCCGCCATCGCGGCGGGGGTGCTGATCGCGGGGGCGCTGACCGCCCTCATCACCGGAGGGGTGGCGCAGCTTTTCTTTTGAAAACCCTACAAAAAAACGCGCTTTGATTCGACCCAGAAAGTCGAATCAAAGCGCGTTTTTATATCCGGTTCCCCTCTTCACACATATCCGTCCGTGCGGCAGTAACGGCACTTACAAAGCCCTGCGTCCCGCGCTCCAGACGGCCTGGATGGCACCCTCCTGCCGCCGACAGATGAAGCGGGCCAGCCGTTCCTCCGCCGATGGCAGCGGCGGCAGCTTCCCGTCGTCCAGCACCAGCGCATGGAGCGGCTCTCCCACGGCAAAGCCGGGCTTTGCGCCGAAAAACGCCGCCCCTGCGGAGGTGCCAAGATACCAGCCCTCCGTGGTAGTAAGAAAATCCGTTTTCCAGTCGTCCAGAATGCGCCGAACCTTAGAAGCCCGGATGGTGGAGGCAATCACATCGAACATAGAGAGGGTATCTCCACCCGCGATGTCGCTGCCCAGAGCCACCTTTACGCCCTCGTTTAGCAGCATCCGTACAGGGGATACGCCGGAGCAGAGGTTCAGGTTGGAGTCTGCGCAGTGGACGGCAGTGACGCCCGCCCGACGCATGGCGGCCCGCTCTTTTTCATCGGACCAGACGCAGTGGGCCATGGCGGTGCTGCTGGTCCACAGTCCGTATTTGGCATAGGTCTGCCAGTATTGTTCGCAGTCCGGATGGAGCCGGCGCACCCATTCCAGCTCCGCTGTGTTTTCCGACAGATGGGACTGGACGGGCAGATTCCGCTGCGCCGCCAGCTTCCCGAGAAATGCCAGCAGCTCGTCGGTGCAGGAGGGCGTAAACCGGGGCGTCAGAATGGGCCTGACATGAGAGAAGTCCCCGCACTCATCCAGCCACCGGAGGGTCTCCCGCATGGATTCCTCCGTGGTTTCCTGCAAGCTGGCTCCGCCGTTGCGGTCCATATTTACCTTGCCCACATAGCCGGTGACTCCGGATTTTTCCAGTTCTTCCATCAGAATCAGCGTCGTTTGCCGGTGGAGGGAGGAGAACATGCAAACGCGGGTGGTGCCGTTTCGGATCAGCTCCGCCGCCAGCGCCCGGTATTGCTCCCGGGCATAGCCCTCGTCGGCAAAGCGGGCCTCCGTGGGAAAGGCATAGGTGTTCAGCCAGTCCAGCAGCGGCAGGTCCAGACCGATTCCCAGCATGGGATACTGGGGCGCGTGAAGATGGAGGTCGGTGAAGGACTGGGTGATGAGGCAGTTCCCAAAGTCCTCCACGGGGATGCCTGCGTACCGCTGAGGCAAAGTGTCAAAAACACCGGAGATCGCGCCGCCCTCCAAGACCAGATAGCCGGGGGCGTGGACCTCCAATTTACCGAGGGAAGGGGCGGAGACGAGGACGCCTTTCAAGATCGCGGTCACAAAATCGCTTCCTTTCAAAAAAGTCCGGTGGAAAGAAAAGAGGCATCCGCCTGCGCTGTCGCGCCGCGGACACCCATAGCAGAGCCTTTCGGCGGCCCCGTAGAAACTTTCGCACCGTTTACAGCGAAATTATATGAGCCCTTTTCAATTCATCTTACCCTTGACAGTCAAGGGTATTTTCACAATAGCACAGTTTCTTTCGGATTGCAAGCCCTGTCACCCTCGCCGAGCGGCCCGCTTATACTGGCATACGGGCGGCATTCCGTCCGCGGCGGAAAGGCGGGGCGCTTCGCGCCTTTGTACCTCACTTTATCTGGCGTCACGCGGACGGAGCCGACCTTTCCCGGCAGACCGCGCGGAGACGCCGCGAAAGGTATGGTTGCGAATGATGATACAGGCACTTTTGTGGGCGGCGGCGGGTACGGGATTCACCTTTGCCATGACCACACTGGGCGCTGCCACGGTCTTCTTCTTTCGGGGAACACCGAAGGACCGGGTGCAGAAGGTTCTGCTGGGTTTTGCCGCCGGAGTGATGACGGCGGCATCGGTGTGGAGCCTGCTGCTGCCCGCCATCGAGCAGGCGTCGGCATGGAAAATCCCGGGCTGGGTCCCGGCGGCGGGCGGGATGCTGCTGGGCGTTGTGTTTCTGGCGGCGCTGGACGCCCTGCTTCCCCGGCTGCGGCGGGAGCGGGAGATCGCCGACGCGGGCTGGAAGCAGACCACCCTGCTGGTGACGGCCATCACCCTACATAACGTCCCTGAGGGCATGGCGGTGGGTCTGGCCTTTGCCCTGGCGGCGCAGGGGGAAAGTCTGGCGGGTGCGGCGGCACTGGCCATGGGCATCGGCATTCAGAATTTTCCCGAGGGCGCGGCTATTGCCCTTCCCCTGCGCCAGCAGGGCTGGACCCGCTGGAGATCCTTTGTGGGCGGCACGCTCTCCGGCATTGTGGAGCCGATCTTCGGCATTTTGGTGGTGCTGGCTGCGGCGGGAATTCGGCCCTTGATGCCGTGGCTTCTGAGCTTCGCCGCGGGGGCGATGCTGTATGTGGTGGTGGAGGAGCTGGTTCCTCAGGCCCACAGTCGGGCCGGAACCTGCGGTTTTGTGATCGGTTTTCTCATCATGATGGTGCTGGACGTGGCGTTGGGATAGACATTGCGCAATTGGCGTGCCCGTCTGACCGCTTTGGCGGCGTATCCGACGCAAAGTGTTTTTGGGCGGAGGAGGAGACGCGAGACGCGTCAGAAGACCCTTTCAAGCATAGCGGGCGCGGGGAAATACCCCACGCCCGCTATGCTTTTCATAAAATTCAACGCCGTGGCTTCAGCGGAAGGCCCGCGAGATACCGCCGCACCATGTCCAGCGCTGTGCTTGCCGCCACATTGCGGATGCGGTCCCGCCGCCGCTGCCCCAGCTCCAGCTTACGGCAAAAGGTTCCGTCCGGAGTATGCAGCCCCAGATAGACGAGGCCCACGGGATTCCCCCGCTCGTCGCTGTCCGGTCCCGCCACACCGGTGACGGAGACGCCCACCTCCGCGCCGGTGACACGGCAGACGCCCTCCGCCATGGCCCGGGCCGTGGGTTCGGACACCGCGCTGTATTCGTCCAGCGTCGCCTGTGGCACACCCAGAACGTCCGCCTTTACAGACGTCCAGTAGGACACCACCCCGCCCCGGTACACGGCGGACACCCCCGACAAGGCGGTGAGCCGCTGGGCGATGGCTCCACCGGTGCAGGATTCTGCCGTGGCGAGGCTCAATCCTTTTTCCTCCAGAAGCCGCTTGCAGACCTCCTCGAGCGAGGCGACGTCCACACCGTAGACCACGTCTCCCAGCAGCGACTTCACCTCCGCGACCACCGGGGCCAGCATGGCCTCCGCCTCCGCCGCGCTGCCGGCCTTGGCCGTGGCCCGCAGACGCACCTCGGCGGGTTTGGCATAAGTGGCAAGCGTGGGGTTTTCCATGTGAGACATTTTTTCGTGGAGCAGCTGGTCCACAGAGGATTCGCCCATACCGAAGCACATGATGTCATGGGAAATAATCGTCTCCCCGGAAAGGCTCCGCAAATAGGGCTCCACATGCCGGTGGAGCATGGTCTCGCACTCATGGGGCGGGCCGGGCAGCATCAGCACATGGACGCCGCCCGACGCAAAGGCACAGCCCGGCGCGGTGCCCACGGGGTTGTCAAACACGGTGCAGCCCTCCGGCAGCTCCGCTTGCTGCAAATTGTTCTCCGGCATGGAGACATGGAGCGCGGATTCGTAAAAAGCGCGGATATCTGCGGCGATGTCCTCATGCAGCACCAGCTTTTGATCGAAGGCCTCGCAGATCGTCTGTTTGGTGAGATCATCGTAGGTGGGTCCCAGCCCGCCGATGGTAAGGAGGATATCCGCCCGCCTCCGGGCGATGTTCAGCGCCTCTTTCAGCCGCTGCGGATTATCCCCCACCACAGTGTGCCAAAAGACGTTGACCCCCAGGCCGGACAGGCTCTGGGAGAGCATCTGGGCGTTGGTGTTGGCGATGTTGCCCAGAAGCAGCTCTGTTCCCACGGCGATAATTTCAGCGGTGTGTGCCATCAATCAAAACCTCTTTTCTCGGATTCGTCGTCAGAGTGCCACGCTTTGAAGCAATCAAACAGATTGATCGCTCCTGCAAGAGCGCTCAGTCCGGCGGCGAGAACATAGAGCGCCTTAAAGCCGTTGTGCGATGCCAGCGCCAGGCACATTGCCCCGGCTGTAAGAGACGATACGGCGGCGCTCAAATTCATCTCCACCTTCTTCACGGTTTCACCTGAACTCTTTCGCGGCCCGCCATGGCCTCATCCATCAACTTGTCGATATCCAGCGCGGCCTCCGCCGCCCGGACGTCCTCCAGCTTCGGCCGGGTGCAGGGATGCCGGGGAGTAAACACCGTGCAGCAATCCTCATAGGGGAGAATGGAGGTTTCAAAGCAGCCGATTTCCCGGGAGATCCGGATGATCTCCACCTTGTCCATGCCGATCAGGGGCCGCAGAACCGGCAGGTCCGTCACATCCTCCGTCACGTTCAGGGCCGGCAGGGTCTGGCTGGCCACCTGACCCAGGGATTCGCCGGTGATGAGGGCGCCCGCGTGGACGCTTTTGGCCACGGCCTGCGCAAGGCGCATCATAAACCTGCGCATAATGAGGGTAAAATACTCCTCCGGGCAGTTTTTGCGGATCTCCTCTTGAATTTTGGTAAAGGGAATGACGTGGACCGTCATCCGCCCGCACCACGCCGTCAGCAGCTTCGCCAGCTCCAGCACCTTGTCCAGCGCCTGCTGGGACGTGTAGGGCGGGGAGACAAAGTGGACCAGTTCCAGCTGTACGCCACGGCGGGCCATCATCCACGAGGAAACCGGGGAGTCGATGCCGCCGGAGAGAAGGCTCACCGCCGTGCCGCCCATGCCCACGGGTAGACCGCCCGCACCGGGGGCGGCGGGCGCGTGGACATAGGCCGCCTTTTCCCGGATCTCCACATGGACGGTCAGGTCGGGTTTGTGAACGTCCACGGATACGTCGGGAAACCGCTGTGCCAAAAGGCCGCCCACGGCCTGCGAGATCTGAATGGAGTTCAGGCGGAACAGCTTGTCCGCCCGTTTGGACTCCACTTTAAAGGTTTTCGCCGCCGCGAATTCATCCCTCAGATATGATGCCGCCGTTTCGGTGATGGCGTCCACGTCCTTTTCACAGGGAACGGCCCGGGCGACCGATACCACGCCGAATACCTGCCGACAGGCGGTCAGCGCCGCGGCCATGTCGCATTCGCCGTTTTGCGGCTCCACATAGATCGTGCTCTGGCGCAGATACACGTTGAAGTTGCCGCAGTGGCGCACCCTGCGGCAGACGTTGCTGACCAGCTTGTCCTCAAAGGTGCGGCGGTTCAGTCCCTTCAGGACCACTTCGCCCAGCTTCAGCAGGAAAAGTTCCTGCGCGTTTTCGTTTGTCATATAAAAC
This sequence comes from Oscillibacter sp., assembly GCF_040505565.1. Lineage (GTDB taxonomy): Bacteria > Bacillota > Clostridia > Oscillospirales > Oscillospiraceae > Oscillibacter. The sequence continues at coordinate 113,746 of NZ_JBEUWZ010000024.1, read as the reverse complement.
CTCCGATTGGGATTTTTGCGCCGCCGCGGCGCGGGAACAAGCGCTCCTTCAGCCTAAAAGGCCGGACTCTCTCTGCCCTGCCGGTCAGCCCTTCAGAATCTCCGTGTTGCGGTACTGGATGGCCTCCGCGAGATGCGGGGCTTCAATGTGCTCCGCACCCTCCAGATCCGCGATGGTGCGGGCTACCCGCAGAACCCGGTCGTGGGACCGGGCGGTGAGGCCCATCCGCTCAAAGGCGGATTTCATCAGCGCGTCGCCCGCCGCATCCAGCGCGCAGGCGTCGGCGATCATGGAGGGCGGCATCTGAGCGTTGCAGGTCACATCCGTCCCGGTAAAGCGGGACAGCTGTAAGCTCCTCGCCCCCTCCACCCGCTGCTTCACGGCGGCGGAATCCTCCGGAACTGTTTTGCGCCGGAGGGCTTCGTATTCAACAGACGGTACGTTTACGTGCAGATCAATGCGGTCCAGCAAAGGACCGGATATCTTCTCGACATACTTTTCCACGTCCCGGTCGGAGCAGGTGCACCGTCCGGATGGGTGCCCCCGCCAGCCGCAGCGGCAGGGGTTCATTGCACACACCAGCTGGAACTGCGCCGGCAGGCGCAGAGTGCCTCCGGCTCGGGCCACGGTGACCTCCCCGTCTTCCAGGGGCTGGCGCATGGCCTCCAGCACATCTCGGTGAAACTCCGGCAGCTCGTCCAGAAACAGTACGCCGTTATGGGCCAGGGACATCTCGCCCGGCCGCAGATACGGCCCGCCTCCGCTGAGTGCCACAGCGGAGGAAGTGTGGTGCGGAGAACGGAAGGGACGGCGCAGCAAAAGCGGGTGCCTGGGGTTCGTCAGTCCCGCCACCGACCAGATGCCGGAGACCGCCAGAGCCTCGTCTCTGGTCATGTCCGGCAGAATGGAGGGCAGACGCTTGGCCAGCATGGATTTCCCGGAGCCGGGAGAGCCGATCAGCAAAAGATTGTGTCCGCCTGCGGCGGCGATCTCAAGCGCCCGTTTCACGTTTTCCTGCCCCATTACGTCCCGCAGGTCCAGCAGGTCTTCCGACTCTTCTGCCGGTGACCAGGGCTCGGCGTGGCAAAGGGGCGCTTCGCCCCGGAGGTGGGCGACCAGAGCTTTCACATCTGGCACGCCGTAAACCGTCAGTCCCCCGGCCAGCGTGGCTTCCGCAGCGTTCTCCGCTGGGACAAAGAGGGTGCGGATGCCTGCTTCCTTCGCGGCTAGCGCCATGGGCAGCACGCCGCTGACACCCCGGACCGCCCCCGAGAGGGATAGCTCACCCAGAAATGCTGCGTCGGGTGGAATTTTTTTCAGCTCTTCCGCAGCGGCCAATATGCCGATGAAAATGGGCAGATCGTAAACCGTTCCCGCCTTTTTCTGGTTGGCGGGGGCCAGATTCACCGTGATGCGGCTGACGGGGAATTTTACGCCGCAGTTTTTCACAGCCGCCCGGACCCGCTCCCGGGCCTCCCGCACGGCGGCGTCGGGCAGCCCTACGATATCGAACGCGGGCAGCCCCCCGGAGAGAAAGCACTCCGCGCTCACCTCGTAGCCCGCGATGCCGTTCAGCCCCAGTGAGCGGATGGATACAACCATGAGCCTACCTCCTGAATCAATTGACAGTAAGATCACTTTTAAGATGCCAAAAATTTCCCCGCACAGGAATACGAAAGACGAGAGGTATGACAAAAGAGGTAAAAACAGACAGGTAAAAGGCATCGTAAGAAACGCGGTTATTTTACCACAAAATGACGGAGATTGAAACCCTCTTACAAAAAAAGTGCTTAAAAATATAAAGTTCTTTTGGACTTTCCACAGAAAAATGGAGATTTGCGCAAAAAATAACAAACCAAATGTTTACAGTTCAGAACCTCGGTGCTATAATATTTCTGCGCGGATATCGTTCGGGAAAGCGGATTCGTGGCTTTGTTAAAATGCCGCCCGATAGGTGCGGCAACTATTAGGAGGTAAGTTTATGGCAAGAAAATTCAAGTCCATGGACGGTAATAACGCCGCTGCATACGTCAGCTACGCGTATACCGAAGTGGCGGGAATCTATCCGATTACCCCGTCCTCCCCCATGGCGGATCTTGTGGACCAGTGGTCCGCTGCCGGCCAGAAGAACATTTTCGGCACCAAAGTGAAGGTGTGCGAGATGCAGTCCGAGGCAGGCGCCTCCGGCACCGTCCACGGTTCTTTGACCGCCGGCGCCCTGACCACCACTTACACCGCTTCTCAGGGCTTGCTGCTGATGATTCCCAATATGTACAAGATGGCCGGCGAGCTGCTGCCCGCCGTGTTCCATGTTTCCGCCCGTACGGTGTCTACCCATGCGCTGAACATTTTCGGCGACCATTCCGACGTGATGGCCTGCCGCGCCAGCGGCTTTGCTATGCTGTGCGAGGGCAACGTGCAGGAGGTCATGGACCTCAGCCCCGTGGCCCATCTGGCTGCTATCGAGGGCCGCGTTCCCTTTGTGAACTTCTTTGACGGATTCCGCACCTCCCACGAGATTCAGAAGGTTGCCGTGTGGGACTACGAGGACCTGAAGGAAATGTGCAACATGGACGCCGTGAACGCGTTCCGCAAGCACGCGCTGAACCCCGAGCGCCCCAACATGCGCGGCTCTCACGAAAACGGCGATATCTTCTTCCAGCATCGTGAGGCCTGCAACCAGTACTATGACGCTCTGCCCACCGTGGTGGAGAAGTACATGGATAAGATCAACAAGAAGCTGGGCACCGATTACCAGCTCTTTAACTATTACGGCGCCGCCGACGCTGACCGCGTCATCATTGCCATGGGTTCCGTGTGCGACGTGACCGAGGAGGTCATCGACTACATGAACGCTCACGGCGAGAAGGTCGGTCTGCTGAAGGTCCGCCTGTATCGTCCGTTTGCCCCCGAGAAGATGCTGGCCGCCATCCCTGCCACGGCTAAGAAGATCGCGGTTCTGGACCGTACCAAGGAGCCCGGCTCCCAGGGCGAGCCGCTGTACCTCGATGTTGTCACCGCGTTTGCCAACGCCGGCCGTCAGGCCACCATCATTGGCGGTCGTTATGGCCTTGGCAGCAAGGATACGCCGCCCCGCAGCATTTTTGCCGTTTATGACGAACTCAGCAAGGCAGAGCCTCGCCGTCAGTTCACCATCGGCATCGTGGACGACGTGACAAACCTCAGCCTACCTGAGAAGAAGGCTCCCTCCACCGCCGCAGCCGGTACCATCGAGTGCAAGTTCTGGGGTCTGGGTGGTGACGGTACCGTCGGCGCCAATAAGAACTCCATCAAGATCATCGGCGACCACACCGACAAGTTTATTCAGGCTTACTTCCAGTACGACTCCAAGAAAACCGGCGGCGTGACCATCAGCCATCTGCGCTTTGGCGACAAGGCCATCCGGAGCCCGTACTACATCAACAAGGCCGACTTCGTGGCCTGCCATGTCCCGGCCTATATCGCCAAGGGCTTCCCCATCGTCCGCGACGTGAAGCCGGGCGGCACCTTCCTGATCAGCTGCCAGTGGAACGATCAGGAACTCTCCGAAAAGCTGGATGCAGCCTCCAAGCGCTATATTGCTGAAAATGACATCCAGGTCTACACGATCGACGCCATCGATCTGGCCGTCAAGATTGGCATGGGCAAGCGCACCAACACCATATTGCAGTCCGCGTTCTTCTCTCTGGCCAAGGTCATGCCCGGGAGCGAGGCGATTGGCTACATGAAGGATGCCGCCACCCATTCCTACTTGAAGAAGGGCCAGGACGTGGTTGACATGAACCACAAGGCCATTGACATGGGCGCCACTGCCTATAAGAAGTTTGCTGTGCCCGCTGACTGGAAGGACGCCAAGGACGCCGCAGAGCCCAAGAAGGCCGTCGGTGCCCCCGCCTTGGTCAAGCAGGTGGAGGACATTCTGTGGCCTGTGGGCAAGATGGACGGCGACAGCCTGCCTGTCTCCGCGTTCATGCCTCATGCGGACGGCCAGTTCGAACTGGGCGCCGCCGCCTATGAGAAGCGCGGCGTGGCCGTCAACGTTCCCACCTGGGACTCTGCCAAGTGCATTCAGTGCAACCAGTGCGCCTATGTCTGTCCCCACGCCACCATCCGTCCTTACGCGCTGACCGAGGAAGAGGCCAAGGCCGCTCCCGCCGCCGCGAAGATTGTGGACGTGAAGGCCGGCAAGGGCAAGGGCGTCTATAAGTTCACCATGGCCATCTCTCCCCTGGACTGCATGGGCTGCGCCGTGTGCGTGGGCCAGTGCCCGACGGACGCTCTGGCCATGGTCTCCCTGGAGCAGGAGGCCGACCAGCAGGACGTCTTCGATTACTGTGTCTCCAAGGTCTCCGAGAAGAAGGATATGCAGGACAACACCGTCAAGGGCAGCCAGTTCAAGCAGCCCCTGCTGGAGTTCTCCGGTTCTTGCGCCGGCTGCGCCGAGACCAGCTACGGCCGTCTCGTCACCCAGCTGTTCGGCGACCATATGTATATCGCCAATGCCACCGGCTGCTCCTCCATTTGGGGCGGTCCTGCCGCCACCTCTCCTTACTGCGTGAACAAGGAAGGCCGCGGTCCCGCATGGTCCAACTCTCTGTTTGAGGATAACGCCGAGTTCGGTCTGGGCATGTTCCTGGGCCAGAACGCCATCCGCACCAGCCTGAAGGAGAAGACCCAGGCCCTGATCGCCGTGGGCCACACGGTTCCCGCGCTGAAAGAGGCCGCTCAGAAGTGGCTGGACACCATGGATGACAGCACCGCCAACGAAGCCGCCACCAAGGCTTATATTACCGCCTTGGAGCAGGGCGTGTGCACGGTGGACGAGTGCCTGACCTTTGTCGCAAGCCCCGCCTCCAAGGCGGTCTTTGGCGCCAAGCACGGCGAGATGGAGGCACATGTCAAGTCCCTTAAGGCTGCCGGAAAGAGCTACTGCGACTGCGAGGCCTGCACGCTGGCTCTGGCGATTCTGACCGACAAGGAATACCTTGCGAAGAAGTCCATGTGGATCTTCGGCGGTGACGGCTGGGCCTATGATATCGGCTTCGGCGGTGTGGATCACGTCCTTGCCTCCGGCAACGATGTGAACATCTTCGTCTTCGATACCGAGGTCTATTCCAACACCGGCGGACAGGCGTCCAAGGCCTCCAACATCGGTCAGGTCGCTCAGTTCGCGGCTGCCGGTAAGGAAGTCAAGCAGAAGTCTCTGGCGGAGATCGCCATGAGCTATGGCTATATCTATGTGGCTCAGGTCGCCATGGGCGCCAATCCCGCCCAGACCCTGAAGGCCATTCAGGAGGCCGAGGCCTATCCCGGCCCGTCCCTCATCATTGGCTACTCTCCCTGCGAGATGCACTCCATCAAGGGTGGCATGATGAACGCCCAGAAGGAAATGAAGAAGGCTGTGGACTGTGGTTACTGGAATCTGTTCCGGTTCAACCCCGCCGCCGAGGGCGCGAAGTTCACTCTGGATTCCAAGGAGCCCGCCGGCGGTTATCAGGACTTCCTGATGAACGAGGCCCGTTACTCCCGTCTGACCCGCGAGTTCCCGGAGCGCGCCACCTCCCTGTTCGCCAAGAGCGAAGAGGCCGCCAAGGAGCGTTACGAGAAGCTGGTTAAGCTCAAGGCAATGTACGCCGACTGAGCGCAGGCAGATCTCAACGCAATCTTATAAAAAAGAGGTTCCCGGCTAAAAAGCCGGGAACCTCTTTTGCATCGATCAACGACGCAAGCTGTACAGCTGCGGGGATAGCCGCTGTATGAAGACCTTTGCGGCGCTGGACGCTGCAGGTATATCGCGGGCATTATCAAATGAACAGATTCACATTGGACTCCTCTGCGTCGCCCAAATATGCGCCGACTCCGCCCAGCTCCACGCCGTCAATCAGCTCCTCTTTTTTAATGCCCATGACGTCCATGCTCATGGTGCAAGCCACAATTTTCACACCCTGACTGATAGCTTTTTGAATCAGAGCTTCCAGAGAATCCACGTTTTTGTCGTTCATGATCCGCTTCATCATAGCGGTACCCATGCCGCCCATATCCAGCCGGGAAAGCCGCAGCTTTCCGCTGCCCCGGGGCAGCATGGTGCCGAACATTGACTCCATAAACGTCTTTTTTACCGGCTGTTTTTCCGCTTTGCGCAGCACCGTCAATCCCCAGAAGGTAAAGAACATGGTTACGGGCCGTCCCATGGCCGCTGCGCCGTTGGCAATAATAAAGCTGGCCAGCACCTTATCCAGATCGCCGGAGAAGACGATGACGGTCTTGCCCTGGGGAGTGTCGATCACCTGCGTGCCGGCGTTCGCCTGGACATCCGCCGTCCGCTTCACCGCCGGCTCTGCCAAGCCCTTGCGGACCAGCGCCACAAAATCTGTTCCGCGCCGGTCGTTGGACACCAGCGTGTTGCCTGTGCGGCGGCACCATGCCGCGATATCGCGGACAAAGCCCGGGTCTGAGGCGGCGACTTCCAGTAACTGTCCATCCCCCATGCTCTTCATGGACTCGAATACCTTCATAATGGGGCCGGGGCACTGCATTCCGCTGCAATCCAGTCGAATCGTCTCGATCGGCGCGCTGTCCGGCAGCACCTGCTGTCCGCTGTCCGACACCGGCGCAGCGGGCTGTGAGATTCCGTCAAACTGCTGATAGTGGGTGGACTGATAGAATCGGGTGCCTGCGGGATAGAGCAGCACGTGCTCAAAGCCTTGCAGCATCAGAACGCGGACAGCGTTGTAGGAGCGCACGCCGATGGCGCAAAAGACAAGAATGGTTTTGGAGCGGTCCACCTCATTCAGGCGGTCACGGAGTTCCCCCAGCGGAATCTGAACGGCGTTGTCCAGCTGGAAGGCCATGCGCTCAGCGTCTTCGCGTACGTCCAGCAGCAGTGCGTCGGGCTGTTTTTCCACCGCATCCCAGCCAGAAAAGCGCAGCTTTCCGGTCAGCACATTTTCCGCCGTGAAGCCCAGCATATTCACCGGGTCCTTGGCCGAGGAGTAGGGCGGCGCGTAGGCCAGCTCCAGTTCGGTCAGTTCCCGGACCCCTCCGCCCAGCCGCAGCGTCACGGCGATGGTGTCAATGCGTTTGTCCACGCCGTCGTATCCCACGATCTGCGCGCCGAATATCTTTTTCCCGTCCATGGAGAACAGGAGCTTGAGAAACATAGGCGTGGCGCCGGGATAGTAGCCCGCGTGGGAGTTCTGCGAGATGATGACGCGCTCATAGTCGCGTCCCAAAACCAAGCCGCGTTTGATCAGCGTTTTTTCGTTGGTTCCCGTGGTGGCTGCCGTCAGGTCAAATACCTTGAAGATGGAGGTGCTCTGCGCTCCGCGATAGATCACGTCTCCGCCGGCGATATTGTCCGCCGCGATGCGTCCCTCCTTATTGGCGGGACCGGCAAGCGGCGCCATGGTGCGCTCGCCAAAGACGAGATCGTTTACCTCAATGATATCTCCCACCGCGTAGATGTTCGGGTCGGAGGTGCACAGATGCTCATCGGTCACCACGCCGCCCCGGGCGTTGAGGGGCAGTCCCGCCGCCTTGGCAAGCTCGTTGTTGGGCCGCACGCCGATGGAGAGAACCACCAGCTCCACGGCGATTTCCTTCCCACTTTTGAGGACAATGGTCACCTGTTTTCCGTCATCCCGGAAGGAATCCACGCCGTCGCCCAAAGAGAGGTGTACACCGTTGGCTTCAATATTCTCATGCAAAACCTGAGCCATTTCATAGTCCATGGGCGCCATTACCTGATCCAGCATTTCCACAATGGAGACATCCAACCCGGCGTGGCGGAGGTTCTCCGCCACCTCCAGACCGATGAACCCGCCGCCGATCACCGCCGCTGACCGGACGCCATTTGCCCGGGCCATGTCATGGAGACGATCCGTGTCCGGTACCGTCCACAGCGTCCGGATGCGGGGGGAGTCAATTCCTGGAATGGGCGGGCGGATGGGCGAGGAGCCGGTGGCCAGCACCAGTTTGTCATAAGACTCCTGGTAAACCTCGCCCGTCTCCAGCTTTTTCACGCTGAGGGTCTTTTTCTCCCGGTCAATGGAGAGAACCTCATTTCGGGTGCGCACATCCACGCGGAACCGCGCCCGCATGACTTCGGGCTTTTGCACCAGCAGCGCGTCCCGGGAGCGGATCACCTCTCCCACATAATAGGGCAGTCCGCAGTTGGCGTAGGAGATATACTCCCCGCGTTCCAGGAGAATGATCTCCGCAGTTTCATCCAGCCTGCGCAAACGCGCGGCGCAGCTGGCTCCCCCGGCGACGCCTCCGACAATCACAACTTTAGACATAACTTTCTCCTCCTTGCAGTGCGGCCGCCTCGCGGCAAAACGCACATTGTTTTTTTCAGTATATCTGCGGCATGTGAGTTTTTCCGTGATATTGTCACCCTTCGGCGCTTGTTTGCTGAAAATATTTACGGCTGCCGTTGCCAAAAAAGTCCGCAGCCCTGTGTGACAGGAATGTGTCCACGTCAGAAACGAAATTGACATGCGGAAAAAATAAAGTATAATTGTAGTATGTACGAAATGGCGCAAGGAAATCCGTTTTGCTGCCGGACTTCCGTTTTTAAGGCTAATTGTAAAAGGAGGGATTCGCGTATGGGGCTGGAAGAATATTTCCCCGTTTGGAATCAAATGACCTCTGGAGAGCGGGAGTTGCTGCTTGGCGCGGCGGTGAAGCGCACTGCGCCGAAGGGAACGCTGCTGCACAGCGGCAGCGCGGACTGTGTGGGGCTGTTTGTTGTGCGCTCGGGCCAACTCCGGGCGTTTATCCTTTCTGACGAAGGCAAAGAGGTCACGATCTACCGCTTGTTTGAAAGGGACATCTGTTTGTTTTCCGCCGCCTGCATGATGAAAAACATTCAGTTCGATGTTGACATTGAGGCGGAGAAGGATTCGGAGTTGTGGGTCATCTCTGCGGACGTATATAAGAAACTGATGGACAGCTCGCTGGCGGTGTCGAACTATACGAATCAATTGATGGCCTCTCGATTTTCCGAGGTTATGTGGCTTGTTGAGCAGATTATGTGGAAGAGCTTCGACAAGCGGCTGGCGGAGTTCTTGCTTGAAGAGAGCGCACTGGACGGCGGAGACACGCTGAAGATCACCCATGACAAAATCGCCGCGCATCTGGGAACGGCGCGGGAGGTGGTCACGCGGATGCTGCGTTACTTTCAGTCGGAGGGTATGGTTTCCCTTGCCCGCGGCGCCGTGGAGCTGACGGATCGGAAGCGTCTGCAGGCTCTGGTAAATTAAAAAGCCGCCGTTTATCTTGAGGACGGATGGCTGAACGCGCAGGCGCTTGTGCGCGAACCAGGTGTTCCGTGCTGCCGAAACTCTGCTGCTATGGAAACAGCAAAAAGTGTGGCTCTGTCCTCAAATCATGCGGAATTTTTAACATACAGAAAAAGCACTTTCAACGGCAGTTTTGCCATTGAAAGTGCTTTATACGATATAGAAGAGATTTGAAGACGGCGGAGTGTTGGCGGGCAGATCACATTCACTGTCACACGGTGCTGCCTTAGTGCGTCTGTGACATATCTTTCAGCAATTCGGCGAGACTGGACGAGCTTTGCACGGCTGCCGATAACTCCTCCATTGCAGCGGCTTGCTCGCTGGTACTGTTCAGCGTATCGTTTGCGGAATGAACGGTACTGTTGACGCTTTTTTCAATTGCCTCTTTGATGGTGTCGATGGATGCAACGGTTGATTTTGTAGTATCGGCCAGCTTGCGAATTTCCTCAGCGACTACCGCGATGGTTTTTCCGGTCTGCCCCAATCGGGCCGCCTCAATCGTGGCGTTCAGTCCGATCATGCGGATCTGATCTGCAATTTTAGAAACGTCCCTAAGTGCGGAAACGATTGACTTTAGGTTGTCACCAACCGTATTGATCTCGTTTACAAGAGAACTCTGGTTTCCCGTAATAGACTGCGCGGAAGCTGCCAGTTCCTCAACCGTACTGGAAATCTGGATAAAGCTATTCGCTAACTCGGCGGACAGCAGGTCGGCCTTGATTCGATTATATCCGGACTGCGCCAGCGCATTTGCGACAATATATAACACTTCTGCCGCGGCTTCAATCGTTTTCTCTGGTACGATATCAATTTTCTCTGCGGCTTCCACCAGCCCATCCGAGTTGGTGTGAATTTCCTGCGCGACTTGACGGACTTTGGACTCGTCAATTGGACTGGTTAGGATTTGCCCTCCCAAAATTGTTCCGATCAGTTCACCTTCTATTAAAATAGGGGCCGAAAAATCAATCAATCCAGCGTGACAAGGGCCTATGTAAGGGCGTTTACTGGCAGCTGCTTTTTTTCCAAATTCTTTGTGGCATGAAGCGCACCGCGCGTCACCAACAGCGGAGGTATGAATATAATTTGCGCAAAACGGGCGGTAATAGCTGGGGTTTGTAAATTCTTCGCCATTTCTTCCAACTGAGACTGCGGCACAATTAAAGCCCAGAGCAAAGTTGTCGAGGAAGAGCTGCAAAACCGATTTATCAATGATATCTTCCAGCTCCAATTTCGTAACATCTACCGCATATCCATCCAATACAATCATTATTCCCGCCCACTTTCTTTATGAATATTTTTATGTGGCGATCTTTTCTAATCAGCATCTGCATCTGCTTCGAATTATCTACTTAGAAAGTATAGCATGAGCGGCGTTGGAAGTAAATAGAAGCTAAAGACCTGGCAAAAATTAGCATGCTTTTAACAGGGAAAAGGGGCGGACATACCTGAACTGGCAGTTACCGAGTATTTGCACTGAAACGCCGCAGCGGGTTATTCCAGTGTCAGCGCAAGCATAGGACAGAATTTGACGCACTTTCCGCAGCGGATGCACTTGTCCTGCTCTGCCGTCGGAGCTTGAAAGCCTGACTGGGTCAGTGCGCCCGTGGGGCACACTCGCACGGATGGACAGGGATGATTTTGCGGGCAGCGGTTTGTGTTGACCACCAGCAGCTTTTCAGTGTTTGATGCCGTATCGCTTTCGCTTTAAATCCAAAAGCCATCGTAATTGGCCCCCTTTAGTTTTTTATTATAGACTAGCATACGTTTAATCCCGGTTCCGTGATAAACTTACGCTTTCGAACGTCATGTCTACAGAGACGAAGGAAGACTTCCTTCCCTGCGTGCGCTGATAGCTTCGTGCAGCACGCGATACAGCTTTTCCGGCTCAATAGGCTTCGTCAAGTGCGCGTTCATGCCCGCTGCCATGCTTTTCTCCACGTCGTCTTCAAAGGCGTTGGCGGTCATGGCAATAATGGGCGTCAGGGCGGAATCGGGGCGGCTGAGATTGCGGATTGCCGCCGCGGCGGAAAGCCCATCCATCAAGGGCATGCGGATGTCCATTAAAACCGCGTCGTAATAGCCCGGCTCAGACTCCCTGAACCGCTCCAGTACCCTGAGGCCGTTAACGGCGGTGTCCACCCGGAAGCCGACCTGCTGCAAAAGCTTCACTGCGATCTCAATGTTCAGGGGATGATCCTCCGCCAGAAGAATATGGCGGCCCTTGAAATCGTAAGTTCTGAGCTGCGAGGTGGACGGTGGCTCTGTCTTACCGGAATAGACGCGTTCAAAGGCGGACTCCAGGGTGGATCGAAACAGCGGCTTACCCACCAGTAGATCCACACCGGCCGCGCGGGTATCGTCCTCAATATTGCTGTAGTCATAGGCGGTCATAACGATGATGGTAACTTCCGGTCCTACCATGGTCCGCAGGCGCCGTGCGGTCTCAATTCCGTCCATCTCCGGCATCTTCCAGTCCAGAATAACAGATGAAAAATGCTGTTGCTGTTCCAGCAGCTCCCGGGTCCGGGCAATCGCCCGGGCACCGCTGTCCACCCATTCGGCAGTCATGCCGATCTCCCGCAGGATCTGGACCGTATTCTGGCAGACGGCTGCGTCGTCGTCTACCACCAGACAGTTCATCTTCGCGTAGGGGATGGCCTCCCGGCGCCGGGGGGTCTCCTCTGCGCCCATTTCCAACTTCACGTCCACGGTGAACTCGGACCCCACTCCCTGAATGGAACGGACGGTAATGTGTCCATCCATCATATCCACAATGCTTTTCGAGATGGCAAGACCCAGTCCCGTACCGCCGTACATAGCGGTGGTGCCGCCGCTTTCCTGAGAAAAGGCGTCAAAAATTCTGGGCAGAAAGCTCGGGTCAATGCCAATGCCGGAGTCCGTGACGACGAAACGCACAGTGGCGGCGTTTTTCATGCTGTGGAGCTGGTCCGCCGAGAAAGTGACCTTTCCTCCGGCGGGGGTGAATTTTACAGCATTGGACAAAATGTTGATCAGCACCTGCTGGAGCTTCATTTCATCACCCACATAGCTGTCTTTCAGCCCCGTGTGCATGATGCACTCGAACTCCACGCCCTTTTGATTTGCCTGCGTGCGAATCATGTCGGTGGTGCTGCAGATCATCCGCTCTAGGGAGAATTGCTCGCTCTTCAGCAATAGCTTTCCGCTTTCAATGCGGCTCATGTCCAAAATGTCATTAATCAGAGACAGCAGAAAACGGGAAGAAATACCGATCTTGCCCAGGCAGTCCGCCACCTCCTGCTTGTTATCGACAGCTCCGGCGGCAATGGCGGCCATCCCGATGATGGCGTTGAGAGGTGTGCGGATCTCGTGGCTCATGCGGGAGAGAAAGTCACTCTTGGCGACGTTGGCCTGTTCCGCGGCCTGAAGGGCGGTCAGCAGCGTTTCCCGATGGCGCTGCTCATGCTCGATGATATCCGTGATATCCACGCGGCTCAGGCAGACATGTCCGGAGATCTTGTCAATATACGACAGGCTGTATTTTTTGTAAAGCAGTTGTCCGTTTACCCGATTGGGCATCGTGAACGAGTAGGACGGGTTTATCTCCAGCTGGGCGCGAATGGTGTCAATATCCAGGTGCTTCAAAAAATCCGACTGAAATGTCTCCGGAATCACAGCGGCGGAAGTCTTAAGGCATATTTCATGAAATTTACCCGCAGAAGGCATGCTGATAAAGTCTACTTCGCCACGGGCGGCGATGTGATAATGATCGTTTTCTATGTCTACATCCGCTAGAAAATCATAATCCATCATGGATGCCTGCTCCAAAAGGCGACGGGAGAGCCATTCCTCCGTGATGTCGAAGCTGTAAACAAACAACGTCAGGTGGTTGGTTTCCGGGGTAAGATAGGTGCGGCCCACCGTCCGGCACCAGATCATCCTGCCATCCATCCTTTTTCGGCGAAACTCCACGCTGTGATCCGTCTCGCCGCCGGCGTTGGCGTCGATCAGGCGTTGGCGGGAAAACTGCTCCAAAAAGCGAGTTGCATCCTCCTTGAAGACAGCACTCTCGGAAATAGTGCGCATTGCCTCATCCACGGTAACAGAGGTAAAGTAAGCCTCCACTTCGGAACCACCCAGACCGGAATAAGACTCAAAGGTGTCCTCCGTCAGATTGGCTTGCGCTTTTGCAATCAGATTGGGGGCCGCCAACTCCGTAGCATAGTCGGATTCCCGCTGGAACTGAGCACGGATGCGGTTGCGCTTATCCACCTGATCGCTGATGTCAGTGAGCATACAGAAAAGGAAGGAATTGTCGCTGTTGACCCCCTCTGTGAGGTGTCCCCGCAGGGCAACCCAGATTACCTCGTTGTCCCGGCGGGCCAGACGGCATTCCATGTATACGGAGTCGGCGCCTCCGGCCAGTTGAGTGTGAAAGGAGGGGAGAACCTTTTCGGCGTCCTCCGGCAGCAGCAGGGCGGACAGCCGATTGCCCATCAGTGAAAAGTTTTCCGGGGTGTATCCGGTGATGCTGTACAGAACATCGCTGGTATTCAGAACCTCCAGCCCCTCGGCATATCGACAGCGCAGGACCGCGCCGGGAATTGTATTGAGCATCTCACGGCGGTCTTCCTGCGCCGTATGCAGGGCGGTGATATCCACGCAGACGGAAATAATGACGGGCTTTCCGTTTTCCGCCGTTACGCTGCGGCCAATGTCGTGGACCCAAATGTAGTCGCCGTTTTTCTTACGCATCCGGTATTCCACCGTATATTCGCCGCTTTCACCCATCTGGGCCGCAACCTGCCGTTCAACCTCTGCCCAGTCGTCCGGGTGTACACAGTTTATTATCAGCCCTGAGATATCACGGACGAACTCCGCCTCGCTGCCATAGCCCAGATAGTCCAGCATTCTCTGATTCACGTAATAGAACGGAAAGCCCGGGTCCTGATAGCTGCACATCATGCCGCCCGGGGTGGCCTCGTCCAAAAGATCTTTGAGCTGGCGGTTCAGACTTTCCACTACCAGCGTATGGGGATAGTGCTCCTTGTCTTGCTGATTGCCTGTGGCTTCGGAGACATGGATATGGCAGATGCGCCAAAGGCCATTTTCTGTCCGCAGAGCAAAAGAGGCCCGCAGCCGCCAGCTGTACTGCTTGTTTTGAAGAAGAAGCCCTAAATTCACGAAAGCACAGCCGGTCTGCAGCAGTTGTTCCTGCGGATGCAGAAAAACAACGCGGAATGGACCGGGCTCCTCCCGGCAATCCTCCAGCAGATAGTTTCGCATGGCGGCAGAGCCGACAACCGTCTCTCCGCCGCCCGTGCCGACATACTGGAAATCGTCGGACAGATACTGAGCGGTAGTCTCCGGGTCCCGGCGGCAAAACCAGGTCCGCAAAAACTCCTGTACCTGCCCGATTGCCGCTGCACTCTCTTTCATGAATGTTATCCCCCTCAAAATCCGCTTTTTTTAACCTTGTCTGCGGAGCTGCCGTTTCTAGAATTTTAAGTTTATGATGGAAAAGAATATGCCGGCGTATACCTAATGCAGATTTCTTAGTCAAAACAAGTGCCCTTCCGGGTACGTTTACCATGGTAGAGCGCCCGGTCCGCACGGGCAAACGCATCATCAAAGGATTCCCCGTCCTGCAGAATTGCCAGCCCCGCCGAACAGGACGCGACGCACCCGTCCGGTGTACCGGGTCTGCTGTCTCGAAATGCCCGGCAGATCTCCTGCCCCTTTTTCATGGCGGATTCGGGAGAGCGCATCTGGGGTATTACGGCCACAAATTCGTCGCCGCCGATCCGGGAGATGATGTCTCCCCCGCGGGTGTGAGAGCGGAGGATGTCGCTGAACCGCCGAAGCATCTCGTCGCCGCTGGTATGCCCTTTGGAGTCGTTGCAGCATTTCAGATTATCCATGTCAAAGATAAAGATCGCAATATTTTCCTGGGAAAAATCCAGCTGTGCCAGCGCGTTGCTCAGCCCCCTACGATTCAGAAGGCCAGTGAGATAGTCCTCGTATGCGGCAACCTCTAAAAGGCGGGTCTTCTCCAGAATATCGCAGTCCTTCAGCATGTTTTCTTCTTCGGAGATATCCACATTCTGAAGAAACTGTTCAAATTCCAACCGGGGAAGCGGGGGAGAAAAATAATAGCCCTGAGCAAAATTGCAGCCCACGTTCCGCAGTTTTTCCACCTGTTCCGCGGACTCCACACCCTCAGCGGTGACCTGAAGGTCCAGCCATCGGGCAAGGCTCACCACGAAGCTGAGAATACTTCGGCGCTTGCCCCGCTCCAAGCCGTTTTTTAGAAATTTCATATCCAGCTTTAAAATGTCGATCGGCAGCTCATTGAGCATATTTAACGAGGAAGAACCACTTCCAAAATCGTCCATTTCGATGGTAAAGCCCGCATTTCGGAGATTTGTCACCACATCGCACAGCTGCTGGTGATCTTCCGTATAAGCAGTTTCCGTAATCTCCAGATGAAGGAGAGACGGCTTGATTTGATAGCGCCTCCGAATATCAACCAGGGAGGCATCCAGATCGTCATTGTAGATATCTGCTCTGGAAACATTGACGGAGACGGGAACCAGCGGTATCCCCCGCAGGTCCCAGTCTTGTATCGTGACAGCCACGTTTTCCCAGATATACCGGTCCAGCCGGGTGATAAAGCCGTTGCGCTCAAAAAGTGGGATGAATTTTTCGGGGGGGAGAAGCCCCAGTGTCGGGTGATTCCAACGCACCAGCGCCTCTGCGCCGCAGATGCGATTGCTGCGCAGGTTAAATTTCGGCTGATAAAAAACCTCGAACTGCCGGGAGTTTAGCGCGGACTCCATGCTGTCCTCCAGTGCCTTTTCCCGCAGCCGCGTCTGGCGTAGCTCATCGTTGTAAACAGCCACTGTCCGGCCGTACTTTCCCCTGATGGAATTGCAGGCCAGCACCGCCCAGTCACACATCCGCTCCACAGGTAGGTGGACGTCCGTAATGGGGTAAACGCCCCACTTCATGGAGAAGCCTTTTACTCCGGACTCCCCGCGGATTCGCGTCATAGCACAGCCCAGTGCAGACTCAAAATCGAAGGCTCCCCGCTCAATCATGCACGCGAAGATATCTGCATGTAATCGACCGCACAAGTGATCGCCAGGCAGGCCGCTTTGCAGCTCCCGTGCGATCAGGCGAAGTACCTGATCCCCTACGGCCAGACCGAACACCTCATTGATAAACTTGAAGTTCTCTACATTGGAGCAGAGCAGATCATACTGCGTTTCCGAGTTCTGCCCGAGAATTTGGCGCACCCGCTGATAGAAAAACGCCTGGCTATATAGGCCGGTAAGCTGGTCGTACTCCATCTGGTTCATCAGCGCGGCC
Source organism: Oscillibacter sp. (assembly GCF_040505565.1). GTDB lineage: Bacteria > Bacillota > Clostridia > Oscillospirales > Oscillospiraceae > Oscillibacter. The sequence goes on along the minus strand of NZ_JBEUWZ010000024.1, from coordinate 97,094 downwards.
GTCTCCCGAAGAGAAATAATGCTGGTGGCCCGGTGCAGAACTACGCTGGGCTTATAGGGCTTTGTGATAAAATCTGTGGCGCCGTGAGTCAGGGCTTCAACCTCGTCTTCGTCTCCGTCACTCTGGGTTGCGACGATAACAGGGACAGCAGCGAGTCTCGGATCGGTTTGTACCATTTCCAAAAACGTATATCCATCCATAACGGGCATGCAAATGTCGAGGAAGATCAGGGAAATGCCCGGTGCCTCCCGCTTCAGAATATCGAACGCCTCCTGCCCGTTGGCGGCTTCCAGCGTCTCGTAATCCTGTGAGAGAATTTTACAGAGCGTCAGGCGATTGACAATATTGTCTTCCACAACCAAAATCTTGCGTCTTGGGTTCATCCACCTTTTCCCTCCGTCCATTCGCGTATATTAAAACTGAAAGTCATCAATTAAAAGATACCACTGAAATTCGTGCAAACTGCAGGTTACGACACCTGCTTATTTTGTAAAATCATGATATATATATTATGATATATATTATTATATAGTCACTATATTCAAATTACAACGTTTCTGCGCATTTTCTCTCATATTCTCTCGGGTACTCAGGAAAGACTCTAAAGCGCAAAGCACCGCCGCATTATCTAATTTATGTCTGGGAATTCAGCGGTACTTCAATGCAATTGTCACGATCACCAGGCGCTTACTAATGAGATCAAGCTGCTTATCCGCACTGCTTGAGTTTCCGTAATTCTGACAACTTGGTTATCCCGTTCATTGTTCAGTTGTCGCTCTCTGCTTGGCTACCGTCAGACTACTGAGATCTCAAAATTTTATTTTTTCTTCAAAAGCAGTTGACAAAACAGAGTCTTTCGTGTATTCTATGTCTGTTCGTTTCGGACGATTAGCTCAGCTGGCTAGAGCACCTGCTTGACGTGCAGGGGGTCACAGGTTCGAGTCCTGTATCGTCCACCACTTTAACACGATTTTCAGGCAAAGATGTAAAAAAACTTACATCTTTGCCTCAGAATCGCATATAGCGAAAAAAGTAGCGGAAGAACCGCCCGAAGGCAAAAAGGATTACCAGTCCTTTCTGTGGGCGCATAGGACTGCACACCGATGCAGCCTCCCCGTCAAGTCCATGCGGGGCCGTGAGGAAGTATCATTATCAATCGGCGTTTCATTGCAGCTTCTTAGGCTCCCATCCCTGAAGGATGATCGTCGCCACAGAGGAATCATGATGCCTCGCCCGGCATTGTTCCCAGTGCTGGCCGTCCTCTCGGTACAGCCCGCCGATTGTCTTGTTCAAATCTTCCGCTGTATAGCCAAAGAAACTTCTACGCAAATAAGAGATCTTGCCAGTTAGGCAAAATATTTTTAATATCTGTGGACAATGGCTGTGCTAGCAGCTATTATCGAATAAAGCGCTTTGGATTTTTTCAAGGTGCACTGTGCGTTTGAGGCAAAAGGTTCTTCCCGAAAGGGGAGGGCCTTTTGCTTTACCTCAAACATATATGTTAGAACACCGGTGGAGCCTCTCGGCTCACGCGCCCCTGTTGGGGCTCAAACCCCAGTGTAATAACCTGTGTGCTTATGGCACTTCGCCATTGTACCGCCAGATAGGAGGAATTGCAAGAAATAAGTGGTAATTTTGCGGCAATTTAATTTAGTCCGAAGGTTGGTAAGGGTAGCATATATTTCGGATCTCATTCAACGGTGTTGCGGCTGCTGCCTCTTACATGGCCTATCAATTGCGTCAAGTAAGCGAAAGAACCAGGACGTGAGTGTAGCCGCACCGATAGTACATAGGACGATGGTCATTACGCTGCACTCCTTCCTCCCCGTATGCCCGGTAGGACAGGCACTGACTTAGTGATTGAAGCGGTAATCACTCCAGGCTACTAACTGTTCTGGGCTCATGGCCTCTGGCTCGTCTGTCTCGATGTACTCTTGCGGCCCGAAGATCGCCAGCTCATCGGAGAGGAAGTCAGCCTGTGTAATTACCTTTGCGGGGATATGCTGGTTGCCGCTGGGAACCTCAATGCGATAGAGAAACAGATTACTGTCGTAGTACCAATCAGAACGGATATAGCGCTCCTCGGCGTCAGTCATCTCAATTTCGTTGATGTATTTCGCAAGCGCACCGTGCGCCTCGACACGCACCGGGGGCTTGTCTCGATCTGTAATATCGCCCAGGATCAGATCCGCTGCGCCGCACCCTTTGCTGCTAAAGCTTATGCTCGATACCGTGCCGTAATATTTGAAAAGCTGTTCCATTTCATGAGCCTACCTTCTATCTGATTTTATAGTATAATTGTACACTATAGTAGACAAGCTAGCAACTACTAAATTACACGAAGATAGACAACATTCTTTGTAAGTTTTGTACATTGTAATAGACAAACGGAATTGGTAAACTATTTTAGGGAGGGATAGCTTTGATTAAGTATGATAAGTTGTTTGCGCGGCTCGCAACAGAGGGTAAGACCGCCACATATTGGCTCCGCCAAAACGGATTACACGCAGCCACCGTTAATAAGCTCCGAAAAAACGAACTCATTCGAACTGATACTGTAGATCACCTGTGCCGTCTTTTGCGTTGCCAGCCTGGTGATCTGATGGAATATGCAGATAACGAAGCCACTGAGAAGTAATCCTCAGGGACTTAAACAGAACGTAAGAGGAGACATGGCTTTTTATATCTTCCTCTCTTGTAAATACGTGTAAGCGTCAATCCCGGCGGTACGTGGCATAGTCAAACACCGTGTCCTACAATAGACCTACGAAAACATGAGAACGCACAATGTGGATTTTCATGACGGAAGTAGGGGATGGTAATGACCTCAAAAGAAGTGACATATCAATACCGTTTGGCGAAATGGTCAGAACTGATGAAAGAGCGCACGGAGCTTGGGCAAAGTATCCGTGCGTATTGCGCGATGAAGGGCTTTGCAGAAAACACATATTTCTATTGGCAGCGTCGGCTGCGTGACGCTGCGTGCAAAGAGCTTGCCGAGCAGTCGTCTAATACTGAAACGGGCCTCGTACCCACGGGCTGGATGCAGTTATCTCCTGCCGAAAATACTCCTGCGGAAGCACCTGTAACCATAGAAATCAACGGTTGCCGTGTTGCTGTGACTGCTGAGACAACTCCGGAGCTTTTAGCGAAGGTCTGCCGGACACTGAAAGCATTATGATGCGGTTTGGGAACAAAAGCGTGTACCTTGCCTGCGGTCACACGGATATGCGCAAGAGCATAAACGGGCTGAGCGCCATCGTGGAGAGCAGCTTCCGGCTCGACCCATTCGGCGGAGCGCTGTTCGTATTCTGCAACCGCAGCCGTGACCGACTGAAGATACTGGAATGGGACGGTGATGGGTTCTGGCTGTACTTTAAGCGCTTGGAGAAGGGACATTTCAAGTGGCCGAGCGTTGGCGAAGATGCGGTTATGACGATGACCTCGGAGGAGTTATCCATTCTTCTGGGCGGAGCGAAAATCGAGCTGAAGCTCAAGCGAAACGAGGTAACGGAGCGACGGGTAATATGACCTGAAAGCATTGGAAACACTTGTGTTCCGGCTGTTTTCATGGTACAATTCATCTATGGAAACAGTAACAATTACAAAAGCTGAATACGACAATTTAGTCGGAGAACGGGCGCGTCTGGAACGGCAGGTGGAATACCTGCTGGAACAGATGCGCCTTTCTCGGCACAGGCAGTTTGGTGCATCCAGTGAGAAGTCTGAGTACGACCTTACGCAGCTGAATTTATTCAATGAGGTTGAAGTCATGGCAATGCCTGAGCAGCCCGAGCCGGAGCTTGTGGAGGTAGAAAAGCACTACCGTAAGAAGCGTTCCGCTACCGACCGTCTGCCTGAGGACTTGCCCGTTGAGATAATTGAATACACCCTATCTGAGGATGAGCAGGTATGCTGCGAGTGCGGTTGTGCGCTGCACGTTATGGGGTATGAGAGCCGCCGTGAGCTGAAGATTATTCCGGCACAGGCGAGCATTGTGGAGCACCGCCGCGCTGTGTACAGCTGCCGGCACTGTGAGCAAACTGACATTCGTGTTCCCATTCGGAAAGCGGAGGTGCCGAAGCCGGTCATTTCGGGAAGCTTTGCCTCGCCGGAGGCTGTGGCGCACATTATGAACCAAAAATTTGTAATGAGCGTTCCGCTGTACCGGCAGGAACAGGAATTTCAGCGGGATGACATCCTGCTAAGCAGACAGACCATGTCCAACTGGCTGCTCAAAGCGGCAGAGGATTGGCTGGAACCGGTTTACAACCGCATGAAGGAGCAATTACTGGAACAGGATGTGCTGCACGCAGATGAAACGACCTTGCAGGTGCTGCGGGAGCCGGGTAAAACAGCACAATCCAAGAGCTACATGTGGCTATACCGAACAAGTGGGTGTGCAGAGCATCCAATCGTGCTGTATGACTACCAGCTCAGCCGCAAGGCAGAGCATCCCAAGCAGTTTTTGGAGGGCTGGAGTGGTTATCTTCACGCAGATGGCTACGATGGGTACCACAAGCTACCCGAACGCATTGCGGTTGTGGGCTGTTGGGCGCATCTAAGACGAAAGTTTGACGAGGCACTGAAAATTGTGCCGGAAAAAGGTCGTGAGGCGAGTCTTGCTTTCATTGGAAAACGCTACTGCGACCGACTGTTTGCGCTGGAGCATGAATTTGAGGACCTGCCCCCTGAGCAGAGATTTGAAAAGCGCATAGAATCCTCCAAGCCGCTCATGGAGGAGTTTTTTGCATGGGCAGATTTGTGTGGAGCTGCGCCAAAATCTGCTGTGGGCAAAGCGGCATACTATGCCAGGTCACAGCGAAAATATCTGGAAAAATATTTGCTGGACGGCCGCTTGGAATTTTCCAACAACCGAGCGGAGCGCAGCGTTAAGCCCTTTGTCATTGGAAGAAAAAACTGGCTCTTTGCAAATACCCCAAGAGGAGCCAAGGCCAGCGCGGTGATTTATTCGCTCATTGAGACGGCCAAGGAAAACGGGCTGAAACCGTATGACTATCTGACGCACATTTTCCGAGCCGCACCAAATTTGGATTTGCACGACACCGAACAGCTTGATGCGCTGCTGCCAAACTATTTTAAGACCGGCGCTGGGGCCTGACCCTCCGACGCTGGCCTTTTATATTGGCATTTGACGCTTACAAATACGTTATAGCGAGCGTACTTTACCATACTGAGTTTTAATCGGATAGCATAACACAAAGGGGAGCTCTCGAGAATATACTCCAGAGCCCCCCTCGTGTATTTTTATGGCTTGCTGCTCCATCTTATAGCATGTGGGTCAAAACAATCAAAACGTAGCGAAAAATTGAGGTACCAAGCCGTCTTAGATAAGAAAGAACGAACTATTATGCCCTATTTCATGGTGTAAACAAACTGGGAAACTCAGACATCAATTTTGCACTGTGAACTACTGGCCTCCTTGCTGGATATCTTTTTTGGCAATAGTCGTATCATACATATCTTTTTTAATGAACGAGTATCTGAAAACCGCATAAAACCGGTACTTCACTATTACGGTTTATAGTAATAGTCTTCCGCATCTTTCATCGTATTTACCATAAAACCCGTGTCGTTTAAGGCTGATGTAATATGTATCTTTTTACATGGTACATGAAGAACTGCAACGGACGACTTACTATCACGAAACTTTGGAAGTTTGTCCCATAAATCCTTTATCTGCTTTTTAAAGTTGCCGTTACTATCAACGATGTCAGATTTTTCTGAATAATCGGGATAAATTACTATTACAGGAAGACCTTTGGTGTTAATACCATAATCCACTTCTTCCCGCAATGCGCGGCTGTTTACTGTAATAGAACTTAGGAACAAAATGATATTTTTTGAGTTGTCCAAACGTTCATGGAGACGAGGCTTTAGCGTCTTCTCCCAGTCACTTCCATCACGGACATTATAGGTTTTGTTGTGCGAATCATTGAATGGGAAATCATCGTCAGCGGCTTTCCACATACGCAACATGTTGTAGTAAACAAAGTCGTGTGTGCTCGAAGCTCCCAGATTACTTTCGCTAAATGGTTCGCTGACATAGAATGCGGAATAGTTACCATTTCGATATGCCATAGTATCTCCTTTCACTTTTTCCATGTTGATAACTTGCTTTAATTTTCGCTATTTATATTTTTGAGACATAACAATTTATCCTCCTATTGTTACTTTATCTCTATTTCCTTCGTAAACTACGACACTGATTTTACCACGCAAATCATTACGATTAAGTTTTAAATTCGATGACAATAATTCAAGTGCAGTTTGATCATCTATTCCTGTGCGAGAATTACCAGAACCCATAACAGGAATATAGACATCATAACCCTGACTATAATGACCTATAAACTCAATTAACTTTAAGATTGTTTTTCGCAGTTCTTCCTGAGAGTTCTGCGCATTATTTTTCTCATCAAATTCAGATAGTGCTAATAAATAGAAAGTCGTATTATTATACTGATAAAGTGCAATAGTACCCCTGGGGTAAATATCAGCATTACCTCTGTCTTTATTGAGAACAGTGGACGGGACTATTCTCTGTTCGTCTAAGCTCTTCTTTATCTCGATATTTAACTTGTCCAGGGACACTCCTCGTTTCACCATCTGTTCAATCCACTGTCCATGAACAGTTCTTGCACTAACTAATGGTTTATGAACCTCGGGGGGATCAACAATAGTATCAAATGCTGTATTGACATTTACAACAACAATTCTTTTTTTGTTGCAAAACCTCGGAAAACCATATTTCCACAGATTCCCGTAACGTAATATAACGGAGAGCTGGGTTTCATCAACTAATGTGTTTTTTTTAAATGTGCAGGTTCTAATAATAGCAATTAGCCCAGCAAGCAAAATAGGAATGATAAGTGCAATCAATTTTTTACATGGATTATCAAGTTTTATTCCAAAATCATTCTCCAATGAAAAGAATATTTGAACTGCCGAAATAATTGCAAAAATAAAACTTACAGAAGTAATAAAACTTCTTTTAAAGTATTTTTTATTAATAAGTACTCTTTTCATATACAATCACCAAATATATGATTACCTTTTTTTCAAACTTCCTGTTGTGGTAACCACTTTTCTCTCTTCTGTAAGAATATACCATTATTTAACAAAATTCAACTATTTTTCCATTTTAATTAATGCCTGCTAAACAATTCATTAGGGTATGTTTAAACGCAAATCCATTCCATTATATTACCTTACTGCATTTAATATAAATAATTGGGCCTTGCTCTCTTCACAATGTAAACATAGCACTAAACCGCCTGCGGCGGTGGTATTGACAGTGTTTTCATCAGCTGATAGAATAGTACCACAACATAAACCACGTTGCCTCTAAAGAAAAACGGCTGGAACGATACCAGAGGAGGTTTATTTGTTGTGCCAAAAAGTATAATTTCTCTATTTCGTATCCGCCGCAATCCTTGATTTGCAAGGCTTTTGCGGATACTATACTTGTCGGAAATTAAGCAAGAGAAATTATACTTTCCCCATAGATGGCGATTTCGTGCTATGGAATTATCCAAACAAAGGCAGTTGAGATATTTCTTCTCGACTGCTTTTTTCGCGCCTTTATTCGGATAATTCGCTATTCATTAAACGAAATTGCTTGCACGGTGGCGACCGAATTATACAGCTTCCTCTATCTCTTCGAAGCACAAAACATCTTTGTTATACAGCATTATTACCGGCTTATTGGAGAGCGTATTGATAGTATCGATGTGTTCTGCAACCGGGATAATCCCGCTTTCTTTGTACTGAATAAAGAAATTCATCGTTTTTTCGAGTTGCTTTTTTTCGGTTTCATCAATCGATGCACCAATGCTAATCAGGAACTCATCAATTGATCCTTTTTCTACGACAGGAATTTTTCCAATCAGCCTGCCTAAATCAGAAGTTGCTTTTGCAAATTTGTTAGCTGCTTGTGTTGTCAACGCTTCTTTTTTAAGCTTTTCTATTTTATCATAGCAATTTGTATATAGCTCTCGGAAACGGATAGAACAATCTCGGAGATCGGCAGATATTTTATTTAAAAACTCTGCTTGAAAGTTTTTCGACAACATTACTTCCATATATTCAGACAGTGCAAACACGTGTAGCGCAAGCTTATAGTGAACAAAGCAATTTAGAATCTTGCCAATGCTTTGAGAAGCAGTTTGCATCTTCAAAAGATTAGTCTTTTCAGCCACCAATTCTTCTAGCCGTTGTGTGTATGAGCGAATATCCTTTTGTGCGTTTCTTTTTATATTTTTAACTTGATTCAGGTTCACTACTGTATCGGCTTCATTTTCCCAATAATATTTGTAGTCATCCATATAAGAAGCAAGAATATCATAATCCGCAAGAAGCTGAGATTTTTTATCGCGTTCTAAAATGCTGACAATCTCTTTCTGACCGTCTTTTATGTCGCTGATTTGTTTTACAACAGCAAGAACAGCAACGGCCACAAGAGTTGCTCTCAGGCAAGCGGGGCCAATAGCTTTGTCGACCGGAAGCCATCGAGCCTGTCCGGCAATTCCACTCTCATTCATAATAGCACCAAGTGCACCGCTACCGTCTTTTGCCATAGCAAGTGAACCGGATACTCCCTTTGGGAAAACACATCTGTATATGCCCTCTGCCGCAGGAGTTGCTAATGTTTCCACTACTCCTGAAAAGGATCCGCCAAGTGTTGCAATTTCAGCAAAAGGAATCTTCGCGAGCATTGGCGCTTGAAATGTGTCTTTTATTTCAGCTAGTGCTTGCTCCACACGAATACTTCGCTGCAAAGCACCATTGGCACCGTTCAGTTCAGTTAATGCCATATTTTCTTTGTTAGTCATGCTATTTCCTCCCGTTATGTATTCATAACAGTGCTTGCGTTTATCGCGTTTTAAGATAACAACCTTAATATTTCCTCAACATCTTTCTGTGAAAGTCTGTTGCGGCTTGATGTTTGAATGCTCTATCAATCTCCTGAACGTTTGATAAACAAACTGCGAAGTTCAAAAGCCCAAGCCGATGCCAAGCAACTGTTAAAATCATTTTGCTCAATCACCCCGTCTAAACACAAGTGGCAGTTATCAGGAAATTCCGGATTGCTGCCGTTTGTGATTCAGTATAATCGCATCACGAATCCACAGCATCCGCTTCAATCACAATTATGTTTCCTTCATTGAAGCGGTGATTTTCCGGATTGAAGAGAAGCTTATGTTTACCGGCTCAATATAAAACTGCTCATAGCAGTTGTTTGCGAGAAGATTCAAGTCATTTGCCATTATTTCGTCGTTGCTATGCTTTTCTATTTACTCACACAGTTTTAATAACCATGCCTAAATCATAGTCATGGAATGGCCGCATATCTTCCTCCTATTTATTGCTTACCAACTTTTGATATCTTTCCATCAAATCAGCAACGCACTCCGCTTCGGAGTTCCATTTTGCTCCATATGCCGACCATACAGTGCGGTCTAATTTGGTATGAACAGCCTGCAAACCCGAAACCTTCATCAATGTCGGCTCATATAAATCTCTAAGGTTTGCACCTGGGTGCTTTGCACGCTCATCCAAAACAGCCTGTGCTGCTGCCTCAATCACTGCCTTTTGTTTCTCATCGGCATCCGGCCACGGGAAAGTATTGTAAACAAGCTCTTTTGAGTAACGATAATCGCTTTTCAATCTACCTGCAACTGTTCGCATCCATGCCATATGGACATTGGAGGTCAAAATACCAAATTGATACAGCGTAGCGTTGGGAACAATTTGGACGGCATTGCTTGCAATCGTATTGGCATCCATAAATCCAATCGGAATGTATCTTCTGCGCTCGGAAGACACTGATGGTACAATAAGATAATCAGAATATGGATGTGCGATTTGAGCAAAAATCGCCGGCACCTTTGCATAGGCATTTGTGGTTTTAGCGGTGCTCTTCAACCGAAATTTTTCAACGGCGGCGATCCGTTCTTTCAAAATCTTGCTGTTCTTAATAATTTCAAACGGTTCATTGTGCAGCCAAATGCAATACCGTTCCTTCCCTTTGATAAATTCGTCTGCGCCAATATAAGCTTTAATGACCTTTGCAAGCGCAGGCTCTTGAGCAAGTATTTCTGCTCGTTCCTCCGGTGATAGTACAAAAAAGCCTCCATCGCGGGGCTGACTTCCAAATTTCATTTCCGGTACATCGCAAAGCGGCTTTTTCTGTGCTGTAACAAAGCAATCATTTCCCGATAGCAGATACGGATTAATATTTGCGACAACACTCTCCGTTGGTTCTGCGGATACGGTTTCATAAGAATACAACTTTTTCTTCTCTCTGTTGTGCAGTGAGAATCCAACAATCACGCAGAATACAGCCGCTTTTCCTTTCGCCTCGTTGCTCCATTTGAATGTTTGATGAGCAAATTTGATATAAATGTGTAAATCGTTCAGCAACACATTCCAAAGAATTGGAACTTGTGCGCCTTGACAAATTGAGTTTGTAGAAACAAATCCAACCTCAATACCTGTATCTTGAATATACTGCGCAGCCTTTTTATACCAGCAGGTCACATAATCCAAATCCTGCACATCTTTTATATACCCAAAGGTTTCTTCGACCTCGCGCTTTTGCGGGCTGCCCTGTGCCATCATGTGCGCGCCGACAAACGGCGGGTTACCAAGAATGTAGGAAAGCTCCGGCTTAGGTACAACATCCTCCCAAGCTATCTGCAGGGCGTTTTCATTCACAATCGTTGCGCTTTGACGTAGCGGCAAACGAACAAAAGGAAAGCCCAAGTAGTCGGCAACGGCATTGTTCATCTGGTGATCCATCAGCCACATTCCTACCTGTGCAATTTGGCACGGAAAATCCTCATACTCGATACCATAAAACTGTTCTACATTCACACGAATTTCGTTTTCCAGCGGGTTCTCTCCAATAGTTGCCTGTGCGAATGCAAGTTGTGAAAACTTCATTTTCAGAATTTCAAATTCAAGCCTCCGCAATTCCCGATATGTGATGATAAGAAAATTACCGCAACCGCAGGCGGGGTCAAGAAATTTGAGGTTTGCAATCTTATCGTGAAAACGGTCAAGCAGCGCGGGCGTTGTCTTGACACGCTCAAACTCCTCCCACAATTCGTCCAAAAACAGCGGGTTAATGAGCTTTAAGATATTTTCTTCGCTTGTGTAGTGCGCGCCAAGCTCTCGGCGCTGGTCTTTATCCATAACGCCTTGGAACATAGCACCGAAGATAGCGGGGGAAATCTTGTTCCAATCGAATTTGCAGCAATCAGCAAGGGTCAGCCGCATTTTATCGTTGAAATCGGCAAAGGGTAACGGGTCGGCAAACAGGTGACCATTGATATAGCGGAATTGCAGCAGCTCCGGCGAAAGAAGTGTGCGCTTTTTCCGTAATTCATCGGACAGATTCAAAACTTCAAAGAGCTGCGCCAACCGCATGGAGAGGTCGGAGCCGTCCTCTTTGGAGTTCTCTATGTAGTTTACAAAGCTGTCTTTCGGGAAGATACCCGTATCATCGGCAAACAGGCAAAACAATAGCCGAACAAGGTATACCTCCAGCACGTGTCCCTCATAGCCATGCGCCTTGAGCGCGTCATGTAGTTTTGCCATTTTCTCGGCTGCCTTGACGTTGACCTCCACTTGATTCTCATAAGTGCGAGTGGTTTCATATCCGGCGATATTCGCGAACTGCTTGATATATTTTCGAAGGTCTTTTGTCTCAAATTGTATTTGCTCGCCTGTATTTCTGTGGTGTAGCACTATAGTTTCAAAGTCGCAGACCATCAGCAAATTCGGCATATCTGCACCGGGCAAATGCAGCACATAGTCTTTTAGTTGAGAATACGCTTTGTTCAAATCCTTGCCGCGGGTTTTGAATTCAATGGCAATTTTCTTCGGCCAATAATAGTCGATATATCCGTTATGTCCATCGTCAAGCGGCACTTTGTATTCGTATTCACCCACGGCAAGAACGTCCTCTACGCCGAATACTGCTAAAAACTCTTTTTCAAAGGTCTGCGCCAAAGCCTCCTCGCGCTTGGCGTTTTGCCAGCGTTTTGAGAAAGCAATCGCATTAGCCTGTATCTGTTCCCATGTTAAGATCATAAGGTTGTTCCTCCTCTGAAAGTCTGCATCTCCCGTTATCCCTCGGTACTGCGAATAAACAGCTGCATCAACTTCGCTACAAACTGAGAATTGGCGCTACCCATTCCCATCCTCTGGCTGACAACTGCTACCACCGCAGCGGCTATATCATCCTCTGTTGGCTTCTTGTCGGTCATAGCTGCAAGTTTAGCTTTGATTTCCTGTGTAATTTCCTTTGTAGCTGTTTCTGTTGGTGTTGTTCCATCGTCTATCCATCATAAATATACTGCGAAGCTTACATAGTCCCTGCTGTTGCTCGAGTTGCTCATAATGGAACGCCAATCAATATTAGTTTCATATTAAATGCCTACCGTCACGCCAATCTCTTCTAACATAGCTCAAAAATTCTTTTTTATGAGTCAGTTCCGAACCAGAAACATGATCTACAATTATTATTTGAGGCAGTATTCCATAGTCCTTACCGATAGAGTTTATCTCGTCGAAGATAGTTTTGTACATTTTTTCTACTGCAGCTATATCAGCCGATGTTTTCTTTTCTGGTTGAGGAAAATACACTTGGCTCGGCTGATCAAAAAACATTGTAGTTAATATCGGTGCTTTGGGATTTTTGCAAAAATAACGTAACAAGCTTAAAAACAAGGCGATATGACAGGACACCCAGTTTGCACCACTTCCCATTTCGTATAAGAATATCTTATCGCGATGGTTTTGGTGATGATATATATCAAAAGTTTCATCGATCAATCCAAAATTTAAGTTGATCGGTTTATACTCATCTTCAAAATCCAAGGTTAAAGCAAGCCTATTCATATTTTCAGATATAAAAATCTGCGCTTTTTGCATTTCGGTATCTAAATCAAAACCGGCAATTCGGGATTCGAGTTTTAATATTTCACCCTGCAGTTCCTCTGCATCTAAATCTACATTTTTAAACACACCGGTGTTAATCATTTCAACATAAAGGAGGATTTTAACTTTTGCATACTCAACTTGTTCTTTTTTGGACAACAATTCCTTTGAGTTTATATAGTTGCGCTCAATATCCTTGATTTGCCCCCAAGTCAGCTTTATGTTCCTAACGATTTCATCTTTAATACTAGATAGCTTCCTGATTTCCTCAGAAAAATCAGCAGTGTATTTTGAAGTTATTGCCAATTCATCATCAAGCCACGATGATGCGTTTAATATATTTTGATCTGCAGCCTTGATATCGTCACAGGAGTTTCCACATAGTGGACAAATATAGTTAGCATCATCCTCTGGAGAGGAAATTTTGGCTTTTTCTTGAAGTTCACCAAGAACCTCGATGAAGCCGGTACCCGCCTTATTTGCATTCTCTATATCACTTATTTGTACAGATATCTCGTGTTCTTGATCCCTGTAATTGTCCAGTTCACGACAAAGCTCATGATATCGATTCATAATTCCTTGATCATTAAATAGCGGAGAGTCATCAAACGTTGGGAGAGCATTGGCTATCTCAATCATCTTAGACAATGAAGCCGAGTTATCAAAAGTCAAATTTAATAGGGCAAAGTAATTCTCAAGCAAAGGACTGAGTGCCATTTTAATCTTTTGGGAAGCAGCCTTGTTGGTTTCTTCATTCTTTCTCAACTTTTTTAATCTAGATTTTAGTTCATTAAGGCGAATCAGTTTACTGTAATATTCTTGTTCTACCAACCCGGAAAAAACGGGAAATTGTTGAATCACGGCTTTGCGCTTATAAAAGTCACTAAATCTATAGAACAAAGCGAATTTACTTGCCATCAAATTTTGATGCTGAAATAAGTATGAAACCATGTTCCGCAGAGAAGCCTTTTCGGGTTTCGCATCTATATCTTCGGTTTGCATATTTGATACCATGAGACCTAGCGCACTCTCAAGTTCAGATTTAACTTCTCTAGGTAATTGCAAAGATTTGTCATCAAAATATGATAAATTAAGCATATTCGGATCAAAATTTTCAGCCTCTATAGATAAGTACATTTTGGAACCGAGCTCAGTGCTTTGCCTTGCAATTACATAGCAGCTATTTTGTATTACTAACGTAATACAAAATAATGTAGTAAATTCAGTAATCTTTCCTTTTGGCACCGTAGATCTTGAGCTGCATAAACAGTAATCAATGATTTCTACCAAAGCGCTTTTCCCCGTCTTAGAGTTTCCGGTAATAATATTGACTCCTTGTTTAAGTGGTACAATTCTTTTTTCCTCTCTATTGAGAAGCACTATTGAACTAATATAGCTTTTCACCTATTCCACCCCCAAAAAGTAAGTGATATGATCTTCTGTAGATTTGGAAAACACAACGCCTAAATAGTAGGCAGCTTTCATCCAACTTGATATAAATATACTATAATCTTTATAAGAGACAGTTTTATTTGTGACTATGTAGCGACCATTAATGGATATAAGGCCTTGATTGTGAAGAATTATTATTGTTTTTTTAGTTGCAGGTTGAAGCATTTTATACCGCGACATAAATCCAGATAGCCTTGTTTTTCCTGATAGTTTTATCTTGCCATCAACCTCGACTTGCGCTCTAAATAAAGACTCCAAGCGACTCGTAGATTTAGCCGAGGCAAGTTTTTTTCTTGATGGAGCATAAAGCAAAATGGGTAGAACCATAAATATAAGTTTTAGGTCACATGGTTTTCCATAGCCAGACAAGAAGCAAATAATCATATGCTTAAAAAAATGCGGATTCAGTGATAAGGTTTCAATGTTTTTAAGGCTCATAATTATCACCTATATCCCACACAAAGTCTTCATCATCTACAATATTGTGTATAACTCCGTTTTGGAAAAAAGATTGATTGGCAACTATGCTTCCGAAGTCATTCGCTTCCCATCCTAGCACATCCGAACATAATTTCCTTGAGGCACTTAGTTCTTGATTGCGTTCTAATAAAGGTTCGCCGTTGAGGACTGACTCCTTTGCGTAAAACATTCGTCGACTTAAGGACTCTCTGTACGCACTCAGACTGGCAGTGTATGAAATATTATCACTAAAATAGCGTGCAATAGTCTTAGTCGCTTTCCAATAATCTGATATTGCATGAGGAATTATCCTTTTATATTCAATGTTTCCAAGTGCTTTTACAAAAGCTTTTTCTTTGGCGACCTCACGTTCTGTGCTATCAGGCTCAATTGACAGAAAATCTAAGGGGAGAGGAACTACTCCCTCTTTCATGTATGCGGGAGCAATAGTTTGGGCGTGCTCCTGAAAAACTTCAAATGGTACCTCCCATATATGGGGCGGTTTTACGACTTGTTGAAGCACAGTGCCCAAGAGTGAAGCGATATAGTTATCTCGATTAACCTCTGGAATAGTGACAAGGTAAGGTGAAAAGCGAGCAGAAATTCCCTGTATTTGAGGCTGAAGATGCTCTATTTGAAATTTATCAAGCAAATCACAGACTTGTTCTTTCGTGATGTTTCCACAATTGAAAATATCATTGTAGCAAGGTCTAAAACCTTCCTCAGCTTTTTTTGCCCTTTCCCCAATTTTATGAAGAATATTATACTTTTCCGTTTTTTCTTTCGTATTCCAGTTGCAAAAAATACTGGTGGTCGCGATATCGGCTGTAGTAAAGAGAATTAGCTGATCAAATTTCATACTATCTAGATAATCAATTATCCAGTTTTTCAAGGTATTCCATAAATCTATATCTCGATCTGAAAGATAAGATGAACCAGTATGGTGTTTTACTTCTTTTTGAAAGCTATTGTTGTCACCGGAAATTAAAGTAACATCGCCCTGAAGTTCAATTTGTATTTTCTCTCCGTTTTTCATTTTGAAACAGTCCAGCAAAGCTATAAAATACTGATATATATCTCCTAATTTAGAAGGTGTAGCATCATTTCTTTTTCTACTCATTATTAAATCACCTCTATTTTGCTTAACACATATAGAATTTCGAAAATCTACCGTTGGGGAACTGCGTATAATTGCTATTAATGGAAACGCAGCGCTGCACTCAATTTACCAAAATTAGGATACACCATAATAACGTCAATTTCAACAAAAAAAGCGCCCTCGGGACTTAACCTGCCCAAGGACGCACAATTACCAGAGCGACGTCTGATTGTCTTCCGCCGTGGCCAGCAGCTGCGGCGGTATTTTTTTGAGCAATTCCCGGTAGGCTGCCGGCTCCATGATCCAAGTGTTGATCAGTTCTGACGTCAGGACGACGGGCATACGCGGATGAACCTCCCGCACGGAGTCGTTGGCTTCCTTGGTGAGAATGCAATAGCAGTTCTTCCCGTCCCGCTCCTGGTAGATTCCGGCCATGTAGAGGACCTGTTGCTCCGGAAGGCGAAATAGATATTTCCGCTTGTCCTTACTCCACTCGTAAAAGCCTGTGGAGGGAATCACGCAGCGGCGCTGCTCTAAACTGTCTCGGAATAAGGACTTTTGATCTGCCGTTTCCGATCTGGCGTTGATCACCAGCGCCTTGGGCGTCTGAAAGCCCCAATACAGCAGGTCAGGTGCGACGTTGACATGTGACTCCAGCAAGACCGGTGCCTTGTTGGAGGGATACACGTCCCCAGGCATAAACTGGTCACGTCCGCAGCGCTCCTGCACCTCCTGTACAATTCGCTGAATTTCCTTGCTGTCTTCTGCCGTAAACTGATAGCGTCCACACACTTTAGGCACCTGCTTTCCAGTTTAGATGAGCTTTCTATACCTGATATAGTATAGCACATTTGCCAATATGTCTACTCAGCTTAGCAATAACTCGGTGAGTTGAAAAGTTAACTTCAACCCATATGGCAGAAGTTACTTTTTCAAACTCAAAACGGAAATTAGTTTACCAATAGTGGCATGCGCAATTCGGTCATGCCGATTTCAGTTTTATAAGCTCGTCCAGCGCGATAAAGGCGCTACAAAGTATCAGCACATTTTTTTAGTGAATATTTTGAAATGCGGTTTTGACTTGAAAGACAGCAAACGACTGGAAACAGTCGTTTGTTGCCTTCTTTCTGCGCGTTTGGTATTTGACTTTTTACCCCCTCAATCATACTTTGGATGGATTACAAAATAAATTTTATCTGATACAATTAGCTGGTATATTGGAAAATAATTCTTAAAAATGTACTAATTGTTAAAGGAGGGCGACTCATGGGCGACAGCGCTTCTGTCATTATAAAGCCCTCGCTGAAGGAAATTTTTCTGACCGGCTGGGAACACTGCCGGGTCATTCTGTTCTCCGCGCCCTGCGGCTGCGGCAAGACCACAACGGCGACGGCTCTGCTCGCCGGGCATACCGTCTGCGCGCTCAGCGCGGCGGACGCGGAATTTTTGCCGGGCAATATCCCGCCGGACTGCGACGCGGTGCTGGTGGACAATTTGCAGGTTCTGCTGGAACCGGAGCGCCGGGAGGCACTCTGCAATCTGATTCGCAGCCGAGATGATTTGCACTTTGTACTGCTGGGCCGCGGAGCGGTCCCCGGCTGGCTGATGCCGTTTCAATTTGCGGGCGTCCTGCTCACCATAGAATCGCAGGCCCTGTTTTTCGACCGCGCGACCGCGCAGCGGATGCTGGAAGATCGCGGCATTGCGGTCAGCCCCGGTGATATGAGCGCCATTCAGCGTGACTTTAAAGGTTATCCCATCGCCATGGACATCCTCTGCCGCAAGCTGAAAAATGGCGGGGCATACAGCGAGGACATCTTGAACTCGGCGAAGCGAGAGCTGTTCATTTATTTTGATGAGGCGGTCTACCGCCGTTTTGACGCACCCTTGCAGCGGTTGCTGGTGAGCCTTGCGCCGTTTGAAAGCTTCCATCTGGAGCTTGCGAAGATGGTCAGCGGCGATCCCCGGGCGGGGGAGCTGCTGGGTATCATCCAGCGGGATACCACCATGCTTTTATTCGATGGACTGGATACTTATCATTTCTGGCCAATCTTCCGGGTGTTTCTGATGTGGGAGCTGCACCAGAAACTCACCGACGCGGAGCAGCGCAGCTTGTACAGCCGCGCGGCGCTCTATCACGAGCTGCACGATGAACCGGACAAAGCGCTGGAATGCTACTCCCTTGCGGGAGAACAGGGTAAGGTGTCCGCGCTGCTGGTGAAAAACGCAGAGCAGCACCCCGGTGTCGGGCGTTACCACCAACTGCAGAATTACTACTTCGCTCTGCCGGACGATGAAATTCTGAAATCCCCGGCGCTGATGTGCGGCATGAGTATGCTGACCTCCCTGTGCTTGGATTACGAGGCCTCCGAGCGGTGGTACGCCGCGCTGCAAGACTATGCCGCGCGGCTCAAAAAGACCGATTCCGAGTACAAAACCGTCCAGGGTAAGCTGGCGTATCTGGACATTGCCCTGCCCCAGCGGGGGAGCAAGGGACTGATCGAGGTCATTGGCAGCGTGTTCCGGGTCATGACGGACAAGCAGCTCAAGGTGCCGGCGTTTTCCGTCACCAGCACTCTGCCCAGCATTATGAACGGCGGAAAGGACTTCTGCGAGTGGTCGAAAAAGGACGACCTGCTGTACGCCACCATGAAAAGGCCGGTGGAAACCGTGCTGGGCCGGGACGGCGTGGGGCTTGCCGACTGCGCCATCTGCGAAAGCAAGTTTGAAAAGGGCGAGGACATGTCGAAACGCCTGCTCACCCTCATGTCGCGTCTGGGCGAGATTCAGGCGAGGGGTACATCGGACATTGAGTTTGCCGTGGTGGGTCTGCTGGCACGGGTGCAGGTGTCCCAGGGAAAAGCACGGGCGGCGCTGGAGGCCATCGAGAGTCTGCGCGAAAAATTCCTCGACACCGGGCAGGCGCGCTTTTCGCCCAACATCGACGCGATGCTCTGCCGCATCCACCTCCGGCTGGGCGATACGGACGCCGCCCGGGCGTGGCTGCGGGAAAAAGCCCCAAAAAATGACGCGCGGCTGTGGGCTATGTGGCGCTACCAGTATCTGACGCGGGCGATGGTGCAGATTCTTGAGGGCGAGTGCGACAACGCGCTGTTGCTCTTAGCGCGGCTAAAGCCCTATTGTGAACACTGCGGGCGGGTGATGGACGGTATCCACATCCGGCTGCTCTCAGCGCTGTGCATGGAGCGCGCGGGTGACGCGGAATGGAAGATAGAGCTTTGCGGGGCGCTGGATACCTGCCGCGAATATCAATTTATCTGGCCTATGGCGCAGTACGGTGCGGCGATCCTGCCGCTGCTGGGCGCTTGCGGCTGGGACGCCGACGCGGCATATCTTGACACACTGGTTGCCGCCACGCGGGCGCAGGCAGTGGAGTATCCCCGGTTCTTGAAGCAGGAGGTGCAGCCCATGGAGCCGCTGTCGGCGGCGGAGACGCAGGTTTTGAAGCTGCTTTGTCAGAACCTGAGCAATCAGGAGATTGGGGAGATATTGGGCATCAAGCTGCCCACGGTCAAGACTCACGTCAGCCGCATTCTGCAAAAACTGGGCGTCAGCCGCCGCAGCGAAGCCAGAGCCGCGGCTGATAAGCTGCGCCTGATATAGGAGGGCGCGCGATGGATAAAACCATGCTGATTCTGAAACCTGACGTGACGCTAATTGAACAGGGCTATCAAACCGGCCTTGTGCTGAACGGATGCGTCCGCTTTGCCCAAGACGCGCGGCAGGCCAAAATCCTGCGGGCGCTGGTTCTGCGGCCGCAGTCGCTTGAAAGCCTGATGGCCCTTCTGCACACGCGGGACGACCCGCAGAGCGAAAACGAGAATTCCCTCACCATTGCCGAATTTATTCTGGACTTCAGTGAGTTTTTAGAATCATAAAAAGGAGAAAACTGCAATGCGAAAAACAAAAGAAAAAATCATCTCTCTTTCTTTGACGCTGGCACTTATCGCCAGCCTGCTGCCGGGATTGTCGATAACCGCAAGAGCAGCAACACTTCCCTACGGGATGACAACCTCATCCATCGGAGTTGGTTCTGGAAGTACGCTTGCGTCCAGCACAACGCAGATCGGCTTTGGCGGCCAGCGATGGTATGTGGTGGGTTTCAACGGAACAGGTATCGACAAGGGCAGTGAATATGTAACGCTGCTTGCAAAGGGGTCGATGGGGTCTTCCGCGTTTTGGAAAGACCCCAATAACCCAGATTCCAATTCCACTTCCTATTCCGGCAGCACACTGCAGTCATTTATCAACAACCTGCCGAATTCTTATGACTCCCGCGAACAGGCACTCATGGTCGGACTGACATTGGATGAGGTCTCCGGCACGCAGCCGACCAATCAAAAAATTTGGGCACTGGGCGTGACAGAGGCATCAACTGTCTCTTCGAGTGTGCGTGAGCTTGCTGATGGAGCATGGGTGCTGCGCACAATGTCTCAATACAACACCGCCCGTACGGTATCTGCCGGTGTTGTAAACAACTTTGGCCCCCCCAATACAACGTTAAACTGTGTTCGCCCAGGGACCTCACTCAATCTTTCAAAAGTGCTGTACACCTCTCCAATATCGGGCGCCAAAGATACGACAGTGGGCACGATGAATTCGGTTGCTCTCAGCAGTGAAGTCAAGTTTACCATACTCGACTCAAACCTGAGCCTTAACATTGCCAGTGCTCCGGCAAGTCTGACCAAGGCGCAGGGCAGCTCCATCAGCCTAAATTTCAGCGGCGCGCAGACAGGAACTGGCAAATATGTTTCCTGCGTTCTCGTGAGTAATTCGGATAGCTTGGTCAAATATTATGCTAAGCTGAGCGCGGATGCCAGCGGAACCTTATCAATACCGATTTCTGCGGACATAATGGCGGGTTCTTATACTCTGCTCATATATAACGAAGAGATATGCTCTGGCGACTACTCCGACTATGCAAGTACGCCGATAAGCATCAGCCTCACGGTGACGGGTTCGGCGAACACGGCCCCGACGCTCATATCCGGCGTATCGTCAACGGATAGTGTTTCGGTATCCGTGAATAGCGCTTATACCCTCAAACTATCGGATATTTTCACGGATATAGACGGCAATACACTTACCTACAGGGTATACACCAACGGAAGCAGTACTGCGGTTCCGGCAGACGAAAATTATTCTTTTACACCTAAAACTGCGGGAACCACCACGCTTCGGTTTACAGCCTATGACGGCGCGGCTGAATCTGCTCCCTATACGGTTACGCTTACAGCAGGAAACGTTTTGGCAACAGGCATTACGGTTACAGGAGAAAACGGGGCAACCTGTATCGGAAAGAACGGCAGCCTCCAGCTGCACTATAGCTTTCAGCCTTCAAATACCACAAATCAAAACGTCACATGGACGGTAACCATGTCGACACAAGCCGGTGAAGGCAGTGTAGATGCTGGGAACATGCTGAGAACAAGCGGTGTTGTTGATCCATCATGGGGAAATGGAAAAGCAACGATCCGGGCTACGGCGCAGGACGGTTCTGGCGTTTTCGGCGAGCTTGTGCTTCCAGTTCTACAAAATATCGTAACCGGCATAATAGTAAACGCCTCAGAAACTAACGTTGCGATAGGTGATACCACGCAAATGTCTGCAACCGTGTCTCCAACCGAGGCTAAGCAGGATATTACTTGGAGCATATCCTCGGGTTCCGGTATCGCATCTGTTTCAACAACCGGTTTAGTAACACTCACCGGCTCAGGCACTGTCACAGTTCGTGCAACGGCGCAAGACGGTTCAGGCCTTTTCGGCGAGAAGACTTTAACTGTAAAGGCCCTACAGGTTGCACCTTCGGCCCCGACAATGGCATCCAAAACGGAAACTACCATCACGCTTAACGCTATCACGGGCGCGGAATATAGTACTGACACATATACCTGGCAGAGCGGCACGACCTTTACTGATCTTGAACCTAACACAGCCTACAGCTTTTACGCAAGAATGGCGGGGACTGATACTTTGAAAGTTTCCTCATCAAGTCCAGCGCTTTCCGTAACGACGGAAAAAGCAACTCTGGGCGGATCTGTTTCCATCACCGGGACGTTCAAGTGTGGTCAGAACCTCAATGTGAACACGAGCGGAATGACCGCTGATCCAAGTTGCAGTCTTGGAACAATCTCCTACCAATGGACGAGGGACGGTTCCAACATTTCCGGAGCAACAGGCAGTACCTATAGTCTCGTTGCGGCTGACTTGGGCAAGGTTATTAATGTAACAGTTGCTGCGGAAAACTGCACGGGAAACATCAGCTCAAGCAACTCTGCCGCAACGGCGAAAGGTGATCCGGATTACACCGCACCCACCGGACTTATGGCAGCCTGGGGCGATACGCTGGAAGACGTGGTGCTACCGGAGGGCTTTTCATGGGAAGGCTCAGAAACCACCGACGTAGGAGAATTAGGAGACCATAACTTCACTGTCAAGTATACGCCGGATGACACGACCAATTACAATATCATTACCAATATTTCTGTCACCATTACGGTGGGAAAAAAGGACCCCAATTGTACCGCTGCACCTGCTGCTTCGGCAATTACCTATGGGCAGACGCTTGCGGACTCCATACTTTCCGGCGGAACATCTGATGTAGAGGGCAACTTTGCATGGGCGACAGAAACAACAGAGCCTTCCGTATCAGACAGCGATACGACGGAGTATTCCGTTACATTCACGCCGACAGATACGGAGCATTATAATGCGATCAACGTTCCCGTAAAACTGACGGTCAACAAGGCCATGTCTTCTATTACCTCTACGCCTGCCGCTTCTGCAATCACGTATGGACAAATGCTTTCGGAGTCCATCCTTTCAGGAGGGAGTGGCAGTGTAGCGGGCAGCTTTGCTTGGACGGACGGAGCGACGAAACCATCCGTATCCGACAGCAATACGACAGCATACTCCGTGACATTTACGCCCATAGACAATAATTATGCGCCATCAACAACAACTGTTACGCTAGTGGTGAACAAATCTACTTCTTCCGTTGCTGCGCCGACAAATGGCATAGTAACCGACGGTGAAACAAACACATTTAGTTTTACCGTGGTCAGTGGATATGGAATGTTGCCATTATACGAATACACCGCTAACGGCACGACTTGGATAGCTTTGTCAGCTTCAAATGCAACGCTTATAGACTCGACAATCACAATTTCTGTGGGTAATATTTCCGGTACTGTGCAGGTGCGTGTCAAAGAATCTGGTGATCATTCTGCAGGCACGGTGCTTACGTCATCAGCTTTTACCGGCTCCATTGAAGGCACTGTAACCATTGCCGGTACTGCAAAATGCGGACAAATGCTGACGGCGAACGTTATCGGCGCACAGTCAGACGCAATATTTTCCTACCAATGGGAGAGAACAGTTGGCGGTATCACAAGCAATATTGGAACAGGCAGCACGTATACTCTGTCTGCGGATGACATCGGAGCGACGATCACCGTGACCGCAACCGCAACAAACTACGATGTCACGCTGAAAAGTGCGGCGACTGAAGCAGTGGTCGAGGCTTCTGTGCCTGCCGCACCTAGCGCGCCGACAGCGGCAACGGTCGGAACCGATAGCATTACACTTAATTCCATTGCCAACGCAGAATACAGCAAGGATGGAATTATTTGGCAGGATAGCCCGACTTTCGGCGAGTTGTCGACCGCGACATCTTACACTTTCTATGCCCGCATTAAGGAGACCGGGGGGCAGTCTGCATCGGAAAACAGTTCCGTAGCAACAATTTACACGAGACCGGCAGCGCCTGACGCATCGGATGCGATCATCAACTATGCGAACGAAACAATTTCCTTTGGAACTGCCTATGAAATGAATACTGCTTCGACGTTTGACGGTTTAACAATCGTAACCGGTGATAACATCAGCAATTATGTTGACTCATACATATATATACGGCAGAAGGCTGTTGTGAATGGCACGCCAGAAAGCACGGCGACGGCGATAGCCGTTCCCGCGAGATCAACTACAGCACCGACCATATCAAACGTGAGCGGAACTCTTTCTGCCGGATTTACAGTCGCCGCGACGGTGACAGTGACCGAAAGCGGCACCTTTGTATACCGTGTAGACAACGGCACGTGGCAGACCTCCAACGTGTTTGCGGGTCTTGGCATCGGCACGGCGCATACCTTTGAAGCGGCTTATGCGGCGACGGCTTCGGCGTTCCACTCGGCTTCTGATTCGGAGGCAAAAACATGGGTTTCGTCTGATTTCACAGCAGCGCAAATTGCGACACTAATAACCACAATCAACGCTCCCACAAAAGATACGACAAGCATGACGCTCCCCACAGTTCCCCCAGGTTTTACGGTGGTAATCAAGCATGTATCCCCCGATGCAACTGTGTTGGCAATTAGCGGAACCATTACCCCACCCAGTGCAGAAACGACGGTTAAGGTCGTGCTGACGGTTACAAAAACAAGTGACAGCACGACGGCAGATACGGCGGAAATCTCCGTGATCATCCCTGCAAAGACTGTCTCTAACTCCGGAAGCGGGTCATCCTCCAGCAGCACCACTGCCAACGGCGTGTCAGTTCCGATTTCCAGCAATACCGGCACTGCAAACGTGTCCGCTTCCGTTTCCGGCAGCACGGCGACAATTTCTGCCGCCAACAGCCAGCTTTCTACGATTGCCTCCGCATCTAAGGACACCGGCACCATCACGGTAGACGTCTCCGGCCTAAAGGTGAACGCTGCGACCATTCCCTCAAAGGTGGTTTCCGCCGTACAGAGAGCAGAAGGTTCTGAAGGACTCGCGGTTGCCCTGCCCACTGGCACGGTTGCGCTTGACAAGCCTGCACTGGCGTTTGTCGAAGACAAGGGCGACGTGAAGTTCTCCGTAGAGACTGTCAATAACAGCAAGCTCACCGACAGCCAAAAGGCTACGCTTGGCAGTCAAGCTGGTTTTGCTACCGTGGTGGATGTCAACGTCTACGCAGGCAGCAGCAAGGTCAGCACGTTTGGCGACGGTAAGATTACCGTTTCCGTTCCCTACACGCTGAAATCCGGTGAGAACT
The DNA here is from genome assembly GCF_040505565.1 of Oscillibacter sp. GTDB lineage: Bacteria > Bacillota > Clostridia > Oscillospirales > Oscillospiraceae > Oscillibacter. The sequence goes on along the minus strand of NZ_JBEUWZ010000024.1, from coordinate 72,054 downwards.
CGGACAGCATTACCGTTTGGTTTATCAATGACAACGGTAGCATCGAGCCAAAGACTGCCAGCTACTCAAATGGCAAGGTGACCTTTACCACCGAGCATCTATCACAGTATTTAATTGTGAATTTCCCGTTTGCGGATGTGGCTGAGAGCGCATGGTGCTACGGCAGCGTGGCCTATGCCTATAATAACGGCCTATTTGACGGTACCTCTGCTACGGCATTCAGCCCCAATGCGACGGCGAACCGCCAGATGATCTGGATGGTGCTGGCGCGTATGGACGGCAAAACGCCCGCCAACATGGCGGAAGCCAAGGCGTGGGCTGTGGAAAACGGCATTTCCGACGGCTCCAACCCCACGGGAACCATCACCCGCCAGCAGATGGCGGCTATCCTGTACCGCTACGCACAGCACAAGGGGTACGATACCACCCAAGGCGGTATGGCTATCCGGGAATTCTCCGACTACGGCAGCATTTCCACATACGCGCAGTCCGCGCTGGCGTGGGCAGTGAATGCCGAACTTGTGCAGGGTAGTCACAATCAGGTGATGCCTTTTGGCGACGCCACCCGTGCGCAGGTAGCAACGATTCTCCAGCGCTTTAGCCAGAACTTGGCAAAATAAGCGGTGACAGACAAAAATCCGGACTTTGAAAGTTTAGATCCTTAAAAACACCTTTGAAGTAAAAAGAGGGTTCCGACGATATCGTCGGAACCCTCTTTTCGGTCTGGTTCTTAACCAGACCGCCCGAAAGGTTCGGGTATCCCTTTGCCCCGCATACGAAAAAAGTCTTCCTTTATTGAACAAGTTTTGCAATAAAGTTAGAATACACAAAACGGTGAAAATAGCGGAATCTAATATCAAGGTGTTCTCATGGCTAAATATAAACATCTGACTATTGACGAAAGGCACGTTATTGAACAGTGCCTCAACAAGCAAAAATCGTTCAAAGAAATAGGAAGAATGCTGAACCGTGATCCAACAACGATCTCAAAGGAAGTGGTTGGCCATATCAAAGTCCGAAATGTTGGCGGAAAGAGCTATCCATTCAATGCCTGTAAAAAGCGTAATGTTTGTAAAAAAGTGCAAAGTGTATGCAAGCCTTGTCATCACCCCTATACCAGGGATCTTTTCTGCGCACGATGCGGTGAATGCAACAGCACATGCTCCAGTTATGAAGAAGAACGCTGTCCGAAACTTGGCCTTCCTCCATATGTGTGTAATGGCTGTAAGAGGATTACCCGTTGCCAGCTTCAAAAACAATATTATTATGCGGATTTTGCCCAACAGGAGTATGAAGCCGTCCGCAGCGAGAGCCGACAAGGGATCGCGACAGCGCCGGAAAAATTGCAGCGAATCGATGCTGTTATTTCTCCGCTGATCAAGCAAGGCCAGTCCATCCACCATATCTGTTCCACGCATGCAGATGAGATTATGCTTAACGAGAAGACAATTTACAATTACATCGATGCCAGCTTACTTTCAGTTGGAAACATTGACCTTCCGCGAAAAGTCCGCTACCGCAGGAGGCAGAAGAAAACGCTGATTAAACTGGATAAAGGATGCTACAAAGGAAGAACCTATCAGGACTTTCAGCGGTATGTAAAGGAAAATCCGGATCTGCCTATTGTAGAAATGGACAGTGTGGAGGGAAAGCGAAACTGCGGGAAAGTACTGCTGACGATATTTTTCCGCAATTGTAGTGTAATACTTGCTTTCTTGCGAGACGCCAACACGGCACGTTCTGTGGCGGACATTATTGACGGCCTTTATGAGAGACTTGGACATGAGCTCTACTGCGAATTGTTTCCGATTATCCTAACAGACCGTGGAAGCGAGTTTACAAATCCATCCGCAATAGAATGCACAGAATGGGGCGAAATCCGAAGCAGAGTATTTTATTGCGATCCGCAGATGGCAGGCCAGAAGGGTGGTATTGAGGTTACACATGAATTCATCCGAAGAATTCTACCGAAAGGCGCACCTTTTGATGACCTGCATCAGCCTGATATAGACCTCATGGTAAACCATATCAATTCTTATGCGAGAAAAAAGCTGGGTAACCGGTCCGCATACCAGTTACTCAGCTTTCTTTACGGTGACGATATCTTAGCAAAACTCAACGCCAAATTGATTCTTGCTGATGATATTAATTTGACCCCTAAACTGCTGAAAAAATAACCAGCGTCCTACCGCTATTTCCAACGTATATGAGCCAAACGAATGGGGTGGAAGTTGCCTTTGCAAAAAATGAAAGAAAACTTCGACCTCTCGATAAGTTGTGCTCTTTTTGAATAGAAGGTGAAAATACGCATCCAAATTAGCATGAAATTCACTCTATTTAGAGTTATTCTTGAAAAAACGGAACTTACGATTACAAAGTGGAAGTTGCAATTCCAAAATGGAACTTAACTTTTCAATTCAGCTTAGCAATAACTCCCACTTGCATTATAGAACTAATGTTCTATAATATAAAAGGGGGTGATGGCGTGGCACGCAGTATTTTGCATGTGGATCAAAACTGCTTTTATGCGTCCGTGGAAATGCAGCGGCATCCGGAGCTGCGAAACCGGCCGCTGGCAGTCTGCGGCAGTCAGGAAGACCGGCACGGAATTGTGCTGACCGCAAACTATCTGGCAAAGCCGCGCGGCGTCAAAACCGGCATGGCGATCTGGCAGGCTCGCCAGAAATGCCCGGAGCTGGTGGTGCTGCCACCGGATATGGCGGAGTATATCCGCTTCAGCAAAATGGCGCGGGAGATCTATTCGGATTACACCGATCAGATCGAACCGTTTGGCCTAGATGAAGCATGGCTGGACGTAACCGGTAGCGCGGCGATTGCAGGCGACGCCATGCACATCGCCCAGGAGATCAGCAACCGAATTAAGTTTGAGCTGGGGATCACGGCCAGCATCGGTGTAGCGGACAATAAGATCACTGCCAAGTTGGGCAGCGACTATAAAAAGCCGGACGCCATCACCCGGATTGAAAAGGACAATTATAAAAAGATCGTTTACCCGCTGCCAGTGGAGGATCTTCTCTATGTGGGGCCAGCTACAAAAGAGAAGCTGCGCCGTGGCGGTATTACGACTATCGGAGCACTGGCCGAAGCGCCCGTTGATTTCCTGCTGCACAGGCTGGGGAAGATGGGCGTGGTGCTGCACACCTTCGCAAATGGGCAGGACGTTTCCCCAGTGCAGAATACGGAGCATATTCCAACCATCAAGTCGGTAGGGAACAGCGCTACCACGCCTCGGGATCTGGTTAATAACGACGATGTGCGCCTCATGCTGCTCCTGCTCTCGGAGAGCGTCTGTGCCAGGATGCGAGAGCTGGCGTCTCGCTGCACGGTGGTAGAGCTTTATGTGCGTGATACAGAGCTGAGATCTTTTATCCGGCAACGCAAACTGACGACTCCTAGTTGCTCTAGCACAGAGCTGGCCGACACGGCCTTTGCCCTGTTCCTTGCGAACTATCGCTGGGAGAAGCCTGTTCGCAGCATCGGCGTCCGGGGGAGCGGACTTGTAGAGGCGTATGAGTGCGTACAGATGTCGCTTTATCAGGACGATCAGCGGCGGCAAAAATGGGAGCGCATTGACGCGACGGTGGATGATGTGCGGAATCGGTACGGCTATATGAGCCTGCAGCGTGCGGTGCTCTACACAGATCCGCTACTAGGAAGAATCAACCCCAAGGATGACCATACGGTACATCCCGTGGGCTTTTTTGCGGGGTGATGCGGGATGGAACGAAAGAAAAAGTATGTCCCGGTAATTGTCCGGTTTGAGGCCGAAGGCAAGCTCCGTCCCCTGATAATTGAGTTTGACGAGAGCCACAAGTACCCGGTGGATCGTGTTCTGGACATTCGACGGGCGGCTTGTGAGAGTGTCGGAGGTGTTGGAGATCGCTATACCTGTCGGATTCAGGGACAGAAGCGCTACCTCTGGTTTGAGAAGGGACGATGGTTCGTGGAGGAAAAGGCTTAAAGCTAGTATTGTTGGTATTCATACGCTCTTGTTTACAAATGGGAAGGGAGAGCGGCGAGCCAGAGAGCGCCGGCCTGCTGGGCCGGCTCACGGAGAAAGTCACCTCGCCGCTCTCCCCCCCGCTGCGGCGGGTCCTCCCTCTCACCACTCCGACTTTCTCTTTGCTGAAAAACAGCGGAATTTTTCGAAGGAAAAGGCTTTCCATGCATACAGCGTATAATCATGCGCTGGGTCGTTTCGGATTTAGCCGCCCTAGAGTTTTTTCTTCTCTTGTAAGATCTATCGTTATCTAAGTCCCTAAGTTGTCTGTAAAAAATGGGAACACACCCATGATCCAAAATAGATTGCACTTGGCTATGTACGGAAGTAGAATTAGAAAAGAAGAAAGAACAGGAATCCCCCTTGTGCGGCACGGAATCCGCTACAGATGTCTGAACTGCCCCCTTGTATTCTACTCTGAGATAATAGGAGTTACGGTTGAACGTGCGATTGCGGTTTTTGCAGCGCAGGACAATGACGCCATGCAGCTTACGGATCGCCCCCAGCGCTCTGCATACGGTGGAGCAGCCCATCTCAAGCAGCTTTGCGATACTGCGAATGGATGGAAACGCTTTCTTGCCGTTGCCGGCCTGCTGGAGCAGGCACAGACATACGCAGAACGCGCCGTGGGACAGCTTCCACTGGAATATCTCACGCGGGATCAGGGTGTAGTTCTCCGTCACCGGCAGCAGGCAGGCGTAGGTTGTCTTCCCGTAGCCCACGCGCCCAATCTTCTCCTGGTACTGGTAGCTGCGGCAGAAATCAATGCAGCCGGCGCGCTTCAGCTCTTCTGTTGCTTTGCGGGCTGTTGGAATGGAGCAGTTGGCCAGTGCGGCCAGAGCGTCGAGGCTGATGGTGCATTGGCCAAGGCGGTTGCGGCGGCTGTACAGGGCGGCCCCCACCCAGCGGGCGCTGTAAGAGAGCGCCTTATTGTACAGGAGGCAGCTTGGATTCCGGAAAAGTGAATGTTTTGTGTTCATGTTCTTTTCTTCCTTCCTTCTCTTTGCGTGCAGCCTCTTGCACAGGCTGCACGCGTTTTTTTACAGAAAATAGCACAGGAACCGGGTGTTTTGCTCGGTTCCTGTGTTCATAAAACAAGTAATTATTAATGCAAATTTTTTTGTGCTCTATTCTTGCCTTAATCCAAGACCTCCGATTCCATAAAAGCAACACAATTGATTGCCCTAAGTATCGCAATTTTCCTATTTTTGTTTCTCTTTTATTTTTTCAACCATCAATAGCATCTCATGTGTTGTACGCATTGATTTAAGATACCAAATAATCATTGCAAATATGGTTGCGCTAATACAAACGCAGAAAAGGCAAAACGCTGTAAGAATAGTGCTTAAATCCGCTTTCGCGCAAATTCCACGGGAGAGGTCGAGCGCCAGTGCTTTTCTAGCAAAGTCAGCAAGTAACCGCCACACACCTGAGATTCCAGCAACTAAAATAGTAACTAAGAGAAAAGAAAAAACATTCTTTTTATATTCATACGAGGATTTAAGCTCAAGATAATAAAACATGAGTGCTTCATCAGTCAGGCTTTCCAGCCGTACTTTCTCGTCATGGAGCCGCAAAATTTTCTTATTTGTACGCTCCTGCAGGGATAGCCGCATAACCTGATTACGAAACTTTCCAGCCATTTCCGTCCCCCTTTGCAATAACAGGCATCTGCCACAATTGTGGCCCACATTTTTGCAATTCTTTCAACATGTGAGTTTTGTAAAAAAGGGAGCCGGATATTCCGGTTCCCTTTTTGGTTTATTAAACTTGAATGGTGCTTGTTGCGGATGCCCTTGAAATAGCATCATTTGCCCAGTGTGTTTGCGGGATATCTGCAAAGGATCTCCCGTCTTTAACTTGTGCATCTCCTTGTCGGAACACCCGATCCAGGATGGTAGCGGCCTGCGCGCGGGTGATATAGTCATCCGGGCGTAGTGTACCGTCTGTAAAACCTACTATCCATCCCCTTTCAACGGACAGCGCCATAGGATCTTGGCTCCGAATATCAGCGCCGGTGGCCGTACATATCAGAGAGAGAAAAACGCGCCGCGTGAAATAGAGATTTGGACTGGTGATCTGCGAGGAGACTCCCAGCCGATTCAGCATCAACGCCCCTTGTTTCAAAGTTAAATTGGAGCAGGGGCGGAAGGTGTTATCCGTAAATCCAACGATGTACGGCGCAATCTGCCGGTAATACACCGCATAGAAGATACAGTTGCGCGTCAGCGTAATTGTATCACCGGCGTGGTAGGCAGCATCACCTCCTGACTCCGTGGCCCAGCCTGCAAAGGTACAGCCTTCCTTTTCCGGCGCTTCAAGGAACGTCACGCGGTTGCTCGAATCTCCCCGGAGAACAATGTCTGTAACTGCGCTGTCGGGGATGAGAACGGCGGAGTATGCCGCCTTATCGTTATCACCTCCTCCGTCACTGTACGTAGGCGTATACCAGTAACCGGCAATCGCCACATCCTTCTTCAGTGCAAAATCGAGTGCGTTAGTTAGCGTTCCATCCAGCGCCCAGCCCAAAAAGCGCAGTGTACTCTTGCTCTGCGGCTGTGCCGGAAGTGTCACTGTCTGCCCGTAGCGGTAGCTTGCGGTCGCCGGTAGCTCTGGTGCATCTTCCGGCACAGTATCTCCGGCAGAGCGCCCCGCGTATGCATACGTCACGGTGAAACGCTCCCTGTCATAGTAGAGCTTCAGGTTGGCCGTTCCATCGCTCCTGATCTTGAAATTGCCTGCGGCCGTCACGCTATCTGGCGTCAACAAGAAACCTTCAAACTCCTTGAGCGGAATGGTCCCCCCCGCAGTTCCTTCTCCGTTGAAGCTATCCTCTAGAGTATAGCCGTCGTCTTCTATGTGCTGTTGGTAAAACTCCACGGTGTAGGGGACGTCCGACCGGGCTTTCCATGTGCCGGTGAAGGTGACCGGCTTATCCGGCATGGAGAACTGCCCATCGGTGACCTCCACATTCGCAGACTTCCAACCGGAGAAGTCATAGCCCGGAAGTACAGGAACGCTTGCATCCACACTCACCGTTTGCCCATAGCGATAGTTGGCCGTCTCTGGCAGCGCCGGGGGCGTTGCGTCCGTATCGCCGGCATAGGCATAAGTCACGGTGCAGATTGCACGGTCAAAATAGAGCTTCAGGATTCCTGTTCCATCGCTCTTTATTTTGAAGCTACCCTCTGCAGTTACGCTGTCCGGCACCTCAGTATAGCCGGTAAATTCCTTGTGCGGGACGCTTGTACCGGTCGTACCTTCACCGTTAAATGTATAGGCCAGTGTATAGGCGTCATCCTGGATATTTTGCTGGTAATATTCGATGACATAGGGAGTGTCGGTTCGGGCAATCCACTCGCCTGTGAGGGTCACCGGGCCGTCTGGCATGATAAAATGCCCCTCGGAAATTTCCGTGTTGGAGGTTTGCCAGCTGCCAAATTCATAGCCCTGCAGAGTAGGACTGCCCGCGTCAACGGTGACCGTCTGGCCGTAACGGTAACTGGCCACTACCGGCAGTACTGGGGGCTCTACATCCGTCACTCCTGAATAGGCGTATGTGACAGTGTTGACGTTACGATCATAGTAGAGCTTCAGAAGCGTCGTTCCCTCGCCGTCGATGTTGGTGGTGGTGAAAGCAGCCATGGATTCCGGGGTCATGGTAAAGCCAGAATAGATCTTTTCCGGCACAATGGCCATGGTATCGGTGGTGCCGATGCAATGCTCCGTGTCGGCCAACGTATAATTGTCATCGTCTACGTTTTGCTGGTAATATTCGATGACATAGGGCGTATCAGTGCGAGGGGTCCAGCTACCGGATATTGTCACGTCCTGACCTGACATAGTAAACGTGCCAGAGGTTATATCGGCATCTCCAGAGGCCCAACCGCTAAAATCGTATCCGGGCAACGTAGGAGTTCCGGCCACGGCCAGGGTTGTACCATACTTCTGTGCAGCCGATGCCGGCACTGCCGGGGCTTTTGATGGGACGTTGCCAGAGTATGCATAGGTGACGTTAGCTGTATCGAGGTCATAATAAAGTTTGAGGATGGATGTTCCATTTCCGCCTATGACCGTTGTATCCGATTTAGATGCGTCTGCCAGGTGGCAATGCGGATATTTTGTACTGAGCGCTAACATATCCAGCGTAGCGCGAATTTGTGTATCCGTTGTACCTTTGCCTGAGATAGAATCGGCAGACTGTTTTGTATAGCTATTGTCAGTAAGATTTTGCTTATAAAGTTCTACAGCATAAGGAGTGTCGATGTTTGCCGTCCATGTTCCAGTAAACGTGACGTTATTGGATGGAACAGTAAAAGAACCACCTGACAAGTAAACACCTGATGATGTGGTTGTCCAGCCGCTAAATGTATAGCCCGGTACAGTTGGTATACTTGCAGCTATTACCCTACTCCCTACTATCACGGTCGATGAACCGGGAGCAGAGACACCCGATGGAATTTTACCATTGTACTGATATGAAAGCGTAACTTTGGGGTCATATGCAGGTATCATACAAATTTGTGCGTATCCCCAGCTGCCATTGTTTACACCCCACGATAATTCGCTATTCGCATCATTGCGATAATAAATTATGTCTCCACCGCCGTTAAAGGTGTTTGGCGTACATGAAAGGGCAGTATTGTAATAATATCCGCCGGAAAAAAACCCATTACTTGTAGCATCAACATTTGAGAATGTTACTATAGGAGAAGCTGATAACGAGCCATAGTTTTCATAAACTCCATTATCACGAAGAGTCTTATATTGTAAATACACACTCACTTGTGAACCACAGTAATAGAGATCAATATTATACTCTGTTGAGGTTCGCTTTGAAACGTCTGCTCGACCACTATAAGTCTGGCCGCTCGGTATCGTGCTATTGCCTTGCAGTTCGACATAATTTCTAGTGGCTGCAACAATCGTTGCGTCAGAACTTCCAATATTTGCAAGAATTGAGGTACTACCGGATGAATATTGTTGATTGTGCATGGAGCAGTTTCCGTATACCCTATAAGTAACAGAGTAATATTGAGTTGAAGCGGCATGTGCTGGAATTAAAAAAAGCGGTATCAGAAGTACAATTGTCATGAGCAGGCTTTTCAGACTCTTTTCTATCCAATTATAACCGCTTGGTTTATTTCTGATTGTTTTGGGAACTTTAGTTTTCATTTGAATCCCCTTTCTTTGTTTTCGAGGTTACGTGAAACCGCACCAGATAAAACTGCCTGGCCGGGGCGCTCCACGCGCTGCATCGTGCTTTGCAGTGCCGGCAGCGGCGTTTTGACTGTGCATTCAGAATTGGTTGAAGTGTTCCCTTATAAACAAGTCTAACCGATTCAACAGAGATCCGCTCACTGCTTTCCAACCGCCTTAATACAGTCTCATGCGTAAGCGCCTGATACTTACCTGCAGGAATACCTGCGAAAGCATCACGGCTATCCTTAATGAGCGATAGCCGCAGTTCCAGGCAGATTTCCTGATTGGTTGCTTTCGGCGCTCTCTGCCCGATCGTGTGGTATCCACCAGGCAGTGCCGGCAGCGCTTGAAAGTTCCGTCCAATATCGGCACGACAATATTTCTGCCAGAGAGCCAGTCCGAAAATAATCATCAGCGCAGGACACCAAAGTGCAGGAATTTGCCGTATCAGTCCCAGGACATATACCGGCCAAAACGGCAGCATTAAGGCCAGGGCTGGGTCTGTGACAAACTGATAGTACCATCGCTTAAAATTTTGGAGCATAGCTTGTCTTCACCTCCATGTTTTTTGTTACGGCAGGGAAAAGAATACCGCCCAACTCTAGCGGAACGGTGGCCGTGAGAGTTGTCTGAAAATTCAGATCTCCACCGGCAGAATTAACATATTGCGTCTGGAGCGAAGCAACAGAAAAAGACTTGCCTACGGTGATGGTGTTGTCTTCAGACAAGTCGGTGGCATTGAGAGACTGCACCAGCGCATCCACCACGTCATCCGTGGTAATGTTGAAGGCAAAGGACCCGTCCTCCGGATGCCGGGCGAAACCGTCCCCCTCCCGCGCCCCGCCGTAAAACTCTGGTACATTCACCGCAGCTACGGCCAGCACAGCCTCATTGGTCTTTTCTCGCACGATGCCCAGCGTGTGGTAAACATGGAATACCTCTACTCCTGCACTGAGGAGCATGGCTCCAACCAGGAGCTTAACCGCCGTGCTGAGAACAAACTCGCCGCACTGCTCTTTTAATTTCTCTGTCATTTCCAGTATTGCTCACTCCTTCCCACGACGCTGGAATGTAGCGGGATTGGCAACGAGAGGAAACCTCCAATGCCAATTTTGCCTGTATAGGAGACCGTCACAGTGAACGGATCTCCAAATTGAATGCGGGTTCCTCCAGCTGAATAATTGGCGTCAATGGAGAGACTGGCAGAATCCAGATTGCTGGTGGTTTTCAGACGCTGAAACGCTTGATCAGCAGAGGAATCCACCTGCCCCACGATCTCAATGTGCCGGGCCACGTCCCCGGCCATCGCTGCCAGTTTGTTGGACTGAAACAGCACTGCTCCCACAGAGATTACAAGAGCAATTGCGGCGCAGCCCAGCAATAATTTAAATGCCCCGGTCAACAGCATTTCTCCCCGGCGCTCTTTTAATTTCTGAAGCAAATCATAGCCTCCCTTTCTAGGGCGCGGGTGGTCAGGCCCGCGCCCTATGATGAAATCTCAGTTAAAATACGCCATGATCTTGGTCTTCAGCGTGGGCGCCAGATCATCGTTCAGGAAGTTTTTCAGCAAGAGCAGAGCCGCAGCGCCCAGCACAAGAATGATGACAAACACTACAGCGTGATCCATCACAAACTGGCCCGACTCGTCCTTCAGGGTATCCTTCAGGCGAGCGGTGCGGAGCTGTGCACGGATGTAAGCCTTGACCATAGCAGCGTTCAGGTTGTTTTTAATAGTTTTCATAATTTTTTATCCCTTTCTATTACAATAAATTTGGTTGGAAGTCCGGCAGCCAGCCGGGCTTTTTTCCGTCTCATGCCTAAGCTACAATAAGAGGAGCAACTGGCTGACCTTTCCTTTCTTGGGCTTCCATGTCCGAAATTAAGACTGTCAGCCATCCTCTTGTTGTAGCGTTCGATTTAAGCAGGTTGAGCCTACCGGGATGCCGGGGAGTTCGTGTCACGCAATAGATTGAATCGGCAATGAGAAAAAAGATGGGTTCCGGTTGCGGATTCTTTGTATTGGAGGAATGTAAATGAACTCTGTTGGCATTGATGTCTCCAAGGGAAAGAGCATGATTTCAGTCATGCGGCCATTTGGAGAAGTGGTAGTCTCACCTTTTGAAGTGCGTCACACCGCCAGTGAACTGAGCAAGCTGGCAAGGCTGCTCAAAAGCCTGGACGGTGAGACCCGTGTAGTGATGGAAGCTACGGGCAATTACCATGTGCCAGTGGCTTGGCTTCTCCACGATGCAGGGTTTTATGTGTCCATAGTCAACGCAATGCTGGTGCACGACTACGGAAACAACAGTTTAAGGCGAGCCAAAACCGACAGGAAGGACGCTGTGAAGTTGGCCAACTACGGTCTTGACCACTGGCTTTCGCTTCCGAAGTACGTCCCGGAGGAAGACACCCGGCTCATGCTGAAGAACTGCTACCGGCAGTACCGGCAGTATTCCAAAGTACAAACCATGTTCAAAAATAATCTGATTTCTTTGCTGGATACTGCCTTCCCAGATGCGAACCGTCTTTTTACCAGTCCGCCTCGCGCCGATGGCAGTGAGAAGTGGGTAGACTTTGTGGATACCTTCTGGCATTGCGCTTGCATTAGTGGGATCTCCGAAAGAGCCTTTACGGTCAAATACCAAAAGTGGTGCAGGAAACACGGCTACAATTTCAGCGAGGAAAAGGCACGGTATATTTACGCCTCCGCTTGCGGTCATTTGGGGGTCATGCCGGAAACCAACACCGCAAAGATTCTGGTCGAACAAGCTGTTTCCCAGCTACGAACGACCACCACTGCTCTTGCCACACTCCGACAGGAGATGCAGACCTTGGCCGCAGCCCTGCCCGAATACCCGATCGTGATGCGGATGTTTGGCGTTGGCCCCGCCCTCGGTCCTCAGCTCATGGCAGAAATTGGCGATGTCCGCCGATTTCACGCCAAGAAAGCGCTGGTCGCTTTTGCCGGTATTGACGCTCCCCCTTACCAGTCTGGCACTGTAGATATCCGCAGCCGCAGTATTTCCAAGCGCGGCTCATCCTCCCTGCGAAGGACACTCTTTCTGGTGATGAGTGTGATCCTCCAGAACTCGCCCCCTGATGAACCAGTCTACCAGTTCATGAATAAAAAGCGCGCTGAGGGCAAGCCCTACAAAGTCTACATGATGGCTTCCGCAAACAAGTTCCTGCGCATATACTATGCCTCGGTTAAGGCGTACCTGGATTCTTTAGAGACAGCCTAAACCTCGTTCCTGTCCTCTGGATGGCCGTCATCTCAATTTTCGAGATGCCTAACGGCTTAGATGGCTTGCCCTTTGGGGATGAGACTTTACTTTGAATTTTCTACTTGACTTTTGTTAGCAGGTCTTAATTTGAAAATAGATCCAAGATTTAGAACTAACCGAAGAATTGATGGATTTGAGTGAGAATCTCTGCACCGAGGGACGCGATAAGCATGAGGATAAAGCCGCTAAACATCAGCCCCATGTAGGGATACAGCTTTTGGGGGCGATGAAGCAGTTCTCGATCCACTTCTTCATCTTGAGACTTGCGGTACTCTTCAGCCAGGACATCGAAGTACATTCGCTGGTCATCGCCCCGCAGCACAGCCAGTAGCCCACGGGTCAGCTGTCCCAGCTTGGGAGAAGCCACACGGCTTTCCAGTGCTCGAATAGCCTGCTCTGCGTTGCCGGTTATGATGTCGTTGAGCGTCTTATCGATCTCCCCGGCCAGCGTCTGTCCACAAACACGGCGATAGGAGGTAAGGATAGAAACGACATCTCGGGTAGTGCCGAGGCTTTGTCGGATTGTTGCGGCAAACTGAGGTAGCTCCCGCTCAATGGCCGCCCGTTTCCTGGCTAATTCTTTTTCCAGTGTCTTACGCCGCTTGCTGTAATATCCGAAACCCACCAGCACCATGTCGGCCACACCCAGCGGCACGGAGAACAATAAAAATACCACGCACAGTGCACTGGCAAAAATGCTGCCAGCCAACGCCTGCGCGTGGAACAGTTCTGGGCTTTCTGTGTGTCCCAGATTGCGTAGAAGTGCCTCCGTCTGGGATCGTTTAATTGGGTCGAGTTCCAACATGGGTTCTATCTTCTCCGCTAGTTGATTTTGCAGTACCTGAGATTGGGTCAGTGCTTTCGGTGCACGGAAGCGCAGCGCTTTCCGTGCCGGCGCGTAGATACCGGGAAATCGTGCCGTAAACACACAAAACGCACCCGTCGTGATTAGAATGGCTGCCAGCCACTCCATAGGACATTCCTCCTTTTATACGTCATAAGAAATGGGCCGGGACAGCGATATTGCCTTGTTGAGTGAAACAAATACCGTGATCGCAGCAAAGGCAAGAGACATCTGCCCAAATACCGTGTGCATGAGATTCCCATACCAGTCCTGATTTAAGATCCGCAGCAAAGGGCAAAAACCGGTGAGTAGTGACGCCATGCCTATGGCGTATTTCATCGGCAGCATCATGCGGGTTTCGTTGGCATCCTGCTGCGCCTTCAGGATAGCAAACTTATTCACCACCGGCTGCAAGGCCGCCTGCAGCAGATGGTTGTCCTGGCATAAAATCAGGATGTCGCACCACTCATGGAACTGAGGATTATCCAACTGTCCCTTCATGCGCTCAATCGCGGCCGGCGCATTGGCATCCACATAACGCAAACCGTTGCAAAACGCTGTGAACACGGTACGTACCGGCTCGCTGATGGCATTCAAATTTTCTTCGATTGCTGCCAAAATGTCATTGTTGCGGTTGTAGGAGGTTGTAATGAGGGACAGGGATGTTTCTAACTCTTGACTTACAAACCGCTGGTACCGAAATAGCGTGAATTGGGATAACCAGAGAGGAAGAAAGTACAGACCAACAGCCAGCACCACGGCCAACGGTAGATTTCTCAAGAGTAGTCCGGCCACCGCCCCTAAGGCTCCGGTAAACAGAGAGATTCGCAAAGCACGTTGATACCGGTCGGACTGACCAATGGTGTCGTAGACGGTTTTTGCTTCCCGGTAGGATTTTCGCGCAAAGTTCTCATGTGGATGGCCGTCAATACGCTCCACATACTCCCGCGCGGTTTCCTTATGCTTTTTCTTCTTTTGTGACGCTGCTTCAACTTGCGCCGCCAGTTCTTTCGCTTTTCCACGGATACTGAAGTGAGGCAACCGGGCGTTTGTTAGCAGCAAGCCACCCGTTATAATCAGGATCAGAACCAGCGTGTTACGGGCGTCCATGCTCCACCTCCAGAAATTGCTGAAGCTCGCTGCGCCGCGCGCCCTTTTTCAGCATCCGCTTGGCGAGCTCCTGAGAAATCGGCGCCAGCTGAAGAAAGGCTCCCTCTGTCCGAACGCAGGTATCCCCGTCGTAGATGTTGTCCTGGATGTCAAAATTAAACAGGAGGTGAGATTGAATCTCTCCGTGTACGCAGCCCGTCACCTCGCGGATCTCCGTTACGCGGCGCTGCTGGTCTGCGTTCTTCTCCATATGTACCAAAATGGGAAAGGCTCTGGCGCACATGGCAAACAGGGTGGTATCCGTCATATCGTAGGCTTTTTTTGCCAATGTGATGATGCGCTCCGGCGTATCCAGCGTCCCGTTGGAGTGGACTGTGGTCATAGTGGTGTGGCCGGTGTTGGAAACGCCCATTACCTCAAACGCTTCACGACCGCGGATCTCACCCGGCGCGATGATGTCTGGATTGAAACGCAGTGCGTATTTGACCAGTTCCTCCTGACCGAAGTTCTGAGAGGGGTCTTTTTCGTTGGGACGGGTGCGGGTATGGATGACGGAGTTGGTTACCTTTCCGTTCTCATCGCGTTGAACAAAGTCCCACTCCCGGCTGCCCTCCTCAATGGTGTAGATCCGCAACGACTGAGCGGCGTAGTTAAGCAGGCATCCGGCTAGGGAAGTCTTTCCCGCACCGGTCTCTCCGGAGAAAGCAATGGATACGCCGTGGGTCAGGCACAGCTCCAGAAAGGTCATCATCTGCTCGGTCAGGGTCGCGCCAACCAGAAGAAATCTTGAAACCGCCGTCATATCCACTTTTCGGATGGATGCACATACGGATACATCTTCGTCCACCAGCGGTGCGCGCAGTACCGCGATGCGGATACCGCTGCCAATATCCGCAGTCGCGCCGGGAACAGCCACGTCAAAGGGCGTCTCCGTCTTGCGCAGGATGCGCAGCATAATGTCTGCTGCGTGCTGGGGACTGAGAAACTGGTAAACTGTTTTTTGCCGCTTGCCCCGGATGTTAATTTCCACATCGTCCCAGGAGTTGATGTCCAGCTCCTCAAATCCGTCCTGATCGAATAAATTCTCGCGGGAAATGAAGCTCAGACCGGCCATATCATGATAGATGTAATTCGTCAGTTCAGAGGCGGAGTTCGTCAGATCGCATTTGATCTGATGATCTCGGAGATACCGGGAGATGATGCTTTTCAGCTCAGTTTCCGTCAACTCCTCCACTTTTCGTGACAAGCTCCGAGCCACCTCGCTCTGCACTTTGGGTAACACCTGCTTGTAAGGGAGCTTCCCCAGAGGGGAGAAGATGCCGCTGACGATCTCTTCCAGACCATCAAGTGTTTTTACTGCTGTTTCCTGCATGAACTTTTTCCTCCTCTATTTCTATTTGATCTGCCAAGCGGCTGACGGACCGCTCAAACACCACGCCGGGTGTGGTATTAAAACTTGTGAGCAATTCGCCCGCCATCATTTTCTCTGCCACCTGTGTTGCAAAGGGTAGTGTATAATCAAAGCCGCCAAATAGCGCCTGAGCTTCTTTTATAGGCGTGTGGGAAAAGACGGGGTTTGCGATCTTTATAAACCTGTCTGTATGAAAAACGTCGCTGTTGCCCAGCCAGCCTAGCTGCGCCTTGCGGAACTCATAGCCTTTCGTGTCCGGTGTCAGCGTCATCAGCCCTAGCTGTGTATATTCCAGTGCGGCCAGCGTGGTCTGGTCGTACAGAGGATTGGAGTCGCAATCCACAATGACATAGTGGAACGGCGTCTGCCCCAGCAACTGGAACAGGCTGATAGCGGCGCTCCGGGTAGGTGGACCGTAGGTGAACGCCGCCGTCTCTCCCGAAACCAGCCCCATGCAAAAGATGTGGCTGGATTTCGGGTGCCGGATCATACGATCCTTTAACGACGCCTCCGTAAGCTCCGTTGTGGTCAGGATCGGCCCGATGGAGTTGTTTCCCGTCAAGCCAGTGACGGTGGGCAGCAGCACCGGCAGCTCCGGTGTCCACATTTCCGAGGATAAAATGAGCACATCCTTTTTCCTCTGAGCCAGCGCGGAAGCCACCGCTATGGACAACGTGGTCTTCCCAGCTCCGCTGCTACCCCAGGATGCAATTAAAAACATACGTTCCCTCCTTAACCGTTGTTCTGCGCGGCAGCGGGTGTTGATGTCTGCGCGGCGTTATCTGTTTTTGCTGTATCCGCCGAAGCATCCGGCGCGGCGAAGTAGTTGGCCTGCGCCTCCAGAGCGGCTGCCTTCGCGGCGTCATCTCCACGTACGACCAGGGCGGCGTGAAGCGTAGCATTGTGCTCCAGACCGGCAAGGCAAGCCGCTTGTTCCTCGTTTGCCAGCAGCGTCACGGTAGACAGCGTATCGTCTTCCCCGGATTCGCCTTCTGTTGCGTTCTGGTTATCCTGTACGTCCGAGCCATCCACATAGGTGGCAGCCAGAACCTCTACATATTGCAGCTCCGGAGGTGCGACCGCCGTAAAGCTGTTGTTATCCTCCACCGCGAAAAGCTGAATAATATCGCCTTGGCGGAGCTTGCCGGACACGCTCTGCGCGAGATCCGGCAGAGAAATGGAGATAGCCACCATTCCGTCTGGTAGCTTCGCCAGCTGTGGATCAAGGCCAGGATAATCTGTGCTGAGCCGGGGCGTGGTGACGATGTCGCCGGCAACTGCGTCCGTTTTGACATACTGTCCAATTGCGGTCTGCGGGTCATGAACCGCGCCGATGGGCAGATGGTAGAGTGACATATCCGTTGTGGTCAGTAGCTCCTCGGTTACCTTGGTTCCAGCCTTCACGTCCTGGGCAAAGCATACAGTCTGTTTCGTTTCCGTCACAGATGCCTGAAGCATAGGGACACCTACAAATGCGATGGTCAAACCCAAAAGCATACTGACCACGCCCCAGAAGACCTTTGTCCGGAAGATGGGGGGTCGGTCATTGTGAGGACGTTCTTTTTTCTCTCTTTCTTGTCCACTGTTTCCAATCTTCCAGATTTTTTCTGGCTTTTCCTTTTTCTCCTTTGCTTCACCATGAACCAGCTCTTTGGTGGATTTCTTTACAAAAATCAAGTTCAGCAACTCCTTTGAATTATTTCTGCCATCAGTAGGATATAAAAAGCGCCCCAGACGTATGGGGCAAAGGGAAGACTTCTTTCCTTTTTCAGCTTGCCGCTTGCGGTGAGGCTCAACAACGCCAGTATCAGTAGAAACAGCATCTTTTCAAGTCCCAGCAAGGCTCCCAGCGCAGCGCACAGTTTCACGTCGCCGCCCCCGATACCGCCGCCTTTAGCTGCCGTCAGCCAGAGGGGAACACCGATGGCAGCCATGCCGATGGCACACGGCAGCAAAGCGGTCTGGCCTATCGCAAAATTAAGCGCAGCGCAACTGAAGATCAGGAACACCGTCCAGTCCGGGATGATGCGATGCCGGAAGTCCCACAGCGCGGCAAACGAGAGAGGAAAAAAGCTCAAAAAGCCGCAAATCCCCATTATCCAACCTCGCATTCCGGCTCCGGGTGCGGTTCCCCGCAGATCCCCTTCAGCTCCGGCAGCAACAGCTTCGCGTAAGCCTGCATCTCTGGAGGTTCCCATGGATTTGGTTGATACGGTGCGAGGCCGTTTTTCGCTCCGAAGTATTTGCTCAGCCGATCCAGATCCTCCTGCGTAGAAAAACTGGCCAGTGTGATCAGGCTCTGGCACGGGTGGGACAAAAACTCTTTCAGCGCGCTGGCAAAGGCCGGCAATTCCCACGGTTTTGTGCAGCCCACTAATACGCTGAGATCCGCCATGCAAAAATGCGCCGCGTTTTCCGGCGTCAGCATCCCATAATCCAGCACATAGGCGTTGAACTGAGATGTCTTCTCTTTGCAAAAAGGAACGCCGTGGACAACCACGGCGGATTCTGTCTCCGTACAGAATTTTTCTTCAATTGTCTGTAACAGCGGCAGCGTCCGACCGCATTTGTCCCAAACGGCAGGATGCCAGCCAAGGGACTTTAGATAGTGATACAGAGCAATAGACTGCATGGTGACGCCGCACCGGGGCATGGTACCGGCTACCGCTACTTGGATTATTAGCCCATCTGGAATATGCAGCGGAGAAACGGTGCGCGCTGCTGTATGTACCATCTGTTCTTGAATGGCTTGCAGCTTTCGTGGAAGCTGTGGGCTATCTGTGAGACAGCTTCGCAGCTCCGCTTCCACGTCCGCTCCTGGGCGCTGCATGATGAGATGGCTTACATGGTGGACGCTGGCCAGCGTTCCAAAAAGCTCCACCGTCTCGTCTTCCGGTTTTCCCAGAAATACAAGCTGCGCAGAGGAAAAACGCCGCAGCTGCTGAACCGCAGAGAGGATATGAGCGGGTGTCCAGTCCATGTCAGATACATCCAACAGAATGTAGTCCTGCTGGACAATGGGCTTCTCTTTCATGACAAAGGCCGTCAGGGACGGTACTTTCTCAATGGGAATTGCGGTGGCCAACACGTCCAGCTCATTGAACAGAGTATCAAAGCGCTGTAGATCTTCTTCGTGGGCCAGATAGTAAAGTGCTTTCATGAAAACCTCCTATTTTGAAAAGTATTGCATGGGGTCATAGGTCACTCCGTTAATCCGCACTTCAAAATGGCAGTGGTTGCCGGTGGAATTGCCGGTGGAGCCGACTAATCCAATCGTCTCACCCTGAGTTACGGTATCGCCCACTTTGCATAGCCTTTTTGACATATGCGCATAGCGCGTCCGGAGACCATGCCCGTGGTTAATCTCCACGTAGTTGCCATAGGAACTGCTATAGACAGAAATCGTCACCGTTCCGTCTGCCACGGCCACGATGGGCGAACCGCCTTTTGCGCCAATATCCACACCGGAATGGAATTTCAATTCGCCGGTAATGGGGTGGATGCGGTAGCCGTAGGGGGATGTAATCGTCGTATATCCGGGTGTTGGCCAACAGAATCCGGAATCTGAAATAACTAAGTTCTCTGGCGGCACCGTCGCGTCTGTACTGCCTTGCAGGAGCAGGCAAGTCAAGATGGGGATAAAAGAGAGAATTAAAAAAAGACCGGCAAAGCAGCCGGCCAAAATACTGATAAAAAGCGTTCGATGAGATTGTTTTCTGTCCTGAGCGGTGTCCAGTACGGTTGCCGCCAGCCTGACAGCGGCCAGCGCGTTCATCGTCCGCCGCCCTCGCCCATCAGCTCCAGCTTATAAGGCGGAATATCAAAATCCACATGGATATGCTGCCGCCCCAACATCAGTAAGGCTTTACCGCGTTGCTGGGACAGCAGAATGTTCTTTTCTGAGTCGGTCAAATGAAACAAATCAGTCGTTTCCTCCAGATTTTTGCCGTCCGTACCAAAGAAGATTTTGTATGTAGCGCAATCCAGAATTGTCTGCCCATACAGCTTCACTTTTTCGTTTAGCAGATCGACAAGAGAGTGCGTAACCAGCCAGAGAGCCGATTCGTATTTTCTGGAACGCTTTGAAATGTTTCGCAGATACATAGATGTCTGAGGAATTTCTGGATCGAATAAAATGTGGCCCTCGTCTGCAATCAAGACAACCGGCTGTGACCGGTCTTGAGACATGATTTGCCAGCAAAGGGTCAGGTTATTGAAATACTGTGCGCGTTTCACTTCGTTGGAGCTATTCATCAGACGGTTGGTGTCCATGACAATAAAATCATTGGACAGGTCTACGTTGGTAGAACCGTTCCAGAGAAAGCTGTCTGCACCCTCGGCCATGTCGTACAGCAGTGTCGCCAGTTCCTGACTGCGTTGATCTTCCTGTGTCTTTAGATATCGGTAGACATCTTCAGCAAGCGGAAAGTCCTTCGGATGAAGTGTGGAAATATCTGTTTCCCATGTAATTTCTTTCTCCCGATAAACCTCAACCAGCGCCTTTTTCAGAACTGCCCGCTGTATGTCGGTGAGATCGGGCTTGTACAACTTGAAAAACACATCCAGTGTGTGAATATGCAGCGCCATGGCATTGTCATTAGCGTTGTACAGAGGATTTTCTTCATCTTCATCGTCTAGGGGAACAGGGTGGATTTGAAACGGGTTTATTTTAGCCGTACCACCACCTACATCCAGCCATGTACCGTTTAGATTTCGACAAAGGTCGCGGAACTCCCGCTCGGGGTCGATGGCGATGATCTTCACACCGTTCATATACATGGTCATCAGAAGGTGTTTTAGGGCTGTTGATTTTCCCTGCCCAGGAGCGCCGGTAATGACCATGTTGCTATTTGTACGGTCGTGACCTCTCATGAGCAGGTTCAGCGCCATGACACTCCCGTCCATCATCCGGGCAAAGTAGTTGCCATGGTCGTCTCGGTACAGGCTGACAATCATTGGGAACCCACCCATCAAGGACTCCAGCGGGAAGATCCGTTTTAAGACATCCTCCACCAGCGGCTGCGGGGGATGGTATGGGGAGAGATGTTTGTAGCCGTCCTTTTGCAAATTACCAAGAGGCTTCAGACTGATTCGTTTTTTTGCAAACCGATTGCTCACTGATCGGCAGATGTCCTCCAACTTGTCCTCCCGGTCAGAGAATGGCATAGCAAGAATTGCCACATGGCCGATGGGCGCGTTTTTGAAGTCCATTTCTTCAATCAGTTGGTCAGCGTCTACGGCTTGCTTGTTAAAGTGTTTTCTGCGTCGTGGGTTCGTCTCCGATGCCGCATCTCGGTCTGCCGTCTTAATGCTGCGGGCCAGCGCATCGCCCAGCTCTGCCGTGTTGCCAGGATAGTAGGTAATGGAGGTAACGCAGTCGCTGTTATTCATTAAGTCCACGGCCCAGGCGTAGTCCAGCTCAGAGGGGAACCGCATAGCGCCATAAATTCGACCTACCACTGGCCCGATGGTGACTTTGGAGACGCCGAAGCTGATACCGCCCATAGGCGTCAACAGATCCCGGAGAGCGGCGCTATCGCCGCTCTCTGCGCTTCTAGTGGTTAAAAAACGTTTTTTCTGAGGAAGCAGTGGAATGTCCTCGTAAATCTCATCGGAGGAATCCTGATAGGTGGTCAGGTCGGCGAAGACCTTGCATAAATAGGTAATCTCCTGATCGGTCATGAGTTCCACAGATACCTGGTACTCGATGAGTTTCGCGCGTAACTCCTTTAGCCGTTTTTTGAGAATAGTATCCGAACCACGGCTGGCCTTTTCCCAGCACTTGATGGCAATCATCGGCTCCTTGGTCCCCTCGCGAGCCATCTCCTGCAAAGCGGAGATCTCTCCGTTAATCAGGCGCAGCTTGGCGTCCTCATGTGTTTCTCTGCGCTTCTCCGCCATGTATTCGATCATGTTCATGGTATCCACCGTTCGGGGAATGGACAGGATCTGGAACGGTTCGTTGTTCCCAGTGGAGACCGCACTGGTAAGATTTTGTGCTAGTGCAATCCGCTCTTCATTGGAGAGCAGCTGATTGTCACCGGCTCGGACGGACAGGTACCCAAACAGATACCCGTCCCGGCTGTAGAGAATGCCGTCGGCAATATCCTCCACATTGAGAAATTCTTGTGCTGTCAGTAACTTTCTATCGGGTTTTGCTCTCTGATGAAACATACTGTATTCTCTCCTCTCTCTTATACCAAAACGTCTGCTGCTCTTTGTGGTAGCGCTGCCCACGTTTCAGAAACGTGTAAATGGACTGATTGTTGTCCATTTTTATATAGAAATTGACACAGATGAAAATGGTGAGGATTACGGCCAGCGTGGCTGCCATCGGCTTGCCCGGCCACGTACTGAAAAGGCAAAACAGGATACTCCCAGCCAAAACAATGCCGGTGATGATGGTCGTGCGGATGAGCTCCGGCATACCAAATCCGCGAAACAGCTCCCAGCGTAGCGAGATATTTTCGGGAACAGGCAATTTTTTCATAGTTTAATTCCTCCTTCATGTTGGAATAACGGTTCCTCCAAAATAGCCCAGAACAACGTGTAAAATGCTGCCAATGCACTCAGACAGCACAATAAAAATCAAGACGTTGCGAATGCGGTTTTTATAGGATGTAGGATCTTCAGCGGCAGACATGTAAATCAGGCAGGCCACAATCCGCATTCCGCCGCCAATGGGGATAAGTATTTGAAACAGTACAATAACACTAAGAATATCATCCATGCTGGTACCTCACGCAAGCCCTTTCAGTGTCCGGATTACCATGCCGGCAGAGTAGGCCTTCTGGGTAAGACCGCCTCCGGGATTGCTGGCTGCCAGGAACTGCTGCATGATACTTGGTACGCCAAAAGCGGCAATCATAATTCCGATTGCAAACAGGATGTTGATAAACTGAAATGTACACGCAACCCGCAGCGCAAGCGCCATGGCGTTGACCTGAATAATTGCTGTAAACCCTGTTTTGGTAAAAACCTGCATGTAGCCTTTAAACGCACCCATATCACTGTCAAGCAGGCCAAGAGACGCAAACGGGACACCAATGCGCAATACCAAAATTTCAAAGCCCCGTCCAATGAGACGTATCCAGAGGACAAAAACGGCAATTGCAAAGATTAGAAGAAAAATGATCGTTAAGACATCCTCTGTGACTGCACCCAAAATTACTTTTTGCAGTAGCTGCGTTGTGCTTCCATCGAAGCCCAGCGAAACGCCCAGCCGTCCCATGATCCCTTCCGCTATGTAGATGAAAACGTTTGTCGCCTTTTCGTACAGGTATGGAAAGCACACGGTAACAGCTCCGGATTCTATCGCGCCCACCAGCATATCCCGTGGACTGGCGTCTGCATCTCCGTCCCGCCAGAGAATGTAGATCTGAAATCCCTTGAACATAAACTTCAACACGATCAGGCTGACAATCAGCAAATAGATGAAGATGTAGACGCTGCGAATACTCTCTTTGGTAAGTACGGTCGTCGCGGCTGAAGCAATCAGATCTTCAAAATGAAATACACCGGTGAGAAGTCCAACCATCAGTTCGTCAAACTTTTCAAAAGCAGATGTTACCAGATTGCCGAACCAGCCGTTGATAGTTTTACTGAAAATATCAAGTAGGCTCTCACCGCCTAGCAGTGAGGAAAGCACGTCCATGCTCACAACCCCCTTTCTGGTTTAAATTCATTTTAAAAGTAGGAGGTTAATGTGGTTATGATGGCGGACACCAGAGTTCCACCAACGCCACAGCCTAGGGCGACCTTAATACGCTTTTCCCAGAGCTTGCCGTCCTGCTCATCGGCCATAGAACGGCGAATGAAAAAATAGGCAGCTGACAAGGCAGCCGCTATGGGACAGAGAATTATGAGTAAGGAAAACGTATCGTTTAGCAAATTTTTGAGACCGACCCCAACTGTGCTGTCTGCCAGACCTCCGGCAGACGCCGGCACGATGAAAAGCGCAAGCATTACAAGAGCGAGAAAAACACGTTTCGCTGTGTTCCATTTCTTTTTTTGATTCTTCATCATTTTACCCTCGATTCATATTTGCTGCGTCTATAGCTTTGATTTCTGCGATGTATTGGTTCCAGATCCCCCAATAGGCAACGGTTCCGTCATGTTCTGTCCGATCTCTGTCGCGGAGCATGGTCAAATCTCTGTTGTAATCCTCTCCGCCCATACCAAACGCAGCGTTCCATATGGTTTGCGACAAATCCGGAGCATACATGATTGCCGGGCCGTTTGGCGTCAGCACTAGCTGATAGGGCCGCTTTATGTGCTTGTGCATTTCATCGGGTTTCATTAGCTCCCTGCCAGTATAGTTGTAGCTAGCGGAGCTTTGCCCATTGCTGGAGCCGGAAATGCTGGGACTTTTCACAGTATAACTATCAAGAATATCGGAGATTTCTTTGCGGGTATCTCTACTATTGGAGCGGAGATAGACCCACGTCTCCGCATTGGAGCGGATGGTCTTGCCCACCTTGTCACCGTACTTTTCGTCCAGCTGCTCCAGGTTCTGCAAGAACAAATGCCAGCGGATGCCGCGTCCTCCAGATACCGTCATCAGCGTATCAAAATCCGGAATTTTGACGAAGTTACCGAACTCATCGCAGAAGAAGTGGACGCGCCGGGGAAGCCGCCCGCCGTGCCGGGTGCTGTACTCTGCCAACAGCTGATACTGCTGGTAAATAAACAAAGCCGCCAGATCGTGATAGGTTTTTTTCCAATCCGGCAGAATCAGGAAGATGGCCCGTTTCCGCACACCCGTCAGCTCTGGGTCAAAATCCGTGGAGGCCGTCATGGAGTGAATAAGCGGATCGGTGAAGACATCCAGCGTAGTGAGGGCGGCTGTGTAGAAGCTGCCCCGCATTTTGGAAGGTGCGATCTGAGAGATACCCATGGACAACTTGGCCGGGTGGTCGTCCGGCAGCATTTCAAGATACAGGTTTAATGGCAGCATTCCGAATGCTCCGATGGGTTTGCACATATTCGTAATAAACTGCT
Organism: Oscillibacter sp.; assembly: GCF_040505565.1. Taxonomy (GTDB): domain Bacteria; phylum Bacillota; class Clostridia; order Oscillospirales; family Oscillospiraceae; genus Oscillibacter. The sequence continues at coordinate 47,182 of NZ_JBEUWZ010000024.1, read as the reverse complement.
GTACGTTGGCTAGATTCTGATACTGTGGATTCTGCACATTGTCGTAGGTGCAGATCAGGCTGGCCATGGTCAGTATTGCACGTTCGCCATCCACCCAGATCCGTTCGTTGGTTTGGTTTGCCGGCACCAACATGGTGGCCATGTCTCTCGCCCTGGTTGCGGCCTTGGCCTGCTCCCCCTGGTTCAGCGCATCGATGACGGGCTGAAGGAAATTATAGCGATTGGAATACTGCGGATTGAGAAAATCAATGGCAATGACCTCGTAGCCGAGGCTCTCCAAAAAATACCGGGCAGCTGTGTAGAGCTCTCCTTTCATGTCCACTAGCACCATGCTCTCGCCGGCCAGCGCAGTTAGGCCAATAGAGGGTAGTACCAAATGCCGCGTTTTACCAGAACGGGTGGCTCCGATAATCAGGCTGTGGGTATCCTCTGGCGTGTAGTAGATGCAGCGTCTGTCTTTGGTCTGCCCGACAACCAGACCGCCTCGTTTGAGATCAGCCAGCTTTGTCGTCTGCTGCATGGATATCCCTCCTTTCTTTTTGGTATCGTTCCGTCAGTTCCGGCGGCAGTGGGAGCGTTTCTTCCACTTCCGCAGATGCAAAGGCGTCTGCGAACTTTTTTTGCGGCATGAACCACGCCGTGCCGTGCTGTCCCTGACCTGCAGGGCGGGGAATGCTGAAGCCAGGAACCACCTCATACATATCCGATTTGTAGTTGAGATAACTGTTGCCGAACAGCATCCAAAGCACAAGCAGGACACTGCCGACTGCCAGCAGAAGAAACAGCTTAACGCTACGCGGATCTGCAGCAAGCACTGCCAGCATTTTGAATGTACGCAGCGAACATCTTTTCATTTGCCTGGCTAGGAGCAGCCCGAAATTGCTGGAAATCGCCAAAGAAAGCCAGAGGAAAAGCAGCAGTGCAAGGCCGCCGGCTATGAGCCTTTTTTTCATTATTGAATCACCCCTTTCATGAGAAAAGCGCCCATCTCGTGTGAGATGGGCGCTCTCTGTTGATTTGCTCAAAAATGTGGTATACGATATAATGCAAGAAATAGATTATACACGTTAACGGAGGAAACCATCATGCTTTACAATGGGATAATGTTAGCAGCCACTGTTATTTCTGCAATTGTAGGTATAGTAGCTTTGTGCAAAAAAAATGACAATCAAACATACGTGCATGAGTCTGCAGACATTATTAACAATGTCTCGCAGAACAACTACACCTATAATCAATACGTCCAGAATAACAATTTCGCTCCTTCCCAAAGCAACTCCACGAGTACGTCTGATGGATTTTGGGTACTTTTTTTAGGAGTAATTGTTTTTATAATAATTGGATCAAAACTCGAACCGTTTCTGCCATTTGTTTTGGTGCTTGTGGCTGTCTGCTCTGTGATAAATATTATTCTGCTATGCATTGGTATGAGAAGCATCATACCAGCCAAACGGCCTTGGCATAGCGTACTGTATTTGTGCATACCAGCATTCTACGTGGCTGTCTATAGTTTGGCAATGAGCTGGTATGAAACTAGTCTAACAGCGCTTCTCGCTTCTGAGGAGTCTGTATTGTCTGTTGCGGCATTTTGTCAAGCATCAACAATTATTGCGCTATGTGTAGCAGGTCTAGCAATCGTATGCATTGATATGGTATTTTTTCTGAATGCACTTATAAACTGGCGGAAATGGCATATGCCGAAGGTTTTTAAAACGCTTTTGAATATTTGGTGGCTCCCACTGCTTATTATCTTACTTGCGCTCTTTTCCATGTTTATACCGTTAATCGTTGATTATCTAAATTCAACAAGTGTGAAATGAGCAAGTATACAAGCCGAAGCGAGTAGCTGAGTGCCAATAGAAATGTACGCAAATGAACCGCTTTTGTAGTCTGGATTAAAAATACGGTTTCCCAGCGGAATGAGAAGAATTACTATTGCACTACCAATTAAGTTCACCAAAAGTTGATTAATTTCATATGAAGGCCAATTTCTAATCCAAAAGACGTACATAGCAGCCGTTTCTACAGCAATAAGAAAAGCACCGAGAAGCAGACTTACTGCCCGTTGTTTCCAGCTCACGTATCCTGCTAACTTTCTAAACAGATAACAAAAAGCGAGAACTGTTATTCCAACAATTAATAGCGCCAGTGCGCCGCGAAGTTCATGTTTCATATAGCCTCTCCTAAATAACATGGCCTATCCCAATTGGGACAGGCCATGCGTTCTGTCATTTCCTTTGTATCAGGAAGAAACTTCTTCACTTTCATCCGGGCCGACAGCAACAGAAAGTGCGCCGTCGTCGCGTTTAGAATCTCCGAAATACACGTTGTCGGCCACAACCTCGGCGGATCGGTGCTTGACGCCGTCTTTGTCCGTCCAGTCACGAAGCTGCAAGCGGCCTTCCACTACAGCCATGCGGCCTTTCTTAAAGTATTTACTGACGAATTCCGCTGTGGCCCGCCACGCGACGATGTCAATAAAATCCGTTTCTTTCTCGCCCTCCTGAGACTTAAAGTCCCGGTCAACAGCAAGAGAGAAGGATGTCACGGCGGTACCGCTGCCGGTACGGCGCAGCTCCGGGTCACGGGTTAAGCGGCCCATTAGTACAATGCGATTCAGCATGCTTCTTGTCCTCCTTTTACGGAATCAATTGCTATAACATCCGTGCAATCCGGATTTGCCAGCCGATACAGATGGAGTTGCTCTTCTAAATCTGCTGCCTGTTTCCGAGCGTCATCCATAGCGTTGATTTTAGGAATCAATACGCCGGCAATTATTGTTCCCGCTACCGCTCCTACCACCGACCCAAGGACAATTCTTAATCCACTATCGGAGGATGCCAGTACACTTGCATTTTCCATCCGCATTACGAAGCAAATTGCAACAATCAGAAACAAAATACAGGAGGAAATGACTAGGCTGACGAACTGTTTAGGATTCAACTTTCCATACACTTTGCTCTTTTTTTGAGCAAGTCCATACGACGTCTCTGTTGCCTTCAGCCAATCCCCCGCTTTTTGCAGCATAGGTTGCTCATGCATATTCAGCAGGTTGACGGCCTGCGCCAACGGGATTGACTCGTGCTCCGTTTCCAGTTGCGCGCGTACCTCCCCACAAGTGCTGTAGGGTGCAACCTCCAACGCCCGGATGCGCAGCCGGGTATAAGGCTCCACAATTCTGCCGTTTTCGCAGCTCTGCGGACGAGAATCGTCGATGATGACAATATCCCCTACCTGAATGTCGCAGGAATTGTAGTAGTCCACCGCGTTTTTTACACTCAACAAAATCACCCCTTTTAATCAGTTACATGAATGTACCAATCGTCCAGCGCATCCCCAAAGATATTCAGAGTGTCACTGACGGTAGCATAGAGCTGTCCACCGGGAGTCCATGCATCGAATACGCACACCGGCACCGTGTAATCTCCATCTGGGTACCAGAGTGGAATATAGTGGATACGGTTGGAGTAGTAGGAAAATGGGTTCTGTTTGAACATCCAGTTCCGCGCGTCCACCTTCTCCAGCAGCCGGTCATACTTCTGGTAGCCAAATTCGGGGAAAGTAGCCACGGCGTTTTGGATCGGCGTAATATCGTAATCCGCAACACCGCTCCCATATTGCACCAGCGGCTCTACACTGACCTCCACACCGTAACCGGACTTCATGGTGGTTTGACCATTTCCAATTTGGTAAGATGTCTTGCACCGCTCATCCGGCTTCATTGTATAGTCTTGTACTACCAACGACGCTTCATAGGTCACGTAATAGAAGTACCAGTAGCCGTAAGTGGCAGTAACCTGAATCCAGCGGGCGTACCACTCACCCCACGTGGTTGAGGTGTTGTTTCCGTAGTCCGGTACCGGGGAAGGTGTGAAACCGTCGCTACGGTCATAGTAGGTGGGATCTGGCGGCGTTTTTTCTTCCAACTTCACCACGTTGATGTTTAGCGTCACGGGATTGCCCGCACCGGTGGCCGTAGCGGTTAGCTGCTGTGGTTCGCTGGGCGTATGCCAGCGTATCCAGATGAGTTGCGTTCCGCCCGCTGGGCAAATAAAAGATTTACGGTATGTTTGGCCACCGATGTCCAGCGTCACATAGGCATGATTGGACGGGTTGATTTCCGCCGAAGAAGAGACCGGGAAGCTTACAATTACATCCGTGTCCGTGCGGAACTCATAATCGTAGGTTGCTGGCGTTACAGGTGGTACTGCTTTGAAGGACACAATGCCCATGCCCAGGTAATGAATGATGTCGGCATCGGTTTGCTTTCCGGATTTTGCGCCTGTCCATTTCTCCAGGCTCAGCTCCGTGTCGGTCTTCTCCAGGAACATGGACAGCGGAAGGTTCTGGTGTGTCAGTGACTTCATCCACGCCCGGAGTTGACCGCTGATCAGCACGTCATACTCGGCGGCCTCCGTGGCCGTCATGGCCCATTTCACACCTTTAAACGTGAAGTAGGCGATGGGTTCCAAAAGTAACTTGTAATGCCCACCAGTCAGTTCGTCGTAGGGGACGCCGATACCGCCCGATATGGATCTGATGCAATTCTCCTCCGTAAAGTATCGCTTTATGGCGTCAATGTTATTACCGCCTGCACCGCCTACGATGGTGGGCATCTTTCTGGGAACGACGGTGCTGGTATATTGCGTGGTCGTGTAGGTTAGGCTCGCACCATGGAGATAGTCTAACTTACTTTTTTTGATAAAGGCCGACTTTACACTTGATTCCGGCTTATTACTCCAGTCCATCTGGTAAATCTTTTGGCCGTCCTTTAGAACAGTGATTCGGCAGCCGTCTTCGTTGTTCCAATAATTCTGGTTGGTTCCATTGCCCATACCCCCACCGCCGTCCCCGCTGCCGCCGCCACCGTCAATATTTCCATCACCCACACCCGCCAATACCGGTACGAGCAGCAGGGATAGTGCCATTACCGTCGTCAGTAGGCCTGCCAGAATGCGTTTTTTCTGCAAATATTCTCACCCTTTCCAAAAAGAAAACTCCCTGCGTCCATTGGTACGCAAGGAGTTTCACGGATAATTCAATTGTGCTGCATGGCCGGGAAGCACTTAGCCCATTTCACCGACATAATTGCCAGTGTCAGGCCCCATCTCGATGTAGTCGGAAGCTCCACCACTAGCATCCATAACCCATCCAAATCCATCGACGTATACCTGCTTTTGACCATTCTCAGTTCTCGTATCACCCACCTGCGGTGTATCACTACTTGGCTTAGAGGGTGTACTGGGTTTGGTGGAGCTGTCTGAAGGCTTCGTGGTGGTATTATCGGAAGTGTCGGTAGAAGGTTTAGTGGTCGCACCGCTGGTGCTGGGCGTTGTGGCGGCGGGCTGCTCTCCGTGATAGGCTCCATCCGTGCCGGTAATCTTCCCGCCGCCGCTGCCGATATTGGCTGTGGGCGCGTTGGGTGCCGCTGTGGAAGTGTCCAGCTCGCCGGGTTCGGCATCCCAGGTGCGGTCGATGGTCACCGTGCCGTCGGCATCCGTGGTAACCTTGATGCTGTCATCGGCGGGGTTCGTGTCGGTGCCGGAGGAGAGTGCCGTGGGTTGGGTTGTGTTGATGTCGAAATTGTATTCCTTAGGCGTCACCGATTCGGCGGCTTCGTCTGCGGCCAGCTGCTCAACCGCTGCCTGCCGCTTGTCGGGGAGATAGACGTTGTTCACATAGTAAATTGCGCCGAATACAGCGCCAAACGCCACCACTGTGGCGGTAATGCCTTTCCAGTTCTTTTTCAGAGTCTCTTTCATTTCAAATACCTCCTTAAAAAAGTGTATTCTACTTCTAATTACATGATAGCACAAGCGCAGCTAAAATGCAATACAAAGTCATAGATAACGTTCATTTCGTGGAAAAGTGTAAAACTTTCTAATAAAATTAGTTACGTTTTGAATTGCAGAAGATTTTTTCTTGCTTTTGTGGAAAACCAATTTTTTTCTCAAGCCTGTTCTTAAAACTCCATTGACCAGCTGCCTTCCTGCTGGCGCTTTTTCTGTAGATCGCGCTTGGCTGTCTCCGAGAGGTTGCGGTATTTTTCACGCTGAAGATCGTGCTGGCTCTGAAGCTGGTTTTTACTCTGACTGCCGGAACGAAACAGCCGCAGCAGTGCCATTGTGGCCATTTCCCGCTGCTCTTGGACATTGTAGCCCATCTCCTGCCGCGTAGTTTCCAGCACCAGCTTGTTCATGGAGCGGTACAGGTCTTTGTATGCCGCGCTTTTTTCTTCCTGCGCTGCTTCCTTACTGTCCGCCGTCTCAGCCGTAAACCGGTCAATCTTAGACCGGATTCTAAGGTCATGGGTCAGCTCCTGAATGACGGAATTGATTTGTTCCTTGATCGCACTATTCTGCATCAGCTTTCCGATGGGCTGATGCTGTTTAGGAAGTGCTGTCAGAAGTGCCGCAAATGCGGGGCTATCCTCCAGTAGTTGACCAGCCATGCGCTTCGATGTCGCAGATAGTTCCTGCAGGTCACCGGGTGGATCACCCGGTGCGATGGTATGGACATCGCCCATGCTTTTGCCGATAGCCTCCATGACCGCAGCGCGGGCCACGCGGTAGAGAGAGCTGTTCGCCTCCATTCGTAGTTCCTTCGTTTTTGTTGCAGTCATATACCCCGCAGCCTTAGAACGCACTCGCAGGTCACTGACCAGCGCACGGGTCAGCCTGTCCACTTGGTTTTTGATTGTCTCTTCTTTAAGAATCGCACTGTCTGGCGTTCTCCATTTAGGAAGGCTTTTCAAAAGCTCTGCAAAAACCGGGTCACACCGAAGCAGCTGACTGGCGATGCGCCATGTGGCTATGGAAAGCCCTTTAATATCGCTAGGAGGTTCCCGCGACTGAAGCTCCAGCGCAACCTTTTTCAGATAGGATAGCGTCTCATTGCCCAATTCCGTAAAAAGCCGTTCATGGGCCTGCTTCAAAAATTGTTCTGCCTTAACCCCGTCGTTACCGTACAACTGCGTCACATCCGCACTTAGCTTCAGGTATTTTTGCTCCAACTTTGAAAAGTCGGAAATTTTCATGACCTGCCCTAACCACTCATCCAGCTTTTGACGGTATTCTGACTTCAGCAGTCCGTATTTCAACCGCCCGGTAGATGGCAGCGTCCGTGCCAGCTCCACAAGTCCCTTGCCCAGCTCGTCCAATTCCTCTGCTTTGACGTGATCCAGATTCAGCGCGTCTGGCAAGTTGGCAGATTTCAGCATGGCGGATAGTTGGAGCCGTACCGCCTTAACAGTTTCGGTCTGCTCTTCCTGCACCGTCTTCAGTTCCTTTTCAAAATAAACAGCGCGGGAAAAGGTAGTTCGCACACGCTCTGAAATCTGTTCAAAACGTTCTTTGCAGATATACTCTTGTCGGGGTTCTTTTCCGTTGTCCCAATAGAGGATGTGAACGTGGGGATGGATCTTCTTGTAGTGCATGGATGCCACCCAGCGGAAGTTCTCTGGCTTGATGTGCATTTCCCGCTGGATAACCGATATGCGGGTGTTGATCAGCTTCTGCCACGTCTCCCGGTCATATAGGTCATAGTCTCTGGCGGTGTTCTTATCTACGGAAAGGATGGCACGATAGACTGTATGGCCCTCCGACGCTTCGCCAATCGCCCGATAGGCGGTGCGCAGATCGTCAATATTCTTGCTGGCCTTCATGTCTGGCAACTTTCCCCACAGGCCGAAACCGCACTCCGGGTTGCGCATGACACCGGGACGGGTGGAAATATAAACCAGGTGCTTCTGGTTGAGTATGCGCGTGGACGGGCGGTTCCTGGATTTATACGACTGCTTGAAGACAAACAGTTCCGGAACCTTATCACTCATCTTTGCAAAGGATTCGCCTGCACCGTGGGCAGACGAGACGCCCGTTGGGCATCCGGATCATGTCATCAGACTGTGAGCCGCAGAGAGTGCAAACGTCCCGTGCCGCCACAAGCAGAATGCCGCCGTCTTCGTCTCGAAACAGGAGATCCACCGTATCCCCCGATTCCAGACGCGCCTTCTGGCGAAGCTGGAGGGGAAGTACGATTCGATTGTCAGCGTCCCATGCGGTAACCTTGCAGTCTGGCCGGTTTTCGTCGCCCTCATGATAAGGCGTAATCAAAATACCCTGTGTGGAGCCGGAGACAGTGACCTTCCCGGTCAAAATGCTGCCTCGGGCTTCGTCCCCGATGTTGATGCGGCCCTGCTGTGTGATCTTTCTTCTCATGACCATATTTATGATTCCTCCGATTCATCTGTCATTCGCTTGGCTCCCTCCTTGAGAAAGGCGTCAATGTCGCGATCTTTCAGCTTCAGGTATTGGATACCTAGTTCGCGCGCCGTGCCGGCGGCCTCCTCGATCTGGCGCTGCTCCGCTGGGTTTCTGCCCTGCGTGGCGGCAAAAATGCTCATAAAAAAGGCGGCCCCGGAAATGTGGGTCGCCTTGGCTGAGATTGCTGCCAGTCGCTCCACCTGTGGCTGTAGAGTTTCCTTCACCGCGCGTTGGACAAGCGCATAGATTTCGCTATCTTCTGTTTTCGCGCCGGTTGCAGTTAGACCTTTGTTGACCAGATCCCGCAGCACTTCGCTTTTAGGTCGATGCTGTTCCTTGGCCAATTGGCGGATTAGGTCACTGGTTTCCTGTGAACAACGAAAAGGAATGTAGGGAGCCTGATGTCGGTCAGTCATATCGATTCACCTCCGATACATGGAAAAGCACTTCCATGCAGCATTTGCCGCACGAAAGTACTTTTACTCTGATTTTCATATTTCCAGTTCATAATCTGGTTCTAAATGCTTCAGTGTTTCTGATGTTTCGGGCATGGGAACGGGGACGTACTCTTTTTCCAACGGTTCATTCAAGCCGCCCAGGCATTGTTCAAACAGCTGCGTCTGAAAAGGAATGGGTCTGCCGTCGCTTATAAACTGCGATAGCGTGTCATTAAAAATAAGACCGTTCTTTTCCGTTACCACCAGCAGTCCGCGACCATGTGTGATGAGATCCTTATTTGCCAGCAGCATCGCAGTCCGCTTGTTTCCGTCCCAGAATGGCTGCATACGGACAAAACTCGTAAAAGTGTTCAATGCCCGCTGGGTATCAGAGACACCGCTGGTCTTTAAAGCAGCTATCGTCTGCTGTACTTCTTCGACCGTTGGAATTTCCGGCGCAAGGTCACCGATGGTTACAGAGCCATTCCGAAGGCAACCGACTTGTAGTGCTTCACCTCTGGCAACAATCTCATTGACGTGAATCATATAATCCAGAGTCAGCGGTTCGTCCAGCGAGTCCAAAACGAATCTCCACGCATCACGATACCGACATACCGCATAGGCGTCGTCAATGCTGACGCGAGGTACGTTGATTCCGTTCAGAATGGCCTTCGTTTCCGGGAATGTAATATTTCGATTTTCCATCTTCATCCCGCAGAAGATACTTTCATCCCATAGCTTTTTAGCCAGGAACAAGTTTTCTTCTCTCGTCAGATGAAACCTGTCTTTACAAGTATAGTTCATATGGCCTCCAACTCCAGCTAATCAGTATGAAATCCATTACTCCCATTTTGCAGCACTTCCCAAGGCTTGTCAATCGTTTTGTGTTCCAAGTGGAACACAAAAAAGTGTGTGGAACACACGTTGAGGGCTTTGCCCTCAAGCTGTTAAACGGCGTGTGGAACACGCCTTATCCTGCCATTCCAAAACGCTTCGCGATTTTGGAGTGGTTTCCGCCTTGGTGTGCGGAAACGGCAATCCTGCCGTTGGGTTTACAAGAGAGAAAAAAATCAAAGCTCTGGTTCCTGCGGTGTACAAGCTGCTTTTTGCATCTGAAAAAGCATATCGTTAAACCGCACGGTTTTCTGGTACGGCCCATCATCCAGCACCATGTGGGGCAGTACCGTATCGCGGCCCTGAATCTGCACGGTTATCTGACCGGCTGAGATGTAAAGCGCTTTGCAAACTTGATCCAGCATGGGATAACACAACCGGGAGAGGTCAAAAGGCGTCACTAAACATACGCTGTTCCACGAAAAGAGATTATGAGCCACGTCAATGAGCTGCTGAGTATGGTCATCAAAGCCTTGCGTGGCTCGCTTGATTTCCGTGAAGTCAATTCCGTCGCTATCGATGTACTTAGCTGCAACGTCCGTCAGCTCCTCATCGGTGGAGAGTAGATAAAGCGCTGCCTGATAGGACGAATCTGTGACCGGTTGTAAACGATGCAGCAGGGTTTCCAACTTCAGATAATTTATTTCCTGAGACATATCAACGACCTCCTATGTTAGTATTATCTGGTAAATAAGGAAAGCCAACCTGATACTTCAGGCTGGCTTTCCTTATTTTCTATTCTTTTTATCCTTTTTGATATTTAAAATCATACCAAATGCAGAAATTAAACAAAGGATAGCTGGAATACTATGAACCAAGTTGTTCATTTCGTGAGCACCTACTCCAAATAAAACAACAGCGGCTATAATATTAGTTATAACACCAAAAACATACATTTTACTTGTCTGCTCCTCCTTTCTGTTTTCTTGAGAATAACCGCTTGTAGATAGCTTTTTACTCCGGATGGCAGCCTTTTTTTAGTTGGGATATTTGCCTTTACAATCTGGTCTTTAGCAATTCATCCGCAATATCCAGCAGTTTCTGATTACGGTGGCTACGCTCGTCTGGCAAATTAATTAAATTGAGGAAGTAGTCCGTCTGAATATTCAGAGTGTTCCGATACACAGTTTCCATCTTGGGAGCAATTCCACGGTAAACCCAAAAATCAATCGTTTCAAATAAATGCTCATCACGAACGCTACGCTTATGAGAGACAAACGCAAAACTCAGGTCAACGTATTGCCCGGCATTCTGTAAAATTCGCACGGAATTATAGGCTGGCGTTTCTTCAAAGCGGGCAGCGGGGTAGTTGTAAGCAATAGCGTCATGCAGGGCACAATCTGCACAGATTCGTTGCCCGTACAATGGCAGCGCCACTTGCCCCTCCACAAATGCCCAAGGTAAGTTATAGGGCGCTGCATTGCGGAACGACCAGCCTTCTCTTACTATGTAGCCTTCCAGCATCTTCTTTGACAGGGCGGTAGAAAAACAAATACCAGTCTCTTTAGAGAGAATATGGATAACGCGGTCAAATTGATCATGGAGAAGCTGGATAATTTGTCTGGATAGTCGGCTCTCTGCCTTGCGCCGCGCAGTCGGCGGCGTCCGCCTCGGATCAGAATATGGGCAATCCAGATATGCATCCTGATCGTATTCCGCCAGATTTGGAATCGTCTGACAGGTATGTTTGCCGTATGGCTTCCTCCCGCTCTCTGCGGTATTCTTATACAATCCAATCAGTTGAATCGGATTGTCACAGGCGGGACAGACGGCGAAATAGGATTCACCAGTCCTACTTTCTTTGCGGTATTTTCTGGCTTGCCCCGTTGCCGCCTCATAATTCTCTGGGCTAACCGGGTAAATATGGGACATCCCCGGTTTCAATTTAAAAATGTCCACACAATTCTCCTTGACTATTTAGGATAATAGAATCGTACACGATCCCACCAGTCTGCCGGCAATTTTGGCAAATAGCCTTCCTTTTCGGCAATAGCCAGACAGTGTAGAATCGTGCGTAGCCCAATTGAAAATTCATGGTGCTTATCCTTCATGGCAAACACCAACTCTTCCAGACAGTTCTCGCAACTGGTGACGTCCTGAAACTTTCCACTATCCGGCAGCGCACGATTGTGAAATATCTCCTCTGATGTTTTTTCCATGTTTTTGTATCCTTTCAGTATAAGATCTTTTGATCAAAGATGCAAGTTTGACCGTGTTGCCCAAATTACGAGGAACTACGGCCATGTCAAATTACAACTCCATTTCATTCTCAGGTTCTGGTTCTGGTGGTGCTTTAGCCTGTGCCGGCGTGTGGGCCTCTCTGGACTGTTGGAAGCATTTTTGCTGCTCCGGCGTCTCTGCCACAATCCGCCGCCCGCTGTTCAAACAGATACGCACCTGACGCTGAAACGCCGCTCGGTCGGCATAGGCAACCGAGTCTTTCACCGTTCCGTGATCGTCCAGATAATGAATACGGCCCACAGGTTTACCATCCTGTGGGCCGTCTGCGCCGGTGGTTGGCAGCTTCACTGCACCATCCGCGATCAGACGCCACTTGACCAGATATTCGTTCCAGTCTTTTCCGACGCGCTGCCGTAGACTGATGGCTTCGTATTTTACCTCATCTAGCAGCTCCCGTATCTTCTGATCGGCGGCTCGTCCAGCTGCATCCTCGTCCATGGCGATGACCACGCGGGAAATATTGGGGTGAGTCTGCAAATAGGTGGTCAGGCCCACCGTCTTCTCTGTTCCGCCTAGGGCGATGCGGTCATAGAGCTTGTCATCAAGTCCAGCGTCCTTGTAGATGCAGGCGTGAGAGATTGCGTCAATGGACGCTTCAAAGACAATAACTGTATCTGTACCCTTGTGTCCGGGGATGAGAAAGGGCGCGGACGGATCGGAGCCAGGCACGTCACGCTTGTAGGTGGTGTTTTCACCCAGAGACGATAGGCCGCGCTGAAACGCGCTCTTCGGTTCTCCGTGCTCATCCCTGCCCACGAAGACGGCGTTGTGGATCTCTTTCAGCTCGCCGGTACTCTTGACAACATAACGGTAGGCTGATTCATAGAGACTGCCTTGATGAATCAATTTCCGCAGAATATCCCGATCCAGCTTCCGGGTGCCGCAGAGGTATCCAAACATTCTGCGGAAGTCATTAGACTGTGCAGGTAGCTTAAAAGGTACTTTTTCAACTGGGGCCGCTGCGTGATGAACTGGCTTTGGTCGTGTTGCACTGTAGTGAGGCCGTACTCCATTTATAACGTCCGCATAGGTCTGGCCCTCCGCATGATTCAGAATCAGTACCGCTTCCACTTTTGTTTTACCCTCGTAATGCATAATAAAATTAATAGCCCCACCATTAAGTGAACGAGAATTCCAAAACCAGTGACCATTTGAGGTAAAGATCATGCTGTCATGATCTTTCATCTGATAGTAATTGCCTTTTCTAATCAGCTCATAACCTTGGCTTTGTGCATATTCCAGTGCGCTGCACTCGTATGCGTAGCGTTCCTGCTCTTTGGTAAAGTAGAGCTTCGGTTCTTTCTGAACGGCTTGTCCTATCATCTTTTTTTCTCTCTTTATAACGCCAGATCTGCAGATTTCTGAAGATCTGGTTGAAGCAGGGAAGTCATCACCTGTGATTTCCGGAACGATCCATCGGCGTGAGTAATTAAAGAACTAATATTTACGGTTTCATAGTGAAGGTCGCCTTCAGTAATTAAGCCAGCAATCGGGCCATTATTCTTATCCCGGATTGCATCAATTTGAAGATCGGCCAATCCAATTTTACGGAGTTCCGGACGCATACCCCGGTTAAACTGCTCACCAGCACTTAAGCACCCATCATATTCACTGGCGGCGTCGCTATGGTCATTGTGCAAGGAGTAGCGGTAACCGTTGTAGTATCCATCATCATAATAATGACAAGTGTAGGTGATCCCCAGCTCTTGCAGATACTTGGTTTCTTGTTCCGTATCCGCTTCTGCACGTTTGACGACATCCGTTCCGATCGGGCAATCCCCATAATGTCCTATGTGCTTTTCAACTGTATATCCTTTTTCACGTGCAAATTTAAGCAGCTTTTCGGTCTCCGTCACGCATTTTTCTTCGGACATATGATCCAAAATATACCTGCGATTGTTGCAGGATACGGAAAGACAATAGGTTTCTCTGCCGCCTTGCACAGTCATAGATTCATTGTAATGGATGACATTGGGAGAAAACTTCTCTGCAATGTATACCGGAAGGCACCCAAACGCTGTCCCTTGCTCGTAACGATCAAAGGATTCCTTTAAACTGGCCGGAATGGCATGTTCCCGATCCGAAGAACTAACTACTGTACGCGAGATTTGATCGCAGATTGAAACCAATTGTAAATCTGTGCGGAGCTGTGCAGGGCATCGCTTGAGCAATTCCAGCAACCCCTCACGGTCGGGAGACTGGCCGAAAATCACTCCGATCTTAAATTGATCACTGCCTTCGGAAAGCAAACTTTGATTTTTTGAGCCGGCTTGAAAGCCGTTGATAAACTCTTGGATATTCCTGTGTGTTCCAAAAGAATAGGCAATATCTTCATGCTCAAAGTGTTCACACATCCATGGAATCTGTTTTAGCTGCTCGTCAATCCGCAGCTCGTTTAGATATATGCTGGTGCTTTTTGGAGATGTTGAGGCAACAGCTGGCTGTGAAACAGTATCTGCCGTAACAATAGGAGAGTCAAAAACGGTGTAAACATTCGTAGTTTCCGGAATCATAAATATATTTTTATTGAGCTTCACTTTTTCATCCAGAAGATAAACGGATGTTTCGGTATTTTTTATATTTACTCTGGTGTCTCCAGCTGCCATGACAGTGGTTTTATAACCGGTTAAATGAACACTGCGGCAATTCTTGACATAGTAATCTTCGCGTGATTTTCTTGCCCGTACAGGGTAAAACCGATTTTGAAAGACATGCCGCTTTACCCACTGTCTTCCCAGCGCTTTCATCTTTTTTTCGGCATCTGAAAGAACCAGCCAATCAGGAGTTTTATTCTGCCACTGAACACGCCAGGAATTAACAGGGGAAAATACATCTTCAGAATGAAGGGCGGCCACGGCATATTCCATATTTCCCTTGTCCTGTGCGCGCATTTTCTTTTCGGTATCCCATGTGGTATTAAGCATTGCCACTGTTCCATCGCGAAACAACATGAATTCCTTCTTAATATTAAACGTGTCCATTTTTCTTTTCCTCCTTTATTATTCCGGATTAAAATCAAAGCTGTCGGAGAAGCTCGGGCAGTTTTCCAAGTCACATCGCGATATATAAGACTCAATTGAGCTTCTAATTGGTAGATGCAGTTTATCTTGCAAGCAGCGCCCAGCTGCAATTTCCAGCAGAGCGTTGGCCAGCTGAGCGGGTGGACGATCAAAGTCGATCCGTTCACCGATCCAGCTACCCCGCGTGTGGTTGATGCCGTTCAGAAGTTTAATTCCCCGGCCACCGGCACGGTTCCAATCCTCTAGGTTCTTTGTGTAATCGTCCAGAAGACAATCGCTTCCGCGCATTTTACCCGGCACGTAACTTGCCTTGCTTTCGCCGCACGGAAGGAAAATGCGATGTCCCTCACCTAGCTCCGGAAGATACCGGTCAAGCCAGACGTTCTTTTCTTCCATGGCGTAGCGGCTGTCGAATAGGACAGAGGAAAGAATAAAAACGTCTATCGTCGGCGCGGTGCAGATCAGCAGCCTCACCGCATTAACAACATTTTTCTGGGGCGGCAGATTTGCAAAGTAGCCGGGTTCGTATAATTCTTCAGGCGCTGAGACTTTTCGGAACGTGGCGAGAGTTCCGTCCATATCTACGAATAAGCGTGACAAATTTTTGATACCTCCGACCATGAGAAAGGGCGACAGCTGTACGCTGTCGCCCTTCTCTGATTTTTGATTATAGATCCGGCCCATCGTTTTCCGGTTCCGGCTGCTGCTGATGCTCCATGCAGTAATTCTGCAACGGATTGCTGTGAGCTGCTATCCAGGTTCCTTTATCCGGTAGCTCCTCACCAAACTCACCGACCAGCAGCTTTTCAATTTCGTAGCGGACGCCCAAGTCTTTTGTCAGCGGAACGGCGCGTACTCCGTTGGGGCCATAATAATTCAAGTCCTCCTTATAGGCTGCGATGAACGTATCGGCGTTCGTGTAATTAACCTTCTCGCCGGAGTCCAGATAGCGGAGAAATCCGACAACCTCAGTTTCCTTTTTTTCTTCTCTTGTAATCTCTCGTTCCAATTCCGGCAGACGCACGAAGTCTGCATTACTCGCATAGACAGCTATTGTTTCCGTTTCTAAGCTTGAAATAATGATATCGCTGGTATGGAGTGGATACCCAGTGAAGTCTGCCGGGCGGGTATGATTGAATTGCTGCCAGACCTGCTCCGGGGTGGGGTTGTCCAGCAGCCGCATAGAGTATACCTGCTCGTAATTCCTCAGCTCCGGCAATTCGCCCATTTTTCGCAGGCCGTCATAATCCATCCAGCGCCGGTATCGGTTTTCATCACCGCCCTTCAGTTGATAGATTTTTAAAGTTTCCATAGACATCAACTCCTCCAATGAATTTATTTAGGGAAGGTCACAGCTCCAAATCCTCCTCAATTTCGGCATAACAGGCCATTTGCTTGGCGGCGGCTGATAACCTTTGCGTCTCATCGGCATCGGGCTCTTCAACCAGCTCCTTTTCATCCAGATTCAGCAGCGCGTTCAGCTCCTCTAGCCGCTCTGTTTTTTGCTGCAATTCCAGCTCTTTTGCGAAAGGCTTTTGCACCTCAACCTTTGCAGTATCCAACTGCCTTTGAAGTTTCTCCAACCGTTCCCTGCAGGACTGTTCTTTCGCGGGATACTGTCCCAGCGCGTTATCCAGACGCTGGATGTTACCGAGCGCGTCCGTACCCAGCGGGACAAGATGGCGAATTTTGCCAGACAGCGCCATACGAAACTCTTTTGAAAAGGTGTCATAGGAAAGCTCCAGATTTAATCCCCGGTAGCTGCCCGCCGGCACAGCCTCCGGCGACACCATGTTCTGGCACAGCTCCAGCAGCGCGGAACCGGCAGTTTTTTTGTCAGCATACGTCTTCCCGGCCAGCGTCATGGGGGAGAACCCGTCCTCATTGAGATGCGTATTCTCTCTAATGGTCACCTGATCGTCGGTATAGGCGGCAATGCGCAGGCTCTGCTCCATGATATCCCTTGGGAACTGCTTTGCGATGGCGTCCTCAAGCGCGTATTTCTGGCTAAGGTGACTGCCTTTTAGCAGCTTCAGCTTGGAAACTGCAACATCTAAATCCATCTTCTCTTTAATCTGTGGGTTACCGCTGGCCAGCGCCTTGATTTCCGCATAGGAAAGCGCCGTCTCGTCAATATCCTCAGCAGAGCGCACCGGCGACTTGCTGGTCATAATCTGAGAAATGAACCGCTGCTTGCTCTCCACCAACTGATAAAGGTAGGCATCAAACGTCCCTTCGGTGACATAGCTGTAAATGTCCACATCAGGGTTTTCGTTGCCCTGTCGGATAATGCGGCCCTCTCGCTGCTGCAAATCAGAGGGCCGCCACGGGCAGTCCACATGATGCAGGGCAATGAGCTTATGCTGGCAGTTCGTGCCGGCACCCATGCGCTGCGTGCTGCCCAGCAGAATGCGCACCTGCCCGGAACGAACTTTTGCAAACAGGTCTTTCTTTTGCGCTTCGGATTTCGCGTTGTGGATAAAGGCAATTTCCTCATCGGGAATCCCTTTCTCAGTCAGCTTCTGGTAAATATCCCAATACACATTTTGAAAGGGCGTCATCTCCGCACTGCCATCATGTACCTCCATCTTGATCGGACCGGATGGTGTGGAAAGGTCGCAGAAAATCATCTGTGTGGAACGCTGCGCCGCCGTGCGCTGCCAAATTTCAAATGTGTTATCTGCGCATTTAGACGCCTTACTGTATGGATCGTCTGGCAGCATGGGATTGATCAGCCGCTGATCCAACGCCAGCTTACGCCCGTCGTTGGTAATCAGCAGCATATTGTCCTCGCTACTGTCCACCATACGGTTGCGCACCCGTTCAGCGCGGGTAGCGAAGTTGGCAACCTCGGCCTTCTGGAACTCGGAGGGCTGCAAGGCAATATTGTGGTAGTGCGCCTTCGGAACTGGAAGCTTGAGCATATCCGCCGTCTGAATATCCGCGACGTTTTTAAAGACGCTCATCAGCTCCGGAAGGTTGTAAAACTTGGCAAACCGTGTCTTGGCCCGGTAGCCGCTGCCCTCCGGGGATAGTTCAATGGCCGTGACGGTTTCACCGTAGTTTGCTGCCCAGGAATCAAAGTGCTGTAAGCCCTGCTCCTGCAAAGCCTTCATTTGCAGATACCGTTGAATGGTGTACAGCTCCACCATGGAATTGCTGATGGGCGTGCCTGTGGCGAAGACAATACCCCGGCCCCCGGTAAGCTCGTCGAGGTAACGGCACTTCATGAAAAGGTCGGAGCTTTTCTGCGCTTCCGTCTGGGCGATGCCGCTGACGTTGCGCATTTTGGTGTAGAGAAACAAATTTTTATAAAAATGACTTTCATCGACGAACAGCCGGTCTGTACCCAATTCTTCGAAGGTGACAACATCGTCTTTTCGGCTCTGGTCGTTCAGCTTCTCAATCTTGGTCTCAATTCCCTTACGGGTTTTCTCCATCTGCTTGATTGTGAAATTTTCCGCCTTGTCCCGCTTTGCGTCGCTGATCTCCAGAAGAATTTCATCCCGCTGCTGCTCCAAAAGAGTCCGCTGGCGTTCCGCGCTCATGGGGATTTTCTCAAACTGACTGTGTCCGATGATGACAGCGTCATAGTCACCGGTGGCAATGCGCCCACAGAAACGCTTGCGGTTTTTGGTTTCAAAGTCTTTCTTGGTGGCCACCAGAATATTGGCTGCGGGATAGAGCTGTAAAAAATCGGTGGCCCACTGTTCGGTCAAATGGTTGGGAACTACAAACAGGGACTTCTGACACAGCCCCAGCCGCTTGCTCTCCATGGCAGCGGCAACCATTTCAAACGTCTTTCCTGCCCCCACTACGTGCGCCAGCAGGGTATTCCCGCCGTACATGACATGGGCAATCGCGTTGACTTGATGGGGGCGTAGGGTGATTTCCTGGTTCATGCCAGAAAAGCTGATGTGGCTGCCGTCGTACTCACGGGGACGATTGGAATTAAACAGGATGTTGTAAGACTTGCAAATGGTTTCCCGCCTGTCTGGAGCTTTCCAGATCCATTCTGAAAAGGCTTCTTTTATAAGCTCCTGCTTGCTCTGAGCAATGGCGGTCTCTTTTTTGTTGAGTACTGGTTTTCTGTGGCCTTCCGCATCATCAATGTAATCAAATATGCGGACGTCTTTCAGATTTAAGCTGTCCTCAATAATCTCATAAGCGTTAATTCGCTTGGTACCGTAGGTGCTGTATACCTTTACATTTCCAAAGTCCAGATTCTTTCCCTCAATACGCCACTCGCCGGTAATTTTGGAATAGTGGATTTTCATATTCCTGCGGGCATTGGAGGAGGAATCCAGCGCCTCAATCGCAAACTGGCGGATATAATCCGGATTCAGCCACGTAGCGCCCAGACGGACGGAGATCTCACCGGGCGTCAGGTCTACCGGCTGCACCCGTGTCAGGGCGTCGGCGTTGATCTGGAACTGAGGATCAATTTTTGCTCTCTCGTCAGCGATCACCAGCTTCTGACGGACGTTACCAGAAAGATACTCATCAGCGGGCAGATATTTCTCGTTCACGCCCTCCGCATAGTCAGGGTTCAGGAATACCACACCCCGAAGATCTGCGAACAGCTCCTCTTCATTTTTCCCGGTGAGCTGCCCCATATATTCCATATCCACCCGCGCCTTTTCCCCAATGGAAAGTGCTAGGGCTTCAACAGCGGTGTCTACCTTTTCGGCAGGCTTGTGGAAACGGATGGTGCGTTTTGTGAACAGATCCGCCTTACTCTCCAGATTGCCGTTCTCATCAATATTCTCCAATGAGCAGAGCAGGAAGTAGGAGCTGTCTTCCGAAAAAGCGAGGGAGTTGCCACGGGAATTGATGAGTCCGTAATGCCGGGTAAAGGTATCGTAAATCGTGTTCAGACTTGCTTGCTGCGCCTTGATGTCTTCTTCAGGATAATCCTCCGTCTGATATTCAATCAGGGAGCGGACGCAGTCCCGCAGATCGATCAAGCCGCGAATACGGCTCTCGGCGGTCTTGGATACCTCCACCGGGTTCATACGGCTGTTTTCGCGGAAATAAATCTGTCCGTCCACGACGGTGTAGGAGAAGTTACGCACGGCAGGATCTGCCTCAAGGCTCTTGTCCTCTCCGTCCTGTTTTTCTTCTCTGTCATAGTCCGTAATCTCAGCGTGAATATTCTGTATGGCAGTGGACAACAACTCATCCAAACTCCGGTGGGGATAAGGCGCGAAGGTTGGCTCCGGACCGAAGGGGCCGGATACCATCTTCATCTCACCCAGAACCATATCCGGGTGGTCGATGAAATAGCTGTTCATCTGGATTCCGTTATCGTCGGTAGCCAGATGTACCCATTCTGGTTCTATGTCCACCATGTGATCGCGCTTTTGCAAAAATAGGATGTCCGAAACAACCTCCGTACCGGCTGCGGCTTTAAAGGCGTTGTTAGGCAGCCGTACAGCCCCCAGCAGCTCTGCCCGCTGAGCAATGTACTTGCGGGTATTGGAGGTGCGCTTATCCATAGTGTAGCTGGAGGTGACGAATGCGACCACGCCGCCTGGACGCACTTTGTCCAGCGTCTTGGCGATGAAGTATTCGTGGATGGGCAGATTCAGCCGATCATAACGACGGTCGGCCACCTTGAACTGGCCGAACGGCACGTTGCCGATAGCCACATCGAAAAAGTTGTCCGAAAACTGTGCCTTTTCAAAGCCTTGAATGGAAACGCTGGAGCGCTGGTAGAGTTGGCGGGCGATTCTACCGGAAACATCGTCCAGCTCCACACCATACAGCTTGCTGCCTGCCATGCTCTCTGGCAGTAACCCGAAGAAATTGCCGGTGCCGCAGGCCGGCTCCAAAATGTTGCCCTGGGCAAAGCCCATATTGGCAAGCGCCTGATAGATGGAGCGAATCACCACGGGCGGCGTATAGAAGGCGGTAAGGGTGGATTCTCTGGCGGAAGCGTATTCCGTATCGGACAGCAGACTTTTCAGCTCGTTGTATTTGCTGTTCTTTTCGTCAAAGCAGTCCGCCAAACCACCCCAGCCAACGTACCGGGCAAGGACTTCCTGATCCTCCGCAGCAGCCGGATAGCCTTCTTTGTCCATCTTTTGTAGGAGCCGAATTGCCGCTACATTGTTGGCGTAGCGTTCACTCGGCGTTCCTGCACCTAGAGTATCATCGGTAATACGGTAATTGATGCCCTGCTGATAGAGGGGTGCGGCTGCGGAAATACGTCTTTCTTTTTTGAGCATGGGCGGAGAAAGCGTGGTATTCGCGTCTTCCTCTCCCTGCTCAGGCAGCACGACGGTCAGTCCCTCGACGCTAGGCTCCGGCTCCTCGATATAGGAGCGGACAAATTCGATGGGTTCCGTGCGCATAATAGGAAAGCCAGTGCTGTTCTGGAAGGTCACATCCCGGAGAGAAACCTTGTCTTGCTCAGAATTGACACTCTCTACCTCAAACCGGCGCCCCTCAATCTGGATCTGCGAGTGAATGGGGATGTAATCACTGGCAAGCCGCTGTTTCACAGCATAAAACTGACCGTTGTCACCCTGATCAATCAGAAGTACATTATGGCCTGTGCGCCAGAGAGCTTTCATGTTTGCGGCCCACTGCTCCGCGAGAAAGCCGGTGGTGGGAACTGTGCCGACTGAGAGTTCCCGGCTGAGTATTTTGCTGTGCAGGATTTCTGCGGTAGTGGCAGCGTCGTCCCCGTAAAGCTCGTAATAATCGCCCATTCGAATTGCAACCAAATGATCCGGGTGTACCTCTTTTGCGTGATGGTACACTTCCTCGGCCTCCGGATTACCAGGGGTTTGGGATGGTGGCTCCTTGGGTTCACTTGACTCGGAATCTTCCACCGCAGACGGAGCGGAAGCTGGTGTTTCTTCTTGTGCAACTCCTATTTCTTTCTTCTCTTGTACAGGAACATCGTACCGATGGTTAAACAGGGTATAGGTTCCGTTTGCATATTCCCCAAGCTGCCGCTTTGCCTCGGCGCAGCTTTCATAATAGCGGTCATCCTCTTGCAAGCCATCCAGAGCGGTGGTGAGGGCATTTATCATTTCCTGTACGCGCTCCGGGTCGGCAAGCTGCTCCCGGATGGCGGGTACCGCTTTGTAGTAATCTGAATCAGCCGGATAGGGACGTGGAATATCTCCGCTTAGGCCATAGAAGCCGAAATACACCGTCCGTGCCAGCTGCTCCGCTTCATGCTGCGGGATATAGGCAATGGCATCCTCGCCAGGGAATCGCTTCTGGGCAATCAGGCGTTCGTACTCCTTGACAACCTGCGGAATGGTGAACTGGACGGAGTCGTATTTCTTCCACTCATATTCCCTCTGATACAGCAGCCCTTTCCGTGTTTTCGTGTAATCGTAGCCGTCACAGGCCCCACCATTGTACTCGCCATAATTGACCTTGATAAAATTCTGATGTTCTTTCGGTGTGTGGGGATAACAGAAGTGTGCATACACCAATAATCGGCTGTCTATGCTGCTGTCGAGAAAATAGTGGTCTATCTCATCCTGCGTGATAAACATCTTGCACTGCCGCAGGAAATCCGGCTGGGCGGTAAAACTGCGCTTGGGGTATGCCACACCGTCCAGCACGGATTCAATGCGGTGGGTATTGTACGGCATAAGTCGACAACGCATGATTTCACGGCTGTGCGAGTAAGCATTCAGAAACGTGTGGTACTCCTGAGATAGTTCCGTCAGAAACGTTTCGTCCCGCGCCTGTTCAGCAAGAGCGTTTGTACAGTCTGGGAAGATGTGAACCTGGTCATAGATGGTGCATGTCTTTTGCAAGAAGCTCTGCGATCTTCCTGTCTCCGATAGGTCACGGGCTGTGTAAATCAGCGCGTCGGCCATATCGTTGAGCGCCTTATCCTGTGCCTGCTCCAGTTCTGCCGGCGACAGGTATGTGCCAGCGTTCAGCAGTTCCAGAATCCGCGCCGAAGCGTTCTTCCATGTGACGGTGGTGCGGCTGTAGCCCGTGCGGACACTATTGCCCTCCGCCAACTGAATGCCGTCCTCTGTGAACCAGGCGGCATATTTCCGGCCCTCATATTCAATGCCGCGTCCGTTTCCTTCACCGAACTCCCGGCACAGGAAGTCAGCGCTTTTCTGTTCAGGATGCTCCCGCATATAGAAGGCTGCCACGCGGTAAGCACTGCCGGACTCGTTGCCGGCAGTATAGAGTGCCTGGTCAATCACGGCCTGTGGCACTTCCTGCGGGGAAAACAAGGGTATGGATGCCTGATCATCGTCCACCTCATAAACCGGAGCGCTGCCGCCCATGTCGAACATCGTTAGCTGCTCTGCCATGACAGGTGCGTTTTGTAAACCCAGCCGGATCTGATACTCTCCGCGTTCCATGAGACTTTCCGTCATTTCCGTGATGACAGCCCATGAAAAAACGGACTCCGATGTGCGGGCATGGTAGCTGCCCTCCCACATCAAGAGTCCGTCATCCTGTTTATGATAGCCGATCCGCACACCATCCTTGTCAATCTCAACGGAGGTGTCGGTGTAGGCGTTTTTAAGATACTGGATACGCTCTGCGCAGTCCTTGTGATTCTGAAAATAGTTGAAGATTTCCTGCCGCTTGACCGATCTGCCACCCTCGTCCAGTACGATGGCTTCCATGAGGTGGGAATCTAAAAAAGCCGGAAGTTCATTACCTCCGGCTTTCTCAGAATCAATATTTACGCGTAGATCAGATCGTTCAGCACTTGCTCCTCGGCTGAGTGCTTGAAATTGTTCATCAGGCCCACCCAGCGCATCTGGTCTTCCTTCTTCAGTTCCTCCGTCACGCCCTCGGCCTTGGCCATCTGCTGCGTCAGCTGATCCACCATCTCCAGTGCCTGCTTCTCGACCCACGCCAGATGCTCCGTCAGCTCGCAGCTCGTCAACAGGTTCGCGTACAGCACCCGCCGGTGCTTCATCAGGTACTGCCGCCGCAGCTCCGCGTACTTGCCCAGATGTACGTCCGGCTGCTGGGGCATCAGCAGATCCGGAATCCTGACTCCATCCTGCTCGTGATAGGTGATCTCCATATTCCGTACTCCTTTCAAAATTCAGTGCAGTTGTTTTTTCTTCTCTATTGTAAGCGTCTTTATAATTGTTTTCAATCCCCGCTTCTTTGCTCAGCTTTGTAATTGTCCGGGCAATTTCACGCAGCCCAATTTCTGCAGTATCGCTGGTTGCAACGAGAAGAGCATTCACTACATCTGGAGTGTTGAATTCATAAACTCGGCTGAAATCTTCTTGCAATATATAATCATCAGCTCGAATATCCAGCCGGGACATCATCATGTAGGCAATGCTGACTTCTAATGCGCTGCGATAGGCGACCTCGACACTCAGGTCATCCAGCTCCTCCAGCAGGCTGCCTGTGCGGCAGTCCAGCAGATCTGGGAGGTAATCCGATAGCTTGTCAGCCACGGCGTTGCGGCTGGCAGAAAGAATAGCCTCTGCAAGGGTTTCCTTTTCTTTTAATAAGCGGAAAGTGTTTTCCAGCGTTTCTATTACGCCACATTCAAATGCTCTGTCCATCTTCCAGATGGGCAGTGGGCGGGAGCGCTGCGTTTCATGTGTGTCTGATACATCAAAATAGTATTTGAGTCGTCCTTTTCCGTGGGCGTCATCAAATACCGCGATGCCAGTGGCACCTTTATTGATCCAACGGCCAAATTGACGATTCCATTTGTCCAGTTCCAGGACGGCAGTGGCCTCTGGATGCTGTGCGTAGATCAGAAGCTGTTCTTGAAAGGAGCATTTATAATTACTGCTTGCCGCACGAAGGAAACCTGTCCACTCCTGGTAACCGGAAGTGACTTTCCGGAGTGTCTGGTCGTACAATTCTGTAATGAACTGAAATTTGCTTGCCAATGTTAAGTTCCTCCTTGATTTTCTCTTAAGGCTACTCCTGTGCTTTTTCTGAGAAATACAGCTTCAGAGCCTTTTGAATTGTCTCTTGAATTTCTTTTTCTGTCGTGTCTGCGGTGAAATATTGCTTTACACTTTTATACTCAATGCGAATTTTACGCAGGGGCTTCACAAGAGAAGAAAGAAAAGTTTCCCGCAGCCGTTCCTCTGTCAGCTCACCAGACTGCTCCAGCTCACGCAGCTTGTCTGCCGTGCGCTGGTCGATGCCCATGTGCTGCTGCGAAAAGAAAAAGTTTTCTACATTCTGCTGGCTTTGCGCGTTCAGATAACTGAGCGTTTCGCCAATGGTGAAACCGATCTCCCGCTCATCCACTCTGTCCAGAAGAGTAGGAACGAGGTAAGTAAGCCGGATATAGCGCTGGATCTGATTCCGGCTTTCGCCAGACTGTTCTGCCATGATTTCATCAGAGCGTTTTTGTGTCCCAACTTGGGACACATTTTCTTTTGATGGTCTTCCAGCTTGCCTTTTCAGTGCTTCCATCTGCATTTTATAAGCAAACGCTTTTTCAGAAAACCTCAAGTCCAGACGCTGCTGGAGGTTCGTTGAGATCATTTGCAGCACGGCTTCATCATCGTCCAGATGACGAACAATACAGGGCAGCACGGTATAGCCGGCTGCCTTTGCCGCAGTTCGGCGGTTGTGACCGGAGATGATCTGATACCGATGTTCATTCAGAGGACGCACGATTAGAGGCTGGATGATACCGCGCTCTGAAATATCCCGGCGCAGTGCTTCCAGTTTTTCTTGCGTGTAAGGACGGAAGGGATGTTTATCTGCGGGGAAGTCTTCAAGCAAATCAATGGGAAGCTCTCGCAACACATTCCCGGCAACCGGTTCAATTGCTGCTGTAGAAGGCTGGAGACGTGTATCTTTCGGCGTTTGCAGCGTTCCGCTAAATAGCTCATCTAATGCATCGCTCATTTTGCCGTCTCCTTTATGTAGGCGTCAATCACAGCCCGGATACGCGCTTGCAGTGTCTCATCTTTGGCTAGACGCCTTGTAATAGCGGGGGAATAATCTACCTGAAGCTTGATAATCTGTGGTTTCACAGTATGGGCCTTGGGGCTTTTGCCAAAGATACGGAGAATCGTTTCTTCATCCAGCTGCGATTTAAACGCCTTCAGTTCCTCGCCTTGACTGCGGGTAATGGATTTCACATCATTGTTGCGCATGACAGTCAGCAGAAGCTGCTGGGCATCCGGAGGGAGAAACGACACACTAACACCAGCGGTAAAGGGAATGGATTCTACGTCTACCATGTCTAAAAGAGGAGGGATGAGATAGGTGAGACGGACAAAGCGTTTCACCTGATCCTTACTAATGCCACTTTCCTCACCAATTTGTTCGGTTGACAACTTCGGTGCAAGTTGCACCGAAGTTAAATCTGTTCTTTTTCCTTGCTGCTTTATGGTGTCTAGTCGCATTTTATAGGCCCATGCTTTTTCGCTGGGCAGCAGATGATCCCTTTGGTACAGATTGGAGTCGATCAGAATCAGCTTTGCCTCATCGTCGGTAGCCTGCATGAGGATAGCGGGGATCGTTTTCCGACCGGCCAACTTGGACGCTGCCACACGATTATGACCGGCGAGGATTTGATAGCGGCCCTTTTCAAAAGGGGAGAGACGCAGACGGACAGGGGAGATGACGCCGTTTTGTCGAATGTTCTCCGCCAGCTCTGCCAGCTTCTCAGCGGAATAGGGCTTAAAGGGCTGTGCGTCATGCTCGGCGTCTCGCCATGGGTCAATTAGGTCGAGTGAGATTTCTTTAGCGCCGTGCGCACCCATTGGAGATGGGCCGGTAGTAAACATACTGGCGAACAGACCGCCCGGATCGTTCACATCTTCTATAATTGCCGATCCAATGCCATCAGCCGCACCACTTTCTTTCATTTTCCGCAGGGTTTCATTCATCATCGTGCTACAACCTCCTTTGCTAATTCAAGGTACAGGCCACCGAGACGGCTACCTTTCATGTTGACTGCGCTATGCTGGTCGTTGGCGGCTTTTGCCGCATCTGCCAAATAGGGGATGACTGTTTTGTAGACTTGCGCGCCGAAAGCTTCACGCAAGTCATCAATCATCTGTCGCGTCAGGGTACGCCTTGAGTCCGCACGAGTAATAAGGATGCCGTTTACCCGCAGCTCCGGATTCACCATTTTCTGGGTTCGTTCAATGGTGGAGAACAGATCTGCAAGGCCGTCCACTGCATAGGACTCCGGTTCCACCGGAACGATGACCGCGTCGCTTGCAGCCAGCGCATTTACTGTCAGCAAATCCAGTGCGGGACGGCAGTCTATCAGGATGTAATCGTACTGCCCAAATTCCGGCGCGTGGAGGATCTCCGAGAGAACCATGTTGCTGTTATCGCTCGTGGCTAGAATTGAGGGGGCAGTGGCCAGCATGGTGGACGCCTGTATGTAGTCCAACTTTTCCTTCTCGTTGTGCAGAAGGTATTGGCACGGATCGTAACCGATGCCAGATACATGGTTGTAGATCAGGTCAGCGATGGAACGATTACCGTGTCCCTCAACCTGAACGGTGCGGCTCAGGTTCCGCTGGGAGTCCAGGTCAACCAGACATACCCTCTGCCCCATAGAAGCCAAGGCCGCACCAAGGTTGACGGTGCTGGTGGTTTTGCCTACGCCGCCCTTCTGATTTGCGATACTCAAAATCTTCATTTTCTTTCCTCCTGTAATTTTTGATGCTGGATATAACAAAAGCCCCCGACTTTCAAATAGTCGGGGGCTGATCTGATAAAACTCTGGTTAAAGGTGTAAGCTGTCTCTAAGTAACTCAGGGTTTGTATGAAGATAACGCTGAGCAAGCATAGTTAAATCTCGATGCCCCAAAAGCTGCTGAATATCATATAAGCTTACTCCCATTTCATGCAGAACCGATGCTCTAGTATGACGCAATTCATGTGGAGTGAGAACCGGAATGCTAGGAAATGTACTGTGGAGTTCATCCATGAATGGACGAAAAGCGCGATTATACCAATTGTGCGGAACAAATGCTTTTCCGGTTGGAGAATGAAATATATAATTTGCATAAATGTTTTTACCATCAATGTTTACAAATCGCGATTTACACATCATCCTTATAGCCAACTCGCTAGAAATTGGAATAGTTCGAATTCGATACTCGTTTTTGAGACCGTCATGAACTAGTTGCCACGAATGTGATTCTAAAGAATCACATTCAACCAGTCCATTGCGAATTTGCAAGCAACGTCCGTGGTAATCGAAATCTTCCCAAGTTAACCCCAGCAACTCACTTCTTGATATGCCAGTTTCCATCAATACCATAATCATGAGGCCATTTGCAGCATGACGGGCATATTCAAAGGCGATATCATATTGCTTTTTAGTCCACGCAATCTTGATTATTGGTGAAACATGGCTTGTGAGGCGAAGCGAACTTACTAGTGGAGATTGAGAACACAAGTTATTTTCAACCGCTGTTGTAAAAATACCTTTCAAACATGAACGATATTTTTTGAGAGTTTCCAAAGAATATTTTGTTGACATAGAATTAAAAAATTCTTGAATGTCAGACGGCGTAATATCTGAAAGATACTTGTTTTTAAAATATGGTATTAAATGATTGTTAACCGATGCATAATATGTTCCATTAAATGTATTGTCCTTAACTTGACCTTTTTTCCAAGTATCCAGCCAATAAGTAGCCCAGACTTCAAACAGCTCTGATTTTTGTACAGAGTTTGTTAAAGTAATCTTGATTTCCGGGTGATCTTCAAGCATTGCAACTATTTGGTTTAACGAAAATTGCTGTGACTGCGGTTTCATTATAATCCTCCTCAATACGGCTAAATAGGAGAATTGTACCATATTTTATAATTTGCTTTGAGCACTCGCTTGACGTGCAGGGGGTCACAGGTTCGAGTCCTGTATCGTCCACCAAAAACCCCTAGAGCCGTAAAGGTTCTAGGGGTTTTCTTTTTACTCAATCCTTTGGTGTGGTCGTAATGTGGTCGCAACCGTTACTCTTGCTACTTTACGATCCGTTCCTTCTATTCATCTTTAGCAGAGGCCCCATCTTTCGCAGCTTTCGGGGCAGGAGCTCCTCGTGTCTCCCGAGCTTGAGTGCCCCATTTCTTCTGTATGGTCTTCCGTATTCCGGTACATCTTACAAAGCATAGAATTTCCTGCGTACTCCATTTTTGTGGTAATTTTCAAAGTGCGCGTGGTCTCCTGTCATCAATTGTTTGTGTTGCCTTTTGCTAGGCTATCGTAAGAGTTTCGTGGCTGGATCAGATTCTAGTCAGTCCTCGAGGTTGCACCCGGAGAGCGTACTTGCGGAAGGCTTTTTGAACAAACTAAGGCCCGCTGCAAAATCCTTGCAGCGGGCCTTTCGTTTTGCGTTTTTAAGTATAGCCCTACGCAATCAACGCAGACTCTGCTTGTATCCAGAGCACGCCAACCACAATGAGGCACACAATCATAAACAAGTTACAAGCCGATACGAACGGGTGCTGCTTCCAAAAATCTCGTACAGCCTTTGGTGAATCGAGACCAATCATCTTCTGTCCGAATGAAGTGGTAATCGAGGCAATCACAAATAAAATAAACGTACCATTAAAAATAGCTGATCTACTTTGGTGTAACGCTTCCATGATGAGCATAAAGAGAGACGAGGCGGTGGCGAAAATTCGCAACGCGGCTAACGTTTTCCAATTGAATTTCATGATTACCTCTTAATCTATAGACTTTTCGTGGTTAGATATTAACTGACTCGCGCCAACGATTGCGGGAACTTACGCCTCCATAAGCTTCGCGCACGGCCATTTCAGCATGCTGAGCATCGGGTTCGGCTCCGCCAGTAGCCAATTCGTCAGCCCCGTGGTATCTTTCCTTGAGCCATTGGGTGATCACACCTTCTTTGAATGTCTAGCATTCATTTTATCGGAGCCCCAGTGGTTCTTCTATGCCTTCTTCAAATTGCGAACTTGATTATACACGGCCAAAGGAACAGATGCGTTAGCGCCTTTGACCTGCTGAAAAAAGATCTGGTCATAATGTACAGAACTTTCGTATTTGGGGAGACTTCTCAACAAGCATTTTCTAATCTAATGATTTGTTAGTATTTTGGATGATCCTCCTATCTTGAAGTATCACTATAAGGAGCTACCAATAAAAATACAGGGAAATAGCCTGGATACGCTTTTATTTTAACAGTTTTTTCTCCATTTTCAGTTACATATTGGTAATCAAACGATTTTCGATAATTTAGTGGTGCATCTTGCCAAGTCTCTCCCGTTAAAATTAAGTCACCATCTCCACAATTATTGTTTACATATTTATTTACCGTTGCATCCGCTAAAACACGTGGTAGCCCGATATTGATTGCGATAAGTGCTAGGGCTAATACTGTTACCAGCAAAAAGCCGATTTTCTTAAACCTTTTGGCCACCATAATTCCAAACACAATTAATCTCAGTATCACATCTATTATCAGACGCAATATCCGCACAGTATGTCTGATACACATCAGTTACCATAATCGAATTATCAACGGATACATTGTGCGGCAGAGACGTTACCTTCCATTCAAAATTACTTCGATAATTATTACTATCAGCATCCCAGGCAAGTGAAATCTTTCCAGTCGCGGTCGCTGTAGATCCAGCGTAACGAACATAATTATTGAACGTGGCTGTATCATACACCCAGCCGGATTGGATAGAAGAGTCATCGCTTGTCACACTATGGCTCTTTTCGTACCCTCTTGGCATAATATGCACCAATGTCGCTAACAAAGGTTTTAAGGTAAAAGGCAACCTACCTTTTACCTTAAAACCTTCTGTGTATATTATTTTTTGCCTTTTAAACTTTGAACATTACTGATAATCAATAAAATGCATGCGACCAGAGTTAGCGGACTGGCTCTCCGGTCAATCAAACCGAGTGCCGCCATACACCAGGCAATCAATAATAATATGCTTAAGACTAGACATAGCCAAGAAGAATAGCGGTACCATTTTTTCATATAACACTCCAAGCGAAGATCAAACTATCAACCCCAAGTAATTGTAACACTATCGCGGGTATTATAGACTATTTCATAGGCCCGCTGTGCAAAAGCAGTATTATGCTCGGCATAAGCACTTGTTGCCCAAAAGTCTCCCTCATAATAAGTGTTGCCTCGATAATTGCCGTCTTCTGTCACAACATATTTATCTCCACTCATATAACTTGAATAGCCTCCGCTATCCGTTAGTTTCCAAGTCATTTGAATATCAACGCAAGCTACATCAACACTTCCAATAAAAAATCCGGTCGCAGTGCTAGCAAAACCTACATACTTCAAAACGGAAAGTGCAATCTCATCGGCAATAAGTCCGGGTACTGCTAGTCCAAGAGAAAGCACGCCAGCAAGTGCCGCTACATTCTGAAACCTCTTGTTAATATTATATCCAGTATTTCTTGAAGATGAAAGGTATGCAAAACTCAAATCTCGTGTTCCTGGAACAGTATCATAATATTGATATGTAACCGTTCCTTTGTATGTATAGCTGCCGCTAGAATTTGCTATAGATGCAATAGTTGGATTTGATGTGGGCACATGGCTTGTATTAGAAGAAACAACGTTTCCATCACAATAAGCAGTTTCTTTGAGCGTGTTACTGGCTCTATCTACATAAACCGTATATGTAGTTTCCCCATCCGTCACAAAAGATATTTCTGAATTACCATTGTCAAAGTCTTGCGCTACCAGTTTTGAATCGTTATCTAGTACTGTTACGTCATTAGTAGCGTTTTTAGAACTCGTATCTTTCGCAAACGCCGGAACGCTCAGAGTGAAGCACATAACCAGCGCCAGACCCAAACTCATCATTTTCTTTTTCATGTTATACCCCTTTTCTCATTTTGTAAAGAATCCGCCGGAATAGAGATATGCAAAATGTCTTTGCTATAATACTTACTGCATTGACCCGCTCTTTTCGTGCCCCCGGTGGCGTTAAATCATTGATTTTCTGCTGGAACTACCTACGGAACCAATTTCTCGTTTTCCTACTGCATGGGACTCACCTCTTTCATGGAAAGCCATAAGAATCGTACAGAGCTTCCTGTAAAAGCAATCCGCGTTTACCTTAGTTTCTGAGGGACCTCGGGTTCATAAAAATGGGCGAAACAGGGAGCGGCCGCAAAGACGGCTGCCAAAGCCGTCAAAAAAGCGCCGCTCGCATGGAGAATCCGTTTCCTCGCAACCCGCTTAAATTCTTTGTCCTGTCTCTTTTTCATTCCAAACAGCTCCTTCATTTAAATTTTTGAGATTCCCAATTTTCTTACATCTCTACAGTCGAAGCTATCACAGAATCTGGAAAAAACAAGGGCTTTGGCGCGAGTTGCCTGTTTTCCGGCGTGAATTGCATCTAACACCCCTGTCATCCTCTGGCTTTTTATGGTAATATAAAAAGCGTTACCGGTGGGAGGGGTGGATATTTACTTTATGCAATCTTATTTTTGGGAAATATTTGTCTGCCTGATTGAGGCACTGCTGATTACGTATCTGCTCTATCAAAAGATCGGCTTAAACGCCCACCGCAAAATCAGGCTGCTTCTTTCAGTGGGCGTCTTGACCTGCACACTGAGCTTATTTACTTTCCTGGAGATATCCTCCAGCTTGCGGATCTTACTCAATTTTTCCGTCTGCGTTCTGGTTGCATTTTGGATTTTTAACGGGTTCCATCGCGCCATGTGGTACAAGGCGGTCTTGTGGCCGGGTATCTGCTCCTTGATCGTGGCCCTAGCAGATAATATTACGTTTTCTGTTGCGGAAGCGATGGTTGATGTTCCCTTGGAAAAGCTCATGGTATTCGGCATTGCCAGAATCCAGTTTACTCTGGTCTACTTATTCCTTGTGGCTATGATGGTATGGGCGGCTGCCCATCTGGGCGAACCGGATCCGGTGTTCCCATTGGCGGTTACTCTGGTTCTGTTCATGGTGCTGTCCATTGGCATTTTTGCGGAAGAGTCTGTTTTAGATCTCTCCTTGGTGCTGAGAACCAATCCCACAACCGCCGCAGAGGCACAGACACTGACGATCTTATGCTATATCCTGTTGCTGATTCTTTTTACACTGCTGGTTACGTTTGAATGGCTGGGCGTCATTCTCAGAAAAAACAGGGAGCTGCAGCAAAAGCAGCAGCTGACGCTGGCCGAGCAGCAGCAATATGATTTAATGGTTTCCACAACCGAATCCTTATCTGAATGGAAACATGACTATCAAGGGCAACTGCGGCTGATTTCTGCCCTGATCGAACAGGAGAAATACGCGGAACTGAAGCAATTCTGCGGACAGCTGGATTCGGCGCTTCCGGCTTCCGCCTGCATCTTGTGCAGTGGAAACCGTACAATTGACGCTGTCATTTCTCTTCGCATCATGGAGGCACGGCGACACAACATTCGATTTGATACCCAGCTGTATCTGCCAAATGAGATTCCTTTAAAAGACGTGACATTTGCCTCTCTTGTAGGCAATTTATTGGATAACGCGATCGAGGCGTGCAAAAAAATTCCTGAAAATGCCACAATTAAGTTTGAAATCAGGCCATGGAAGCAAATGATGTATCTCTTCTGTTCGAATTCTTCTGATGGAGCTTATTTGCGTGGAACACAAGGGAGTCTTCTCTCCACAAAAAAAGAAAAGCACCACGGCATCGGGATTCGGCGCATTCGGGAGATTGTCGAGCAAGCTGGCGGCACCTGCCAATTCCAGGCAGAAGAGG
Source organism: Oscillibacter sp. (assembly GCF_040505565.1). Classification (GTDB taxonomy): domain Bacteria; phylum Bacillota; class Clostridia; order Oscillospirales; family Oscillospiraceae; genus Oscillibacter. The sequence continues at coordinate 13,651 of NZ_JBEUWZ010000024.1, read as the reverse complement.
ACCATTTCAGCGTCAGCATTATGATTCCTCTGGAGGACGGGACATGAAGGTCGCAATTGTTGAAGACGAGACACCCCACGCCGAGGCCTTACAAGGCCTGCTGCGGCAATGGTCTGAGGAACATCAGGCCCTGATCGATGTTGCGCTTTTCGACAGCGGCGAGACATTTTTGAATGCCTGCGAGGATTCGTTTGACCTTGTCTTGATGGATATTAAGATGAACGGAATGGATGGGATCTCTGCAGCCCGTCAGTTTCGGCAGCAGGGCTTTCATGGGCAGATTGCTTTTTTAACTTCTTTCTCTGAATATGTATTTGACGGATATGAAGTGCAAGCCCTGAACTATCTCATGAAACCCGTCTCCTACGAGAAAATTGCAAAATGCATGGACTATGTGGAGCAGAAACTGCATGATGATCACTATACGTTCCGCAATCATGATTGGGTGACGCGCATTGCCTATTCCAAGATTATTTATTTTTGCAGCGCCAACCACTATACACAGATTATTACCACGGATGGGGATTTCCGGCAGAGGGAATCGCTGCAAATCGTCTTTTCCCACCTTCCCAGCCGGTTTCTCTTTTGCCATCGGACAATTATCATTAATATGGAGCATGTATCCAAGCTGAAAGGACGGGAATTGGTGCTGTCAAACGGCGTAAATGTACCGATCAGCCAAACCTATTTACAGGACGTCCGATCCGCGCTGATGTCTTATGCGGACATGATGAGGTAACCGTATGATTTCTGAATTATCCAAAAAAATAGCGGCGTATCTCATTGAGAACGGCGCCGATCATGATGATGAGGAGGTTCTTACCTATGGGGCCGAGTGCTTTTTAAACCTTCTCATCTCCGACGGCCTTTTGCTTGTGATTGGGCTTTTCACGCATCACGTAGTATCCTTATTGCTCTGGGCGGTCAGTTTTTCTCTGTTGCGGGCCAACCTGGGAGGGCTGCATGCCCTGTCCCATTTTTGGTGCATTCTGATCGGTACGGGGATCGGCGCGTCCAGCATGGCCGTCAGTCCTGTCTTGGAGATCCATCCTGTAGCCGCAGTTCTCTGCGCCGTAGCCGGAGCAATCGTCGCCGTTGTTATAGCTCCGGTCCCTCATAAAAATAAGATGTATATTCAGGCACACAGAAAGAAAATGAAAGTGAAAGTTGCCATCACGGCAGCCATTGAGTGCGTTATGATATGTGCTTTCTATTTTGTTGATCCGATATACGCGGCTTATATTGCATGTGGGGTAATCATGGCTGTTATACTGGGAATCGCAGGGACCATATGGAATCCTCGCTGAATGATTGCTATTCCAAGTAGCAATCGGTATGTAATAGAGTCTATCGATTTTTATCTTGTAAAGGAAATTACAATATGAATGGCAGTATTTTCACAATCAGTCGCAGGTATCGAATCTTCAACAGGGTTGTCATGGGAATTTTAGCGGGGTGGCAGGTGGTCTTTTTCTATGTTGCAATTACTTGGCATGATGTGATGACATTTTACCTAATTAAATTTGATGCGAACTACGAAGACTGGCTCTTGAAACAGCAGAAGATAGACCCAAGCTGGAGCCAGCGTGAAGATCTTTGTTTTATCTTCTTCTGCGTTGGAATGGTCCTGATGATTTTTATACTCGCTCTGGAACGAGAAGAATATCAGCGCTGGTTGCGTTTAAAATTTTCTGTTGCCTGTGGGTTTGCCAGCGCGCTTGCATATTTGGCAGTCCTTTTTTATGTCGAGCACTTCGTTCCGTACTGTCCGCTGTATATAACTTTGCTCCTTCCGGAAATCTTTTCTCTTATGCATCTCTGGATCCTATTTCATATCAAGCACCAAATTGACAGCGAGGTAGGAATATAAAAAGCTCTACATTCAGTCTCACTTTACGAAATAGGCAATTATTCGGAATGGAGAGAAAGGCTGTAGCTGGACCTCCAGTATGTGATTTCCGGAATTACAGCAGCATAACCCGTACCTGTTAAGTACTGGCTGAAACAATTGGCGGTTGGGGAACTGCTAATTGCCTACTGTCTCCGGTAAACGCCGGAGGCAGTAAGCAATTATTCGATAAATTGGAGGAGTTTATGCCACAAATAAAACGGAGTCGCGCTTTAAGCATACCGCTTGTTATATTGTCTCTGTCCATGTTGCTGAGCGCTTGCAGCGGTGCAGCGGACTGGAGGTATGACGAACTGCCCGGAGGCTATGAAATCTGGAGGACCAGCTCGGAAAGTATTGCTCTGTGTCTGCCGAGCGAGGACGGGGTCACCGCGCAGGATATCGTATTTCCCTATGTGGACCAGATTGCGTTCAATGAACGATATATAGCCGCTCAGCAGTTAAAACCCATGAATAGCGATGATCTAAAAAAGAGTCGCGACCATTGGAAGCGCGTATATTATCTGCTAGACACCGACACAGGCGACCTGCTCGGCCCCCTTGATGAAGCGGCGTTTCAGGACGCATGCGAAAAAATTGATGCGGAGGATTTCCCACAATGGATTAAAACGACTGACCTCAAGGATAAGAACTACTCATAAAATATTCAGATCCGATAGGAGATTGCTTTTTGGAGACTTATCCGGGCGAAAGCATTCAATGCCATTTTTGCCGTTTTTTCTGGCAGTATCCCCCATACAAATAACGTGCTCTAGGATTGATTTCCTAGGGCACGTTATGCTTTTTACAAGAGAAGACAAAACTACAGGGTGGCGGAATCGGCGCTTCACGGCGTATAAATCTGTGTAGACAAACGGTTTGACAAGGGCGAGAGCGGTGATGATTTTACCTACAGTCCTATTGCAGCGGGTGACTTTGTTGACAATTTGTTGAAAACTGGAACTAACTGTGCCGACCTGAGCCAGTGCAAAATATTAAAAAGTGCTTGAAAACAGCGGCCCATTATGGTGCAGTTACTTCCAGTTAAGACAACTTCTATTTGACGTGCAGGGGGTCACAGGTTCGAGTCCTGTATCGTCCACCAAAGCAGCATAATCCGAACTTATTTCCGATAGGAGATGGGTTCGGATTTGTTGTTTATCTGGATATATAGCAATGTAAGAATAAACAAGGGCAGCTGTCAAGCTGTCCTTGTCGCGTCCTTATCTACAGACTGGTGTTTGATTTTTATCACTTAAACCTAGTTGCTTTTCCGGGCTATTGGATAGGATTTAAATTCTTTAACATAGGATCAAATAGAGAATTGCATAATCATTGAATATCTGTTACAATTAAACAATAGTGGGAAGAGAATATAGGAAAGGTTTAATGTATATGCTAAAAGCATTACTGAATAAGCTAAATGAAGCTGGCGGCTTAATTAGTATTATATCGCTTCTATTATCAATTTTTATTTGGTTCTCAACAGGAAGCATAAAAAGGAGCATAATACAGAAGAGACAAATCAAGGAATACAAAACTGCAAAGCGAAGCTCTGTAAAGAGACTAAAAAGTATTGCTGCATCAATTCAATCTGATAGCTTGTTTGATAATGCTATAAAAGTAGAACTATTGACTGAAATAAATGCATTAGTAAAATACAAAGGATTTATTGATTTTAATAGTTGGTTATACATTTATCAACTTAATTGGATATTAAGGCGGAGTACAATTAGTGAAAAAAATGCAAATAGGACTGTATCGCTGATTGCAAGTTTGTGCGGTAGAATGGATGTTGAGCCAGTAAATAAGGAAATGGGGTAAGTTTTCATGGAAAATAGGGCGTTTGTTGAACGATATATTTATGGAACTAAGAAGAACGAGGTAAAATGGGAAAGTGCACCCACGTATAGCTTAAGTCACTATAACTGTGATTCCATTTTCATAGCTAAAAAGGAGAAAGGTGCGGTTGCTGTCGGAAGAAGTCAATCTACAGATAATTATGGAAACCCCAGCGAAGATAATTATTATGTGTTTATTTTAGACTCAAATCAGGATTTAATTTTTACAATTGATAAGAATAATATTTCAGATACAGATGATGATGATTTTTCGCAACCGTCTCCTGATGACATGATTTTGCTTTCTCGCTTATATAGATTAGCTAGCCGGAGTGCTCAAAAAATAGATGTATTGCTTCAGCAACTAGTTGCAGGAATTTCAGAGCCAGAAGACGACTTGCCGTTTTGAGCTTTGGCTAACTTTGGTGCAATTTATTAAAAGAACACCGCAGTAAGATACGCATGTCTGCGGACATGCGGCAACCCTCCGGGGATGTATACAGCACGTGGATAGCTGTACACATTCGCGGAGGGTTCTTTTAACCAACATCGTTATTACGTTCAAGCTGTTCTTGCTGCCAACGGTTAAATTCTGCCTGTCCTTCTTCACTTTCATAGAATCTTATAATAGCCGGGAAAAGGCAGCGAGCAAGAGAATCAATTTCATGGTCAGGTATGCGGTTTTGGTCTATTGGCGGCATAAGGCTTAACCTTCGGACATGAAGCCCTGTATAGAAAGCAGGTGGCGGTAAAACGCCGTCCAATCTGCATCGGTGGAAATGACTGCTAAATTTGCCTCAATAAAATCAATCAAAATTTTTGGCGCTCTTTTACGTCTTACAAGAGAGATTGCCGCAGGGCGAAGTTCATAGGCCGCTGTTTGTCTGGCTTCAAAAGGCAGCGTTCCCTTGTTACTGCGCTTCATCTCGCGGAGCATAGGGTTAAAATCGGAAGGCTTCATAGGCGCGAGAAGGGCCGCAATCTGCCGTGCGTATGTATCGACATACTCAGGGCGGCGGTAGCGTACGCCTTTCTCTGTGACAGCGTGATAACCATCAGCGAGGTAATTATCAGGCAGAGCGGCGGGAAGGGTTTCGATAGTAGTAGGGGTCTGTTCCGTGACAGACTCCCCGGTTGTGGAAACGTTAAGATCATCCATTTTGGTATCCTCCATATTTTTTTAGCGTTCGGTATGCTTATATTGTAAGTCGGGAAGATGAGCATTCCCTTGCCGTAAGCAGCAAGTTTAATTGCTTAAGCAGCAAATTTCATTTTATTTTGGTCTGATGGTATTCTAGCGGTTTTTCAGGCGGTGTATCGTCAAAGGGTAAATCGCCGTCGTCCTCTATCTCCACAAGTCCATGCAAGTATTCATCAGTGGTATATTCGGCGGTGTGTCCGTCCTTAAAATATTTCACCACCTTATGAATCCGCCGGAGGAAAGCGGCCCAAGTAGCGGGTTCCGTGGCTTGCACATTAAAGTATTGGTCGGTGAGGTCAATATTTGAGATGATATAGACCGCAGTGTAACAAGCCTGCCGATTTGCATAGCGGGCTGGAAGGGCCAGAGGGTAGCCATCCAAATAATCCAGCATATCGCCAATCATAAGAGAACTACGAAATTCATCGAGCAATAAAACAGGCTGGCTAGCGTATCGGTCAAATGGGTGATTATAATCCGTAACTCGGTAGACATTGCTGTAACCGTGCTTGTCCATAACAGAGCGCGTCTTGCCTGTAGCCGTCTCTCCCCAGATATACGTAACGGAGAGGTTGCGCCAATCGTCCTTATATCGGGCTTCTAAAATGTCCTGCCTGATTTTATCCATGCGGGAAATATGCGCTGCAAGCTCTGGATTTTCCGCCATAATTTCGGCGTTGGATAACCCGTCCTTAATAAGCTCATACATTTGAACAACATCCGAGCGGAAGCCCTGTCCCAGTTCCGGGGGCATCTCTCCCCATTCCTCAAAGGTGCCCGGAATTTGCGTCCCGTGTTTATCGTCATTTTCCCATTTGCCTATCTTGGCGATATAGGAACGATTCTCTTCACATGAGCCGTGCGCTTGCTCAATATGCGCTTCTGGAAACAGCTTCTTTATGCGGCTGAATCTGACCGGGGATTTTGCAAAAAGAAAGACGTGCGTATGCGGGGTTTGCTGTTTCAATCCGATTTCATCAGAGATACAATAGTAGGTAACTGATTTCATGTCACCCAGAACGGCCTTAATTGCCTCATGTGTAAAGCCCTTTTCGGCGGGATTATTAATAGTCAACTGGTATTTTCGGGATTGGCTGTCTGCCATGAGTATCACCTCGTTGTCAGGTTGTTTATATAAAACGGGGAGCGTCGACAACTCCCTGTATCTTCACGATAACACAGAAAGCCGATACCCGGAACGCCAGTTCCAGCAAGTTTTTTTGCCGTTTTAGCAATTTTAGATTCAATACAAAATACAGAAGTTCCCATAGAGGTAGTACTAGCCTCTATGGCACCTTCCGGGGACGGGAGCAACGCCCTACAACGGCAAGGCAGCACCTTCGGCCCTTAGGGCCTCCGGTACTGTCATCGCCGTTGGTGTCGGCTTGTTGGGCCGACACGGGAGTTATAGGTAGATCGAGACGTACAGGGATGTCCGACTAACGCCCGGATACCCTTCACAGCGGTACGGCTGAAATCTAATTGCATTCGAGGTTCTGTGGTAGAGAGCGAGGTCATTAGACAGCGCGTTAAACAAAACGTCTGCGTTAAAATCAACTTCTTGCTCATCGAGGCTTTCAGCGCTCAACGAATAAATTATATGGGGGCCATAATCTTTGACCTCAAAATCATCATCGTTTGGACTAAAGCCCTGCATCAATATAAACAAGGTCAGTATACAGCGGGCAATATCAGATATCATATTACGATGCCTCCCATAACGTCATTCCAAAACGCAATATGAAAAACGATAGAACCATTTGGAAAAATAGTAACATCAATTTTCAATCTCGGGAACCGATATGCGCCGACAAGACTGTCCAACTCTGCCTGTAGGATTTTACTTAACAGACTTGCTGGAATTTGAAGCTCTTTTTTTACCCAAAGCCGGAAATTGAACTGATAATAACTTTTTTGCGATAAAGTTACAGGCGGCTGTAAAATAAGCTGCCGTACAGCATGTACATAAGGCAGTCCTGTTGCGGGGGCAGTGTTATTTATCGCCTCCATAAGCAGTCGCAAAATAGTATGATAATATCTTGCGTAATAATCCCGCGCTCCCTGAACAACCTGCTGTTTCCGTGCTTCCTGATTCTGCTTAATTATATACTGCTGATGGAAAGCAGCGTCCTTCTTCTGATGTTCACGATAGTGATTACAAACCCACCTAAGGCATGAAAGTACCTTATCTTTAAATTTCTTCATGATTAATTACCTCCAAAATTATCTGTACATGATCGCCCTCATCGGTAACGGACAAAATCCGAAACCGAGAAGGCAACAAACTGTTGAGCGCACAACGAACGGTGTCGGTGTTAATAGGCGGAGGAAGCACCTTTTTCTTTGAATAATGGGCTTTATAACGCCGATAGCCAAGCCGGTCAATTCTCATGACCAAGTACCCTTCCGCAGCCAACTGTGTCCGGAACTCCCGGCGATAGTATGGTAAAGTCAATTCAGCCAGAGAAGAGGCCCTGCCAGCTTCTAAAGCGGCTAACAGGGCATCCTCTGCGGCGGTAAGAACGTTATCCAAAGTCCACACTATCATCACAATGACGAATGGTTTGGATGCGGCCAAATTTATTGTATAGCACCTCTACGGACTGCCCGAGAGCGGGTTTGAAGTCCAATGCGGAAAGCTTAGACGTAGAGATGAAGAACTTCTCTGCGGACTTTCCCTGACCACCACGCTTTGAGTCTAAAGGCTCGGTTACATAAATGGTGCTACCTTCAATGCGCTTACCGTCCTTGGTTGTGAAATCTGTTGGGGAAATGCCAATGATCTCCATGTGAATAACCTCTCAATCTTTAGAATGAAGCGGGCCCACTTCTTAATTCTATTTTAGGCTTTTTAGGAGACTAGGTCGATGACGGGGTGGTAAACCTACTTGACAGAACGTCAAAGATTAAAATATTCAGCTAAAGCGCGCACGTGTTCCTGAATCTCCTTGGGGACACCGATTGAAATATCGAGAGGGTAAATCAGCACATTCCACTTGCGATAAACCGCGACTATCAAAAGATGTGGAATCGGACGATCTCCATTTTCATATCTACTCCAAGACGAATAATCGTTAACAAGCGGGTAGAAATATTCCGCAGCTTGATTCTGCGTCAGATTACGTACTTCACGAAGTTTACGCAGCATATCACCCATATCGCATTGGAGTTTTTTCCTCTGCGCTTCTACTTCCCGTTTATCGTTTGCCTCAGCCTCTCCACGGACGTTATTCTTTTTCATTGGTGTGACCTTACGGTCAAGCGCTTGACTTTTTAAACCCTTCATTCGTAGTAAAATTGCACCTATGCATCGGCCAACTTCCAATCTCAGTATAGCAAAGCCGATTTTTGGAATAAATTTTGTTCCTTTAGGGGGTTTTCTGCAATTTTAAGAGTGTTTTTAGGAATGCATACATTGAAGAAATCCAACGTATACATTTGTATTTTTTCAAAAGACATGTCCCAATTACTTCTATGGACGTGTTTTCATCGCAAATCATTAAATTTGTTTTCATATTCCTCAAAAATCAAATCGCAGTTGTCAAGCACTTTTATATGAACAAATTGTAAATGTTTTTTTGAGTGGTGTCGACTTCAAAAAATAAAGACCGAAGGGTGTAAGCTGCTGCCCCGGTCTATGCTTTTTTTCAGAAAAAAAGAGGCCCCCGTTTTAGGGGCCTCTTGCAGTAGTCTATACGGTTTTTGCGAAGGGTTTGCATATGGGCCCAAAGGGCCAAAAGTGCAAGATATTTACCCACCATAAGGTTGCTTTATAGCTTTAATTCTTCCTGTAACTGAAGACATATGGTGTCACCTTCTTTATATATGGCATATTTAATTAGTTACCTTGAAGTGTTCCACAATTAGAATGCTCAGATGTGCCTCCAGCTGCTTGTTCATCTGTGATTGTGCAACCTTCAAAGGCATCATTGATACCATTATGGTTCTTGTCTCCAGCATCTGATGCGCCAGATGATGCAGTGCTTGATGGTGTAGACGCCTTTGGCGTTGTAGGTGTAGTGTTCTTAGATGGCGTTGTAGCTGTACTACCACTGGTTGTTTGTTTCTCTTGATTCTTGACTGTCTCAGAAACACTTTCTATTGCAGTTAATGTTGTTCCCAACTGCACTGCTAAACTTTCTAATTGTGGAGTTATCTCTTTATCTGTATACCCCATATCTTTTAATGCACTTCTGGTTCCATCTATTACCTTCTTTGCATCACCAAGTGTTGTTCCATTTGCCAACACAGTAGCATCTGATAAAGGTGTGGCTGTATCATCTGATTTATTGCTGGCTACTTCAATTTTATCTTGAATCGCAGCCAGTTTTTCTTTTGCTGTATCCAACTTTTCCTGACTGGATGATAAATTCTCCTGCAAAGAGGACAAGGTTTTTTTCTCGGCCGACAACTGAGTAAACAGGACTATATTAAACGTAAGACTTACGATTACCAATACAGTAAGAGCAATATTGAACAGTTTCCACTTGTCTTTCATTTTCATGTCTCTCTTTCCTATCCTAATTTAAGGAAGTCAATTTTTGATTGGCGCTTGTTATTTGCTCATTTACAGATTGCAATTCAGAGTTAACAGCGTCTACCTGTTTTTGAAAGTTGGAGGCACTTTGTTCTGCTGAATTGAAGCTTTTATATAAATAGGCATTCAAACACACGCTTGTTATCAGAAAGACCATAATTAAAATGGAAAGTATGACATTTCCAGCTTTGTGCTTTTCATTATTCAAACAATTCATCCCCTAAAGCGACTGTTACAAAACGAAAATAAATTTGCAATTCATACTAAATAGTATAGCGCTATTTCCATTAATTGCAATAGTCACAAGGCAAAAAGAGAAAGAAACTTTCTCAAAATATCCCTTTTACAATGCTTAATTTGTATTGATGTCCTATTCATTTAATGCTATACTAAATTTAAGAGGTGAGGGCATTGGAAGAGATAGGAACGCGCCTAAAAACGCTCAGAGAAGGGATTCATTTATCTCAGGCAAAAATGGCTACTCTGATCGGTACAAATCAAACCACCATTGCACGGGTTGAGACAGGGCATACTTCCCCGCCGTTAAAACTCCTGCTTTGGTATGCAGATTACTTTGATGTTTCCATGGACTATATTTTCTGCCGGACGGACAAGCCACAGGGGAAACTTTATAAAAGCAAGCCGAAAGCTGCAGTGGTAAAAAGCAAGGATATGAAGCAGTTCATAGAAATGTGCTTTGACCCTAAATCTCCCATGAACGGACGATTGAAGCAGGCGATTCTAGCGATGATGGAGGATGAGGAAAAGTGAAAGCTGTTATTTACGCCCGATTTTCTTCTGACCGTCAGCGGGAAGAATCCATTGATGGGCAAATCAGAGAATGCACCGAATATGCCAAGAGGAATAACATTGATCTTGTTGGCTCTTATATTGACCGTGCACTGTCAGCATCCAAAGAAACAGAAAAGCGGCTGGATTTCATGCGGATGGTTCGGGACAGTTCCAAGCATTTGTTTGACGTGGTTTTGGTGTGGAAGCTGGACAGGTTTTCCCGTGACAGATACGATGCAGCACATTACAAACACATTCTGAAAAAGAACGGTGTCAAAGTTGTTTCTGCTACAGAACATATTGCAGACGGGCCGGAGGGCATTATTCTGGAATCCATGTTAGAGGGTATGGCAGAATATTATAGCGCTGAGCTTTCAGAAAAGATTCATCGAGGGCAAAAAGAGAACGCCCTCAAAGGGCGCTGCAATGGCGGTAGAATTCCTTTTGGTTATCGCTTGAACACAGAACACAAGTTGGAGGTTGACCCATTTACAGCACCGGTTGTAAAAGAAGTCTTCCGCCGCTACGCAGACGGTGAAACTGTTCGTCTAATTGTGGATAGCCTGAAAGAGCGTGGCATAAAGACTCGAATGGGATGTGATTTTACATATTCCAGCTTTGGAACGCTACTAAAAAACAGGACATATGTTGGCGAATACCATTATGATGGAACAGTTATTTCAGACGGAGTTCCGGCAATTGTGGAACAAAATATTTTTGACCGGGTTCAAACCCGAAGGGAGAAAAATAAACTGGCCCCCGCAGCAACGAAAGCGGACGAGCAATATCTATTGACTACAAAGTTGTTTTGTGGAATTTGCGGTACTATGATGGCTGGCGAGAGCGGCACAGGAACCATGGGGAAAACCTACCGCTATTATAAATGTAGTCACGCAAAGCGAAAAAAGGGCTGCACAAAAAAGGCAGTTAAAAAAGAATGGATTGAAAATCTTGTAGTGCAGCAGACAATGAATATTGTCATGGATGATATGCTGCTTGATCGCATTACTGACAGACTGGTAGAGTTACAAGGCGAGGAAAACTACAGTTTAAAGCTACTGGAAAAACAAAAAGCCGAAGTTGAAAAAGGCATTGAAAATATGCTGAATGCAATTCAAGCTGGAATTATTGCAAAGTCCACCAAGAACCGACTGGCTGAATTGGAAGCACAAAAGGAACAGTTTGAGCAGGACATTTTACGGGAGGAAATGCAGAGGCCTATTTTGACCCGTGAACAAATCAGCTTTTTCCTATACCAATTCAGAAAAACCGATATACAAGATAAAGAGCAGCGGCAGCGGTTAATTGACAGCTTTGTAAATGCCGTATATGTCTTTGACGATAAGATTGTTCTGACGTTCAACTACAAAAACGGGACAAAAACCATCAGTTTGGAAGAAGTGAATAGTTCGGATTTAGATTCCTTTGCGCCACCAAAGAAGCCCTAGAGCCGTAAAGGTTCTAGGGCTTCTCTTTTTGCTCAATCCTTTGATGTGGTCGCAATGTGGTCGCAACCGCTACTCTCGCCATACTCAATCTTCGTGGGGGTCCAGCTTTGACATCTCCTGATGCAGCTTGTCGATGTCAGCCTGAATATAGATGTCACTGGTAACATCAAAATCCGCATGACCAAGAATCTTTGATAAGGTATCGTTATCGATGCCCAGACTGTGCCCCCGCGTGGCCAGCGTATAACGGCAGCTGTGCGGGTTCATTCTGCGCTGCTCTGTACGGATACCCAAGCGCTCAAGGGTCGGGTAATAGTCGCGCTTGCGGAAGTTTCTGCCGTTGATATTCCCGACGTATCCTGAGAGAAAAAGGTCTCCAGTTGCCCGCGCATAGAAATACTCCACAAACGGACGAATTATACTCAGGATGGGAACGACGCGGTTTTTTCCGGCCTCCGTCTTCTCACCGCCTATAAAGATCCAGCGCTCCATATTTACGCCGCTCATGGGCATGTCCAGCAGCTCCTGCAACCGGAAGCCAGTATATAAAAAGATGGCAATGATTTTTGAAGTTTCATTGATGGCGGCATCGGCTAGCACCAGATTGATTTCGTCTATTGTAAATACGTCCCTTCGCACTTCTTCTTGCGCAAAGAGTGAAAGAAACTGGGCATAATTGCGGTCAATGATATCCAGCTCCATGGCCCTCTGACAGAGGAGGCTATACATGCTGCGTATCTTTTCCTGCGTTGACCTAGAGCGACCCTTGGCAATTGCAGCATCAACTAACGGCTGGATGGTGGCGGTGTTGATGTCTCGCATTTTTATGTCCTTGACGGACTTAAATTTAGACCATGCGAGGTCGTACGTCTCCTTGCCTTTGTCTGTGAGCTTCGGATAGTCTTTATCTTTCCAGATGTCATAAACATCCTGCAGGGTGAGGTTGATTGTATCTGCAAGCCGACGCTTGCTGTTGAGTTTATCCAAAAACTGCTGAGCGGCCTCCATGGACGGGAAGTCTCCAATCCTTTTCCCGCCTTTCTCCACGCGGTATGGTTTCCTGCGGGGCCTATCGGTCATTCTGCGGATACAGCCAGTACCGTTTGGGCGCTTTTTCGCCTTACGGTTCTGAGTGCCAAGCCGCTTTCCACAATAGCAGCAAACGATGGCGTCATCTGGAATTAACTTATGACATTTTAGACACTCCATACAATGCCTCCTAAAAAAGCGATGACTTAATAGTCACCGCTTTTTTATATTCATGTGGTACTTTATGCCTTGATTTTTGCCCTCAACTCAACAACAATGCCAATAATTTGAACAGGAATTTTTGAACATTCTTCGTGAGAGAAAAATCTCGGCTGAAAAGCCGCGGGATTATTTGGTATAAGCCAAATCCCGCCTGCTTCTTTTCGGATATTTTTAACAGTGGCACTATCGCCATTTACTAAAACAACAGCAACATCACCAGAGTCTGCATCCGATTGTTTTCTAACGATAACAACATCACCTTCACACATCCGTGGTGCCATTGAATCACCGCGAAGTCTTAGGCCAAAATATTCACCTCTAGAAGCCAGTTCTCTGCTGATTTCCTCGTAGTCAAGAATATCTTGAATAGCCTCTATTGGGATACCAGCGGCTATATCTCCTAGTACTGGTATCATAACGCCCTTATGCGACGCTGATTCAGTTTGCCGACCAAGGAGGTAGTCAACAGTAACACTAAAATAATCCGCTATTCTAGTTTTAACATCGTCACTTGGAACGCGATCATCATTCTCATATTGAGAAAGGCATTTCGGCTACAGTGGTTGCCTTCGGTGTGGTGTGCAGCTCTATCTACTACGTGAATAGTGTGTACCTACCCGGCAGGCAGCAGGCGCAGACGGCAGCGCTGCCCGTCACGGAACCGGATACGTCGAAAGATTATAACTTCACCGT
>NZ_JBEUWZ010000023.1:0-70679 GCF_040505565.1 Oscillibacter sp. | reverse complement strand
CTTTGCAGCCGGACGGGGCTTCTATATTGGTACAAAAAAAGAAACTCCACCGAGGCCGAGTCCTTTCCACGCGGAAGGGCTCGGCCTCGGCTGCAATTTTTGCCCTCAGCCTCAGCCGACAAATCCCCCGTCCACGGTCAAGATCTGTCCGGTAATAAAGGAGGCCTCCTCCCCCGCCAGAAATGCCGCCGCCGCCGCGATATCCTCCGGTGTCCCCAGTCGGCCAAGAGGCGTCTGTGCGGCCAGATCATCCATCGTCTCCCGACCCAGAGAGCGGACCATGTCCGTGTCGATACAGCCGGGGGCCACTGCGTTTACCCGAATATGGGACGGTGCCAGCTCCAGCGCCAGAGAGCGGGTCAGCCCCACCACAGCAGCCTTTGTGCAGGCATAGGCCACCTCGCAGGAAGCACCCCGCAGGCCCCAGATCGAGGAGATATTGACAATGCTCCCCCGTTTTTCATGCAGCATGTGGGGCAGCGCCGAACGTATCGTGTTGCGCATTCCGCCAACGTTCACGGCAAAGGCACGGTTCCACGTTTCGTCGTCCACGTCCTGAAACAACCCGTTGTTCAGGGCGATTCCGGCGTTGTTCACCAACACCTCCACCGGCCCCAGCGCGGCCTCTACTCCGCGAAACATAGCCTTCACCGCCTCCGGCTCCGCCGTGTCCGCCTGAAACGCGGCAGCGTTGTGACCCGCCTGCCGCAGCTCATTTGCCAGTTCCTCCGCCGCGGCGCGGCTTTGATGGTAGTTGACGGCGACATCGCACCCCTGTTCCGCCAGCTTTCGGACGATCGCCCTCCCAATTCCTCGGCCTCCGCCGGTAACCAGCGCCACTCTTCTCATTCGTTTGCTCCTTTTCCCCGCCCGTCTGACAGCCGGGTCTGGTTTTTGTTGCCATTATTATAAGTACTTTTTTCTGAAACTGCAACCAACCCTCATCCCTTTATCTGTCCCTCGCTTTATGCGCAGGCATCCGAAGTCGGGACCGGCAAAATATCGTGCGCTGCCGGAGCGCCAGGGTCGCCAAAGATGTTATGCTTTTGAATTGACAGCGGGATGGAAAACAGGTACAATAGCACTTGGTTCTAATTTTGCCTGCCGCACTTGTCGACCGGTTGGACATATCCGCTCTCCATGAGCAGAACGCCTCCGTCGCCTCGCGGAACAATCTCAGATGCAGAATTTATACGTCTCCGTAGCTCAGCTGGATAGAGCGTCCGCCTCCTAAGCGGAAGGCCAGCGGTTCAAATCCGCTCGGGGACGCCAGAGCAAAACGCCGGGAAGCCTGATTAAAGGCTTTCCGGCGTTTTTTCCTCGAAATGCCTCCGAAGAAAAGCAAGCGGTACCAGGACGAATGTCCAAGTACCGCTTGTTTCGTTGTGTCAATTCCGCCTGACGGATATCCGTAGACCGCACCTGAACATCCCCGCCGCCGGCTGCTCTTTGTATTTTTTTAGAAATCCGCGCTTCCCACCGTGCGGGGATGGGGCAGCACGTCCCGGATGTTGCTCACGCCCGTGAGATACATCACCATCCGCTCAAATCCAAGGCCGAAGCCCGCGTGCTTGCAGGAGCCGTACCGCCGGAGGTCACAGTACCACCAGTAATCCTTCGGGTCCATGCCCAGTTCCTTGATGCGGCCCTCCAACAGCTCCAACCGCTCCTCGCGCTGGCTGCCGCCGATAATCTCGCCGATCCCGGGAACCAGACAGTCCGCCGCGGCGACGGTCTTTCCGTCGTCGTTCATGCGCATATAGAACGCCTTGATCTCCTTGGGATAGTCCGTGACAAACACGGGCTTCTTGAAAACCTGCTCCGTCAGGAACCGCTCGTGCTCCGTCTGAAGGTCGATCCCCCACTCCACCTGATAGTCAAACCGGTCGTTATGCTGCTTCAGGATCTCCACAGCCTCGGTGTAGGTCACCCGGCCAAAGTCGGAGGATGCCACGTGCTCCAACCGTTCCTTCAGACCCTTGTCCACAAAATCGTTGAAAAAGTCCATCTCATCGGGGCAGCGCTCCATGGTGCGCTTGATGACGAACTTGATCATAGCCTCCGCCACGTCCATGTCGCCCTTGAGGTCGGTGAAGGCCATCTCCGGCTCGATCATCCAAAACTCGGCGGCATGGCGCTGGGTGTTGGAGTTCTCCGCCCGGAAAGTCGGGCCAAACGTATACACATCACCGAAAGCCATGGCGAAGTTCTCCGCGTTCAGCTGGCCGGAGACCGTCAGATTCGCAGGCTTTCCGAAAAAGTCCTGAGAATAGTCCACCTTGCCGTCCTCGGTGCGGGGCGGATTCTCCACGTCCAGCGTGGTGACCCGGAACATCTCGCCGGCGCCCTCGCAGTCGCTGGCGGTGATGATGGGGGTATGCACATAGACGAAGCCCCGGCTCTGGAAAAACTCATGGATGGCATAGGCCGCAACGCTCCGCACCCGGAAGGTGGCGGAAAACAGATTCGTCCGGGGCCGCAGATGCTGGATCGTGCGGAGAAACTCCGCGCTGTGGCGCTTTTTCTGAAGGGGATAATCGGGGGTGGAGGTTCCCTCCACCTCGACCTTCGCGGCTTTCAGCTCCAAAGGCTGCTTGGCGTCGGGAGTCAGTACCACCGTGCCGGTGACCACCAGCGCCGCTCCTACGTTCTGAGATACGATCCCGGCATAGTTCACCAGATCGTTCGCGTCCAAAACTACCTGCAAATTTTTGAAGCAGGAGCCGTCGTTCAGCTCCACGAAGCCAAAGTTCTTCATATCCCGGATGGTACGGGCCCAGCCGCCCACGGTGACCTCCCTGCCGGAATAGACTTCGCTGTCGGCGAAAATCGCCGCGATTTTTGTCATACTCATTTTTCGTTCACCCGTTTATTTGTTTTTGGTACAGTCATTCTGCGCACAATATGGTCTATTATATTCGTTCTTTTGCCGCTTTACAAGAGGAATCGTCCGTTTCCAGGGTCAAATCACCTGGAACAGATAAAATTTCAGATAGCTGGTCTCTTCCACGCCCCACAAGATGGGATGGTCCGGCGCCTGCTGCCTTGCCTCGATCTGCCGCAGCTGCACCCCCGCATCACGGGCGGCGCTTTCCAGCATGGCGATAAATTTTTCCTCCGTTGCAAAGTGGGAGCAGGAGCAGGTGGCCAGATACCCACCCCGGGGCAGCAGCTTCATAGCCCGGTAGTTGATCTCTTTATAGCCGGTGATGGCATTGGCCACCGTGGCGCGGGATTTCGTGAACGCCGGCGGGTCCAGAATAATAAAATCGTACCGCTGGGGCTGCTTTTCAAGCTCCGGCAGCAGGTCAAACACGTTGGCGCAGACGCATTCCACTGTGCTTTCAAGACCGTTGCGGCGGACGTTATCCCGCGCCAGCTCCACCGCCGACTCCGACACGTCCACGGCGGTCACATGAGCCGCGCCGCCCATAGCGGCGTTCAGAGCGAAAGAGCCGGTATGGGTAAAGCAGTCCAGCACCGTCCGATCCTTCGCCAACCGCGCCACCGCCTGACGGTTGAACTTCTGGTCCAGAAAAAAGCCGGTCTTCTGGCCGTTTTCCACATCCACCAGATACCGGATCCCGTTTTCCACAATTTCCGTCATGGCGCGCTCCGGCGGCGTCTCCCCCGGCAGGGGAAACCAGCCCTTGTACTGCGCCAGCCCCTCCTTCGCCCGGAGGGCCGCGTCGTTGCGCTCGTAGATTCCGGAAATCTCCTGCCCGTCCCCGCGCAATATTTCAGCCAGAAGTGGAAGCAGCAGTTCCTTCCTGAGCTCCATTCCGACGGAAAGCACCTGAACAGACAAAATCGGGCCGAACCGATCCACCGTCAGGCCGGGAAAGCCGTCCGCCTCCCCGAAGATAAGACGGCAGCATTTCAGATCCTCCGGTCGCAACACCGCCTTGCGGTACTCCCAGGCCCAGCGGAGCTTCCGCTCCCAGAATGCGCCATCGAACGTATCGTTTGCGTTACGGGAAATAAGCCGAAGGCGGATTTTAGACTTTTCTGAGTAAAGCCCAGTTCCCAGATATCGGTCTTTTTTGCTGACCACATCCACCAGCGCACCGTTTTCCGGCACACGGTCCAGCGCAGTGATCTCCGCATCGTAAACCCAGGGATGGCCTCTGAGAAGGGCGGCCTCCGCTTTCGGTGTAATGGTCGCCCGGGGAAAAATTCGCTCCGTTTTCATAAACGCTTCCTCATTTCCTGTTTTCCGCATTTCGTTTCTGAGTGTAGCACATTTTTCTCGAAAATACCATATATCAGAAGGAGAAATCTGCGCGAAACGGAGGCCTTGTCATGCCCACTATTTACCTCAGTCCCTCCACTCAGGAGGCAAACCCCTATATCACCGGCAGCGGCTCCGAAGAGTACAACATGAACCTTCTGGCCGACCACATGATCCCGTATCTCAATTCCAATGCCATTGCTTACCAACGAAATACCCCCGAAATGACCGCCGCCAGCTCCATCCGGCAGTCCAATCAGGGGAATTATGACTTTCATCTGGCCCTGCACTCCAACGCCTCCGGTCAGGGGGAAGCCAGCGCCACCCGAGGCATCATTGCATTTTACTATCCCGGCAGCACGGAGGGCCAGCGGGGTGCGGAGCTGATCGCGGACAATCTGCGGCAGATCTACCCGCTGCCCAACAAAGTGCAGACGCAGGCCATCACCACCCTTGGCGAGGTCCGCCAGCCCAAGGCCCCTTCGGTACTGGTGGAGATCGGCTACCACGACAACTACGCCGACGCCACCTGGGTGGAGAGCCATATGGACTCCATCGCCCAGCAGCTGGTCCGGGCACTGACGGAGTTTTTCGGTCTGCCCTTCATCTATCCATCCGGTCCTCGCACAGGGAAGGTCCACGTGTCTTACGGCACACTGAACCTGCGCAGCTACCCCTCCCCTCAGGGAACAGTCATCGCCAACCTTCCCAACGGCGCCTCGGTGACGGTCTACGGCGAGTGGCAGGGCTGGTATACCGTGCGGTACGGAGATCAGCTGGGTTATGCGGCCGCAGCCTATATTAACGTCTAGGACAGTCCCGCAGATTTGGGCGGCGCCGCCCCGGTCCGGAAGCGGACGCCCTGTTTGGGCGTCCGCTTCAAAATTTGCCAAGTGAAAAACGTTTCTTTGTTAAATGTTTATACATTTTTTCTTGACACAACGGCAGCAAACGATTAAACTAGAAAAGGATTCTTATCGGCCGTCATTTGGCCGCTGATTTTTCCAAATTTCCTCGCATAAAATACCGTAAAATTCAGGAGGTAAACCATTGTGATGCAGACCATCCTTGCAGCCCTGATTGGGCTGGCGGTCGGCAGCGCGGTTTGCTTCCCTCTCGGTATTCGCTACCGGAAAAACGTGTCTGAAAGGGAAATCTCAAGCGCCGAAGAAGAAGGAAAGCGCATTATCAACGAGGCGATTAAAAACGCAGAAACCAAGAAGAAAGAAGCCCTGTTGGAAGCAAAAGAGGAGATCCTGAAAAACCGCAGCGAGTATGAGAAGGAAGTCAAAGAGCGCCGGTCCGAACTTCAGCGGCAGGAAAACCGCCTGCAGCAGAAGGAAGAAAACATTGACCGCAAGACTGAGACCATTGAGAAAAAAGAAGACGCCCTGGCCCAGAAGCACCAGCAGCTGGACAAAGAGACCGAGGAGATCCAGACCATCAAGCGCAGTCAGACGGAACAGCTGGAGCGTATCTCCGGCTTTACCGCAGACGAAGCCAAGAACTATCTGATTGCTCAGGTGGAGAGCGAAGTGACCCACGAGACCGCCCTTAAGATCAAAGAGGTAGAGTCCCGCATGAAGGAAGAGAGCGACAACCGCGCCCGCGAAGTGGTGGCGCAGGCCATCCAGCGCTGTGCGGCGGACTCCGTGGCGGAAATGACCGTCAGCGTCGTGCCCCTGCCCAACGACGAAATGAAGGGCCGCATTATCGGCCGCGAGGGCCGCAACATCCGCACCATTGAGACACTTACCGGCGTGGACCTCATCATCGATGATACGCCGGAAGCCATCACCGTCTCCTGCTTTGAGCCGGTCCGCCGCGAAGTTGCCCGGCTGGCGCTGGAAAAGCTTATCGCCGATGGCCGCATCCACCCCACCCACATTGAGGAGATGGTGGAAAAGGCCCGTCGGGAAGTGGACGCCGTCATCAAGTCCGAGGGCGAGCGCGCCGTGTTTGAGACCGGTGTGCGGAACCTGCACCCGGAGCTTGTGAAGATGCTGGGCCGTCTCCATTACCGCACCAGCTACGGTCAAAATGTTTTGCAGCACTCCATCGAGGTCAGCCACATCGCCGGCATGATGGCCACGGAGTTGGGCGCGGATGCCCAGACCGCCAAGCGGGCGGGTCTGCTCCATGACCTCGGCAAATCCGTGGACCACGAGATGGAGGGCACCCATGTACAGCTGGGCGTGGAATTTGCCCGGAAGTACAAGGAGAAGGACGAGATTATCCACGCCATTGAAGCCCATCACAACGACGTGGAGCCCCGTACCGTCGTTGCCTGTCTCGTGCAGGCGGCAGACGCGATCTCCGCAGCCCGGCCCGGCGCCCGGCGCGAGAATCTGGAGAACTACATCAAGCGTCTCCAGCAGCTCGAGGAGATCACCGGCAGCTATCCCGGCGTTGACAAAGCCTATGCCATTCAGGCAGGGCGCGAGGTCCGCGTGATGGTGAAGCCGGAAATGGTCTCTGAGGATGAAATGGTGATTCTTGCGAGAGATCTGGCCAAGAAGATCGAGGAAGAGATGGAATATCCCGGACAGATCAAGGTTCATCTTATTCGAGAGACAAAAGTGGTCGAATACGCAAAATAATATTAAAAAACCCCCGGCCAAGCGGCCGGGGGTTTTCTCAGTTTATATTCCGCACACGGGGCAGAACCCCTGCTTCAGGAGACCGACGCGTCAGGCTCTGACCAACTTGTAATACGCCCTTGCTGTGGCGCGGTAGACCAATGCATAAATCACCGCGAACACGGCCAGTGTTCCCCCGGTACACAGCAGCACCAATGACCCATTGTGCAGTGAGAACAGTGTCAGCAGCCGCGTCATCAGGCTGAAATCAAATGCCACATGAATGGCCGCCACTGCCAGCGGCGCGAAAAACACTACCAGCAGTTGGGAATTGATCGACCTGCGGACAGTCTTTGGCTCCATGCCCACCTTCTGCATGACCAGATACCGCTCCCGGTCCTCATAGCCCTCGGAAATCTGCTTGTAATAAATGATGAGGACCGCAGCCATCAGGAAAATAGTCCCAAGAAACACGCCCAGGAAGAAAAAGCCGCCGTTGACGGAATAGTATTGCCCGCCGAAGCTGTCCCGGGTTTCAAAGTCCAGCTGTGACCAGCTTCCGGTTCCGGTGAAGTCCAGCGTCTGCTCCAGATCGTCGGGCTGGACGGCACTCTCGTCCGCATTCCAAAAGCCGCTCCACTGCATTTGCTCCGCATCTTCGCCCAGTTCGGCCCGCTGACCCTCATACAGGGCGCGGAGTGTTCCGTCGGATACCACCGCATAAAGAACATCCACCGCCGAGGACTGAAATGCCCGGGGAACGGGGTACTGCGGGCTGGGCTCCACTGCCGTCAGCGTCAGATCGTCGGCGTGGGAGAAGCGGAAGGTTAAATTCCTGCTCTGCCCCGCGCCATTCAAAAACAGCAGCATCTGCCCGTCTGTAAGGGTTGGCGCCTCCGCGCCGGTGACGGCGGCGTAATCCGCCGGGGCCATGGCGCAGACCATGCTGGAAGCCCCGGAAAGGTATTTCTTCACCTCCAGCGCGCCTCCGCTCTCATCTACGTTAAAGGTGAGATAGCGGTAGTCCGCCACAGGAGCAGCGGGGATTCTCTTTGCTTCCAGCTGTTCGGTCACTGCGCTGGAAAATGCCTCCGCATCAAACGGCTTATCCTCCGTCGGGTCGTACCTGACCTCCGCCCGCAGATTCCCGGCAAACTGTTCGTCCAGCGCCGACTCGCTGCCCAGATACAGCGACAGCGTGCCGGAGACCATTACCAGCACCATGGTGGAGAGTATGCAGATGTTGGCAAGGCCCACGGCGTTGCGTTTCATGCGGTAAAGCATACCGGAAACGCCAATGAAGTGGTCGGTTTTATAATAGAATTTTTTGTTGGCTCGCAGAGCTTTCAGCACCGCGATGCTGACGCCGGTAAACACGCAGTAGGTCCCGATGATGACCAGAAACACCGCGACAAAGTACATTGCCAGCGCTGTCATGGCGGAGCGGGTGGTGACGGCAATGGCATACCCCGCCCCCAGCGCCACGACACCAATAACCGCCGTCACGATCCGGGTCTTCGGCTCCCGTTCCCCGGCGCTGCTCTCCCGCAGCAGCTCCATGGGGTTCTGGATACGGATGCGGTGGAGGTTTATCAGCAGGTTGAACAGCAAGATCGCACCAAACAGCACCGCCGTCTCCGCGATGGCGGTTCCGGAGATAAAGAAGCCGTACACAATGTCCATCCGCATCATACGGCACAGCAGGAGCACCGCCAGCTTATGCAACAGCATTCCCAGAAGCACGCCGCCCAAGATGCCCGCGGCGGCGGTGTAGACCATCTCGAAGCCCAGAACAATGGCAATGTGCCGCTTGCCCATACCAAGAATGTTATAAAGCCCCAGCTCCCGTTTGCGCCGTTTCATCAGGAAACTGTTAGTATAGGTCAGAAAGATGACCGCGAAAACAGCGATGACAAAGGTGCCTATGGACATGAACATGGTGAGGTAGGCGTACCTGGTGCTGTTTGGCAGATCGGGTGTGTACATCAGCGCCCTCACGATATAATAGGCCGCCGCCGTCCCCATGACGGTCAGCAGGTAGGGAAGGTAAAACTGCCCGTTTCTGGCCAGATTGACCAGGGCCATCCGGGGGTAGAACCGCCTCTTATTCATTTGCCTCACCGCCTTGCGCCAGCACCGTCAGCGTGTCGGAGATGCGGCCAAACTGCTGCTCCTGCGTATTCTCGCCCCGATAGAGCTGATGGTACACCTCCCCGTCCCGTAAAAACAGGACCCGTTGGGCATGGCTGGCGGCCTTGACGGAGTGCGTCACCATTAAAACCGTCTGACCGCCCGCGTTGATGTCTCCAAACAGATCCAGCAGCCGGTCGGAGGCCCGGGAGTCCAGCGCACCGGTGGGTTCGTCCGCCAGAACGATTTGGGGATTTGTGATGAGCGCGCGGGCCACGGCGCAGCGCTGCTTCTGTCCGCCGGAGACCTCATAGGGGTACTTGCTTAAAATGTCCAAAATCCCCAGCTGCTCCGCCAAGGGCTTCAAGGCCTTCTCCATCTCCTTGAACTCCTGCCCCGCCAAAACCAGCGGAAGGAAAATATTATCCTGCAGGGAAAATGTGTCCAGCAGATTGAAATCCTGAAATACAAAACCCAGATTCGTGCGGCGGAAGGTAGCCATGTCCCGCTCTTTGATCTCGCAGATGTCTTTACCGCCCAGCAGCACCTGGCCGGAGGTGGGTTTGTCCAGAGCCGCCAGAATATTCAAAAGTGTGGTCTTTCCGGAGCCGGACTCACCCATGATGGCCACATACTCCCCCGGTTCCACGGAGAAGCTGACATTTTTCAGAGCCTCGACCTGATTACCGCCAAAGCGGGTGGTGTAGATTTTTTGGAGATGGGATACTTCCAGAAGCGACATGTAAATTCCTCCTTTTGATGCTCCCATCCTAGCAAAAATTTGGTGGGGGAGCCATCGAATTGGCTTACAATTTCCCCTCGAAGCTTACAATTTTGTAAGGTTTGGTCTTCTCCCCGGACAGAAAACCGCCGCTTCCCTCGTCTCAGGGGCGGGAAACTCACTCCTCCACCTGCCGCCCGTCGTGCAGCAGCAAGCGCACGATGGTTCCCTGTCCGGGCCGGGACACAATGGTGATTCCCTGCCCCAGATTCGTCAAAACCCGCTTGCACAGATACAGTCCGATCCCCGTGGCCTTTCGGTCCTCCCGGCCGTTATAACCGGTAAAGCCCTTTTCAAACACACGGGGCAGGTCCTCGGACCGGATACCGATGCCGGAGTCCGCGATGGCCAGCGTCTCGCCGTCTGGGTAGATGCGGACGCTGCCGCCCTCGGGGGTATATTTGACGGCGTTGGAAAGAAGTTGCCCCACCACAAATTCCAGCCATTTTTCGTCTGTCAGGAGTACTCGGTGCGTCTCGTGGAATTCCAGCGTCAGCTTTTTCAGAATGAATAGCCGCGCATACCGGCGCAGGCTGGCCCGGATAACGTCATCCAGCGCGCAGCGGCGCAGAACATAGTCTGTGGAGTCGCTGTCCAGACGGAGATAACCCAGAACCATTTTCACATACTCCTCAATCTTCAGCAGCTCCGCCGACAGCGCCTCCCGGTCAGTCTCTCCGCCGGACTGAAGCAAAAGGCGGCTGGCCGCGATGGGGGTCTTGATCTGATGAACCCAGAGGGTATAGTAGTCCAACAGGTCCTGGCGCTTATTCTCACTCTGCGTCAGAAGTTTGGCACGGTGAACGCACACGGCGTTCAAAAGCGCCTGATAATCCGCCTCCAGCGTGCTGCGGGCGGGTGGCAAAGGCAGCACCGCTTCATGGACGGATTCTCTCAGCCGCTCCAGTTCCCGATGGCGGCGAAGAAATCCGGCGTAGCCCACAGCAAAGAAAATAAGGCCCAGCACGATGCAAAGCAGCGCCGCATATCCCACCGCTTCGGCCGGGTATGCATACAGTGACAGCACCGCGGCAAAAATAGCGGCGGACGCCGCCAGAAAGAGCAGCAGCTTATACTGCCGTCTCAGGTATTGCAGCAGCATGTTGAACCCTCCACCAGATAGCCCGCGCCCTTTTTTGTGTGAATCAGGTTTCCAAGGCCCGCCTCCGCCAGCTTTTTGCGCAGACGGGTAACATTTACCGTCAGGGTGTTCTCGTCCACAAACGCATCGGATTCCCACAGGCGGGTCATCAAACTCTCCCTGCTGACAATCCGGCCCCGGTTCTCCAGAAGCATCTGCAGAATTTTCAGCTCGTTGCGGGTCAGCTCCAGTTTCTCCGCCCCGGCGGTCAGCGTCCCGTCGGACACATTCAGCACCGCCTCGCCGCAGGGCAGCAACTGGGCGGGTCCGCTGAAATCATAGGCGCGGCGCAGCAGCGCCTGGACCTTGGCGGAGAGGACGTTCAGGTCGAAGGGCTTTGCCAGGAAATCGTCTCCGCCCATATTCATAGCCATGATCTGGTTCATGTTGTCTCCTGCGGAGGAGATGAACAGGATGGGGACCTGAGAGACCTTTCGGATCTCTGCACACCAGTGGTAGCCATTGAAAAACGGGAGAGACACATCCAGCAGCACCAACTGCGGCGCCGCGTGGGCGAATTCCTCCATCACGTTCTGAAAATCCCTTACCCGGGTCATCCGATAGCCCCAACTTTGAAGATGCGCCTCCATGGCCCCGGCGATCACCGGGTCATCCTCCACGATCAGAATGCGGCAGCCGTTCAAAATTCCGTTCCTCCCCGCTCTTGCCTTCCCACAGCATATCCATGCTCCTAAAGTGGCAGAATAACAATGCGTTACTCTTTTGGCTAAATTCGCTTCGTAAAAATTCATCTGCTCAGCGGACATTATATTCCATTTCCATTTTTTGCGCAACGCCTCACTTCTTGGCCCTCCACGCGCCAAATTCTGTGGATTTTTTCCATTTCAGCCCAAAAAACACTCTTGAATCCGGGAAACAAAGGTGATATGATATGTTCACAAGATAGAGGTGCGAATGAGACGACGCTGCGCAAGCCGACAGGCAATGAACGCAGCGGAAGCGATTTCGCCGAACTGGAACGGCAGGTATGCCGTTTTGGTGGGGCCGGGGAGAACATCTCCGGGACTGTCCGCGGGAAACTGCGGGGGCGCTATCTGCTCACAGGAAACTCCGCACATCGTACATTTGTGTGGGAGCGATTGTCGGTAGAGAGCGTTTTCTCTACCGATTTTTTTGTTGCACGCCACAAATAAACGTATGGAGGAAACACTATGAAATTCGAACATGTACAGGGTTCTATCGTCGCCATGGTCACTCCGTTCAAGGACGACGGAAGCGTTAATTTTGAGGTCCTGACCCAGCTTTTGGAGCGGCAGATCGCCAGCGGTACGGACGCCATCCTGGCCCTTGGCACCACCGGCGAGTCTTCTACTATGACTCACGAGGAGGACGCCGCCATAGTGGAACACACACTGAAGGTGGTGAACGGTCGGGTACCGGTGGTGGTGGGCAGCGGCTCCAACTGCACCGCTACGCAAATGCAAAGCGCCAAGCTTTATCAGTCCATGGGCGCGGATGCACTGCTTCTGATCACCCCTTACTATAACAAGGCCAACGCCGAGGGCATGTATCACCACTTTGCCGACGTGGCCGACGCCGTGGATATTCCCTGCATCCTTTACAATGTTCCGGGCCGCACCGGCTGTTCCATTCCCGTATCCGTGGTGGAGCGCCTTGCCCCGCACCCCCACATCGCCGCCATTAAGGAGGCTTCAGGAGACGTCGCCTATGCCATGAAGATCGCCCACTGCATCGGGCCGGACTTCGCGCTTTACTCCGGCAACGACGACATCACCATCCCTCTCATGAGCATCGGCGGCAGCGGCGTCATCTCCGTGTACGCCAACGTGATGCCGAAGGTGTGCCACGAAATCGTCCGGGAATTTCTGACCGGCGACCAGAAGAAAGCCGTGTCGGAACACCTGCGGTACTTGCATCTAATGAACGATCTGTTTCTGGAGGTCAACCCCATCCCCGTAAAGACCGCCATGAACCTGATAGGTCTGAACGTGGGACCCATGCGCCTGCCCCTTTATGAGATGAGCGACGACGCAAAGCATAAGCTGGAAGCCACCATGCGGGAAGCGGGCCTACTGTGAAGCTCATACTGATTGGCCACGGAAAAATGGGAAAGCTGCTGGAGCAAAGCGCGGCGGAGCAGGGCGACGAGGTACTCGCCGCTCTGAGCCGCGACAATCTGGGCCAGCTCTCCTCTCTCCCGGCAGCGGACATGGTCATCGACTTTTCACGTCCCGAGACGCTGGACGCCGTGAGCGCCTATATCCGCCGCACCGGTACGCCGCTGTTGTCCGGAACCACTGGCTACACGCCGGAGCAGCTGGATCGGGTCCGCGCGCTTGGAGACTGTGCCCCGGTGCTGTACGCGGCCAACTACTCTTTGGGCATTGCGGTATTTCAGCGGGTATTGTCCCAGATTTCCGACACGCTGAAGCCTGAGTTCGATATTGAGATTGAAGAAACGCACCACAATCAGAAGGCCGACGCCCCCAGCGGCACGGCGAAGCTGCTGCTCTCAGCCATCGATCCCGCCGGGGAATACACCCCGGTCTACGGTCGGGAGGGCAACACCGGCAAGCGGGCAAAAAAGGAGATCGGCATCCATGCCCTGCGGGGTGGCACCGTTGCAGGAACCCACTCGGTCCACTTTTTTGGTCTGGACGAGGAGTTGGAGATCACACATCGGGCCGCCAGCCGCCAGATCTTTGTCAGCGGCGCGCTCTACGCGGCGCGGCTGCTGGCAGGAAGGCCCAGGGGCTTCTATGACCTGCAAAATCTTTTATTTGGAGAGAGAGCATGAACGCACAGGAGATCATCAATTATATCGCAAATTCTGAGAAAAAGACCCCGGTAAAGGTTTATGTCAACACCACTGGCCCGGTGGACTTCGGCTCCGCCAAGGTCTTTGGCTCCAATGGAAGCTACACCGTTTTCGGCGACTGGGCTGAGTTGAGTCCCGTTCTGGAACGGAACAGAGGCAAAATTGCCGACCTTGTGGTGGAGAACGACCGCCGGAATTCCGGCGTGCCGCTGCTGGACACAAAGGGCGTCACGGCCCGCATTGAGCCGGGCTCCATCATCCGGGAAAGGGTGGAAATCGGCGAGGGTGCCGTCATCATGATGGGGGCGATCATCAATATCGGAGCCATCGTCGGTCCGGGCAGCATGATCGACATGGGCGCGGTGCTGGGCGGTCGGGCTACGGTGGGTGCCCACTGCCACATTGGAGCCGGAGCGGTTCTGGCGGGCGTGGTAGAGCCTGCATCCGCAACGCCGGTCATCGTTGAGGACAACGTGCTGGTGGGTGCCAACGCTGTGGTGATTGAGGGCGTCCATGTGGGTAAAAACGCCGTGGTGGCCGCCGGCGCCGTGGTGGTGGAAGACGTACCGGAAAATGCCGTCGTCGCTGGGTGCCCCGCGAGGGTCGTTAAAATGAAAGATGAGAAGACGGAGAGCAAAACCGCTCTGATTGACGCGCTGCGTAAGCTGTGACGGCAACCTGCGGACTTTTTAAATTTTTAAAATTCGATAGAACTCTGTATAGAAATTGTTTTTATACAGAGTTCTATTGCCTTTTTAAGGAAACCATGGTACACTGTTTTGCAGTAATAAGTAAAGGAGAGCGTAGATATGCTGAATTCAGCTAATATTTGCATAGTCATTTCGATTCTCATCTACTTGATTGCGATGCTGGGAATCGGCGCAGCTTGTTCCAGAAAGAACCGGACCACAGACGATTTTTACTTGGGTGGCCGCAAGCTGGGGCCGATGGTAACAGCCATGAGCGCCGAGGCATCTGACATGAGCAGCTGGCTGCTTATGGGACTTCCCGGTCTTGCATACCTCTCCGGCGTGGCCGACGCGGGCTGGACCGCCATCGGTCTGGCGGTGGGCACCTATCTCAACTGGCTGATCGTGGCCCGGCGCATACGGCTGTATACACAGCAGCTCGGCGCCATCACCATTCCCGAGTTCTTTTCCAAGCGCTTCGGAGATGAAAAGCGCATTCTGACAGGGGTCTCCGCCGTGGTGATCCTGATCTTCTTCATCCCCTACACCGCCTCCGGCTTTGCCGCCTGCGGAAAGCTGTTTAACAGCCTCTTCGGTGTTAATTATGTGGCTGCCATGATTGTTTCCGGCTTTGTCATCGTGGCATATACCTCGATGGGCGGATTTCTGGCCGCTTCCACCACCGACCTGATTCAGAGTATCATTATGACCATTGCCCTGTTCATCATGGTCCTGTTTGGCATTTACGCCGCGGGCGGACTGGATGCGGTGATGGACAACGCCCGGGCGCTCCCCGGATATCTGAGCATGGCTTTCTCTCACAACATGGCGGAAAATTCCGCCAGTCCCTATGGAATAATAACCATTATCTCCACCACGGCCTGGGGATTGGGATACTTCGGAATGCCCCACATTCTGCTGCGGTTCATGGCGATTGAGGACGAGCGGAAGTTGTCTCTCAGCCGCCGGGTCGCCACCGTGTGGGTGGTGATTTCCATGGCGGTGGCCGTCTTCATCGGCATCGTGGGCTACGGCGTCACAAAGGCGGGTGGCATCGGATTCCTGGAGGGCTCCACCTCCGAGACCGTAATCGTACGGCTAGCCGGGCTACTGTCCACCCACGGTATTGTACCGGCCCTGCTTGCCGGCGTGGTACTGGCAGGCATTCTGGCCAGTACCATGTCCACCGCCGATTCCCAGCTTCTGGCGGCGGCCTCCAGCGTATCCCAGAACCTGATGACCGAATGCTTCCATGTGAAGATGGACGAGAAAAAGAAGGTCACCGCCGCCCGGTTGACGCTGATCACGATTGCCTTGGCCGGCATGCTTCTGGCCCGGAACCCCAGCAGCTCGGTGTTCGCCATCGTGTCCTTCGCGTGGGCGGGCTTTGGCGCGGCGTTTGGTCCCGTGGTTTTGTTTGGCCTGTTCTGGAAGCGTACCAACTGGCAGGGTGCGTTGGCGGGTATGATTTCCGGCGGCGTGATGATTTTTGTTTGGAAATACCTGATCCGGCCCCTCGGCGGCGCGTGGAACATCTATGAACTGTTGCCGGCATTTCTAGTGGCCTGTGTATTCATTGTCGCCGTCAGCCTTGCTACGGCCCCGCCTAAAAAAGAGATTGTCAACACTTTTAACTCTGTAAAGGCCATGTGATACTGATTTCTTCAAACCTTTTGTCTTGCATGGCAGACGTCAAAAGGTTTATCCTCGGGATATTAATTCTTGCTTTTCAGAAAAATGCGGAGCATCGCAAAAAGCGATGCTCCGCATTTTAAATTATGGAATGGGGAGGCAGCAGGTGAGGCTTATCCCATATAGCCATCTGTTTCGGGACCTTTACGTCATCAAAAGCGCCAAATAGCCGACATACAGTCCCAGCAGCGCAAATCCCTGCCAGCGGTAGAACCGTCCCGTAACCAGCGGCGGCAGCATGGAAACGGCTCCCACCACCAGACAGGCGGGCAGATCCAGTTCGATCGTCTGACGCCCGATGGCAAGGCTTCCGCCGGAAACGGCGGAACACACCGGCAGAATCATGGTCAGGTCAATCACATTGGCCCCCACGATGTTTCCGATGGACATAGACGCCTCTTTTTTTGCGATGGCGGTCAGTGTGGTCACCAACTCCGGAAGGGACGTCCCCACCGCTACCAGTGTCACGCCGATAATGCTGGCGGGAACACCCAGCTTGAGAGCCAGCGCACTTCCATAGTCAATCAACAGCTGGGACCCAATAATAATGCCGGTCAGACCCATAGCAAACATGCCCAGCTTTGAAGCCATCTTCCGATGGGAAGCCGCGTGGCGGCGAAGTCCGCCGTCCCGGTCCGCCGCCATGCTCATTTTGGCATCGTAGATGTTGTTCCCAAGGTACAGGGCAAAAATTGCAAACAGCAGCAGCCCGGAGAACAACGGCAGACTTCCGTCCTGACACAGGATGGTCAGCAGCACCGCGCCGCAGAGCATCAGCACCGCCTTGAGCGTAAACTGCCCGCGGTTGACGGCTGAGGGCATACAAAGCACGGAGATGCCCAAAATCAGGCCGATATTGGCGGTAACAGAGCCCACCGCGTTGCCGACGGCCAGATCGATCTCTCCCTCCAGCACACCGGTAACGGATACCGTCAACTCCGGCAGCGTCGTTGCGACGGACACCACCGTGGCACCCACGATAAACCGCGGGATTCCGGAGGCCTCCGCAATCCACACAGCACCGTCCAGGAACCAGTCTCCGCCCTTGACAATCAGCAGCAAGCCCAGTAAAAACAAGAAAATTACCACAGCCAAATTCACGGCGTGCTTCACTCCTTTTTATCCCGCTTATTTTCACAGGGGACTCGTCTATCAGGATATGCGGACTTGGGACAAAATACAATTGGAAATTCCACACCGGATCAGAGATGTTCCCATTGGCTGCCACAGTCCCGCCCGTCTATTGTGATTGCTCCGTGGTACAATGTACCGGAAGTATGCTGTTCCTAGCTATTATAGATATTATAACAAAATGAGTCCTTTGGCGTATACGCCGAAGGACCTATTTTGTCTTTCTTTACTTTTTTAACCGATACAAGGCTATACGTTCGATTCAATCCCCGCAGCCTTGGCCGCAGCCTCGATTACATGTCCCACAAGCACGGTGGAAGTGACCGTTCCCACGCCGCCCGGGACCGGCGTGACAGCCCCCGCCAAAGGCTCCACACTGGAAAAGTCCACATCGCCGCACATGGTCCCATCCGCATCCACATGGATACCCACATCAATAACCACCTGGCCCTGGGAAATGCATCTGCCGTCCACGGCCCCGGCCTTTCCGGCGGCCACGATCAGCACGTCCGCCTTTTGGCACTCCTCCGCTAGATTCCGCGTGTGGGTATGGCAGATGGTAACGGTGGCGTTCCGCGCCAGCAGCAGCATTGCCACAGGCTTTCCGATCACCAGACTCCGGCCCACCACAACGGCCCTCCGCCCATCCAAACCACAGTGGTAGTGGTCCAGAATCTCCACGCACGCCTGCGCGGTGCAGGGCGGATACCCCGCTCCCTTTCCCGTAAACACGCGGGCCAGAGATCCGCTGGTTATGCAGTCCACATCCTTTTCGGGGCGCAGCGCCTCGCAGGCCGCATGTTCATCCAGTCCCGCGGGCAGAGGCCGCAGCATCAGGCAGCCGTGGATGCTCTCGTCCTCGTTGACACTCCGGATCGCGTCCATCAGCTCCGCCTGGGAGCAGCTTGCGGGAAGCGTCAGCCTTCGGGCCTCCACGCCCAGCTTTTCGCACCGCTTCACCGCGCCCCGCTCATAGGCGAGATCGTCCTGCCGCTCCCCCACCCGCAGGATCGCCAGCACAGGCGTCACACCCTTTTGCTCCAAAGTCCGCATCTGCGCCGCCAGCCGTTCACTCAGACTCGCGGCAACTTCTTTCCCGCTTAAAATCGTCGCCATTTTCGCTCCCCTCTCATCCTTCACGCAATTGGGCCGTCACCGCCGCCGCAATCTTCGACGCCCGCGCGCCATATTCGTTCAAAAGTTCGTCGGTTCGGCGCTCCAGCGCCTCCGCCACGACGCGGTCTTTCAGCATTTTTGTATTAATATATACGTTCAGCGAGGCGCACTCCATGGCCGCCTTGCAGCACACCGCTCCACAGCCCACGTCGGACACCAGCATGACGCTGCCCTTTTCCAGCATTTCCTCCAGCAGCTCCACCGCCCGAGCGCACTGCTCCAGCATCTCCATGGGCGCGGCGCAGGCTTTCTTCGTGGCCTCCTCCAGAACAGCCTCCCGGCCGGGGTCGTCTTTGGGAATGGAATAGGCCCTTGACAGCGGTTCAAACGCCGCCGCATCCGCGTCCACCAGCTCCATCAGCCGGGCCTGCACCCTTTCTCCTTTTTCAAGCAAAGCGCGGATATCCGGTTCCACTGCGGCGTATTTCTTCCGCCCCAGCGTCAGATTTCCCGCCATGGAACAAAGGGCGGCTCCCAGCGCGCCAACCAGCGCCGCCGCGCCGCCGCCACCGGGGATCGGAGCCTTGGATGCCAGGAGAGATACGAACCCCTCGCAGGTTTGATCGATCAGTTTCTCAGCCATGAGCAAATCCTCCATTTTAGTCAAGCAGCAGCGCACAGTCCCGGTCAATGATTGCACCGCCCGCTTCTTATCAGATTGCACAGAAATTGCGCAGACAGGCTACTGCCTGAATGTTTGTGCAGGATGGCAAAAATTATGCAAGCAGGCATATGCCAAAGGCCGTATCCATGCCCTGCACAATAGTGATTTCAGTATAAAGCCCCCCGCCAAAGCCGTCAACTCATTTTAAGAGAACCTACTAGGAATTTTCCATCTGGCAGTCCGCTGTGGATAGCATTTAAAGCAGATGGGCGGATAAAACCTAAAGAAGACCGCCCGATGGATCTCTCCATCGGGCGGCTCTTTCATTTCTTTCAGTCGGGGACAGGGCAAATTATTCGCCGCAGAGCTTGAGGAGTTCCTCCCAGTTTTTGTCGACTTCCTTCTGGACCTGCTCAATCATCCACTCGTTGCCGGGCTTGAACATGTGGGCGAAGCGCCCCTGCATCTTGAGGTAGGCCTCCACGGGCAGCTTGTTCTTGGGCTTATAGGAGAGGATGTACTTGCCCTCGACGACTTCGTACAGCGGCCACACGCAGGTCTCCACCGCCGCCTTGGTCACTTCCAGCAGCTTTTCACTGGGATAGCGCCAGCCCCGGGGGCAGGGCGCCATCACGTTCAGGAAAGCCGCGCCGGGGGTATAGATGGCCTTGTGAGCCTTGGTGGAAAGGTCGGAGAAGTTGCCGATGAAGGTGGTCTGGGCGACGTAGGGGATGCCGTGGGCCACCATGATCTTCGTCAGGTTCTTCTTCTGCTGGAGCTTGCCGGGAATCACGCTGCCCGCGGGCGTGGTGGTGGTGTCGGCAAAGTGGGGCGTGGAGGAGGAGCGCTGGATGCCGGTGTTCATGTACGCCTCGTTGTCGTAGCACACATACACCATGTCGTGGCCCCGCTCCATGGCGCCGGAGAGGGACTGGAACCCGATGTCGTACGTGCCGCCGTCGCCGCCGAAGGCGATGAACTTCCACGTCTCGTCGATCTTGCCCCGCTTCTTCATGGCCTTGTACGCCGTCTCCACGCCGGACATCGTCGCGCCCGCGTTCTCAAACGCGTTGTGGATAAAGCTGTCCTTCCACGCGGTGTAGGGGTACATGAACGTGGACACCTCCAGGCAGCTGGTGGCGGAGCAGACCACCGCGTGGTCCTCCGGGTTCAGCGCGCGCAGCACCGTTCGCACCGCGATGGGGGAGCCGCAGCCCGCGCACATTCTGTGGCCGCCGCTGAGGCGGTCTTCCTTTTGCAGTTCTTCTTTCAGATTGTAGCTCATGACTGTTCTCCCTCCTTATTCCCGCACGTCCAGATAGCGGTAGGTCTCGCCCGTGACGCCGGTCTTGGCGATTTCGCCCAGCTCGGCAAAGACGCGCTGGATGCTCTCCACCCGCACGTCCCGGCCGCCCAAACCGTAGATATAGCTGATGCCCTTGGGGGCACTGATACCTGCGGCGTACAGGGATGCGGTGACCTCGGCGTACATGGGGCCGCAGTGGCCGTTGAAGCTGTCGTCCTTGTCCATCACGGCAAAGGATTTCACGTTCTTCAGCGCCTCGCAGATCTCCTCGGCCGGGAAGGGACGGAAGGAGCGGACCTTGATGAGACCCACCTTCCTGCCCTGCGAGCGCAGCTCGTTCACGGCCTCCTTGGCGGTGCCGGCGGAAGACCCAATGATAACAATGGCCTCCTCGGCGTCGTTCATCTCGTAGGTCTCGATCATTCCGTAGGACCGGCCGGTCATCTGGCCGAACTCCGCGCCCACCTTCTTGATGACTTCCTTAGCGTCCATCATGGCCTGGGCCTGCTGACGCTTGGCCTCCATGTAGTACACGGGGGTGGCGTAAGCGCCCACGGCCATAGGTTCGTCCTTGTTCAGCAGATAGTGCGTGGGCTTGTACTCGCCCACGAACGCCTTGACCTTCTCGTCTTCCACCAGCTCGATGTTCTCAATGGCGTGGGAGGTGATAAAGCCGTCCTGGCACACCATGATGGGAAGACCCACGGCCTCGCCAATGCGCATGGCCTGGAGGTAGTTGTCGTACGCCTCCTGATTGGTCTCGGCAAACAGCATCAGCCAGCCGGCGTCCCGCACGCCCATGGCGTCAGAGTGGTCGTTGTTGATGTTGATGGGGCCGGAGAGGGCGCGGCAGCTCACCGCCAGCGTGATAGGCAGGCGATCGGATGCCGCCACGTACAGCATCTCGGTCATGTAGCAAAGGCCGCAGGAGCTGGTGGCGGAAATCGCGCGGCAGCCGGCGGCCTGCGCGCCGATGCAGGTGGACATGGCGGAGTGCTCGGATTCCACGGGGATGAACTCCGTGTCCACCTGCCCGTTATCCACGTATGTAGAGAAGTACTGGGGAATCTCAGTGGACGGGGTGATGGGGAACGCGCCCATGACGTCGGGGTTGATCTGCTTCATGGCGAAGGCAACGGCCTCGTTGCCGGATAGTCTTTCTCGAATGCCCATTTTTTTCGTCCCTCCTTATTTCTCGTCCTTGACCATCGTGATGGCCCCGAAGGGACACGCGTTGGCGCAGATTCCGCAGCCCTTGCAGAAGAAGTAATTGAAATCCCCGCGTTTGCCGTCCTTCACGGGAATGGACATATCCGGGCACACGGGAACGCACAGCAGGCACTGCTTGCACTTGTCCGCGTCCAGCACCGGCTTCATGGTCCGCCAGTCGCCGGTTTCAACGGTGCAGGACGTGCCGCCCTCGAAAATATTACAGCCGGGAGTGATATCCTGCCACTTGACATCCGGCGTCATCTCGCTCGCTTTCCAGCTCATCCTACCTGTACCTCCTCCATAGAACGCTTCAGGGCGCGCATATTGCCCTCAATGACCTGGGGCTTGCTTGCAAACTTGTGTTTGAAGGAGCCCTCCATATCCTTGATGAAATCGTCCACATCCACGACGCCGGTGACTTTCACGATGGCGGCCAGCATGGGGGTGTTGGGGAAGTTTTTGCCCAGCTCCTCCTCGCTGATCTTTCCCGCGTCGATGGTGCACACCTTGCCCTTGTAGCCCTTCAGCTTCGGGCGCAGCTCGGCGGGGGTCTTGCTGGAGTTGATGACGATAGCCCCTTGTTCCTTCAACCCCGCGGTCACGTCCACGGACGCGATCAGGGTCTCGTCCACCACCACCACGTAATCGGGGAAGTAGATGTTGGAATGTACCGTGCTCCGCTCAGAGCTGATGCGGTTGTACGCCGTGATGGGCGCGCCCATGCGCTCCGGGCCGTACTCCGGGAAGCCCTGGACGAACTTGCCCGTGTTGAACGCCGCGTCGGCCAGCAGCAGCGACGCCGTCTTTGCTCCTTGTCCGCCTCGTCCATGCCAACGGATTTCTACGATGTCTTTCATAAGTCCTGTATCATCCTCTCTTATTTCGGCCGTCGAAACCGGCGGCGCTGACTGCAAAATATTATAAACCTATCCAATTTAATTTGCAATACCTATGCAAGTTGCACAAAATTCGTTCAAAATGTTTGACGGCAAAATCTTGTACAAAAATTCACCCATCTTTTAGCTAATTAGCTAAAGTGCCCTCCGGTACAACCGGAGGGCACTTTTCAAACGTCAATTACTTTACGCGGACGATGCAGGTCAGGCTGTTCCCGTCGTAGGACATGGTAATGGTTGCGTTCCCGGCGGACACGCCGGTAACGGTGCCGCTGCCGCTGACGGTGGCCACGTTGGGATTACTGCTGGACCAGGTCTGCGCGGTCGTAATCCCGGTGTTCTTCAGCTGGAAGGTCTCGCCCTTGGAAAGGGTAATATCCTCCCGGTTCAGCTTCACCTCGCCGCCGGAGGGTAAAGGCTCCGCAGCGGTCCCGGTGCCGCCCTTTACCCGGACGACGCAAAGGCCCTTGCCGGTGCCGTCGGTGGCATAGATATTGATGGTACCGGCGGAAACGGCCGTCACTGTGCCGTTTTCATCCACGGAAGCGATCCCGTCATCTTCGCTGTACCAGGTATAGGTTCCGCTGCCGCCCGTGGCCGTCAGCTTCACCGCGGGATCCCCCACCGGGATCGTAAAGTCCGTCTTCGATAGGGTCAATGTGTTCGGCAGAGCGGCAACCTCTTCCACGTTCAGTTCACCTGTCCCGGTTCCGGTCCCGGCAGGGGAATTCGGCTCTATGGAAGAATCGCCCGATCCCGGCAAGCCTGCGCTCCCGGACGAAGACGCGGAGGAACCGGCGGACGAACCGCTGCTTTGAGATTGGGAGGACTGAGACGACGAAGCGCCCGAAGCCGCACCCCCGCCGCCAAGCTTCTCCTTGATGCTGTCGCCGAAGAACAACCAGCCCAGCATCAGCGCCAGCACCAGAATCACGATTACCAGCAACGACGTTAAAATACTCGGGTCCTTCCGATAGGACGAACGCTTACCGCTTCGGCGGCGGAGGGGGCGCTCCTCCTTCACGGCTTCTTCCTCCTCGCAGAAAGGGCAGTATTTATATGTATCGGAATATTTTTCCCCACAGTCTGGGCACCGTTTCATGGCCATAAATATCCTCCTCAAAAATGACGGGTTTTTTTATTTGTCTACTTAACATAATACTGAGTTTTTACGGTGCAGTCAATACCGCGCCGCCGAATTTTGTGGAATTCCGTCTTTTTTGCTGGATTCCACTTGCTTTTAGGCGTTACCGCCTCTATAATATTTTAAAAACAGTCGGCCTGCGGAGCTCCGTGAGGTCCTGTATAAAAGGGAGAGACTCCATGGATACGATCCTGATCGGCGTGGCGGGAGGTACCGGCTCCGGCAAGACCACCCTGACCCACCACCTGAAAGACCACTTTGGTGAAGATGTCACGATTATCGGCCACGACAGCTACTATAAGCGGCAGGAAGGCAAGACCTATGAGGAGCGGTCAAAGCAGAACTATGACCACCCCAGCGCGTTTGACACCGATTTGCTGATTGAGCATCTGAAGGCGCTGCAGCGGGGCGAGTCTGTTCGGTGCCCCGTATACTCTTATAAGGACCATAATCGAACCGACCAGACCGTTATCGTTCATCCCGCCAAGGTCATCATCGTGGAGGGTATTCTGATTTTTCAAAATCCAGTCCTACGGGATATGTTCGATATCAAAATCTTCGTGGAAACCGACGCGGACGAGCGCATCCTACGCCGGGTTCTGCGGGATGTGGAGGATCGGGGGCGGAGCCTCCAGTCCGTGGTGAACCAGTATCTCACCACCGTGAAGCCCATGCATGAGCAGTATGTGGAGCCCTCCCGAAAGTACGCGGATATTGTCGTATTGGAGGGCGGGCACAATCTGGTGGCGCTGGAGATGATCATGCAGCGCATTCAAAATCACATCGACAAGGATTAAAAAATTGGAAGGGGCCGCCTGTTGGGCGGCCCCTTTTCCCAACCGGTAGACCGCCGCCGCAGGTGGTCGGAGACTGCACCGAAAGCAGTTGCTTTTCCATGCGCTTCTCCCTGTTTCGTCACTTCTCTTACCAATTAGACGCAAAAACTTCAAAAAAGTTCCCGGACAGAGCGGAAAACCGCCCCATCCGGGAATGAATTGCCGATGCCCTATGGCAGATGCGATTTAGAGGCCGCATCTGTTCAGTAACCATTATTTTGCAGCCGGTTTAATCGTCGCCCTCCGGGCCAGCAGCCAGGTCCCCAGCAGGAACACCGCCGCCCAGACCAGCAAAAACGCAATCAGCGCCCATAGGTCGGATGCCAAAATACGGGCCGGGCGCACCAGCCACGGGGAAAACCGATCGATCAGATTGGGAAGTCCAATACCCAAAAACAGTCCCATGCTCACGCCCAGAATCCACTTGCCCAGTCTGTCCAGCCGCCAGAAGGCCATAGTGCACAGCATTCCCAAAAATCCGAAACACAGGCACAGGGCAAACAGCATACAGGCCATCCGGACATAGTCCCACGCCGGCATGACGCCGACGGTGGAACTACCGTACGCAATCTGGTAAATATCCATCATTTCGATTCTGCCGTTCCTGCCCGGATAAATCACCTGTAAAACCGCAGACAGCAAGGAGAGCACCGTCGAGGCGGCGGCAAACGCCGCCGTACAGCTGAGGACGCTGCCCCAGAAGGTGCTGCGTCGGCTCAGGCCGAACTGGTTTCCCAGCCGCAGGTCGCCCCGCGGGACCACAATGCCGATTACAAGAGCCCAGATCGAACCGACGAAAGAACCCGTTCCGTTCATGGTCACGGAAGATCCGGCAAGCGTGATACTCAGCAGAAGCGGAACCAGAAGCAAAACCGCAATCAGAGCCGCCAGAGATTTCAGATCGTCCAGCAGACGGTAGCGACAAAACGCCTTCATGTCCGGTCCTCCTTATCCATCAGGGCAATAAAATAGTCCTGTAAATTCAGTCCCGTGATCTCAAGGCCCTCCGGAACCTGTCCCGGCTCGCCCTCCACGGCGGCCGTCTTCAGCCCGCCGATGCCGGTCTCGTTCAGCACCGTCCGATCCCTGAGGTATTCGTCCACAGCGGCGGCAGGACCGGATACGGCATACGCTCCCGCGGTCAGTTCCTCCACCGGGGCGTCCTTCAGGACCCGGCCCTTGCGGATGACCACCGCGTGCTCCACCAGATTGGCCGCCTCGTAAATGAGATGGGTGGAGAAGATCACGGTACATCTGTTGGCGGCATATTTTTCCAATAGCAGCTTGTAGAACATCTCCCGGTGTTGGGCATCCAGGCCCAGTACCGGTTCGTCCAGCAGCAGATACGGGGCATTGCAGGCCAAAGCCAGCACTAGCTTAAAAATGGAGCCGTATCCGGTGGAGAGCTTGTTGATCTTACTTTTTGTGTTCAGCTCGAATCTCTGCGCCAATGCCTCCGCCTCCGCCTCCGCCTTGTCATAGCCGGAATAGAATCCCCCCGCAAGGCCCAGAGCCGTCTTCACCTTCATATCCTCCGGGAACAGGTTGCCCTCGCTCATCAGGAACAGTTTCCCCAGCGCCCTGTCGCAATCCGTCCGCTCCCCGTCGATCCGGATTTCTCCCTCCGACGGGAATATCCTTCCCGCAACCAGATTCATCAGCGTGGATTTTCCCGCACCGTTGTTACCCAGAAGGCCGTACATTCTCCCGTCCTCAAAGGTTACGGACACGCCCTGCAGCGCCTCTACCTGTCCGAAGCGCTTTGTCACGTTTTTCATCTCAATTGACATCGCCGTCAAACCCCCTCTCCACCAACTGCACCAGTTCCGTCTCCGTTAGCCCCAGCTGACGGGCCTCGTGCACCATGCTCTGCACAAAATCCTCAAAAAAGCGCTCTCTGCGCTGTCCGCGCAGCTTTTCCCGCGCGCCGGACGCAACAAACATCCCGACTCCCCTTTTCTTATACAGCAGTCCCGCGTCCACCAACAGGTTGATGCTCTTCAGCGCGGTGGCAGGATTGATTTTATAGGTCACCGAATACTCCGTGATGGACGGTACCTGGCTCTCCTCCGGATAAGCTCCGGAGAGAATGCCCTCTTCAAGCTGGTCCGCCAGTTGGAGAAAAATGGGCTTTCCCTCATTGAATTCCACGGCGCGCCTCCCTCTTGTTTTATAGTTAATTAGTTGAGTAATTAACCGTGTAACTAACATAGCACCGCCTGACCAAATTGTCAAGCGGTGTTCCAAAAAAGTTTTATTTGCATTTACTATCAGTCGTACTTATAATAAATAAAAAAACGTAAAGGAGAAAGCGCCATGGCGGTGAAGCTGGAGCTCTATCGGGTATTTAAGGAAGTGGCTGAGGCGGAGAATATCTCCGTGGCCGCAAAAAATCTCTATATTTCTCAGTCAGCGGTCAGTCAGTCCATCAAGCAGTTGGAGACGGCCCTGCAAGCCCGGCTATTTTCCCGCAGTCCCCGGGGCGTGGCTCTGACGGGCGAAGGACAAATGCTGTACGACTATGTCCGCTCCGCTCTCGGGCTGCTTGCCACCGGTGAGGACAAGCTCTCGCAGGCGCAGCAGCTGCTGCTTGGAACGCTGGTAATCGGCGCCAGCGACACCGTGACGAGCCAGTTTCTCACACCCTATCTAGACGCGTTCCACCGTCAGCACCCCGGCATCCGTCTGAAGATCGTCAGCGGCCGAAGTGCAAAGGTCCTGAGCCTTTTAAAATCCGGCGCGGTAGACATTGCCTTCGCCTCCACTCCCACAGAGCGGGAGCATCTGGAAACCTGGCCCTGCTTCCCCACCCACAGTGTATTTGTGGCGGGAAGCGGGTATGGCTGCGACTTTGAGCACGTCTACTCCCGGACGGAAATCGCGGCGTTTCCTCTGATTCTACTGGAGCGCAAGGCCAGCTCCCGTGGCTTTCTGGAGCAGGATTTCCTTCTGTGCGGGGTAACGCTGAATCCGGAAATTGAGCTGAGCTCCCGGGGGCTTTTGGTGTCGCTGGCGAAAATTGGCCTGGGCGTGGCGGGTGTGACGCTGGAATTTGTCCGGGACGCGCTGGACGCCGGAGACATCCGGCTTTTGAAAACCGACTTTACCATTCCCGCCCGGAGCGTTGAAATGTGTACGCTTCGGGACGTGGCTCCCACGGCGGCGGCCGGAGCTTTCATGGAAATGGTAAGGGACGGGACGGGCAAATAAACGTTTGAAGCGCAAAAAGGCGGCGGCGGAAAGTTTTGCTTTCCGCCGCCTTTTCATTTTTCGCCGTCTTCCCGTCAGGCGGAGCTCCTGATGCAGGGACGACACATTTTGCATGGCTTCTATAGACTCCAGGAGAGTCTCCATATCCACCGCGCCCCGGCCGCAGACGGGTTTGGCTTTTCGCGGCGGCTGCCGCGAACCGTCCTCCGACGCACAGTGGTCATTTTCCCGGGGATTGATCCGAAACGGGTCAATCCCTCTATCTCAACGGCTTCGCCGTCCGCCTTGCCGGACGGAACCGGAAACACAAACCTCTTCCGCTTTCTCTGCGGATCAGGCCGCGGGAGTATTGCCCTGGCCGCTTTGGCCGCCCTGCCCGTTCTGGCCTCCAAAGCCGTTGTTAAAGAAGTAGTTGAACAGGTCATCCATGTTGCCGTTGCCATAGTAGCTGTTGCCGTTGTTCTGATTATTTTGGTTGTTCTGGGTATTCTGCTGCGTGTCTTTTTGATCATCGGTCTTCTTGTCCGCGGGCACGCTGCCCCATGTGACCTTTACCGTCTGGGTCTTGCCGTCCCGATAGATGGTGAAGGTGGAGGTGTCCCCTGCGGAGTAAGATTTCTTTGCTGCCACAAGATCCTCGGAGGTGGCGATGTCGGTGTCGTCCACCTTGGTAATGACGTCGCCCATCTTCAGTCCCGCCTTGTCGGCAGCGCTTCCGTTTTCCACAGAGTAGACAAACACGCCCTGCGAGATATTATAGCGGTACTGCTCCGCCATCTGGGCGGTCATGGTCCCCTGGGTGATGCCAAGGTAGGGCTTGTTGGTAACGTAGCCGTTCGTCATGATGTCCTGAATCATGGCCAGCACGTCGTTCATGGGGATGGCGAAGCCCAGGCCCTCCACAGATTCGCTGGAGTAAGAGGAATACTTTGCGGACACGATGCCCACCACCTCGCCGTATTGATTGAACAGCGGGCCGCCGGAGTTGCCGGGGTTGATGGAGGTGTCGGTCTGAATCATGTTGAAGGGAGTACCGTCCACGTTGATGGCCCGGTTCACACTGGAAACCATACCGCCGCTCATGGAGAAGGTCAGCTCGCCCAAGGGGTTGCCCACCGCCAGCACATGGTCGCCGACGTTCAGCGTATCGCTGTCTCCCATGGTCACGGGCTGGAGTCCGGTGGCTTCGATCTTCAGGACCGCAATGTCATAGTCCTCGTCGCTGCCGATGACCTTCGCATCGTACGTATCGCCATTGTAAAGGGTCACTTTCACCGTTTTGGCGTCCGCGATGACATGATGGTTTGTGACGATGTAACCGTCGGCAGTCAAGACAAAGCCGGAGCCGGCGGAAGCAGTCTCCACAGACTGTCCGAAAATGTTGGTGCCGGAGCTGCCGGTGGTGTTGATGGACACCACCGAGTTCACATTCGCGGCATAAACCTCCGAATCGTTCATAGCGGTCTTTCCGTCCACGGTTTTAACGGAGACAGCCGTTGCGGGGCGGCTGGATACGTTCACACTGGTGGAATTTCCGCTTTCGGAAACTCCCCACATGACGCCCGCGCCCGCCGCGCCGCCCATCAGCGCACAACTCAGGGCCAGGGCCACGATCTTGGCGCCGCTATGGTTCTTTTTCCAATCTTTTTTTGAATTGGCTTCCCACGGCTCACGGTAAGATGCTTCTACCACCGGCAGGGGATTCTGCGGTTCGCTGCCGTCCTTGCGGTAAGTGTAATGATACAGGTTGTTTTCGTCGTTATACATATCTGTTTCCTCCTTATGTATATTCGGCGTCATCGCCTACCCGTTCCATTTCCATGTGGACGAGTATAGCGAAAAGACGTGTCTGAATTATGAACTGGGTTTTAAAAAATTCTTAATGTTCGGAACGGGCAATTTATTGATCCTGCAAGGCGTTTCTTTCTTGAACCTTTGACCGAAGTATAATATGCCAAACTTAAAACAACATTAAAGTACAAATAATTTTTTGAACTACTTTTTCAACTTAAAACTATTAGGCATACAGAAATGCAGAAATTTGACAACATTATCCGAATACGCATTATCACTAAATTTCTGCCGTTAGTAACAAATCGCCCTCGGAGAGCAACACTTTCCGAGGGACTTTATTCCTTATTCAGATTGTTTATTCCTTTGCCGCTACGAACCATCTTCCCTTCTCCAGCCAGAGATAGCACTCCTGCCCACGAATCAGGCAGGTATACCGGTCACCCACACCGCCAACGGTCTGGCACGCGGCCCGGCACACATCCAGCACCTTGTCCACGGCATATCGGTGCTCCGGGTCATATTGCCTGCACGCCCCGGTGATGCCAATGGATAGAACCCAAGTATATTCGTTTATTTTATTGCAGAGGCGATATTCTTTGTTGAGAATATTGACTTTTTATACGGTGTGTAGTTATACTTGTGCAAAGATATCCCCGATAATAGCAAACCTGGCAAAAGCCAGGGACGCAAAGCCACGGGTCTAAGGCATTTTATGCTATGATAGCCGGGCTACCGAAGAGGTCACAGAGTTTTTGAAACTGTGTGCCGTTTCGGCATACAGTTTTTTGCTTTACAGAAAGGAAATGAGGAAATGAAAAAATGGCTTTCACTGCTGCTAGCTACGATTTTGGTGTTCAGTTTATCGGTATCGCCTGCTGCGGCAAAAGGAAACTCCGGGAAAAGCAGCTCGGCTTCTGCTTCTTCAAAAGCGACAGAAGAAACTTCCGAGACCGGCTCTTCATCCGAAGCTGCTCCTAAAACAGCCAAGACGCCGAAAGAAGCGTCCCAAAAGACGGAAACCCCAAAAACATTTAAGGATGAACTGAATGCGCAAAAGAAAGATCTTCAGCAGCAGAAGAGCGATTTGAATCAGCAGAAGGGGACGCTGCAGGCCCAGTATAAAGCTATGCTGGCCTCTGGGGATGCGGATGGTGCCGCAGCTCTATTGAAAAACATTCAGGAGCTGAATCAGCAGATTCAAGAGACGCAGGCACAAATCAAAAAAATTATAAACGAGCGGTTTATGGTGGCCAAGACGCTGTACACGAATGAAGAACTTGCACAGTTTTCAAGCGTGTCAGAACTGATTGA
This sequence comes from Oscillibacter sp., assembly GCF_040505565.1. Classification (GTDB taxonomy): domain Bacteria; phylum Bacillota; class Clostridia; order Oscillospirales; family Oscillospiraceae; genus Oscillibacter. Next base: position 40,016 of record NZ_JBEUWZ010000023.1, on the reverse strand, counting down.
CCGGATGTATGCAGACGCCGAGGTCTTACGCGCCGGCAGCGTGACTGTAAATAATCAAATCATCAAATTTGACACACCGGCTTATATTAAAAACAGCACGATTATGGTACCGCTCAGAGCTATCGCAGCAAAAGTAGGCGGCGAAGTGACTTGGAACAGCGAGACCCAGACAGTCACGATTACCAAAGATAGTACCGTGATTGAAATCACGCCAGGCAGTATGACAGCGCTGGTCAATGGCGAGCCTGTTAAAATGGATCTCTCTGCCACCGTGACTTGTGGCAGGACGTATATTCCTCTTCGGCTTTTAGCGCAAGCACTTAACCTGGAGACGGAGCAGGACAGTGAGAATGGAACTGTGGACATCGAAGACGGTACAGCGGATACCGACTCCATCGACTCCACCGGCACTTCCACCGGGGACGCTGCAGCGAATACCGCAGCCGCTGATTCCACAAATACAGATACCACTTCTTCGGATGCAGCTCAGGGTTAATCGTCAGAATTGAATTCGATGCAATTTCAGATTTTACTTGGCAAGAAAATGGAGAATAATCGATGGATCAGCCTTGGTCCTCCGCGCCTTGTTCCGTGGGAGATGCGGGATCTTGCAGAAGCGTCCGCAGGATGGACGATGATCAACCAGTCAAGAGTCGCAGCGGCAACAGAATTGATCCCTAAATTGGAAAAGGGGGTTTTTAATTTAATGAACAGGGCGGAGTGTTATTCCCTTTTTGAATTAAAGCATGGCATTGGAGCCATTGATACCATGCTGAAATTTTACAATGAGCTGCTCAAAGAGTGCAGAGAGTACCCTTTTGCGGAGCTTTCCTGTAAAGTTATTGACTGAGAAGGATCGAGTCCTCAGGAAGGACACACTGCGACTGGTTTGAACCAGCTTGGAACACCAGAAATAAGAGCTGTCGCCCCTGTCCTAATCGGATGGGGGCGGTTCTCTCCCCCCTCCACCTCAACCATTAAAAACCGCTGTGGCTCTAATGCTACAGCGGTTTTTAATTTTGGTAACAACCCGGTCAACAACCCGTTCATAAACAATTCTATCGAAGCAACAGCCCCCCGTGAGAACCGCACTGGCTCCCACGGGGGATTGCTTTATTCCGAGGCAACAAGTAACCGGCACTGTCCATTGCCATTATGTAGTGCTTATTGGAGGGGTTCCTCCTTGAGGAAAAATTTTGATATCCTGAATTTTAATGTTGGTATATTCGACACTGTCAAAATAGTACTTGTCCCCAGATATGTTTCCTCTTGTCCGCGAATCAAAGCTTAAATAAATTTCAACGTGGGTCCAAAGTTTTGAATTCGCGTCCCTGACTTCAGCATGAATAACTCCATTTCTTGGTAGTGTCGTTAAAGTTCCCGGGGGTACATACTCGCTGGAAGCTGGGTAAAATGTGACATTCAGCAGCACAATTGAATTTGGAACTGTCGCACTATTTAGCATTCCAAGCAGAGCGCTTTCAACACTCGGATTAACGGAGAAGGTCGCCCTTCCATAGTACTCATTCGTTTTACCATCATAAATATATATGCGCGGTGTTGCGACTCTGTCAAACACACACATCCGCCCCTTTCCCACCCAGTATATTCAATGCTCACAAAAAAAATCCCGCGTTCGGGTGCGCCTCGCATTGATAAACAGGAGCAGCCGGATGCCATACGACGCCCGGCTGCTCCTTTAGGAGATTGGATGAGGGTAAAATGAAAAAACTCGTCTCTTGCAAGTATGATGATACTGACAATATGTTAAGCAGAAAAGCGTAGACTGTTACGAATCTTTAAAATCTCTGCCAAGACGCAAAATTCCCCGGGGCCTGCCAGGCAGTAAGCTCCGGGAATTCTTGTGTCCAATTTGGGCATAGAATTAAAAATGCCCCGTAGGAGCCAAAACTTCCGAGGGGCATTTTTAAGTTATCAGCCGATAGGCCCGCAGCAGCAATGCCAGGAATTTCCGTCCCAGACCCAGCCGCAACACTAGCAACGGCAACAGCATCTACACCACATAAGGTACACCTCCTTTCACCGGGGTATGTACCCTATGTGAAAGCCGCTGCAATACAGTATATTCAGTTGGAGCTTTTGAGGTTCTCCGTTAATCCAGTTTGCATGCTTTTAGTTCCTGCTAAAGTAGCCACCAAATCGAAATATGCATATTATATGGCAGCAGGATTACGCCATTAGGTGTAATCTTGAAATAAGTCTTAGGAGAATAATCATTATGAATGAAACTCTCCCTCGGAATTTAGAGTGCGCTGAATCTATGTCTGACGGTGCAGTCAATGCCGCTCCTGGCGGCCGGCCGTACCCTCCGGTTCCGACAGATGCTGAATCTGTTGATATGGTAGCAGCTGCTGAGGCGCGAATCGCGACCAGCTTGGCCTCCTTCCTGGAACTATTCCTTCAAAAAGTCTGTATGATCCGCGATCCTGCTGAACAGGCTAAAGTTATTAAAGATGTCTTGTGCGCATACACCTGCAAGGAAAAAGCAATGGCAGCTCTGTTTAATGCGCTTGCAAATAAAATTTTGGCCGATAAGGGCTTAGTCCCCGGCGATGGCGGCGATTGCTGTTAAAAACAGAGATGATCCAATTTCTCCGTTTTAAGTGCGTCAGAAAGGCGGAAGCCGATGAATAAAGAAGATTTTAATCGGATCAATGGCTCTTCTATGCCTCAGTTTCGATTTAATTGTCCAGAGCCGAAGAAAGAGGAAACCATTTTCCCCTGCCGCTGCCATGATTGTGATAAGACGGTTCTCTATTATCAAACCTGCGTAAGCAAGTGTGAATCCGAACTTTTTTGCAGTGCCGCTGACCGGCTTATTTGCGAGCTGCAAAAAGCGCGAACCTTATGCGAACTGAAGCAGGTTTTTGATATGATGAGTAGCCTGCTAACAGCTAGTGCAGCGAAGGAGTTATCGCTGGCGGAAATAGTTAGGGCATCCAATTGTATAACTGAAAAGCCAGATCACGAATGTGACTGCTGAACGCCTTCAAGCCCGCCCAGAAATTGTTTTTTGGGCGGGCTTGATTTAAGGTTAAAACAGGATATCGTGGGAAAGTGCCGCCTCGTTAATATAGACTCCCCGAAACATTAAAAAGCAGTCTCACTCTAGCTTGCAATACAGCGTGAGACAAGTCTGGCAGGATTGCACACATTCGGACGCCACCGCCAGAAAACGGCATAGATTGAAACACGTTCAACTAAGAATTATTTGAATATACCGATAGGAGAGGAGCTGAAGCCATGTATAATTTGGTTGCAAATTTGACTAACGAAGTTCACGATGGAATCACAGGTAAATTTTTAGGATATGTCACTTTTGAGTTACCGCAAACAGAAGAAGAGAAACTGTTGAACTTGGTTAATTACGGAGAGACGCCGCAAAGCCTAATTCTGCTTAATGCTGATATAAAAAAAACGGCTGAGGACTACGTTCCTCCTGCGCTAATCAAAAAGTATTCAAGAGCCGGGATTTTACGTGCTTCATTCAGAGACAAAGATTCTGGCACATTTATGCCCGTCGAGATTCACTTAACGTTTGATGTAAGAGGAAAAGGCCGACAATATGCGAATTTATACCATTTTGATAGCGCGGAGTATAGTAATATAAAAGTAGACGCAATCAGGTATAATACAAGCTCAACTTGATGGCCTACTGGGTATGTCCGAAATGTAAAATTTCCCCGGGGCCTACCGTATAGCAGGCCCCGGAAAGTCTCATTTATTATACTGCCGTCTCCATCCCGACGGCCTGCAGCTTCCGGTCGAACCCCCCGCCCCGGTAGATAAATACCAGCGTCCGCACCTGCTCATGCGTCAGGTTGATGATGTCGCCGTTGCCAGCCGCATCGGAGCCATCGCCCTGAATGATGCCCGCCGTCATGAGCTTGTCGATGATGGGTCGGAACTTCTCCGGCACGTCCTTCAGCTTTTCATAAGTAACCACTTCGTCTTCCTCGCTTTCTTCTGGGTCATAGGCGGGCCGCACGGCCCCCTTGATAACATCATTATTGCGTGGCCGCTCCTGCACCTGCCCGCCGTTGGCGTCATTTCCGGTTCCGGTGTTTCCCTCAATGGCAACGATACCGGACGCCGTGATGCTCTCGACGATCCCAGTGTGGTCCGTGGCCGCGCCGCCCGGAAAGTCGTAGATCACCACGTCACCCGCTCGGTAATCCCCGGTCACCCAGCAACCCGCCGCCTGCGCCGCCCACATCATGGTCCCGCAGGAAGCCGTGGTGGTGTTGGGCAGAAGGTCGGTGGCTTCGGCCTGTGCAAAGCACCACTGCACAAACATCATGCACCATGGGTTGCCGTCCATCCCAAACCACTTGCCATATTTCGTTCGGTTGCTGCCGCGCGGGTTTTCCGTGTACTCCAGCTCCGCACGGGCGATGGCAAGGACGTCACTTGCTTTCGGCATTGCTCACCGCCCCCTCGACCGCGGCATTCTGCACCTTTTGTGCAATGGTAGCAGCAATAGAATCAACGTCCGCGTCCGCCTGCACTGTCAAGGATTTCGGCAGGTCCCCGACGGTGATTTGCGCCAGAGCCTCCTTCAGCTTATCGAAACCGAACATTGCACTGTAAGCAACCAGTAAGCCGACGATCACGGCGGCAACCACCATATACCACAGCACCGCTACGGCATTAATCTGGCAGTAGGCAAAAAATGCGACTAATGTCAACACCACGGACAACAGCACAACGAGGATGTTCGTCGGGATCTTGTTCCATGTACTTTTCTTGACAACCTCAGTCAGTAAGTTCACGACCACCGTCAGCGCGCCGATGATGGTGATAAGTGCTGTAATGTTTGTAATATTCATAAGAGCCTCCTATAAATCGTTATCGAAATTGTTGCTTGCGGCGGCATCGTAGGTGATGCCGCCTTTTGTGTTCTCTGCTTTGGATTTCATGAAATAATGCCCCAGCACGTAGCCGGTAGCCATCTGCAATGCCCCGATCAGGGTGGTGAGGTACGGCAGAGATCCGGTGAACTGCATCTTAATGCTGAGCCAACATAGATACAGCACAATGTAGGTGCAACTGCCGTCGACTGCCAGCACGCCCAGCGCGATCAGCTTAGAGCCCGTCCAATGCTTGCGTTTGGTTTTATCCATCCACAACCTCCATCTTGCGCAGATCCTCCACCAGCTTTGTCACGGTTCCGTTTCCGCCCAGATTGTGATACTGCTCATAGAGCTTGTTGACGTTTTCCAGCCCGTGCAGGGTGATCGTCCCGCGCTCCTGGTAGTGGTAATATGCCCGCAGTATCCGGTCCCGCAGCAGTGCCTGAATGCCCAGCTCCGTCGCACGCTGTTTGCGCCACAACATGCGTACAATCACGATCAGCCCGCCGCCGATCAGTCCGAAAAGCCATTTCAGCCACCACTCAGCGGCGATAGCTGCCATATGTAGGCCCCCTTATATCATTCTGTAATGCGGCCTCTGGCCGCCCCGGACCGCGTACCGCATCCAGTCAAGCCCGACGATCACCGGCCCGCTCACAAGGCACCACAGGGCCGCAAACTGCGGGCAAATCTGCCCCAGCAGATTACCAGGCAGACCGGAGTAGTCCCACACGCCCCAGCCCAGCCAGAGGTTGACCACGCACCCGGTCACAAACTCCGCCGCCGTGATGGCGAGGCCGCACAGGATGGCTTGTGCCCAAATCGGACACCGCCACGGCAGCTCCGCGCCCATTCGCTCCATGACCACGCCCACCAGCAGCGCCAGCACCAGCATGGTCCAGCTGATGTCCCCGGGATGGCCCCGTGCGGTCTTCCAGGCGACCTCCAGTAAAAAGTACACTGTCCCGACGAAGCATCCCAGCAGCCCGCTTAAAATCACGTCTCCGGCCTTACGCATTGCCGCCTCCCAGCACCGTGGCCATGTGCTGCGCCAGATCGTCCGGCAGCTCTGCTCCGTAGGTGATGGCCTCCACGTCCGCAATGGCGGTGCAGCGCTTGACCCACGCCCGGACGTGGTTGCAATAGGTCTGGTGGTACAGGACGTGAGCCGTGGCCGCCGTGGCCATGATGGCGATGTCCGCCGCCGGGTAGATTTCGCAGAGCGCCCCGTCCAGGTGGTAGGCGTAGCCGGTCTTTCCTGCGGCAATAGCCTCCTGCGCCGTGGATAGGTTGATCTGATCGGGCAGGGTCAGCGTGATATGCCCCGCCGTGCCGTCGGAGAGCGTCACATCGCACCCGGCGGTGATGGCAGCGTCGCAGGCGGCGTTGACCTCCGTCAGCTTCGCGGCTTGCACATCCGCCAGCGTCGGGACAATCGGCTCCGCCGGGGCCGTGTTGCTGAGGATGATGGTGTTCCCCTCGATGCGGGGATGCTCCCAGTTCGCCACGGTATCCTCCCGGATCTGCATGCCGTCGTCGGAAAAGAGCTTGACCATGGTCCCCAGCGCCGCCGGGATCTCCTCCAGCGTGTAGCGTACCTCAACAATGCCCAGGGCCGTCGAGGCTACGGCATAGTGCTTGGTGCTGCCTGTTGTGATATACATAGGCTTACCTCCTTTTACGCAGTAATATTAAGCCGATACTTACCGTCGCTGCCCAGTGTTTCCGACGGATAATTCTGTGTATCCGAAACTCCATAGCCAACAGTTTGAGTGACCGCCTTTAACATCCCTTCATAATACCGATTTACCGCGCTGCTATCCGTATTGTATACGACACCGTTAATGAGAACGGGCGCAGAGAAGAAGTACTGGCAGGTTGCGTATTTCCCCGTCAAAAGAGAGTTCATGGAGGCAGCATTGGCGCTGCTCGGTGCTGGGGATGTAATGCTGTGAATGGTACCGGACAATACCACCGCACCGGCCGACGAAACTGTTACCGTGTCAGAGTAGTAGATCGTGTATCCGGCAGGAACATCGTGATAATTGGTTCCATACTGCTGCACAACTTTAGCAGATACTTTGTACGCATAGTTTTTTTCTGCGTTTCCTCCGCCCCGGTTAACTTTTAAAGCCTGTCCCATTACCGCGTCACCTCCAGCTTCAGTGGGAAGGCCGTGGTGGGCGCAGCCGTGCAGACGAACTTAATTGCATTTGCAAGGGTCTCCATGGTCTGTACCTTGCTAAACGCCTCGGCATATAGCTTGTTTGCGGCGTCGTCGCTTCCGGGGTATATATCAATCTTGACGCCCTCGTCCGATGCCAGAATCCCAGGCACGCTGACCGTCTGTGTGTAAAATGCACCGCTGGCTGTCCAACTCACAGGCACGGTACAGTAGAGCAACTGCTCAGTTGCTGCCCCGAGCTGCGCCGGGGTCAGCGGATCGCTGCCACCTGTCGCGTGGTTGGCCGCGTGGACCGCCGCCGCCTTGCCCCCCAGCGCGGTATAGGCCGCCGCGATCTCCGCCCCCACGCTGGTCTCCGTCCAGTGGCCCGCCGTCCACGCCTCCGCCGCCGTGATGGCCGTGGTGCATTTGTATAGCTTGCCGTCTTTAGTTCGGTAGGCCCCCACGGCATAGGTTGCAGCAGGGTCGTACTCCTCCGCCGACTTTGCCGCCGACACCACCGTGTCCAGCTTTTGAAAATTGGCATTCAGTACGGCGATGTCGGCATAATCACTGCCCTCCGGCAGATTCAAGCCCAGATTTGCAGTCGTTGTCATGCGTTCAGGTCACTCTCCTTTACATCTGCCCAGGTGCGGGAGGCCAGCGCCCCCCAGGTGCGGGGCTTCACCGCGTCCCAGGTGTTGTAGATGATGATGTAGTCCCAGCCCAGGTGCGCGGGCATGATCTCCCGCAGCGAGGCGGTGAGATCGTCCATGTTGGGCGGGATGCCGATGGTCCCCACAAACTTGATGGCCACCCGGAACTGTTCCGGATTTTCCGTGACCTCCACGTCGCCGTTACTGAAGCTCTCCGCCACGTTTTGGATCATGGCCACGGTGGTGACGCCCGCGCCCCGCAGCTTGGACTTGACCCGGCTGCGCCGGAAAGCGGTGTCCTTGGAAACCTCCACCGGGATGCCCAGCGCCTCCTCCCAGCTTTTAAGGCCCCATGTGGCCGTGTCCACGTTCAGCTGATCACACAGGCTGTCCTGCGCCTGCCACAGGGCCAGCCGTTCCGGCTCCAGCGCCTGCTGGATGTCCGCGAACTCCGCGCCCTTCTGCAAAAACTCCGGGTACCGCTGAATCAGCATACTCACGAGACTGTCACCCCCGATAAGACCGGTACCTCGTCGGCCGCCACGGTGACGTTGGCGGTACCGCCGCCCACCGTCAGGGCGGAGTAGTCCACTACGCCGGGGATGGAGAGCAGCAGGAACGCCACCCGGTTATAGAGCACGGTGTAGGTCTTTTCGGAGATCACATCCAGTTCCGCGTCCAGATTCTGCGAAAAGTTCCCCGCCACAAGGGACTTGAAATAGGCCCCCACGGTCTCCGCCAGCGCCGTCTGTACCGCCGCTTTTGTGGTGGTACCGTCAATGGTCACGGCGGCGCTCACCGAAAGACTCTTGGCCGTGGCGGACAGGACCGTCACCGCTGGCCCCACGGGCCGCTCTGCGCCGATGTGGGCGGCGGCGGCACTGATTACCTCCGCATCCACCGCGCCGCCCTCCGGAGATGCCAGAAGCACCTTCACCGTCCCGTCGCCGTTCCACTTGGCAATTACCCGGGAGTAGCCCACGCCGTCCACCTCTCCGGCCCACGTCTGATAGTGGTAGGGATTCCCAGAGGTAGGGGAGCGCCGCATCCGGGAATAGTAGCGCTCTACCAGCGCCGTGTCCGTTTCCGCGTCCGTGCCGCCCGTGGCCGCGCCGTTGGTGTATGCGGTGATGCCGCTGTAATTTCGCAGGGTGGACACGATCTCCCCGGCCCCGATGTTATAGGCCGCGCCCACCTCCTCTGCTTTCAGCGTCCCCGCTGCCGTGCCGCCTGCGATGGTTGCCGCCCCATCCAGATAAAAGGCCAGCCCCGCCGCCGTGTAGAACGGAGCGCCCGCCGGTATCGTGGCCCCGTCCGTGCCGGTGAAGGTCACGGCGCTGGAGGCAAGCGTTCCAGCCTTTCGGGTGATACCTACTATGGCGGACTGCTTGTCAATGTACGCGCCGCTGGTCTCGTCCACGTAAAACATGGACTGCAGCGCGTCCATGGCGTGGTAGCACTGGCAGATCTCCGTGGCCATGGCGGCGATGATGTCGCCGGTAAAGCTGCCCTCGCAGGTCAGCAGGGACGTTTGCAGCCGCGCGATGATTCGGGCCTTCACGGCCTCTTCCGTCAAATCTTCATACATCCAGCGATACCTCCCCGTAAATTGTTTGTATCGTACACTGAACCGTCAGCCGGTCGCCCTCAAACTCCACGGACGTCTCCGCCACGCCGGTGACATAGGGACTAACCATCAGTGCCTCCCGAATGCAGCGGATGGCCTCGCTGCGCTTCACGTCCGCCGTGAATGCCTTGCCGATCAGATCCTCCGCCTCGCATCCGTAGTCCCAGGAGTACACATCGTCGCGGTATCGGGGCGTTTTCAGCGCCTTCCAGCACCAGACCTTCACCGCATCGGCCCCAGTCACTTCCACCGGCTGCCCGGCAGAGAACACCGGCATGTCTGCGGTAAAGTCCCATTTGATTTCCCGCGCCAGGGGCAGCGCACTGGCGGTCTCCTCCGCCTCCGGCTGGACAATGGGGAAAATAGAGCTCATCCGCACCTCACCACCTTGTCAAGGATGTAAAAAGTCTGGTCATCCGCCGTCAGAAGCAGCACCTCGTCTCCCGCCTTCAGCACCGGGCCGTCCTGGGTGGCCACGGCGTTCAGCGTCACTGTGCCGCCGGAGATCGTCATGGAGGAGTGGCTGCCATTTCCGCAGCTGGCGGAGATATCCAGCGCCCCGGAGACGGCGGACCCGGACACGGTCAGCTTCTCCGCGTGGCCGCTCACCAGCTGGTGGCTGATGTAAAACCGTTCCGCTTCCTGCGTTGTCCCCGCCACGTCGATCTTCAGCGGCGCGACGGACAGCACGGTCCCGTGCAGTAACCGGGCATTCCCCGCCGGAACTGCCTTGCCGCCTGCTTCCATCATTGTCCGGTATAGTCCGCTAAACGGATCTTCTTTCACTCCATCCACCTCTATTCGTTTGTGTCCAATTCGGACACTTTTGCAAATGGCCTTGCTTCTATGGAAAAGAATGGTATACTGATGTCAACGCTGTTTTTTTATAAGGAGGGTTTTTCTTGTATACTTTTGGCATAGGCGGACTGGATGGTCTCATGTTCAACATCATGCCAATTTTCATTGGTATCATGTTTATTGTGGTAATTGGAATCTTCATCACGCGGGCGGTCAAAGGAGCCCAACAGTGGAACAAAAATAACGATTCCCCGGTCCTTACCGTGGACGCCACCGTTGTCTCCAAGCGTTCTGATGTATCGCATTACCACCACAACACCGGCACAAACAATATGTCTTATACGTCCTCTTCAACTACATACTATGTCACCTTCCAGGTTGCCAGCGGAGACCGCATGGAATTCATGGTTCGGGACACGGAGTATGGGATGCTGGTGGAGCAGGATACTGGAAAACTGACCTTCCAGGGTACACGCTATCTTGGATTTGAGCGCGGTACGGAATAACAAACAGCAGACAGATGACCGGTTCTTCCGGTCATCTTTTTTATTTCTTAGGCACCGATCCCGCTTCCTGCTTATCCATCAGATTCCGGAAATCCAGCGATACCTTGGTGTGATACACGCCGCCGGAAAAGCTGTGGCTGTCCGATGTGATCCAGAACTGGCCATACGTGCCGGTGACCGGCTCCTCCACCACCACGGCGTTGCCCGTGATCAGCTTGGGACTTCCGATGCACTCGGCGGTGATGGTGGTCTCGATGCCGTTCTCCTCCAAAATCTCCTTGGCGGTGGTCTCCGGCTTCTCGCTGTCCGTGGCCTTGATGGCCTTTTGCATCAAACCGTACAACGCCACGTAGCCCTTGGGGCTGTCAAAATGGGCCGTCAGCTTGTTTTTGTCGTCGTACACGCCAACCCGGGTCACCAGGTTTTCAATGCTGTCCCCGCTGGTGCAGGAGAGCAGGTTGCTCCCCGGTACCAGCCGCAGGCTGTCCGCCCCGATGGCCTTCTCCACCACCTGCAGCTGATTCGCTGCAAAGCGGACTTGATACTTCTTTCCGTTCTGCTCCGATGCCAGGGTGTACATCGTCTGGATGATCTGGTAAAGGCTCACGCCCAAAAAGTTCCGGCTCAGGCTCACGCCGGTGGCAGCAAGCTGGCCGCAGGGGATACCAAACTCGCTGCAAAGCTCCCGGGTCACCGCCTCCGGCGTTTTCTTGCGCGGTGCCAAATACGTGCTGTTGCGCTTTAAGTACAACCCGTTGTCCAGGGCCGTGCAATCCACGGTCTGCCCCAGGCTGTCCCGCTGCCGGGACACCACATGGCCGGAGAAAAGGATATCCGCCTCATGATAAAGCCGCGCAAGGCCGCCCAGCTCGCACAGTGCCTCGGGCGTCGCGCTGAAGGAGAGTTGCCGGGCGCAGTCGCGGTAGCTTCCGCTCCACGTTTTGCTCTGCACCAGCGGCGTGATGTGCTCCGTGTCCTTCCCGTCCAGGCTCCACGTCCGGATCTTCAGCAAATCATCGTAAGCCATGCCGCCGCCCCCTTAAAGCTTCGATTTGTCCGGGCACTTCACTTTCTGTCCCGGATAGATCAGGTTGGCATTGTTGATGCCGTTGTACGTGGCCAGCTTCCAGCAGAGCGCCCCGTTTCCGTACTGCTTCCGGGCGATGCCCCACAGGGTGTCGCCCTTCACCACGGTATAGGTCTTCTCCGCCTGCGTCGCCCGGGCGGAGGACCGGGTGTTGTTCCCGGTCTCCGTCTTGACGCCCGCCGTCTCTGCCGCCAGCTCCCGGTACCGCCGCATGGTCAGCGTCACGTACACGTCCCCGGTACCGTCCCGCTCTCCGTAGCGCACCGGCCCCAGCAGCACGGGCACATTCACCGGCGTATCGGTGATGATCAGCCGCAGCACCTCCCCCGCCTCCGACCAGGCCATCAGCGTATTCACCAGGGCGTAGGGATCGCCGCTGTAGTCCCCCAGGGTGTAGTTCCGGGATTCGGACGGGAGAAGAAATTCCAGCTGCTCGTCAAACAGGGCGGAGAGGCCCGGAAACGCCGCCTCGCCGATCTGGGCCATGTCCAGCACCGTGATATTCCGCCCGAACTCCACGGCGAACTCAGCGGGCGTCACGGGCATGGCCAGCTGCTTATCGGTCTTCACGCTGCGAAAAAAGAATTGCATACGCCCTCCTTAACCCGACCGTATTTCGGCCAAGTCCACCTGCCGCAGTATCTCGGCAGCGATGGCGGGAACGTCGCTCTCCTGCCGGACGTTGAACTCATTTCCCGAAATCAATATCTGCCTCGCGTCTCCGCTTCCCGCGCGGCTCTCCGCCGCCGTCTTCACGGTCTCGTCCTGGTGCAGCAGATATAGGCCCGTTTCCGGCACTCTCCGCAGCCCGAAGGCGTTGGAGCCGTTTACCCCATGTTTCCATACCTCGTGCTTCCCCGGTCCGGAATTTTCGTTCATAGCGTCTGCGTCTGGATTTGTAAAACTGTATACTATTCCGTCGCCTTTTCCGCCTTTTGTAAAAGCGTTACTGACCTCCAGTGCGTTAGTGGCTGCCGAAAGCCCTGTGGTCAGCTCCCGCGTGGCGTTGATCTGATCCAGTTCCGCATCGTGCAGCTTTTCTGACCAATCGCTGGATTCAAAGGCCGCTGTGGCTAACGACTCAGCCTCCTCCTTCAGATCGGTCATCTTCTGCCCAGCCTCCATGCTGCCGCCGTTCCAGGCATCCTCCGCTTCCTGATACTGTGATCTCAGGCTCTCCAGCTTTTCCGCGTCCTCCGGTGTGAAGGCGGAGGTCTTCTGCCCCAGCAAAACGGCGCTCAGCGCCTCCCGCTGGTACTGATCCTTCATGTTTTCGCCATAGGCCTGTACTTTTCCGCCCACGGTGCTCAGCTCCGCCAGTTTGTCTCCCAGCGCCCCGCCGTAGGCGCTCAGATCTGCGTCCACGGAGCTTTTCCGCTCCTCGGTATAGCCCATGCCCCCGGCGGCCTTGATCTCGTCCATCACATCGCCCAGATTATCCACCATTGCATCATAGGTTCCCGCCAGCTTGTCGCTCAACCCGCCGTAATTCTGGTTAATATAGTTCAGAATCGCCTGCGCGGCCCCTTCCCCGGAAATCTTTCCGCCAGTGATCATATCCGCGATTTTGCTTCTGTCCGCACCGGTGGCGTCGCTCAGCGCCTGATAGACATCAACACCCCGTTCCGAAAAATAGTTCAGATATTCTTGCGTGGCCTTGCCGGTGGTTCGCATTCGGGAAAGTCCGGAGATAAATGTATCCACATCGCTGCTGGTCAGATCCAGCCCCGCGCTGGCATCGCTCAGCGTCTTCAGTACGCCGAACACTCCGTCCGGGTCGTAACTGTTCAACAGTTTTTTGGAATATCCGGTGATCTCGTCAAAGGTGTAGTTGGTGTCCTTGGCCAGCTCCCGTGTCTTGTCCAGATACGCCGTGGCCGCTTCATCGGAACCAAAGCGCTGGGCAAACGCCATCTGCGTCTGCTCCCGACTTCCGGCAATCGTAGTCCCGGAGCCGAGTGTTTCCGCCGTCCCGGATTCTTCTGTCTCATACAGGTTTTTGTAGTAATCCTTAAAGGCGTCGTCCTGCTGCTGATAGATCTGGTTGCTCGCGTTAAGCGCACCAGACACCGTTCCGATAACGCCTCCGGCAACCATACCGGGAACTCCGGCAATTGCTCCGGCCGCCGCGCCGGACACAGCACCAGACAGCGTTTCGCTCAAGGCAGTAGCCACAGGCTGGCCCACCGCACTTTCGATCAGCGTACCGGCCATACCTGAAATACTGTTGCCCAGATCTCGGAAAATTCCGGACCGCGCCAATCCGGCTCCCAAATCGCTGCTAAAAAGCTTTGAAAGTAATCCGCCGTTTCCGGCATTCGCTTCCATCCGCCCGGTTTCGTCGAAGATCTTGCGCATTTCGTCGGTATTGCTCTTCATGGATTTCACCATGATTCCGGAAGTGTCTTTTGTCTCTTTAATAGCGGATGTCAGACGCTCGTATTCCTCCACCGCCTTGGAAAATTTAAGGCCGTCCGTTGCATCTCCGGTTTTCTTAAAAGCTCTCTCGGCCTCTTTCATGGTATTCCGGGCCGTGATCATTTCCTTATTGAGCGAGCCTAATTTTTTCTGCAATTGCGCATTCCCGGATTCCAGCGCCCTGCCTCTCCGTTCCAGCTCTTCAAACTCTTTGCTCAGCCCTTTTCCGCTGGAAGCTATCGTTCGCATAGTTTGGCTGATATTCTCGTGCGCCTTAAATACAATGGATGTCTCCGCCATACTGATTTTTCCCCCCCTTGACGGCTGAATGGTTTTGTGCTACGTTGGTGTCATAAATGATAAGCAGAAAGGAGTTGTACCATGGGATACGTCATTTTGATTTTTGTAATCGCGTTGGCCTGCATCTTTGCCGGCGGCTATGGTATCTGCTCTTTATTTTCGGTTCCTTTCATGAGGGGCGGCTGCAGATACGCCGATATGAGCCAAACGGAAAAAGATCACTTTCGCAACAGCATCCTGCTCATTGCCGCTGCCATTGTCCCTGCGCTGCTGTACATGCTCTCTCTGCTCACTTGATGAAATATGCCGCCCTCCCCGCCGGGAGGGCGATTTTTTTATCCTCTGTTTCGCTGTTCGCACTCAAAGGCGGCGAACTCCCGGATGATCTCCTGCCACCCGTCCCGCGACTCCCACAGGGCCTGCAACTCCGATTTAGGCCAATGGTGGTCGCGGAACAGGTAGAATAATAATGACAGCTCCGGGTCGCTCCCCGCCTCTAGCCGTTTTTTACGTCGGAAATCGTTCTGCGCAGGTATCCGGAAAGCTGCTGAATTTCCATGTACAGCTCATCGATCTCTCCGGAAATCAGCCGTGCCTTGATGGCGTCGATGGGGGTTGCAATGCCTCGGTCCTTGTCCAACAGTGCCCCATCGCCCCATTTGGGGCTGACGCAGCCGTACAGCACACCAAAGGCCGCCTGGTCTCCTCTGGGCTTTTCCTGCACCATCCGTACCTGATCGTAACTCAATCCCCGCAGCGTGAAGACCACCGGCTCTCCGGCAAACTCGCTGAGCCTCGGCACCTCGACCTGCTTTTCCGGCAGCACCTTCCGCACGTCCGGCAGCTCCGGCTTCAGCAGCAACTCCAGCACGCTGACGTCTTTCATTTTTTCATCCATCATTGCACCTCGATCTTATCCAGATATTCCACCCGCGTGGCGGTATAGGGAATTGTGATGCTGCCCTCCTTGGCAGCGGCCCAGTCCATCACCGTCACCTCGTCGTAGCTCACACCGTACACGGCGATCCGCTCCGCGCCGTATGCGTCGGGGTCCTTCAGCGCGCCCACCAGAGTCTTGCGCAGGTCGTGGCCCGCCTGTACCTGCTCCACGTCGTCGCTGCCCCGGGTGTAAATCTTGTGGATCGTGATGGAGCCGGTGATCTTGATTCCGGTGACCTTGCTGTCCTCCGCCATCTGGCCGCAGAAATTGAGGGAACTCTTGTTTTTGGCAACCTTCACCTGGAAGGCACTGACCTCCGCCAGCGTGTTCCCGTCTTCCCATACGGCACCGTGCGTGCCGTTGATAACTCTGTAACCGTCCATAATTGTCCTCCTTTACAGCGTGATTTCCACGCTGACGTCCTCAATGGCGTCCACTGGGTGGATGGACACCGTCAGGAATACGTGGGTCCCGGTACCCGCCTCTTTGATCTCCTGCTCGCTCATGTCCACGGTCGAGGTTCCCTGTTCCTCCATCCACGCCTGCTGCGCGTCCACGTCGATGCCGCAGGTAAAGTTCTCCAGGATCAGGCCATCCCGGGCAAGCGAGCGGAGATATTTGGTGATGGCCGTCACCAGCAGGAGCTTATTTTCGTAGGTATTGGCATACTTGCCGATGTATCCGTCATCGATGGCCGCCCGGAGATCGTGCTGCACCATGTCCAGCAGCTCCACGATCTTGATTTTCTTCCACTCGTCGCTCTTGCTGGTGACGGTGGTCAGGCTGTTGACGGCCCGGCCGGTCTTCACCTTTTCGCCGTCCCAGAACAGCACCAGCTGTCCCGTGCCCACGGCTGCGTCCAGCGCTGCCTCGGTCAAACGGTCCACGTCCCGGACCTCCGCCAGCGGCGCGTAGGTGGCGGAAATACTCATGGGCGTCCCCGCCAGAAGGCCCGCCATCCGCCCGCAGTAGGCGGCGGCCGTGAGCTTGTCAGTCTCGCCGATGTCGATACCGCCCGCCGCAAAGTTGACGATTGCCTCGCTGTCTGCCGCCAGGCCCGCCAGCACCGCTTTAAAAATCGCGTAATTGTCGCTGCGCTGGGTGGTGATCCAGGTCTTGATCACGCCCGCCTCCGTGGCCGTCAGATCCGCAGGCCCCGCCAAATAGTCAAACTGCTGGGTAGCCAGCCAGTTGAGGGCCGCGCAGCCCGCAATGATCACGTCTTCCGCGCCGGTGATGTACAGCAGTACCTTTTTCGGGGGCTTCACGTAGCCGATAAACGCCCGCCGCACCGCCGCCTGATTGGCTGCGCCCAGGGCAGTGGGGAGCTGAGACGGCGCGGTGAGGGAATACGTCTTGTCCGCAAGGGCCGCGTCCCGCAGGATCAGAGCCACTGTCCCCTTCTGGGACCGGGCCAGGGCCGTAGACGCCGCCTGCTGAAATGCAATATTGATGCTGGGCATTGTCAAAGTGCTCATAGAGTTGTGTCCTCCTTTGTTTTCGTTGTCAGCGTCAGCTGCTCCATCAGGGGCAGCACCGCCGCCGCGTCAAAATCCGTCCGGCTGTAAGACAGGGACAGAACTGCAAGGGTTTCGGTGTAGTCGCAGTTGTGGCTGGAGGAGCAGCTGCGCACTTTCAGCGCCCGGTCTCCGGTCTTCAGGGAGCCCTTGGCAAACAGCCCCACGATTATCATGGTCCGCAGGGCCAGCTCGGCCAGCTGACTGTTGTACCGCTCGTCCACCTTTACGTAATCGGTGATCCGGTAGGTGTAGAGCAGCTCCACCCCTCCTGGGGAAACATCTCCCAGGGCAATGCCGGTCAGCTCCACCATATTGCAGGCCCGTTCTGAATTTCGCGGCTTTAGATTTTCATAAACCGTCTCATTAGGAAACGAGCCCTGCACCGCCGCAATCACAGCGGCAGTAATTTCTTTCGGTGTCAGCATCAAAAATTATCCTCCATATCGCGCGTCGTCCAGCTCCTGGTCGAACTTCCGCAGCGCGTTGTCCGCCGCGTCAAGCGCAATTTTGTCCCCCTGCATTGCCGCCCAGCTATAAAACAGGTGTCCGCTGACATAGGTTCCATTGCCCCGCAGGCGTGGCTGATAGCGCTTTGCCCGGCCGCTGGGCTGCCGGACACCATGTCCTCGGTCCAGGTACCGGGTCAGGTCTGCGGAGGTTGTCCACTCCCCGGAGGATTTCGCCGCCTGCACCACGTCGTCAAATGTGGGGGACACCGCCGAATAATGTCCGCCACTGCCCATGCGGACCTCCTGCCAGCGTTTGACTCGACCGCGTGGGTCCGTGACGTCCTGCCGGTCGATCTGGGACTGGACTTCTTTTTGTGCAGCAATGGCAGCGGCATACAGGGCGGTCTTGATCGCCTCCGGGACCTCCTCGATCAGGTCGCCCCAGTAATCCCACAGCTTATTCCACGCTGTAAGGTCCACTTGATAAGACATCAGCAGTCTTCCTTCCGTGTGATCTCATACTCATTTTTCCATGGGTCCAGCGTGTGACACACCTGCACCGCATAAACCTTGCCGCCCGCCTCCACCAGGGAGTTGGGAGCCAGTTCAATGGCCTTTGGCGTCACCAGTACGTAGGTCACCGTGGTAGTTGCCTGAAGGCGCCCCTGTTCATGTCCCAGATACTTCTCTGTCAGGGCGCCGGGGAACTTGCACCCCGCCGAGTCCAGATCCACGTCCTTTTGACATGCCACCAGCTCACACAGCGCCGCCTTGACGGCTACCATGCCCGGCTGCTCCGTATCGGCAATGGAGGTTAAAAAGCAAAACTGCCCGCGCCACAGGAAGGATAGCCCGAGGGTTATGCGGCTGGCCTTGCGCATGATGAAGGTCACGCTCCGCGCCCCGATGCCCACGGAGGAGAAATAGCTTGCCCGGTCGCTCTGCTCTGCCTTTGCCCAGGCTCCCCATGCAGTTGTCCAGCTCCATGCGTTCCCTGCCGCGTCGTGGGTCAGATCCCGGGCCTGTACCCGCTCGTTCAGGTCCCCCGCGCTGATGAAATCCATCACACGACCTCCGTTCCGGTGCCGGTGCCCAAATCGGGCACCGGCTCGGTGAGCTTCAGCTGATTCAACAGCCGCCGGAATGCTGTGTTTTCGACGACCGCACCGTTGATGGACACATCCCGCCGCTGGTAGCTGTCCAGCACCAGGTAGTTGACGCACAGGTCGTATTGCGCCCGGCGATTCGTCCCCGCCTCCGGCTCGCTAACGCCTGCCTGCTCCATGTAGCTCATGGCCGAGAAATAAAACCCGTCCACCATGGCCTTCTCACCGTCGTCCAACGGTGCGTCAATCCGGCAGTACGCCAGCAGCGCCACCCGCCTCGCATCCGTCAGCTCCGCCATGGCTTACTCCTCTGCGGTCGGCTCGGCCAGAAACTCCGTCATGACCCAGCCGCATGTGCCCGATTCGGACACAACCAGCGTCCAGCCCTTGACCTCTGCACCATAGGGCAGCGGCAGGACGGTTACCGGCGCGCCGTCGGGAAGGGTTTCCAGCACGCCATAGTTCATCGCGGGTCCCGTCCGCAGGTTCAGCCCCAGCGGAGCCGCCACCACGGCGGGCAGTTCCTTGTAGTCCGCATACGCCGCCGGGATTTCCTGCATCAGGATTTCCTTTGTAGCCACGTTCTGGGTCTCCGGAACAGGGGTACTTGGCACCTGCACCGCGGGAGCCTCAGCGGCCTGTTTCATAGTCTCCGGCGTGGGGGTATTCTGCACGGGGACGTTCGTTACAACGGCAGTATCAGCCGCCGCGCTTGTAGTTTTTTTACTCATCACGCGCCTCCTTAGCCTGCCGCGTTGTTCTGGGCGTAGCCGGTGGCATACACGGCGGAATCATCCACCTGCTCCGCATCCATGCGGCACAGGCAGCGCAGTTCATAGGAATCAGTAGCCCAGGCGTCGCCCCCCACGTCGGTGGCCGCCACCTCCATGGCCTTGCGGAGGAACAGCGTGGCCGCAGATTTGAAGTTGCCGATGTACAGGGGATCGTAGACGGTGGTCACCGTGTCGACGGTGACGGACTTGGTGCCGATTTGGTCATTATCCGCATAGGTCACCTGGCGGCCCTTGAAACGGCTGAAATCACCGGATACATCCGGCACCAGCATAGGCCGGTTCTGGCCGTCCACCCAGTTGTCCATCTCGTCATAGCCATTCTGGTTGGTCAGAAGCACCGCGCCACGGCTATAGGCCGTGTTCAGCTGGGTGTTGAGGATGTGCTTAATGGCCTTCACCTTGTCCTTATCTGCGGTAACAGTCTGGGGCTTAAAGGTCAGGGTGTTCAGAATGGTCAGCAGCAAGTCGTTCTTGGTCAGAATGTACTTGGGGCCGAACCACTGGGCCAGGTACTGGATCAGGCCTGCGGTATTGTCATCCATCAATTCGTGGGATACCGGAAGCCGGTCACCGTATTTCTTCACAGTGTAGTCAACCTTGGTAAACTTTGGCTGATTGGTCCTGCCAATGGTGGTGTTTTCGCCCACCAGCGGCAGTTTCGTCCGCTGACCGGCGACCTCCACGGCCCTCCAGCCGGAATAGGTATTTACCTGCTCCACGTTGAACAACGTGGACAGATCCACATAGTCTTTCGTCTCCCGGATGATGGCATTGTCAAAATCCTTGGGGACCAGGAATCCACCTTCCTCGCCTGAGGGGGTTCCCCCGGAGACAGTCAGGGCCTTGTGCAGGATGCCGTAGCCCTCCACGCTGCGGGACTTTTTCACGGTCATGCCCTCCCGCAGAGCCTTGGACCAGGTGCGGGCGTATTCCGGGTCGGCGCGGATGTCGTCCACGGACTTCTCCACGCCCGCCTCCTCTTTCTGCTTCTGTTTCTGAAGTGCCAGTGCCTTCAGCTTTTCATCGCCGTCGGCAAAACGGCCCTCCTCAGCCAGCTGCATTTCCGCTGCCTCGATCTCCGGATTCATTTTTTTGACCTCTTCCATAAGGGTCTTGTGGGCCGCAAAGTCCTTTTTGGCAAGGAGCTCGTCACCCTCTACCAGTTTCTTGGCCCGCTTGTCTTTTGCTTCCAGCAATTCCTGATACGTCATGATTCAAAACCTCCATATCGTTTTTCTTCCTGCTCCTGCATGGCCTGCGCCAAGCGGAGAAGTTCGTCTTCAGCTCCGGTATCCGCCGGAGTGGTCTGCGGCCCGCCCTGGCCGCCGTAACGCTTGCTTTTGATAATGCCCGCTCCCGGCTGTGCCGGTACCGCCACAAGGGAAACCTCATAGGCGTCCTTTGCCCCGTCCAGTTCCATGACGCAGAGATTTCCGTCATACTCGCGGCCCTGCCAATGCTCGCAGCAGGCCTTGGAATTGTCCACGCCGCACACGGAGCAGATCACCCGCTCCACCGTGCAGCCCACGCTGCACTCCCGAAGGATGCCGCTCTCAATCGCCGTGATCGTGCCGGTGGTCTGGTCCATGCGGGGCATGTAGCACCGCAGAACCAACTGCTTGATCTCTCCGGCAGGCTCCACACTGGCGGCATAAACCCGGGCGGTCTGGCTCCCGGCGCTCCATTTGTGATCCATCAGCACCGTGCGGCCCACAAACAGCTTTGCAAGGCCCTCCAGTGCGGCGTCGGTGAACCGCTCATAATCCCGATCCACCTGATTGTCACAGGCGGCCAGCCGGAAAGTAAACACCTCATCGGCCACCAGCGGACGCAGGGCCTGCTGATTGATCAGAGCCAGATCCGCATCGTCCAGCGTCTGCTTCTGGACGCTGGCGCTTTTTAGAATCTCATTCATTTTTTGGACTGCTCCCTTCCGGCAAATTTAATTCACTCGCTTTGCCCAGTGCCCGGATGACACTCAGCAGAGACCACTGATCCAAAGGCCCATAGCCCCAGCTGGCGTAATACGAATCTCCGCCGGGAATATTCCCCATATCTTCCAGCGCCCGGATTTCGTTGGCATTCAACCCGCTGATCTCTCGCAGGACGCGATACCATGCCGCCTGTGCGGTAGTGTCGCCCTTTAGGAATACCTTCAGCTCCCGCTTAATGCGGAGGTTCTTTGCCCGTTCGCCGGGAAGCAGCAGCTTGTAGGTGTCTTCCTGCCCCCACTGGGTCTCATAGGCCAGCAGGGTGTAGTTAACAAACTCAATGCCGTTCTGCTCATTGGATTGGTAGGACTGCTTTCCGGCATAAGCCAGATGCAGCGGCACGCCGAAGAACCGGCAAACATCCGCCACGCGGAGCTCACTACTCTCCACAAACTGTGCGTCGGTATTGGTCATGGAAATTGGCTGATACTTTAGCCCAAGATCCAGCACCGCAACGCGCATGGCGTTCCCCGGTCCCTTGTGAACTGAATCCCACGATTTGCGCAGCTCCTCCTTTGGGTCAACCATGATCTTTGTCCCGTCCGCCAGCATCCGCTCTACATTGCCACCTAAATCTGATTCCGTGGTCAGGATGCCGCTGGGCTGCCCGCCGCTGCGCCAGGTGCTGTTTTCATACTGCTGAGCCGCTCTTGCAGTGTCCAGCGTCAGCGACGCCCGCTTCAGCACGCTGATTCCCTCGATTCCGTCCTCGCTGTACGCCTTGTAATGCAGGATATTGTCCGGTCGGAGCTGCGTGATTTCTCCGGTGACGGGATGCGTGAAGAAATACCACAGATGTCCGGATGTATCAATCATCGGAGTCACGTAGTCCGGCGGCAGAGGAAGCAGTTCAAGCGGATGCCCGGAGCTTGGGTCCCGATAGATCCATGCGTAGGCATTGCCGCGAAACAGTTGGTTGCACAGCATGAGCCGCTGATAGTCAAAGGTCGTCATGGCCTCATTTGCCCGGCCCCACAGCACCCGGCCCAGCCGGTGGTCCTTCAGCCGCTCTTTGCTGCGCTCGTCCATGATGTAGACCGGCAGCACCGCCATAGAGTTGGACAGAACCTCCACGCACCGGTTCACCGTGGAGATTTTCATGGCCCGGTCACGGCTCAGGCCCACAGCATCCTCTGCGGTCAGCCAGCCCGCCGGATTATCCAGCGTCATATTTGTGATCACGCCGCCCAGTGACTTCTGGGGGCTGTCCAGCGTCCGTCCGGCGCGGGCCAATCCTTTTTTCAGACTCACTTGCGATCATCCTCTCCCCAAATGGATAGCACTGCACCGGCCACCATCAATCCGCCGCCCACAATCAGCCCAGCAGGCAGATAGATCATTCCGGCCCCCACAGCCACAACGGCGGCCCCGGCCAGCAGGGCCAGACTATTGAGATTCGCCACCAGACTGTTAACAAGTCGTTTCATGCAAATTCCTTTCCGGCCCTCTGGCCTTACAAATGGTAATTTCGTGTCTTCATGGCCTGCGCCAGATCCGGCTTGCCTTTCTTCCAGCTCAGCATCCAGGTGGCCACCGCGATAATCCACGCGACTGTAATATCAATACGCCCGGTGCTCTTGTTTTTCATGGGCTTTTTGTTCCCGTTTCCGTCCACATAGCAGCGGAGATTGCCAAAGCACCATCTGGCGCAGGTGTTGTGGACATGCTGCATCTCTTTACTCAGGATCATCCGCTCCATCGTCTGCATAGCGGGCCACATGTTCTTTAGATCCTGCGGGATATCCACAATGGAAAGGCCCTGGTCTCCCAGCAGCGACGTGATGAGCTGGCTTAGATATGGATCGAATCCCACCGTTTTCAGATCATAGAGCTGCCGCGCCTCCAGAATTGCAGACACCACCATCTGATAATCAATCAGATTTCCGGGACACAAGTCCAAGAAACCGGCTCGCGCCCAATCCCGATAGGCCACATGATCCCGTTTTTCCGCCGCGACGATGTCGCCATCCGGCCGCCAGGCGTGAAACAGCGCCACCGTTTTATCCAAACCTGCCTGCTGAGGGAATAGCAGGACGAAGGCTGTCAGATCTGTGGTAGCGGATAGGTCAACGCCGCCGTAACAGGTCTTCCCCTTCAGCTGCTCCAAAGCCACGTCCCGCTCGGCCTTTTTACTAGGCCCCCACTGCGTTTTGTCATAAAGGTTCAGGCTCAGCCATCCCACCGCCTTGACAGAGATCCACTGATTCAGCCGCAGCCAGCGGAACAGCTTTTCTCCGGCCTCGCTCTTTTTAGCCTCCTGGGCCTCCAGGCGCAGCGTGCGGATCTTCAGGTGCTGCCCCAGAGACGGATTGCACTGATACCATAGTGCCTCATCCCAGATATCCAGCTTGGCAAGGTCGTCCGGATCGTCTCCGTAGACCGCCGTCAAGCCGTACAGGATGGGGAGCCAGTTGGAGAGGTCCCGCCCCAGCAACTCCTGCTCCGCAGCGGCAAGGTCCTCGTCCGCCACATGGCGCAGGCTCAGGATGCTGTGCGGGTCCCCGCCTTCCTCCAGCAACTTTTTCAGCTGCCGGGCATCCCGGACGCCGACGGCCTTCTCGTGAATCTCCCAGCCGATGGAGCCCCGGTCCGGATCGTCTCCGGCGGTCGTCAGGACGATGTAGACTGGCTGCTTCCGGCCGGAGCCGGAGCCGAAGGTCATGACATCCCACAGATCCCGGTTGGGCTGAGCGTGCAGCTCGTCGAAAATGACGCAGCTGGGTTTGTAGCCGTGCTTACTGAATGCCTCGCTGGAAAGGACCTTCATGGTCCCAAGCACCACCCACTTGCTGCCGCCGTTGGCCGTTGCTACTCGCTTCCGGTATTCGATCAGCTTGCGGCTATCCACGATGTGCAGCTCGTCCCTGGCGATCATCTTGGCCGTCCAGGGCGCGGTCGTCAGCATAAAGACCGCCGCGTTGAATACGATACCGGCGTTTTCCTTATCCGCCGCGCAGACGTATACTTCCGCGTTTAGCTCACCATCTGCAAAGAGGTGATAGATGCCCAAGGCCGCCGCCAGCTCGCTCTTGCCATTTTTCTTTGGAATCTCCAGATAGAGATACCAGTAATGTCGCAGCTGCTCCCGGGTGTCCTCGTCCACATCCATGGTGGAGTAAAAATCCATGATGGCGTTTTGCTGCCAATCATAGAGGCGGAAGGGCTTACCGGTGTCGGTGGTGGGCAGGCGCTGGATGAAATCGCAAACAAACCCTCCGGCGGCGGCGTCATACAGTGTGCTGTTTACTTCCGGCATGGATTACTTCACCCCGCTCAGCGCGGCCTCCTGCCGTGCCCGAAGGCGCTGGGTGAACTCGTCCTGGGAATCGTCGCCCGGAGCGGCCGCCGCGTTTTTCAATATCTCCGGCACCACGATCCGGCATCGGCTGGTGACTGAAAGGCCCATGACCTCGGCGCACTGTCGCGCCTGCTTGAAGTAGGTGCCCTGCACCGTCGTCCACTCCTTGGCCAGCTTCTCATCCTTGTCCCGGATAGCGGAGGAGGCCAGCTTGTCCGCCCGCTGCCACCGCTCCCGCGCCACGAAATACTGTGCCAGGACATCCCGGTCAATCTCCGCATACAGCCCGGCAGACCGCAGGATCTCGCCGATCTCACGAAACTCCTGATGAAACTTTTTCGCAAGCCACCTCGGCGGCATCGCCGCGTCCGGAGGCGGCACATGCACTTCACGGTCCCGCCGCGCGTCCTCCTCGGCCTTGCCCAAGTGCTTTTTGCCTTTTTGCTTTACAAGATCCGTCGGCTGCCGCTTTCCCGCCATGTGGATCACTCCTTCCCTCGTCTCGCTTGTTTTCGGCTTCCGCCATCTGCCCAACGGCCGTTTTACTCAAGGGCAAAAACAGTCTGCTATCACAGGCTGGACAGCGGTGCCCATCGTAGCAGCGGCTTCTGGTCTCGACAATACAGCCGCAATCCAGGCAGATATATCTCATGGGTTTTAACATCATGCTGCTCCTTCCTCCCGGCGCATCACCCGGCCCTCGCGGTTGGTTCACGAGGACCAGGCGGAGGAAAAGGGTTCCGGTCTCAAGGGCCGGGTGACACGCCGGTGTCCAAATTGGGCACATTTTTATGCCCCGCTGTCTCTGCATTTCGCTCTCAGGCTAACTCCGTCCGACCGATCAGGCCCCGCCCAGCTCGCCGGACCCGCCTCTAAAATTTCCCGTGGGGCGATTTTCTCGTTCGGAGGAGGGCATGCGGTCTTCCATCATTTTTGTCAAAACATTATTGGCCCGGGGCGGGTTGCAAGGAATCGCCCAAGCGCGGGCTTAATACGCCCGTGCGCCCAAGCGTCCGGCCGATCACCGCCGATAACGGCTTCGCAGCGCATCCTTTTTCGCTCGCATTTCCGCTATGGTCTTGCGGCTGTGGCAGGAATGGCACAGGCTCTGCAGGTTGTTGCGGTCGGTGAACTTGCCCCAGTCGCCCTTGTGGTCCTCGATGTGGTCCACGTCGGTGGCCAGTGTACGGATGCCACGCCGGGCGCACTCTCGGCAGAACGGCTCCCGCAGGAGCTGCGTAGGCCGGAGATCATCCAGCCACTGCGGCGTCCGGTACATCCAACGCCAAGACTGCGACTCCTCGCTGCGCTGGGTACGATCCTTGGGCTTGTGCGCCGGACAGTAGCCGTCACGGGTCAGGGCGCTACATCCCGGATGCCGACACGGTCGGAGCGGCTTCAGGGCCACGGGCTATCACCTCCGGGCAAAACAAAAAGCCTGCACCAACACTCTCTGCGATTGCAGATCATGTGGCACAGGCACTGAGGCACAGGCACTCGTCAATATTCACGACGGATTCTTGTTTGCAAACCTTGCAAAACACCGTGAGGTCTTTTGCCCTGGTTTCCGGGTTGAGCTTCAGGACTTTCCCCCGACCGCACTTGGGACATATCAAGCATCCGTCCTTTACGATCAGTTTAGCACTTTTGATATTCACTTGCAATTCCTTTCTGCTGTTTTCGTGAGTTATTCAACTAGATTCCAAGATTGAAATCATTAATTTAAATATAAAGCGCTTTTTTTATCTCCGATGTACCATCCATAGTAATAGGAGCCAAATCGGTTCTCCACGTTGTTCCGTCCGGACACCCTCACATTGTCCGGGATCTCGATGCAGCCGCTGTGATCGCGCCAGATATCCGGCGGCGGCATCTTTGCTTTTAGGCTGCGGGATGCCACCCACGTCCTGGCACTGATTGGGATAGTAATGCCATCGGTGGCCTCTTTGTTAAAATACTTGGCTGTCCGGCGGTAACTGTCATATGGCCCGCGCAATAGCGGCTCGTCGTCCACATCGTCTCCGTATTTCCAGAGGTGCCGCACCTCAGCCGGTGCAAAATCGCTGTCCCGCAGAACAAGATGGATGTGCAAGCGATGGTCTCCATGCTTCCCTTCGATCAGATAAACATAATCAAACGGTTTGTCATGATGCCACTTGCGCAGTTGATAGAGATAACGCCGCCAGATGTTACGCACCTCTGGAAATGTTGCTGGAAGGTGCGCGGGATCAAAGGAAAGGGTGTAGCTGCTGCCCTCAAACCCGAATAGAGCCAGCCGCAGCTCCAGCCTGTCCACTCGTGTCCGGCAGACGGAAGAGTCCCGAGGCGGACGAAGAATCTTATTTTTCTCCGTCCGCTCATACGGCGTGTCGTTTGCGCTAAGACGAGGACGCAGCGCCCGGCACTCTTTGACCAGCGGACCCGCCCGCTGCCGGGTGCAATACCAAAAAGGTTTATCGCTCATTACGTGCCTCCTTTTTATATTCTTCCATATTTTGGACTTCCATTTACTTGACTAATGTTTAAAAATAGTGTAATATCAATATATCGCTTATGGCGAACTAATATAAAAGAGGTATTTCATGTATCAAGACAAAACTCTCGTCTGCAAGGACTGCGGTCAGGAATTCACTTTCACAGCTAGCGAACAGGAATTCTTTGCTGAAAAAGGCTTTACAAACGAACCCCAGCGCTGTAAATCCTGCCGTATGGCACGCAAAGGCATTTCTTCTGATCGCGGCGAACGCACGATGTACGATGCAGTGTGCGCGGAATGTGGGAGACCCTGCAAAGTTCCTTTCCAGCCCCGCGATGACCGCCCTGTGTATTGCAGCGATTGTTTCAAAAGATAATCTCGTTTATTCTTTTAGCCGCCCTTCACGGGGCGGCTTTTTTAATTCCCCATTTCTTTCCCATGTGCCGTCGTTTCCTCCTCGCTCAAAACGGCAGCTCCCCGTCCTCCGTGTCGATCTCCGCAAGATCGCTGTGCGCATCAACAGGACCCGGAGTGGATGTGCCCGAATTGGGCACATCCTTTTTTGAGTCGCCAAAATACACGTTGTCGGCCACGACCTCGGCAGAGCGGCGCTTGTTGCCCTGCTTGTCCACCCAGTCCCGGAGCTGCAAGCGGCCTTCTACCACGGCCATGCGGCCCTTGCTGAAATACTTGCTAACAAACTCGGCGGTTGCGCGCCAGGCCACAATGTCGATGAAGTCGGTTTCCTTCTCGCCGCTCTGGGACTTGAAATCCCGATCCACGGCCAGCGTGAACGATGTCACCGCCGTGCCGCTGCCAGTGCGGCGCAGCTCCGGATCGCGGGTCAAGCGGCCCATGAGGATAATTTTATTAAGCATCCTGAATCCGCCCCTTCAGATTTTGATAGCGAGTAGCCCCATAATCGTGCATCATGTCCCGCTCTGCTCGGACAGCCGCCATAGTTGAATCAAACGCCGATTTCCGCTGAAGGTACGTCTTCCAATCCGGGCAATTCTCCGGATTGTGGCAGCCCGGACATCTGCGTGGGCAGTTTGGACGGCACGGCGGCTTAACCTTTGCCATTCGGCACCTCCCCATGCAGCCCCAGAAGTTGCAGCAGCTCAACCATGAGGTCAGATGCGCACTCAGGATCTTCCTCTTGGTGGATTTCGTCCGCCAGCCGCTCCATGTCGTGCAGCTTGTAAAGCGCACCGTAGGCGTTGGGCGGGAGCGTGGTAATATCCACGCCCTTGATGCCCCAATTGCCCTTGCCATCGCTCCATGTACACCGACACCGCACCATGCTCACACCTCCGCCAGCGCCCGCAGCACGTCAAGCATTACGGCGCGGCAGTCGTCTCCGGTGACATTGACGGTCTTTATGTAGCCGTTGTCAAAGCGGATGATCACGCTCTCCTCGCCGCCATCGTGATACTCAAACTCCAGCCGGGTCACTCCCTCGTGGGATGCGGTGATGCAGCGGGACAGTTCCTGGGTGATAAACTGCCGCTTTTGCTCAAATGCCTCCATGCTCATCAATCAATACCCCGATCCTTCATAATTTTTTCCAGCGTTTCTTGCCCCATATGCTTCATGCCGCCGGGCAGTGAGGGCTGGTACATCCACAGGTGTATGTGCTTCAGATGATCATTGGCCACGCTCTTGGACGTGGCATCCATATAATCCCCCTGCCAATACACGGACGGCTGCACACAGCCGAAGGCATCACAGACGAATAAGAACCGGCCCTCGTCAGGCGTCTCCTCTTGTGCTGACTTCCACGCACCGGTGAATGGCTTCGGATCGTCTGCGACGCCCAGCAGATAGTCCGTGGAGCAGCCCAGCACATCCGCCATGCGGACCAGATCCGCCCGAGACAGATCATCCGCAAAGCAGCGGCTGCTGTCAGTGATGCCCTCCCCGCGCTCGTTCTCGGCCCACTGCTTGGCCCGCCATGAGTCATACATGTACGACCGATCTTTGTCTTGCGCGTACACCTGTTTGAGAAAAAACTGCGTTGTCATTTTTGCCGCTTTACGGGCCTCGGAAAACCGCGCCCAGCTGGCGGTGACCTCAGCAATGTGAGCGGCTTCCTTGGCCTTCTGCTCCTCGCGCTCGGTCTTTTTTTGCACTTTGGCCTCGGCCTTATGCTTGACAATCTCAGATGCAAAATGGTCACAGGCAAATTTGCAGGAATACAACTGGTCACAGCCCTTACAGCACGTGGCCTTGGTATAGCGGCCGTCGCAATTTTTGGAACACCAGTCCTGCTTTTTTGTAATTCTCTGCCACATGTTGTCCGCGTTGGTGCAGCACTGCTCCCCCTTTGGGCATTTTATGGCATCCAGCGCCGCCAGCTGCTTGCCCCAGGTCTCAACACCATTGCCGTACACACTCAAACCGTCTTGCTTGGCGTCATACAGCTTGCGCTGATAGTCCTCCGAAAGCCGCGCCAACTCATAGGCGGTATCCTCGTTGATCTTGTCTTTTTTGTAGAGCACGGCCCACAGGGGGATCAGCTTTTCCCGGATCACCTTCAGCCGTGCCAGCTTGGACTTCGACAACTTGCATGCCTCGGCCACATGGTCTCGCATCCGGCCGGGGAACTCCACGCCCTCCTCTTTCAGTTGGTACAGCAGGGCTTCCACTCGCTGCACCTGCTTGGCGGTTTCTGCGGAGGTCAGATGTCGGGTGTCCGCGTTGGCGTAGATCAGGCGCAGCTCCTGCATGGCAGCGGAGACCGCCCCGGTCTGCTCCACGATGCAGGGGGCTTCCTGATATTCCGTCCGCCCATCCTCCACCAGCTTCCGCAGTGCCGCCCGGCGGCGGTGCCCGGAAACGATGGTATAGCGTCCGCCCTCGCCCGCCCGCACACGGATGGGCTGCTGCAGGCCGCACAGCTCGATGTTGGCGGCCAGCTCGTCAATGCAGCTCAGCTCATAAAAATTGTTGGGGTCGTCGTTGATCAGGTCGATGCTGATGTACTGGATTTGCTCCCGCCCGGTTGTGTCCAATTTGGGCACATCCGCAAATTGCTGACTAAAAATTGCGGAGATATCCGCTTTTGCTCTAGCCATTGTCCGTTTCCTCCTGACGCAAAAACTCTCGTACAAACTGACGGTAATCGATGCTGGCAGCGCAGCGTGGACTAAACACAGTCAGTGGAATCCCCGCCGATAGGGCATCGGCAACGAGTGGCGACTCTCTTATTTTTGTGTTGTATATAGGCAAATGGGATTTTTCCGACAACGAAGCAAAAAATGACTCGTTTGCGGATGGTCGATGGCACCGCGTGGCTAGGAGTCCAGTAATGCGTAGACGGTCATTGATTCGCTGCATATTCTGGACTTGGACAATCAGATTTGCCACGCCTGCTGTCGAGAATGGATCAATTGCAATTGGGATAATAACCTCATCGGCTGCCGTTAAAGACGCTGTGGTCAACACGCTAAAAGACGGTGGGCAATCAATCAGGATATAGTCATATGCCGTGTTCCTGTCCTCCGAATTTGGAGACGCTGCATCCTCAGCAATGGTTTTGCGCAAATCCTCAATGGCATTTGTGTTGCATTTGTTCGGGTGCAGGATTGCGTCCACCTCTGCGCATATCAAATTCATATCCGACGGGATAATATCCACACCGGGACGGACCGGGGTCACAAAGTCCGGGTAGTACGGCTCATTTGCGCCTTGCAACAGGGCCAACAGGTCAGCCCCTTCATCTGCCGCAGCATTAAAATATTGGCTTGAATTGCCCTGTGGGTCTGCGTCAATCAACAAGACCCGCTTGTGATGATCCAACGCGAGGCAATCAGCCAAGACAACAGCGGTCACGGTTTTTCCGACGCCGCCCTTGTTGTTCATAATTGCAATCGTTCTCATTTGTTTTCCGTCCTCTCATGTCCAGCTCGCAGGGAGTGCAGGGAAACGTCTCCGTCCAGCTGCCTCCACCGGCTGTGAATCTTACGGTGTAAAACTGCTGCTGAGGGTGTATGTACACGACCTCGGCGGGCAGAGGGATAATATCGCCCGACATTCCAAATGTGGTGTCAAACGTGGGTTTGATCCATAGGGTTTCTCCGACTCTCATGCGCCCTCCTTATCCGGCGGGAAGATCCGGTCGACTTCCGTAGCCGTCCTCGTGTCGGTAAGCTCGTCTATCCTGATCTGTCCGGAGCGTGCCTGCGGTTTCGGAGGCTCCACGAAGTCCGACAGCACACTGAACACCTGATGCTCCCCGTCAAAATGCAGCCGTTTTGCATTCATGCGCTCTCCCTCTTTGTTCTTGGCGATTTGAAAAACGCGGGGACTGTCGGCTTTATTTTGCAGTTCGCTGTACAGGAGCAACACCACGTCTGCGTCCTGCTCAATCTGCCCGGACTGACGGAGGTTGCTCATTGTGGGGGCTGGGACCGTCCCGTCCTTCCGCTTTTCCGGCCGTGACAACTGACTCAGCGCCACGACCACGGTACCTGTACTGCGGCCAAATTGCTGCAGGTCCGACGAAACAGCGGAAACCCGCTCAAAGTCGCTCGCATTCCGCTGTCCGCGCTCCGCCGGAATCTTTTGCAGGTAGTCCACAAATACCACATCGAAGTGATGAGCCTGCGCGTCGGCCTGAATGTCAAGCACCGTCATTTTCGACGCCTCAATCAGCTCCAGTTGGTTTTCCGTCAGCTTTGGCTGTAAGCTGAGCAGGTCCTTGGCGTCCTCCTCGGTCAGCTCATTTCTCTTGATGCGCTGCAAATTAAGCAGTGCCTGCGCCGCGATAATACGGTCATGCAGTTTTTCCCGGCTGCCCTCGTAGGTATAATAACCAACACGACGACCGGCAGCGATATAGTATGCAAAGCACAGTGCCAGCGCCGTCTTCCCCTCGGAGGGATACCCGCCAAGTACAATCATATCGCCCCGCTCCGCATAGATGCGCTGGTCCAGAAAACTCATGCCCCAGCGGATAAACACTGGAGGCGTGCTGCCGTCGTGCCGGTCGAAGAAATTTGCAAAGCCCTCCTTCATCGTCATGCGCTTGATGCCGGTTCGCCCTACCAGCAGTTTGTTGGCCTTGTCAATCAGGTCACGCCCGCCGTCCGGATCGACAGCAACCGCGAGCTGATTTCCGATCTCCTGCAGGTGGTACAGCAGCGCCTGACTTTTCAGTTGCTCCGCATATGCCTCCCAGTTGGCGGAGGTGGGCGTGACCTCCATGATCTGGCACAGCAGATCGCCGTATGTATTCCCAAGCGCACCGTTTACCGTCACGGCATCTACTCTTCCAGAATTGGAGAAAAGCCGCTTGATCGCCAGATAGATCATCCGGTAGCGTGGCTCAATGAAATCCGAGTCCGCCACCAGTGTCAGCGTGGGGGCGATCACAGTCTCGTCCAGCAGCATGGAGCCGAGCACGGACACCTGCGCATTCAGAAGCTCCGACGGGCTGTTTTTCATACGAATCGGACCCCCTCGCTTTTCACAACTGCCACGTCTTCGGGTGCAGACTGCGGCAGTTCGTCCTCCCAGCGGCGCTGGTTGAGCCATGTGGCGGGCATGGGGATGTATCTGCCTCCATCCCGCTGCCAGCTCTCGGAGCGCTTTTGTCGTTCCAACGCCGCCGACATGATATGGCAGAGCTGGATATCCGTCTTCAGCCGCCGCCAAGCCCGCCGGGCCGGTTCCTTTCCCTCATGCCGGGGATATGCTTTCCAGAACCGGTCAAACAGCTGCGCCTGCTCGTCCACCGCCTGGGGGACTATAGGGGGTTTATTACTTGTTTCTTTACTTACTTGTTTATTTACTTGTGTCGGATTTACCGGCGACGGTTTATCCGTTGACGGTTTTACCGGCGACGGCTTTTCAGTCAACGGTGACTTTTGGACGGGCGCTTGATCCTGAAAAACGAAGGTTGTCCGTGAAAAATGGCCATGTTCTCCGTGCGGTTGCTCCCGCAGGAGATAGCCTGCATCCTCCAGCTGGCGAAGACATCCACGAATGCCGTCGCGTCCGATTCCAACCCGGGAGGCCAAACCGCTGACGCTGTACTCCCAATCGTCCGGAAACGACTGCACAATGGCAAATAGCCCCTTTGTTTTCAGGTCAAGCCGGTTGTCCATCAGCACGGAATTGTACAGGACCGTAAATCCCTGCCGTTTTCCGCGTATGATGCTCTCAGCCATGGCGCTCGCCCTCCCGCTGCAGGGCCATGATCTCCTGACAGAGCTGATGCATGCCGTCGGCATAGCCATAGTCCCAGTCGGCGATGATCTCAGCCTCCTGCGGCGTCAGATCGTCCCGCCACTCCTCCGTATCCGGGTCGTTGGTCTCCGCGTTCCAATTATCCGCCAGCTCCTTCATCCGCGCTTCGCTGATCTGCGGCATCTCAAGCCCACTCCTTTCGTACTGTCAATTGCTTCTAACCCCCGGAATCCCTGGCTAACGAGCCAACAGACTCCAATGGTGACAAAAACAAGCTCCACTCCGCTCAAGGAAGGCACCTCCCTCCCCGGTAAATCAGGGCTTGCGTTATCGGTCGAACGTGGTATAATAATTTTGTTGAACGTTCTTGTGACGCAAGTCCTGGAACACTGAGCCGCTTCGGGTGCCAGCCCGGGGCGGCTCTTTTTATGCACAGTGGTCACGACGCACCGCCCGCCAAAATTCCAACCGCCCGGTTGATCGCCGTAAGACGCTGGTCGATGATGCGGGTAATACCGTCGGCTGCCATCCGCTGGATATCCTCAATCCGGTACATGGGCAGACTGCCGCGCTTGTAAGCTATCAGCAGCCCGGGGCTTATGTTGTAGGTCCAGGTGCCGGTCTTCTCATTCAGCGAGGCAAACCCGAATGGCGCGCGCCCCTGCTGCAAGGCCAGATACAAGGTGCAGGTGCTCTGCTTGATGTACTGCGCCGTCAGCTCCACGGGGACGTTGTCCAACGCCATGATTACCTCGTCTGTGGGCGCTGTTGCTTTACTCTTTCGCATATTCATTCTCCTTTCGTGGCAATTCGGACCTCCGTGCAGGCCCGGACAATTTCCGTGATATCGCGCATAATGTCCTCCATCAGCGGACGCTCCTCACCCGTGATCACGCCGTCCTCAATGATCTCCATAAGCTGCCGGTCCCGGTGATCTGAGGCAAAGCGCAGCACTCGATTCACCAACCGGATGGCCGCCGTCTGGAGGGAGCAGTCGTCCACGGCCGGGATGATGGACGCCGCCAGCCGGGACTCGTTGCGCAAGTGCTCCACAGCCAGAAACTGACTGTTGTACAGGCGCACCATCCGATACGCCAGATCACCCGGCACACCGCATTCGCCGCTTTCGTACCGCGCCAGCGCCCGGACGGAGCAGGGCAACAGCTCGGCGGCGCGCTCCTGCGTATAACCGGCCTGTTCCCGGCAGATTTTATAGATTGTTTTGCCACTCCCTGTCATGGCACACTTCCTTTCCCGGGTGTATGGTATGGTTATAAGGGGCTGGGTCTTACGCGCTGGCGGTGTCGCGTCCAAACAAAAAATCGATTGTGCAGCCGAGCGCATCTGCCAGTGCCGGTAGTTTTTCGCTGCGAGGCAATCCCTCTCCACGCATCCACTTGCCGACAGCCTGTGGAGACACGTTCAGCAACTCTGCAAGTTCCTTTGTGTTCACTCCAGTCTTTTCCATGAGCAATTTAAAATCTTTCGTAATCCCACCTCCCTTTTTGAATTGCAACTTTAGGTTGCATCTTTATATATACTCTACTTTTAGTTGCATGTCAACCACTATTTTTTACTTTTTCTTGTAAATTGCAACTTTACGTTGTTTAATATAGAAAGAGAGGCGGTGAATGCATGATTGGTCAACGCATACGCGAATTAAGAAAAGAATGCAGTCTTTCACAAAGTGCTCTCGCCAGTCAATTGTTTGTTTCCCATCAGGCTGTTGGAAAATGGGAACGCGATGAATCAACGCCGAACCCTGAAGCTATTGTAAAGATGGCTAATATTTTCGGTGTCAGCACGGACGTGCTCCTTGGAGAAGTATCTCGCCCTGCCCCCTCGTCTCCCAACGGCGTAATGGTCCCCGTTCTGGGCGACGTGGCCGGGGGAATCCCCATGCTGGCGCAGGAGAACATCATCGACTACGAAGAAGTCAGCAAGGACCTGACCGCCTGCGGCGACATTATGGGTCTTCGGGTCAACGGGCATTCCATGGAGCCACGTATCTGCGACGGCGACGTGGTGATCGTCCGGCGACAGGGCGACGCGGACACTGGCGACGTGGCCGTAGTGCTGGTCAATGGAGACAAGGCCACCGTCAAAAAGATAAAAAAAGACGCGGACGGGAGTATCTGGCTGATACCCAACAATCCGGCGTTTGAGGCAAAGCATTATAGCCCGCAGGAGCAACATGACCTGCCTGTGACGATTATCGGCAAGGTCGTGGAGCTGCGCGGAAAATTTTAAATGTGCCCGAATCGGGCACCGGGAGGAGAAAAGGAAAATGGATTTTGTTGATCAGTTAAAACAGTTTTCCAAGAGGGCGGAATCCCTTCAGGCCACTGTCCAGACGGAAGAGGCGACAAAGACCGCTTTAATCATGCCGTTCTTCTCCATGCTAGGCTACGATGTGTTTAATCCGCAGGAGTTCACTCCGGAATTCACGGCTGACGTTGGCATTAAAAAAGGCGAGAAGGTAGACTACGCCATCGTGAAAGACGGCAAACCGGTCATCCTCGTGGAGTGCAAGGCTGCTTCTGAAAATCTGGATAGGCACGACTCCCAGTTGTTCCGCTACTTCGGAACCACCACCGCAAAATTTGCCATCCTCACCAACGGGATTATTTACCGTTTTTACACCGACCTTGACAACCAAAACAAAATGGACGACGACCCGTTTTTGTCGATCAACATTCTGGACATCCGGGACAATCAGGTTCCGGAGCTGAAAAAATTCTGCAAGTCTGAATTTGATATTGATTCCATTTTCAGCACAGCCTCGGAGTTGAAATATGTCCACTCGTTTAAAGCTATCTTTGCCGCGCTTTTGGAGAATCCGACGGACGACTTCACCCGTCTGTTTCTGCAGTCGTGCTACTCTGGGCAGAAAACACAAAATGTCCTGGATAAGTTTCGGCCTATTCTGAAAAAGGCGCTGAACGATCAGATCAGCGAAATGATGAATGATAAAATCAAAGTGGCGCTGGGCGGGTCCGGTGGCAGCGTAACCGTCGCCGGGATCAAAATGCCAGACGCTGCAACGACGCCGGAGGCTTCCGAGGAAGACATCCCCGAAAAGAGAGTCCCCAATATCGTCACAACAGAAGAAGAGTTAGAAGCATATTTTATCGTTAAAAATTTGCTGTCCGGCATCGTTGATATGCATGACATCACTTACAAGGACACGGAGTCTTATATCAACATCCTCTATAAGGCAAATACTCGCAAATGGATTTGTCGGCTGCGCCTGACCGATGCGCAGAAGACGCTGATCGTTCCGGACGAAAACAAAAACGATACGAAGTATCAGCTTCAGGATATTTATGATCTATCCCAGTATAAGGACATACTAACGGCTGTGCTGCAGCGGTATCTGTAAGAGAGTCGACATGAAAAAGCTGTTATCTCTTGCGGTTGCGCTTTGTCTGGCAGTTGCCTTGTGTTCTTGTGGCTCAAAAAAACCCTCCATTCCCGTTGTTGATGGCGCCTTTTCCTGCACTCCGCAGGAGCTTATCGACGGACTGAATCAAGCTGTGGAGCAGGCGGACAGCAGTGTGATCTATTCCGTCGGTGCATATCCGGGCAGCGGTGAGGAATTGCAAGTTGCCAGCACTTCCCTGACGCTCACGCTGAACGAAACCAGCGCCGGGAACCTGTCAAAAATACATCTGTACTGGTATTCCGGGGACAATAGCGAGAATGTGATCACTTCGGCGGGCTGCTACTCTGGGTATATGTTAAATCAGCTTGCCCCGGACAGTGCCAAGGACCTCAGTAACAGCATCGGGCAAATAGTATCCTCTGGGGAGGGCAGCACGGAGCAGACCGTTGGCAACGTCAAGATTACATTCGCAACAACGTCTACTGGAGCAAACCGGCTCGATATCACGCCCACAAAATGAGCAAAAGCGCCGCCCTTCCGGGCGGCGCTTTCCAAAACTGGAGGTGAAAAAATGCGCAGAGCAAACGGTACCGGGACTATCGTAAAGCTGTCCGGAAATCGCCGGAGGCCATACGTGGTCAAAATATCTGTGGTGGATAAATGGGGGCGGATGCAGCAGAAGACACTAAGCTACCATAGCAAAATGGTTGAGGCACAGGAGGCGCTGGATGCTTACAACCACGACAAGGCCGCTGGACTGACTCCCCGTGCGGATAAATACTCCGTTACGCTCCAGCAGATCTATGACCTGTGGTCCCCCCGAAAGTATACCACCATTAGCCGCCAGGCCGCCGATGCTTACCGTGCCTGCTGGGGCCGTCTGTCCCGTTATAATAATATGCGAGTAGCAGACCTGACCATCGACCATCTGCAATCCATTATTGACGAGGACGCAAAAAACAACATGTCCCAGTCTACGATGCAGAATGATAAAATGCTGACGCGCGCGCTCTTCAAGTATGCCATGGAACGCGATATTATCATGAAGGATTATTCCGCTTTTGTCGAGGTTCCATCTGTTGCGGCAAAATATGAGAAAGGGGCATTTGACGATTTGCAGATGGCAAAGCTGGAGCAGCTGGCAAGGGGCGGCTTTCCATGGGCTGACACGGTGCTGATGTTGTGCTACACCGGATTCCGCATTAACGAGTTTCTAAAGCTTACCCCGTTTTCTTATGATCGGGCCGAGGACTTCTTGCGGGGCGGAAGCAAAACCGAGGCTGGGAAGGACCGTGTAATACCAATCCATCCAAAAATCAAACCCTATTTGGAGGGCTGGCTGAGCAGGGGTGGCGAATCGATTATCTGCAAAGAAAATGGCAAGCCAGTGTCCTACGCATGGTACCTTTCCAACCTTTTTAAGTCGGTGGTCGAAGAGCTCGGCGTGCCGCAGGCGACACCGCACTGGTGTCGGCATACGTTCGCTACCCGGTTGCACGAAGCGGGCGCACCGGATCTTGAGATCAAGCGACTGATGGGTCATGCTGACAGCAATGTGACGGAGCATTATACCCATACCGATCTGGAGCATTTGCGGAGCGCTCTTCTGCTTTTGGCATAATCACTATTTGTCTGCCGTTAGTATCATATTAGTAGCGCGTTAGTAACAAATAGGCTGTAATCCATTGATTTTCAATGGACTGAAATTAGAACAACATTAAAGTGCAAAAAAATTTTTGACTTTTTTATGGACTCAGCTGCATCAGATGCGGGGATATAAAAAGATACGCCCACTTTTCAAGGATATACGTTAAGTTTGTAATAAGATAAAGAAAACCACTCGTCCTTGCAGGACGAGCGGTTTGTGCCTACCCGTTACTCGCAGCTTATCACACAGCCAAAACTGTTGACATTGATAAACCGCACTTTTCGGATAAGTCTTGTATTGGTGACCCGGCGGGGATTCGAACCCCGGACCCACTGCTTAAAAGGCAGTTGCTCTGCCGACTGAGCTACCGGATCAGCTTGGGAAAAAATTGAAAGTTGGCTGGGACGGCTGGACTCGAACCAGCGGATGAGGGAGTCAAAGTCCCTTGCCTTACCACTTGGCTACGCCCCAAGATGGAAATCAAAACAGAGGAAATCGGGGCAAGCCCGATCCCCTCTGCTCATTCTGGGGTGGGTGATGGGACTCGAACCCACGACAGCCGGAACCACAATCCGGTGCTCTACCAATTGAACTACACCCACCACATATTGATTAATCCGCACGGCCTGTATTTATGCTGACCCAGAAGGGACTGGTACGCCAGAAGGGATTCGAACCCCTGGCCTACTGCTTAGAAGGCAGTTGCTCTATCCACCTGAGCTACTGGCGCATGTTGTTGGAGCAGGTGACGAGAATCGAACTCGCATCCCCAGCTTGGAAGGCTGGTGCCCTGACCATTGTGCTACACCTGCGCGAGCCCTCCATGGAAACGTCAGCTAAAGTATAATAGCACGAAATGTAGTCCCTGTCAAGAAAGGAAACTTAGTTTTTATAATTTTTTGGTGAATGGATTGCGACTTTCGGTAAATACATAAAATGTTTCAGCGATACGGAATTCAACCTTCAGGAAAATCCTCTGCACTCTGCAAAATAAAGAAGTCTTCTTTGGGTTCTTAATGTTGTTATCAGTTGATGTTTTGAAAAAATAATATATAATTACCAAGTGGAGATTCTAAACCCGTAAGGATGTCGTCATCCGATTGCAAGTGAGGTCTAAAACTATGTTTATTTCAGTAGCTCATCCGGAATTTCTGGAAATTTCGGATGAGCAGACACATCAATCCTTTTTGGGAGGCGCGCAGGAGTGGTATTCGTCCGAGTGGGGACGCAGAGCCGGCTGCGGCCCCACTTGTGCAGCAAATCTCTCGGCCTATCTGGCGTTGACCCGCCCGGAACTGCGGGCCTTATATCACGGTAAGGATATGGACCGCGTTGAGTTCCTCCGGCACATGGAGAAAATTTTCCCCTTTTTTGCGCCTGGTCCCATGGGTCTCAACCGCGTGGAGCTATTTTCGGAAGGCATGGCTGCCTTTGCCGCCAGCAGAGATATTTTATTGATTCCCCATGTATTCGCAGTTTCCGGTAATCGAAACCCGGACCGCCCACCGGTTTCCGCGCTTACGGCATTCGTCCGGGCTGGGCTTGACGCCGACTGTCCGCTGGGATTTCTCAATTTATCACGGGGCCGTGAAAAAAACCTGCAGGATTGGCATTGGATTTCGATTATCTCGGCGGATTTCAAACCAGACCAGCTAACAGCACACGCATCCGACGAAGGAAATTTGCGCGAGTTCGACTTACAGCTCTGGTATTTGAGCACGCGGATGAGCGGCGGATTGGTTTATTTCACGCAGTAACCTAGAGAAGTTCAGCGCCAACAGCATGAT
>NZ_JBEUWZ010000022.1:17332-71824 GCF_040505565.1 Oscillibacter sp. | reverse complement strand
TTGATCCTATCACTTTTTGGGTGTTTGCCCTCTGCACTTCTATGATATCCCTCCAGTGGGTGAAGAAGGCACAGACCATCCCCTGGCTGGAGATTGAGGAGCGTTATGCCGCCCTATTTACCAACCGGAAGGGCAACGTGGCAAAGCCGCTGCGTCTGGCGCTGGGGGTCTGCATCATCCAGGCGGAGTACGGTTTTTCAGACGAAGAAACTGCCCAAATGATACAGGAGCATCCATATTTTCAGTATTTCTGCGGCTATCCGGGCTATGACGACTCCAGGCTGCCCTTTGACCCGTCCCTGCTGGTGTACTTCCGCAAGCGTCTGACGCCGGAGATACTGGGTGAAATCAACGAGATGATTCTATCCGCGGCACGAAAAGAAGAGCACCGTCATGACGATGACGACTGTGGAAACGGCGGCAATCGAGGCACCATGATCGTGGACGCCACCTGCGCACCGTCTAACATCCGCTATTCCCAGGACGCGTCGCTACTCAACGAGGCCCGGGAAAACACGGAAAAGCTGTTGGATGAACTGCATGATCCGGCCGATGGCCGCAAGCCACGCACTTACCGCACCTGGGCGCGCCGGGATTATCTTCAGTTCAGCCGCAGCCGTAAGAAAACAGCGAAGAAGATTCGCAAGGCGGTTTGAAAACAGCTGCGCTATCTGGCGCGAAACCTTGCCGCCATTGACGAAAAGCTTGCTCTGGACAGAACGCTTTCCCAGCAAAAAACCGACCGTCTCACCGTAATCCGCACGCTTTACAAACGGCAGAAGTACATGTACGACCACCGCTGCCACACGGTTCCGGACCGGATCGTCAACGTCAGCCGGCCGTTCCTGCGCCCCATTGTGCGGGGCAAGGCGGGAAAGCCCGTAGAATTCGGCGCGAAGCTGGACATCAGTGTGGTGAACGGCTGGACCAGATTGGAGTGCTTCTCCTTTGACGCCTACAACGAAGCGGGAAACCTGCCGACGATGGCAGAGCGATTCCGGGAACGGGAGGGGTACTATCCCAGCCGGATTCTGGCGGATAAGATCTACCGGAACCGGGAGAATCTACGGTTCTGTAAGGAGCACGGCATCCACCTCTCCGGCCCCGCGCTGGGCAGGCCGAAGAAGGACGAAATCCAAAACAAGACGCAGGATTTTCTGGACGAATGTGAGCGTGTGGAAGTGGAACGGCGATTCAGCCTGGCCAAGCGCAAGTGTGGCTTGGGGCTGATCATGACAAAGCTGCGGGGAACTATCGCCCACAGTGTCGCCATGTCCATTTTGGTGCTGAACCTCAGAAAGATTCAGTGCGCACTTCTGCGATTGCTTGCTCTTTTTTCGCTATTCATGCTACCACAGGAAAACAACCTTTGTTCAGTTGACATTAATTAAATGCGTCACTAGTCTGTTTTGAATATTTTCACGGTTGTTCGCAAAAAAATATCTGCTCCTCGCATATGGAGCAGATATTTTCGAATCTTAACTTAATGTCATTGCCATGACGGTGTGTATGCCGCAAGACAGGAAGCGGCGTCTCTGTCCTCTTACCGGGTGGGAATGATCTCAACCCAATACCCGTCCGGGTCCTCGATGAAATAGATCCCCATTTTGGCATTCTCAAAACAGATGCAGCCCATCTTCTCGTGGCGGGCGTGCTCTGCCGCATAATTCTCGGCTCTCAGGGCCAGATGGAACTCGCACTCGCCCAGATCATATTTCTGGGGATGGTCCCTCAGCCAGGTCAGCTCCAGACGGAAGTCGGTCTTCCCGTCCCCCAGAAAAACGATGATATAGCTGCCATCGGAAGCCTCCTTGCGCTCACCCACCGGGGTCAGGTCCAGAGCCTCCTTGTAAAACGCCAGTGATTTATCCAGATCGGACACATTAAAATTTAAATGATTAAAGGTCAGCATAATTTCTCCTCATTCGCGGACATCATTTGATTGCCCGGGCCTCCACATAATAGCGCTTATCCTGCGCATGGCCCATGGAGAAGGTCTTGCGGGGCAGGACACCGTCGGCCATAACGGTTTTAAACAGCTGTTCCTTCCCCATGGCAGGCAGCTTAAAGCCAATGTTGCCGGGCTTTGCGCCCAGTTCGTCCGTCACCTCGTCGCCGTGGATGTAATCCACCTCACCGTCATTGGCTTTCAGATAATCATCGATGAAAGCCTGCAAAGTGCCAACCGCCAGCTGGACCTTCGGGTCCGGCACCGTGACAATCCCTTTGTGTCCGGCGAAGGTATAGGCAATGGCATGGCCTTCGCCCTCGCCCTCGTGGGCGGAGGGATAAAACGCCTTGAACGCCGCCAGGACCTTCTCCGGGTCCACATGGAACAAAACCCGATGGATCGGTTCAAATTTCAGCGTGTCGTCGTGGTTGTTCACCACCTCCACCAGCGCATAGCGCTCCGGCAGAGAGGCCCACTGCTCCTTCGGCGTGACTTTTTTCAGGTTCTCATAGCAGGTCTTTGCCGTGGCCAGTGAATGGTTTCCGTCGCCCACAGCAAAGAGAAGCGGTGCGGCATCCTTCATGCCGTACTTCTTGTCCATCTGATCGGGAGCGCACAAAGCCGCCAGCGCGTCGGCCGCGGCGTCCATCTGTGTCTCCGTCAGCTTCCAGCCGGTGAGATGGCCACCGCCCTGCTGCAAATCGAAATCATAGAGCCTCTCCATCTTCCCGCTCTGGGTGCTCAGAGGCTCGATCACCGTCCCGTCCGGATCGTCGATCAGCAGCATCACATGGGGCAGCTCAATGGGCGCGTCCTGCCGGACCTTCACCCGGGGCGGAATACGGGAGAGAACGGTTCCCTCCGTGGCGCGGATCAGTGCACCGGAGCCGGGAGTATAGTCGTACTGGTCCAGATCAATCATGCCGATCAGGCCGTGGCGCACCTTCCCGTCGGATTGGGTGCGCTCCATATAAATGAGAGTCGCTGGCAGAGTTTTGAAAACGCCGCCGTCCACGTACCGCTTCATGGCCCCGTTAATATCTCCAATGCGCTTGTCCACGTCGGGATCGTTTAGTTTTGCCTCCGGCAGGATCAGTCGGAGCGTGGAGGGAGCGTCTCCCACGTTCTGTTCCACCGCCGCCCAGTACTCGGGCTGAGAGGTGAACTGATCGCAGGCCACCACAGCCCATTTATTCATGTCCGCGTTTTCAGGAAGCAGGATGTCCGCAGGATAGAAACCCAGCTGGTTGAATTTCCCGTTCATGTGAGGTCCCCTTTTCCAATTTTCCAAATTTTTCGGGTGCGCCGCGCGCTGTCCCGACTATGATTCAGTATACTATACTCCATCTTCGGATTCAACAAGCGAGGAAAATTTTTCTCCTCGAGTATCGTTTGGTTCTCTTTGGGGCATACTGCTACCAAATCCCGAGCGAACTATTTTAGGAGGTTTTTATGGTTATCGACAAGATCGCACTGGTTCTCTCCATTATCGGTGCGCTGAACTGGGGCGGCATCGGCCTGTTTGGATTTGACACAGTCGCCTTTCTCTGCGGCGGGCAGATGGCGGTCCTCTCCCGTATCATCTACGCGCTGGTGGGATTGGCGGGGCTGTGGTGCATTACGCTGCTGTTCCAAAGAGGCGAGGAGCGAAGAGCCCATCACGCAGTCTGAGTTTCGTGATGCGACGGACCCGGAGGGACAGACAGGTTCTGTCTCTCCGGGTCCCTTATTTTCATTTTTTGGAATTACCGATGGCCGAAATGTTTCAAGGCAAGTCTGGAGACGGTTTTGGTGCGTGTTGACTCCACCTTTAAGTAAAATTTATAAAATATGCAAAATTGCCCCTTGTCACAGAAAAGAAAACGTTTATAATAGAAATAGAATGTAATTTTTGACGTTCGCTTCCATTTCACAAGGAGGTTTTTATGAGAAAGACAAAGATCGTCTGCACCCTTGGCCCCGCCACCGACAGCGAGGAAACTCTGCGCGCCATGCTGGAGTCCGGATTGAATGTGGCTCGGTTCAATTTTTCCCACGGCAGCCACGCCGAACACAAAAAGCGGCTGGACATGGTGAAGAAACTGCGCAGCGAGATGAACCTGCCCGTGGCCGCCATGCTGGATACAAAGGGCCCTGAGATCCGCCTGCGGGACTTCAAGGACGGCAGGGCCGATCTGAAGGGTGGCCAGGAATTTACTCTCACCACCCGGGAGGTTCTGGGAGACGAGCACATTTGCGCCATAACCTACCGAGACCTCCCAGGCGACGTGGCAGTAGGCGGCTCGATTATGCTGGACGACGGACTGATCCGCCTCACCGTGTTGGAGATCAAGGACGGAGATATCCGCTGCCGGGTGGAAAACGGCGGTCCCATCAAAAATCAC
Source organism: Oscillibacter sp. (assembly GCF_040505565.1). Classification (GTDB taxonomy): domain Bacteria; phylum Bacillota; class Clostridia; order Oscillospirales; family Oscillospiraceae; genus Oscillibacter. Next base: position 67,489 of record NZ_JBEUWZ010000022.1, on the reverse strand, counting down.
AAGGGCGTCAACGTCCCGGGCGTACGGCTATCCATGCCGTATCTGAGCCAACAGGACAAGGAAGATATTCTCTTCGGCGTGGAGCAGGACTTTGACTTCATCTCCGCCAGCTTCGTCCGCAGCGCCGCCGACGTGATGGACATCCGCCGTCTATTGACCAGCGTCCATTCCTCCATCCGCATCATCGCAAAAATTGAAAATCAGGAGGGGGTCAACAACCTCTCCGAAATTCTCTCCGTGTCCGACGGGATCATGGTCGCCCGAGGTGACATGGGCGTGGAGATTGACTTCACGGAAATTCCCATTATTCAAAAGGACATCATTGCTCAGTGCGTTGCCGCGGGTAAGCCCGCCATCACGGCCACCCAAATGCTGGACTCCATGATGGAGAACCCCCGTCCCACCCGTGCCGAGATCACCGACGTGGCCAACGCCATCTACGACGGCACCTCCGCCATCATGCTCTCGGGTGAGACCGCCGCGGGCAAGTACCCCTTGGAGGCGGTGAAGACCATGGACGCCATCGCCCTGCGGACGGAGTCCGACATCAACTACGCCAAACGGATGAAAAACGCCGCCGGGGACCGACACCTGTCCATTGCCGCCGCCACCGCCCACGCCGCCTGCACTACCGCCGCCGACGTGGGAGCCGATGCGATCATCACCGTCAGCCAGAGGGGAACCACCGCGCGCCTTGTCAGTCGTTTCCGCCCCGGCACACAGGTGATTGCCTGTCTGCTGGATGAGCATGTCCAACGCCACATGGCCCTGAGCTGGGGCGTGACGCCCATTTTGATGCCCATTGCCGGCAATTCCGACGAACTGGTGGAATTCGCTGTAGATACCGCCAAGGCCGCCGGATTTGTAAACCAGGGCGATCTGGTGGTGGTCACTGCGGGCGTACCTGTGGGCGTGCCGGGCACCACCAATATGATCCGGGTACATCTGGTGGGCGGCTCCCTGTTCACCGCCGTGGGTATCGGCAACGGCAAAGCCTCCGGCCCCCTATGCGTGTGTCACACGCCGGAGGAAGTATCTGAGAAGGCTCGGCCCGGCTGTGTGCTGGTGGTTCCCTTTACCACCAATGACATGCTCCCCGCCATGCGCGCCTGCGCCGCCATCATCAGTGAGGAATCCGGCTCCAACAGTCACGCCGCCACTGTAGGACTGACTCTGGTAAAGCCCGTGATCGTGGGCGCCGGCGGGGCCACCCATATTCTGACCGACGGGATGTTGGTCAGCGTGGACTGTGTCCACGGAACGGTTCAGCGTCTGCCACAGTAAGGGCCTGAAAGCAAATAAAAGCGCGCCCCGGAACGATCGTTTCGGGGCGCGCTTTTTATGGACTTCATCGCTTGTCGAACGGTTTGCTCTCCTCTGAAAGTTCGGCCTGAGCAGGCGGTTCCTCCGGCGTTCCATGGGCTGGGACCTCTGCCATCGCCGCATCTTCGGCGGGCGCCTGCCCGCACTCTGCAGCGAGAGTTTCCTCCTCCGGCACGGGTCCGGCGGTCTCCGGCGTCTCTGTCAGGGCGGCGCACTCCGCGACCTGCCTGACCAATAAATCGCTGCCGTCCCGTTTCCTGATTTTGATGTTATAGAACAGCACCGCGGCCGCACCAACGACCAGAACGATGCTCAGTGCCTGAGAGACCCGGATGGGCTGACCGAAAAATGTCCAGTCGAAGAGGTACAGGCTGTCTGTCCGTAAGCCTTCGATCCAGCTGCGGCCAAGGCCGTACCACAGGAAGTAGAAGCAGGTGTTCTCCCCATCGAATCGGCGGGCTCGGCTGACAATAAACAGTACCAGCAGCAGCCCCACCAGATTCCAGAGACTCTCATAGAGGAATGTGGGATGGACCTCAATGGTCTGATTCTGACTGACCCACAGCTGCATCCGCCAAGGGAGCGTGGTCTCCGTGCCAAAAGCTTCCCGGTTCATGAAATTCCCCCAGCGCCCGATACTCTGGCCGATCAAAAGGCCCATGACGCAAAGGTCCAGCATCGCCGTGAATTTTATTTTTTTAACCTTGCAATAGATAAACGTAACCAGAATCCCCACAATCACCGTGCCGTACATGGCGATGCCGCCGTCCCATACGGCCAGCATCCGGCCCCAGTCCAGGCTTCCGTCCGCGTTGCGGTACAGATCCAGATAAAAGACCACATAGTAGATACGGGAGCCGATGATGCATAGTGGGGTAGCCCAGAGGATCATGTCCAGCACGTTGTCCTCCGTCAGTCCGAACCGCTTGGACTGCTTCATGCAAAGGTACAGCCCCGCCAGCAGACCCAGAGCCAGAATAATACCGTACCAGTAAATACCATGCCCGATGTGGATGGCAATGGGGTCCGGGTCGATCTTGAACCCGCCGAACAGCCCCGGAAACGCGATGGGCATATCACTGAGTGCTTTCAAATTAGTCAAATTAGAAACTTCCTTTCGCCATCTCTCATTTAGGCAAAATGGTGGACATGGCTGCGTGCTCCTCCGTCAATTCGCCCCGGATGAAGGCAAGAATATCTTCCTCGCCAATGCTGTCGAAAACCTGGGGGAAACGCAGCGCGTCATAGCCCGCAAAATGCCCCTCCGTCAGCGATACGGCAATATTTTCAAAAGAGTTCAGGCCCCGCAGCATGGTCCCGAAGGCGGCCTTGCGCACCCGCTCGTAAAAATCGTGATCTAATCCCTCAGTTGCGAGACGGCGTGCCTCCTTTTTAATTTCCGCAGCAACGGCTTTCACGTCCCGGCTGTCACCTCCGGCGTAAAGATACGCCGTATCCGGCATCATTTCAAATGCCCCGCCGAAGCTGGTATTGATGAGCCCCTGCCCATACAGCCGCAGATACAGGGGGCTGGACTCCCCCAGCAGCAAATCGCAAGCCATGTTTCCGATCAAATTCCGGCGAAGGTATCCCTCCCCCGTCTCAACGGGTTTACATTTGAAACCCAGCAGAAACTGAGGCATGGAGACCTCCATCCTTCGGCTTGTCTCCCGTTCCGTCACGCCGTCCGGCTCCGTTCCGTGGTCTCGGGGGATGACCGGACCGCTGTCCTCCGGAAGGATGGAACGGGCAATATCCGCCACGCGGACCGGGTCCACGTTTCCAACCACGGTTAAAACCATGTTGCCGGGGGTGTAAAACGCCTTGTGGCAGTCGTACAGCGTCTTGGCCGTGATCTCCCGGATGCTCTCCACGCTGCCGGCAATGTGGGTCCTGGCGGTGTTCTTTTGATAGAGGGCGCCCATCATCCGGGCATAGACCTGCCAGTCCGGATCATCCTCGATCATCCTGATTTCCTGGGAGATAATCCCCTGTTCCTTGGCAACGCTTTCGTCGGTAAAGTAGGGTACGGAGACGAAGGACAGCAGGATTCTTAAATTCTCCTCAAACTTCTCCGTGGAATCGAAATAGTACCCCGTCATGGCATTGGCGGTGAAAGCGTTGGGCTCCGCCCCATTTTTTGCCAGTTCCTGAAGGGCGTTGCCCTCTTTGGTGTCGAACATCTTATGTTCCAGATAGTGGGCAATGCCCGCCGGGGTATCCATCCACTCTCCGTTCAGGCAGAAGCGGGTATCCATTCCGCCGTACCGGGTGGCAAAAAAAGCGTAGCTCTTGGCAAAGTCCGGTTTTGACACCACATTGATCGGCAGGCCGTTGGGCAGCTTCTCGTGGTAGACGGTTTCGCTGATGCGCTCATAGAATTCCTTCTTCATTCCTCGGCCCCCTCTCCCTTGAGGAAATAGACGGTATCCAGCGACACGGTCCTCATTGCCTCGTAAATTCGCTCTGAAGAGACGGTGCGAATTCCCTCCGCCAGCTCCTCCGGCGTGTCATCCCGCCCCGTAGCCACCCGGCCCAGCCAGAAATTCTCCAGTTTGCTCTGGGAGTCCCCGATGGTGGCGTAGGCATTGCAGAGTGTACTGCGCGCTCCCGTCAGCTCCCACTCCTCCAGCTTTCCGTCCTGAACAGCTTTCATCTGACTCTGAATTTCGTCATAGGCCCTTTGGAAGTTCTGAAACTCAATGCCGGAGGACACGGTGATGATGCCTTTTTGCCAGTGGAACAGGGAAGACGCATAGTAGCACAGGGACAGCTTTTCCCGTACATTCATGAATAGCTTTGAGTTACTGCTGCCGCCGAACAGGGTATTGCCCATCATCAGCGCGGAGAAATCGTCGCTGCCGCAGGTAAAGCCCATGCCCAGCTTTCCCTGGGTCACGTCCATGGCATCTGTAACGCGCCTGACCTCCTCCCGAGCTACGTGATGGGAAGCCCGGGGCAGGGAGCGGACAATCGTGCGCGGTAGGGTGGAAAGGGCTTTTAAAAGTGCTTCTTTTACCCGCTCCACCTCGGCGCTGCCACAGTAAAACAGTTCCAACGGTGCGGAGGCGAGAAGACCGACATACGTCTCTTGCAATCTCTCCACCGTCAGCGTTTCCGCCGTCTTCTCGTCGCCAAACTGGCTGACGCCGTATGGCTCGCCGTCGCACATCTCCTGTAAAAGGCGCAGGTCGGCATATTCCCGCTTATCGTTGAGGATGCTGCGGATGGCGTCCACCAGATTTGTCCGCTCGCTTTCCACATACTCCGGCAAAAAAAGGCCTCTTTTTGTCGTCGGATTGCAGATTAGCTGCCCCAGCAGCTCCGCCACCGGCTCCAGCAGCTTTTCACCGTCAGGCGTGAACGCGTCGTCGATCAGGCTGGCGACAAAGCCCACGCACTGACTCTCCCCTTTTTTCCGGACCGTATAGTCGATCACCGCCCCGTACAGCCCGTCCAGCCGAGCGCTGAGAGTCCCCATGTCGGGATAGCGTACGGTACCCCGGCGCAATACCGCGGGCAGCAGCGCCTGAGCCGCGGCCGTCTCCGCTGTGATGCGGGTCAAAAACTGGGCGGACAGTAAGCTTGTTTTAAATTTCCGGGCCGGCAAGTGGGTGAGATAGACGCCCTCCGCCAGCCTTATTCTGGTTGCTTCCAATTTCAGGCTCCTCCCTGTCGATTTAAATACAATTAAGTATTATACTGTATTCTCTCCGTAAATTCAAACTCTATTTTCACCCCGCTGTCGGAAATAGGAGTTGACCTTTTCTTTTCCGACGTATACACTGATATCAGTCAGGAAATTAACAAAGGGGGACGTATGGAGAGTCTTGAAATCGGCAGCCGCCTGCGGCGTCTGCGCAAGGAAAAATGCTTGAGCATTGCGGCTCTGGCGGAACGTTCCGGGGTCAGCACCGGTCTTATCAGCCAGATCGAGCGGGATATGGTCTCTCCCACCGTGGTGAGCATCTACCGTATCGCTCAGGCTCTGGACACAAACATCAGCTATTTCTTCCCCGTCCCTGATGAAAAGCCCTACGTCCTGCTGCATCCCGGCGAACGGCAGCATATTCAGTTGGCCGGAGGCGCGCGCGATTATGAGCTTCTGACACCCAGCAGTCCGGAACGCACTCTGGACATGGTGCTGGTAACGCTGCGGGGCGGAGCCTGTTTTGACCGGGAGTGTGTCTCTCACGCAGGAGAGGAGTGCGGCTACGTCCTCTCCGGTATTCTGACCGTCCTGCTGGACGGTCAGGAAGTGGATCTCTTCCCCGGCGAAAGCATCCATTTTCCCAGCACCCGCCCCCACGTCTATATCAATACCCATCCAGAGGACTGCATCTCTATCTGGTCCATGACGCCGAAGTTTTTCTAAAGTCCCGTTCTCTGGCGTTAAAGCCGCGAACGGAGCGGCATCTGCCGCTCCGTTCGCTTTTCTTATGCCATGCAATTTTTAACCATTCTCTGGAAATTTCCCCGGGCCAGCTTCTCCATCTCTTCTCCGCTCATGCCCAGCTTCTCAAAGCAATCAAAAAGGTTTTGGATTTTGGAGCAGTCCTCCAGTCCCAAGGTGCTGGGGCTTCCGGTGGAGGTCATAGTGCCCATGGTCTCCTCGCTCTCAAGGAACTCAAAAAAGTCAAAGCCGCAACCGACGTGGTCGATACCCATGACGTCGATCATATGGGCGGCGTGCCGGGCCAGGGTCTCCACCGTCTGTTTGGCGGGGTCATTGTCGATGAAGAGGTTGAAGGCGTTCAGGCCCACCACGCCGCCAGCGTCCCGAATCGCCCTCAGCTGCTCATTCGTCAAATTGCGGGGCACGTCACAAAGGGCTTTGCAGTTGGAATGGGAAGCGATAAAGGGTCTGGTCGCCAGCTTTGCCACATCCCAGAAGCCCGCCTCGTTCAGGTGGGACACGTCCAGCAGCATACCCTTGTCCTGCACTTTGCGGGCAGCCCTCTTTCCGACCTCCGTCAGGCCGTAATCTTTTCCGGACAGGGCCCCGGCACCCAGCTCATTGGCTTCGTTCCAGGTCAGAATCGCATGGCGGGCTCCAAAATCATAATAGTCGTCAATTTTGGACACGTCACCGCCGATGGCAGCCATGCCCTCCACGCCGATAAATACATAAAAGATACCGTCGCGTCTGGCCTGCATCATTTCTTCATAGTTGTGGACAATGCGTAAATCTTTGGTCTCGGCAATCTCGGCCCGGGCGCAGTCCATTATTTGCCTGGTACGCGCCGCGTGGTCGGCATCATAGGGCGGATCGACCCAGATGACAAAGATGCTGCCTTCCACATTGCCCCTGCGCAGCCGCGCCAGATGGCGCCTGTGAAAAACATCCGTCTCCCCCTTCAGCCGCCGGGTCGTTACATCGGTCCAGATATCGGAATGTGCGTCAAAATACATGATTACCCCTCTTTTGCGATTCCGGCGTGCCTCAGAAGAGGCACGCCAGAGCGTTTCTTTGTCTGTTATTTTATGCGCCCAGCGCAATGCCCACAATGGTACCGGCATAGTTGCCGATGACATAGCCCAGCGTGCCGATCAGCATGGCGGGGCCAACCAACTTTGCCCATCCCTGGGAGATGGCCATACCTGCGGCGGTGGTGGGGCCGCCGATATTTGCGTTGGAGGCGATGATGGCATCCTCCAGATCAAAGTGGAACAGTTTGGCTGCGCCGAAGCAGAACAGCATGTTGACAATGACCATGATTGCCGTCAACACCAGCAGCAGCGGGGACTTGGTAACAACCGTGTAGATATTCGCGGGAACGCCGATAACAAACAGGAACAGGTAGATGAGATAGGTGCCGATTTCCTGTGAGCCGTGCAGCTTTGCGACCTGCTTATCCATGTATGTGGCAACGATTACGGAGAAGGTAGTAATCCAGACGTACTGGCTGCCGAGGAACTTGCCGACGAAGTCCAAAAACGGGTTGGGGTCTGCGGGTACAAGACCCTTGATGCCGCCGGCAACGAGTTTGGAAAGCCAGACAATTGCGATGCAGTAAGCAAAGTTGAATGCGATGTCCTTCAGGGAGATGTCCTTGCGGCTCCAGAACGCGGCGGCCTGCGTCTGGGCGGAATCGCGGTTGGACGTGCCGGCCTCCATCTCATCGATGTGAGGATGCCGGAAATTTTTACGGAAGAATCTCATACCTGCAAACGCGATCAACACAAAGAAGTAGGCGGCCATCAACAGGTTATCGGCTACCGTTGCGGCGGCGGTCAGATCATCGCCGGCGGCATACTGAGAGGCCATAGCGGCAAAGTTCACGCCGCCGCCGATGTAAGAGCCGGTCATCATTGCGGCGACCTTGGCAAGATCCTGCGCGTTGCCGAAGGGTGCGCGCAGCGCGTAGTAAGCAATGAAAGCGCCCACAAACGTACCCACCGCGCCGATCAGGAAGATCACCAGCATACGACCGGTCTCCTTCCAGATCTTCTTGATGTTGCACTGAAGCAGCAGCAGCGGAATGCCCATGGGGACCACAATGCCCCAGACAACATCGTCATAGAGCGGGCAGCTGATGGGAATGATTCCCACATTGGCAAGCACCATAGCAATGATCAGTGCGATGATTGCGCCTGAAATTTTGGATGCCCAGTTGTACTTCTGCTCCAGCCAGATGGAGAATGCAACACCGGCGCAGAGAATTACCATCAGCGACCAGGTGTCGTCCGCCGCGACAAGGCTCTCCCTGCCGAGCGTGCTCATGAACAATGAACTCAACATACATTTTCCTCCCATTTCCTCAAATACTTGAAGCCGTTTTTATTGACAGGCCAGCTTCCTTTCTTCATAGTATAGTCACATTTATCCGTGAAAGCAACCACTTACGTGCAATTTCGTCACTATACTGAATTTATCGGCAGTATTTTGATTTATTCATACATTTCCGTTAACCCGTCATGAAAAAGTCTCATGTCTTTCATGATGTCTTTGCACAATTTTCCAATTTCAGCCGCCTTTAACAGTTCCGCCTATTTTTTCTGGAATCCCCGAAATATTCTTCTCTTTTCCCTTGACTTTTCGCATAAATTCCTGTAAACTTAATACCGTTGTAAAGCTAATTAACTTTACAAGTATTTGGTGAGGGGGAGTTTGCTTTGAAAAATCAGACCTACCGCATGACCATGCTCTACGATTTTTATGGGGAGCTTCTCACTGACCGGCAGAAGGAATTCTTCGACTACTATTATAATGATGACCTCTCCCTGTCGGAAATCGCAGAGAACGCAGGGATCTCCCGTCAGGGCGTGCGGGACGTGATTGTCCGGGCAGAGGCCATCATGCAGGAGATAGAGGACAAGACCTGCCTCATCCGCCGGTTTGAACAGATGCGCGCCCATGTGGACGGCATCGTCTCGGCTACCAATGAAATTAAATCGCTGAATCACCACCAGTTTGAGAACACACGTCTCACGGAGCTGGCGGACAACATCGCGGCGGAGGCCGCCGCGCTCAGGGAGTAGTAACCGATGGCATTTGAAGGACTCACCGAAAAACTGAATGCCGCCTTTAAAAAGCTGCGGGGCAAGGGCCGCCTGTCGGAAAGCGACGTGAAAGAGGCCATGCGGGAGGTTCGTCTGGCTCTGCTGGAGGCGGACGTGGGCTACAAGGTGGTCAAAGACTTTGTTGCCAAAGTCACGGAGCGAGCTGTGGGCAGCGACGTGTTGGACAGTCTGACCCCCGCGCAGCAGGTCGTCAAGATCGTCAGCGAGGAGTTGACGAGCCTGATGGGCGGCACGGACTCCAAGCTCATTATGGCCAACAATGGGCCCACCGTCATCATGCTCGTGGGGCTTCAGGGCGCAGGCAAGACCACCAACGGCGCGAAGCTGGCGGGATACCTGCGCAAGCAGTATGGCAAACGGCCGCTGCTGGTGGCCTGCGACGTGTACCGTCCCGCCGCCGTGGAGCAGTTAAAGGTCGTGGGCGGGCAGCTGGGCCTTCCCGTATACGATGAAGGGCAGGGCGACCCTGTCAAGATCGCGGAAAACGCTCTGAAACACGCCAGAGATCACGGCAACGACTTGGTGCTTTTGGATACCGCCGGACGGCTCCATGTGGATGAGGCTCTGATGGACGAGCTGCGGAGGATGAAAGCCGCCGTCCGACCCAATGATATTCTGCTGGTGGTGGACGCCATGACCGGCCAGGACGCGGTGAATGCCGCCTCCGCCTTTGACGGGGCGCTGGGGATCGACGGCGTGATGCTCACCAAGCTGGACGGCGACGCCAGGGGCGGCGCGGCTCTCTCGATTCGGGCCGTCACCGGAAAACCCATCAAATTCGCAGGAACCGGCGAAAAGCTGGACATGATCGAGCCGTTCCACCCGGACCGCATGGCCTCCCGCATCTTGGGCATGGGCGATATGCTGACACTGATTGAAAAGGCCCAGTCCTCCTACGATGAAAAGCAGGCAGCAAAGCTAGAAGAGAAGCTGCGGAAAAACCGCTTCACGCTGGAGGATTACTACGATCAGCTTCAGCAGCTCCGGGGCATGGGCGATCTGAGCCAGATTGCCGGAATGCTTCCAGGGATAGGCGACAAGCTTCAAAACGCCGCCATTGATGAAAAGGCCCTTTCTCATACGGAGGCCATTATCCTGTCCATGACGCCCCGGGAGCGGGAGGACCCCAACCTTCTGAACGCCAGCCGCAAACGGCGCATCGCCGCCGGCAGCGGCTGCGCGGTGGTGGAGATCAACCGTCTTTTGAAGCAGTTTGAGATGATGCAGCAGCTGACAAAGCAGGTTTCCCGCGGCCATTTCACCGGCTTTGGCGGGATGGGTCACGGTCCGGGCAAGAAGAAGCGGAAAAAAAAGTAGCTTCTCTCTAATCATATATAAGTGCGGGCGCATTTATAGATAAAAGAACATTATTTTTTGGAGGTATACATTTATGGTTAAGATCAGGCTGCGTCGTTTGGGCGCAAAAAAGGCTCCCTTCTATCGTCTCGTGGTGGCAGACTCCCGCGCGCCCCGCGACGGTCGTTTCATTGAGGAGATCGGCACGTACAATCCCTGCGTCTCCCCCGCTGAAATCAAGATCGACACGGAGCGCGCCCAGGCTTGGATCAAGTCCGGCGCCCAGCCCACCGATACGGTGCGGGCTCTGCTTAAAAAAGTGGAAGTCCTCTAAGCCGGAGGGCACATCATGAAGGACTTGCTGCTCTATATCGCCAGAAACCTCGTGGATGATCCTGACGCCGTCACTGTCACGGAAATCCCCGGCGAGCAGGAACTGACGTTGGAGCTGCGCGTCGCCCCCGACGACATGGGTAAGGTCATTGGCCGTCAGGGTCGCATTGCAAAGGAGATTCGCACAGTCGTGCGCTCCTATGCCCAGCGTACCGGCGTCAAGGTTTCCGTAGATATCGTGGACTGACAAATGGTGAGGGAGGATGCGTGAGCATCCTCCCTCTTTTCTCTTCTTTTCCCGCCGACGAAACCCTCGCGCTCATCCCCCTTGCTCATTGGTCCGAAATAGGCTATACTAAATCACACAACAGCCAAAGCAAAAAGGAGTCTCTTTTTATGAAATTGGAATTTATCCAGGTCGGCCGTATTGTTAACGCCCACGGTATCCGCGGCGAGGTGCGGCTGTTGCCCAACGGTTTTGACCCGGCCTATCTGACCGGCTTTAAGACCTTTTTTCTCGGCAAGGACAAAACACCCGTCACCCCCACCGCCAACCACGTCCACAAGAGCTTTGTGCTGCTGAAATTTCCCGGTGTGGATGACATGAACGCCGCTCTTTCCTACAAGGAGCGGCCCGTCTTCATCTGCCGAGACGACACAGGCAGCGCGGTCCCCTTTGACGATGAGCTACTGGGTATGGATGTGAAAAATGCCGACACCGGTGAAATAGTTGGCAAGCTGACCCAGGTGGAGGACTATCCCGCCAGTAAGGTCTATACCGTCAAGGGTGAAAAGACCTATCTCATTCCCGCCGTGCCGGAGGTCTTTATCATCTCTGCGGATTTGGACGCCAATGTGATGCTGGTTCACATGCTGAAAGGAATGGAAACGGATGAGAATTGACATTCTGACACTGTTCCCCGAGTCAGTGGACGCCATGCTGAACGTCAGCATTCTGGGCCGCGCCCAAGAGCGGGGCCACATCGTCATCCAGTCCCATCAGATTCGGGAGTACACCACCAACAAGCAGATGCAGGTGGACGACTACCCCTATGGCGGTGGACGGGGTGCGGTGATGCAGGCGGACCCGCTGTACCGCTGCTGGGACCACGTGGTGCAGTCCTTCGGTCCTGGCAGGACCATCTATATGTCCCCCTGCGGGCGGGTATTTACCCAGGCGGTAGCGAAAGAGCTGCGGGCGCGGTACGACCACCTGATTCTGATCTGCGGCCACTATGAGGGCGTGGACCAGCGGTTTTTGGACGAGTGCGTGGACGAAGAACTCTCCATGGGAGACTTTGTCCTCACCGGCGGAGAAATTCCCGCCATGGCGGTGTGCGACGCGGTGTGCCGCCTGGTACCCGGCGTCCTTCCGGACGAGGAATGCTTCACGGAGGAATCCCACTGGAACGGTCTTTTGGAATATCCTCAGTATTCCCGCCCCGCGGAGTGGCACGGGCGGGAGGTGCCCCCCATTCTGGTCTCCGGCGACCACGCCAAGGTGGCGGCCTGGCGGAAAAAGGAGAGCTATAAACGCACCATGGCCCGGCGACCGGACCTGTTCGCGGAGTTTGACGAAGCGCAGCTCACCACAAAGGCCGAGCGGAAAATCCTCCAACAGGCGAGAGAGGAATTCGCCGCCGAGTCGGTAGCCTCTCCCGATTCAAAGTCCTGACTCGGGCAGATGTCCGCGTATTGCGTACTCCCAGATAGACAAAACTTATAAAAATGAAACAAAAATTTCATTTCATACTTGCAATATTTTGGCAATGTATGATACAATTTATGAGGTCACCTGTTTGCTGCCCAGATGTGGTCTGTAAACATGGCGGCCTCATGTCCTTTGCAGGGGGACAGAAGCGTTGGCTGCCCCTCTGTTTTTGAGCGTTTTCATAGTTAGAAAACTTTTCAAGGAGGATGCAATTGTGAAAGAGAGAAAAAAAACCACTCAAGGGGAAAAGCACAGGGAGGGAGGCCTCCGGACAAGCATCCAAAGCCGTATTGTCCTTCTGGCTGTTCTGGCCTGTGTCGGTTCGCTGCTCATCTCCAATATTATCAGCGGCACCATTACCATCTCCTCCGGCCGCGCGTCCACCTACAAGTCTTTGGAGGACAAGACTTCCAGCGTTGTGGCACAGGTTTCGGACTACATGGATAAGGCCTTTGCCGTCACGGAAAGTCTGGCATACGGCGGGGATATTCGCTCCCTTTACCCGGACACCCAGCGCAAAGCGCTGGTGGCTACCATTCAGAACAACCCCTATTTTATTCTGTTCTATCAGCAGGGAATCGACGGGATTCAGACCGCAAGGAGCTCCGGCGAGCTGGGAAACCGGTCGGACCGCTGGTGGTTCAAGCAGGTCATGTCCGCTCCGCATCCCTTTATCACCAAGTCCTACCTCGATATCAACACCAACACCCCCGTCACCTCCGTGATTTATCCCGTCTATCCCGTGGGTTCGTCCAGCCGCGTGGCGGGTGTGCTGGGCGCCGATCTGAGTCTGGAGAAGCTGCAGTCAATTGTGGATACCTACAATACCCCGGATTCCTATTCCGTGATTCTGGACGGAGAAGGCGTTGTGGTGGCCCACCCCGACTCCCAGCAGGTGGCCGAAATGTACAACTATGTGGACGGCACCAGGACGGAGGTATCCGACGGGAAGGAAACACAGGAGCCGGTTGACCTGTCCCCCGTTCTGAAATCTCTTACCGCCGCAGCGCTCTCCGGTAACAGCGGCGTACAGGAGCAGTCTGACGAAAACGCGATTTACGCTTACGCGCCCATTTCGCTGCCGGGCAACTCCAGCGGCTGGGCCGTCGTGACCATTCAGAACCGGGACGCCGCGTATGCCAGCACCATGCAGATGATCTTCTCCAACATCGTTCTGATGTTGATTTTGACCGCGATCATCGTCGCCGTTTCTATTCTGTTTAGCCGCCGGCTGGTGCGTCCTCTGAAACATCTGCATCGCGCCGCCGACCAGATTGCCCAGGGCGATTTGAACGTGGACGTCACGGTCACCAGCCGGGATGAAATCGGCGATCTGGCCGCCTCCCTCAAAACCACGGTAGAGCGGTTGAAATCTTACATCAACTATATCAATGAGATCACCGACGTCCTCGCTAAGCTCTCCAATGGGAATCTGGAGTTTGATTTGACTTATGACTACACAGGGGAATTCTCAAAAGTTAAGGACGCGCTCATTGCCATTCAGATGACCATGAACCAGACCCTGCTCCATATCAGACAGGCCTCCAGCGAAGTGGCCAGCGGCTCCGACCAGGTGGCCAGCGGTTCGCAGGCCCTCTCTCAGGGCGCAACGGAGCAGGCCAGTTCCATTGAGGAGCTGTCCGCCGCAATTGGAGAGCTGTCTGCCAAGATCCAGCAAAACGCACGGGAGGCCGACGCAGCCAATGTCATTTCCGAGGAAACCAAGGCCTGCATGGTTGAGAGCAACGCACACATGAAGGAAATGATGTCCGCCATGCAGGATATCGGAAACACTTCCGGAGAAATCGGAAAGATCATCAAAACTATCGACGACATTGCATTCCAGACCAACATTCTGGCCCTGAATGCAGCGGTGGAGGCCGCCCGGGCCGGTTCCGCCGGAAGGGGCTTCGCCGTGGTGGCGGACGAGGTTCGTAATCTTGCCGGCAAATCCGCCGAGGCGGCGAAGAGCACCACCGCTTTGATTGAAAACGCCGTGGCTGCCATCAAAGCCGGTACGCAGATCGCCAATACCACCGCAGGGTCCATGGGGGCGGTCGTACAGCACACCAACGAGGTCAGTCAGAAGATTCGCAATATTGCTCAGGCCTCCGATGAGCAGGCCGCCTCCGCTGAGCAGATCACCACCGGCATCGATCAGATTGCTGCGGTGGTGCAGAACAACTCCGCCACCGCAGAGGAAAGCGCTGCTGCCAGCGAGGAGCTATCCGCCCAAGCTCAGGCCTTGAAGACATTGGTCAACGGCTTCGTCCTTCGGGATAACGCTGAGAACTGATCCCCGATTTCCTTCCCCAGTAGGTATAAACCGGCGTTGACGGCTCGCCAACGCCGGTTTTTTGTCAGATTAAAAAGAAAACGGTTTCCTTCTCATGAAAAAAGTGCTATGATGACCTTATTATATTTTTCCGCAAAATCACAGACTCAGGCCGCCGCGCAATGCGGCGGCGGGAAGGAATTCACTTATGATTTCTCAGCAAATGCTGGCCCTGGGCCAATCCCGCTCCTGCATCCGGGAGCTGTTTGAATACGGCATGAAGCAGGCATCTATCGTAGGGAAAGAAAACGTCTTCGACTTTTCCATCGGCAATCCCTCCATTCCCTCCCCCCCGCTGGTGAATGAGTCGTTTTTGGAAATCGTGCGCTCGGAGAACAGTTTGGACGTACACGGCTACACCTCCGCCGCCGGTTATCCCGGTGTGCGAAAAGCCGTGGCAGACGACCTGAATGCCCGATATGACGCTCACATTCGCCCGGAGAACCTGTTCTTCACCTGTGGCGCGGCCCCGGCGCTGATCGCCGTGGTACGGGCGCTGGCCGTGGAAGACGCGGAGATCGTGGGCGTGGCTCCTTTCTTTGCCGAGTATCGTCCCTTTCTGGAGAGCAACGGGGTCAAGTATATAGTGACGCCGCCGGATATGGAGCACTTCCAGATCCGCCTTGACGAAATGTCCTCCCTCATCAATGAACACACGCAGGCAGTCCTTATTAACTCCCCCAACAACCCCTCCGGCGTGGTCTACACAAAAGAGACGCTTGAAAAATTGGCAAAGCTCCTGACGGAGAAGAGCCGTGAGGTAGGCCACACCATCTATCTGATTTCCGATGAGCCTTATCGAGAGTTGGTATATGACGGCGCAGTGGTTAGCTGGGTTCCCAATATCTACCCCAGCACCGTGGTTTGCTACTCCTATTCCAAGTCCCTTTCGCTGCCCGGTGAGCGCATTGGCTATGTCTGCATACCCGACAGCGCCACAGAAAGTGAAGAGCTGTATGCCGCTGTGGCAGGCGCCGCCCGTGTTCTTGGCCATGTCTGCCCTCCCTCTCTCCAGCAGCGGGTCGTGGCTCGCTGTGCGGCGGGACGGCCTGATCTTGCGGCCTATGACAAGAACCGAAAGGCACTTTACGAGGCTCTGACCGGCTTCGGATACACCTGTCCCCGAGCCAACGGAGCATTCTACATGTTCGTCAAGGCTCCCGGCGGCAGTTCCAAGGCGTTTTCTGACCGCGCAAAGGAAAAAAACGTGCTGGTTGTTCCGGGAGATGATTTCGGCTGCCCGGAGTATTTTCGCCTTTGCACCTGCGTGTCTTACGACACCATCCAGCGGAGTCTTCCCCTGTTCAAGGAGCTAATTGAATCCTACCGCTGAGCAGTGCCTATCACCTCGTCTGCTCCGGATATAATTTTTCTTCCGGCAAATGGAGTTCCTAACGTGATCTCTTAAAGGCAAAAAAGGCCCGGGGTAATTGATACCCCGGGCCCTTTTTATCGAATTTATGCGGATAGGCAGCAGCTAGGACGGAGCTTACTTCAGCTCGACCTTAGCGCCGACTTCTTCCAGCTTCGCCTTCATGGCCTCGGCGTCGTCCTTGGACACGCCCTCCTTCAGAGTGGAAGGGGTACCCTCGACAGTAGCCTTGGCTTCAGCCAGACCCTGCTCGGTGATCTCGCGGACAGCCTTGATGACCTTGATCTTGGCGGCGGCGTCAAAGCCGGTCAGGACCACGTCAAAAGAGGTCTTTTCTTCGGCAGCGGGAGCGGCCGCAGCGGCGGGAGCAGCCATAGCGGCAGCGGAAACACCAAACTCTTCCTCCAGAGCATGTACCAGCTCGCTCAGCTCCAGAACGGTCAGGCCCTTGATCTCTTCGATCATAGCGGTAACTTTCTCAGACATAGTAGTAGCCTCCTAAATAAAAGTTATTAGTTTTGAAACGGATTGCCGCTTATTCGGCGGCGGGAGCAGCCTCTGCGGCAGGAGCGGCTTCGCCGCCCTTTTCCGCGATCTGCTTCAGGACCACGGCCAGACCCGTGATGGGAGCCAGCATGGTACCCAGAACCTGCGCCTGCAGGATGGGCAGCGCGGGGATGGACGCCAGGGACTTGATGGTAGCGAGATCCACTACCTTGCCGTCCATGAAGCCGCCTTTGATTTCGAACTTGTTCTCCATCTTCTTGGCGCAGGTGTTCATGATGCGGGCGGGAGCCACAACATCATCGGACAGGGCCAGAGAAGTAGTGCCGTTCAGCAGACCGTCCAGCTCGCTCAGTCCGACGTTGTTGAACGCGAAACGGAGCATGGTGTTCTTAACCACCGCGTAATCCACGCCGTTTTCGCGGCACTCCTTACGCAGGGCGGTATCCTCCTCGACGGTGATACCCTTGTAGTCCACGATGACGCCGGCGGTGGCCTTCCGAACTTTTTCGGTCAGCTCCGCAACGATCGCCTGCTTTGCACTCAAGACTTTTGCGTTAGGCATTCTTGTTTCACCTCCAGAGTTTTTTGTGGGATGTCCCCGTCCGCCGGTTCTCACCGGCGGACGGATGGTCCCGAGGTGCGTTCAAAAAAGGAAACCGTCCCTGTGCCACAAAGACACAGAGACGGAATAGCTTCGTAAAAAGCCCCCCTCGGCAGGATTTCCGGGGTCATCCCCCCACCTGCTGTCTTTGGAACGCATGTTTTATTATATCAAACCGTCGCAATTTGTCAAGAGGCAAATTTACGGTCAGATATTGATTTTCGGTCTTAGACCAACTTGGCAGAGTTCATCTTCACGCCGGGACCCATGGTGGAAGCCACCACGCAGCTGCGGATATACTGGCCCTTGGCAGAGGCGGGCTTCGCCTTAACGATGGCGCCCATGATGGCGTTATAGTTCTCCATCAGCTTCTCGGGGCCGAAAGATGCCTTGCCGATGGGGCAGTGAATGATGTTGGTCTTATCGAGGCGGTACTCAATCTTACCGGCCTTGACTTCCTTGACAGCCTTGGCAACGTCGGGCGTGACAGTGCCGGCCTTGGGGGAAGGCATCAGGCCCTTGGGGCCCAGCACCTTACCGAGACGGCCAACAACGCCCATCATATCGGGGCTCGCAACAACCACGTCGAAAGCGAACCAGTTTTCCTTCTGGATCTTTTCCACCATGTCCATATCGCCCACATAATCCGCACCGGCCTCTTTGGCGGCGTCGGCCTTGTCGCCCTTAGCAAAGACCAGCACGCGGACGGTCTTGCCGGTGCCGTGGGGCAGGACGATGGCACCGCGGACCTGCTGGTCGGCGTGCCGGGAATCCACGCCCAGCTTCACATGCAGCTCGACAGTCTCGTCGAACTTGGCGGTAGCACACTTGCAGACCAGATTCATGCCCTCCGTCGCTTCATAAAAAGTGCTCTTATCGATCAGCTTTGCGCTGTCGGTATACTTCTTGCCTCTAAACAATGTTATTTCCTCCTCATAGTGGTTCTTCGGAATCTATCCTCCCACTGTATGCGGCATTCGCGCCGCGCAAACGGTGACGGGTGGATCAGTCGCCCACCACGACGCCCATGGAACGGGCGGTGCCGGCGATCATGCTCATAGCGCTTTCCAGATTGGCGGCGTTCAGGTCGCGCATCTTGATCTCAGCGATCTTCTGAATGGACGCCTTAGAGATGGTTGCCACCTTGGTCTTGTTCGGCACGCCGGAGGCCGTTTCAATGTTGCATTCCTTCTTAATCAGGACTGCCGCCGGGGGCGTCTTGGTGATGAAGGAGAAGGAGCGGTCTGCGTACACCGTGATAACAACGGGGATAATCATACCCATGTCGTTCTTGGTGCGCTCATTGAACTCCTTGGTAAATGCGGCAATGTTGACACCGTGCTGGCCCAGAGCGGGGCCGACAGGGGGGGCGGGAGTTGCTTTACCCGCGGGGATCTGCAGTTTTACATAACCGGTAATTTTCTGTGCCACTTTAGTAGCACCTCCTGTTTAAAATGTGGTGGCGGCCATACGGCCTCCTTTGGCGGGACGATTTCAGTCCCTCCCACTTGTACCGGACGCTTGTCCGGTCTCTCAGTCCATGAGCTCCAGCTGGTCCAACTCCAGTTCCACGGGGGTTTCCCGCCCGAACATGGAGACCATAACGGAGACGCGGTTTTTCTCGGGTTCAATCTCTTCCACGATACCGGTAAAGCTGGACAGGGGGCCGTCCACGATCTTTACATGGTTGCCCACAGCATACTTTACTTCGATCTCATGCTTCTCCATACCCATGGTCAGGACCTCTTCCTCCGTCAGAGGAATGGGCTTGTTGCTGGCTTCGCCTACAAACCCGGTCACGCCGCGTATGTTCCGCACCAGATGCCACGTATCGTCCGTCATGACCATTTTGATCAGCACATAACCGGGAAACACCTTCCGCTCCACGTCCTTGGAAGCGCCGGAGTCGGTGATCTCCGTGACCGTCTCCAGAGGGATCTCGATTCTGAGAATCATGTCCTCCATGTTGCGGCCGGTCACAAACTTTTCAATGCTGGTCTTGACTGCGTTTTCATAGCCGGAATAGGTATGGATCACATACCATTTCGCGCTCTCTGTCATCACTCGCCCCTTAGCTCAGGAAATTGATGAGCAGCTGGACGCCGTTGACCAGAACATAATCGAAGACCCAGATACACACGCCGATGAGCAGGGAGCACAGCAGCACGGTACCCGTATCCTTGACCACGGTCTTGCGGTCGCTCCAGACAATCTTCTTCAATTCGCTTTTCATTTCCCGGAACCAACGGGTCCGGTCTTTCTTCTTTGCTTCTTCTGCCATTCCTACACGCCCTTTCTTATCGTTCGTTCCAAATCACTTGGTTTCGCTGTGGAGCGTATGCTTCTTGCAGAAGGGGCAATACTTGTTCAGCTCAATCTTGTCCGGGGTATTCTTCTTGTTCTTCATGGTATTGTAGTTTCTCTGCTTGCACTCGTTGCATCTCAGGGTCACTTTTACACGCATCTAACGGCACCTCCTTATTATTGGCCTCCTGTCCGGCTTGAGCCGGGGAAGCCGACTGCCTCCCTGCCCTACAAAGCGGCTCTGTCCCGCGCGAAAAGCGAAAACGCGCGTGACAATTAAGCCCTTTTTCACAGGTAAGTAAGATTTTAACAGAAACAAGAGTAAGCGTCAAGAGATTTTTTGATTTTTTACAAAGAATATTGAAGCTTTCTCACGAATTTTTCTTAAATGTGAGATATCCCTCTAAAATCAGCGCCGCCGCCACGGCATCCACGGTCTTTTTCCTCTTTTTGGCGTTTTGTCCGTTGTTTAACAAAATTCGGTGGGCGTCGATGGTGGTCCGCCGTTCGTCCCAGAGGACGACGGGAAGGCCCACGTTCTCTCGCAGAATCGCCGCCATGGACTCCGCCTTCTCCGCCCGGGACCCCAGCGATCCATCCATATTTTTGGGATAGCCAAGGACCAGTTCTTCCACGGCGTATTCCTCCGCCATCTTTTTCACGCCCTCCGCCACCTTCTCCGGGAGGTAGGCGTTGATGACGGTGGTGGTCCCGGCCATAAAGCCGGTGGGGTCGGAGATGGCAATGCCGGTATGGGCGTCGCCGTAATCAATGGCCATGATGCGCATAGTTTTTTATCCTCCAACTCGAAATCCATAATATAAAATACTACCACAGTTTGCTCTCATACGCAACGCGCAGGAGCCGTCAGCCGTTCAGCCGCTGGGCCAGCAGGGGGAGAATCTTCTCTGTACACCGGTCCCGGAACGTCTCCGTCACCGTTGCGTCTCCGGTCCGTCCGGTGCTGCGGTCCGAATAATAGCTGACCGTTACGATATACCGCCCATCCCGGACGTACAGGGCATACTGCCAGCTGTTTTCCGCGCCGGGGGCAACCTCCCACGCCTCGTCCACCAAATCGGTCTCCACCTGCGTAGCAGCGGCTGTCCAATAGGCATCCGAAATTCCCCGGTACCAAGGCTCCCCCAACAGGGCGTCAAAAGCAAGGTCCGCCGTCTTCGCAAAGGGCAAGCGGTAGCAGGTAGTGTACCACTCCAGCCGCATCCCGGTCTCCGGGTCATCCGCATACTCATACAATCTGTCCTCTACCGCGCCAGCCCATGTCCACTCATGGTAACTCTCTCCACAGACCGCGTTTGGCCCATCCAAGCCGTCGTGAACCTCCGCCAGACGCACCGCCGGAAAGTCCGGCGCGCCCTCCGGAAGCGGGCGGGCTGCATAATCCAGCGAAGCGAAAATCAACTGCGCCAGCAGGACCGCCATCATCGCAGCACATAGCAACGGTTTCAGATAAGCGGTCAGCAAGTAGCGGCGGTGTGCGGCATGGTAATCCGCGTGGTGGTCCAGCGGCTCTCCACCCGCCAGCCGCTTTCGCAGTCGCTGGATGTTCCGCCAGCGGCGTAGGCTGTTCTGCAGTTCCAATACATAAAAAAGGAACCAGTAAGCATCCGTGACGTTCCCGTTCACCAGATAGTCGAACCGTCGGTCGGAGTATAGCCTACTCACCACTGAAAGGCCAGCTATGATAAAAGTGGCGGCCAGCACAAGCCAGAAATCCCTCCGACTTCCTCGGTGGAGCTTTCGGAGGGACTGTGCCTGCTCCATAGGGTCAGTGTGCAGCTCCGGTACGGTGGCGTTCTCGTCGGTCTGAAAAATGTAGTAGTACACCGGATTCCAGTAGGTCTCCTGATCCAGCACCGCGAAATGCCAGCCGCAGGAGTCGTACAGCGACAACTCGTCCTCCGTCAGTTTCCGGGACAGCACGTCCATGCGGTAGCGGGTTTTGTGGGGCATTCCCTTCCTGAAATAAGCAGACCAAAAGCCGAAGTGATCGATGAACAGGCCCTGTTCCGCCATGTCGGAAAACCAGCTCTCGTTGCGGTCCAGATCGCAGATGTCATCCAGCATCCATTTGCGGACACAGAGGTTTTCGTCCTCTGCCCGATGCTCTACTCGGTCAAACATCTTGTGTCCTCCCTCCACCGCTCCTGATCGTCCAGCATGGAGCGCAGCCGCTCCGCCTCGGCCCGGAGGGCAGCGCAACCATATTTTGGGGATAGTCAATGACCTGCTCTTCCACGGCGTATTCCTCCGCCAGCTTTTTCACATCCTCCTTCAATCGCACCGCCAGCAGGGGGAGAATCTTCTCTGTACATCGGTCCCGGAATGCTTCCGCCACCTCTGGGTCATCGAAGTCGCCGTAGGTGCGGTCCAGGTAAAACGTTATTACAATGTACCGCCCATCCCGGACCAAAAGGGTGAAATGATTCCTGTTCTTTTCGCCGGGAGCCGCCGCCCATGCCTCATCCACCATATCGGTGTCCACCGGGGCGGTCCCCCCTACCCAATGGACCTCCGAAAGGCCGTAGTGCCACTCCTCTTCTGTCAGCGCGTCAAACGCCAGGTCCGCCATCCACGCAAAGGGAAGCCGGTAGCACACGGTATTTAATTCCAGAATCGAATTGGTCTGGGCATCGTTGGCTTTCTCCTGGATTTCGTCGACCACCGCGCCCATGGGCGTCCATTCGTGGTAAAGCTCCCCCGAAACCCCGCCTTCTCCCAATGTACCGTCATAGAACTCTTCCAGCCGCACCGCAGGAAAGTCCGTCGCTCCCTCCGGCAGAGGGTGAGCGTCATCCCGGTATTCATGAGCCGTTTGCATAATTAAAAAGGCAGCCATAAGAAGCAACAGCGGCAGCTGCCAATAAGTCGTTAATGCGTAGCGGCGGTGAGCGGCGCGGTAGTCCGCGTGGTGATCCAGCGGCTCCCCGCCCGCCAGGCGCTTTCGCAGACGCCGAATGTTCCGCCAGCGGCGCAGGTAGTTCAGAACCTGCACCCCATAAAAAAGCAACAACCAAACTTGCGAAGGATTTCCGTTCACCAGATAGTCGAACCGTCGATGGGAGTATAGGCATATCCACCCCTCAAAGCCGAGTACGGCGGCCAGAAAAAGCCAAAAGCCCCAGAAGCCCTCCCTGTGAAGCTTTCGGAGGGATGCCCCCTGTTCCATTGGGTCGGTGTGCATCTCCGGTACAGTGGCGTTCTCATCGGTTTGAAAAACATAGAAGTACATCTGGCTCCAGTAGGTCTCTTCCTTCAGCGCCGCGAAATGCCAGCCGCAGGAGTCATACAGCGCCAACTCGTCCTCCGTCAGCTCCCGGGACAGCACATCCATGCGGTAGCGAGTCCTGCGGGGTGTTTCCCGCTTGAAATAGGCAGACCATCTGCCAAAGTGGTCGATGAACAGGCCCTGTTCCGCCATGTCGGAAAACCAGCTCTCGTTGCGGTCCAGATCGCAGATGTCATCCAGCATCCATTTGCGGACACAGAGGTCTTCGTCCTCTGCCCCACGCCCTACTCGGTCAAACATCTTGTGTCCTCCCTCCACCGCTCCTGATCGTCTAGCATGGCCCGGAGCCGGTCCGTCTCCGCCCGCAGGGCCGCCCGGCCCGACTCCGTGATGGCGTAGGTCTTCCGCCGCCCGTCGTCGCTGACGATCTCGATGTATCGATCGGTCTCCATCCGGGTCAGCACGCCGTACAGCGTCCCCGGCCCCATCAGTACCCGGCCCCGGGACGCCTGCGTCACCGCCGACATAAGCTGATAGCCGTGGCTGGGCACCATCAGCGTCAGCAGAATATAATACATGGCCTCAGTCATCGGTCCGACTGCTCCCATCGGCTCTCCTCCTTCTTATATCGCGTCACGATATATCGCATAGCATAATATTAATCCATTGCAAGCCTTCTGTCAATATAGGGTTCTCACGTTTAAGGCGTCAAAAGCGAGTGCGCACCGGGAGCTCTCCCCCGGTGCGCACTCGTATGTCTAATTCAGGCGGAGGCCCGTCCCGGTCATTCCACCACAATTCCCTTTTCCGCAAACGCCCTCAGCAGCCGCTCCATATCAGAGGGGATGGTGATCGGCTCGCCGCAGGCCTTGATGGCGTTGGCCACATCCTTGAGTCCGTTGCCGGTGACCACGCTCACCACGGTGTCGTTCTTCCCCAGCACGCCTTGTTCGCACAGCTTCTTTACGCCCGCAGTACCGGTGACGCCCGCGGGTTCACCGAACACGCCGCAGGTGCGGCCCAGCAGCTTCTGCGCCGACATGATCTCCTGATCGGAGACGTTGACCACGATGCCGTTGGACTTCCTGATCGCCATCAGCGCCTTGTCCGCGTTCCGGGGCACGCCCACGGCGATGGAGTCCGCAAGGGTGTTCTCCTCCATGGTGCGCCACGGCTGATTCTCCGCAATGGCGCGGTTTAGGGGGCAGCAGCCCTCCGCCTGCGCGGAGATCAGCCGGGGAAGCCGGTCGATAAAGCCGATGGCATACAGGTCCTTCAAGCCCTTCCAAACGCCCGCGATGGTGCAGCCGTCACCCACAGAGATCGCCAGATAGTCCGGTACCTGCCAGTTCATCTGCTCCATGATCTCCAGAGAGACCGTCTTCTTTCCCTCGGACAAATAGGGGTTGATGGCGGCGTTTCGATTGTACCAGCCCCACTTGTCGATGGCCTGTTTGGAGAGTTCAAACGTATCCTCGTAGCTTCCCTCCACGGAGATGACGGTGGCCCCAAAGGTCATCAACTGGGCCACTTTCCCCTTGGGCGCGCGGGACGGGACAAAGATATAGGTCTTCAGGCCCGCCGCCGCCGCGTTGCCCGCCAGGGATGAGGCAGCGTTCCCGGTGGAGGAGCAGGCGATGACCTTCGCCCCCGCCTCCCGTGCCTTGGCTACCGCCATGGCGGAAGCCCGGTCTTTCAGGGACGCGGTGGGATTCTGACCGTCGTCCTTGACCCAGAGCTGCTTCAGTCCCAGCAGCTCCGCAAGACGCGGCTCCTCATAGAGCGGGCTGTTTCCCACCCGCAGGGGCGTATTTTCCGTGGTCTCCTCGATGGGCAGCAGCTCCCGGTAGCGCCACATGGTCATATCCCGCCGGGCAGCCAGTTTTTCGCGGGTCAGCTGAGTCTTGATATAGTCATAATCGTAGACAATGTCCAGAATACCGCCGCATTCGCAGGTGGTCAGATCCGGAACGGCCTCATAGGTCCTGCCGCACCTGACGCACTTGCCGTATTTCACATTTTTCATAATTTCACTCCTTAAACGGTCTCAAAATTACTCCGCGCTGATTCCCAATGTGATACTTGTCACACTACCGTCTGTCATTACAAAAACCAAGCCTCCGAATAGAGTTCCTGCAACAATGGTTTCCTCAGTGGTCGCATTTGGGTCAATCATTCCCGCATACGCTTTTTGAACTTCCGATTCGCTGCTGCCGATTCCGATTCCTGCCTCCGTGGTCTGCGTGAAGGGCGCTGTCACCGTCACACGCTCCAATGTTCCGTCGGCCAATTGAACATCCACGCCCTTGTAGAGCCAGCTCTCGTGCAAGCGCCCATCCGCCGCCCAAATCTCCGGTTCCGTGCATTCCTCCGGCTCGCCCAGCAGAGATTTTACCTCGTCGTCCGTCTGCCCATATTGCAGGGGCCCCAAGGTCTCCGTCTCCAGCAGACGGCAGCCTGCCTCCGCCAGTTCTTCCTCAGTCACTGTATTTTCATTTCCGGATGAGACACTTTCTTCCGGCTCCGGATTGTGCTTGCCGCCGCAGGCACTCAGCAGGAAGAGCAGAATAACAGCCGCAACGACCAAGACGCAGCTTTTCAGGTATCTCATAATTGTTCTTCTCCCACAAACTCAGGGCGGGGCTTTCGGCCCCGCCCTGAGGCGTTTTTATGGATTTACAGCGTCTTCAGAACACCGGTGGCGTCGTTGAACTCGTTGATGAGCTCATCCAGCTCGCCGGCCTGCGCATGGACGGCGTCCCATGTATCCTCTGTATCGTACCACAAGGCGTTCAGATCGTGTACGGTGCGGCCCTGCTGCTCCACCCAGGTATAATACTTCAGGTTGTGGATGCGCTTGCGGTCCGCGTAGGTCAGTTCCAACAGGTTGTCGGTCTTCAGCCCCAGCATGTGCAGGTTGTGGTCCACAGCGGCGTCCTTCGCGGAATAGGCGCCGTATCGCTCGTTCAGCTCCTGGATACGGCTGCCGTACATAACGGCGGAGTCGGTGAGGACAGTCCCCACCACATCGTGTTCCGTCAGCTCATAATATTTTGCCATCTTGATGCAGCAAAGGACGTTGGCGATGCCGGAGATGCCCAGCCACGTCAGCTGTTCAATCAGCGCGTCATCCAGATGCAGCTCCTCCTTCAGGTACTTCCGGCCCTCCTCCGTGTTGAACAGGCGCAGCAGACGCTGAGAGTCCTCGTCGTCGATGGCGATGGCCATATCGGTGTTCTTGACGTTGTGAATCCAGGGGATGTGCTTGTCGCCGATACCCTCGATCCGGTGTCCGCCAAAACCATTTTCCAGAATGGTGGGGCATTGCAGCGCCTCGCCCACGCCCAGCTTCAGGTGGGGGTATTTCTCCTTCAGCAGATCGCCCGCGCTCATGGTCCCGGCGGAGCCGGAGGTGAAGCACGCGCCCGCGAAGCTGTCGCCGGGACGCTTGATGGCCTCGAACAGGTCGGCAAGGGCGTTGCCGGTGACGTTATAATGCCACAGGGGGTTGCCCATCTCCTCAAACTGGTTGAAGATCATGTACTGGGGGTCCTGCTTCAGCTCCCAGGTCTTGTCGAAAATCTCCTTGACGTTGGACTCGCAGCCCGGGGTGGCGATGATCTCACCCGCGATGGTCTTGAGCCAGTCGAACCGCTCCTTGCTCATCTCGGCGGGGAGAATGGCCACACTCTCGCAGGCCAGAAGCTTGGAGTTGAACGCGCCGCCGCGGCAGTAGTTACCGGTGGAGGGCCAGACGGCCTTGTGATAGGTGGCGTCAAACTGGCCGGTGACCAGCCGGGGGGCAAGGCAGCCGAAAGATGCGCCCACCTTGTGGCAACCTGTGGGGAACCACTTTCCGGCCATGGCGACGATGCGGCAAGGCACACCGGTGAGGGAGGAGGGCAGCTCCACATAGTTGGGGACGGCCTGGAACAGTCCGCCGGTCTCCTTCGCCTCATTCTTCCATGTAATGCGGAACAGGTTCAGGGGATTTACGTCCCACAGTCCCACGTTCTTCAGCTTGCTCTGGATCTTTTCAGGGATGGTCTCGGGATGCTGCATCTGGGCAATGGTGGGGATCACCACGTGGTTTTCCTTTGCCTTTTCAATGTTATGGGCCAGTCCTTTTGAATTTTTGGTTAAATCAATCATAACTCTTTACCTCCCGTTTTTGAATCATCAATGTAAGAATATAAGGTGTACTTGGAGATGCCGAAATATTTTGCCACCTTGTCGCCGGACTTGGTGACAAGGAACGCGCCGTTTTCGTTGAGGAAGCGGATAGCCTTCACCTTGTCGTCTTTGTTCATCAGAGCCACGGGCTTTCCCACCAGCGTGACGGATTGCGAAATGAGCTCATCCAGCAGGTCGTTAATGTTGACAATTCTCTCCGGCTCCTCAGTCTGGGGACCGGGAACGCTGGTAAGAGAGCGCACCGCGTCTTCCACCATCATCAGCTTTGATACATCGTAGTTAATGGAAAGAATGGCAATTACTTTTTTGTGTGCGCCCCGGATATACACCGTAGAAGACTTCAAGATTTTCCCGTCCGGCGTGCGGGTCAGATAGCAGAGGTGGTCCTCCGGCTGAGCGTCCGCCTGTGTGAGCTGGTCCAGCACCACATAGGACGCGCCGTCCCCTACCTTGCGACCGGAGACGTGCCCATTCTCGATGGCGACAATGCAGTGGTCAGGGTGGCGGCTCAGGTCGTGTACCACCACCTCGCAGTCCTTGCCGAACTGCGAAGCAATTCCCGCGGCGATCTGCCTGAGCATTTCCAGTTTTCCGCTTTCCGTGCGCTATCCCTCCTCCGGAACTGCCCTTTTGGGGCAAAAGTCCCTGTATTCATAGTCTCATCATACCATAATTTGTGCAGAAATCAACAGGTTTTCAAAATATTTTTTAGGTTTTCTTATTTTTTGTTTGACATCTGTATTTCTTATGCTATGATGGGGATAGAAAAAAATGGACAGCGCAGACCGGGTTGTGTTTTTTTATGATAAGTTTTATTAGGAGGTCGCAAAATGAATTTTGATGCAATCAAATCCGCCGCCAAAGGCTACGAGGCCGATATGACCAGATTTCTGCGGGACCTGATCGCTATTCCAAGCGAGAGCTGCGAGGAAGAGGGCGTCATCCGCCGCATTGCCGCCGAGATGGAAAAGGTGGGCTTTGACAAGGTGGAGATCGACGGCGAGGGAAACGTTCTGGGTTGGATGGGCCACGGTGAAAAGATCATTGCCTATGACGCCCACATTGATACCGTGGGCATCGGCAACCGGGAAAACTGGAAATTCGACCCTTACGAGGGCTATGAGACCGACGCGGAAATCGGCGGCCGGGGGGGCAGCGACCAGGAGGGCGGCATCGTCTCTTCTGTGTACGGGGCAAAGATCATGAAGGAGCAGGGGCTGATTCCCGACGATGTCACCATTCTCGTCACCGGTACGGTGCAGGAAGAGGACTGTGACGGCCTTTGCTGGCAGTACATACATAACGAGGACAAAATCACACCCGAGTTCGTCATCTCCACCGAGCCCACTGACGGCGGCATCTACCGCGGTCACCGCGGCCGCATGGAAATCCGCGTGGACGTCCACGGCGTCAGCTGCCATGGGTCCGCTCCGGAGCGGGGTGACAACGCCATCTTCAAGATGGCCGACATTCTTCAGGATGTCCGCGCCCTGAACGAAAGCGGCGACGGCCCGTCCAACCAGGTCAAGGGCCTTGTGAAAATGCTGAACCCGGAGTTTAATCCCGAGCACTATGAGGACGCCAGGTTCCTGGGCCGCGGCACCGTCACCGTCTCCCAGATTTTCTATACCTCCCCCAGCCGCTGCGCCGTGGCGGACAGCTGCGCCGTGTCTCTGGACCGCCGCATGACCGCCGGCGAGACCTGGGACTCCTGCATCAAGGAAATTGAAAACCTGCCTTCCGTCAAGAAGTACGCCAAGGACGTGAAGGTCACCATGTACATGTACGACCGTCCCGCGTGGACCGGCCTCAAGTATGAAACCGAGTGCTACTTCCCCACCTGGATCAATAAGGAGACCGCCCCCCATGTGCAGGCGCTGGTAGACGCCCACCATGCCATGTTCGGCGAACAGCGCGTGGGCCGTCCCTCCGCTCCCGTTGCCGCAGAAAAGCGCAAGGCACCTCTGATCGACAAGTGGACCTTCTCCACCAACGGCGTCTCCATTCAGGGCCGGTACGGCATCCCATGCGTGGGCTTTGGCCCCGGCGCGGAATCTCAGGCACACGCTCCCAATGAAGTCACCTGGAAGGAAGATCTGGTGGAGTGCGCCGCCGTATACGCCGCCGTTCCCTCCCTCTACAAGGGCAAGGGCAGCGAGGACGTATGCGAATACCGCGGCGGTAAGACCAACAACGACATTAAATAATCATTCAGTTCGGTTTTTAGTTTCTCATCTGCCATTTTTGCAAAATAGAAATAAACCTGAAAAGGAGTCATGGATATGTCTAAGACCATCGAACTTGCCAAGCATCTGGAGCATCTGCACATCAACAATATGTACAAAAACGACTTTTACTGGACCTGGGACAAGACCGACGAGGAGCTGGAGGCCATCTTCACCGTGGCCGATGCCCTGCGGGATCTGCGGGAGCGGAACAAGTCCACCCGCATCTTTGATTCCGGCCTCGGCATCTCCATCTTCCGTGACAATTCCACCCGCACACGCTTCTCCTTTGCCTCCGCCTGCAACTTGCTGGGCCTGAACGTGCAGGATCTGGATGAGAAAAAGTCCCAGATCGCCCACGGCGAGACCGTCCGCGAGACGGCCAACATGGTCTCCTTCATGGCCGATGTCATCGGCATCCGGGACGATATGTTCATCGGCGAGGGGCACAAGTATCAGAAGACCTTTATGGATGCCGTGGCCGATGGCTACCGCGACGGCATTCTGGAGCAGCAGCCTACGCTGGTAAACCTTCAGTGCGATGTGGACCATCCCACCCAGTGCATGGCCGATATGCTGCATGTCATCCACCAGTTCGGCGGCGTGGAGAACCTCAAGGGCAAAAAGATTGCCATGACCTGGGCCTACTCTCCCTCCTACGGAAAGCCCCTCTCCGTTCCCCAAGGCGTCATCGGCCTGTTCACCCGATTTGGCATGGATGTGGTTCTGGCCCACCCTGAGGGATATGACGTGATGCCCGAGGTGGAGGAGATTGCCCGGAAGAACGCCGCGGCTACCGGCGGTTCTTTTAAGAAGGTCTCCACTATGGACGAAGCCTTCCAGGGCGCGGACATTGTCTATCCCAAGTCCTGGGCTCCCTTTGCCGCCATGGAGCAGCGGACAAAACTCTATCAGGCGGGCGACAGCGCCGGCATCGACCAGCTTGAAAAACAGCTTCTGGCCCAGAATGCTCAGCACAAGAACTGGGCCTGCACCGAAGAGATGATGAAGAAGACCAAGGACGGCAAGGCGCTGTATCTGCACTGCCTGCCCGCCGACATCACCGGTCTTTCCTGCCCTGAGGGAGAGGTGGACAACTCTGTGTTTGACCGGTATCTGGTTCCTCTTTACAAGCAGGCCAGCTTCAAACCCTATGTTATCGCGGCCATGATCATGATGAGCAAGGTCAAGGACCCCTCCGCCGCGCTGATGGCACTGGACCTTGCGGACTGCAAGCGCAAGCTGTTTTAAATTCCTTCGAATATCAGGACCGGAGGACCGCCGATCCTGATATTCCCCACCGGACTGAGAGCCGGTTCCGGCCATTCGCCGGGCGCGTGGGAGTATTGTCCGTGCGTATTGCGGCTAATCCGCCGCTACCATTTTTGTTTGAGGTGTAATCTCATGCCGAAAAAAATTGTGATTGCTCTGGGCGGGAACGCGCTGGGCAAAAACCTGCCGGAGCAGATGATCGCCGTGAAGCAGACGGCAAAAGCCATTGTCGACCTGATTGAAGAGGGGCATCAGGTTGTCATCGCCCACGGCAACGGCCCCCAGGTTGGCATGATCAACGTCGCCATGACCACCCTGTCCCGGGAAGACCCCACTCATCCCATGGCCCCCATGTCGGTTTGCACCGCCATGAGTCAGGGTTACATCGGTTATGATCTTCAGAACTCCCTTCGTGAGGAACTGTTGAACCGGGGGCTCCACAAGCCCGTGGCCACCGTTCTGACCCAGGTGGAGGTGGACAAAAACGACCCCGCCTTCCAACGCCCTTCAAAGCCCATTGGCACTTTTATGACCGAAGCGGAGGCGGAGGAAATGCGCCGCCGGGGTAACGCTGTTATGGAGGATGCGGGCCGGGGATGGAGGCGCTGTGTCGCGTCCCCCAGTCCTGTGTCCATCATTGAAATCGAGACCATCCGCGCTATGGCGGATGCGGGACAGATCGTGGTGGCCTGCGGCGGCGGCGGCATCCCCGTCATACGCGAGGGCAATCACCTGCGGGGCGCGGGCGCGGTCATCGACAAGGACTTCGCTTCGGAGCTTCTGGCGGAGGAGCTGGACGCAGACAGCCTCATCATCCTCACCGCCGTTGAGAAGGTGGCTGTCAATTTTGGAAAGCCCGACCAGACATGGCTGGATACCATGACACCCGCCGAAGCTGGGCAGTACGAGCAGGAGGGGCAGTTCGCCCCCGGCAGTATGCTGCCCAAGGTCCAGGCCGCCGTTAAATTTGCGGAATCCAAGAAGGGCCGGACAGCCCTCATCACCCTTCTGGAAAAAGCCAGGGACGGTATTGCCGGAAAGACCGGCACCGCCATCCGGCAGTAAGCTGATTCTTTTAAGACGGCTCCCGTCTTATGTAACTCTTTATCTTGCACGACCGCTTTGTTGCTTTTTTATCCACTTTTTTTGTGCAGACGGTCATAAATTTGTGAAATCTAAAAAAAGTCTAAAATTTGGATTGAAATTCAAAGGTCAACCCTGTATGATAAAGGCTATGGGGAAATCATCCCCTTTTTGGTCTTCAAACATTTTAAGGAGGATAACAGAATGAAGAAGTTTCTTGCACTGCTGCTGTCAGCTGTCATGGTCCTGAGCCTGGCCGCCTGCGGCAACTCTGGCAGTTCCAGCGGCTCCAGCACTCCCTCGGCTTCCACTTCCGGCAGCGACACCTCCAGCAAAAGCGATTTCAAGGTTGGCGCAATTTTGGTCGGCGATGAAAACGAGGGCTACACCTACGCACACATGCAGGGTATTGAGGCCGCCTGCAAGGCGCTGGGCATCGATACCACCAAGAATCTGATCTACAAATATTCTGTCAAAGAGGATCAGTCCTGCTACGACGCCGCCGTGGATCTGGCGGAACAGGGCTGCAATATCATCTTCGCCAACTCCTTCGGTCATGAGACTTATATCATGCAGGCCGCCAAGGAGTATCCCAACATTTACTTTGCCCATGCCACCGGTACTCATGCCAAGACCGCAGGGCTCACCAATTTCTGCAACTTCTTCGACAATATCTATGAGGCCCGCTATGTCTCCGGTATCGTGGCCGGCATGAAGCTGAAAGAAATGATGGATTCCGGCTCCGTCACCGATCCGTACATCGGCTACGTGGGTGCCTATCCCTATGCGGAAGTGGTTTCCGGCTACACCGCGTTCTTCCTGGGCATCCGCTCCATTGTCCCCACCGCACATATGGACGTGACCTACACCAACTCCTGGTTTGACATCACTGCCGAGGGCGAGGCCGCAAACTCTCTGATCAGCCGCGGCTGCGTCATCATCGGCCAGCACGCCGACTCCACCGGCGCTCCCTCCGCTGTCCAGGCCGCCCATGACAAGGGCAATGCCAACGTCTTCTCCGTGGGTTACAATGTGGATATGCTGTCCGTCGCTCCCGACGTGGCTCTGACCTCTCCCCAGAACAACTGGGAGGTCGCCTACGAGGAGATCATCAAGACCGCAATGGACGGTGGCACTCTGAAGTCCGATTACTGCAACGGTTACGCCGAAAACGGCGTCATGCTTACCCCGCTGGGTTCCGCCTGCGCCGCCGGCACACAGGATGCCGTTGACACGGCTGTCTCAGCCATCAAGGACGGCTCACTGCATGTGTTCGACACCTCCACCTTCACCATGGGCGGTAAGCCTGTTACCAACGCCTTTGCCACCGACACCAACGGCGACTTTACCAATGACGCGGATGAGGCCATTATCGACGGTTACTATCACGAGTCGTACTTCCAGTCTGCTCCGTCCTTCTCTCTGCGGATCGACGGTATCACCGAACTGAACTAACTGCCTGCAAATTGCCAATTTTCCATTAAAATGCAGTCATTTTAATGGAAGAGGCGGTCGCTTATAACGCAAAACGTTTCCCCGCCGTGCATTTCGCGGCGGGGAAACGTTTCTGTTTGCACCGTGATTTTTTAAGGCGTTGCTGGCACGGAAGCTGCCGCCCACACTTCCAAAAAGGGGCCAGTGTTTTAGACGCTTCATACAATTATTTTTGTTTTTCCTAAAAAATAATATTCAATTCTAACATTTTTTTAGCAATTAACGATTTACAAGGCGCGAAAACCATGCTATACTGATGTTATCGCACAGGAGTCGGTCAACCCATCCGGCATTGTCCCTGTGTTGCCCATTATTGAAGCCACTTTTGGCAGGAAAGGATGGTCTTTCTTGGAAACAGCCTGCGCAGTCTCGATGAAGCGGGTTACCAAGCGGTTTGGCGATGTCGTCGCCAACGACGAGGTGGATCTTGATCTTCAGTGCGGAGAGATTCTCTCTCTTTTGGGGGAGAACGGCAGTGGTAAGACCACGCTGATGAATATGCTCTCCGGCATCTATTACCCCGATGAGGGGCAGATTTATGTAAACGGAAAGGCCGTGACCATTCGCTCCCCCAAGGATGCGTTCGATCTGGGCATCGGCATGATCCATCAGCATTTCAAGCTGGTGGACGTGTTCTCCGCCGCAGAAAATATTGTTCTGGGACTGAACGAGGACGGAAAGCTGGACCGCAGGAACATCGCGTTAAAGGTCAAGGAGATCGCTGACCGATACGGCTTCGACATTGACCCCAATCAGAAGGTCTATGATATGACCGTGTCTCAGAAGCAGACGGTGGAGATCGTAAAAGTCCTTTACCGGGGTGCGAATATCTTGATTCTGGATGAACCCACCGCCGTCCTGACGCCGCAGGAGACCGACAAATTGTTCGCGGTCATGCGGAACATGAAGGCAGACGGCAAGGCTTTGGTCATCATCACCCACAAGCTGCACGAGGTTATGGATGTATCCGACCGGGTGGCCGTACTGCGAAAAGGCAAGTACATCGGAGACGTGAAGACCAGTGAAACGGACCCCCAGAAGCTCACCGACATGATGGTCGGACGGGCCGTGGCGTTAAACATCGATTGTCCCAAAGCGGAAAAAGTAACGGAGCGTATTGAGATTCAACATCTGACCGTGAAGGATAAAGATGGAGTCCCCCGTCTCAGCGACGTGAGCTTTACCGCCCGCGGCGGCGAGATTCTGGGCATCGCGGGCATTTCCGGCTCCGGCCAGAAGCAGCTGCTGGAGGCCATTGCGGGCCTTCAGGTCTGCGAGCCGGGCAGCCATATTTTCTATAGGGACGAACAGTGGAATCCGGATGCCCCCTCGGACAATTCGGAGAATCAGAAGCATGTCCACGAGCTGATTGGCAAAAATCCGCTGGACATCTCAAAAATGGGCGTGGCTCTGTCCTTTGTTCCGGAGGATCGGCTGGGCATGGGGCTTGTCGCCAACATGGATTTGACGGACAACATGCTCCTGCGCAGCTACCTTTCTGGCCGAGGCGTTTTTGCCGACCGGAAAAAGCCAAGAAAGCTGGCAGAAACGGTTGTAAAAGAGCTGGAGGTCGTCACGCCCAGCGTCAACACTCCGGTAAGAAAGCTATCCGGCGGCAACGTGCAGAAGGTGCTGGTCGGCCGTGAGATTGCCATGGACCCCACGGTACTCATGAGCGCCTACGCCGTCCGGGGGCTTGACATCAACACCTCCTATACAATTTACAATCTCATGACCGAGCAAAAGCTCAAGGGCGTCGCCGTGATCTATGTCGGCGAGGATCTGGACGTCCTGCTGGAGCTGTGCGACCGGATTCTGGTCCTCTGCGGCGGTCAGGTCAGCGGCATTGTTCCCCGGGAGGAAGCCACGAAAGAGGGCATCGGTCTTTTGATGACCCAGTTCAGGAAGGAGGGGCAGACCTATGAGCAGTCCCGTAACTGAACACAGAGAGCCCCTCATCCACGTCTCCAAACGAGTCGGTATATCCAGGGGCAAGGCCTGGACCATCCGCGGCACGGCGCTGCTATTAGCGCTGGTGATCTCCGGACTCGTCATTTTCTCCATCGTTCATCTCAGCCCCCTGAAGGTATACGGCGCCATGTTTGAGGGCGCGTTCGGTACCTCTCGCCGGGCGTGGGTCACCATCCGGGACGCCATGATGATGCTCTGCGTCGCCGTGGGTCTGGCCCCGGCCTTTAAAATGCGATTTTGGAACATCGGCGCGGAGGGGCAGATCTTGGTGGGCGGCATCGCCACCGCGGCCTGCATGATTTATCTGGGCGGTTCTATCCCCACGCTGGCGCTGTTGGTAATCATGGTGATCGTCTCCGCAATCGCGGGCGGTGTCTGGGGTCTGATTCCCGGCGTGTTCAAGGCCCGCTGGGGCACCAACGAAACGCTGTTCACCCTGATGATGAACTACGTCGCTATCCAGCTGACCAGCTACGCCGTGTCCAAATGGGAGAACCCCGTGGGGTCCAACTCCGTGGGGATCATTAACCAGACCTCCCAGGCAGGCTGGATTCCCAGTGTTTTCGGGCAGGCGTACACCCTGAACGTCGTCATCGTGCTGGCATTGGCTGTGCTCATGTACATTTACCTCAAATACTCCAAGCAGGGCTATGAGATCTCCGTGGTGGGCGACAGCGAGAACACGGCACGGTACGCCGGTATCAACGTCAAGAAGGTTTACATCCGCACCATGTTCCTCTCCGGCGCCATCTGCGGCATCGCGGGATTCTTAGCCGTTTCCGGCTCGTCTCACACCATCTCCGTCGACACCGCCGGAGGCCGGGGATTCACAGCCATCATCGTGGCATGGCTGGCGAAATTCAACACCTTCGTGATGATCTTATTCTCCTTCCTGCTGATGTTCCTGGAAAAAGGCGCCGTGGAGATTGCCTCCCGGTACAACCTGAATAACTTCGTCTCCCACATTATTACCGGCATCTTGCTGTTCTGCATCTTAGGCAGCGAGTTCTTCATCAACTACAAGGTCAGCTTCCGCCGTAAGCACGGCTGAGGGAGGGTGGACGTATGACACAATTTGTTTCCCTGTTCCAGGCCGCCATCATGTTCGGCTCGGTCATCATGTTCGGCGCTCTCGGCGAAATCCTGACGGAAAGGTCCGGCAACCTGAATCTGGGTGTCCCCGGTATTATGTATCTGGGCGGCATTGCGGGCCTGATCGGTGCGTTCTTCTATGAGGCGTCCACACCCACCCCCTCTCCGATGGTGGGGCTTGTAATCTCGCTGGTGTGCGCCTTTGGCGCGGCGGCGCTGGGCGGGTTGATTTTCAGCTTTCTGACCATCTCCCTCCGGGCAAACCAAAACGTCACCGGCCTGACACTGACGATCTTCGGCGGCGGTGTCGCCAACTTCTTCGGCGGAAGCCTGAACAAGCTGGCCGGCGGCGTGGGACAGATCTCCGTGGCCGCCACCTCCTCCGCTTTCCGGTCCTCCACTCCCCTGTCGGGGCTGGGAACTGTGGGCAAGTTGTTCTTTTCTTACGGCTTTCTCGCCTATACGGCGATCATCATTGCGGTGGCGTTGCATTTCTTCATGAGCAGGTCCCGGAGGGGCCTGAACCTGAGGGCCGTGGGTGAGAATCCCGGCACTGCCGACGCCGCGGGCATCAACGTCACGCGCAACAAGTATCTGGCCACCTGCATCGGTGCAGGCATCTCGGGCCTTGGCGGTCTTTACTATGTGATGGATTACACGAAAGGCACCTGGGCAAATGACGGTGGAGTCGAGTCTCTGGGCTGGCTGGCTGTGGCTCTGGTCATTTTTGCCACCTGGAAGCCCCTCCACGCCATTTGGGGCTCTTACCTGTTCGGTCTGCTGTTCTGGATGTATTTCTACATTCCCGGTTTGAACCGCAGTTCTCAGGAACTGTTCAAAATGCTGCCCTATATCGTGACCTTGGTCGTACTGGTGGCGGTTTCCATGCGCAATAAGAAGGAAGACCAGCCGCCCGCATCTCTGGGCCTTCCCTACTTCCGCGAAGAGCGGTAATTCTAAAATGCAAAGCGTTAACCCGGCGGGGACTTAAGTCCCCGCCGGGTTTCTTGTGCTCTTCTCCGTCCTATTCGCCCCGGCTCTCCTTCCGTTCCTCCCTCTTCTTTCGGCGGCGCTGGCTCTCCCGTTTCCAGTCGTCCAGCAGGGACTGGGCGCCGCTTTTGATAAACAGCACGCCGATGGCGTAATTCAGCGCCGCGCGGGTCTCTTTGTCCAGTCCCACCATGACCTTCAGCATGGCGGCGGCGGACTTGGTCCCCTGAGATCGCATCTCCGCAAGCGTGGTCGCACCGGAGGCGGACAGCACCGTGAACAGCGCGTCGGAAAACTTTTCCCTCTGCTCCTGATCGAGGCTGTTCACCCACTCCTTCAGCGCCTTATCATTCGTCTCCACGCCAGTCAGATCATCCATCCGCACAAACTCCGGTCCCCGGACACACCAGGAAAACCCGTCGTGCTGCAGTACCCCCACCTGGGTGGAGTCCACCACGATAAAATCCTCCTCGTGCTCCATCAGCAGCCCCACCACGGAGGACTTTGGCAAGATCGTAAGAATCCGGTCCGCCACCCGTCTATGCTCCTCCCGACTCATGAGCGTCTTTCGAAAACCGGGACCGTCGTTGTTGTAAATGGCGACGATGCGATTTTGAACAGCCTTTCCGCAGTTGACGGCACTGTACACCGCCAGATTTCCGCCCTTGGAGTGTCCGCCCAGATACAGCTTCCAGCCCTTATACCGCCTCGCCGCGCGCTGTACATAGTCCGCCGCCCGCAGCTGAGAGGGCACCGTGTCCAGCAAGGCCATGTCAAAGTCCTCCTTCCAGCCCACCAGCGTGTCATCCGTTCCTCGGAAGGAAATGTAAGCACTACGCCCCGGCAGTTCCACGGCAATGGCGGCGAACTGCTCCGCATGAGCCTCGTCCAGAAGCTCCTCATAGCAGTTCAAAAGCAAATCGCCAAACCGGGCGGAGGCACACATCTTTTCCAGCATGTCTGGAATCAGTGCCGGCACCAGAACACTGCTCTCCAGCACCTTGCCCCGTCCATCGGCAAAATACCGCGCCGCCGCGTCCCTCAGAGTTACCCCCTCTCCTTTGTCGATAGCGGGAACGATGCCGTGGAGGTCCACGAAAGCCAGCTCCGCCAAAATCAGGTTATCGACCTCGTTGAAGGGGGCCTGCAAAAAAGTCAGGTCTCCCCGCCAGTCCAGATAATCCATCAGATTTGCCATTGGGCATTTCTCCCTTTTCTTTCATTTGCTTTTATTATACACGGATTCCCGGGTTTGAAAAGCAAAATTGTCCGGTCTATTTCAGACAGGCCCCTCATAGTCTGTACCACAGATGCAGACGCTTGCGTCTGCCCGCCGCAACTGCGGCGGAGAACCGGCGACGCCGGTTTTTCTGCGGTGGAATATGGGTATCGGCATTTTGCAAATCAAAGCCACACGCAGACCGTGTGCCGCATGTTTTGCTGCGCCTGCCGCTATTCTGCCATCTTTACTGACAGAGGTGTACGGCATGGAACAAAGCAGAAATGAAGTGGAACTGTGCGGTGTGATTTCCGCCCCGCCCAGCTTCTCCCACGAAAATCACGGCGTCAAATTTTACAGTGTCCCCCTATATGTGGAGCGTCTTTCCGGACAGTCGGACACGCTCCTCATTCTCCTGCACGCTCCCCTTCCGCCGATGGTAAAGGAGGGTGCGCGGCTGCGGGTAATGGGCCAGCTCCGTTCCTTTAACAACAAGAGCGGCTGCGGGAGCCGTCTGGTACTTACGGTTTACGCCATGACGTTTGAACTCTGGGACGGCGATCCGGTAAACCGTATCATTCTGAAGGGGTCGCTGTGCAAGCCTCCTATCCTCCGCCGGACACCTCTGGGGCGCAGCATCTGCGACGTGATGCTGGCGGTGGGTCGAAGATACGGCCGGGCAGACTATCTGCCCGTCATAATCTGGGGTCAGCTCGCCCAGACTGTCAGCCGCAAAAAAGTCGGGGATATTCTGGGGATTGAGGGTCGGTTTCAAAGCCGGGTCTACACCAAAGTGGTGGACGGCATACCCCAGCAGAGGACTGCCTATGAGGTCTCGGTGATGCATTTGTTGGAAGATCCGTCACCAAATTGATAGAATTTGTTTCCGTTTATTTCCTATTTTCTTGATTGCTTTCGATACAATGGCCGTATAGCGGCTGTTCCATCGTGTATCTGCTCTTTGTGCGCAGACGTCTGAATAGAGGCCGTGCCGCGTCCTGCGGCGCGGCCTTTTCGCCTCCTGCAAAGGCAGCGATGAGCCGCAGCTAAGCAATCATTGTCCATTTCGATTCTACCAGTTTTGAAAGAAATCCGGCACAGCGCAGGAAGCGGTGCGTAACCGCTTTCGGATAAGTGAAAGGAGTTTTATCATGAAAAAGCGTCTTGTCTCTCCACTCTTATTTGCGGCGGTCCTGACCCTCAGCGCCTGCGGAGCGCCGCCCGCAGCCTCGTCCGCCTCATCTTCCGCCGCGTCCGCCGCGTCCGCTGCCCCCACGCCCCAGGAGGGACAGTTCGTCTTTACACGGGAGAATTTCCCTCACATAGACGGCTCCACCTCTACCGTTCCTCTGGGACAGGCCATCGCCAGCGTCCTTCTGGGTGAAAGCCGGGAAGACGTCAGCGATCTGGTTCAGTTTTCCAAGACCACCCAGTCTTACCGCCAGCTCATGACGGGCAACGTGGACCTGTTGATCGCCGCGGAGCCGGCGGAAATTATCCGGCAGGAAAAGAAGGAGCAAAAATTCCAGTGGCAGATGGACCCGTTTGCCATCGACGCGCTGGTGTTCGTGGTGAACGCGGATAACCCGGTGGATAGTCTCACTACCGAACAGATTCAGAAAATCTATACCGGTGAGATCACCAACTGGTCCGAGGTGGGCGGCGATGATCTGGATATTGTCCCCTTCCAGCGCAATGAGGAGGCCGGAAGTCAGACCGCCATGAAAAAGCTGGTTATGGGCGACCTGCCCATGATGGACGCTCCGGCGGATTATGTCCGCGGCGAGATGGGCGACCTGATCAAAGCCGTCTCTGCCTATAATGACTCCGCCTCCGCCATCGGCTACACGGTATACTATTACGCCAACGACATGAAGATGGCCGACGGGCTGAAAATTCTGGCCGTGGACGGCGTGGAACCCAGCACGGATACGATTCGCAGCGGCAGTTATCCGTTTTTGAACAATTACTACGTGGTCTGCTCTGCGCAGCCCACAGAGGCCACGCAAGTCCTGTACGACTGGATTCTCTCCGACGAGGGGCAGAAGCTGGTTGCTCAGGAGGGTTACGTCTCTGTCTCCGCCGTGGAGGAGGGGGCGCAGAAATGAACCGGGCTAAAATTATCGGGTGCCTGCTGGCCCCGGTCCTGCTGGCAGGCTGCGGAGCGTCGTCCTCTTCCGCCCCGGCAAAAAACCCGGAACCGCAGACCGTCTCTCCTGTGTATACAGACTGGTCCAAGCTGACGCCCTATGAGCCGGACACGGTGAAAGCGCTGTACAGTAATTTCAAACCCTATCAGGGAGACGCGCTCACCGCCCGGGGCGATTACGGTCTCCTGCTCCCCTATCTGGGCGCGGAATCCGCCGTCAGCGATTACATCACAGACCGCCTTCCGCTGTTCGGCCTGGTCACTGCCGACGGGCGGGTGGTCACGGAACCGGTATACGCTGACATCTGCGCGAGCACGGACTATTCCGGAAGTCTGCCGGTCTCCGCGCCCTTCCTGATCTTGCAAAAAGGCGACCCCGACGGCGGGACAGGCAACGGAATGATGTCTCAGGCCGGGGAATTTCTCTGCACGGTGGCAGCCCCGGACGGCCGCTGGGTTCGGGATTTCGGGATCGCCGGAACCATATTCGTGGACAGTACCCATCTGGCGGTGGTTGAGCCGGACAATTCCGTTACCGTGCTGGACAGCACCGGAAAAACCGCCGCTTATTTCCCCGGCTCCGTCTTCACGCCTTATTTGAAAGGCTCCACCTCCCTTAACTTCGGAGAGGAAAGCGATCCCCGACTGTCCGCAAAAGACGGCGTTCTCTACGTGGTAGGCTTCGACGACACGATCGAGGACTCGCGCACGTTCTGTTATTTGAACATCGCCGACGGCACCCTCAGTCCGGACCCGCCTCAGGGCTTTTCCGACCAGTGGCCGGAGGGCGGTGGGAGCGATTCCGGCGGGTACAGCCCACTGGTGGACCCCGTTACCGGGACGCTCTACTATTACAGCCATGACTACAGCGGCAATGAGTTCAATCGCTCCAAGCTGAATATTCTGGACGCAGATAAGCATTCTCTTCTCTCCTTGTCAGACGAATCCGCAACACTCTATCAGCCCCTCCTCTGGAACGGTCTTTGCTCCGCCGTGCAAAGCGGCGCGTTCTGCTATTACGATCTGAAATCCGGAGACTGCGTTTTCCGCTATCCCCTCCGTTCCAACAGCGACTGAATCCTATTTTCCGGCCCGTCTGTTATTTTGTATGGCACTCCATTTGACTTTGTAATATTTTGTGGTATAATTATACAAAAGCTTTATGTTTTTGTAACCTTTCGTTAAAGTATACAAAAACACGGGTGCTTTCCTCCGCCTATGCGGTTTGGAAGTACAACCGAAAATGGGAGTGAGAGAGATGCCGGAAAGCCACACTGGAAAATTTATGAAGTTTTTTGAATTTGGCGCGCACGACAAGGGCGGCGGCGAGCAGCCATCGGAGCCAATCGCACCGGAATCACTGGAGCAGACTGCTCCGGAACCGGAGCAGATCCCAATCGAACCTCTAAAGCAGGTTGAGTCTGCTCCGGAAAAAGCAGATGCCTTTGCCGTTCCCATGGGCAATCCCTTGGCAAAGGTATGGGATAAGTGCGGCCAGCCGGGTATGCCAACCTTGAATCCTCGATTGCAGGCTCAAAGCAGCGAAGGCGACTTTCCCTCAAAAACGCTGGAAGCAAGCTTCTATAAGGTTTTGAGAGATTTGGCTGCGCTGTCTCAGCGCTGGCTAGACATGGAATCCAGTGCCGCCCAGTTCCGCGCTAAATTGGAGGCCAAAATGACGGCGACGCTGGGAGCCGCAGCCCCGACCGGGACTGCCGACGGACTGACGCCGGACAAGCGTGTCTCCGCCCCCTCTGAATCGGATAGCACATCTGAACCGGGAGCTGAAAATGCGGCGCGCGGCGAAGTATCCGCAGAATCCGCGCCCCCCGCGCCTCTGGATGTGGATGAAATGGGACAGGTGCTGGTCTCCGGAGACGGCATGACGGCGTGGCTTTTTCTGCTTCCCCCCAGCGGAAACGGAAAACACCTCACCGTGGAAGATGGTCAGGCTCTGCTGCGGAGTGCCCATGTCACTTCCGGCGTCAATCAGAGTGCCCTGCTCGCCGCTTTTACAAACAGGACTTACTTTTGTCTCTGCCCCATCGCCTTGGGTACCCCACCCACAGAGGGCCAGGATGGCTGGACAGAGGATCATTTTCTTCGGAATTTTGTCCGAAAAATTGGTGATGTGGACTCTGGTACTGTGGATTATCGCGCGCAGAGCAACGTGCAGGCCATTGCAAAGGATGCGGTGATCTGCGACATTCGTCTCCCTGTGGAGGGTACTGCCGGACTCAGGGTGGATGGCGTCGCAATCCCGCCCAAGCCGGTAAAGTCCGCCGAGGTTCCCGCAGGGAGCAACACCGCGCTCAGTGAAGACAAGACAGCGCTTTTAGCCACGATTGACGGGGTTTTGGAATTCAGAGGCGGCGTTTTTAATGTCAATAATTTGTTGAATATTACCTCTGACGTGGACTATTCCACCGGAAATATTGATTTCCGCGGGGATGTAACCATTCGGGGTGACGTTCGGGAGCAGTTTTCAGTAAAGGCCACGGGAAACATCACCATCAACGGGCTGGTAGAGGCCGCAACGGTGGAAGCCGGTGGTGATGTTATAATTTCCAACGGTGTGTCCGGTAACAATCAGGCCGTTATCCGCGGTACGCACGTTCGGGCGAAGCATCTGGAAAGCTGTACGGTCTATGCGGAAAGTCTGGAATCCGACTATATTCTGACCTCCTGCATCTTTTGCAGCGATTCTATTCAAGCCATCGGCAGTCGGGGCGCTATTATCGGCGGACAGGTGGTGGCCGCCAACCACATTAAGGCTTCCTGCATTGGCTCCCAGTCTGGCCGTTTCACAGAAATCACTCTGGGCGTTCAGCCAAAAATCCGGGAAGATCTGCTGTCCATTCAGAAAGAATTGGTTTCCATTCGCAAAAAGGCTGCGGAGCTGACGAAACGCTCCGCTTATCTGAAAAGGCGGCTGGAGGCCCAGGATCGCCCAGACGCCCGGTCCAGTGCGGAGATCCAGTCAGCAGAAGAGCAACTGGTCCAGATGGCTGAGCATGGAAAATCTCTGCTGACCCGCCAAGCAGAGCTGGTGAACGAATTGAACAAGCTGCACAACTGCCGTCTGGAATGCGGCACGGTATACCCCGGCGTGAAGCTGACGATTGGTAACGCAAGTCGCAACATTGAAACCGTTATCAACCACTGCGTTGCCGTCTTTGACACGGAGGAGCAGGATATCAAATTCGTTTAATCTTATGCCAATGAAAAACAGCGTGCCGGAGCTTTCTTCCCGGCACGCTGCTTTTATTCTCTATTTTTGCTCTTTACGCCGCTCAGCGGCCACCAGATCCGCCAGAGTAAAACGGTCGATATACTGATTGATAACTGTGTACAGCCCCGACCAGAAATCCACGGTCCCGCACTGGCTGCATCGCTCGCAAAGGTTCTCCGGGTCCTCCAGACAGGCCACCGGGGCCAGATTGCCCTCCGTTAGACGCAGGATTTCTCCCACTGTGTAATTCTCCGGCGCACGGGCCAGACGATAGCCGCCCTGCGGACCGCGGGCACTGCGAACATATCCGGCCTTACTGAGGAGGCCCACGATCTGTTCCAGATATTTCAACGAAATGTCCTGTCGCTCCGCCACATCCTTCAGCGACACCGGCGCGCTTCCCGACCGGCAGGCGAGATCAATCATCAGGCGCAGAGCATAGCGGCCTTTTGTGGATATTCTCATGGAACCCCTCCATTCTTATCCCTATTCTGCCATAGGAATATAGAGATTTCAAGCAAAACTTTTTTCGCTGCTCTTTAGGGAGATGTGGGAGACTCTTCCTGCGGCATTTGGGGAAACTTGCGGAACGAGGAAAAGGCGTCGTCAGGCAACCAGCTTTGCCCCCGACGGCGGCAGTTTCATTACAGTTGCTTGAAAAGGGAAAATGCGTTATACTATAATTCTTAACAATATAAGGAAGTACCGTGCATGATATTTAAAAGATTTAAAAGAGCGGAGGCCCCTCTATGAAGCTCATGGCCATCGACGGCAACAGTATTTTGAACCGCGCCTATTACGGCATCCGCCCCCTCAGCATCCGGGACGGTCTCTATACCCACGCGATTTACGGGTTTTTGACCACACTCCTGCGCCTGCGGGACGAGGAGCAACCCGACGCTGTGTGCGTCGCCTTCGACCTTCATGCTCCCACCTTCCGCCATAAGGCAGATGAGAACTACAAGGCCACCCGAAAGCCCATGCCGGAGGAACTGCGGATGCAGGTACCGGTTCTGAAGGAGGTTCTGGACGCACTGAACATCCCTCGCTATGAAGCGGAGGGCTGGGAGGCCGATGACTGGCTGGGCACCATCTCCCGCAGGTGCGAGGCCGCGGGCTGGGACTGCGTGGTGGTGACGGGAGACAAGGACTCCCTTCAGCTCATCACGGAAAAAACGAAAGTGAAGCTGGTCTCCACCCGCATGGGCCAGACTACCACCAAGGATATGACGCCGGAGTCTTTCCGGGAGCAATACGGTTTTGACCCCAT
The DNA here is from genome assembly GCF_040505565.1 of Oscillibacter sp. Lineage (GTDB taxonomy): Bacteria > Bacillota > Clostridia > Oscillospirales > Oscillospiraceae > Oscillibacter. The sequence goes on along the minus strand of NZ_JBEUWZ010000022.1, from coordinate 22,742 downwards.
CCACATGATCGACCTGAAAGCACTGATGGGCGACAGCTCCGACAACATTCCCGGCGTTCCGGGCGTGGGGGAGAAGACCGCCATGGACCTGATTCAAAAATACGGCTGCATCGATGCGATCTACAAAAAACTGCCGGACATCGAGGCAAAGCCCGCCGCCGTCAAAAAGCTGACGGAAGGCGAGGAATCCGCCCGGCACTCCTATTGGCTGGCCACCATCGTCACCGACGCGCCGCTGGACTTCGACCCGGGAACCAACACAGTGAAAGCCCCTGGGCCGGAGGCTTATTCCCTGTTTTTAAAGCTAGAATTCTCCAAACTCATCGAGCGATTCGGCCTCCGGCAGGACGGACCTGTCTGCGTTGAAAGTGAGCAAGCCTCCGCCACCGTCACGGTGGAGCAGGTGACGGACGCCGCGAAGGCAGAGAAACTGCTGGAGCTGTGGCGCAGCGCCGACCATATCTCTCTATTGGCGCTGCCGGACCTGACCGGTGTGGCGGTGTACTGTGAGGCCAAAGAAGATACCGCCGTTATGGCGGAACTGTTTTTTGACCGCTACGAGGGAGATTGGAACATTCTGCTCTCCTCCCTGTTCTCCGGGGATATAAAAAAGGTATCTCACAATGTGAAGGACCTGATGCACTTGCTGCTGGCAAACGGTTTACCAGCTGAGGGCTTCGTGTTTGATACGGCGCTGGCTGCCTATCTGATGGACGCCACTGCGGGGAGCTACGATCTGGGGCGGCTGTTTGTCTCCTATTTCAACGAGGAACTGCCAAAGCCCCTGTATCTGAGCCCGGATGCTTTTGCCCTGCTGGGCGACCGGACCGCGGCAGAGGCGTCCTTTGACAGCTATGCCACCGCCGTGGACGCGCTGTATGACGCGCTGGCTCCAAAGCTGCGGGAACGGGGACAGTGGGAGCTTTTTGAGACCGTCGAGCTGCCGCTGTGTCGGTGTCTTGCTGAGATGGAGCTTGCGGGCTGCCGCGTGGATGCAAAAGCTCTGTCCGATTTCGGAGAATTGCTGAGCCGCAGGGCAAAAGAGTTGGAAACAAAAATTTACCAGCTGGCCGACGGCGAGTTCAACATCAACTCCCCCAAGCAATTGGGCGAGATCCTGTTCGACCGGCTGGGCCTTCCTCATGGAAAGAAGACGAAAACCGGCTGGTCCACCAATGCGGACGTACTGGAAAAGCTGCGGTGGGAAAGTCCCATCGTGGACGCGGTGCTGGAGTACCGCCAGCTCACCAAGCTGAAATCCACCTATGCCGACGGGCTTTTGAAAGCTCTGGACCCGGACGGAAGAGTCCGTACCAGCTTCCAGATGACTGTCACCGCCACCGGTCGACTCTCCTCCACAGAACCAAATTTACAGAATATTCCCACCCGGACCGATCTTGGCAGTGAGATTCGGAAAATGTTTGTACCCGAGCCCGGAAACGTACTGGTGGACGCGGACTACTCTCAAATTGAGCTGCGGCTCCTGGCCCACATCTCCGGCGACGAGGGGATGCGCGCCGCCTTCCTCTCCGGCGGCGACTTTCATGCCCAGACCGCCTCCAAGGTCTTCGGCGTGGCCCGGGAGGATGTGACCCATGAGATGCGCCGGCGGGCCAAGGCCGTCAATTTCGGCATCGTGTACGGCATTTCGGCCTTCTCCCTCAGTCAGGACATCGGTGTGAGTCAAAAAGAGGCGAAGGCCTATATGGACGCATATTTCGCCACCTTCCCCGGCGTCCGGTCCTATATGGATCATGTGGTGGAAAAAGCCCGGGCGGACGGATACGTGGAAACCCTGTATCACCGCCGCCGGGACCTGCCGGAACTCACCTCCAGCAACTTCAACCTCCGCTCCTTCGGCGAGCGGGTAGCGCTGAACATGCCCATTCAGGGTACGGCGGCGGACATCATGAAGCTGGCCATGATCGCGGTGTGGATGCGGCTGAAATCCGAACTGCCCCTTGCAAAGCTGGTCCTTCAGGTCCACGATGAGCTGATCGTGGAGTGCCCTGCGGAGGATGCGCAGCGGGCCGCCGCTTTGCTGGCGGATGAGATGGAGGGCGTGGCCCGCCTGTCCGTCCCCCTGACCGCCGACGCCCATTGGGGGAAAAACTGGCTGGATGCCAAAGGCTGATTCTTTACAAAAATCAATTCGGTGACGGCTTTTGAAAAGAGGAAATCTATGGAACAACGAAAACAGGTACGCATTGTCCCCATGAGCGCAGACCATCTGGATGAGATCGCGGCGCTGGAGAAGGTGTGCTTCTCCGCGCCCTGGTCGCGGAATATGCTGGCAGAGGAGTTGGACAATGCCTGCTCCGCCTTTCTTGCGGCTCTGGACGAAAACGGTCACGTAGCGGGCTATGCGGGGCTTCAGGTCGTGCTGGACGAGGGATACATCGCCAACGTCGCCGTCCGCCCCGAGGAGCGGCAAAAGGGTGTGGCCTCTCAGCTTTTGCAGGTCTTCATTGACTTTGCCAAGGGAAACCGCCTGTCGTTTCTGACGCTGGAGGTTCGCCCCAGCAACACAGCAGCTATTGTGCTTTACGGGCACCATGGCTTCCGCACCGCCGGACGGCGAAAAAATTACTATGAGCACCCCAGAGAGGACGCGCTCATTATGACATTGGAGTTTGATTATGGAACTGAGAACAGCGACCCCAACGGAGTTGAAGGCAGTCTATGAGGCCTTACTGCGCCCCTCCTTCCCGGCTGCGGAGCTGAAGCCCCTGCGAGCCATGACGGACATGCTTGCCGACGGATGTTATGATCCGCTGGTGCTGCTGGACGGTAAAGAAATCATAGGCACATGCTTTTTGTGGCTGGGTGTGCCCGGGTGGGTACTTCTGGATTACCTGTGCGTCTCCTCCACCCGGCGCGGCGGTGGATTTGGCGCGAAGACACTCAGCCTACTGCGGGAGATCTACGCCGGCTGGACGATCATCGGTGAGGCAGAGGACCCGGTGCAGGCCCCGGATCCTGTCATGGCGGAACGGCGGCTGGGTTTTTACACGCGGAATGATGCAGCGCTGGCCAGCTATGATACCGAAGCCTTTGGCGTCCACTATAAAACTTTTTACTGGTCAGACGGGCCTGTGGACGAAGCGGATCTCATCTGTCAGCACCGCTTTATTTACGAAAGCCGCTTCGGCGCAGAAAAATACGCGAGATACTTGCGCATTCCCTGCCCCGCCGACGCCAAACCCATGCCGCTGGTACCATGGGACCAATAAAATCCCATCAGAAAGAGATGATCGAATGAAAATTCTGGCTTTTGAGTCATCCTGCGACGAGACCGCCGTAGCGGTGGTAGAGGACGGACGGCGCATTTTATCCGACGCCATCGCCTCTCAGGCGGACATGCACGCGCTGTACGGCGGTGTGGTGCCGGAGATTGCCTCCCGAAAGCATGTGGAGGCCATAGCGGCCCTGACGGAGCGGGCGCTGAAGGACGCGGGCTGTGGAAAGGATGACATCGACGCGGTGGCGGTCACTTACGCGCCAGGGCTGATCGGCGCGGTGCTTGTGGGGCTGAGCTTTGCGAAGTCCGTGGCGTTTGCCTGGGGGAAACCCCTGGTCCCCGTCCATCATATCCGGGGTCATATCGCCGCCAACTATCTGGCGTTTCCAGCACTAGAGCCGCCGTTTTTGGCGCTGGCCATCTCCGGCGGAAATACACTGATTGCGGACGTGCGGGATTATACCGATCTCCGCATTCTGGGTGCCACCCGGGACGACGCCGCCGGAGAATGCTTCGATAAGGTCGCCCGGGTGCTGGGTCTTCCCTATCCCGGAGGAAAACCGCTGGACGACCTGGCCCAGCAGTCTCACGGCGGCGTATATACGCTTCCCCACGCCCATGTGGACAGCGCGGAGCTGGACATGAGCTTTTCCGGGCTGAAAACCGCAGTGGTCAACCTGGCTCATCATGCGGAGCAAACCGATCACCCACTGGATCGGGCGGCTCTGGCGTGGGACTTCACCAACGCTGTCAGCAGAGAACTGGTTCCCCGTGCCATGAAGGCCCTCGCCCTGACCGGTTACAAAACCATGTGTGCCGCCGGCGGCGTGGCCGCAAACTCCATGATCCGCGCCGACCTGAAGGCCGCCTGCGAAAAAGTGGGCTGCAAGCTTTACCTGCCGCCGCTGAGTCTCTGCGGGGACAACGGCGCCATGATCGGCGCGCAGGGCTATTATGAATTCCGCGCCGGCCATACGGCCGACATGGATCTGAACGCCTACGCCACCCGCGACATCGACACCTGATTATTCCAGGGACAGTTTCCGCTTGTCGAAAACTGTCCCTGCTTTTTTCATTGTTAATCTTGCGTCGGTTACACTATTTTGTCGATTTTGCAGTATACATCTCAAAAGTGTATATTACGAATTTATGAACAGACCATGTAAAGCGAGTCAACTTGCAATTTTGCATTTTTAATATTTTTTCTATTAATTTTAGATGGCTTATTCAATTTTTTTTGAAATCAGCGCAGAAATTTCAAATTTTACAGTGTTACGTAAACTATTTTGGTGCTTTACAATTATTTTATTCTATTATTGCAGATCATCCAATTTTAGCCATTTTATGATAAATGCTTTAATCTTAAAAGCATTTTCAGCTGTTGAAAACCCTGTGGAAAATGTGGATAACTTTTTGTAGTTGAAAATTATAATATGATTTATGTAAATTGTATTTTCTTATTCAGTGCCTTTCGTTTCAACTTGTGTCAAACCCTCTTCCGTATGTCAAACAGCAATTTTGGAAGTAAACGCGGCTCCCCTATCGTGATGTCAGAGACTCTGGTCAAATCGCCGATTTATTCGTGCACCTCTTCCTGCAAAAATACCATTTGTAATATTCGCTTCTTCTTGCAATATACACTTTCCTGTGGAAAGCCGCTCAGCCTTTGAAAATTCCCCCAACAAAATTCTCCTGCAGAATTATATTGACGCTCCCGCAAAAATGTGTTATCCTACTTAAGGTTTTGAATTTATTCCGCTTGTTTCGATGTGTCCAGTCCGCCCTATAGATTTATGATTAGGGTGTTGAAATTTTCGAGGAAATGTGTTAGAATCTATCTCACAGTTGTAGTTCAACCTGGTGCAATTGATTTACAGTCAACAGTCAAACGCAGCCTATGAAATCCCCAAGCCCACATGAATACAATCGTTTTCAATTGATTGTACGAACAAACAGAACTTCGACGGAGACCGTCGGTTCTCACAGATGCTGGTGTAGCTCAGTTGGTAGAGCAGCTGATTCGTAATCAGCAGGTCGCTGGTTGTTCATAAGGTCAGGTGTTTTCAAACGCGCAAAATCGTGGTAAACTAACAAACAGAACTTCGACGGAGACAGTCGGTTCTCACAGATGCTGGTGTAGCTCAGTTGGTAGAGCAGCTGATTCGTAAT
>NZ_JBEUWZ010000022.1:0-17232 GCF_040505565.1 Oscillibacter sp. | reverse complement strand
CAGCAGGTCAGGTGTTCGAGTCACCCCACCAGCTCCACGTCTCCGTCAAGGTATCTTGACGGAGATTTTTCTATGTTTGGAGGTGCCGTCGTGGCCAAAAAGGATTATACTGTTTTTATGAAAAATGCGGAAGCGTCCGTCCGTATGGAGGGATATACAGTAACCCCCCAAATGCGCAATCAATGCAAGCAGGTACTCAGCGGCAAAACCACAACAGCCGAGTGCCTGAAGCAGTTCGCTGCCGCAAAAGCGTCAAAGGTAGCCAAATAAATGGGATACAGCATTGATCCAATTTCAGATAACTGCTATCCGGGTACAACAGTCCTGATTAATAAACTGGGTATCCGTGACGAGGAAACCCTGAATGAAGCGGAAACTCTCGCCACATATATCAACGCCTCCAAGCTGGAAGAACAACCGCTTGAAGGCGCTTTTGACTTTGCCCACTACAAGGCGATCCATCATTTTCTTTTCTCTGACTTATATGACTGGGCGGGACAAATCCGCACCGTCAACATCAGTAAGAAAGGCACGCGCTTCTGCCCTATAGAAGAAATTGAAGATCGTGCCGCGCTGATTTTCGACCGCCTGAAAGAACAGGGTTACTTCCGTGGCCTGCCCCACGATGCCTTTACAGACGAGCTCGTGGATTTCTATTGCGCCACCAATGAACTCCACCCTTTCCGCGAGGGCAATGGACGTACTCAGCGTGCCTTCCTGACGCAGCTCATCCGCAGCGACAGATATGACATCAATTGGTCTGAGGTGGAGGGTGATCTCCTCATGATTGCTACCATCCAGGCGGCAAACGGCGTGACGGATTTGCTAAAAGACGTGTTAGACAAGGGTATTGTCACCTCAGTGTAAGGTGAGGGCTCATTTTTTTATAATGCGGTGGTCTGCAACGCGGAGGTCGAGAGGTGCAAATAAAACCACTCGACGGAACTACAGTCCACAACAGCAACCTGTCACCGATCAAAAAACTTAATATGGGCTTGTAGCTCAGCTGGGAGAGCGTACGGTTCCCATCCGTAAGGTCGAGAGTTCAATCCTCTTCGTCTCCACCATGAAAACGGCTAAATCGAATGATTTAGCCGTTTTTTCATAACTTTTTTTGAATATATGGCCTGCGAACGCGTCGTTTCCGCCTTTTTCGGTAAAATGGACCTTGCTCGGTTCGCATCCCAGTTACACCTACTGAAAAATGAGATGTGAGACCATGCAAAAATTCACAATTTGGTGTAAAAGAGAAATGAGCTGAAAAGGCCAAAAGATGCGAATCAGACCCAGCAAGCGGTTCGCATCCTTTCCTTGAAAGCCATCGAGAATTCAGAGTTTTCACAAATCTGCAAGTTCAGGTCCTGCCTCCGCAACCACCATCAGAGTCGTCGAACTTGACGGCTCTGGTTTCTTTTTCTACCGTTTTCTTTGATTTTCTCGCTTATGCTACCTCATCTGATGAAAAAATGCTGCAAGAACAACACTCGCGAGCAAGGTGCGAAGGGAAGAACTTTCCCTTTTTCGCTAAACCAATTTTCACTCTTTTAAGTATACGTTGTTTTTACTTTGGCTTCTGGATGATTTCGGTTAGCCCCGTTGTTAATGGCTTTGTACTCTTTTAAAATATTGGCATTCTCATATGATACGTTATAATTTACATTGAGACCATATTGACTCATAATGTGCTTTGTGATATCATATCTTAAAGGGAAGTGAGAAAACACATGAGTACAATTACAAATGAAGATAAACTCCTTAAGCTGCTGGCGGTGGCTGTTGTCGAAAACCCCAGGAGCACCATAAAAGAACTTGCCGAATCTGTTGGCATTAGCAAGGCTACCTTGCATCGGTTCTGCGGAACAAGGGAGAATCTCGGAATAATGTTGGCCCAGAAGGCCGAAGAAGCTTTGAACAATATTATTTCCACAGCGGAAAAGGATTTTGACGATTATAAGGACGGTATGAGCCAGCTTATCCGCGCGCATCTTGATAATCAGGAGCTTCTTCGCATGACCTGCAGCCCTCAGTCTTCCATTGAAGACGATTGGAGCCCCTATTTGAAAGCAATTGACACCTTTTTCCTGAAAGCTCAAAAGCAAGGTGCGTTCCGAATTGATTTCAGCGCGCAGGTTTTGTCCGAGCTTTTTGTGTCTTCCATCTGCGGCATGATCGATGCCCAGCGCAGAAGCAGAGTTGCGTCCAGTGGTCTGCCGGAGACTTTTGAGGACTTTTTCCTGCATGGTGTGCTCAACCAAATAGAGACTGCAACCATTAACCTTTAAAGATGGTGGTGTCATAAATGAAAACAGAACAAATTAAATACAATGCAGAAATAGAGGACGGACAGAAAATACGTGCATTTGTGTGTGGACACACAGGTGCGACGGGAAAGGCGCTCCTTGATACACTGATGACATCTCCATACTGTGAGTCAGTAGTTGCTGTCGGACGTCGTGAAAACAATGCACATAAAGGCTCTCCCAAGTTAACCCAGCACATTGTTCCCAACATGCTTGAAATCGGCTCTTCGAACCCCGAAGTCGCAACGGGATGCAATGCGGCATTTTGCTGCATCGGTACCCCCTTCTATGACGTATTTAAGAAGTCAAAGGCAGCTGAGTATCGTTCCGTCGACTTTGGAATAGCAACAGAGTTTGCTAAGTTTGCTTATCGCGCAGGCGTACAGTTTTTTGCTGTCATCACAGGCGAGGGCTCGGATTCCTCGAGCAAATCCAATATGTATCGCGTGAAGGGAGAAGTTGAAGATTGCGTCAAAACGATTGAATTTGAAAGAGTCGCTTTTTTACGACCGGGTTTGCTTAACCGTGGAGCAGATGCTACATTGATGGAGCGTATCGCATCGCTTGGCGGAACAATAGGACTCCCTGTTTCTAAAATAGCAGGTGGGATGGCATGGATGGCACTGGCACAGACAGTTTCGGTCGGGATTTACAGCAGCAAAGAAATCCGCGAGGCTGCCTCCATGTTCGAGAATGCTTCCGGAATGTTTGTAAAAAAGCAATCCACTACAATATAACAAAACAAAACAGTATTTGGAGTCGATGATGAAAAATATACTTATTCTAACAGGCAGCCCACGCAAAGGCGGCAACAGTGATCTATTAGCGGATGCTTTTGCAAAGGGTTCGGCAGAAGCAGGACACAATGTAACAAAATACGTTACGGCACATCATAAAATCCAAGGTTGCCAGGACTGCAAACAGTGTTATAAAACCGATAAAGCCTGTGTGTTTGACGACGATTTCAATGAGCTGGCCGTTTTGATAGAAAAGTCAGATGTTTTGGTTTTTGCAACGCCGCTGTATTGGTACACCTTTCCGGCACAGCTGAAAAGCGCAATCGACAGAATGATTTCGCTTGTTATGACCGACCGCCTTGGACACATCAAAGAAACTGCTTTGCTTGCCTGCGCCGCGACAGAGAATACCTCGGATTTTGATGCCCTTGTGAAAACCTATGAAAGCATCGCGAACTATTTGCATTGGATGGACGTCGGTCAGCTTCTTGTTACTGAGGTATATGAAGCGAACGACATTTTAAAAACCGACGCGCTTTCAAAAGCGCAGGCGCTTGGAAAAAGCATTTAACTCGAAACAATTTATATTATCAATAAGGAGATTATGATTATGAAAATTGCTGTTTTAGGAACCGGACTGATGGGCTCCGCAGTGGCTGAGGCTGTGTTAAACGCCGGGCATGAAACTATCGTATACAACAGAACCGCAGCAAAAACCCAGCCGCTGGTTGCTCTCGGCGCAAAGGCGGTTGCCACGCCGGTCGAGGCCATTCAAGCGGCTGATGTAAGTATTCTGGTGCTGCCGGACGGAGCAAGTGTGCGTGACGTGCTTCTCAGTGATGCGGCAAAAGCGGCGCTTCAGGGCAAAAAGGTACTCAATGCGTCTACCACCAAACCCGCTGATATCATCGCAATTGCAGAAGAAGTCTCCGAGAACGGCGGCAGTCTGGCGGAAATGTCCATCATGGTCGGCCCGGATGAGGTGCGCAGCAAACAGGGATATTTCTATTTGGGTTGTGCCGCTGATGAGGAAGCATTCTGGACTGAGGTGATTTTGAGCGTTGGGCAATCACTGGTTCGCGTTGGTGAAGTAGGCGACGCCTCCAAGGCTGAAGCCCCTATTGTTTTTGCGTCTGTATTTGGTATTGTCACGACAGCCTATGCGGCTTCCGTCGCTTTGAAACTGAATCTGCCCAAGGAACTCACGGACAGCTACGCGGGCATGATTGGCCCCGCCGGTGAGTACCTGATTCCCAAAATGCTTGCGCGGGAATACGATGAGTGCTTTGCCTCTGTCGATAGCCTGATCGGGGTAGCCGACGCGGCTGCTGGCTCTGCCAAATCTCTCGGGTTCCCTAGCAAAGTATTTGAAGACATGCGTTCGCTCTTTGAAGAAGCCGCAAAACGAGGATACGGCGCAAAAGACGGTTCTTCCATTGTGGAAGTACTGCTTGATCCTGAAAAACGTAATAACTGAATATAGAACAATAGCCTCCTGCCTTTTAGATTTCACGCATTCATTTGCGAAACTGATTTTGGCAGGAGGCTTTTTCCTCAAGCAGCTCATGGCTGGAAACAAAATCGCTGCAGAAAATTTGTAAGTATGATATTGGTACTATTGAAAATTGATAGCCATTGCCGGGCAAGACATTCCTCGCTTGCCGCAAGTTAATCAGCATCCATTCCGATCATTGCCTATTCATTGCAGCCTTGTTTTATCCAAGTACATCCTCCCGGATTTTTCAGTGTTGCCAGAAAGACCGGGTAGGGAGTAGGTGATTTCAAGAGGCCGTCTGCTCCTATTGTTTGCACCAACTTGTTTCAACTTTGCGGCTAAAAAATATACTATGTTGAAACCGTCTTTGAGTTTTCAGATAGAAGAACAAGGCGTACCGCCGCTGAAGCGATACGCCTTGTTCTCGTTCGCACTGCGCCCGTCAGCCATATGGTTGATAATCGGTCTTTACATCCTTATCACCATAAAGCCAATGATTTCGCGGCTTTTCCATAACATTTTTAGAAATTTCAAGTGCCTCGAGACTTGAAATTTTCAGAACCACTTATACGGCAGGAGTTATGGTTTTAGAGTTAGGTTATTATAGCCCCACTGGTATTCTCCGGTTGCAGAATAACAAAATACGTATATATGCTTCAAGTCTTGTGATGCCCGGTTGCAGGGACTGCTGCTATTTCGTTAAACCTGCAATAATGGCTACACAACTCTCTTCTCCGATGACGCTGCTGTTTAAGCACAGCCCATAGTTTTGCGGAGCGCCCCATTCACGGTCTGTGTAATAGCGATAATACGCTCTCCGCTGCTTATCCTTTTGATGCAGGCGCTGTTCCGGCTTTTGTGCTGTTTCTCCATATCGTTCTACAATCCGTTCTTTGCGATAGGCTTTATCGGCGCAGATGAACACGTGGAGTGCGTCCGTTCGTTCCTTCAGAATGAAATCCGCACAGCGTCCCACAATGATGCAGGGACCTTTTTCTGCGAGATTTAAAATTGTTTGCCGCTGAATGCACCAGAGGTAGTCATCTGCATTCATTCCATTCATTGCCCCGGGTACGCTGTCTCCACTTAAGCGGAAAAATGGGAAAGACGATGTATATTCACCCTGATTTTCAATATACTCCGGATCAAATCCACTTTCCTTGGCCACCTGTTCCACTAGTGCCTTATCGTAGTAGGGAACGCCAAGTTTTTCAGCCACTGTCTGCGCAATGCTGTGTCCACCGCTGCCGAATTCACGGCTGATGGTAATTATGTTCTTTTTCATACGATGTTCTCCTTTCCAGCCTGGGGTTCCTGCAAGGTTTTCACGGTATAAATAATTACGACAATTGAAATGATAAAAGTCAGTACATCCGATACCGGCATGGAGTATAGGACCCCATCCAGGCCAAAGCAAATGGGTAGCAGCAGTGCAAAGCCTACGCCAAACACCACCTCACGCACCATGGATAGCAGCGTGGATGCCAATGCCTTGCCGAGAGATTGCAGATAGATGAAGGTTGCCTTATTCACACAGGCCAAAATCATCATACAGAGATAAACACGGAAGGCCTTAATTGCGAAATCTGTATAGTAGCTGCTCTCATTGGCTGCGCCAAAAATGGCGATAAGCTGCCTCGGGAAGCACTCTACAATGATGAGAGCAACTGCCCCCACAGCCGCCTCCGCTGCCAACAACAGCTTAAAGAGCGTTTTTGCTCGGTCCTTGCGCCCTGCGCCCATATTGTAGCCCACAATGGGGATACAGCCGGCTGCCATGCCCACTACAATCGAGATGACGATCTGGAAAAACTTCATGACGATACCGACAACCGCCATGGGAATCTGGGCATATTCCGATTGACTGAAAATAGGATCAAGCGCGCCATACTGACGAATCATGTTGTTGATAGCGGCCATTGCAGCTACCAGAGAGATCTGCGACAAAAAGCTGCAGATTCCCAGCGGTAAAAATTTGCCCAGCAGATGACCGCCGAGTCGAAAACTACGCCGCTCCAAATGGATTGCTTTCATATGGCAGAGATACCAAACTGCCAACACGGCGGTGAGCGCCTGCCCCAGCACCGTGGCCACCGCCGCGCCCATCATCCCCCAATGAAAGCCAAAGATGAATACCGGATCAAGGATGATATTTACCACGGCGCCTGCCAATGTGGAGATCATGGCAAATTTGGGGCTGCCGTCCGAGCGGATAATGGGGTTCATGGCCTGCCCGAACATATAAAACGGAATACCAACGGTAATCCAAATAAAATATTCCTTGGACCGGGCAAAGGTTTCCTCATTGACCCGGCCACCGAACAGGGTCAGAATCTGTTCCTGAAGGATGAAATAGAGCGCGGTCAAAATAAGGCTGATTACCACGCACAGCACAATAGAATTGCCGATACTCCTGTGAGCATCTTCATTCTTTCCGCCGCCGAGGCAGATACTGACAAATGCGCAGCAGCCGTCACCGATCATCACCGCCAGTGCCAACGCCACTACGGTTAAAGGAAACACAACGGTGTTGGCCGCATTGCCGTAGCTGCCCAGATAACTGGCATTGGCAATAAAAATCTGATCCACAATATTATAAAGTGCAGCCACCACCAACGAGATGATACAGGGAACCGCATAGCGGCGCATAAGCACGCCAAGCCGTTCTGTCTCCAAAAAGGAATTTGCTCTTTGTTCGTTCAAAAAATGTCCTCCGTTTCTACTCCCTTGTCTGTTCCGAGTCGGCGCAAAACAAAAGATGCGTAAATCCAGAATCCTGGATTTACGCATCTCGCAACTCGGTTATTGTCATATTAACACTTTTGATTTTGAAAAGTCAAACACAATTTTGGCCTGGAGCGAATAAACGTAAAAGTAAATTTCTTGACATCTCGTAAGGATGTCTGATATACTATGCACAGGAAGCGACCATTCCAAGAGGATGTGCAAACCTTTATCGGGTTTGTACATCCTTTTCTATTTTGTAAGGAGAGGTAAAATTGAATCAATGCCAAAACAAGATGGGGATTCTCCCCATTCCGCGTCTGCTTATTCAGATGGGGGCACCGATGATGCTTTCTATGCTGGTGCAGGCCCTTTACAATGTGGTAGATACACTGTTTGTCTCGCACATGAGCGATACCGCCGCAATCTCGCAAATAGGAGATAAGGCCGTAACTGCGCTAACGCTTGCTTTTCCCGTGCAAATGCTCATCATGGCTCTCTGTGTTGGGACAGGGGTGGGTGTCAATGCAGTTGTCTCCCGCAGCTTAGGTCAAAAAAATCGAGAAAAAGCAGCATTGGTGGCAGGTAATTCTATTCTTTTGAGCTTAATCTACTATGTAGCTGTTTTTATTTTTGGTTTATTCCTTGCTCGCAAATTTCTACAAACGCAGACATCCGATCCGGATGTACTGAAAATGGGTATAGACTATCTGCAGACTGTTACGGTATTTTCTTTTGGGAGCATATTCTACATGTGCTTTGAAAAATTGCTTCAGGCAACAGGGAAAACTACGGGAGCAATGCTTGGTCAGCTGGTTGGATCGGTTGCAAATATCGTTCTTGATCCCATTTTGATTTTTGGGTATTGGGGTGCACCTGCTTTGGGCGTAAAAGGAGCCGCCATTGCCACCGTCCTCGGCCAATGCCTTTCGCTTGCGGTCGTACTTTCTTTGCATATTACCAAAAACAATGAAATTTGCAAAGGAACCTGCTACTTAAAACCCAGCCTCTCTATCTTGGGTCAAATCTATGCAGTAGGCGCACCGGCCATTCTGATGCAGGCACTCACATCCGTTATGACTTACGGTATGAACCTGATTCTCGGTACAATTTCCACATCGGCCATCACGGCTTACGGTGTGTACTACAAACTTCAAAACTTTGTGTTCATGCCAGCGTTTGGTCTGAATAATGCCTCCATTCCCATCGTTTCCTATAACTATGGCGCAAAGCAGATGCCGCGCGTAAAGCAGGCAATCTTTTATGGCCTTGCGCTTGCCGGATGTATTTTGGGGGCGGGCATTGTGATTTTACAGGTATTCGCCACTCCTCTGGTACAATGCTTTTCCATTTCGGATGAGTCAGTCGCACTATGCATTCGGGCATTGCGCATCATTACCTGTGGTTTCCTTTTTGCAGGCTGCAACATCATTTTACAGGGAATCTGTCAGGCGCTTGGCAACGGTATCTATTCTTTGATTATTTCAATGCTGCGCATGATTGTAATCACGCTGCCATTGGCGTGGTTGCTCTCTATGACGGAGGCAGCTGCTCAGATCGTATGGGTGGCATTACCATGTGCGGAACTGTGTGCAATGTTGGCAGCTGTGTTCTTATCAGTACGCTTATATAAAAATAAGGTAGCAGCATTGTCTCAAACAGAGAAAAACGAAGTGGAAACCATTGAAGCAATTCTTAGCCGCCAAAGTGTGCGGGAGTTCTCTGAGAAGGAAATTTCAGAATCAGATCTTCAGGCAATTTTGTCTGCGGGGATGAGCGGACCAAGCTGCGTGAATGCTCGAGACTGGTCGTTCCTTGTGGTTAGAAACCATGATATGCTTTGTCAAATGGCAGATGCAAACGGTGCGCCCGCCGCACCGCTCAAAAAAGCAGCCGCAGGAATACTGGTCTGTGGGGATTTGGAAAGGGCATTCCCGCCCGCAAAGGAATATTGGGTCATCGACGGAGCAATCGCACTTCAAAATATGACGCTTGCTGCCCATGCACTGGGTATTGGCTCTGTGTGTCTGGGTACATGGCCGCAGATGGATCGTGTTCAGTGTCAACAGAAACTGTTTTCCTTGCCGGAGACAATCATACCGCATTCCATTCTGGCGTTGGGCTACCCCGCTAAGGCTGCTGCTCCAGTTCCCAACCGCTATGAAGCAGATCGGGTGCATTTTGAAAAATGGTAATTTGCAGAATCACTACTTGTCTTTTTGCGAGGAAAGGTGATATCCTCATAGGATTAGACAGTGAAGAGCGTAGAATTTCAAACGAATTCTGCACTCTTTTTTACCCTTCGTAGTTTTTAGGTAACTTTTCTCTAATAAAGACTCCAAATACTTTATCAGAATTTCTTGTTCACAATTTTACAGTCGGTTTGCTCATGCCGCCATCCCCTGTTCGCATGATTTGTAGTTTTCCGCAAGCTGTTTTTTGAATATTGTCCGGAAAAGCCATCTGACGAACGGGCCCGCAAAAAATATCTGCCATAGCAGGGCCATTGGAAAGTTGCATACCAAAGTTTGCAGATAAACAGCAAGCAATGTTTTAATTCCGTTGTATTTAAAAATTACAGCAGCCCAAAAGCTCATAATGGGACACATCAGCAACACCGTGCAGCCCGCAATTGTCACCGTGACCAGCAGAGGGTTGTCCTTGCCGGGCGTTACCAGCTTGAATGCCCTCTTCCGGGCAATAGGACCGGCAATAAAATGTTCCATAATGAAGACAATAGCAGTCATCAACGGTATATCCTTCCAGTGCCAGGCGGCCTTGAACATCCACATAGCGAATCCGCCGTGACCGATGCCAAGATTATAATGTTCCATTCCAAAAGCCATCGCCAGCGACATCAACAAAGCAAACATGATTTCCTGAAATTTCGTTTTTGGCATAGTAAGAATCCTTTCAAAATGAGAGATATAATTTAAAACTGTACTGTACTGCCCCCTCTGTAAATAATAAGATTAGCTGAAAATAAAAAAGCGCATAAGTCCAAACCTGGACTTACGCGCATGCTGCTCGGTGAGGTAATTGTAACATGTTTAAGCAGCAAAAGTCAAACTCGGTTTTGACTCATATCTGTATTTTTTACTTACATTCGGGCTTGAAAAAGTGTACAATAGCATTACAGCGTGTAGTTCTGACGAACGTAAGTCCTGTTGTCAGAGCTACACTTTTTTAATTATAAGCAAAACTGAGGAAGGGGTATTCTATGGGATTCCCGATCAGAAACGTAGAAAATGATGATAATCGCATCGTGATATCCGGAGCGAGAGAGAATAGCTTAAAAAACGTAAGCCTTTCGCTGCCCAGGGAAGAGCTGATCGTTTTTACCGGCGTCAGCGGCTCCGGAAAGTCCAGTCTTGCGTTCGATACGATCTATGCGGAGGGACAGATGCGCTATGTGGAGTCGCTGTCCTCCTACGCAAGGCAGTTTCTCGGGCAGCGCGGAAAGCCTGACGTGGATTCAATTGAAGGTCTTTCACCTGCAATCGCCATAGAGCAAAAATCCACCTCCGGCAACCCCCGCTCAACCGTAGGGACGGTAACGGAAATATACGACTATCTGCGTCTGCTTTGGGCAAGAATCGGCATTCCCCATTGCCCAAAGTGCGGAAAAGAAATTAAGCGGCAATCGGTCGACCAGATCGCTGACCAGATTATGACGCTGCCGGAAGGGACCCGTTTTCAAGTATTGGCTCCTGTAGTTCATGGAAAAAAGGGAGAGCAACAAAAGCTGCTTGAGAATATCCGCAAAGGAGGCTATGTCCGCGTCCGCGTGGACGGCTCCATTTATGATTTGTCAGAGGAAATCAGACTGGACAAAAATCTGAGGCACAACATCGACGTTGTTGTTGACCGGCTCGTTGTGAACGCCGACAATCTGCTCCGTATAGCGAATTCGGTGGAAGCAGCATTGATACTGGCAGATGGCCTTGTGGTGATTCAGCAAACGGAGAACGATAGTGAGGAGATGTTCTCACAGAGCTATGCCTGCCCTGACTGTGGAATATCTCTTCCGGAACTTTCACCGAGGATGTTCTCCTTCAATAGTCCTTATGGGGCCTGTAAAACTTGTTCCGGGCTTGGCTTTTTTCTGAAAATCGACCCGGAACTTGTCATCGCCGACAAAAATCTGCCGTTGAGAAAGGGCGCTATCGCCGCAAGCGGCTGGCGCAGCGCGGTTGAGGGTTCCATAAGCTGCGCCTATTACACCGCGATCGGGGAAAAATACGGCTTCACGGTGAATACGCCGCTCCGCGAGCTTTCGCAGGAAGCATTGGATGCCATTCTTTTCGGCACCGGAAAAGAAAACTTGGATATCTCTTATTCAAACTATGGCGGATTTCGGTCGGCATCCCGCCCGTTTGAGGGAATTGTCGCCAACCTGGAGCGGCGGTATCGGGAACAGCAGTCCGACGAGGTACGCCGGGAGCTGGAGAGCTACATGTCGGCGCAGCCTTGTCCCGATTGCCGCGGCGACCGTCTCAGTCCCGTTGTGTTGGGTGTTACAGTGGGCGGCAAGAATATCTCGGATTTCTGCAAGCTGACCATATTGCAGACGAGAGCTTTTATCGACAGCCTGACGTTGACGCCCTCCGAGGAAAAGATTGCGGATTCCATTCTGAACGAGATCCGCGCGCGGCTGGATTTTCTGCAAAAGGTCGGCCTTGGTTATCTTACCCTCTCCCGCATGGCGGGGACGCTGTCAGGCGGTGAAAGCCAACGTATCCGGCTGGCGACGCAGATAGGCTCCGGTCTGATGGGTGTTCTATATGTTCTTGACGAACCCTCTATTGGCTTACACCAACGGGACAACGAAAAACTGCTGTCCTCACTTGAATCGCTTCGTGATTTGGGAAACACGCTAATTGTGGTAGAACACAACCAGGATACCATATTGCGGGCAGATTGGATTGTAGACATCGGGCCGGGTGCTGGTATAAACGGCGGCGAAATTGTCGCGCAGGGCAGGCTGAAAGACATTTTAGCGGAACAGCGTTCCATCACCGGGCAATATCTCTCCGGGCAAAAAAGCATTCCGGTCCCGGTGCACAGGCGTACCGGAAACGGACACATGCTTTCTATCTGCGGAGCGGCTGAGAATAACCTGAAACACATCGATGTGCAGATTCCGCTTGGAACCCTTACCTGCGTGACCGGCGTATCCGGTTCTGGGAAATCCAGCCTTATAAACGAAATTCTCTATAAAAAGCTGGCGCACGACCTGAATCATGCAAGGACCAGAACCGGGGCACACGACCGCATAGAGGGATTGGAGTATCTGGACAAGGTAATCAATATTGACCAGTCTCCTATCGGACGGACGCCACGCTCAAATCCCGCCACCTACACCGGCTTATTTGAGGATATCCGAGCGTTGTTCGCTTCTACAAGCGAAGCCAAAGCTCGGGCTTATGGCCCGGGCCGGTTCTCCTTCAATGTGCGCGGCGGGCGCTGCGAAGCCTGCTGCGGCGACGGTCTCATCAAAATCGAAATGCACTTTCTGCCCGATCTGTACGTTCCCTGCGATGTCTGCAAGGGCAAGCGGTATAACCGTGAAACATTGGAAGTCCGATTTAAAGGGAAAAACATCGCGGAAGTGCTGGATATGACGGCGGACGAGGCGCTTGCGTTCTTTGAGAACATTCCAAAGCTCTGGCGCAAAACACAGGCGCTCTGCGATGTGGGATTGGGCTATATCCGATTGGGGCAGTCCTCCACTACGCTGTCAGGTGGCGAGGCACAGCGTGTCAAGCTGGCGGCGGAGCTGCTGAAGCCCGCAACTGGTGCCACAATATACATCCTTGATGAACCGACCACCGGTCTGCACATGGCCGATATTCATATTTTGCTGGACACCCTTCAAAAGTTGGTGGACGCGGGCAATACCGTGGTTGTGATTGAACATGACATGGACGTTATAAAATCCGCCGACTGGATCATTGATCTTGGTCCGGAGGGCGGAGACGAGGGCGGAAATATAGTTTTTGCCGGTACACCGGAACAGATTGCATCCTGTTCAGCAAGTTATACCGGACAATTTCTAAAAAAATGTCTGTTGGCGAAATAAGGTGAACTTAATGGCAGCGCTTACCCGCTATTCAAATCCTGAGTTATTAAAGCTGCCGGACTGCGGCGGGCTGCTTGAAAATGGAAAATGCAGATGGCTCAATGTCCCGAAATGCAGTGGAACCAAATGCTCTTATTGTCAGAGACAAAACAGTCTGGAAAAAGCACAGAAAAGACTGCGTTCATTAGACGAAGCAACGCAGGAGCGTATCGCCCAAAAGTATTACGGAGGCTTCCGCCCTTGGGCAGATGCCGATTCGAAAGGCAAAGGTGAATGAGATGTTCAAAGTCGGAGACATGATACTTTACGGAAGCACCGGCGTATGCCGCGTAACGGATATTACCACACGTGACTTTTCAGGTGCGGATGCAGACCAGTTGTTTTATATCCTCATCCCTTTATATCAGAACGGTATCATCTCCACTCCGGTAAATAATACAAAAATATTTATGCGTCCCATTATATCAAAGGACGAAGCGGAGAGGAAGGAGGAAGCGACTGAAATGAATCTTACTAATAAGAAAGTTCACCATCGTCAATTTGGGGATGGCATCGTCACAGGCCAGACCATATCCAAGGTTACGGTACAGTTTTCAGAAGAATATGGTGAAAAGAAATTCCTTTACCCTTCCGCGTTTGAGTCGTTCCTGACGATCAATAGTCCGGCACTGAGAGAGCAAATGGACGCCGAGCTACTCGCGATACGTGAGCGGCTGGAAGATGAGCGCAGGCAGCGGGAAGAAGAAGCCGAACAACGCCGGGAGGAAGAAAAACGCGCTTTGTTGAAGCAAAAACGGGGCGCCGCCAAAAGGCGTGCTCCCACAGGGAAAACTCCGCCCAAGCCCAAAGCGCAACCGGATAGCGCAGAGCTTACTGGAGAAGGTGACGACGAATGACCAGTGATTGCCTGATCGTGCGATACAGTGCAAAGCTTCGTTCAATCGACCTTATGGATTCGTTTGAACGGTGCAATGAGCAACAGGAGCCTCTTTACAATAAGCTGCTGCTTCAGGATATATTTACAATCCTGATTGACGGCACATTCTATCGAGCTGATATTTTGATTACTCGCAAACCCTATGAAATGCCGTGGTGCAATATAGGTATTACATTTACAACACTACGAAAGCAAGTGGCATATCACACTTTCACGCTTGACGATATGGATGAAATAGACCCGGTATCTCAAACGCTCGCAATGCTCAGGCTGGACAAACAAATCCGCGAAATTACGCTTAATCCGGTAATCCTAAAAGCCCAGAACAGTCGGAACAGAAACGGATATGGCAGCAGTTTCCACGGCAGGCAGCTTTCACGTCCCGGCACTTTGTATGGAGAAACAACACCGTATTTGATACAAAAAATTTACCTGCATGAATAACAAGTGCAATGTTAGGAGTATTGCCCGTGCGAATTGATAAAAGTTCCTATACCGCCACCGATTTTTCTAAGGAATTGATAGAAGGCTCGGAGGTGTCCCGTGTGAAATTTGACAAGTGCAATTTTCACTGGACAGATTTTTCGGAGATAGACGTGATGTATAGCTGTGCATTTGAGTCCTGCGATTTCACAAATGCGCGACTGAATGGTGTGACAATAAAGGATTGCGCCTTTCTGTCTTGTAAATTTAATAACGCCTCGTTTTTTGCGACAACATTGGAAGATTGTAAGATGACAGGGTCGGACTTTTTAAATGCCGAGTGCGGGCTTGCGCAGATCATCGGCGGCGACTGGTCTTATACCGTACTGCGCAAGCAGTCTTTCCATAAGGTTGATCTGTGCAATATTCGCTTCTTCGGTTCCGATCTTACCGAGTGTCACTTTAATGAATGTAAAATGAACGGTTGCGAGTTCAATGAAGCAGTTGCGCACGAAACTAGTTTCTACAAATCTGATATGCGCCATTCATCGTTGGAATCATTCAACATTTTGGAGGCAAGCTTTCGACAGACAAAGCTGGACCTGGAACAGTGTGTTTTGATTGCGGAATATGTGACGGAAGGGCGTTATACACCTGATGAAGTAAAAAAATAGCGAGGAGGGTTCCTGCTTATTTATGAACAGGAGGACATGATAGATGTCATCAGATAGGAGTCCCATTCCGTCCGCCGCGCCTGCCCTGGATAAAAAACAGGCAGTGGAGAAAGCAATCACGCAAATCGAGCGTGTCTATGGGAAAGGCTCAATTATGCGTTTGGGAGATAGAACGCAGCTTTCAGTAGATGTCTTGCCGACCGGCTCTATTGGGCTGGACTTGGCCTTGGGAGTCGGCGGCGTACCCAGGGGACGAGTTGTCGAGATATATGGCCCTGAATCTTCCGGTAAAACGACTCTCGCTTTACATATCGTGGCCGAAGCGCAAAAGCTGGGCGGAGAGGTTGCCTATATCGATGCCGAACACGCGCTTGACCCAAGCTATGCCCACGCACTGGGTGTGGATACGGATAATATGCTGATATCTCAGCCGGACGATGGGGAACAGGCGTTGGAGATTACCGACTCGTTGATCCGCTCCGGAGCGCTGTCTGTCGTCGTGATAGATTCGGTGGCCGCGCTTGTTCCACGGGCCGAAATTGAGGGAGATATGGGCGACAGCCATATGGGACTCCACGCGCGGCTTATGAGTCAGGCACTGCGAAAACTGACCGGCAGCATCTCAAAGACAAATTGCATTGCCATATTCATCAATCAACTACGCGAGAAGATCGGCGTCATGTATGGCAATCCCGAAACCACAACCGGCGGGCGCGCTCTAAAGTTCTATATCATCCGTCCGGCTCGATATTCGGAGAATTGAGCCAATTAAGCAAGGAACGGAAATCATCGGAAACCGCACTCGCGTTAAAGTGGTAAAAAACAAGGTTGCGCCTCCTTTTCGCCGCGCGGAATTTGACATCATGTACGGCAAAGGCATCTCGAAGGCTGGTGAGTTGGTCGATATCGGGCTAGAATATGATTTAGTCCAGAAATCCGGTTCATGGTTCTATATGGGAGAGGCTCGCATTGGTCAAGGCCGCGATGCTGCCAAGCAATATTTCTGTGAACATCCAGACGAAGCGCAGACGCTGGAAATAGAGATCAAACGTAGGGCGTCCGACGGTTATACTTCCATTAAAACATTATAGAGTTTTGATGGAAGGCGCATGGCAACTTATTCGGACAGTATGAGTTCCAGGCTTGACTTTAACGATAAAATACTGTATTATATACAAGTCGACACATGTGGTGCTTTGCACGTAAACCTGATTACGTACAAAGTCCGGCATGTGTCTATTTTTTTTGTTCAAATGAGGGAAATTAATTTTTAGTTTAGGAGAGGAACATTTTATGCCAACAACAAAATTTCAAAAACTGGTTTTCGCATTCATAACCGTAGTGATCACGGTACACCTGTTCGTATATTATAATCTTTCTTACGTGAATGGATTTACACTTGCGCAGCTAGAGGAATACGGCGTACCAATTTTCGGTCACAGCTGCAAGATTTGGGCCGTTGTTCTGATAGAGTTCATATGTGCCTATTTACTTGAAATATTTGTCGGTAGCCCGTACTCGGTAAAACTCGCGTTCCGCGTTGTAAATCCCTGTGAGAACAAGCCCTTCATGATTGAGACTGCGATCATTTGCACCACAGTCGGCCTGATGTGCCCGATGATGAGCTTTATTGCAACATTTTTATATTGTTGGGGTGATATTACATCACTGTGGTCGTTCCTTTCCCTTTTTCTGCACACAGTCATGCATAACTTCCCGCTCGCATTTTTCTCTCAGCTATTTTTTATTCAGCCGCTTGTCAGAACCATTTTCGGCTTATTTTTTAAAGGACGGCTAAAGCAAGAAGAAGCAAAATTTTCACCACAGCCGGCAGAATAAACATATATATTAAAATGGTCA
>NZ_JBEUWZ010000021.1:0-74406 GCF_040505565.1 Oscillibacter sp. | reverse complement strand
ACCTCTGCGGTCCTGCGGGACCGCAGAGGTGCGCGCTTCAGTGTTTACAGAGTTTCGATTGCCCACAGAGGCAGATTCAAAAGTCCCGGCTCCCGGCGATAGTTCTCCAGCGATGTCCGGATCGACTGCTTTGGCTCGAATTTCTCACGGAAGACCTTCAGTTTCTTGGACTGGAGGTTCTGCGCCGCAGTAACTTCCACAGGAATGGCATCCATGCAGTTATCCACCAGAAATTCCACCTCCGCCGTACCGCGCGGGGCGACCCAGTAGCAGATCACCATCTGGTTCAGAGAATCCAACTGCTGCAGGACATACTGCTCCGTCAGGGCTCCATGGTATGCCTTGAACACCGCGTTATTGTCCAGCAGCATATTCTGCTGCAGACCCATCAGGCAGCTCAGCAGACCCACATCCGGCAAGAACAGCTTGAACGATCGGGGGTCCTCACTGGCTTCCAGCGGAGATTCCGGAACCGCGGCCCGATGAATGTCCCGGACAAGACCGTTGTCTGTCAGCCAGGCCAGGGCGGGCTCAAACTCTCGTGCCCGCGCCCCTTCCTTCATCAGCCCGAAAACAAATTTTCGGTTTTCCCGGTTTAACTGCTGAGGAATGCTGTTCCAGAGCATGCGGATACGGGGCAGAGCCTCGTTGGGCGCATATTTTGCAAAATCCTGCTCATAGATGGCCAGAATGTGATGCTGGGCTTCCCGGGCAGCCGAAAAGTCCCGGTCTGCCGCAAATGTCTTCACTGCCTCGGGCATGCCGCCAACAAAGAAATAGTATTTTAAAAGACGTATATAGTCCTGCCTGAAATTGGGCGTCAGGTCGTAGCGGTGTTCCCGCAGCAGCGTGACGTATTCATCCTTTCCGATGGCTGAAAGAAACTCAAAGAAGGACATCGGGTGCAGATCAAAGACCTCCACCCATTCCGCCGGAAAGAATGCGCCTTGTCGCAGGGCCGAATCAAGCCCGCTGCTACCGCAGAGAATATGATACTGGGGCGCATCTTTGCTGAAAAGCTTCAGACAGGCAAGCGCCTGGGGAACGAACTGAATCTCGTCAAAAATCAGCAGAGTGACCGCCGGGTCAATCTTATGCCCGGCATAAAGCTCTAATCCGATAATGATCTGCTCCACCGAGGGGGACCCGGAGAAAAGACCGACTATCTGCTCGTTGTTCACAAAGTCAATATAGACGGAACTCTCATATTCCTTTTTGCCGAATTCACGTAGCAGCCAGGTTTTTCCAACCCGGGCCGGTCCCCTCAGAATCAAGGGCCGGCGGGTGCTTCGCGCCTTCCATTTTTTTAGATACTCGTATGCAGAACGAACCATTCGAGCCACTTCCTTTTTTTAAATCAACAGATCCGGACACAACGTATGACTGCGAGGACGTACGATGTGCCCGTCACAGACCGCGCCCGCTCCGACTCCGAAAGGAGCCGGAACGGGCATGGACAGAAAGAAACTTGTCATATTTTCAATTATAGCATGATAAGCCGAAAAGTCAAATGACTTTTCGGCTTATCCGCACATAAATTGCATAAAGGCTGAGGGAATATCACATGCCTTTTTGTGAAAAGTAACAGAATAAGTAAAATGATGACAAATCTATTTACTCATGTAACGAGCTAAATTCCGTACCGTGCAAATTCGTATAAGGCGCTTACGCAAGACCGTTTCAAAGCATAAAAACGGACTGGAAAGATCCGCTCTTTCCAATCCGTACAGTTGCCTGAAAAGTTCCCGGATTTTCGGGTAAATTTCCGATACTGTTGGTTTCCCGGTTTCAAAGCGCCGCAAAAGCCATTTTAACTTCTCAAGCTATCGCCGCATTCACTTTCCCGCCAGAAGCGTCAGAGCGTCCCGCTCCTCGATCAGGGCCTCATACAGCTCCGACAGCGGGGCGTCTCCCGGCTGTCCGTGGCGCAGGGGTTCCACCAACCCGCCGCACAGCTGATACAGCCGAGTCAGGCCCAGATTACCGGCGACACCCTTCAGTGAATGAGCGGCCTCAAACGCGGCGGCATAGTCCTCTGAATTCAGCGCGGCGCCCAACGCGGCAAAGAATGGGTCGTCCATAAAGTAGCTAAAACAAGTGGCGTAAAGCTCCTCGTCGTTTACCAACCGGTTCATGGCGCCGTCCATGTCCGCGCCCGCGGCGCGGAGCCTGTCAGTCAACTCGCTCATAAGAACGCTGCCTTACTCAGTGACAATCAGGGCAATCAGCTCCACCGGAGCATTGCTGCGATTTTCCATGCCGTGGGACTGACCGTAGCCAGTTTCGGTGATGTCCCCGGCGTGGAGGATCACTTCCGTGCCGTTGTCATTAAATACGGCCTCGCCGCTGAGAATGTAATAAAACTCTGTCTCATGCTCATGGGCGTGATACCCGATAGAGCAGCCGGGGTCCAGCGAGATTTGGTTGAACAGCCGGGCGCTGTGGTACATTTGCTCCGGCTTTGCCAGCACTTTCATATGTACGAGGCCCTTTCCTCCGGCCACCTGCTTTTCCCCGCGGGCACAATTTGCAGAAACCTGATACATCTGAATATCCTCCTATTCTTCCTTTAAACTGTCAGCTTGCATACGACGGTATCCGGTGATACAATCAACGTGTAAGAGACGCTCGTGTATTTATCTTTGTGGTTATTATAGCAAGACTGCGCAGGAATGTCTACCCTCGCAAAGAAAATGTGACCATCATTTACTGGAAAGGGGCTGCCATGAGAAAAATTGCATTTGCGCTGGCAGCGCTTATGCTGCTTTCGGCGCTGTCCGCCTGCGGACAGCGGACTGAGGCGCCGCCCTCCTCATCCACATCTTCCTCCGAACCGTTGAAACTGGAGACTCTGCGGCTGGAACTGACGCGCAGGGAAGCTTCCTCTGCCTCTGTGCTGCTGGCGGTGCTGCAAACGCTGCCGGACGAACTGAAGTCTGCTTTGGCGGACCAGGGCGTGGAGGTCGGGAAGGTGGAGGTCTCCGTGGGCGCATCCCCTGCGGCCACGGCGCAGGCACTGGACGAGGGCGGTGTGGATCTGGCGGTGCTGCCCGGTGATTCCTTTGTGGAAGTGGGTGGAGACGCGGTGCCGCTGCTGACGGCAGGTGTGCGGACCGCCCTGCCCGACAGCGGGGACACGGCAGAGTGGCTGGGCGTGGAGACAAGCTGGAGCGAAAAGGCTGCCGGCGGACAGCGAATGCTGATTCTGGCGGGGCCGTCGGACTATGGCCGCCAGCTGGCCTCCAGGGCCGCATCGGGAACTCCCCTCACCTGGGATGAGTTGGATCGGGCTGCATGGATCATCGGCTCGGACGGGAAAAACATGGCCTCTGTTTGGCTTGCGGACAACTACGAGGGGAACACCATCTCCGATCTCGGTGATCTGTCCCGCAGCAATTCTGCCGGCGACAGCGGGATGTCTCTCCTGTCCGCCCTGGCGGACGGCAGTGCCGACGTGGCCGTTCTTCCCGCCGATATGCGGATAGATTTTGCGGATCATTGGCGGGCGGGGCTGAACCGCTCCCGCAGCATTTTTGAGGAGACCTCCGTCATCGGAGTCACGGAGAAATTTTACGACACGGTCCTGGCGGCCCGCCCAGGCGACGAATTCCTGAATGGGCAGCCGTTCCGCTCCGCGCTGGCAGCAGCGCTGAGCGAGGTGTGTTCTGTTCAGGGAGAGACAGCCTCCGTTATGGGCGGGGTCCTTTCCGCTCCGGTGACCGACGGTGATCTGGACGGAATGCGTCGGTTGGCCACGCTGGGGAATTGAAAGATGGCGGAAGACAAGATACGCCCGGAAGCAAAGCTTGCTTCCGGGCGTATCTTTTTGCGATTAGCTCTCCATGTGCTTGCCCATAAACGAGGCAATGGTCTGTGCCAGCTTATACTCTGTCTCCGAGACCGGGATGGCGGGCTCCTGCCCGACAAATACGACCGCCCCCAGCAGATCGCCCTCCGACAGAATGGGAGCTGCCAGCAGGACCTGAAACTTTTCGTTGGCGTCGCTGACCGGCATGGGCGGCTGGGTGGGTTCGAACTGATAGACTTTGCGGGACTCCAGATGCTCTTCCAGCTCCGGGGAGATGTGCTTGCCCAGCAGTTCCTTTCGTCCGCCGCCCGCGACGGACACGATGTTATCCCGGTCCGTAACGGCGCAGATCGCGCCGGTGGACTTGCTGACGGACTCGCAGAGCTGTCCTGCGAAGTCCTCTACCCCGCCCAGCAGGGAATACTTTTTAAAAATTACCTCGCCGTCCCGGCTGGTGTAAATCTCCAAGGGGTCGCCGTCATTGATAACATTGACATCGTAGACCTTATCCGGTCGGCGGGTTGCCGACTGAATTAGCTTGGAATGTAAGATATCTGCGATGTCTGACTTAAAATTTGTGGAATCCTCCCCTGCCATAGCGGCCACGGCGGGTTCGTCCATGTCCTGAAGTGTTCCGCAGCGAAGCAGGGAGTCAATATCGGCTGCCAGCTGCACTTCCATGTGATCTGTATAGACCCGGATGGAGTGAATGATCAGTTCCAGATCGTTTCGCTCCAGATGTTCCTTGCTTAAAACATTGTCAAAGACCTCCATCGCGGTTTTGGCGGCTCGGTTGACCTGAATGATGGTATTGCGTTTGTTGCAGGTCAGTGCGATCTGATTTTGGATGCCTTCCATGCGATGGACGAGATCACTTTCCATTTCGTCGTAGGTTTGCTCAAGAATCTCCTCCTGCTCCGGATGTTTGATCAGGTCACGCACCCGCTGACGTTTCGTGATTTTCAGCTCCTCCTGCAAATCTTCCAGCTGTCTGGAAAGAACCTCGGAGGACTGCTCCTCCTGTAAGATAACAGCGTCCCCGCTTACGAGAGAGGTGTTTAGCTGCTTGAGCATCTCGGAGGAATTGTCCCGCACACGGCGCAGATAGGACTTCAAAAGCTCATCCAGTTTGTCCACACGGATGTGATGGCTGGTGCAGCCCTTCAGTCCTCGGCGGTGATACGTGCCGCAGGTATATGCGGGCTTCAGCTCCTTCCGGCTCATCGCAAACATGGGACTTCCGCAGTCGCCGCAGAATAGAAATCCGGAATAGACATTGTCGTTGATTTTTACACCTCGGTAGTTGAAAGAAGTGCGCTTTTCCCGCAGAGCCTTCGCGGTGGCAAAGGTTCGGTATTCGACGATGGGCTGATGATGGTTTTCAAACACCAACTGATCCGTGATCTCCCGCTTTATGTCGGAGCCGTTGATCTTCTTGCGGGTGTACTTTCCCTGCCGCAGCGTTCCAATATAAAAATCGTTGTCCAGAATCCCTTGAATGGTCGCAATACTCCAGGCGGACTTGACCTTGCGGCGGAACTCCCCACCGGCAGCCTCCTTGCGGCTGCACTCCGACATCCGGGGCGTGGGAATGCCCAGACTTGTCAGGTAGTTTGCAATCTTCATATAGCCCCATCCGTCGATATATCGGGCAAAGATTTGGCGGACAAGATCGGCTTCTGTGGGTACGACTTCAAATGCCTGCTGCGCGTTGATCACATAACCATAAGGAGCCGCACAGATCCATTTGCCGTCTTCCTGCCGCCGTTTGATGACGGATTTAACTTTTTTGCTGGTGTCCGTTACCGGCATTTCATTAATTAAAAACTGAAACTGTATTTTCAGCCAGTCGTCGTCGTTGGGAAAATCAATTCCGTCTCCGACGGAAATGATGCGGACGCCTGCATCCCGGAGATCCTCCAGCTCCACAAGCCCTCGGGAATTTCGACGGGAAAATCGGGAGAAATCCTTGATTACAAGAATGCCTTTCCTGTGGCTCATCAGCTCCCGCCGCATGGACTGATAGCCGTCCCGCTGTTCAAACGTATAGCCGGACTTGTCACGGTCTTCGTAAAAGGTCAAGGTGCTGCTGGGAAACTTGTTGCGAACAAAATCATCAAGAATGGATTTCTGATTCTCAATGGAGACATTATCCCGATCCAGCTCCTCGTCTACGGAGATACGGCAGTATCCGGCAATATCGAAGTGATCCGACATTGTTATACCTCCACATAAAGCGATGCTATATAACATTGTAATCGACGGGCTGAAAAAAAGCAAGGGGCCAATGTGAATCCGAGAGCAGTCTATTAACAGAGCCGTGATCGACTCGATGCTGCCGACGGCAATCTTTTTAGGGCTTTTGACAACCCGGCTGTTTGGATATCCAGCTCTGCTTGCCGTTTGCAGTTATCATTCAGCAGGTCCCGGGTCTGCTGCGTAAGGTCTTTGGAACCTGAGAAAAAAACGGCGACAAAGTACCCGCTTCGGTAATAACGCTGGCAACGTGCTTTCAGGTCTGCCCTTAGAGCGGTATCGTCTTGCTCAGCATGGGTTAACCAAACCTCAACGGTCTTTTGCTGCTCTGATACGGAAAATTCCACAGACTCATCTCCTCCACAGGTAAAGTCTGCTAAATCAAGAAAATTATACACGGGTCAAAGAAACAAATGACTACGCATGGGACGTTGCATGGATATGAGATCGCATGATATAATTGTAAAATTGTATCTGCAATCGCCGCGCTGTGTGCGCGGCGATTTGAAAAGGGAGATGGGTCTGATGGCGAAGTATTTTGCAGAGATACAGGAAATTTACGAGGATTATGTGGAGAAGACGATTCAGCTAAACCGCAACAGAAAGCTAGGCGAGGGCATCTTCGGTTCGGCAGGTCCCAAGACCGATCCCTGCCATGGTGTTTTTGCGGACATCGTAAAAACCAGGCTGGACGCGGCGGCGCGGGAAGGAATCTCCTCTGCTGAGACACGGGAGATTCTGGAGTACATATTTAAGATGCCGGTTGAACAGCAGGAAAATAAGTTGGCATATTGGATGCTGCTGGCAGTTCACGGCGCGGCGCTGAACTTGGCGGAGAGGCTGGATGCCTCCGATGCAGAGCCGCTGTTGGCGCTATACCTGCGGCTGTACCCAAAATATCAGTGGCTGCCGGTCCAAAAGCAACTGGTGAGTATTTTGAAAGCGCGGCTTAGAGAATAGACAGAAAAATACATAGCGCTCCATAAACGCCGCCGGCACGCTGTGCCTGGGTTTATGGAGCCGCCGCCGTGGATATAATATGGATAAAATAGCTAAAAAAATATAGAAAATAGGGGGAAAAATTTTACAAGATGTCTGAAAGTAAAATTTGAAAATATAACCAGTTCTGTAACCGGTGTGTGCTATACTCAGTCCAGAACAAAGAGAGGAGGATTTGTGGATGCCAGGTAAAATGACCGGCAATGAGTATCGGACAACAATCGTATGCATCGACTCCTACCAGGAGAGCGAGCCGCGCGGCAGAGTCTACAACGCGTCTCTGGACGGCGGGGAAGCTTTTGAAAGCCTGATGCAGTTCCTCCTCAGGATGGAAAGCCTGCTGGACGAAATGAAGTTTCCCCAGTCCTTCACCGCGAGAAGGGAATTCGCCCCGGCGGCGGGGCCGCTGGACGCCGTCTCCGGGGACGGAGAGCGGCGGGGAAAGCTGGCTACCTTCACCGTCAAGATCCTGTTCCGGCAGAACGCCAGCTGGCAGGGCTGCGTCACATGGCTGGAGAGGGGAAAGGAGGAGAGTTTCCGCAGCGCGCTGGAATTGGTCTTTCTGATGGACAGCGCGATTTCCGCGAGTATGCAAAGCGGGAAACTCCGGGCAAGCTCATAAGTTAACACTCGAGGGAGAATCAGAAGAAGAGGAAATTACTGAAAAGGCAAACCGGTGGAAAACCCCGGGACGCAAAGCACGGGAGCTAAAGCGGAGACGCCACGCCTGCCCGGCCGCCACGTATTTCGATCTCACAATTTGAAAGGAGAACGAAATGATGGCAAAAATAACAAAAAAGAGAGTTTTGTCCCTAATGATGACGCTGGTGCTGATGTTCAGCCTGCTGCCGACAATGGCATTCGCCGACGAGGGCGACGGAGTCGTTAGCAATATTACCCATCAGGGTGAAGTTACCTGCTACGACGCCGATGGCAACCCGGTGACATCCGGCGATTGGGCTGTCGAGCTGCATAAGACGATTGAGGCCACCGCGAACCCAAATCAGTATAACATCACACTGGATGTTCAGGTTGCCCCCGACAAGACCATCAACACCACTCAGACGGTCGGCGCGGACATTGTAATGGTGTTCGACATGTCCAAAAGTATGGACGGCGCCAGGTGGGCAAGCCTGACTGCCGCGTCGGACAGCTTTATTGATGCAATGCTTGGAAACGGCAATCCCAATCACAACCGCATTGCCATTGTTGGATACGGCGAAACTTACGCCATGATTCGAGACTGGACCGACTCCTCAACTACAGCTAGGAACAGTTACCGGAATGGATCAGGCACTTGGAAGACCTGGAGTGATATGCAGAGGGCTTATTCCTTAGGCTCATACACAAACTGCCAGGCGGGGTTTTATGCGGCGGACCAAATGTTGAACGGCTCAAGAGACAATTCCGCTCAGTACGTGGTCTATATGTCCGACGGCGAGGCAAACCGCTATTATAAACATAGCAACAACATTTCTTATACCCCCACGAGCAATTTGGGATCGGATACCGAGACGTCAGTCACGGCTGCGAAGGAGCAGGCCACTCGGCTGAAGCAGAACCATTCCGGCGCCAAGATCTATACCGTGGGTCTGGGCACCGGCAGCAACGCGGTTCTGGATCCGAACCACAGCTATGTACAAGAATATGGCTTTTGGCTCGGTCCCGTGTGGATTGAGACTTCTACTGAAACCATCCACGACGGCAATACGGCCGTGAACGAGTTCCACGAGGGAACCACCGCGAACATTCAGATCATTTATAACCAGATCGGCACGCAGATCGTGTTGGAGACACATCCCTGGACCGTATACGACCCCATGAGCGTTTATGTGGATTTGGCGGGCGGTTCCTTCTCCGGAGACGGCGCTGCTGACCCCGCAATTGTCAAGACGGACATGAACGGCGCACGCATTGTATGGGATCTGCGGGCGCTGGCTGCCGCGAACCCCAGCCAGAAGCACTTCACGCTGACCTATGCCGTCACTTTGGACGACAACGTCAACAGCTGGGAAAACCATCCTGCGGGCAACTTGACCAACGATACGACGCAGCTGGTTTTTAAGATCAATGAGACAAGCGGCGGCACCACGGTTTCCCATGACGCTGTTACCGTCAATTTCGATGTGCCCAAGGTGAAGGCGGACGTTTATTCCGTCACATTGAAATACTTTGTAGACGGAGTTGAACAGACGGGTTTGCAGGGCACTGTTTCGAAGCTGGACGGAACCGAACTGGATCTGACTTCCGCTGATTACCAGAAGACCATCGGCAGCGGCTATACTTCCTTTGTGAACCGGAAAGATGACGCCGGCATCGCAATCGGGGATAGCATTACCGTTAACGCCGCCAACAACGGCAAGGTTATCTGCTATTACTATGAGACCGCTTATCCCCTGACCATCCACTACTATGATGCCGATACCGGGAATTCTATAGCAGGTGTGAATGACTATGTGACATCCATTCCAGTCAGTAACCCCTCCTACTCCGTTCCTTCTCCCGATGTGGACGGGTATCATCTGGTAAACGGTGCGAATGCCACGGTCATCGGCACAATTAGTGGCCCTACGGTGATTAACGTTTACTACGAGAAGAACTATTATCAGGTGCACTACAGCTTTACCGGCTCGTCGTCCCCGGAAGGCGTGGCTGCTCCTGTCGATGGAACGACGTACCGCTTGGGAGACCCTGTGACCGTGCAGCCGGCGATGTCCGATGAGCACTACAATTTCTCCGGTTGGAGTACAGGAAACTTCACCATTGACGGAACCATCACCACAACCGGCTCCGGTACGCAGGGTGATCCGTGCATCATCTCCATCACCGGCTCCTGGACCGCAAAGTCCTATAACCTGGACATGATCTACCAGTTCAGCGAGCAGGCAAAGCTGGATGAGTTCCTGGCGGGGCGCGAAGCGGCTGCCAACAATGCGGAATATGCTGGGGACGCTTCAGAAGATGAGATTACCGCCGCCAAAGAACAGGCTGTGGCTGCCTATGACGCCGGCTGGAACCTGGGGACTTTCGCGGAGTCTTATACCGCGGCAAACGGCACAGACTATGATAACGTGTTCGTCAAGGTTCCCAAGCAGAGCATGTCATATAACACCGCCTATGACCTGACTTCCAGCCAGGTGGATGTCCCCAACTATAAGGAGACGCTGGCAGATGGTTCCGCGGCTGTCAGTGGTAATCTGGCGCAGAATTCCACGGTAAGAGTTCTGCTGAATAACGACCTTTTCCAGGTGACGGTGAACCACTACAAGCAGACTCGTAGTGGCTATGAGCTGGTATCTCCCAGCGACATTTCTGCTAAGAACAGCGGAGACAGCTATACGGTTGCGTCCCGAGACATCAACGGTTATACCCTTAAGGCGGATGACGCCTCCAAATTGGGAGAGTATCCCGTGAGCGGTGATGTGACGGTAAATTTGTACTACGACGCAACGCCCTATACCGCGAACTTCAACTTTACTAATACGGCGCCCGAAGGTGTGATTGCGCCGACCGAACAAGGGGACATCTGGTTCGGCGAGAAGGTAGCTGCTCCCGGCACCACCGTTCCCAACGGCTGGAGCTTTTCCGGCTGGCAGACCCGTACCGGCGATGGTACCAAAGAAGCCCCCTATGTGTATAGCGACTATAATTTCGATACTGCCATCTCCAGTGATGTACTCCTGTACGGCACTTGGACACAGCTTCAGTACACGGTGAACTTTGGCTTCGTCGGCGGCGATAATATCCCCGGCACAGCATCTGCACCGCTCCCCCAGACCCTGACTTACGGACAGCAAGCGACGCAGCCTGCCGTCGATGCTTCTGCTTACAGCACGGATGCCGTGACCTATCACTTCGACGGATGGTACACCAGTTCCACCACGTTTGATGATACCACACGCTATAGTTTTGACACCTCAGTGACCACGACGCCGGTGTATCTGTATGGCAACTGGACCGCAGAGGCAAATTCGTATTCTTATACGGTCCAGCACTGGGATCTGGATAAGAACGTGATGATCAGTGAAACGACACCCACCCCCGCTTCCCTGCGTTATGGAACCGTGATTGCTGACTCCACGACGACTCTCGATGGCGCAGGGACCTATGCGCTGGGCAGCTCTGCGCTGGACAGCTATTATGGCGGAACCGGCTGCGGTGAGTTCGTGAGTGCTGAAGGCTGCACGATTGGCACAACGGGTAACGTCATCAAGTGCAACTATCAGGCAAAATCCTTTGGATTAATTGTTCACTATGTTTATCAGGATCAGACACCGGTACAAGACAACAACGGCAACAGTCTGGATTTCAGCCAGAATTGCAAGTACAGCACGCCGTATTCTGTGAGTTCTCCCGCGGTACCTCACTACCATGTGGACGCTCTGCAGGAAAATGACGTCGACGCGACGCTAAACGGCAGCACCGTAGCCGGTACAATGCCTGGACACGATGTGACTTTGACTGTGGTTTATGCACAGGATACGCAGTACAAAGTAACGATCAACTATCTGGATAAAGCTACAGGAAATTCGATTGAGGGCGTCGAGTCTAAAGAAATTGGCGGCTTCTATGCCGGTGATCCTATTAGTGTCGCTGACGACTATACCTCCGGCAAGTCGATTGAGAAATACTCCTATGACAGCATGGATTCTATTCCCACAAATATTGGAAATGGAGATGTGACAGTCAACGTATACTTTACCCGCGACACTTATACGTTCGTTGAAAAGCACATCGATAACGTCACCGGCAGTGAGATTGCCAATACCGGCAAGCAGCAGACCCTGAATGTGGGTAACGATTATACAACTGCTGCCCTGACGGGCACTGCGATGCCTTCCAATTACAAGCTGGTGAGCGGACCTGTCGTTACTGGCACGGCAACCAAGGGCGGGGCCGTAGCCGTGACCTATTACTACGGTCCAAAAGCCGATGCAGCCGTCAACATTCAATATATTCTGGTAGAAGCTGACGGAGAGGGATGGAAAGATCTTGAAACTCTGGGTAGCAGCAGCAATAACTACAAGGAGAGCGATCCCTATGATCTGAGCTCCACCGTAGCAGCATGGGGCGCAGCACACAGCCAATACACTCAAGTCAAGAGCGACGAGATGACCGGGACCCTGAACGGCGCGGAGACCAAGACACTGAAGGTCTATTACACGCTGAACAGCTATGAATTCACAGTTAAATATTACAATGATCATAGTAATACTGAAATCGCTCCCACTCAAGGCATGAATGTCACCGGCACCGCGCCTTATGGATTTGTGCTAAATCAGGAGATAGTTTCCCGGACGCTGGAAAATATTAATTGGATGTTGGCCCTGTCGCCCAGTGGGTATTCCATTGATAAGATTGTTTATGTTGCAATAGGCACAGATTCGTCCAAGAATATCATTGAAGTCCACTATAACTATACTCCCTATAGCGGCGGTGGCGGCCACGACGATGAATATGATCCCCCCGTCGTGATTTCCAACAATCCCACCCCGCTGAGTCCCACTCCCGGAACTACCACGACGATTCCCGATGGCGATGTTCCTCAGACGGAGATCCCCGATGAGGAGACCCCGCTGGCAGCTACTCCCGCAAAGACCGGGGATAACCTGATCCTGTGGGTCCTGGCGGCCGGTGCGTCCGGAATCGGCCTGGTTTGGGTTTCCCTGATGGGAAGAAAACGCAGAGACGAGGACGGCTCACAGAACTGATCCGAAAACGGAAACAAACGGCAAGGGGCCGGGCAATATGCCCGGCCCCTTGTGTTGCTTTATATGCGCTGTTCAGATAGTCTCCTGCGGCTTTCAATCTCCGGTCTCTAAAAATCTGCTTTTCAGCAGGGCAATCTCTCGACCGTAGCCGCTCACGTCCTCCTGGGGCGTTTCCAGATAGAAGGGGAGGCTTCGCAGCCGCGGGTGGTTGATGATGGCGGTGAAGGCGGAAAGACCGATGCTGCCCTCGCCGATCTTCTCGTGGCGGTCCTTATGGCTGGCAAAGGGATTCTTGCTGTCGTTTAGATGGATGGCCCGCAGGCGGTTCAGGCCCACGGTCCGGTCAAAGGAGTTCAGTACGCCGTCCAAATCATTTACCAGATCATACCCGCCGTCGTATACGTGGCAGGTATCCAGGCACACGCCCAGCAGCTCCGGGTGTTCCACCCGGTCGATCACGGATTGCAGCTCTTCAAAGGTGCGGCCCACCTCACTGCCCTTGCCCGCCATGGTCTCAAGGAGCACCGTGGTGGACTGCCCGGGGACCAGGACCGCGTTCAGCGCCTCTGCGATCAGAGCGACGCCGGCGTCCGCACCCTGCTTCACGTGACTGCCGGGGTGGAAGTTATAAAGACTGCCGGGGAGATGTTCCAGTCGGGCGAGATCGTCCGCCATCGTGTTTCTGGCAAACTCCCGAAGGCCGGGGTCGGCCGCGCAGCAGTTCAGGGTATAGGGCGCATGAGCCAGAATGGGGAACAGACCGTGTTCCACGGCAAAGGTGCGGTAGGCGGAAATATCCGCCTCGTCCAGCGGCTTCGCTGCGCCGCCGCGGGGATTGCGGGTGAAAAACTGAAAGGTGTTGGCGCCGATTTCCACAGCTGTTTTCCCCATGGATAAAAAGCCCTTGAAAGAGGAGAGATGACAACCGATTTTCAGCATAAGAGCTCCTTTCTCATAGATAATTTCCCGAACTCAGGTATACAGACCTCACAGTCCGGCGGTCCGGCCCTCCGCCATCATGGGCCGCAGAGACCGCACTCTGGATAGAACCGCCAGCAGGATGCCTCCCAACATATAGCACACCACGGCCTCGCCCAGACCCACCGTGAACGCGTTGTAAGCCAGCGCCGCCGGGAACGCGGCGGTGAACCCGGTTTGCTCAAAGGCAATGACCGCGCCCACGATGCCTGCGTTGCAGAGCACCGGCGGCAGAGGAGCCAGCCATTTGCTGGGGCACTTCATCGTGAGGACCGCCGCCAGAAGGGTTGCAAGGGAGCCAAACACAATGTCCAGCGCGCCGTAAGGCGACAGCAGATTTGCGACCAGGCACCCCACAAACAGCCCCGGCGCCGTGGCTGGGAACAGAAAGGGCAGGACGCACAGCGCCTCGGAAAAGCGGAACTGAACCGGGCCGTAGGCCACGCCGAAAATGGCGGCGAAGTAGCTGAGGACGGCATACAGTGCGCCAACCACACCAGCGATTGCAATCTGCCGGACGGAGAATTTAGATTTGGACATAAAAAAAGACCTCCTTAAATTTCGGAGGCCGTCATGAATCACGCAGCGCGCACAAAAAGGCGCGCGCGACCTCCATTTTTTTGTTTAGAGAACGGCAATGTCCTGTTGCCGAACGAACGCCGCAAGCGGCGCTTGGACAGGGAGATGGCACCTGTCGCTTCGGAGTATAGCACAGCGAACGGACAAAAGTCAAGGGGCCGCCCATTTTGGCGGCCCCTGATTGTTTATTTTCCTGAATCGGTGACGACGATGCAACATAGGTCTGTGGTTTTGTCCGCATGGACAGTCGGCTCCTGCGAGTAGTCGATTTTATCCAGGATCGTCTCCATCTCCTCGGAGGTCATTGCGTAACCGGTGCCGGTATCGCCGCTGTTGACGTTTGAATAAGGCTTGCCCTCGTAACCGTTCAGCAGGTCGGTCAGCTGCTGACTGGGCGCGAGCTGGACAACGCTGGCGAATACCACATTATCATATTCCACCCAGCTGTCCTCGCCCGAGCTTGCACCATTCCCCGATGCTATTGACGCCCCTCCCCCTCCGGCAGCGTCCTGCGTGCCGCTGGGGGCAATCATGCTGTACAGCTTTGGGGACTCCTGGGCGGGGGTGGTTGTTTTCTCATTGGAACTAGCTCCCGCACCAGTGAGCGCGTCGTCCGGCTCGCTGCCGGCAGCAAGTTGCCCGTTATCCACCTTGGCGTCCAGACTGCTCTCCATGTTTCTGGACTGCATCTCCGTGGATGCGCTGCTGCCTGCTGTACCAGAGGAGGACGAGGGAGCGGCCGCTGCGGAGGCCAACGAGGGCGCGGTCGCGCCGGAGGGACCGCTAAAGGGCATCACCCGCACCGCCGTAAACACGATGAGGGCGCAGGCCGCCAGTGATGCGGCTACTTTCATCCATTGGTTTTTCTTCTTTTGAGGGACGGCATGGGCTCGTATCGCCGCCATCACGCCGTCAGCAAGGCCATCAGGGACCTCAATTTCATCAATGTTATCAAACGCGGCCCGGATCGCCATGGCATCCCCCGCGTAGGCGGCGCAGGCAGGGCAACAGGCAAGGTGCTCCCGTACCCGAGTGGCCTCGTCCGCGCCCAGCTCTCCGTCAATAAACGGGTCCAGAAGGGACGCATACTCTTCACAAATTTTCATGTTACTGCCCCTCCTTCTCTGTCTTCTTGGACGGAGCGGCGAATGAAAAGTTCCCGCTTTTCACCAAAAATTCGCAAAGCCGCTTTCGGCCCCGGTTAATTCGTGACTTCACAGTCCCTATGTCCACGTCCAGCGCATCTGAAATTTCCTGATAGCTCAGCTGGTGCAGCTCCCGCAGAACCAGCACCACCCGGTAGTCGTCCGGCAGGGACTTCAGCCCTGTCTGAATGGTCTCCTGAAGCTCATGCCGCTCCGCTTCCTCGTGGGGCGTGAGGCGGGAGTCGGGGATGTCCAGATTCAACTCCCCATCGTCCAACGAAACGGTCTTCTGCCGCTTTTCCCGGCGGAGAAGGTCTACAGACGCGTTCATCGCCAAGCGGTACAGCCATGTCGCGAAGCTGGCCTCGCCCCGAAAAAAGGGCAGGCTCTGCCAAGCGGAGAGAAACGCCTCCTGTGCCGCCTCCTGCGCATCCGGAGAGTTGCCGCACATGCGGAGCGTAAGCGCGTAGACCCGCTTCTCATAGCGAAGGACCAGCGTTTCAAAGGCGTCCGCGTCTCCCGCCCGGGCGGCCTTTATCAGTTGTTGTTCCGGTATGTCATTCATTTCAGATCCCTTTTGATCCCTTTCGTCACATTGTAGACGTCCTCCAGCGTGTTCATGCGGACGATCTGCTCCTTATAATAATTCGCGTGGGAAATGCCCTTCAAATACCAGCAATAGTGCCGCCGGGCCTCCAGCACCGCCGTCCGTTCCCCGCGGGCCGCAGCGGATAGCTCGATCTGCCGCACCACGGTGTCGCATCGCTGGGAAAGCGGCGGCAGCGGCGGCATGGGCAATCCCGCAAGCAGCGCCTTCGCTTGGGCAAACAGCCAGGGGTTTCCAAAGCAGCCTCGCCCGACCATGGCCATATCCGCGCCGGTGTGCTTCAAAATTTGGACGGCATCCTCGGGCTTGAAAATGTCGCCGTTGGCGATGACCGGAATGCATACCGCTTCCTTTACCGCCTTAATGGAGTTCCAGTCCGCCTGCCCGCCGTACATCTGGGCGCGGGTGCGCCCGTGGACCGCGATTGCGGAGATGCCCGCCTGCTCCAGAAGCTTTGCCACCTCCACGGCGTTCAGATGCCCCATGTCCCAGCCCCGGCGAATCTTCGCCGTCACCGGCACGGGGCTGGCCTTTACCACGGCCTCGGCTACCCGGGCGGCCTGTTCCGGGTCCTTCATCAGGGCGGCTCCGTCCCCGTTGCCCGCAATCTTCCCCATGGGACAGCCCATGTTGATATCTACCACATCCGCGCCGGAGAGCTCCGCAGCGATCTGAGATGCCTCTGCCATACAGGCAGGGTCACTGCCGAAGATCTGTACGGCAAACGGGTGTTCTCCCGGAAAGGGGGCCAGCAGTCCGCGGGTCTTCTTATCCTGATAGCACAGAGCCTTGGAGGATATCAGCTCCGTGCAGGTATAGCCCGCGCCAAGCTCTGAGCAAATCTGACGGAACGAGGCGTCCGTCACTCCCGCCATGGGGGCGAGAGCCAGCTTTGATTGAATTTCCAATGTCCCAATCTTCACAAACGGTCTCCTTCGTGGGCGGCGCGCCCCAATAAACCCTTGGGCAACACCGCGCGATCACGCGCTTAAACTTGTGTGCTGTCACCCGCATAGTTTACCATAGTTTCGAAAAAATGAAAAGGGGAAACCTTCAGTTTCCTTTGCAAAGGACGTGAAGCAGCGTCT
Source organism: Oscillibacter sp. (assembly GCF_040505565.1). GTDB lineage: Bacteria > Bacillota > Clostridia > Oscillospirales > Oscillospiraceae > Oscillibacter. Next base: position 57,235 of record NZ_JBEUWZ010000021.1, on the reverse strand, counting down.
CCCCAAAATCCGCCGATGATGGAGGCGGCGATACAAAAACTTTTGAAACCTCTCTTTTACCGACGGCATTTTCGCAGGTTGTTATGTAAAATAATGGAAAACCGCAAAAGGGAGGGGACAAGCCTGATGCACGGGCAGATTACTTTGGACAATGCGCGGACAGTACGTTTTTTGAACGGCGGCGTCCGCTTTTTTCTGGCGGCGGCGCTGACTGCCGCCCGAATTTCCGGGGGCGGTGCACCCTTTGCACTGGGCTTTACAGCGGCCTGCGGCGCCGGACTTGACGGCATGTGCGCTTTGGCGGGTTCGGCTCTGGGAGCACTGGTGTTCCTGGAGTTTTCCACCGGCCTCGCCCACATTGCCGTGGCGATTCTGGTATATACGGCGGCGGTGGCGTTCCGGGGGCTGAAATTGCTGGACAGGCCTCTTTTCACGCCGCTGATCGCCGCTGGGATGACGCTGGCGGTGGAGGGAATCTATGTGGCGCAATCCCTCTCTCCGATGGACCACCTGACGCCCTGCCTGCTGTCCACGGTGCTGGCGGGAGTCTCCGCCCGGTGCTGCGCGCCCCTGACCCGAGGCGGGGAGGAGGAGAAAAAGCCGGAGGCACTGGAATTTCTGGCGGTGACGCTGCTGCTGGCTTTTTCGGACGTAGCCCCTGGGGGAATTTCCCTGGGGCGGACGGCCATCGCCTGCCTGGTGTTGTTTACCGCGTGGCAAAAGGGGGCGGCCTCCGGGGCCGTCACCGGTGTGTGGGCAGGACTGCTGGCGGACCTGTGTGCCGGAGGCGCACCGGTGTTCACCGCCGGGTACGGCTTCGCCGGACTCGCTGCGGGACTTCGGACGAAGCACAGCCGCATCTCCGCCGGGGCGCTGTGGCTGCTGGCGGAGCTAACAGCTCTGGCTCCGGTGACGCAGGCCCGGGGCCTTTTCGCCGTGGAGGAGGCGGCACTGGCCGTGCCGCTGTTTCTCTTGATACCCCGGAAGCTGCTGGGCGGTAAGCGAATCAAGCAGGCTGCACCGCCCGAAAGCGGAGCGCTGCCCACCCTGCGGGAGCGGCTGGACCGGGCGGCGGCGGCTTTTCGGGACCTGTATGACAGTCTGGGTCGAGGCGTGGTTCAGTCTACGGAAGAAAATCCCGCCATTGTCTTTGACCGGGCGGCGGAACGGGTCTGCCGGGGCTGTGCGCTGTGTGACCTCTGCTGGAAAAAGGAGTACGGCGCGACCTACAACGCCCTGAACGACGCTACACCGTATCTTCTGGAGCGTGGCCGGGCTCTGGCAAAGGATTTTCCCAATCACTTTTCCTCCCGCTGCATCCATCTTCCGGATTTCCTGACGGCGATCAATGGCGAGCTGTCCGCCTATCTCCTGAGAAAGCAATACCGCCGCCGGATGGAAGAGACCCGGCAGGACGCGAAGGGGCAGTATGCCCGGCTCAGCGATCTGCTGACCGCCACGGCGGCAAATCTGGAGGCCGTCCCAACCTCCGGAGCCCGCCGGGATTATCGGATCGGCGCTGCCATTAAGCCCAAGCAGGGAGAGTCTGCTTGCGGTGACACGCTGGCCTCCTTTGAGACGGACGACGGCCTTTTGTGTCTGCTCCTCTCCGACGGTATGGGTAGCGGCGAGGCCGCCCGGCGGGAATCCGCCCTGACCTGCCGCCTGCTCCGCCAATTTTTGGAGGCAGGGGTGGAGGCGGAGGCCGCGCTGAACACCATGAACGCGGCCATGTCTCTCCGGGGCCAGGAGACCGGCAGTTTTTCCACCATTGATCTTCTGACGCTGCGTCTGGAAAGCGGGGAGGCTGCGCTTTACAAATACGGTGCAGCGCCCACGTACATCAAGCGTTTCGGAAGAGTGCGGCGAATTACCGGCGCCGCGCTGCCTGCGGGACTGAAGCCGGCCCCCGCCGGACCGGACGTGACGCATGTAAGTCTGGAGCCGGAGACCTTCGTCGTTCTCATCAGTGACGGAACCGCCGACAGCGGCCATGACGAGTGGCTTCAAAATCTGCTGGCGGGCTGGAGCGGTACGGACCCCCAGCAGCTGGCAAACCTGATTTTGCGCGAGGCAGAGAAGCAAAACGGTCTGACAGACGACTGCGGCGTGCAGGTTTTGTACCTTCCGCCGGAGGAGACAAAAAAAGTGTGAACAGAAAAAGTCGGAGGCCTGACTCGGCCTCCGACTTTTTTTGAGCGGGCGGTTTCCAGACACCGAAAATCTTTTCCGACGCAGGGTATAATTTTTTCCTGCGGGTGTCAAAATGAGTCTGGATAATTTGCGGTCCCGAGTTGCGGGATCAGCGGAGAAAAGGAGTGGAACGCAATGGTCAAGGGAATTTCCAGACGGGTTGTGGTTGTGGACTCGCCGGACAGAAAATATTTTGAACAGGCAATCTTTATTGTGCGCAACGACGCGGCGGGAGAAGGCGTCTCAGCCAGAGAACTGGTGGAGGAAGCCCGCCGGGTGGCGCAGGAATACACCGGCGGCGCAGGGCTGCAAAAGCGGATCAATCAGCTGCCCCCGGTGCTTTGGGCCCTGACCGGCGCGGGGGTTTGTGCGCTGGTGTGGCTGCTGGTGTCTGTGCTGTGACAGCGTAAGATCAAACGAGGTATTTTCGGATTACCGAAAATACCTCGTTTCCGCGCGGCTGAAAACAAGTTCGCTGCCGCATAGTCATATTTGCCTGCGGAGGTTGGCGCGGTTACAAAAATCAGGTGTTGGGAACCAGCGGCTGCACTGTGTAGCTCAGTGTGGCAGGAGAGTGGGGATACTGCCGTGCAAAGGCCCGGATGATTCGGTCACAGACCATGCAGCTGTTCTCGTAATTGGCCTGAGGCAGCATCAAAATGTACTGGGAGACGCTGCATCGGGATACCACGTCGCCCTTTCGGAGATTTTCCACGATCACATCCTGAAGATTGTCCATACAGCAGTCCAAACTGCGGCGGGACAGCGGCTTTGACTCGTCTCCAACGGCGGAAAGTAAGGCGATGTGAACAGCATCTCCGTTGCGGGCCACGGCGCGGGCTTCCGCCTGATAGATGATGCGGAAGAAGTCATAATCGCACAGCAGCGCGCCGCTGGTGACACTGGTTTCCTCCAGCTGTTCCCGCAGAAGCCCCAGATTCATGGATCGCTCATTGACGGTACGGATGGCTTCCCGATAGATCGCTTTACTCTCATCGGCGGGCATGATCCCGAAGTTGGCGTAGAGCAGTTCACTCATGGCCTCGTAAGTCCTGATGACGCCCTGCTGATCTTCCAGATCCAGCTGTGCCCGCATCAGAAACTGATACAAACCCTCGTCATAAGGTTCCACAAGAACCGCCCGATTGCACAGCGCTACGATATCGGACTGGCGCTGCTGTTCCCGAAGCAGAGGCAGAACGGAACGAAGTGTCCGCAGGTAGAGATTGTGGAAGTAAGTACTCTGGGGAATGACCCAGGGCTCGGATGACAGCCTTTGCAGAAAATCGCCCCGATACAGCTCCAACGCATCCAGACACAACTTCAGCAGTGCCTGTGGGTCCGTCTGCGCCGCAGCGGATTGGCACAGAGCCTCAAATTCCTCTACATCCACAGAAATGGAGATTGCTTCGTTCCAGGTATAGCTTCCCTCACGGCGGACGATCAGTGTGTGGCCCGCGCCGCCGCCCAGCCCATCCAGCATGGTGCGAACCCGGTGGAACATGGTCTTCAAGGCATTGATGGGATTCGTTGTGCCCTCGTCGCCCCACAGAAGGCCAAACAGTTCGTTTTGCGGAATGGAGTGGCTCCGGCAGCAGATCATATAGGCCAGCAGAAGCCATACCTTTCGAGAGCGATTGTCACTGTCTGTGATCTCCCGACCGTTCCAGGACAGCGAAAATCCTCCCAGCATTTGAATTTTCAAAATGGACGGATATTCATCCTCCACGCGGCCACCTCCTGTCAACCTAAATCTGACAGAGCTTCACAGACTTTGTAGTACTAATATATGTGAAATATAGCACACTGCTGTCCTTTATGCAACTGTTACCTTTACCGGGTTACCAAAATATTGAAAAATAGAATGAAAAAGCTGGAAAATACTTTACTTTTGTGACTGACCCTGCTACAATTATGTTGAATAAAAGGGCTGATGGGTCTCGGCGAACGTTGGGAGTGATTGATCATGAAATGCATAATCGAAAAATTAACCGCGGTTTTGCTGGCGGCGGTTTTGCTGGCGGGCTGTGGTGCGGGTGTCGGCATGCAGAGCGTGTCCGACTCCTCTTTTGCTGCCTCCGGCAGTTCCGGTGCAGAAACCGCAGCGGCTTCAGGCGGCGAGGCAACGGAAACGATGAACATCTTGGATGAGGCGACGGCGCTGGCGGCCTCGCCTTCGGCGGTGCCGCTGTCTATTTCGCCGGTGGCCTCCGGAACGCTGGTGCAGAAAACCGATAAGGCGGAGATCGACTATTCCAATACCACCGACGGCTACATCATGGTCAAGTATACCGGCTCCACGACGGTGAAGCTGAAAGCGCAGGTGACCGGTCCCAGTGCCGTCACTTATACATACGATCTGACTGCGGGCAAGTGGGCTGTGTTCTCCCTGTCCGACGGGAGTGGCAGCTATAAGGCCACTGTATTTCAGAATGTCTCCGGTACCAAATATGCCACAGTCACCTCTGTGACCTTTACTGCGTCACTGGAAAACGAGTTTGCTCCGTTCCTGCTGCCCAACCAGTATGTGGATTACTCCAACGCCACGAAGACCGTTGCCAAGGCCAAAGAGCTGATAGGGAAGAAGGCTGAGACGGTGGATCAGGTGCAGGCGGTCTATGACTATGTGGTGAATAACTTGACATATGACAAGGAAAAGGCCGCCACGGTGAAAAGCGGCTACCTCCCCGCGTTGGATACGGTGCTGGCTCAAAAGAAGGGCATCTGCTTCGACTATGCCGCACTGATGGCCGGAATGCTCCGCAGCCAGGGCGTTCCCTGCAAGCTGGTGGTGGGATATGCGGGCACTGCCTACCACGCGTGGATCAACGTCTACTCTGAGGAGACCGGCTGGGTCAACGGCGCGATTTACTTTGATGGTGTTTCCTGGAAACTGATGGACCCCACCTTTGCCTCCAGCGGAAAGCAGAGCAAGGAGATCATGAGCTACATCGGTGACGGATCTCACTATACGGCCAAGTATGTCTACTAATCGGATTTTGCCCAGAAAAAACCTTTACTAATGAATAAAAAAACGGTAAAATGGGCTTGCAGATGCTGCAAGCCCATTTTTTCATTTTTTGTCATTTAGAGGCGGATTGGGCTGCGGCGGGGACTTATCAATTTTTTGAAAACGGGGCTTTCATGATGAACAAACTTTCCAACGATCAGATATCAACCCTGTGCATGGAATTAGCACTGATGCTCCACGCGGGCATCAGCGCGGACGATGGACTCCATCTGATGTTGGAGGACCAGACTGCCGGTGGTGACCGGTCGGTGGTGGAATTTCTCTCCGCAGCCGTGGATGGGGGAACGCCGCTGGCAAGGGCCATGGCGGATTCCGGCGCGTTTCCCGCCTACGTGACGGGCTTGGTGGAGGTGGGCTTTCGCACCGGGCGGTTGGAGGAGGCGCTGGATGCTCTGTCAGGCTACTATAACGACCGCGCCCGACTGGAGACGCAGGTGCGCAGCGCCCTGCTCTATCCCGCGCTGCTGATGCTGTTGATGGTGGTGGTGGTCGTGGTACTGCTGGCCAAGGTGTTGCCGGTGTTCGATCAGGTATTTCGCTCTCTGGGCGGGTCCATGACCGGAGTGGCCGGAGGACTGCTTCAGGTGGGACTTTGGCTGGACGGCGCACTTCCGGTGCTGTGCGCTTTGCTGGCGCTGGCAGCGCTGGCCATAGCGGCCTTTGCCGCGTCGGACTCTTTCCGGGATCGCTGTTTGCGGAGATGGAAAGTGAGACACGCCACCGCAGGCATCACTGGTAAGCTGACCTCCGCTCGGATGGCGCAGGCGCTGTCCATGGGCCTCAGGTCCGGCCTTCCCATGGAGGAATCCCTGGACATGGCGGCATTGCTGCTGGCGGATGTTCCCGCCGCTCAAAAGCGGTGTCAGGACTGCCGGGCGAAGATGGAGGTTGGCGCGCCGCTGGCGGAGGCGCTGAAGGAGACCGGGGCTTTTCCGCCGGTATACTGCCGGATGCTGGCTCTGGGCGCCCGCAGCGGGTCTGCCGATACGGTGATGGAGGAAATTGCCCACCGCCTCTCCGACGACGGAGAAACGGCATTGCAGACGCAGGTGGGCCGGGTGGAGCCGGTACTGACCATCGTGGGATCACTGCTGGTGGGAATCATCCTGCTTTCTGCCATGCTGCCGCTGCTGAACATCCTGTCGGCCATTGGGTGAGCGCATGACAAGTGGGAAAACGAAATTTACCGCTGCACTGCGGGTCTTGGCGGTTCCGTCGGGCATGGCGTTGGCTGCGTTGGCGCTGACAATGGCGGTTTCAAATTTGTCGGACGGCAGCACCGTTGAGGGCCGGGGCCGGTTGGAGGACGCCGTGCGCCGCGCGGCGGTGACCTGCTATGCCAGCGAGGGGATTTATCCTCCGACGCTTGCATATCTGGAGGAGCACTACGGAGTGCAGGTGGACGAGAGCCGGTATACCGTGTTCTACGAGGCTTTTGCGGAAAATCTGATGCCGGATATCACGGTGGTAGAAAACGAGGGCGCATGAGAGGAAACGGAAAACAACATCATATAGACGCTCTGTTTGTGCTTTTGAGCTTCGGCGTATTCGCTGTGTGCGTACTGCTGGTGCTGTTGACGGGGGCGCAGACTTATCGCGCCCAGACCGACCGGGACCAGAAAAGCTGGGAGTGGCGCACCGGCGCGCAGTATGTGGCGGCGAAGCTCCGCCACGGGGATGAGGCGGGAGCCGTCTCCTTTTCCGGCGGGGACGGTAAGCAGTGGTACGACACGCTGAATTTGAAGGAGACCCACGACGGTCAGGAATACGTCACCGCCATTTATTATTACGACGGCTACATCCGCGAGCTGTTTACCGTGGAGGGCGGCGTATATGCGCCGGAGGACGGCGAACCGGTGCTGGAGGCCCGGGGTCTGCGATTCGGCTGGGACGGAAAGCTGGTGGAGGTGGCGTGTACCGACGCCAGCGGCGAGACAAACCAGACGTTTCTGTCCCTCCGAAGCGGAGAGGGGGCGGGCGCATGAGAGGCAAAGCCACTCTGGCGTTGATGGAGCAGCTGGTGATGGTGATGGTGTTCGCTCTGGCGGCGGCCTTATGCGTACAGGCGTTCGCGGCGTCCAACCGGATGTCCGAAACAGCCGCCGCCCGGGACCGGGCGGTACAACTGGCCCAAAGCGCGGCGGAGATCATGAAAAGCCGCGGCAGAGACATGGCACAGGCCCAGAGCGCCGCCATGGATCGGCTGGGCGGTCAGCTGTCTCAGGGCGTCTGGTATGTCCTCTACGACCGGGACTGGAACGAGGTATCGGACGATGGCTCGAAAGACGCCGTTTACCGTTTGGAGGCGCTGCCGGATTCCGATGCGGGGCAGCCGAAAGCGGAGATTCGGGTATCCGTGGAGGACGGAGAGACATTGACCTCTCTCCCTGTGGCTTGGCAGGAGGTGGACAATCATGCGTGAGCGCGGGAAAGTCCGATTTTCTCCGCCATTGGTGGGGGGCAGTTCTCTGCTAATCATTTTCGCTGTGCTGTGCCTGACGGTGCTGGCCATGCTGAGCCTCTCCACCGCCCAAAACAACGACCGGCTGAGCCGCGCATCGGCGGAAAGTGTCACGGCCTATTATGCGGCGGACGCTCAGGCGGAGGAGATTTTGTCCCGTCTGCGCCGGGGTGAGACGCCCCACGGCGTGACGGTTGAAAAGGACGGCGCGGGTACTCTGTGTGAGTATACCGTTCCCATATCGCAGACGCAGGAGTTGTCCGTATCCGTACGTCTGGAGGGAGCGGACTGGAAGGTTCTGCGCTGGAAGGCGGTCTCCACCGCCGACTGGACGCCGGACGACAGCATTGAGGTTTGGGACGGCGAGGCCGTCATGTTTTAAAGCGCGCCGTACAATTTCTGATTGGGATTGCCCAGCGAAAGGAATAGATAGACCTATGGAATTGAAGGATTTTTTGGAGAAAGCGGTGGGCGACGGGGCTTCGGATCTCTTTGTTGTAGCCGGCGGTCCGGTGTGTGAAAAACTGGACGGACACATCAGGCCCCTGACGGAGGGGCGCGTTTTGTCGGACGTCACAGAGCGGCTGATCCGGGAGGTCTACCGGCTGGCAAACCGGGAGCTGGAGCAGTTTTTAAGGACCGGGGACGACGACTTTTCCTTTGCGCTGTCGGGCCTGGCCCGGTTTCGTGTAAACACTTACCGCCAGCGGGGCTCCATGGCCGCCGTGATTCGGATGGTGTCCTTTGATATCCCGGATTACCGTGCTCTTGGTATACCGGAGAGCATTATGGCCATGGCGGAGGAGACTCACGGCCTCTTGATCGTCTCCGGAACCGCGGGCAGCGGCAAGTCCACCACGCAGGCGTGCCTCATCGACCGCATCAACCGGACCCGGGACGGCCACATCATCACGCTGGAGGACCCCATCGAATTTCTCCACCGGGATCAAAAGAGCATTGTCAGCCAGAGAGAAGTCACCATCGACACGGCGGATTACATCTCCGCCCTGCGGGCAAGCCTGCGGCAGGCTCCGGATGTGATTCTTCTGGGTGAGATGCGGGACAACGAAACCATCCGCACTGCCATGACCGCAGCGGAGACCGGGCATTTGGTCATCGCCACGCTGCACACAAAGGGGGCGGTGAACACCATCGACCGCATCGTGGACGCATTCCCCAGCCAGCAGCAGTCTCAGATTCGGACGCAGCTTTCCATGGTGCTGCGGGCGGTGGCGTCCCAGCAGCTGCTGCCCGGAACCGGCGGCGGGTTGGAACCGGCCTTTGAGCTGATGACCATGAACAGCGCCGTGCGCAGTATGATCCGGGACTGCAAGACCTATCAGATCGACAACGAAATGCGGACCGCTGGGGCGGAGAATATGTTTGCCATGGACCAGTCCGTTCTGAATCTGTTCCGGGACGGAAAGATCACACGGGAGACCGCCCTGGACTATGCGGATAACCCGGATCAGCTCAAGCGCAGGCTGGATGCGCAATAGGGCATGGAGGGAGCGGGGCTATGAAGAGAGTGCGTAAAATACTGATCGCTTTGCTGGCTGTTGTGTTTGTGAGCAGCGCAGCGGTTTTGATCCGACAGATGATCCAGTACCGGGAGGGGGAGGAAACCTATTCCGAGGCGGAGGAGCTGGCGGGTCTGCCGGACTTTTCGGAGGCGGGGGACGCGCCGACTGCCTCATCCTCCGCGCCTGACGCTGCCTCCTCTTCGTCTGCCACTACCTCCGTACCCAAGACGGTGTACGTGGACCCCTACGCCGATGCCCTGGCCGACATGGACTTTTCCGCGCTGCGGGAGGTCAACGGCGATGTGCTTGGTTGGATTCTGATTCCCGGTACGAGGATCTCCTATCCGCTGGTGCAGGGTACGGATAATGAGTATTACCTGACCCACACATGGAAAAAGTGGAATAGCGTGGTGGGGGCTGTTTTTCTGGAGTACAGCAATAGCCGGGATCTCTCCGACTTCAATACCATTATTTACGGACACCGGATGAACGACGGGTCCATGTTTGCGGGGCTGAAATACTACAAGCAGAAGAGCTATTATAAAAGCCACCCCTGTGTTTACATCACCGACGACAGCGGCGCCCGGAAGTATGACATTTTTGCCGCCTACGAGGTCAGTACTCAAGGAGATACCTATCGCATCGGTCAGCAGAGCGACAGCACGAAGCAGGCGTATATCGACTACTGTCTGGCTCAGTCGCTTTACGACACTGGTGTGGTCCCGACGGTGAGCGACAAGATCGTCACCCTCTCCACCTGCACCGGCAACGGCCACGCCACCCGCTGGGTGATTCAGGCCCGGCTGCAGGGTACGGAGGAGGAGGAACCCTCTGCAAAGACTGTTCCCGACTCATCTGCGGAGACATCTGCGGAGCCGGATACCTCCGCCGTGGCGGAAAGCGCGGATACCGGAGCGGTTTCCACCCAGCCGGATAGCGGCGCGTCCTCTTCCGAACAGGGACCGGATGGGGCGGTTCCCGCGTCCTCCGAAACCGACGTGGCCCCATGAGCAAAAACGCAGTGTCCCGCGGACGAGATTCTTCGTTCGCGGGACACTTTTCACTTGGATGTTTTACGACGGATTCTCCGCTTTGACGGGATGGGTTCCCACATGGGGCAGCAGCTTGGGACTGAGGATGCCCACCACAAGAATTTTCACCATATCGCCGGGCAGGAAGGGAATCATGCCCGCCATCAGAATAGCTCCTGTGCCCATACTCTTGCCCATATAGACGTTCAGAATGACTGCCATGTAGGGAAGGCCCACCGCGTATAAAACAGCCAGTCCCGCCAGAGCCGCCGGAATGATGCGCTTTAGAGACCGGCTGCCCGCCGTCAGCTTGCCGATCACCCATGCGGCGGGAATCAGACCAATCAAAAAGCCGCAAGTGGGGTAGAGGAAGTACCCAAAGCCGCCGCCGGCGGTAAAGATGGGCAGGCCCAGCAGTCCCAGCGCCACATAAACCAGTTGACTGAGGGCTCCGTACCTGGCTCCCAGCAGGACCCCGGCCAGAGCGGTGAAAAAGAATTGAAGCGTGATGGCGGAATAGAGAAACGGGATCTTGATGAACGCGCCCACGGCGGTCAACGCCGCAAACAGAGCGGTCAGAATCAGCATTTTTGTTTTCATGATGCCTCCTATTGTAAACCTTTTAAATTTAGATAGTTTACATTTAGAATATCACAATTTTTTTAAATGTCAACCATGTTTTTTCGTTCGGTTTACAATTTTGGGCAGGTTTACAATTTTGGGCAGGTTTACAATTTTGGGCAGGTTTACAATTTTGGGCAGGTTTACAAAGTGGGCAGAATATGGTATGCTAACAGAGAATTTGTGGAAGGAGGCGGACCTCATGAGCCGTCAAAAGGTACTGGAGCTACTGAAGAGCCGCCCGAAAGACTACCTCTCTGGGGAGGAGATCGCGGAGCGGCTTGGGCTGAGTCGGGCGGCTGTTTGGAAGGCGGTGGATGCCCTGCGAAAAGAGGGCTATACCATCGAGGCCCGGACCAGTCTGGGATACCGGCTCACCGCATCCCCAGACGCGCTAACGGAAAAGGAAATACGCGGCTTTCTGGGCGAGACCATGCTGGTGGGGAAGGAGTTGATCTGCCTTGAGAGCGTCGATTCCACCAATACCTATTTAAAAAAACAGGCCCTGTCCGGGGTGCCGGACGGCACAGTGGTCACGGCGGACTGCCAAACCGGCGGACGGGGCCGCATGGATCGAGCGTTCCGGAACCCAAAGGGAAAGCTGGTGGCGCTGTCTGTGCTCCTGCGGCCCGAGGTGCCGCTGGACCGCTTAACCTGCGTCACAGCGCAGGCCGCCGTGGCCTTATGCGGCGCGGTGGAGGAGGTCTGCGGCATCCGGCCGCAGATCAAGTGGACCAACGATCTGATAATCGGACGGAAAAAGCTGTGCGGCATTCTTACGGAGATGGCGCTGGAGGGAGAGAGTGGCCGGCTTCAGTATCTGGTGATCGGAATGGGAATCAACGTTCACCAGACGCCGGAGGACTTCGGGCCGGAGCTTGAGGAAGTTGCCGTTTCGCTGGATATGGTTTTGGACAGACCTGTTTCCCGTCCGGCGCTGGCCGCGGCGGAGATCCGGGCGCTGGACCGGCTGTACGCGGACATCTGTCGGGGAGATACCCGGCGGTATCTGGACGACTATCGGCGGGACTGCGTGACGCTTGGCAAGACCGTACAGTTGATCTCCTCCGACGGGAGACGTGAGATGGCGCGGGCGCTGGATATCGACGACGAGTTCGGACTGGTCGTGAAGTTGGAGGACGGGTCGGAGCGGACCGTCCGCACCGGAGAAGTCTCCGTCAGAGGCATGTACGGATACGTTGACTGACACTGAAACTTTTTTCGGCGATGGCAGAAAAGACTGGAAAATGAAAGAGGAGACCGAATTGAAGAAGTATTGGGAGCTGTTTATCACCTTTGCGAAAATCGGGGTGATGACCTTCGGCGGAGGAATGGCAATGCTGCCGATCTTGCAGCGGGAGGTGATGGAGAACAAGCACTGGGCCAACGAGGAGGAACTGACGGACTACTTTGCCATCGGCCAGTGCACGCCCGGCATCATCGCGGTGAACACCGCTACCTTCGTGGGCCAAAAGCTCTATGGTGTGCTGGGCGGAGTGGTGGCAACCATAGGAGTGGTGTTCCCGTCGCTGATCATTATTTCAATTTTGGCGGGCCTCATCAACAACTTCTCCGATCTTGTGTGGGTGCGAAATGCCTTTGCGGGGATTCAGGTGTGCGTGTGTATCCTGATTCTCAACGCGGTGGTGAAGCTGCTGAAAAAGTCCGTGGTGGACAAGCGGACGCTGGTGATTTTTCTGCTGGTGCTGGCGGGCGGCTGCGCGCTGAACGTGTCGCCGGTGGTGTTTGTGGTGCTCTCCGCGCTGGCGGGCATTGTGCTCAAGCAGCTGGAGGTGAAAAGAGCATGATTTATCTCCGGCTTTTCTGGGAATTTTTCAAAACCGGCCTCTTCGCTATAGGCGGCGGAATGGCGACGCTGCCGTTTCTGGCCCACATTGGGGAGTCCACCGGCTGGTATACGCAGTCCCAGCTGATGAACATGCTGGCGGTGTCGGAGTCCACGCCGGGACCGATCGGTATCAACATGGCGACCTATGTGGGGTTCACGGTGGCCGGCGTTCCGGGTGCGGTGATCGCAACCGTGGGTGAGGTGGCGCCCTCCATTATTGTGATTTTGATTATCGCGGCGATATTGCAGCAATTCCGGCACAATAAATATGTGGAATTCGCGTTCTACGGGCTGCGCCCCGCATCCACCGGGCTGATCGGTGCGGCCTGTGCGGGCGTGATCGTGGAAACGCTGGTAAATACCGCCGCCGTGTCGGCGACGGGTGTGAATTGGGCCGGCCTATTCAACTGGCGGGGGCTGATTCTGGCGGGTATCCTGTTGGTGTTCACCAATTGGGTAAAGCCGACAAAGCGGTGGCATCCCATTATATTTATCGGAGTCGCCGCCGTCGTCGGGGTTGTGTTCCATTTTGGCGGGGCGTGAGCACCTGCATGTTGCGTGATTGAAAAAAGGGCGCCGTCGTTCAAAAGACGACGGCACCCTTTTAAGTATCCTTACCATGCGGAGTGAAAATAGACCCAGATTCCTGCGACGACGATGATCTGCAAAAGTAAAATGGCCGGAATGCCAAAGCGAAACGTCTTATGTAGTGTCTTGTGGTGAAAGATCTTCATGCCAAGGAGCGCGCCCACGCTGCCCCCTGCGGCGCTGAGCAGAAACAGAGTCTTTTCCGGCACCCGCCGGGTGGACTCGTGATGCTCCTTCCGTTTTGCCTTCCACTTATCAAGGCCAAAGACCAGAAGCGTGATGAAATTGATGACCAGCAGCCACGTGGCCAAAAGCCCCCATGGGGAACCCACGAAGGCCAGCAGTGCATCTCCGATGGCCTTCGGCTGTATGTCGAGATTTGTTTGCATGACAACCTCCTGAAAAGAGCTGGCCGGTTTCCCGGCCAGCTCATTTTATCAGAGAATTCAATTCTTTGCAAGATCGCACAGCGAGATTGCGGTCTTCGCCGCCAGCCGAGCATTGTTGTACACCAGCTGAATGTTGCTGTCCAGAGAATCTCCTCCGGTGAGATCCTTGATCTTCGCCAACAGGAAGGGGGTGGTTTCCTTACCGTGGATGCCCTGCTTCTTCGCGTCCTCAATGGCCTCGCTGATGGCCTTGTTGACGACGTCCGCGTCCATGGAGTATTCCTCGGGAATGGGATTTGTCACCAGCATGCCGCCGCCAAGGCCCATCTCCTGCTTGACATGGAAGGCTCTTGCCAGCTCCTCCGGAGTGTCCAGCTCATAATCCACTTTGAAACCGGACTTCCGGGTGTAGAACGCGGGGAGTTCCTCCGTGCCGTAGCCGATGACGGGGACGCCGTGGGTTTCCAGATACTCCAGAGTCAGCCCCAGGTCCAGAATGGACTTGGCCCCGGCGCAGATGACCATGACGGGGGTGCGGGCCAGCTCCTCCAGGTCGGCGGAGATGTCCATGGTGGTTTCCGCGCCCCTGTGTACGCCGCCGATGCCGCCGGTGGCAAAGACGGAGATGCCGGCGAGGTGTGCGATAATCATGGTGGTGGTAACGGTGCAGGCGCCATCCCGGCCCTGCGCCACCAGAACCGGCAGATCCCGGCGGCTGGCCTTGGGAACGGCGTGGCCAGTCCTGCCAAGATAGTCGATCTCCTCCCTGGAAAGGCCTGCCTTCAGACGGCCCTTGATAACGGCAATGGTGGCGGGGACGGCCCCGTTGTCCCGGATGATTTTTTCCACGTTCAGTGCTGTCTCCACATTCTGGGGATAGGGCATGCCGTGGGAGATGATGGTGGATTCCAGCGCCACAACGGGTTTGCCCGCGTCCAGCGCGGAACGCACCTCAGGGGCAACATCCAGATATTTGTTCAGCATAATGATTCCTCCATGTATATTTTTTTTAAAACATAACAGATTGTTATTTAAAGAGTAAGAGGCGACCGGCCATGAAAGGGCGATCAGAGCATCTTGACCGTTTCGACACGGCGGAGCAGTTCGTCCTCCCGCATTGCCGGATTGATGGTTTCGTCGCTCTCCATGGCGATGGATGCCGCAGCCAGTCCCATCCGGGCAGTGTTCGCCAAATCCGTACCCCGCAGATATGCATAGATGATGGCGGCCATAAATGCGTCGCCGCAGCCGGTCGTGTTCACCATGGTTCCGGGAATGACTGGCAGATGGATTGCCCGTTCATGATCGGCGGCAAAAACGCCGTCGTTCCCCAGGGAGATAAACACCCGCCGCAATCCGGTTTCCAGCAGCCTTTCCGCCGCCAGACGCAGACTCTTTTTGTCGCGGATCTTCACGCCGGAAAGCAGCTCCGCCTCGATGCGGTTGGGCTTGAGAGTGTGGAGCTTTCCCAAAATGGGCCGGAGCTTTTCCGCTTTCACGGTGGAGACCGGATCGCAGAAAATGGGGGCCGTGCAGTGGTCCGCCAGATAGCGAAGCGTCTCTGCTGGAGGGTTCGTGTCCGCCGCCACCACCTGCGCCCCGTCCAGAAGCTTTTGCCTCTGAGCCAGAAACTGAGGCGTCAGGCGCCTGTAAATATCCATATCGTTAACGGCCAGGGACATGTCGCCCCGCTCGTCGTTAATAAACAGATAGGTGGACGTGTGCTCATCCGGCAGGAAAGGGGAGTGGGAGATGTCGATGCCAAGCTCCGCACAGCTTGCGGCGATCTTCTGCGCGTTCAGATCGTCGCCAAATACCGTCAGCAGCCGCACATCCAGCCCCAGAAGGGCCATGTTATGGGCAATGTTGCGCCCCACACCGCCAAGGCTCATGCGAACCCGGCCGGGATTGGAGTCGTGAGCCACCGGTGTCTCCGACGGCCAGCCGCCGATGTCCATGTTCACGCCGCCCACCACCGCCGCGTAGGGTGCGGTGCGGACAATGTAGCCCTTTCCGGCGATGCAGCCCTTTTTCATCAGGTTGGAGATGTGTACCGCCACACTGGACCGGGTAATGCCCGCCTTTTCAGCCAACTCTTGCTGGGAGATCAGGGGGTTTTCCTTGATCCAGTTCAGAAGCTGGCGTTCGCGTTGTGTCATGGTGTCACCTTCTAAACATTTTGATAATTTATAATCACATGTTTATTTTACGCGTTTCGAGCAATTTGTCAATAGGGAAAATCCGTTTTATTCCATGCAAAAAATCCCGGATGGGGAACCGATCGGTTTTCATCTCCGTCTAAACAGGAAAGGAGGCTGATCCGGATGAAAGAGAAGAGAGTACTCCCGTTGATTTTCACCCTGTGCCTGACGCTGACATCCTGCGGGCAAGCTGCCGCAGGCGGAGGAATATCCGCTGCACCGATGGTCGACGCGAGCCCGGATTCTTCCAAGGGTCAGTCCGCCGGAACAGTCATGTCCTGCCGCATTGTGGACGGGGCGGAGGACGGCAACCTGCTGCTGGCGGAACTGGATGGAGCGGGGAGCGGCGTGTACACGCTGACGGTGGGGGACATTCCGGTGGCGGTGGACGGAGAGAAAGCCTCTGCCGCCGATCTGACCGACGGCATGACGGTGGAGGTGGATTACTCCGGCACCGTACTGGAGACCTATCCCGCGCAGCTTGCAAACGTCTCGTCCCTCCGGGCGCAGACGCCGCCGGGCGGCGGATATACCGACCTGTGCGGACTCTGGCTCAAGGTGCTGGATGACCTGTGGAGCACGGACCCGGGGCTGAACGGAATGGAGGGCGGCGGCACGGTGCCCTATGTTGGCGTGGACCTGAGCCGAGCGCCCGGAGACCTATCGGCGGCGGAGAAGGCCGCCGTCGCATGGCGGTTTGCCCAGCTTCACGGCGCCGCACCTCTGAGCGGAACCTTCGATGAGCTGGCAAAGCAGGGCTATATTGACCGGGCGGAACTCTCCTGGAAAGACGGCGTCTTCTTTTCCATCGCGGAGAATCACAGTCATGACGAGGAGCGTTACAGTCTGCCGGTGCTTCAGTTCGATGCGCAGAAGTGGCGCGGCGGCGACGGTGCGGATTTCTTTTCCGACTGCATGTGCGTCTGGCCGGAAAACGGAGTCTGGTCGGACTATGCCGTGGGAAGCGAGGCTGTTTCCTGACCGTGCGGCGCTTCAAAATGGTGGAATCCCGGCCGAATGCGCTGCATTTGGCCGGGATTCCTTGTTGCACGCAGGGGATGACCATGGTATAATAAACTTCGCATTATATCTGCACGGCTATCGCGGTTCCGGGCTGCATCTGAATAAAATAGGAGAGAGAGCATGACCACCAAAGAGTTTCAAAAACATTCCATGCTGCAAATTTTTATAAGCTACTTCAAACCCCACCGGCGGCTTTTCTTTTTGGACATCACCTGTGCGCTGGTGATGTCGCTGATTGACCTGGCGTTTCCATTCGTCTCCCGGTGGTGCATGTATTCGCTGCTGCCGGCAAACGCATGGCAGGCATTTTTCGGAGTCATGGCCGTCGTGGTAGCGGCGTTTACGCTCCGGGCGGGACTGAGCTATGTGATCAGCTATTATGGCCACACGTTCGGCATTCTGGTGGAGGCGGACATCCGCCGGGACCTCTTTCACCACATGCAGGATCTGAGCTTTGGGTACTACGATAAAAACCGCACAGGCCAGCTGATGAGCCGTCTCACTGCGGACCTTTTCGATATTACGGAGCTGGCCCACCACGGACCGGAGGACCTGTTCATTTCCGCAGTTACCATCATCGGCTCCCTTGCGGTGATGTTCTCCATCCAGTGGCGGCTGGCCATCGTGATTGCCCTGATCCTGCCGGTGTTTTTTGCCGTGGTCTGGAGCTGCCGAAGGTCCATGGGAGATGCCTCCGACGCGGTGAAGCGGAAGACCGCCGCCATCAACTCGGACATTGAGTCCGGCCTTTCCGGCATTCGGACTGCCAAGGCCTTTGCCAACGAGCAGGCGGAGCTGCACAAGTTTGACCGCTCCAACGAGACCTTCAAGACTTCCAAGCGGATGTTTCACAAGGCCATGGGCCGGTTCAACGCCGCCATGGAGTTCTTTCTTTGCATCTTGCAGGCGGCGGTAATCGCCGTGGGTGGCTGGCTCATCATGCAGGGGCGGATGAATACCATTGATCTCATCACCTTCAGCCTGTATATCACGACGTTTGTCAGTCCCATCCGAAAGCTTTCCTCTTTCATGGAGCTGTTTGCCAACGGTGCGGCGGGCCTGAAGCGGTTCGCAGAACTGATGCGCATTGAGCCGGAGTTGAGGGATGCCCCCGATGCCGAAGAACTTCAACGGGTGGACGGGCGCATTGATTTGGATCAGGTGGACTTTGCCTACCGGGACGGGCTGCCGGTGCTGCATGGCATCGATCTGCATATCCGCCCCGGCGAGACCGTGGCGGTGGTAGGGCCCTCCGGCGGCGGAAAATCCACGCTTTGTCAGCTGATCCCCCGGTTTTACGACGTGTCCGAGGGCTGCGTGAAGCTGGATGGGAAAGATGTGCGCCATGTGACCCAGCGCTCGCTGCGGCGGAACGTGGGTGTTGTGCAGCAGGAGGTGTTCCTGTTTGCCGCAAGCGTTCTGGAGAACATCCGCTACGGACGGCCGGACGCCACGGAGGAGGAGATTTTCAAGGCCGCGAAGGAAGCGGAGATCTATGACGATATCTGCGCTCTGCCGGAGGGGTTTGATACTTATGTGGGGGAGCGGGGCACCCTTCTCTCAGGCGGGCAGAAGCAGCGTATCTCCATCGCCCGCATCTTTTTGAAGGACCCGCCGGTGCTGATTTTAGACGAGGCGACCTCCGCGCTGGACAGCGTGACGGAGGCAAAAATTCAGTCCGCCTTTGATCGTCTGGCCAAGGACCGTACCACCCTGATCATTGCCCACCGGCTTTCCACCGTCCACGGCGCGGATCGGATTCTGGTGGTGGAGAACGGCGAGATTGTGGAGCAGGGACCCCACAAGGAGCTGCTGGCGAAAAACGGCGCCTACGCGGCGCTTTACCGCACACAGGAGTTACAGCATGGATAAAACAAAGCTGCTGGACAGGGTGGCAAAAAACGGCGAGGAGCGGTTGACCCTGGCCCGGGTTCTGGACCGGCTTGAGCAGGCCCAAAGCCGTAACATTCCCACCGCGACAGATTTTCTCTCTCCTCAGGAGCAGACTTCCGCGGAGATGCTTTTGAATCTGGCGGGAGTCGGCGGAACGGAGTATGTGACCATGGGCGGCTACGAGGGCGCGGAGCGGAAGATGATCCTGTTCCTGCCGGACTGGCTGGACGTGCAGAGCGCGGCGGAGCAGAGTCCCCTCCGATGTCTGCGGGCCAAGTACCGCCCGGAGTACGACCTCAGCCACAGGGACATTCTGGGCAGTCTCATGGGCATGGGCATTACCCGGGAAAAGACCGGGGACATATTGGTGGGCAAGGAATCCTGCGACCTGATCGTACTGGAGAGCGTGGAGAACTTTTTGTTGCAGAGCTGGGACCAGGCGGGACGGGCGAAGCTGAGCGTTTCCGCCATCGAGATGACGGACCTGGCCGCACCGGAGGAGACCTGCGAGGAAGTACGGGACACGGTGATGAGCCTCCGGCTGGACGCCGTGGCGGCCACCGGGTTCAAGATGGCCCGGGGAAAGGCTTCGGCGCTGATCGAGAGCGGCAAGGTGCAGGTAAACTGGCAGGACTGTACAAAACCGGACAGACTGCTGGGTGAGGGAGACACCGTCACTGCCCGGGGCCTTGGAAAGTTCAAGGTGGCGGAGGTTGGCGGCGTGACAAAAAAGGGACGGACCTCCATTGTCATCAAACGCTATGTGTAAGGTGTTTGCGCGGGAACGCGCAGATGCCTGAGAGGGAGGAAATAGCATGGAGCAAAAGCGGATCGACCGGATTAACGAGCTGGCCCGCAAGGCCAAAACGCCGGAGGGCCTGACTGAGCGGGAGACGGCGGAACGCGCAGCCCTGCGTCGGGAGTACGTAGATGCCGTATTGGGAAATTTACAGGGACAGCTGGACAACACATACATCCAGCGGCCCAACGGTTCCAGAGAAAAACTGAGGAAGAAAGAGGAGTGAGAGCGATGGCTTGCGGAAATCAAAGCCATGAGGGCGGTTGGAGGTCCTGGGCGCTGATTGTGTTCCTGTTCGCCATCGGTATCTGGCCTGTGGCGCTGTTTTTGCTGTTTGCCAAACTGTTTGGAAACGACAACAAGAACAGGCAGGACTATACGGCTCCTCCGCCTTTACAGGTGGATTACTCCGCAGAGCAGTCGTATACTGCCCGGGATACCGCCCGGGATGCGAGAGATGCCGCGCGGGACGCCGTCCGAGATGCCCGGCATGCCGCCCACGACGCCGCCCGGACTGTCCGGCATGCTGCCAGAGACGCCGCGCGGGACACCCGGTATGCCGCCGACAGCCGCGCCAGAACCGCTGCGCAGAATATGGTGAGGTCACCGGCCACCAAAAAGTCCAACGCCCGGAAGATGAAGATCATCGGCCTGGTGGTCATGGCTATGGGATTTCTGGCTGCCACCAATCCGGCTGACATGGTGTTTTCTGGTTATATTGCAGGAAATATTTGGGATTTTTTGGAATACCTGGCCATTGCGGTGGGCGGCTTGGGTATGTTCTGCGGCGGACTGAAAATGGACGCAAACATGCACCGCTACGCCCGCTATCTGGCGGTCATGGGAGAGACGGAGGCCGTTTCTCTCACGGCGCTGAGCCGAAAGCTGGGCTGGTCGGAAAAGCGCGTGGAAAAGGACCTTGAAAAGATGATCGACCGGGGATATTTCGGCGGTCAGGCATATCTGGACCGGAGTCTGGGCTACTTCTTCCGCAGCAGTCAGGCGGACGCGGAGCTGAAAAAACAGCGGGAAGCTCAGTCCGCCGCTCAAGAGCCGCCCAAGGAGACGGAGGAGGGCTACTCCGGCATCCTGCGGAATATCCGCCGGGCCAATGACCGAATCGCCGATCCGGTGTTGACCGCGAAGATCGATCGGCTGGAGGACATCACCGCACGCATCTTCCGGGCGGTGGAGGAGGACCCTAAAAAGCGCAGCCGCATTGATACATTCCTGAACTATTATCTGCCCACCACGCAAAAGCTTCTGGATGCCTATGCGGAGTTTGACGCCGCAGGCGTGGAGGGCGAAAATCTGCGCCAGGCAAAGCAGAGAATCGAGAAGACCATGGATTCCATCGTGGAGGGATTCGAACATCAGTTGGACGAGCTGTATAAAACCGACGCCATGGATGTGGACAGCGACATCCGGGTGATGGAAACCATGCTTCACAGGGATACCGCCAGCGTTGAGAAGGATTTCGGCCTTGGCGGATCGGCGCAGACGGCCCCCAAGTCCACCAGTGCGGGCGATGTGGATCTGGGAGGCACAGCGGCCCAGATGCAGGAGGAATAGGACGCCCAGCCGGAACGTCTGGACGCTAATAATGCGCAGATGAAGAAAAGCAGTGATGTAAAAGAAAACGGGGCGGCAGAGATTATTTCTCTGCCGCCCTGCTATTTATCTGAGCATTGCGGCGGCTCCAGGAGCTGCTGCATTTTTGACAGCCGCGGTCTCCGCTGTCACGGTCCTGACGGATGTACAATCCCCGAATCAGCCTAAGATCAGCGCGATAACCAAACCCAGCAGAGCACCGAACGCAACCTGAAGAGGAGTATGTCCCAGAAATTCCTTCATCTTTATGTCGCTTTCAAGGTCGCTGCTAAACAATTCCAGCAGCTCATTGAGCGCTTTGGCGTGTTTCCCGGCCTCCAAGCGGACGCCCATGGCGTCGTGCATGACGATAATTGCAAGGATCGCCGCCACGGCAAACGCCGCCGAGTCCAAGCCGCATTCCATCCCGGCGGTGACCGCCATCGCCGTCACCGTTGCGGAGTGTCCGCTGGGCATTCCACCGTCTCCGCACAGACGGCGAATGTCCAGCTTCCGATTCATAAGAGCGTAGATAATCACCTTTAAGACCTGCGCGATGATCCAGGCGATCATGGCGTTGACCAAAATGTGGTTTTCCCATAGACTCATGCTGCGTCGATGCCTCCTGTCGTGTCGGACTTGGCTTCTATGGAATGTGCGCGCTGCGCGGCAATTGCTGGTACGATAGCATGATCAGATCATGCCGCCCTTTCGGCGGCTGCACAGAGGCCGGGATGCAGCCGCTCTATGTTTATTATAGCACATTCTGGACGAAACGGCCAGTTCTTTGTCGAATTGCGTGCTTTTCTTCGCGCTCGCTCCTGCTTATGAAGATCTGCCGATTCTCACCGGCGATTGGACGGAGGCATGGAGGGCCTGCCTTATCAGCCGCTATTTACAGGACCGCGGCGCCGTCACGCTGATAAATAAGATAATCTATGCATACAGGCTCCCGGAACATGTGTGGATGGCCTATGAAACGGGAAACGGCATGACCGCAGGCCATGCCGTTTCCTAAAAAACAAGTTTAACTTACGATTCCTCGTCGGTGCGGGTCCCTTTTCATGGCCGGCTGTTCAGCCCTCTTTTTTGGCGGCCAAAGCCTTTTGCAGCCAATCCTTGCCGTCCACGAAGCGAGCCACCACATAGCTGATCACATAGTCTCCGGCGGAGTTGACCATGGTGGCGGGAGGGTCCACCAGATTGCCGATGGTAATGGCGATGGGATAGGCCAACTCCATCTGAGAGGGGAAGAACACGGAGCACATGATGAACTCGCCGATGTAACCGCCGCCGGGGATGCCGCTCATTCCCACGGAGGACAAAACCGCCACCAGAATCACTTTCGCGAAGGTGCCGGCGCCGTCAAAGGGAATGCCGAACACGCCGAACAGGAACGCAATTTTCAGCACGCAGGAGAAACACGAGCCGTCCATGTGCATCGTGGCTCCCAGAGGCACCACGATTTCGCTGACATCCTTGGGAATGCCGGTTTCCTCCGCCACCTCCATGTTGGTGGGGATGGTGGCAACGGACGAGCAGGTGCCAAGGCTGGTGACAGCGGGCCGCAGGATGTGCTTGAACATCACTTTTACAGCGCCCTTGCCGCCGCCGAAGCGGGCGAACAGGGGGAACGCGGTGACCACATAGATGAAGCACAGGGGATAGTAGACGATCAACGCCCGGCCATAGTCCTTGGCGATGCCGGAGCCATAGGTTGCCACCAGATCGGCGAAGAAGCCGAAAAACGCGATGGGGGCATAATAGGTGACAATCTTGACGACCTTCATCATGCAGTTGGACAGGTCATTCAGGAACTTTCCAACCATGCTGTCGGGGCCGCCGTTCATGTTCACGCCGAACCCAAAAATAATGGAGAACACGATCAGCGGCAGCATGGCCCGACGGCTCAGCAGACCCACAAAGTCCTCGGCGGTGAGGAAGCTGACAATCAGCTCCGCCACGGTCTTCTGCTCATCCACCGTACCGGCGGGAATATTCTGCCACGGGGTCAGCACCGGGGGGATCAGCTTCATCAGCACGATCATAATGACGGCAGCGATTGCTCCCGTGACCACGAAGGTGACGATGGTGGTACCCATGATCTTGCCGGCCCGCTTCGCACTTTTCATGTTGGCCACGGCGCCGGAGATGGATGCGAACACCATGGGGACCACGATACAGAACATCAGGTTGATAAAGATCTGACCCAGGGGCTTCAAAACGGAGGCACCCGCTGCGGTCACATTGCCGTCTGCGTCCTTCACATTGGGGAACATAGCGCCGACGACGCAGCCGAGCAAGATACCGCAGATCATGCAGATCAAAAGACCATAGCTGCTCCAGACAGAGGCTTTTTTATTCATAAATCTCCAATCCTCTCTTTCACACACAATAGGGGATAATTTATTTTGCGGGGCGAAGCTCCTCATCGGTAATTTCGCCTTTGCAAATGATGTTGGTGGGCCCCGTCAGATACAGAGCCGCGATATGGGAGCCGTCCCGCTCCGCGTCCACGATGAGCCGCCCGCCGGTCATATCGACCTTGACGCCCTGACCGGAGACCTTGCCCTGAAGGGTCAGGACGGTGACGACGGAGCCGGTGCCGGTGCCGCAGGCATAGGTGAAATCCTCCACGCCCCGTTCAAAGGTCCGCTCATAGACGGTATCCTCGCCGGTGATCTCATAGAAATTCACGTTGGCCCCCTTGGGGAAAGAGGGATGATGCCGCATGGCGCGGCCCAGCTCCCGCAGCTCGCCCTGATCCGCGTTCTGCAGACCCCGATAGGGGACCACGGCGTGGGGCAGGCCCGGGTTTCCCAGCTCCACATAGGCGCAGGGATATCGGACGCCGCCTACCTCAATGGGGTGCTCCAGCTGGACGGTGGAGGGGTCGTTGAGCCGGATGCGGTAAAGCCTCCGGTCCATGCGCTTGCCGGTGATGATGCCCGCCGTGGTTTCCACGGTTTGAGTTTCTCCGGCAAGGCCGGTTTCATAGCCGTATCGGCAGATGCACCGGGCACCGTTGCCGCACATTTCACCAACCGACCCGTCGGAGTTGTAGAACAGCATTTTGTAATCTCCACCCTGATCGGGGGTATCAATTACCATGAAGCCGTCCGCTCCAATGGACAGATGCCGTTCACACAGCGTCCTTGCCATCTCCGGGAACACCTCCGTCGGCAGATGTTCCTCCAGATTATTCAGGACAATGAAGTCATTGCCCGCGCCGTTCATTTTCCAAAATTGCATCAGCGGCAGACCCCCCTCTCAAATTTTCTTGCTCTATTATATCAGCAGATAACCCGCAATTACACTGGAGAATGTGCTAAATTCCATGCAAAAAGTGCGGCCTTCTTTGAGCAATAGGAGAAAAAAGGAAAAATAAAAATGGAACTGCCGAAAACGGTGGATTCCGCTAGGAAGCCGGACGCTTCAAGTTTGTTGGAAGGTAAAAATATTCAGGCTGCAAAAAGGTCCCAAAGGACTTTTTTGCAGCCTGAAGGTTTGGATACGTTAGGCTTCCTGAATGGCGGAGACGGGGCAGGAGTCAATGGCTGACTTTACCTTGTCGTCGGGGCCGTCGGCAGAGGCTTCAGCCTTGCCGTCCCCATTCCACTTGAACACCTCGGGTACGGAGTCGACGCACAGGCCGCAGCTGATGCAGGTGTCCGGATCCACATGAGCACGCATAAAATCCCTTCCTTTCCGTTTTTCGGCGGAAAAACCGCCGTGGCTAGTATGCCCGGCTTGGGTAATTCCTTCCCTGGATAGCTTATGCGAATCAATATGCTCAGGCGTGGGCCACGGGACGTCGGGCACGAACAGACCCCGTCTTTCGTCCGGACATTTCCTCCAGGGTCTGATAGGGTAGCCCTTCCAACTCGTAGATCGTCCGCAGTACCCGGCCCATGGCGGCGATGCTGCGGCTGCGGGCCACTTCCAGCCCGCCGGCAGCGGGAGAGGGAAGGTCGCCATTCAGAAGGCCGGAGACCTTCCGCAAAAAGTCCCAATTGTCCTTGGCCTTACAGACGGAGACGCCGTCGGTGAGCCAGTCCCGGTACACTGGGATGTCCCGTACGACCGTGGGGATGCCGCAGGCCAGAGCCTCCAGAACCACAATGCCCTCGGTCTCCTCGTGGCTCATAAAGGCAAATACGTCGCACCCGCAGTAGGCGTCCCGCAGCTCATCCCGGCCCACGTAACCTGGGAAAACCAGATTGGACGGAGCGTCGGCAATGGCTTGCCGAATCTCGTGAGGCACCAGGTCCAGATTGGTATAGCCGAACCAGAAGAAACGGACGTCCGGCAGCTTCCGGGCCATGTCCACAAAATCCACAAGGCCCTTGCGGGCGATATAGTGTCCTACGGAAAGAACAGCCTTCTCCTGCTCCCTGACGCCGTACTTTTCCCGGAATATCTTGCGGCGGGCAAGAGAGGGGGTGAAGAAATCCGTATCCACACCGTTGCTCAAAGCGTAGATCGGACGGCGGATGCCGTAGCTCTCCAAAAGCTGCTTGGAATAGGGGGTGGGGGTGATGATCACGTCGCCCCGCTCATAGCAGAATTTGATCCACCGGCGGAATAGCGGCGCCAGAAGGTTTGACCCCTTGAAAGAGTTGCGGAAGTCCTCCTCGGTGGAATGACCGTAGTACACGACCTTTTTTCCCGCTAGGTGGGCGCGGAGAGCGGCCAGCGGCGCGTCGGGCAAAACGGTGTTGATATGAACCGTCCGGGCCTCCGGAACAAAGCGCTCCGTGGAGACGATATCCGCGTCGGACAGCATTTCCTTTTGATGAAGCACAGCCTGCCCCACACCGCTGCGGCAGACCAGAGACAAAGAGCCGGCATATAATTGAACACTCATGACAGATTTCCTCCTTTTCAGGGCGCAGCAAACCAGGGCGGGCCGGAGAGAACCCACTCTGTGCTGCGATTTTTGGCTTCAACCGTCCCGGCAGACAGGCGGGCGGCATTTACAGGAGCGCCGCCGCATGTTGGAACACCACGTTCAGCCCCAGCGAATACAGCGCGATGGCGGCGGGTTTCCCCAGCAGGATGATGGCGGTGAACCGGCCCAGGCGCATGGGGGTGGTGCCGGCCAGGTAGCACAGAAAGTCGTCGGGAGCCACGGGAAAGAAAATGGCGGCGGCAAACAGTACGTCGAACCGGCGGGAGGTCCAAGCTTTGTATTTTGAAATGGTATCCGGTTTGAACATCACCGCGAGTAAAGGGCGGCCATATTGCTTTGCCAGCAGAAACGCGGCGATGGAGCCGACGCAGATACCGGCGTAATTGTACACAAAGCCCAGCCCCGGGCCGAACAGCAGCACGCCCGCCAGACATCCCAACCCGCCGGGCAGAATGGGGATGACCACCTGCACCGCCTGAAATGCCACAAATATCAGCGCGCCCAGTGCGCCAAAGCCGGTGATGTAAGCTTGAAGTGCCTCCTGAGAGGTGAACAGCTGATGCTGCCAGCCGTAAAGCACCAGCAGGGCGCAGCCGATCAGACCCGCGACGGTACATAGGTTCAGCAGCACTTTTGTAGTTACGCGGTTTTCCATAGTCCCTCCCCCTCTATGGCGGAGGCGTATACCTCCGCGACGCGGTGGACAAAGCTCTCGGCGGAGAAATTCTGCCGGGCGTGTTCCGCGGCAGCGGCACGCATGGACGCGCGGAGTTGCTCGTCCGCTAGAAACTCCTGCAAATGAGCGGTAAATTCACGGCCATCTGCAAATTGCCAGCCGTTGACTCCGTTTTCTATGACTCCGGCGAGGCAGGTATCCTTCCGGCACAGGGCGGGAAGCCCCGAGGCTAGCGCCTCTATATAAGTGAGGCCCTGCGTCTCGCTGGTGGAGGCGCTGACAAACAGGTCGCCCAACCGGTAGTAGTCCGCCACCTGCGCGGGCTTTACCATTCCGGTGAACACCACGCGATCGCACAGCCCCAGGTCCCGGACAGTTTCCTCCAGCGTCTGGCGGTAAGGCCCATCTCCCACCAGAAGAAGGGTGATGTCGTCCCGATTCAGCTCCGCAAGGCAGGCCAAGAGCTCTTCCACATTCTTTTCCTTGGCCAGGCGGCCCACGTAGGTCAGCACAAAGTTGTTCTCGGGAATTCCCAGCTTCGCCTTTAACTGACGGAGATAAGTGCCGTCGGACAGACCGGAAAACCGACTCAGATCAATGCCTGTGGGAATCACGTACACAGGGCGACGGACACTGTAATTTTTCAAAATGCCGCGCACCTTTTCCGTAGGAGCGATGACGCAGGCGGTCTGGGCGATGATGTGCCGGGATACCAGCGCCACCATACGCCGTCCCCAGGTCCGGCTGGGAGAAAAGTAGTGAGTGTAATCCTCGTAGACCGTGTGATAGGTGTGGACGATGGGTGCTCCGGTGTGGTCGCTGATCTTTCTGGCAAGCAGAAAGGTTGAAAATTCGCACTGTGTATGAATGACGTCGGGCCGCCAGTGGATCAGCGCCTGTACCTGACGGGTGGCCAGAGCGGTGCGCAGACGCGCACCGGGATAAACCAGTCCCGCGCTCATGGCGCCCACATAGGTCACCTTATCCCGTACCAAGGTGTGCCGGGATTGAGATAGGGTCAGAACCCGGACTTCATGGCCCTGGGCCTCCAACTCCCGCTGAAGATTCAATACCGAGGTCACCACGCCGTTGACAGTCGGGGCGTACCAGTCGGAGGCAATCAAAACTTTCATAAAAGGAACATCCTTTCCGGTGTAGATAATCTTATCTTATACGCGCGGCCATTGATCGCCGGGCGCCGTGTACGCAGCTATACTTAATATACGAGGAGCGCGGGGAAAACACTTCAAATTTTAAAATATTTTAAGTATTTTCGGTGCAGCTCCAGACTGAAACCGTAAACTGTACTAGCTGTATTAATACGGTTAGTGTAGAACGAAAAAGGGAAAATGTCAAGAGGTAACACGAAAAAACTGTATCAAATATTTAGTACATGAGTACAATAGCACGCTTGCAAAAAAAGTCAAGGGGCCATTCCGTAAAACTTGGGATAATTATTACTGAGTGGATATGAAATTCGGCCAGATCGCCCCGTTTGAGATCAAAGACAGGGTGTGGCTTGCTTTTTTCAGGAAGGAAAGTTATAATGATAAAAATAGAGGGTTTGCCTAGTATCGGCAGATTCGCGGAATTTTTGCGCCGAGCGCGTAAAAAACGAAAAATGGTTTTGGCGTGTGATATCGATCAGACGTTCCTGAAGGAGGTGCGGAGTCATGGCCATGAAATCTCTTTGCCCGGAGTTTGTCCTACCGGACCCGGCGGCGGACCGTAAGGCGAGCGGGTGGGACAGTACCGCGTGAGCGGCGCGGCGATCTATTTCAAGACGTTTCCCGGAGAGAAGTATCTGCCTTTTTCCGCGGTGGAGTGGGCCTGGGCGCAGAAGTCCAGAGTGTCTCTGACCGGTTGCTGCGGGGGTGAACTGCCGGTGGTGATCCTGCGGATGAAGTATTCCGGGGGATTCTACCAGAATTTCACCTTTGAAAAGCAGGAGAGCGCCGATCAGGTGCTTGCGGCGCTGCGGGAGGCGCGGCCGGAGGTTCCGCAGGAGCCGGAGGGCTGAACCGCGGAGATCGTGCACCCGTACTTGAGAAAAGACGAAAGTGAAGGGCTGAAGGCATCGCCTTCGACCCTTCACTTTTATGCGCTCAATATTTGTTCAGAATGACATCAGACGCCTTGCCGGTGGCAATCTCCACGTACCGCACGAACAGGGCAACCTTGTTTTCCGCATCCAGCGCGTCCCACAGCTGCTTAGAAAAGGCGGCGGCGTCCGGCGCGTCCAGCGCCACGGGGCGCGGCTCTCCCTCAAAGGAGGGCAGGGGGTTTCCGTCTTCCTGATAGGTGTGGATGAAGTGGCCGATGCCGGCCTTCGGCGCGTCATATTCAAAGAAATACCGGCAGCAGCAGTGCTCGTCTCCATCCAGAGATTTCAGAATGGACAGGTTATAGCTGAAGTCCGGCTTCAAAACGCCGCTGATGCGGGGCGTCCAGTTGGGGCCGTCCGGCTCAAAGGCGCGAGTGAGCAGAGCATGGCGATAACAGTGACCTGCCGCCAGCGCGTCCCGGATGGTGTCGGTCTGGTCGCCGTTGGTAACGATGATCTTTCCCTCGAATTCCCGGACGGGATGATAGATGATGAGGCTGGGATCGGTCATTTTTCCGGGGTCATGGGCCTGCGTGCGGATGCCGTCTTCCGTCGGGGCGAAGACGCGGTTTCGGGAGTTTTCACTGCGGCCCATAATGAAGTAGGCGAGGATTGCATGCCGATTGTCGGCGCTGCGGCCCAGCAGGATGCCCCGGCCGGGATAGCGGTTGGCACGCAGAAGGGTTTCGACGCTCTGTACGTTCATGACAGTCTCCTTATTTCAGCAGCTTTTTTCGCGCTTTATAATCGGGCATATACTGCTCGATCAGAGCATAAAACAATTTTCCGTGATTTTTATAGCGG
This sequence comes from Oscillibacter sp., assembly GCF_040505565.1. Taxonomy (GTDB): domain Bacteria; phylum Bacillota; class Clostridia; order Oscillospirales; family Oscillospiraceae; genus Oscillibacter. The sequence continues at coordinate 27,547 of NZ_JBEUWZ010000021.1, read as the reverse complement.
ATGTGGGCCAGCTCATGAACCACCACCGCGTCGATGGCCTCATCGGGGGAGCGCATCAGGTAGCAGGAAAAGCATAAACTGTTTTTTGCGCTGCAGCTGCCGTATCGCTTTTGAGCGGCGGTGATTTTCACGCCGGTGGGGCAAAGGCCCATCATGGCCCCGTAGCGCGCCACCCTTTCCGGCAGGACGGCCCGGGCCCGGGCTTTCAGCGCGTCGATCTCCTCCGCTGTGGGTGAAGGTCCCGCCTCGGCGGCTCGCTGCCGAACCTTCACCATGTGTCGGTCGATCCAGAGCTGATTCCGGGTGACGAACTCCCGGATGGTCCCCTCCGGGCACCGCAGAGGTGCGCGAACGAGCAGCCGACAATCCTTTGTGATCTCCAGCGCCAGCGTCCGCCGGCGGGAGCGAATCAGAGAATATGTTTCCATATCGTTAAGATAGCACAGCGGAGGGAAAAGTGCAAGATTTACCTTAACTTGGCCCGCGGCATCAAGAAATATCCACAAGAGCAGTTTCAATTAATCGGAACGTACGCCGGGAAGGAGACTACCAAAGAAAAACCGGCAAAATCCATATTGCCAGGACCGAAATAAACGGGTATACTGAAAATCAGTCGAAATCTGGAAAACCGGGCGGGGAAGTCCGCCGCACGAAAGGATGGCGCCTATGACCGTGTATGCTGAAATGAGCAAGCTGGAACAGCTGAAGGAGCAGGAGCTTGTCTGCCGAAGATTCGAGAAGCTCCGGGATCGGAAACTGAATTTGAATATGGCCCGGGGCAAGCCCGGAAAAGCCCAGCTGGATCTGGTCAGTGAGGGACTGCTTCACGTTTTTAAAACACCGGAGGACTATGTGTCCGATGGGATTGACTGCCGGAATTACGGCGAGACGGCCGGTCTGCCCGCCGCCCGCCGCCTGTTCGCGGAACTTCTCGGCTGCCGGACGGAGCAGGTGTTCGCCGCGGGCAACTCCAGCCTTCAGCTGATGTACGATACGATCTCCAAGGCGTATACCCACGGGCTTTTGCACAGTGAGCGCCCCTGGTGCAGGGAGGAGTGCGTGAAATGGCTCTGTCCCGCCCCGGGCTATGACCGGCACTTCAAGATCACGGAGTCCTTCGGCTTTGAACTTGTAACCATCCCCATGACGGAAAACGGCCCGGACATGGACGCGGTGGAGGCTGCCGTCCGGGACCCGCAGGTGAAGGGCATGTGGAATGTGCCGAAATACTCCAACCCCGATGGGATCGTTTACTCGGAGGAAACCGTGCGGCGCATCGCCGAGCTGAAGCCCGCCGCGCCGGATTTCCTGCTGATGTGGGACAACGCCTACTGTGTCCATGAGTTCGAGGGGGAGTTTGTCCCCTTCCCGGATATCCTCTGCGCATGTGCCGGTGCGGGAAACCCGGATATGGCGTTTGAGTTCGCGTCTACCTCTAAGATCACTCTGCCCGGTGCGGGCGTGGCGTGCTTTGCCTGCTCCGAGGCAAATATGGACTATATGAAAAAGCTGATGAGCGTACAGGTCATCAGCTTTGACAAGGTGAATCAGCAGCGCCACGTGCTGTTTTTAAAGGACAAGGTCCACACGCTGGAGCTGATGCGCCGCCATGCCGAAATCCTGGGGCCCAAATTCCGCTGTGTGACGGACGCGCTGGAAGCGGAGATTGCCCCTCTGGGCATTGCCTCCTGGCAGCGGCCCAAGGGCGGCTACTTTGTCTCGCTCAACGCGATGCCCGGCACGGCCAAGCGGACGCTGGACCTCTGCAAGGCCGCGGGCGTCACGATGACGTCTGCCGGAGCCACGTTCCCCTATGGCAAGGACCCACAGGACAGCAATATCCGCATCGCGCCGTCCCTGCCCCCGCTGGAGGAACTGGAGACCGCCATGGAAGTGCTGTGCACCTGCCTTAGAATGTCCGCACTGGAGAAAATTTCGAAATGAGATATGTTGGCAGTGTATACCGCCCGCCCTCCGAGGCCCGGAGCCTCATCGTCCAGGTGACCTTCGGGTGCAGCCATAATACCTGCGCCTTTTGCAGCATGTATAAGGAGAAGCGGTTTTCCATCCGTCCGCTGGAGGAGGTTCTGGCGGATTTTCGCGAGGCCAGGCAGCTCTATCCGCAGGTGGAGAAGATCTTTTTGGCCGATGGGGATGCGCTGGTCCGAAAAGCGGGAGAACTGGGAACCATTCTGGATACGATCCGGGAACTGTTCCCGGAGTGTGGCAGGGTGACGTGCTACGCCTCGCCGGACAGCGTGAAGATTCGCACGGACGGGGAATTGCAGGCTCTGCGGGCCAAGGGCTTGACCATGGTCTACATGGGCCTTGAATCCGGGTGCGACGCGGTACTTGAGAAGATGAAAAAGGGGCATGACGCGGCTTTCATCGTGGAGATGGGTCGGAAGATCCGCCGAAACGGCATTGCCCTCTCCGTCACCGCCATCACAGGCCTTGGCGGCCCCACGCTTTTGGAGAAGCACGCGGTGGAGACCGCGGCGGCCTTCAATGCCATGGACCCGGAGTATATCGGAATGCTGACGCTGATGGTGGAACCGGGGACGCCGCTTTTCGACTGGGTAAGGGACGGTTCCTTCAAGCTGCTGACCCCGGTGGAGGACCTGCGGGAGACGCGGCTGCTGGTGGAGCATCTGGACAGCCCCGGCAGCGTGTTCCGCATGAACCACGCCAGCAATTACTTGGCGCTGCGAGGAACGCTGAACGGCGACAGGGACGCTATGCTGGCGGCTATTGACCGGGCTGCGGCGGATCTTTCCCTGCTGCGGCCGGAGGAATGGCGCGGCCTGTAAAATTTACGAAATTTTAGCGGAGTTTCCCTTGACAGCTACCGGAAAGTTCGATATGATGTAATCTAATCATGAGGGAGTAGCCGGCACTGAAAGGTGCATCCGCTGGCGTCAGGTCGGGCAGAGTTTCTGTCCCGCTTCGGATCGAAATGGCGAGACTTTTGAGCAAACGCTTTGGCGTTGGCGCAAAAGTCTCGTTTTTTATGTCCGGCAAACAGAAAAATGGGGGATACTATCGATATGAAAAAAGAAATTTGGAAAAAAGCAAGGGTGGAGCTGTTCCGTGATCTGGACTGCGGCGCGCAGGGACTGACCGGGACGGAGGCCGCGAAAAGGCTGGAACAAAACGGCCCCAACGAGCTGCGAGCGGAGAGGCAGAAATCCACGATCCGTATTTTTCTGGAACAGTTTGCGGACTTTCTGGTGATCCTGCTGATCGCGGCGGCGGCGGTGTCCATCGCGCTGGGAGACGCGGAGAGCGCCGTTGTGATTCTGGCGGTGATTACCATGAACGCGGTGCTGGGTACGGTTCAGACTGTCAAGGCTGCGGCGTCGCTGGAGAGCTTGAAGCGGATGTCCGCCCCCACGGCGAAAGTCCTGCGGGATGGCGCTGTCCGGGAAATTCCCGGACGGGAGGTCACCGTGGGCGACGTGGTGTGTCTGGACGCGGGGGACGCAGTATGCGCCGACGGACGGCTGCTGGACTGCGCGGCGCTGAAAGCGGACGAAAGCGCCCTCACCGGTGAGAGTCTGCCGGTGGAGAAGGACCCCAGTGAGATTGAGAACGACGTGCCGCTGGGGGACCGGAAGAACATGGTCTATTCCGGCAGCTTCATCACCTATGGCCGTGGAACCTTTCTGGTCACCGGCGTGGGTATGGATACGGAGATGGGCCGCATCGCGGCGCTGCTGAAAGCCGCCGGGGAGAAAAAGACGCCGTTACAGGTGAGTCTGGACCAGTTTGGGAAAAAGCTGTCCGTGGGTATTCTGATTCTCTGCGGCATCCTGTTTGCCGTCAGCGTATTCTTCCGGCACGAGCCGGTGATGAACGCGTTTTTGTTCGCCGTGGCTCTGGCGGTGGCGGCGATTCCGGAGGCGCTGAGCTCCATCGTCACCATTGTCCTCTCCTTTGGCACCCGAAAGATGGCAAAGGAAAATGCCATCATCCGCAAGCTGCAGGCGGTGGAGGGCCTGGGGAGCGTATCCGTCATCTGCTCCGACAAGACCGGCACCCTGACCCAGAACAAGATGACCGTCCAAAAGCTCTATACCGCCGGGAGAATTATTCCGGTGGAGGAGGCCAACTTTGACGACCCGGTGGAGGAGCCGCTGCTGCGGGCGGCTCTGCTTTGCAGCGATGCCACGGTCAACGAAAACGGCGAGGTGGGCGATCCCACCGAGACGGCTTTGGTGCGTCTTGGCGAACAGTTCCGCTTTGACGAGGAGGAGACCCGCAAACGCTATCCCCGGCTGACGGAGATTCCCTTTGACTCCGACCGAAAGCTGATGTCCACGGTCCATCAACTCTCCGGCGGGCTGATGATGATGACAAAAGGCGCGGTGGACGTGCTGCTGGAGCGCACGGTGCTCACCCAAGAGGAACGGAAGGAGATCGAGGCGGTCAATGCGCAGTTTTCACGGGAGGGTCTGCGGGTGCTGGCCTTTGCCTGCCGGAAGGTGGACGCTCCGGCGGTCAATCTCTCAGACGAGAAGGGGCTCAATTTTCTGGGCCTGATCGCCATGATGGACCCGCCCCGAGTCGAATCCGCCAGAGCTGTGGCGGAGTGCATTTCGGCCGGTATCCGTCCGGTGATGATTACCGGCGACCATCGGATTACCGCCGCCGCCATCGCAAAAAAGATCGGCATTCTCACCGAGGGGACCGAAGCCGTGGACGGCGCGGTCATCGACTCCATGAGTGATGGGGAGCTGCGGGAGTTCGTTCCCAAAGTCAGCGTCTATGCCCGAGTTTCCCCGGAGCACAAGATTCGCATTGTCCGCGCCTGGCAGGAGCGAGGCAATCTAGTGGCCATGACCGGCGACGGTGTCAACGACGCCCCGGCCCTGAAGCAGGCGGACATTGGTGTGGCCATGGGCATTACCGGCACGGAGGTGGCGAAGGACGCCGCCGGAATGGTGCTGGCGGACGACAACTTTGCCACCATTATCCGCGCCGTGGAAAACGGCCGCGGGGTGTACGCCAACATCAAGCGGGCCATTCAGTTTTTGCTCTCCGGCAATATGGCGGGGATTTTGACGGTGCTGTACGCGTCCCTTGCGGGACTGCCGGTGCCGTTTGCGGCGGTGCATCTGCTGTTTATCAATTTGCTGACGGACAGCCTGCCCGCCATCGCCCTGGGACTGGAGCCACAGAGCGAGGACGTGATGAACCAGAAGCCCCGGCCCCGGAGCGAGGGAATTTTGACAAGAAAATTTCTTACTAATGTGGGAGTAGAGGGCCTGGTGATCTCCATGGCCACTGTGATCGCTTTCCACATTGGTCTGCGCGCCGGCGGCGCGCAGACGGGCAGCACCATGGCCTTTGCCACCCTGTGCCTGAGCCGCCTGTTCCATGGGTTCAACTGCAAGGCCGCGCGCCCTGTGCTGTTTACAAAGAAATTCTTCAATAACCGATATCTGCTGGGTGCGTTTGCCGTGGGCGCGGTGTTGCTGGGAAGCGTGCTGGTGATTCCTGCGCTGGAACCGCTGTTCAGTGTGGCGGCGTTGTCCCCAGCGAATCTGGGGGCCATTGTGGGGCTTGCCTTCGGCAGTATGGTGGTCATTCAGGCACTGAAAGCACTTCGTAAAAAATGATTCTGCAAAGCGACCCGCGGAATTTTTTAACAACAAAAGGCCCGCCGTCCCATTGGGACGGCGGGCCTTTTGCTGTTAACGTGTGGTGGCAAATTCGCAGATGCTGGGAGCGCTGGAAACAATTTGAACCTGACCGCCCCGTCGAACCAGCAGGGTGGGTGCCTGCATAATGTGGTACTTACGCACCAGATCCCGATGCTCGCTGACGTCCATGATCGTATAGACCAGCCCCGCCCTCTCAAGCTCCTCTTTGGCGGTTTTGCAGTTGGGGCAGGTCTTGGTGGTGAACAGAAACAGTTCGTCCACCGCGTCCCGCATGGCCTGCGCCGTGGAGTCCGGCTCCACAGGCGGCAGGGGAGAGGCTTTCACCGCGGGCAAAGCCTCACTCCGCTCCCGCCCGCCGGACTGCTTTACCTCCGTATGGACCGCGCTCGGATCGTAAAGCTTACGGTCCTTGTATTCCTGCGTTTTACCGTCGTTCCAGTTTTGGACGGGGCGGTAATAGCCGGTGATGCGGCTGTATACCTCCGCGCTCTTGCCGCACTTGGGACAGGTGAAGTGTTCCCCGGCGATATATCCGTGCTCCGAGCAGATGGAGTAGGTGGGAGAGAGGGTGTAGTAAGGCAGCTTAAAATTCTCAGCAATCTTCCGTACCAAGGATGCCGCCGCCTGCCAGTCCGGCAGCTTTTCTCCCAAAAAGGCATGAAACACGGTACCGGAGGTGTAGAGGGTCTGCAAATTGTCCTGAATGGACAGGGCGTCGAAGAGGTCGGAGGTATAACCCACCGGAAGATGGGAGGAATTGGTGTAATAGGGCGTGTCGCCGGGCTTCGCGGCGGTGACGATCCCGTCGTACCGCTCCACGTCGTGCTTGGCAAGACGGTAAGTGGTGGATTCGGCGGGGGTGGCTTCCAGATTGTAAAGGTCGCCGTATTTCTCCTGATAATCGCTCAGCCGTTCCCGCATGTGATTGAGTACGTCTTTGGCAAATGCCTGTGTTTCGGGATGGGTCAGGTCCTTGCGCAGCCAGCTGGCGTTCAGCCCTACCTCGTTCATGCCGATGAGGCCGATGGTGGAGAAGTGATTGTCAAAGCTGCCCAGATAGTGCCGCGTATAAGGATACAGCCCCGCCTCCAGCAGCTTTGTGATGACGGTACGCTTGGTTTTCAGACTCCGGGCGGAAATGTCCATCATCCGGTCCAGCCGCTTGTAGAAGTCCGCCTCGTCCTTTGCAAGATAGGCAATGCGGGGCAGGTTGATGGTCACCACGCCCACCGAGCCGGTGGACTCGCCCGAACCAAAGAAGCCGCCGGACTTTTTTCGCAGCTCTCTGAGATCCAGACGGAGGCGGCAGCACATGCTGCGCACATCGGAGGGCTCCATGTCGGAGTTGATGTAGTTGGAGAAGTACGGTGTGCCGTATTTCGCGGTCATCTCGAAAAGAAGCTTGTTGGTTTCCGTCTCACTCCAATCGAAATCCCGGGTAATGGAGTAGGTGGGGATGGGGTACTGGAAGCCCCGTCCATTGGCGTCGCCCTCGATCATGATCTCGATGAAGGCTTTGTTCACCATGTCCATTTCCTTTTTGCAGTCCCCGTAAGTGAAGTCCATCTTTTTCCCGCCCACGATGGCGGGCAGGTCCGCCAGATCCCGGGGCACGGTCCAGTCCAGCGTGATATTGGAAAACGGAGCCTGCGTACCCCAGCGGGAAGGGGTGTTCACGCCGTATACAAAGGACTGGATACACTGCTTGACTTCCCTCTGGGTGAGGTTGTCCACCCGCACGAAGGGGGCAAGATAGGTGTCAAAGGAGGAGAACGCCTGAGCGCCCGCCCATTCGTTCTGCATGATGCCAAGAAAATTCACCATCTGGTTGCAAAGGGTGGACAGATGGCTGGCGGGAGAGGAGGTGATCTTCCCGGGAATACCGCCAAGCCCCTCGGTAATAAGCTGCTTCAGGCTCCATCCGGCACAGTAGCCGGTGAGCATGGAGAGGTCGTGTATGTGGAGATCGCCGCTTTTATGGGCTTCGGCAATCTCCGGATCGTAGATCTCACTGAGCCAGTAGTTTGCTGTGATGGCACCAGAGTTGGAGAGAATCAGTCCGCCCACGGAATAGGTGACGGTGGAGTTCTCCTTGACACGCCAGTCGTTCACGTGGAGGTAGTTGTTTACCAGCTCTTTGTAATCCAGCACAGTGGAGCCAAGATTGCGGATCTTCTCCCGCTGCTTGCGGTAGAGAATGTACGCCTTGGCCACATCGCCGTAACCTGCTTTGATGAGAACGTTTTCAACGCTGTCCTGAATCTGCTCCACGGAAATCGCACCGTTTTTAATCCTGTCCTGATAGTCGGCGGTAACCTTCAGCGCCAGCAGATCAATGATGTCGGTGTTATAGGTCTTCCCCATAGCGTCGAACGCTTTGGTAATGGCCACGCTGATTTTGGACAGGTTAAAATCCACGACTTTGCCGTCCCGCTTCAAAACTCGATACATGCCGCTCCCACTCTTTCTCAGTACACAGATTTGCCGTTCATGCGCCGGCAGGAGAGGGGACAAACCCCACTGCCGCTTTGCATGCGGACATACAAAATAGAATGAAAAGATGCCGAAGCACCCTCTGTCCTTATTTTAGCGGGATTACCAATAGATGTCAATTAGAATAATCCCTATATCTTGTGGAAGATTTCATGAAAAACGTCAATTGACTCCTAGATTTAGTAAAGCAATGGGGGACGACGTATGACCGGGAAATCCCGCTGCATCAGGGAGCACGGAATTTCTGACGGATGTAAAAGAGCAAACCAGGCCATTTTCCACGGTTCAATCCACACCACGCAGAGAAATGTCCGCAAAATAGGGGCGGACGACTTCGGCAAGAGCGTGCATTTCCTGAGGAAAAAAGCCGTGCAGCCCGCCTTGAATCAGAGTGCCGGAGTCCACAAAGTTCTGGAGGCAGTAGCGTTTCGCGCCCTCCAGCCAGTGAGCGATACACAAAAGGTCCGCCTCGGTGTGGAATTCCCGGACCATTGTGGTGCGGAATTCGTAATCCACCCGTCCCTCCATTAAAAGCGCTGCGCTTTCCTGTACACAGGAGGTGTCGAAGCCGGGAATGCCCACGGTACTGGGGTATTTGGACAGACTGTTTTTGACGTCCATGGCCACGTAGTCGATGTTTCCCGCGTCCAGCAGTGCGCGGAGCCGGTTCGGGAAGCAGCCGTTGGTATCCAGCTTTACCGCAAAGCCCAGCGCCTTCGCCGCGGCGGCAAATTCCGCAGTCCCCTCCTGAAGCAGCGGCTCGCCGCCAGAGAGGACCACTCCGTCCAAAAGGCCTTTGCGGGAGGCGAGAAAATCCAGAACCTCCCCCGTTTCGTAATGCTCCCGTTCCTCCGCCGGAGCGGTGACCAGCAGCGCGTTGTGACAAAACGGACAGCGGAGATTACAGCCGCCGGTGAAGACTGTGGCGGCCATTTTGCGGGGAAAGTCAACAAGGGACAGCTTTTGCAGTCCACTGATATTCATAGCGGATCCTCCTCACTCACGCTGCTGCGCGTATGGCCTGCATCGGGCTGAAGGGAGCAGAGAAAGCCCAGGAAAAAGAGGGCGCAGCCGCCGAAGGCCGCATTTTGGGCGAAGTCCAGTCCATCCGCCAGCGCCGCTGTGCACAGGACGACCGTTGCACCGGCGAGGAAAGAAAAGACCCGCGCGGAGCCGTCTCCAAATGCGAAGGAGGCCAGATTAAAAAAAGCCAGCGCGGCAAAGCCGAGGGCCAGAAGTTCCAAAGCGTAAGCTTCCAGCGTTGGATTTGCGGAACGGGCCCGATAGTCCAACACCAGTCGGAACACCAACGCCGTGGGAGCGAGCAGCAGCAGTGTCGGCGGCGCGGCCCGGCGGCTGCGGGAACGGCGCCCCGCAGAGGCGGTCAGAACGGCGGGAAGCAGGCAAAGGGCGGAGAGAGCCGTGAGGGCGCCGGAGATCAGGACAGCCGCCGCCGGCAGCATTCCACCGGGTGCGGAGAGCAAAGAGCCTGAAAGAGAAGACCGCACCTCCACCGCCCCGGAGAGGGTCAGCAGGGCGATGCCGCAGACCAGCGGGGTGATGGATCCCTGCACGGAGAAGACGACCTGAAACGGACGGGGATCGGGATGGCGGGATGGCAGACGGCGGACCAGCAAAAATAGCGCCGCCCCTAAAAAGACCAAAAGGACAGGCATCAGCCGCGCAGGAAGATTTCCGGGGATGGACAGGCTGGTGTCCGGCGAAAAGCCGGTGTGCTCCTGTAGCAGCCGCAGGGCGAAAGCGGCCGCACCGCCCGCCGCCGATAACACTGTGAGGGCCGTGGTGTTCTTCATATGGATAGCCTCCGAAGCCCGAACGCGAAGCGTCCGGTACAATTTATAATTGAAGGGCGCGGAGCGCCGCTGCCAATATTATACTCCGCCGCCGACACTTTGTCCACTCACGCCGCCACAGGGGGCGTCGCCCAAGATGGACTCCTCGGGCGGTAAGGTTGTCCTTCGGGAAAATTCGTGCTACAATAACAAAATACAACAATTTCCGCGGAGGTCTGTTTTCACTCCGCGGCGCATAGGTTGAAAAGCCGGCGCGGTGCGCTCAATTTAACCAGTGCTTTCTTAAAAAAATGTACAGGCCGTCCGAAAGACGCGCCGCATTCGAAGGCCCGCTTTTTTAAAGCGGCGCTTCAGGGAAGGAAAGAACGTGATGAAACGATATCTGGGCGTCTCAGTCGTCCTGTTATGTCTCCTGTTCTTGCTGCCGTTGGTTACCGTGGTGACCCACGTGGTCCGGCGGGAGGCGGAAGCGCAAGCGGAGCCGGAGCCGGAGGAAGAAACTAAAATAGAACTTCTGCCGCCGGGGGAGACCGATGGGTCGTACACCATTCGGGTTTTGTTGGGAGATCAGGTGGAGACCATGTCCATGGGTGAATACCTTCAGGGCGTGGTGCGGGCGGAGATGCCTGCCTCCTTTGAGCAGCAGGCCCTGTGCGCCCAGGCAGTGGCGGCGCGGACCTACACTTTGTACAAAATGGCCACCGGCGGGAACCACGGCGACGTGGCCGACGTCTGCGGCGACCCCACCTGCTGTCAGGCGTACCTGGACAAAGAGACCGCCGCCTCCAACTGGGGAAAAAACGCGGAGAATTACGAGGCGAAAATCGAAAATGCCGTTTCCCTCACCGACGGGCAGACGATCCTGTACAACGGGCAGCCGATTCTGGCAGTGTTTCATTCCTCCTCCGCTGGGCAGACGAAAAATTCAGGCGAGGTGTGGACCGGCGACCTGCCCTATCTCCAGAGCGTCTCCAGCCCGGAGGGGGCGAATGTCCCCAATTACTACAGTCGGGCGGAGTTCACGCCGGAGAAATTCAAAAAGCTGTTTTTGGCGGCGCACCCGGAGGCCAAGCTGTCCGGTTCCGCCGACGGCTGGATTCGTGAACGAAAGGTCAGTGAGGACGGCAACGTAGACTCTGTCACCGTGGGCGGCGTCAACATCCGGGGGACACAGATGCGGACGATTTTCTCTCTGCGCTCCACCACCTTTGAAACGGAGATTCAGGATGGAAACATCGTCTTTTTTGTTACCGGGTATGGCCACGGTGTTGGGATGAGCCAATACGGCGCGCAGCAGATGGCAAAGGACGGCAGCGACTGGAGGGGAATCATCACCCACTACTATACCGGAGTGACCGTGGCGGTATACTTGCCGGAGGCCCTCAGCTGACCGCCGGGAGCAATTTGAAAAGCATTGATTCTTTTGGCAGAATGAAGTCCCGCTGTTTTCCACCTTTATGGAAAACGGCGGGACTTTATCATCAAAGACTGGGTGTCGGGCGGCTCAGTTTATTCAGAGGTAAAAAATCCGAATCCCATTTTCTGATTATAGATTCCATAACACGAAAGAGTCTTCAACGGTTTTTCGCTTTGCGTATATCGGTTTGGCCACCAGCTTAGGAAGTCTTCGGAAAGCCCCTCTATTGGTGTTTCCGGGGTATAAAGCAGAAAATCCGTTCCATCCTCCAACCCATATGGATCTGAGGCTATATAGCGGATTCCGTCTTCGATCCATTCCTCATCTTTTTCCTTAGAAGCGGTTACTTTACCCAGTGTCATGGAATAGGTGTGGCCATCTACCTGCTTAATATCGTCAAACTGTCCGCTGAATTCGCAGACATAGACAGACCCGTGCGGATAGTTTTCGCCGCTGTCGCCCATTTCAGAATCAGAATACGATCCTTCAAAGAAACCGTCAGGATTTAACGTAATCACAGTACCCCATGCGCCGGCCCCACTTGCAAATACAAACTCCTTAGGAAGCGCCTCGGGAAGAGAAATATCTTTCGATTCTGCGTCCTGCTGAGCTGTGGACTTCTCGCCATCAGGCGGATCAATCGGTTCTTTTCCGGAGGAGCTGTCGGCCTCCTGCTGCGACGTCTGCGACCCACTTGGCTGGTTGTCTGCGCAGCTGCTTAGAAAACTGATACAAAGCGCCGTACACATCAGCGCTAATATAACCTTATTTTTCTTTGCTTTCACAAGATGCCTCCGTAAGTCGATTCTCTTTTCTATTTGCTTAGAATGGTCTGCTGTTGGCGTTTATTTCAGTTTTTCCTTGATCTTTGCTTTTGCCTCCGGGCTGAGGCACTTGGAGGCGATTCGCACCGGCAGGGAGGGCATGCGGAAAAACTTTTTGCGCACCTCGTCAAAAGATTCCAGCGCATAGCTGGCAAAAAACGCGGTGCGATCCGACGGCGGAGCGATGGGGGAGGCCAGCCGGGGGTTTCCCGCAATGGCCCTCTCTGGCGGGAAAGGCTGCCGTCCCAGGGGGAGGCGGTCAAAAATATGGCTTGCGTGAGGGGTGTTCACCATGAGAAGAGAGACCCCTCGCTCCTGCTGCTCCGGAAGCTCCTCGGGCCGGAGTCCCCAGAAATCTCCCAGGGTAAAATCACCCACCCGGGACATGGAGGTATAGGGGCAGCGGTAGCAGCAGGGACGCAGAAACAGCGCCCGGCCGAACGCCCGGCCCCATTCCGTCTGGAACAGGGGCGCGGAGTCCGCGGACCCGTCCTTATAGAGCAGAGTGAAGTGGCTGTCCTTCCAGCCGACGACCTTGTTGCGAAATCGCACGGTCTGGAGAGAGCGGCGCTTGCGGCTCTCAATAGAGCGAACCATGTCCGCCCACACGCCGGGGGAGGGTACGCCCTGACAAACGAGGTCGCAGGTGGTGAGGTTTTCCGGGCGGTTTCCAAGAAAATGATACAGCCCATCCACCTGGCAGGGGGTGCCGGAGAACAGCACAGGCCGGGACTTCAGCAGTTCTCGGACCTCCTGATAGGTACCCCGCAGATCGCTTTGCACATACTTCGCGCCCCGGAGGTATCTAAGATCCTCCGGTTCGAAGCAGGCGATGTGCCGCAGACGCAGCTTACTGTCCAGCGCCGCGCCAAAGACCACGCCGCCGCATTCCAGAGTGTCCTGGGCGATGAGGGAGAAGAGGCCGCCGGAGGTGGAGTCCTTGCGGATAATATCGTCCTTGTTCCAAGCGGCGAAGACCGCCGGAAGGGGACGGCTCTCCTTTGCCCGCAGAGCGGGACAGACGGTCATGCAGCGCCCACAGCGGATGCATTTTTCGGGATCGACGGCGGGATAGGCGAAACCCTCCCGGTCCCGCTCCATGGAGATGGCGTCCCTGGGGCATATGGCGGCGCAGGCGGTGCAGCCGGTACAGGCCGCGTGGGAGGCAAGCTCCGGAAGTCCCTCACCGGACGCTGCTTCCGGCGCGGCGGGGACCTCCTGATCCAGCAGCGCGGAGCGCAGATAGTCCAAAGATTTTCGCCGTTCCTCTTCCAGACGCTGGGACACCGCACACCAGTCGATTTTCTCCAGCAGCTCTGCAGTGTCGCCCTTTCCGATAATCCGGTTCACAAGACCCAGCCGATCCAGAAGACTATAAATACGGGACTGCTCCGGTGCCGCCATCTCCGCCGGGGAAGCGGATGTAAAAAACGGCTTTTGGAATTGCAGGGAGAACACAGTCCCGTGGAAAGAGTTCGTGCAGACATAGGTAGCCCGGCGGAACAGACCCAAAAATTCCGCGGGGCCGGCGGAGAACACGCACTCCGCCTTGGGGTGGACCTTTTGCCGCACCCCGCACAGCTGGACGACGGGAAGCCCCGTCTCCTCCTGCAAACGGCGGATATACGGCTCCAGCGCGCCGGGCTTGCTGATGCAGTAGCAGAGGATATACCCGCCGGATTGCTCCGGCTCCGCCGCCAGCGCGCCCCAGTCCTCCTGCCGCAGAAGCAGCGTGGGGTCCAGCACCACGGGCGCCTCCCGTCCGCTGATCTCCCGGATAATGGTCTGTCCCCGGGCCTCCCGGGCGGAGAGGTGGGAAAAGCTCGACAGATACCCATTCAGCTCATCCTCCATCCCGTCCGGAATGCGGGGAATACCGAAGGAGGGGGCGTAGGCAATTTTCCGGCCCGCCGCGAACTGGCTGAAAAACACCGGGTCAAAGTGACCGTCGGGGAAAATTTTCGGATTCCAGATCTGGTCGCTGCCGGAGAGATAGACGTCGCAGGGCGGCGCACTTCTTAACTCTTCCAGGCTTCCATATCGGTGCTCCGAGATATGCAGGTGGCGGGCGGCGAAGTCCTCAAACCGGTCATACCGCTCCTTCATGGCGCTGTAGTGGAGTGCCGTGTGAGCGTCTGCCGCAGCAGAGCCAAGGCCGGTGGGGCGGCGGAACAGGTCGTTGTCCTGATTCACATAGTAGTTGAAAATTTCACACTCGCTTCCCAACTGCTCCACAGCACGCTGGGTGGAGCAGGCCTGTAAGACCGCGCCGTAGTGATGAATATGAAAAAAGGTGACAAGGCCCGTTTTCAAGTGAAGGCCTCCTTCCTGAAATTACAGCTGAGACGGTGAATCGTCGGGAGAATCCAGAACGGGGAAATCGTCTTCGGCGACCCAGTCCGATACATACACCACGTCAAACTCGGTTTTCGTCCGCCGTATAACAACCTTTTCAAGCCCGGCGTTGATGACCTGCCTGCGGCACATGGAGCAGGAGGTGGCATCGCCCAAAAGCTCTCCGGTCTGGGCGTCCCGGCCCACCAGATAAAGCGTTCCTCCCGCCATGTCCCGTCGGGCGGCGGAGATGATGGCGTTGGCCTCGGCGTGGACACTGCGGCACAGCTCATACCGCTCTCCGCGGGGGACCTTTGCCATCTCCCGGGTGCAGTAGCCCATGTCCACACAGTTTTTCCGTCCTCGGGGCGCGCCGTTGTAGCCGGTGGAGATGATCTCATCGTTGTTGACGATGATGGCTCCGTAGACCCGCCGCAGGCAGGTGGCCCGCTCCAAAACGGTCTGCGCGATATCTAGATAGTAGTTTTCCTTGCTGATGCGGTTCATGGACGACCCTCCCGTAAAGTCCGGCGGATTTCGTCGGAGATTGAAAGCGGCTTGAATGGAATGCTGCTTGCAAACCGTGTCTGCTCACTGAACACCATTGTACACAGACTTGTACGGTTTTGCAAGGCTTACCCGCCCTGCCGGGAAATTTCCATGCCGGCCCGGACGCTGATCAGCTCCGCCGCCACGGAGACGGCGATCTCCTCCGGCGTTTGAGCCCCGATGGAAAGACCGATGGGCGCATGGAGCATTGCGTATTCCTCCGGCGTGAAGCCCGCCGCCAGCAGGCGGTTCCGGCACAGGTCCAGCTTTTGTCTGCTGCCGATGCAGCCGATGTACCGCGCCTCGGAGCGCAGCACCTGCGTCAGAACCTCGTAGTCCGCCTGATGCCCCCGGGTCATCACCACCACGTAGTCGCTTGGGGTGACGGTCAGGTCCGGCTTTTTAAAGTCGTACACCGTCACTCGCTGCGCTGTCGGAAAGAACGCGGGGTCGGCAAACTCCGCCCGGTCATCGTACACCGCGCAGCGAAAGCCCAGCGGGTGCAGCGCCGCCGCCAGTGCCCGGGAAACATGCCCCGCTCCGAAAATATGGACCCAGCCGGCCCGGACCACCGGTATGGAAAACCAGCCGTCTTCGGTCAGCAGGGGCACGTCCTTCATCAGAGCGGACAGCGCGAAGCTGTCCGCGTCCGCCGCTGTAGCGGCTTGCATCCTAGTGACGCGGCTGCCCTCCAGCCGTCGCACAAGCCATGCGTCCCGGCCCTGCCCGTCCGCTTCCACCAGGGCGCGGAAGACGTTCAACGCGGTCTCGTCTTCAGGGGAGATGAATTGAAACTGAACCGACACATCTCCGCCGCAGACCATCCCGAGACTTTTGTCGTTGCCCTGCACGAAACGGTAATCCCGCCGCTCGTCTCTTCCGGAGCGCAGGACCTCCGCCGCCAGCTTCTGCGCCTCAAACTCGACATTTCCGCCGCCGATGGTTCCATCGGCGATTCCACCCGGCAGCACGGCCATCATGGCTCCGGCGCTTCGGGGCGTAGACCCGGCGGAAGACAAGAGACTCACAAGACACGCGGGCTGGCCACTTTCCAGACCGTGAATCAGCGTTTTCCAAAACTCCCGCATGGTACCCCCCCTCATTCCATTTGTTGACGATTGGAGGTATTATAACAGTTTTTTTCGTATTTGAATATGGATAATCTGAAAATTATCCGCTATTGTTGCGGTTTAATCGGATAAATGGCGCCGATCTTCCTATAAATAAAAAATGCCGGACCGACGATTTTCGTCAGTCCGGCGGCCCGTTTGCACGGTTTATTTCTTTGCGGGGGAATCGTTTTCCAGTAGTGCCTTGGCGCTGACGGCCAAACCGGCCAGCCCCTGCAGCTCGGAGGGAATAATAATTTTGGTGGCCTGCCCGTCGGCGGCCTTGGCAAACGCTTCCAGCGCCTTGATCTTTACCACCTGATCATTGGGGTTGGCCTCGTTCATCAGTTTAATAGACTCCGCCAGAGCGGTTTGCACCAGCTTGATGGCCTGCGCCTCGCCATCTGCTTTCATAATAGCGGCCTGTTTAGCGGCATCGGCCCGCAAAATGACGGATTCCTTATCGCCCTCGGCCACCAGAATCTGACTGGCCTTCTGGCCCTCGGCCTGGAGGATGGATTCGCGGCGCTCGCGCTCCGCCTTCATCTGCTTCTCCATGGCGTTTTGGATCTCCTTGGGCGGGATGATGTTCTTCAGCTCCACACGGTTCACCTTGATGCCCCAAGGGTCCGTGGCCTCGTCCAGAATGGCGCGCATCCGGGTGTTGATGGTGTCGCGGGAGGTGAGAGACTGGTCCAGCTCCATGTCGCCGATGATATTGCGCAGGGTAGTGGCGGTCAGGTTTTCAATGGCGTTCATGGGCCGCTCCACGCCGTAAGTATACAGCTTTGGATCGGTGATCTGGAAATAGATGACCGTGTCGATCTGCATGGTGACGTTATCCTTGGTAATGACGGGCTGGGGCGCGAAGTCCGCCACCTGCTCCTTCAGGGACACCTTCTTGGAGACCCGTTCAATGAACGGCATCTTGAAGTGCAGACCCACGTTCCAAACGGTGCGGAACGCACCCAGACGCTCCACGACATAGGCCTTAGACTGCTGGACGACGACGATGTTGCTGACGATCAACAGCAGGACCAGAACGATTAAAACAATCAGCGCGATAGTTCCGATAGGCATGATAGGCATTATCTAGTTCCCTCCAATATTTCATTTTTTTCAACAAAGAGCTTCACGCCCTCCATTTTTGAAATGGTGACAAGGCTTCCCGCCGGAAGAACGGCTCCGTCTGCGCTGCGGGCTGTCCAGGTCTTGCCGTCCACATAGACGGCTCCGGTGGCGTTTTCGTTGTCCACGATCTCCGTCACCTTGCCGGTCAGACCGATTACCCGGTCCAGATTGGTGGGTATGGTTTTGCCGGACTTCATCTTTTGCACCAGCGGACGGGTAGCAGCCAGCGCCACAGCGGAGACGGCCAAAAAAATCGCGAACTGCAAGCCCACGGATACGTTCAGGATTGTTGCAATCAGCGCGGCTACGGCACCGGCCACGAACCAGATGGACACCAAGCCCGCTGTGGCGGCCTCCACCAAGCCGAACAGCACAATGGCTCCCAGCCAGATCCAGATCATCATATGAAAAACCTCCTTTGGCAGGAATTGTTTGGGTTTTGAGAAACGTGAAAAAAGTATACGATAAGTCCTGCAAAATCATTGTACCACATCTCTCCGCAAAAAAACAGTCCCGCGGGGCACCTTATTCTGGAACAGGTATCGAAGGAAAAAATTG
Organism: Oscillibacter sp.; assembly: GCF_040505565.1. GTDB lineage: Bacteria > Bacillota > Clostridia > Oscillospirales > Oscillospiraceae > Oscillibacter. The sequence continues at coordinate 9,652 of NZ_JBEUWZ010000021.1, read as the reverse complement.
CTTTACTGATAAGACGGGCGGAAATTCGAAAAGGTTTCAGACTTTGCAATTTCTTGCATCCGCTTGCCGCTTTGCGGCAAAGCCGCGTTGCACATTTCCCAAATGTCTGTTATAGTAATCCAAAATGCGGATTTTGAAATTATTAAGGAGGCGCAGCCCATGACGCTGACGGTGCCCTGCCTGTTCGGACTGGAAAGTCTGGTGGCAGATGAGATGAAACGGCTGAATTTAAAAGAGGTCCGTGCGGAAAACGGGCGAGTTCACTGCCAAGGAACGTTGGCTGATATTGCCCGGCTGAACATTAACCTGCGCTGCGGTGCGCGGGTGCTGATGGAACTGGGCAGTTTTCCTGCGGGGGACTTTGAGGCGTTGTTTCAGGGAGTCCACGCCTTGCCGTGGGAGGATTATATTCCCAGTGACGGAGAGTTTCCGGTAAAAGGCTATTCCCTGAATTCTAAGCTCCACTCGGTTCCCGCCTGCCAGGCCATTGTGAAAAAGGCAGCCGCGAAGCGGCTGGGGGAGAAGTACGGCGTGGAGACCCTGCCGGAGACGGGGAGCCGCTATCAGATCCAGTTCGCCATCGTAAAGGACGTGGCGACGCTGTATCTGGATACCTCCGGCGAGGGGCTGTACAAGCGGGGATACCGCGCGCAGGGCGTCGTTGCGCCCCTGCGGGAGACGTTGGCGGCGGCGCTGGTGACGCTGTCCCGCTATCGGGGCAAGGACCCCTTCTGCGACCCCTTTTGCGGCTCCGGCACCATTCCCATCGAGGCGGCGCTGATTGCGAAAAACCGAGCCCCTGGTCTGGACCGGAGCTTTTCCGCCCAGAAATGGAAGAACATGGACGGAAAGCTCTGGCTGGAAGCGGCAGACGAGGCGATGGACAAGGAATTCCATGGAACCTATGATATCTGGGGCGGCGACATCGACCCGGAGGCTGTGGAACTGGCAAGGCACAATGCGGAGCTGGCGGGCGTGGAGGATTGCATTCGCTTTGAGGTGGCCGACGCCGGGAAGTTCCACAGGGACAGCGAATACGGTCAGGTGGCGACCAACCCGCCCTACGGCGAGCGTTTAATGGAAAAAAGCGAGGCGGAGGCGCTCTACCGGGCATTCGGCGCGGCCTGTCGGGAGCTGCCCCCAAAGTGGCGGGTGCTGGTGCTCTCGTCCCACACGGAGTTCGAGCGAAGCTTCGGCCGTCAGGCGGACAAGAAGCGCAAGCTCTATAACGGAATGCTGAAGTGCGATCTGTTTATGTACGGAAAGTGATTTTTAAAAAATTTTAATAGGAATGCCCAATTTTTCTCACTGCATTTTAAATTCACAAATTTTTCATAGTTACCCCCTTTACAAAATGGAAACAATGTACTATGATAGCAGCGTTAGCACTCGAAGTGATTGAGTGCTAACGCTGATTTTGTAAATCTTTTTATATATTAAAGGAGGAAGTTTTTTATGAAACTCACACCGCTTGCAGACCGTGTCATTCTGAAAATGGTTGAGACAGAGGAGACCACCAAGGGCGGCATCATCCTCACCGGTTCGGCGAAGGAGAAGCCCTCTGTGGCCGAAGTCATTTCCGTCGGTCCCGGCGGAAACGTGGATGGCAAGGACGTGGTCATGACCGTGAAGGCCGGTGACAAGGTCATCACCAGCCAGTATGCAGGAAGCAAGGTCACGCTGGACGACGAGGAATACGTTGTGGTTCGGCAGAGCGAGATCCTTGCAATCGTTGAATAAGAACAGCTCAAACAAATCTTCTAAATTTTGGAGGTAATGCGATATGTCTAAACTGATTAAGCGCGGCGAAGACGCGCGCAAGGCACTACAGATCGGGGTCGATACGCTGGCGGATACTGTGAAGGTGACGCTGGGTCCCAAGGGCCGCAACGTGGTACTGGACAAGAAGTACGGCGCTCCCCTCATCACCAACGACGGTGTGACCATCGCCAAGGAGATCGAGCTGCCCGACCCCTTTGAGAACATGGGCGCGCAGCTTGTGAAGGAAGTCTCCACCAAGACCAACGATGTTGCCGGCGACGGCACTACCACCGCCACCCTGCTGGCTCAGGCCATGGTCGCCGAGGGACTGAAGAACCTGGCTGCGGGCGCAAATCCCATCGTGGTGAAAAAGGGCATGGCCAAGGCTGTGGCGGCCGCTGTGGCTGAAGTGAAAAAGCAGGCCAAGAAGGTCGACGGCTCCAAGGACATCGCCCGTGTCGGCGCTGTTTCCTCCGGCGATGAAGAAATCGGCAAGCTGATCGCCGACGCCATGGAGAAGGTTTCCGCCGACGGCGTGATCACCATCGAAGAATCCAAGACCGCCGAGACCTATAGCGAAGTTGTGGAAGGCATGCAGTTTGACCGCGGCTATATCACTCCGTATATGTGTACCGATACGGAGAAGATGGAGGCCAACATCGACGACGCCTATATTCTTATCACCGACAAGAAGATTTCCGTCATTGCCGATATTCTCCCCCTGCTGGAGCAGCTGGTGCAGGCCGGTAAGAAGCTGCTGATCATCGCTGAGGATGTGGAGGGCGAGGCCCTGAGCACCCTGATCGTGAACCGTCTGCGCGGCACTCTGAATGTGGTGTGCGTCAAGGCCCCCGGCTTTGGTGACCGCCGCAAGGAGATGCTTCAGGATATTGCCGCTCTGACCGGCGGCACCGTGATCTCCGAGGAAGTGGGTCTGGAGCTGAAGAGCGCCACGATTGATATGATGGGCCGCGCTCGTCAGGTGAAGGTCTCTAAGGAGAACACCACCATCGTGGACGGCGCCGGAGAAAGTCAGGCCATCAAGGATCGGGTCGGCCAGATCCGTTCGCAGATTGCCAACACCACCTCCGACTATGATAAGGAGAAGCTTCAGGAGCGTCTGGCGAAGCTGTCCGGCGGCGTAGCCGTTGTCAAGGTCGGCGCTGCCACTGAGACCGAGATGAAGGAGAAGAAGCTCCGCATGGAGGACGCCCTGAACGCGACCCGCGCTGCTGTGGAAGAGGGCGTGGTTGCCGGCGGCGGTACGATTTTCATCAACGTGATTCCCGCCGTGGAAGCTCTGATCTCCTCCGTGGATGGCGACGAGAAGACCGGCGTGCGTCTGATCGCCAAGGCTTTGGAAGCTCCTATCCGTCAAATTGCGGCCAATGCCGGATTGGATGGATCTGTGATTTTAGAGAAGGTGCGCAATTCCGGAAAGATGGGCTATGGCTTCGATGCCTATAAGGAAGAGTATTGTGACATGGTGACTGCCGGGATCATCGACCCTGCCAAGGTGACTCGTTCCGCTTTGGAGAACGCTGCCAGCGTGGCCGCCATGGTACTGACCACCGAGTCCTTGGTTGCAGACAAGCCCGAGCCTCCCGCGCCCGCGCCTGCCGCTCCCGACATGGGCGGCATGTACTAAGAAAAATAGGTACCCGCCGGGAACGCGAAAGCGCTCCCGGCAGGTATCTGCCCAACTCCACAAATTTACCTTTTTCCGGAATTTTCGCGAAACCCTCTTGACAAAAGTGGCCCTTGTCTGGTATAGTAATTCTCGCCCGTCATGAGACGGTCAGATTTGGCGGCATAGCTCAGTTGGCTAGAGCATGCGGTTCATACCCGCAGTGTCCCCGGTTCGAATCCAGGTGCCGCTACCAGAATTTCCACGGGGCACAGCGTGTCCCGTGGGGATTTTCCGAAAAGTTGATATGGCCCGTTGGTCAAGTGGTTAAGACACGGCCCTTTCACGGCTGTAACATGGGTTCGAATCCCGTACGGGTCACCAACCTATAAAGCACCGTGACGGCGGTGGCTTGTGGGTGTGCAAATTTAATATCGGATGTGGAGGCTTAGCTCAGCTGGTTAGAGCGCCTGCTTCACACGCAGGAGGTCGAGAGTTCGAGTCTCCCAGTCTCCACCAAACCCTTGGAAACACTATGTTTCTGAGGGTTTTCTCTTTATCTGTTTGAGAGCTTAGACCGCCTGCCATCTATTTTTCGTGAAAGCAGGAGGTCTATTATGGATAAGGCAGAATAAGTTGCGCAAATCCAAAAACGGATAAAAAGAGACACGGTTTGCAGACCTCTGATAGAATGAAAGTAACCACATAACCATTCTGAAGGGGGACTACAAACCATGCCCGAAAAAATTGTACAGTTTAATGAGGAAGTAATCAAGGGGCAAATCAAGGAATTGGTCCGGGGCAGCGTGGAAGAGACGCTCAACGGCCTGCTGGAGGCTGAAGCGGAGAAGCTGACCCAGGCAGCCAAATACGAGCGCAGCGAAGAACGGCTGGGTTATCGCAGCGGCCATTACAGCCGCAATCTTACTACCACCTCCGGCGATGTTACGCTCAACGTACCGCGTCTCAAGGAAATTTCGTTTGAAACGGCAATCATCGAACGGTATCGCCGCAGAGAAAGCAGCGTCGAGGAAGCGCTTATCGAGATGTACCTTGCCGTCGTCTCTGTGCGCCGCGTAGAGGACACTTCTGCGTGGTATTGCGGATACGTTAAAACCGCCATCTATTACGGGATTATCAAGGGCTATGGCAGCAGAAACTTCGGCCCCAGCGACACGATTACCCGTGCTGAAGTCGCAGTTATGGTTCAGCGGTTGTTGCAGAAATCAGCATTAATATAATTGAAGTATAATTTGTTATAAAAGTCAGGAGAAGCCATATTTCAAGGCTTCTCCTGACTTTTGGTCAGCCTTCTGTCGGCAGTTCCGGGAATGAGATTTTAAGGGCCGAGGAAGTTATGCGCACCGACGTCGCGGCAGGCGCTTGGTCTCATCTGGAGCAGTGTTCAGGCCTCAGCAAGTGTTGTATCCATTCAACCGATAAATTTCTTTCACAGCCCTGCACTCCGACTGTGGAAGAGGAAGTGAATTTTCAATTTCCGTCCAGGGGATGGTCTGCGCTTTCTTCACCCAGTGATTGCTCTCTTACAGATGCATCCCAACCGGCTGCCTGAAATCCGCGTTAAATATAATACACTGGCCTTATTTTCATCTTATAAGACAAGCTGCATAAGAATACTTCAGATTCTCCCGCAGCCTATTTATTATAGTCCTTACTAGAAATATCGCTCTTTTGATCTGCTTCTGCACATTCTGTCAAAAGTATTTTTCCTTTTGACAGAATATAACGAAATGCGACACAGACTTCATCTATAATGTGGATTGCAATTCTTCACGCCATTTCACCAGAAAGGAGGCATTAGTCACGGAAAGTCTTACAAAAGAATATCTGCTCCTGTTTAATACGATTATTGACACAGAAAATGCACTTGACGCCCTTCGCAAAAAACTCATTAACGCATTAGACGAAGCAGAGGACTTATACATTAGCAAAGAAGATTAACATACTTCATCGTACATTCCAATTTCCTCCAGAGTATCGCTACCCAGTGAAATCATAACTTCCAGCGCAGGCTTAAATCTGTTTAGACATAATCCGCACTTTGTGAACAGGCGGGCCATATTTGAGACAAGTTTATGGCTGGTCGAAATATCGTTAATTTCCTTGAGAATCTCTCCATTAAGTACGCAGGATATTCCAAAGGACTCGTGCTCTGTTCCATCTTCCGCAACAAAGATGTCCATATTTACAACATACACCGGAAATTCCATACACTCTCTCCCTCTCTTCTTCTATTTCCGATCCAGTCGTTCTGTCATTCAAAAAACGCTAAATTAAGGATCGGGTTTTTTCGCAACATATATATGTAATTTGCTGTAAAAGTTGGAACATTACACGATTTCTTTAATTCTTCATAGTTTTTACAGTTGTTGTAAAAGGACTATCCATTTATTGTGAAGATTGCCCAACAAAAAGCTCTCATGCTGCTTCCCATCAGCTTTGAGAGCTTTTATTTTTTTATCATCAGCAGAAGCATACACCTTTATTGAATATTCTACAGTATATGCTATAATTACAATACATTAGTATTTCAAAATTAGAATTTAAAGGAGGTATGCATTTTGGAAGTATCATTTCAGCAATGGTTTGATAATCTGTATATGCAAAACTCCCTGAAAATGATACAGACGGCACGAAGGCTTCTCGGGAGTTCGGAATCTGCGGAAGACGTTGTTCAAAACGTATTCATTATCCTTTTGGCAAAAAAGGATCAGGTTATGGTTCACCCCTGCCCACAGGCGTGGCTATTTGTAACGCTAAGAAATCAAATAGGGAATGAATTGCAGCGACAGAGACATCGAAATACCGATTCACTAGATGATGGCTATGAGATTGGCCGGGAGGACAACTATGAGTTCCCTTTTTGCGATTGCCTGCCACCAGGTCTGACTAATAGTGAAAAAGAAATTCTATCCATGCAATTTGAGGATGGATACTCCTATGAGGAAATTGCCCATAAAACGGGAAAAAGCGTTCTCGCTTGTCGAACCAAGTTGCACAGGGCCAAGAATCATTGCCGTGAGCTTCTAAAAGATGAAAAAGTCGAAATTTGACGAAATGTTTTTTGAAGTTGAACAAATTAAGCAGATAGGAGGTGACTAAATGCCCCAGATTCGTCACAACTCTGCGGCTGGCGGAGCCAAAGAGGGCGCGAAACTAATCCACGAGCATCTGACCGATCAGACAACGGACGACCTGTTGGACGATTTATCCGACTGGCTTGCAAATGCGGATGGAACCCACTTTGATAGTGAGAATCTGAATGCCATTCTTTCTGCGTTGGATGAAATTAATCCTGAGTCCGAAGAATTTCATCCGGAGGAATCGCTTGCCGCATTTCATCAAAGGTTTGAGCCGGTATTTGATAAAGAGGAAAATAGTTCGCCTTCCTCCGCTCTTGCACGGCATCCAAGGCACTTTTCTCGCAGACTGATCCAAGTTGCCGCAATTATTGTTGTGATGCTTTTCAGCATGGTCACTGCGCAGGCTTTTGGGTTTGACATCTTTGGGGCCATCGCAAAATGGACTAGTTCCACCTTTCATTTTTCAGATAAAGAAGCCATCTATGCAACCATTGGAACATATCCGATTGACGATGGAGAGCAACAGACGTACGACTCGCTGCAAGCTGCATTGGACGATTTTGGTGTTGTCGGGGAAATTGCACCCACTTGGGTTCCCGAAAGGTTCCAGCTAAAGATAGTAACGGCCCAAGTAAAAAAAGCTGGTATCTCTATTGAGTCTGATTATGCAGGTAGCAACGGTGAATATCTATCTATAACAATTCGAAATTATGATAGTTCAAAACAAACAGAAATTGAAAAAGACGCGGATAATACAGATGTCTATATAACCGATGACATTATACACTACTTAGTCAGCGATAAATCCTTTGAAAAAGCAACTTGGATCAACGGGCAGCTGGAATGCAAAGTAATTGGCAATATAACATACCCAGAGCTTAAAGAAATAATTGATTCAATTTATAGGGGGTAATTGTTTTGAAAACATCTGTAACGCGCATCCTCTCGATGGTTATGGTCGTAGCCATAATCTCTTGCTTGAGCTGTGTAATGACATCCGCTCAGCCAAACGGTCTTTTACGTTCAAGTAATTATATAGATGCCTACAGTGCCGATGTGTCTGCCGCAAGTGGCGGAGAAATTATTGTTGGTGTCACTGTTGATGGTCTTGGGTATATGACGCAAATTGGAGCCTCCAGTATCACGATTTACAAATCCTCCGACCAGATAACTTGGAATCCAGTAAAAACCTATTCGTATACAAACTATCCCAGCATGATGACTTCCGGTTATCACTATTTTGCCGATGCCGTGACCTATTATGGAACACCAGGTTACTACTATATGGCAATTGTAACCTGCTATGCTGGCAATGCCAATGGGCACGATTCCCGGCCCTATACCACAAGCGGCACGAGAGCCATCAGTTAATATACATAGATATTTTTAGAATAAAAAGTCTCCGGAAGGCATCACGTTTTCCGGAGGCTTTTTGTGACCAATCCGGGCACATCATATGCAGCAGCGTCTTATGGTAGTGTCAAGAATTGGACCTATTGACAAAGTCCCCTATAAAACGAATTCCATGGTATAATAAAGCCATAGGAGCGTGATGAGAAATGATGGGGCGGATGACGGACAACTTCAGATGATCGTGGTGGAATTGAATGAACTGATACCATATAACCATTTGCTCAAGAAGATTGATGCCTGTGTGTCCTTTACATTTATTTATGATTTGTTGGCTCATTACTTTCCGGCGACAGGAAGACCTTCTGTCGATCCGGTCAGCATGTTTAAAATGTTGTTGATCGGATATCTCTATGGAATTAAATCGGAGCGTAGGCTGGTAGAAGAAATTCAACTCAACATTGCATATCGTTGGTTCTGTGGATTTGATTTTGGGAAAAAGATTCCGGATCATTCGACCTTCAGCAAGACTCGCATACGAAAATGGAATGAAAGCAATCTGTTTGAACAAGCATTTACTGAAATTGTCCATCAGTGTATCACAGCCGGTCTCGTGGACGGGAAAGAAATGGTTGATGACGGTAGCTATATTCCAGCGCAAGTTTCCAAATCGAGTTGGATTGAAGTAGAGGAAGTCGTTGAAGTCAGCATGCAGAGCTATCTGAATGCGTTAGATCAAGAATTGGCCGAACAACCTGGCTTTAAAAAGCCTTCTGTCCATACAGAGAAAAAGTAGAGGATAACCAGCAGCACCGATCCGGAGTGCGGCGGAATTAACCATGGTAATAAACGTGGCATAGGTTATTTACTGAAAGCAACAGTGGATTGTAAAAATGGCATTGTCACAGGTGTGGACGTTTTTCCGGCCAATCAAAAAGAAAGCCTTATTCTATTAAGACATCTTGAAAAGCAGCAAAAACTTCTGAACCTGCCCATGGGAAAACTTGCTCTCGACCGTGGCTATGATACAGGTGCAGTTCATCGTGGCCTGGAGCTACTGGGTGTTACTGGCTATATTCCGGCAATAGACTTCTCAAACTCTCCCGCGAAATATGGATTTCAATACGATGCACAAGAAGATGCTTTTCTCACAAATCGACCGGGAAATATCTGCGGTGTTAAATACAAGATGACAGTTGTATCCATTGTTCCAGAAAACCAGAGTGCTTTGATAAGACGGGGATTCGGCGAAGAATTTTGGGCAGTAGTTGCTACCCAGCATTTCATCGCGGCCATATGCGTGTGGGATCTCCGGACTATTGGCTGATGATGAAGAAAAGAAAAATATGGGCTGAAGGCTGCTTCTCTGTGTTGAAAAGAGAACATTGCCTGTCATCCGTCCACAAACGAGGCCTTCTTGCTGTCGCAGAGGAGTGCCTCTTATCTGCTTTGACCTTGAATCTAAAGAGAATGGCGAAAGCCCTTCTTTTTATTCAAAGATACTCAATCCTCTCGATTTTCTATTTGGATTTCGAGAGAATTTTTCCTCTTTGTCAACAGGTCCCTTATTCTACCTTATCTTCTGTTAGTATAAGGAATTTGTCTTGAGCGTAAGAGTTCGAATCCTCTGCCGGAATCTGATGATATTGATTTTGGTAATAAAACACAAACGAATCTCAGGCAAAGGTACAAAGAATTGTGCCTTTGTGGAGAAGTCAAGAACCGTGCAGAATCTGAACACCCGAAATCTGCAGCTTATGCGGCCAGGCCTCTGGCGGCCTGACGATACATGGCCGGCGGCAGACCGCCG
>NZ_JBEUWZ010000020.1:0-75448 GCF_040505565.1 Oscillibacter sp. | reverse complement strand
AGGACCGCAGAGGTGCGCGCTTTTTTCATTGATTGAAGGGCTTTCCGCCGCGGCTGAAGTCACAAAATCCACTGCTGTCCAAGCCGTTCCACGGGCAGCACGGTTTCCGCCCATTGGGGGAGGGCCCTCAAAAACGCCTCCGTGGGACGGTAGTCCTCCCACTGGTGCATGGGGATCAGCTTTTTCACTTCGGCAAGCTCCAGAAGATAGCGCAGCCCCCAGTCGGCGGCTCCCTCCTGCCGGGGGTCCAGCGGGGCGAAGGCCAAATCAATTCTCCGACCGCGGAGCGGTTCCACAAATCGCTTGAAATCCGTTTCCATATTCCGGTTCCAGGCCTTATCCTCTCCCTCCCAGTGCCACCAGTTCAAGTCTCCGGCGTGGTAAATCGTCTTCTCTTCGCAGGTCATCAGAAATGCCACTCCCTCGTCGGTGGAGGGCAAGGTCTCCACCGTGACGCCGTGGGGCAGGTCAATCTTCTCATTCCCGCTCAAAACGGCGCACTTCTCTGCCGTTACATCGGAGAGGTTCCATTTTTTTCGGTTGTGTGCGGACAGCTGAATATCCTTCCCCAGCAGAAAACGGATCTCTTTCCTGCCGTCGTCTAAGGAGAAAATTTGGGGATTAAAATGGTCGTGGTGCTGGTGGCTGGCAAAGCAGAACAGGGGCTTATCCGGCAGCTCCGGAAGTTCCCCTTTCCACCAGTCCAGCAGCAGGCAGACGGAATCCAGCTCCACCAAAAAGCCGCTGTGGGCCAAAAATGTGACGCGCATTATTTGAATTTTACCGCCGTGCCGTAGGCCACCACCTCAGCGGCCCCCTGCATCACGGAGGAGGATGCGTACCGCAGCCCCACCACCGCGTCGGCGCCAAGCTCCTGCGCCGCGTCCGCCATGCGCTTCGTGGCGATGGCGCGGGCCTCGTTCAGCATCTCCGTATAACCCGTGATCTCACCGCCCACCAGCGTCTTCATCCCGGCCATAAAGTCGTGGCCGAAGTTCCTGCTGTAGACCACGGTGCCCTTCACCACATCCATAGCTTCAAATTCCTGCCCAGGAATCGTTTCAATACTGACCAGCTTCATCTTCTTCTCCTCCTGCAATTTCCTTTATTCTTTGTTTTCTCGCGATCAAAATTGGAATCATCAAAGCCGCGTCGATCACGGCCAGGATCAACAAAACCAGGCGCATCACGTCATCCTGGGAAAAGTACCGTGCCCGGACCCATAGCAGCAGGGCAGCCATGGCCACCTCCCAGAACACGGCGATACACGCGCTTCCGTTGGCTTTTCTGCGGCGCTCACGCTGCCGGGACTGAAACTCAAAACCGCCTTGCATCATCTTCCTCCCGCTTGCCGATCTCACGCAGCCGCTGGATCAGGGCAATGGCCACGCCGACGATCACCACCGCGGGAATTCCCACGAGCAGCACCAGCAGCGGCATGGGCGGCGCGCCCGCCGGATCCTCCTGAAACGCCCAGACCATCAGCCAGATGAGGCCGATCATCAGCACCGTCATTAAAACCGCGCAGACAATTGGGGCAACATAACGCCTGCGCACATCGTCCTTCTGCTTGTTCATAAAGGTGGTCCCCTCCTGTTCCATTTGCTCCATCCGGGTCAGCACCGCCTCGGCATTCAAATCCTCCATCGTGGTCCCGTTCTCCGCCAATAAGCCGCACACCGCCCTGGCCTTGCTCAGATTCTCCGTGTCCCGGTCGATGGCCACCTGGTGGCGGCGCATGGCATCCTCCACCGTCAGCCGCCCGCTCTGGAGGCGGCGGATCTCCTCGATCGGGACGCCCAGCTTCCGCAGCAGCTTGATCCGCCGCAGCGCCTCCACATCGCTGTCACCGTAGTCCCGATAGCCGTTTTCACTGTTGCGCTGCGGGTTCAGAAGCCCCTCTGCCTCATAAAAGCGAATGTTTTTCTTGGTGATGCCCACTATCTGCTCCACTTCGTTGATCTTCAAAGCCCATTCCCTCGCTTTCTGAACGTATCCTATACCCTCCACAAGGGGAAAGGTCAAGAGGTTTTTAAAAATTTCTAAAAAGGGATATTCCGCCGCCGGTGAATATGATATACTAAGAAGCAATACGGGAGAAGGCCGGCGCGGAAGCGGAAGAAAAAACGGTCCGCCGAAAGCTCTCCTTCCGCCGTGTTCCACCGCCGCTTATCCTGAAAAAGCGCGAGCAGAGCGGTAAATTTTTAAAATTCAATTAGGAGTACATTATATCATGCCCCATGCCCCGCTGACAACTCTATCGGAAATTGTTCCGCCGCTTTTGGCCTGGTACCGGGCCAATGCCCGGGACCTGCCATGGCGGAAAACCAGGGATTCTTACCGCGTGTGGGTGTCGGAGATCATGCTCCAGCAGACCCGCGTGGCGGCGGTGCTGGGCTATTATCAGCGTTTTCTCTCCGCCTTCCCCTCGGTGGAAGCTTTGGCACACGCGCCGGAGGAAAGGCTCATGAAACTTTGGGAGGGACTTGGATATTACAGCCGGGCCCGAAATCTGCAAAGCGCGGCGCGGACCGTAGCAACGGATTTGGGCGGAGAATTCCCGGACACTTACGAAGGACTGCTGGCCCTGCCGGGCGTGGGGGACTACACCGCCTCCGCGGTCGCCTCGGCTTCCTTTGGACGACGGGAGCCGGCGGTGGACGGCAACGTGCTCCGGGTGTTTACCCGGCTGACGGACTGCCACGGCGATATCGCGGACCCAAAGACGAAGAAGTCCATCCGGGAGCAGATTGAGCCGATTATGCCCATTGAGCCGGAGGATATCCGCGTTTTTAACCAGGCCTTCATGGAACTGGGCGCCGTGGTCTGCGTACCCGGCGGTCCGCCAAAATGCGACGTCTGTCCGCTGGCGGACAGCTGCCTTGGCCGGAGACTAGGCACGGCGGAAAGCCTGCCGGTGAAATCACCTAAAAAAGCGCGGCGGGTGGAGGAGAAAACAGTTTTTCTTTTCTCAAGGAGTGGAAAAATTGCTCTGCGAAAGCGGCCCTCAGATGGGCTTCTGGCCGGTCTTTGGGAATTTCCAAACGCGGACGGAACACTGGATGAAGCCGCCGCCGGAGCGCAGTCCATCCTCTGGGGACTGACACCCAGCGCATGGAACCAGCGCCTGACGGCAAAGCACATCTTCAGCCATGTGGAATGGCACATGACCGGGTATGTGCTGGAGGTCTCCGGCGACGGGCCGGGGGACTTTTTCTGGGCGGACGGACCGGAGCTTGAAAAGAGGGCCATCCCATCGGCCTTCGCCCGGTTTCTAAGCGAGGCAAAGATCCTGCTGGGAGAAAAAGGCACAGAGAAAAATCTTGAAGGAGGCACTTCGCCATGGGCTTGACGCTGGAGCTTGCATATGACGATCAGGAAGAGATTCGTTCGCTGTTTCAGGAATACACGGATATGCTGGTGCGGGAGAGTCCGTCCTTTGCGGAATATTTAAAAATTCAGCACTACGACGCGGAACTGGACGATCTTCGCGGCAAATACGGTCTGCCCGGCGGGCGGCTGTATCTTGCGCGGGCGAACGGAGCCGGAGTGGGGTGCGTCGCGCTGCGCAGGCTGGACGAAGCGCGCTGCGAACTGAAACGGATGTATGTCCGACCTCCGTATCGTGGGCAGGGGATCTCTGCGGCGCTGATGGACCGGATTTTGACGGACGCGCGGGAGATCGGCTACAGGAAGCTGCTGCTGGACACCTTGCCGTTTTTGACCACGGCCATCGCCATGTACCGGCGGCGGGGATTTGTGGAGATTGCCGGCTATAACGACAGTCCCCTGCCGGAGACGATCTATATGGAGCTGGAGCTGTAAGCCCGGCGGAAAGCGAGGTACTGCGATTATGTTATTGACATTGGAATTGGCCTATGAACAGCCGGAGGTCATGCGTTCCATGATTCAGGAATACGTGGACACACTGATTATGGCAGTGCCGCCCTTTGCGTCCTACCTTCAGGTACAGCACTGCGATGCGGAACTTGCCAATCTGCGCCAGAAATACGGAAAGCCCGACGGGCGGCTGTATCTTGCCCGGGTAGACGGAAAACCGGCTGGCTGCGTGGCCCTGCGCAAACTGGACAACAAGACCTGTGAGATGAAGCGGCTGTATGTCCGCCCCCAGTTTCGGAAAAAGGGGGTGGGCGCGGCACTGGTGAACCGGCTGCTCTCCGACGCGCGGGAGATCGGGTACCGCTCTATGAATCTGGACACTCTCCCCATGCTGACCACCGCCATCCACATGTACCGGAAATTGGGCTTCTATGAAATTCCCCGGTATAACGACAGCCCCCTACCGGGGACCATTTTCATGCAGCTGCTGCTGTGACGCCGTAAAGGAGGAGCGAAATGGCTTTTTGGAATCAGGACGACGAGGGCGAGTGGGAGAAATACCAGAAGTCCAAAGAGAAAGAATCGCAGGAGCCGGAGGAGAAAAAAACGCCCTCGGTCTCCGAAGAATTCCACGAATATTTTAAGACCGCCCGCCAGGCGCAGTCTCCGGAATCCGGGGAAGCGGAACAGCCGGGAGAGAAAGCCTCTCCCTTTCAGACCTTTCTGTCGCGGTTCCGGGGAGATGAGAAGCCCGAGGAACCGGAGGGCCCGCCGGAGAAATGCCCCTGGTGCGGCGGAGACATGGTCAAGGGCTATCTGCAGGGGGGCCGGGATAGCGTCTACTGGCGCCCTGATATGCCTAAATTTCTCACCATACCCAGTGTATCTGTAAGTATGCTGAATGAGGGTAAATTGTACTCATACAAAACCGTATGGCACTGTGAAAAGTGCCATAAAATGGTGCTGGACACGCTCCTGCTAGATCCACCTCTGGGGAACGCCACCATTTCCGACGCCCTGCTGAACAGCATGTCCACCGAGGACCGGGCCGCTTATGAGCCGGACGCGGCGGCCGACACGCCCGCTGGGGAGCCGGAGGCACACAACCAGGAAACATAAGAGGGAGAATCAACATCAATGGCACAGCTTTACTTTAAATACGGGGCCATGGGCTCCAGCAAAACGGCAAACGCGCTGATGACTCGCTTTAACTACGAGGAGCGGGGCCAGCAGACCCTTCTGGTGAAGCCCCGGCTGGACTCCCGGGACGGCGACCACATGGTCTCCTCCCGCATCGGGCTGAAATACCCCTGCATTTACTTCGACGAGATGCAAACGATCAACCCCATGGAATTGCAGCAAAACGCCTGCATCATTGTGGATGAGGCCCAGTTTTTGACTAAAGAGGAAGTGGACTATCTGGTCTCCCTGGTGGATGACTGCGGTATTCCCGTCATCTGCTACGGGCTGCGGGCGGATTTCAAGGGCGACCTTTTTCCCGGCAGCGAGGAACTTTTGGTAATGGCGGACAAGATCGAAGAGGTCAAGACCATCTGCTGGTGCGGCAAAAAGGCCACCTTCAACGCCCGGTTTGATAAAAGCGGCTGCGTGCTGAAAGAGGGCGCTCAGGTGGTGCTGGGCGCCAACGACCAGTATATCGGCCTTTGCCGCAGGCACTGGCGGGAGGGGAATCTCGGTCCCGATTTCAAGGCGGGGCAGGCATGATCTGTACCCTCTGCCCTCGGGAGTGCTGCGCGGAACGAACGGAGACCATCTCCGGCGGGGTGTGCGCCATGCCGCTCACGCCCGTGGCCGCGAAGGCCATGCTCCACCAGTGGGAGGAGCCCTGCCTCGTGGGAGACCGAGGCGCGGGATGCGTCTTTTTTTCCGGCTGCAATCTCCGCTGCTGCTTCTGCCAGAACGGGACCATCTCCCGTCAGGGCCTCGGCAGATCCGTCGGCGTTCAGCGCCTGCGGGAAATTTATGACGAGTTGATCGCACAGGGCGCGGCCTGCATCGATCTTGTGACTCCCACCCATTTTACTCCCGCCATCGCGGAGTCTTTAAACCGGCCTTTGCCGGTGCCGGTGGTCTGGAACTCGGGCGGTTATGAAAAACCGGAGACCCTGCGGCTTTTGGAGGGCAAGGTGCAGATTTACCTGCCCGATCTCAAATACGCTTTGCCCGGCCCGGCGAAAAAATATTCCGGCGCGGAGGACTATTTTCACTGGGCCCGCGCCGCGATCTTGGAGATGTTTCGCCAGACGGGGCCGTACCAAATGGAAAATGGACGGCTGAAATCCGGCGTGCTGATCCGGCACCTGCTGCTTCCGGGAGAGCTGGAAAACACCCGCCAGGTTCTCGACTGGGTATCGGCGGCTTTCCGCCCCGGCGACGTGCTGTTTTCCCTTATGGCGCAGTACACGCCCCAGCGGGGGGCGGCGGGAAATCTCCGCCGCCACGTAACCGGGGCGGAGTATGCCGCCGCGGTGCAGTATATGGAAAACTGCGGCATCACCGACGGCTACACGCAGGAGCGCACCTCCGCAAAGGAGGAATATACGCCCAATTTTGATTTTTCAGGAATTTAAAAAGGAGACCGTCCGCGCACAGCGCGGACGGTCTCCTTTTCTTCGTAATCCAGTTTTCCAATAAGGGCGTCCGACCCGCTCTGTTCCGCGTCCCGATGGCGAACACGATCAAACGCGCTTTGACCAGCAAGAGGGTCTCAAACCATCTTCTCCGGCCGCACCGCCGCATCAAACTCCTCCGCCGACAAAAGTTCCAGCGCCAGCACCGCCTCTTTCAGCGTCGTACCGTCGTGAAGGGCCTTTTTGGCGCACTCAGCCGCCTTTTCATAGCCGATTTTCGGAGTCAGACAGGTCACCAGCATCAGAGAATTGTGGAGGTTGTACGCCATCCGTTCCCGGTCGGCGGTCAGCCCCTCCATGCAGTGGACGCGGAACGAGTCCATCGCGTCCGCCAGCAGCCGGGCGGACTGTAAAAAGTTCTGCGCGCACACCGGTAGAAATACGTTCAGCTGGAAATTCCCCTGAGACGCGGCAAAGCCGATGGCCGCGTCGTTGCCTATCACCTGCACGGCAACCATCGTCACCGCCTCACACTGAGTGGGATTCACCTTTCCCGGCATAATGGAGCTGCCCGGTTCGTTCTCCGGGATGTGGACCTCTCCCAGCCCGCAGCGCGGACCGGCGGCGTACCAGCGCACATCGTTGGCAATCTTCATCAGATTCGCGGCCAGCGCCTTCAGCGCCCCGTGGGCAAACGCCAGCGCATCCTGACTGGTCAGGGCGTGGAATTTGTTTTCATCCGGGATGAATTCCGTCCCCGTCAGCTCCGTGAGATACCCGCAGACCCGGACGTCAAAGCCCTTCGGCGCATTCAGTCCGGTACCCACGGCGGTGCCGCCGATGGCCAGACGCCGAAGCTCTTCCAAAGCCGCCTCCAGCATCCGGCAGGGTGCGGCCACCAACTCCCGCCAGCCGGATATCTCCTGAGAAAAGCGCAGAGGCGTGGCATCCTGCAAATGGGTGCGGCCGATTTTGATGACATCTTCATTTTCCCTCTCCAGCCGCGCCAGCGTCCTGCCCAGCCGCTTCGCTGCGGGCAGGACGCCGCTCTCCACCGCCAGCACCGCCGCGATATGCAGCACGGAGGGAAAGGTATCGTTGCTGGACTGGGAGGCATTCACATGGTCGTTGGGGTGAAGCTGCTCGCCCTTTTCCGCCGCCAGATGGGCGATCACCTCGTTGACGTTCATGTTCGTCTGGGTACCGGAGCCGGTCTGCCAGACCGCCAGTGGGAACTCCCCCTCCCATTTCCCCGCCCGGATTTCCTCGCAAACGGCGGAAACGGCGTCCGCCTGCTCCGCCGTCAGCTTGCCGCAATCCGCGTTGACCCGGGCGCAGGCCTCCTTCAGGCAGGCGAAGGCCGCGATGATCTCCCCGGGCATCTTCTCCGTGCCGATTTTAAAGTTTTCAAAGCTGCGCTGCGTCTGGGCCCCCCAAAAATGCTCCGCAGGGACAAATATCTCGCCCATGGTGTCGCGCTCAAGTCTTGTTGGCATAACGTGCTCCCCCGTTTTTATGATTTTTTACCATTATAGCGGGGTTTTCCCTGCCGCGCAAGTCTCCCGCACGGAGAACCGCGTCTTTTCACCGCAGAGAGTATTTTGTTCCGGGACGCGGCTCGGGTCGCCGGAAAACAGCGGAATTCCGCGAGGTGGTTCTTTCTTGACACGTCCTGCCACTTGTGATACCGTAAGGACTCAGGAACAAACCCCAAATTCACGGGAATATGGAGGAATAATATGACAACGCAAGAGTTGGAAAAATTCTGTGCGGCGGTCCGGCGGGACATTATCAATATGACCGCCAACGCCGGCAGCGGACACCCAGGCGGCTCACTCTCCGCGGTGGAGATGATGAGCGCCGCGTTCTGCACGCAGATGCGGGTGGACCCCAAGAATCCCAGGGATCCCAACCGCGACCGCTTTGTCCTGAGTAAGGGCCACGCCGCCCCCTGCTACTACGGCATACTGGCAGAGCTGGGTTTCTTCTCCAAGGATGAATTCAAAAACTTCCGCCAGCTTCACAGCATTCTTCAGGGCCACCCCGACGCGAAAAAGGTCCCCGGCGTGGACGCCTCCACAGGCTCTTTGGGCCAGGGCGTCTCCATCGCCGTGGGCATGGCGCTGGCCGCCAAGCACATGGGCAAGGACACAAAGGTGTTCGCCATGTGCGGTGACGGTGAAGTGCAGGAGGGCCAGATCTGGGAGGCGTTTATGTCTGCCGCCCACTATAAGCTGGACAATCTCACCGTCCTCTTTGACAACAATGGTCTTCAGATCGACGGCTCCAACGACGAGGTCATGAGCCTGGGAGACCTGCCTGCAAAGCTCCGGGCCTTTGGTTTCGACCTGATTGAGCTGCCTGACGGCAACGACGCCGCCGCCGTGGCGCAGGCCATGAGCCGCCCCATCGTCCCCGGCATGCCCCGGTGCATTCTGGGCCACACAGTTAAGGGCAAGGGCGTGTCCTTTATGGAAAATCAGGCGGGATGGCACGGTAAGGCTCCCAATGAGGAGCAACGGGCACAGGCCCTTGCGGAACTGGAGGGAAAGTAAGATGGCTGAGAAAATCGCAACCCGCGTCGCTTACGGCGAGGCGCTGATCGAGCTGGGCGCGAAAAACGACAAGGTGGTCGTTCTGGACGCGGATCTGGCCGGCTCCACCCAGACCGGGAAATTCAAGAAGGTCTATCCCGACCGCCACTTCAACATGGGCATTGCAGAGGCCAACATGGTGGATGTGGCCGCCGGTATGTCCACCATGGGCCTGATCCCCTTCTGCTCCACCTTCGCCATGTTCGGAACGGGCCGTGCCTACGAGCAAGTGCGCAATACCGTCGCCTATCCGAAATTCAACGTGAAGCTGTGCATGACCCATGCGGGCCTCTCCGTGGGCGAAGACGGCGGCAGCCATCAGTCCATTGAGGACCTTGCTCTCATGCGGGTCATCCCCGGTATGACGGTCATTGTACCCGCCGACGCCAACGAGGCGAAAAAGGCCGTCTTTGCTCTGGCGGAATATGACGGTCCCGCCTATCTTCGGCTGACGCGCCTTTCCTCTCCGGTGTTTGAGGAGGATTATCCCTTTGAGATCGGCAAGGCCAACGTCATGCGGGAAGGCGCCGACGTGGCGGTGTTTACCTGTGGACTGATGGTCTGCGAGTGCCTGGAGGCCGCAAAGCTCCTGGAGTCCGATGGCATCCACGCCAGCATCATCAATGTCCACACCATTAAACCCATCGATGCGCAATGCGTTACGAAATACGCGAAGCAGTGCGGCGCGGTGGTTACTGTGGAGGAACACAGTGTGATTGGAGGCCTGGGCGACGCGGTGGCCGACGTCCTCATGGGGAAGGTCACCTGCAAATTCCGAAAGCTTGGCGTCGACGATCAGTTCGGTCAGTCCGGCAAGCCGGAAGATGTTTTGCGGGAATACGGCCTCACCGCCGATCAGATCGCGGCAAATATCAAGGCCTCCCTGTAACGTCCGGACATCTTAAACAGTTTTTCAGCAGACAAAGCACGCCGACGGATTTTCCGACGGCGCGCTTTTTTCATATGTTCAGCGGTCTGAATGATTCCAGGACTTTGGCAAATCATATGGTCGGTAGGACGAGGTGAGTACCTTTTCAAAAATCGGCGCGTCCGGGTTCTCCACCCTCTTCAAAATCTCCTCGCCTGCGGCGACACCCAGCTCATTCACCGGCTGAACGATCGAGTCAATCTGACTGGCGTAGAGCTGGTAAAAGTCGGACTCGTAATCCACAAAGCTGACAAGGTCCATGTCCCTGGCCAGCTGCACGCCTTTGCGGTGGAGATAGATAATGGACTCCGAGGCCATCAGGCCGTTGGTGACGATCACCGCGTCGCAATTTTGCTCCATCAGCTCATCAAGGCATGTACGCGCACTGTTTTCCATGGAATCACCGTACCGGATGAAGGTCTCCTCCGGAGCCAGACCGCAGTCTGAAATGGCCTGCTGATAGGCGGAAATGCGTTCCTTCGTGGTGGACAGACGGGGCAGGCCCCCGATAATGCCGATGCGCCGGTCTCCCTTGCCCACCAGACGGCAGACACTGCGGTAGATGGGCTGGAAATTGGACACACAAACGGAGGAAAATTTTTTCTCGCTGAAGACCCGGTCCACCAGCACCACCGGAAATCCGGCGGGAAGCAGACTGCTCAGCTGCTCAAAGCTGTCCATGGTACTGGCGATCAGAAGGCCGTCCACCAGCCCCGCGGTCAAGAGGCGGACATTCTTCTCCTCCCGCTCCATATCCTCCTTGGTATTGGCAATGATGAGGTGATAGCCGGCAGCGGCCAGATAATTTTCCACCGACTCGATCATCGTGGCAAAAAATTTGTTGGATATATCCGGAACAATAAAGCCGATGGTCTTTTTCTTTCCGGTGCGAAAGCTCCGGGCTGAGGCGTCCGGCGTATAACCCAGCTGGGAAATGGCAGCATAGACCTTTTCCCGCGTCTCCTCCGAGACGTACCGCGTGTTGTTGATGGTGTGTGAAACGGTGGCCGTGGACACGCCGGCCATCTTCGCCACATCGCTGATGGTCACTTTCATAGTGGAGGACCGTCCCTTTCTCACTTTTCTTGCTTTCCCGGATACCTCTCGGGCAACAAACGAAAAAGCGCAAGTATGGCGCTTTTCGCCGCTTTCTCTCTTTGCGTAAGCCGTCTTGAAATTACGTAATCCTTTAATTTGTTTTAAGTATATGCTCCTTTCGGCGTAACGTCAAGTCCTTGTCCCGTTTTTTTGAGTAAAAACTGTGCAGTTTTTCCATGAATTATTGGTTTTATACAAGGAATCCGGGGAATTCTTATAGTTTTTAACACTTGCAAAGAAAACCGAGTTATGATAATATGCTTATGCAAACGATTACCAATACGTTTGCGCAATCGTTTTTAACGGCCGCAAAGCTGGGCCGTACTTTGAAAGGGGACTTATCTCATGAAGACTCAAATCGGTATTAATGGCTTTGGGCGCATCGGCCGTCTGGTTTTTCGCGCCGCTCTGACCCGTGACGACGTGGAGGTCGTTGCCCTGAACGATCCGTTCATGACCCCCGACTATATGGCCTATATGCTGCGCTACGACACCACCCACGGCCAGTTTCAGGGCACCATTGCCTATGAAGACGGCGCCCTGATCGTCAACGGGCAGAAGATCACCATCTTCGCTGAGAAGGAAGTCGGCAACATTCCCTGGGGCAAGGTGGGCGCGGAGTATATCTGCGAGTGCACCGGCCAGCACCTGACCAAGGAAAAGTGCCAGGGCCACATTGACGCCGGCGCGAAGCACGTGGTCATGGGCGCTCCTTCCAAGGATGACACCCCGATGTTCGTCATGGGCGTCAACAACAAGAAGTACACTTCCGAGATGAAGTTTGTGTCCAACGCCTCCTGCACCACCAACTGCCTGGCCCCCATTGCCAAGGTTCTCCATGAAAACTTCGGCATCAAGGAAGGCCTGATGACCACCGTCCACTCCGTCACCCCCACCCAGAAGATTCTGGACGGTGCCTCTTTGAAGGATTGGCGCGGCGGCCGTGCCGCCTGCGGCAACATCATTCCCTCCTCCACCGGCGCCGCCAAGGCCGTGGGCAAGGTCATCCCCGAGTTGAACGGCAAGCTGACCGGCATGTCCATGCGCGTTCCCACTCTGGACGTCTCCGTGGTGGATTTGACTGTCACTCTGGAGAAGCCCGCCTCCTATGAGGAAATCTGCAAGACCATGAAAGCCGCCTCCGAGGGAGAGCTGAAGGGTGTTTTGGGCTACACCGAGGACCCCGTGGTCTCCTCCGACTTCCTGGGCGATCCCCGCACCTCCATCTTCGACGCCGAGGCCGGTATCGCTCTGACCGACAGCTTTGTGAAGGTAATTTCCTGGTACGACAACGAGTGCGGCTATTCCAACAAGATGGTGGATTTGATTCGCTATATGTCCTCCGTGGACCACAAGTAAGCCGTCTGTAAATCAAATAGAAAAGGCGCGCCGCAGCTGCGGCGCGCCTTTTTTAATCTTTTCGATAAATCCTGCGGCGGCTAAACTGCCGCCCCGAATTTCCCCGACTTTTCGGGATGGCAGCTGTTTCCAATCCCTTGCGAGCTTCTATCTGTCGGCTTCGGAGGTATCCGGAAGCTCCACCTCCGGCATCAGTTCCTTGCTGATTACGCTGAGGATCTCCGCCAGTTTTGCGCAGTCGGCGGGAGAAAAGTGCCGCTCTATCCGGTCCATGACTTCCTTTACATAGGCAGTGCTGATATTGTAGTAGTCCACATACTTTTGCGTCACCCGCAGGTGATACTCCCGCCGGTCCTCAGGGGACTGCACCCGGTCTACATACCCTTTCTTTACCAGGCTGTTGACCTTATATGCGGCGTTGGACGGAGAGATGTGCAGAAAAGACGCAAACTCATTGATCGTGGGATTCCCAAACGCCTGAATGGACTCCATGCAAAAAGTCTCCACCGTGGTCAGGCTGGCTTCCCGCGACTGAAAGCGGGTCAAAACCTCCTGGTAGAAATGTAGCTTAAACTTTGTGTAAACCTCAAAAAAGAGCTGATCCAGCATGGCAAAATTCACCGCCTTCAAAATCTGCGCCGCTAAATATCGCGCGGCCGGGCCTTCATTGCCCGATGGCGAAGGTCAGCTCCGCCGTTGCCACAACCTTTCCATCCACTCTGGCCTCCGCCTCGCCAATTCCCACCGGGCCCCGCTGCTTGGTCAGGGTGCAGGTTATCTCCAGCACATCGCCGGGAGTCACCTGCTGCTTAAAGCGGGCATTTTTCACCGCACCCAGCAGGGCGATTTTACCCTTGTTGGACGGCAGCGACAAAACGGCTACACCGCCCACCTGCGCCATGGCCTCGATCAGAAGGACGCCCGGCATCACATGCTTCTGGGGAAAATGTCCCTGAAAAAACGGTTCATTTACCGTCACGCACTTGATCCCCTTGGCCCACTTTCCCTCTTCGCCGTCCACAATCCTGTCCACCAGCGCAAAGGGATAGCGATGGGGCAGAATCTCGGCAATCTCGTCGGAATTAAACTGCATTCCCATTGCTCACGCCTCCCATTTCTTCAGCAGGATGCTGCCGTTGTGCCCGCCAAAGCCCAACGAGTTGGAAAGGGCGTAACGAAGGTCGCTGTCGCGGCCCGTGTTTGGCACCACGTCCAGATCGCAGGCGGGGTCCGGAACCTGATAGTTGATGGTTGCGGGGAGGTATCCTTCTTTTAGCGCCAGAGCGGAGAACACCGCCTCCACCGCGCCCGCCGCGCCCAGCATGTGGCCGGTCATGGACTTGGTAGAACTGACGGCCAGCTTATTCGCGTGATCTTTGAACACCGCCTTGATCGCCGCCGTTTCACCGGCGTCGTTCAGTGGAGTTGATGTTCCGTGGGCGTTGATATAGTCCACAGCCTCGGGCTTTACGTCCGCGTCCGCCAGCGCAAGGGCCATGGCCTTTGCGCCGCCGCTGCCGTCAGGCAGGGGGGCGGTCATATGATAGGCGTCGCAGGTAGCGCCGTAGCCGACGAATTCCGCGTAAATCTTGGCGCCCCGGGCCTGGGCGTGGCCCAGCTCTTCCAGCAGCAGGATCGCCGCGCCCTCGCCCAGAACAAAGCCGCTGCGCTCCGCGTCGAAAGGAATGGAGGCACGGCTGGGGTCCTGGCTCTGGGTCAGGGCCTTCATGGTGGTGAACCCGCCGATGGCCAGCGGCGTCACGGAAGACTCGCTGCCGCCGCATAACATCACGTCGGCGTATCCGTCCCGGATGTAATGGAAGGCATCGCCCGCGGCGTTGGTGCCGCCGGCGCAGGCCGTCACCGGGCAGGAACACATTCCCCGGAAGCCGGAGTCGATGGCAATGCGGCCCGCCGCCATGTTGCAGATGGCCATGGGGATATAGAAGGGGGACACGCGGTCAAAGCCCTTTTCCCTGCCCCTATCGTGCTCATCCTCGGTGATTTGCAGCCCGCCGATGCCGCTGGATACGATGACGCCGCAGCGGTCCAGATCGGCCTGTTCCCCGTCAAACCCGCTGTCTTTCAGCGCCTCTCGGGCGGCGATCACGGCAAACTGGGTGAAGCGGGCCATGTGCTTGGCCTCTTTTTTATCAAGGAAGTCTTCCGGCTGATAGTCTTTGACCTCCGCCGCCAGCGTGACCTTCTGGTCCGTGACGTCGAAGGCGGCGATGCTGGCGACACCGCATACCCCATTCCGCACCGCCCACCAGCTCTCGGCGGCGGAGTGTCCGATGGGCGTGATCGCACCGATGCCGGTAATCACAACTCGTCTTTTGTCCATAATTGGCTATCTCCTTTTGCATTTATCCGTACAGGGGACTCACGCTTCCCGGTTCGCTGAAGATCCCGGCGCGTTTATCTCCCTGTCGTTTTACATTCCCATTCCGCCGTCCACACCTAAGATCTGGCCGGTGATATACGCGGCCTCATCGCCGGCAAGAAACGCCACGGCGTCCGCCACATCCTCCGGCGCTCCCAGTCGGGCCATGGGGATCGTAGCAAGTAAAGCGGTTTTTGCCGCCTCGGGAAGAGCGTCGGTCATATCCGTGGTGATAAAGCCGGGAGCCACGGCATTCACTGTAATGCCCTTGGCGGCCAGCTCCTTGGCGAGAGACTTCGTCATGCCGATGACGCCTGCCTTGCTGGCGGCGTAGTTCACTTGTCCGGCATTCCCGTGAATGCCCACTACAGAGCTGAGATTCACAATGCGTCCGTATTTTTGCCGGAGCATGATGCGGCTCACCGCTTTCATACACAAAAACGTACCCTTCAGATTCGTGTCAATCACCGCGTCGAAGTCTTCCTCTTTCATCATCATTGCCAGACCGTCCCGGGTAATACCGGCGTTGTTCACCAGAATATGAATGTGGCCGAACTCCTTCACGGCGGTATCCATCAGGGCCTTGACCGCCTCGCTGTCCGCCACGTTTCCCTGTACGGCGCGAACCTGCGCACCCATGCTCTCCAGTTCCTTCACCGTCTCCTGTGCGGCGGCGGTGTTCCCGGCGTAGGAAAAGACGACGTTCGCGCCGCCCTCTGCCAGCTTGCGGCAGACGGCCCGCCCCAGCCCCCTGCTTCCGCCGGTGATCACAGCGGTCTTTCCTCTAAAACTCATTCGTACTTCACCTCTTTCAGCAGCTCCGGCAGTTTTTCAACGTCCTCCGCCGTCTCCACGGCGAAAACCGGAACGTCCGGCAGCGTCTTTTTTACAAAACCGCTCAACGCCTTGCCCGGTCCGATCTCCACAATGGCGTCCACTCCCAGCGTGGCCATGGCGCGGATGCAGTCCTCCATATAGACGCAGGACTGAACCTGCCGCTCCAACAGGGTGGGAATGGTATCTCCCGCTCCCCGCTCGCCGCCCAGGCAGTTGTGCAGGACGGGAATCTGCGGTTCCTTGAACTCCACGGTCTTGAAATACGCGCCCAGCGCGTCCCCGGCGGGCTTCAAAAGCGACGTGTGGAACGGTCCGCTGACCTTCAGAGGCATACAGCGCTTCGCACCGTTTTCTTTGGCAATCACAGCAGCCTTTTCAACAGCCGCCCTCTCGCCGCCGATGACAATCTGGCCGGGACAGTTAAAGTTGCAGGGTTCTGCAACACCTACGTCGGACGCGGCTTTACAGGCGGCGGCAACCGTCTCCCGGTCCGCGCCCAGCACCGCCATCATGGCGGATTCCACGCCCTTTGCCGCGTCGGCCATGGCCTTTCCCCGGAAAGCAACTACTTTTACAGCCGTTTTCGCGTCGAACACGCCCGCGGCATACAGAGCAGAGTATTCGCCCAGAGACAGACCCGCCGCCGCCGCGGGAACGATTCCCTTCTCTGCCAGCACATCCGTCAGTCCCACGGCAAAGGCCACCATACAGGGCTGCGTATACTGCGTTTCGTTCAAAATGCCGTCCGGGTCCGTAAAGGACACGGCCTTCAAATCGAAATCCACGTCCGCACCGTCCAGTACCGCCCGAAACGCCGGGTACTTCTCATACAGGTCCGCGCCCATGCCAGGATGCTGCGCGCCCTGTCCGGCATACAAAAATCCAAGCTTCATAGCTGTGCCGCCAATTCTTTGATGCGGGCGTCGCCTCCGGCCACCAGCTCGGCAAAAATCTGACGCAAGGGCTTGATCTCGTGGAGCATTCCGGCCACCTGCCCAGTCATGACGCTGCCGGTTTCCACGTCGCCCTCCAGCACCGCCCGGCGCAGCCCGCCCAGCGTCACGTGCTCCAGTTCTTCCAGCGTGGCGTTGCGTTTTTCCAGCTCCAGATACGTGCGGGACATCTTGTTTTTCAGCACCCGGACCGGTCCGCCGATGCTGCGGCCCGTCACCACGGTGTCGGAGTCCTTCGCTTTGAGAATCGCCTGCTTATAGTTCTCATGGATGGGACACTCCGCGCTTGCCAGCAGGCAGGTTCCCACCTGTGCGCCGATGGCGCCCAGAGCATAAGCGGCGGCCAGTTGCCGGCCGTCGGCAATGCCGCCGGCCGCAATGACGGGCACGCGCACCGCATCGACCACCTGCGGCACCAGGGCCATGGTGGTCATCTCGCCCACATGGCCGCCGGACTCGGTGCCCTCGGCGATGAAGGCGTCCACGCCGTAACGCTCCAGCCGCTTGGCAAGCACCGCCGCCGCCACCACGGGCATCACCTTGATGCCCGCCTCTTTCCAGGCAGGAATATATTTTCCGGGATTGCCCGCGCCGGTGGTCACAACCCGGACCCCCTCTTCCAAAATCACCTGCGCAATGTCGTCCGCAAACGGGCTCATCAGCATCAGATTCACGCCGAAGGGCTTGTTCGTCAGCTCCTTGGCCCGGCGGATTTCCTGACAGAGCCGGACTCCGTCCCAGCCGCCGGTGGCGATCATGCCCAGTGCGCCCGCGTTGGAGCAGGCGGCGGCAAATTCGCCGGTGGCGATATTGGCCATACCGCCCTGGATGATGGGAAACTCCGTTCCCAGCAGTTCATTCAGTCTCATATCCTGTCACTCCCCCGCATTCGTGGAAGTCCTTTCTATCTACTTAAATTCCGCCAGCGCCGCGCCCCAGGTACGGCCGCCGCCAAAGCCCACCATCATCACACGGCTGCCTGAGCCGATTTTCCCAAGCTCCGAAAGCTCGCTGAGAACTATGGGGATACTGGCGGCGGAGGTATTGCCATACCTGCTGATATTTTTGTAATATTTCTCTTCGGGGATATGGTACTTCTTCACCGCCAGGTCAATGATGCGGGTGTTGGCCTGATGGAACACAAAGAAATCCACGTCGTCAACGGTTTTGCCGTTGCGCTTGAGTACCTCGTCGATGCACCACGGAACTGCGGTGACGGCAAATTTGAACACCGACTGGCCTTGCATAAAGATCTGGGGTGGGTCCTTGTGGCCCGCGCCGGTGACGCCCAGCATCTCGCTGTCGCCTTCGCAGCCAAGCAGCGCATGGATGGACTCGTAATCCTCGCTCCACTCCACCACGGCGGCTCCCGCGGCGTCGCCGAAGAGAACGCAGGTAGACCGGTCCTCCCAGTTGATAAACCGGCTGAGCATCTCCGCGCCCAGCACCAATCCGTACTTCCGGGGAGAGGCCGCCAGCATACACTCCATGGTGTGTATGGCAAACAGAAAGCCGCTGCATGCGCCGTTGAGGTCAAAGCAGACCGTGTCGTTTCGCAGTCCCAGATCCCGCTGCACAAGGCACGCGGCGGAGGGCGCCAAAAAATCCGAGGACAGGGTGGCAACGATGCACACCCCGATCTCCTCGGGCTTCACGCCCGCCTTTCGAAGCGCCATCTTAGCCGCCTCGCGGCACATGTCGGAGTGGGTCTCCGTTTCGCAGTGATGGCGGGTTTTGATGCCGGTGCGAGAGGTGATCCACTCGTCGCTGGTGTCCACAATCTTCTCTAAATCGGCATTTGTCATCAGCTTCGGCGGGGCGTAATGTCCCACGCCGCAAATCTTGATTCCGCTCATTGGTCCTCCTTCGGGGGTGTCCCCATCTGTCTGAATTTCTGATACCGCCCGGCCGCCAGTGCTTCGCCGCTCTGCCGGGAGAGGGCCTTAAGGTTCCGCTCCAGAGCTTTATCCAGCTCGCGCAGTGCGATCTCCGGTGCCAGATGCGCGCCGCCCGCGGGTTCCGGGACGATCTCATCAATGACGCCCAGCCGCTTCAAATCCGGAGCCGTCAGCTGCATCAGCTCACAGGCCTCCTCACGCCGGGAGGAATCCTTCCACAGAATCGTGGCAAAGCCCTCCGGGGAGAGGATGGAGTACACCGCATTTTCCAGCATCAGAACCCGGTCGGCAACACCCAGCGCCAGTGCGCCGCCGCTGTTACCCTCGCCGGTGACGGTGGCAACCACCGGCACGGTGAGCCGGCTCATCTCCATCAGATTCCGGGCAATGGCCTCACCCTGGCCCCGCTCTTCGGCCTCCATGCCGGGATAGGCGCCCGGCGTATCGATAAAGGTCAGAATGGGACGGTGAAATTTCTCTGCCTGCCGCATCAGGCGCAGCGCCTTGCGATAACCCTCCGGAGAGGGCATCCCGAAATTGTATCTGAGATTTTCATCCAGCGTCCTGCCCTTGCGGGTGCCGATGACCGTGACGGGCCGCCCGTGGAACCGTGCGATGCCGCCCAGAATGCTCTCGTCCTCTCCGGCGAAGCGGTCGCCCCGCTGGATAAAGAAGTCCGTAAACAAGCCGGAGATAATCTCCTGTACATTGGGCCGCTGCGAATGGCGGGCAATCGTCACCCTCTGCGCGGCAGTCATTATCTCAGCCATTGCGGCCTCCTCTCTCGTGGAGCGCCAGAAGGCGGGAAATCACCCCGCGCAGCTCGCTCCTCGGCACCACCGCGTCCACGAAGCCATGCTCCAGCTGAAACTCCGCCCGCTGGAAGCCCTCCGGCAATTTCTGGCCAATGGTCTGCTCGATGACCCGAGGCCCGGCAAATCCGATCAGCGCCCCCGGCTCCGCCAGAATCACGTCGCCAAGGCTCGCAAAGCTGGCTGTCACGCCGCCGGTGGTGGGGTTTGTTAAAACCGACAGGAAAAAGCCGCCCTTTTCGTCGAATCTGGCAAGAGCCGCGCTGGTCTTGGCCATCTGCATCAGGGACAGAATCCCCTCCTGCATCCGGGCGCCGCCGCTGGCGGAAAAAAGGATCAAGGGAAGCTTGTATTTTGTCGCATACTCAATGGCCCGGGTAATCTTCTCGCCCACGGCGGCGCTCATGCTGCCCAAGAAGAACCGTCCATCCAGAACTCCCGCCACACACTTGCGCCCGTCCACCGTGCCCACGGCGGTGACCACTGCCTCATTCAGGCCGGTCTTCTTCTGGGCGGCTTCCAGCTTTGCCTGATAGCCGGGAAAATGAAGTGGGTCAGAGGAGGTCAGGCGGGCATTCAGTTCCCGGAAAGAGCCGGGGTCAAGAATCGTACTGAGGCGGAAATAGCCGCCCAAAGGCAGGTGGTATCCGCAGTAAGGGCAGACGTACTGCGCTTGCGCCAGCTCACCTGCACCCACGGTCTGGCCGCAGCCGGGGCAGACCGTACCGGCGGGGGCCGTGTGGATCCGCCCGTCCCGAAAGGCTTTCATCGCCAGCAGCTTTTGCCGACGCTGGGCAAAAATGGACGTCATTTCGCAGCCTCACTTTCCGCCGCCCGGCGATCCCAGTCCACCAGCTCTTGGAGGTGATTTTCCAGAAACGCCGTGGTACACACGCCCCGGACATAGTCGGGGTGATACAAAATCAGATGGCTCAGTCCCGCGTTCGTTGGGAAGCCCTCGATGGTCAACTCCTCCAACGCCCGGCGCATCCGGCGGATCGCCTCCAGCCGGGTGGGGGCGTGGACCAGAACCTTTGCCACCAGAGAATCGTAGTAGGGCGGCAGGATATAGCCGCTATACAGTCCGGAGTCAATTCGGACGCCGGTGCCGCCGGGGAAATAAACAAAGCTGGCCGTTCCGGGGCAGGGGCGAAAATTCGCCTCCGGGTCCTCCGCGTTGACGCGGCATTCAATGGCGTGGCCGCTGAGCTTCACGTCCTCCTGCTTCATACCCAAGGGCAGACCCGCGGCAATACGGATCTGCTGGCGCACGATGTCAATACCGGTGACCATTTCCGTGACACCGTGCTCCACCTGCACCCGGGTGTTCATCTCGCAAAAGTAAAATTGGTTGTCCTCCGCCAGCAGGAATTCCACCGTACCGGCGTTTTCATAGCCAACCGCCTGAGCCGCGCGGACCGCCGCCGCACCCATTTCCTGCCGAAGCTCCGGGGTGAGACACCGGGCGGGAGCTTCCTCGATAAGTTTTTGATTCCGGCGCTGAACCGAGCAGTCCCGGTCAAACAGATGGATGGTGTGGCCCTGACTGTCCGCCAGAATCTGAAACTCGATGTGCCGGGGGTTCTGCACAAATTTTTCAAGATACATGGTCCCGTCGCCAAAGCAGGCCACGGCCTCCGCGCTGGCCTCATGGAACGCGGCGGGCAGCTCCTCCGGGGAATTTACTTTGCGGATACCCCGTCCGCCGCCTCCGGCGCTGGCCTTCAGCAGCACGGGATAGCCCACCTCCGCCGCGATCTTCAGCGCGGCGTCCGCATCGGCCACTGGGCCGTTGGACCCGGGAACGGTAGGAACTCCCGCCGCTTTCATCAGCGCGCAGGCGGCGGCCTTGCTTCCCGCCTTGCGGATGGCGGAGCCGGAGGGCCCGATAAACTTCGAGCCCGCTTCCGCGCAGGCATCGGCAAAGTCGGCGTTCTCTGACAAAAAACCGTATCCGGGGTGAACGGCGTCGCAGCCCGTGGCTCTTGCCACGGTCAGCAGGGCCGACTGATTGAGATAACTGTCGGCAGCCTTCGGCGGGCCAATGCACACGCTCTGGGTGGCCAGCTGGACATGGAGTGCCTCAGCGTCGGCGGTGGAATACACCGCCACAGTCTCAATTTCCATCTCCCGGCAGGCCCGCAGCACCCGCAGCGCGATCTCGCCCCGGTTGGCGATCAAAATGCGCTTGAACATGCTTATGCCTCCCGATAGCGAAAGACGGGCGCGTCAAAAGCCAGCAGCTCGCCGTTTTTTGCCAGTACCTCCTCGATCACGCAATTACAGGGGGCGGTGACCTCGCTCATCATCTTCATGGCCTCGATCAGACACACGGTCTGTCCCTTGTGGACCTGGTCTCCGGCTTTTACCAGCGACGGCTGATCGGGGGCGGCGGCAGCGTAAAACGTCCCTACCAGTGGGGCGCGGATCACAAGGTGCTCCTCTGCGGCGGGTGCGGGTGCCGCAACGAATGCGGGTGCAGCGACGGCGGCGAGCGCCGCAGAGGCTGCTGCGGCGGGCGCAACGGCGGTCCCGGCGCGGCTGAGTTCCAGCGTGTCGCCGCCGATGCACACCTTCATGGTCAAAACGCTGCTGCGCTCAAAGCGGTCCAGCAGTTCGAAAATCTCGGAATTGGTCATGGTTCTCCTTCCTTTTTCCGCGGTCACCCGAAGACTCTCCGAAGGCCGCGGGGCCTTTTGCCGCCCTTGCCGGGCGGTTCAAAAAACGCACATGGAGTGCAAAAGGGAACCGCAACGGTTCCCTTTCAGGCAATCTGTAAAAATCAGTCCCTATGGGCTTCCAGATACTTTACAATGTCACCCACGGTCTTCAGGTTGGGCAGTTCCGCGTCGTCGATTGCAACGCCGGTGGCCTCCTCCAGCGCCATGACCAGCTCCACGGAAGCCAGAGAATCGGCGCCCAGGTCGTCTGCCAAAGAGGCCTCCATGGTCACCTGATCAGCCTCGCAAGCCAGAGTCTCCACGATCACGTCGCGTACTTTTTCAAAATCCATTATAAAAGCTCCTTAAAAATTTTTAGTAAAAAAATTTGAACTAAAATGCTTGAAGTCATTTTAACCGCCGGGTCCACGTTTGTCAATAGCAAAAAATGCGAGATTTTGTCGGCTTCCCTGTCAGAAACGGTACATATTTACCTACCGCTCAACCGCCGTTTGGAGCCTGGCGTTTTGCGGGATTGCGCCTGACCCAAAAGCGTGGTAAAATACCGAATTGCAAGGATCTTTCCTGTGTGATGCTTTTATATAATGTATAAGTGGTTAAAGGAAGCGAGGGTATTATGAGATATGATTTTGATGCCGTAATGGATCGTTCGGCTAACCATGCCGCCAAATACGACGAGCGGCTCAAGAAGTTTGGTACGGAAGATGTGATTCCCCTGTGGATCGCGGACATGGACTTTCGGACTGCCCAGCCCATTATTGACGCGCTGAAAGCCCGCGCCGAGGAAGGCATTTGGGGTTATACCGCCCGGCCCGAGAGCTACTTTGCCGCCATTCGCGGCTGGCAGAAGCGGCGCAACGGCTGGGACATCGACCAGCGCCTGATGAGTTGGAGCCTGGGGGTGGTGCAGACCATCTCCGCCTGCGTGCGGCTGTTTACCCCGGAGGGCGGCAGTGTCCTCATTCAGACGCCGGTGTACTCCGAGTTTTACGATATGGCCGAAGCTTGGGGCCGCGTGGTGGTGGAGAGCCCGTTTGTGGAGAAGGACGGCGCTTGGGCCGTGGACTGGGCGGATTTTGAGGCGAAGCTCCGCCAGAGCGACCTGTTCCTGCTGTGCAATCCCCACAATCCGTTGGGTATTGTCTGGACGCCGGAGGAGTTGCGGAGGATGGCGGAGCTGTGCGAGAAATACCATGTGGTGCTGG
The DNA here is from genome assembly GCF_040505565.1 of Oscillibacter sp. Classification (GTDB taxonomy): domain Bacteria; phylum Bacillota; class Clostridia; order Oscillospirales; family Oscillospiraceae; genus Oscillibacter. The sequence continues at coordinate 52,269 of NZ_JBEUWZ010000020.1, read as the reverse complement.
TATCCGACGAAATCCACTCCGACCTGCTCTTCCACGGAAAAAAGCACACGCCTACCGCCACCGTGGCGGAAAACGTCATCACCTGCATCTCCGGCACGAAGACCTTCAACCTTGCCGGCCTGCAGGCCAGCGCCGCGGTGTTCCCCAACGCACATAGGAAGGAGGTCTACGACCACTTCTGGCAGCGCATGGATATTCACCGCAACAACGCCTTCTCCCTGACCGCCATGGAGGCTGCGTTTACCTCCGGCGACGAGTGGCTGGATCAGCTCCTCCCCTATCTCAGCGCCAATTTCGATTATATCCAGGATTACTGCGCCGCAAACATTCCGCAGATCAAGCCCAACGTTCCCGACGCCACCTATCTTGTCTGGCTGGACTGCCGCGAGCTGGGTCTGAGCAATCAGGAGCTTCACGATTTCATGATCCAAAAGGCAAAGCTGGGTCTGAACGACGGCGTCTCCTTCGGTCGGAGCCTCAGCGGCTTCATGCGGCTGAACGCCGCCTGTCCCCGCTCCGTACTGGAACAGGCCATGAATCAGCTGAAAAGCGCCGTGGACAGCCTGAAGCGTTAAAAAAGGAGACGGCGTTATGGACCTGCGCGCACCGGACTATTCCGATCAATTTCACTGTCTCGCGGGCGCGTGTCCCCACTCCTGCTGTAAAGGGTGGGAGGTGGTGATCGACTCTTCCACCGCCGATTTCTACCGCACCCTGCCCGGCCCACTGGGGGATCGTCTCCGGGCGGCGCTGCAAACGGAGGACGGAGAGGACTTTTTTGCGCTAACGGAGACGCTCCGCTGCCCTTTCTGGGATGCGGACGGCCTGTGTGAAATTCACCGTTTGCTGGGGTCCGAGCATACCAGCGAGGTCTGCCGCAGCCACCCCCGGTTTATTGAGGACTACGGGACTCTGCGGGAGACGTCCCTGTGCGCCTCCTGCCCGGAGGCCTGCCGTATGCTGTTGGCCTCCTCCTCGCCGCTGACGTTCCCCTTGTTCCGGACGGACGAAGCGGGAGAGCCGGCAGACCCGTGGCTCTCTCCCCTGCTGGCCGTTCGAGCAAAGTCGCTGGAGATTTTGCAGGACCGCTCCCTTCACCTTTATTCACGGTTTGCGGAGCTGCTGGCGTTTGCCGGAGCGGCTCAATCTCTGTTGGACGAGGACGCGGCAGACCGGCTCCCGGAGCTGTGCAGAGCGTGGATCACTCCGTCCGCCTCCGCCCAGCCCACCGGGGGCAACCTGTTTCCCCACGGCTGGGAGATCCTGTCCGGCCTTGAAATTCTGGGCAGTGACTGGCGGGCGCTGTTGCTCCGCGGGCCGGAAGCTGTTCCGGGCACGGTGCCGGCCCCTCTGCTGGAACGGATTGCCGCATACTTTCTGTTCCGTTATGAACTGAAAGCCATTAACGACGGCGATCTGCTGGGGCGGATGCAGTTCGCCGTGTTCAGCGTTCTGACCGTGGAGCGAACGGCAAGTCTGCTGCCACTTCGCGAGGCCCTGCGGCTCTATTGCCGGGAAATTGAACACAACGATGAGAATCTGGATGCGCTGCTGACGGTTTTTCGCACGGATCCTACGCTGGTTCCGGCTTCATTTTTCCAAGTACTGGAGCCTTAGCTGCAAACCGCACCCTTATAGTTGCATTTGCACCGTTATTTTGCATAATCTTTTTATTCAAAATTGTTGACAAATGTAGAAACGCACAGATCTCTCTTGACTTTTACACAGTAATGTGGTATTTAATAATTACCGGAAAGGAGTGAGTCCAATGGGCTAGTTCCAGAGGAATCCAATCTCATTTCTCACCGCCGCGTTTGGAAGAGGCAAATAGATTCCCGGCAGCGTACCTTTCCTCAGCGATCCCTTAAAATCTTGGCGAATTCCCGGTAGACTCCAGAGAAACCCAGGCAGAGTCCAAAGACGAAACATGGCTCATTCCAATGAGAAGCACGAGATTCCGTTTTGGTGATGTCCAAGGCAAGCGATCTGCGTGTACCCGATGTTTTAAGGATTGGCTGTTACCGAGCATTTCTCCGGTTTCCCGGTAATCTTGCAGAGTTTTTCGGTTACCCGCTAAGAATTTCCGGTTTTCAGATTTCCTCAGCCTTCCAAACGTGATTCTACGAAAGTGCGAGGTAGCGACATGGCAGAAAACCCCAGTCAGAAGTGACCCCCCATCTGCGTTGGACAGATGGGGGGTCGGAATTTTTTAAGGGGTTTATTGAGTCTCAACCAAAGTAATGATATAATAAAAATATATAATGTCAACTGAACAAAAGCTGTTTTTCCTACCGTCTGCTCTATGAAAGAAAACAGACGGCAAGGACTGCGTGATGGAATGAAGCTTTCGTCTTCAGCGTCAAAAACAACTCCGGCAGACAATTGTCCGCCGGAGTTGTTTGTTTTTTAGTCGGCTTAGCTCTTGCGGAAAATAACGAGTCCCAGCGTGTTGGGACCGCAGTGGGAAAAAATCGTGCAGCCTGTCTTTCCCTCCAGAATCCTGCCGAAGCGTTCGTCCTCCTGTAGGACCTCTCTGGCCGCGTCCGCCAGCTCCGGGCCAAAAGCGCTGTCTACCAGCCAGACTCGCTCTGTGTCGATATCCGTCCGTCCGTCCAGCCGGTCATGGAGAAACTCCGCCACCACCCGCTCCATAGAGCCTCGGTACTTCTTCGTCACGGACATCTTCCCGTCGATGACCTCCACGCAGGGACGGAGTTTTAAAAGATTTGCGCCGATAGCGGTGACGGTGCTGCACCGCCCGCCTTTTTTCATATAGTCCAGCCTCTCCATTACAAAGCTGACCTCTGCTCTGGTTCGCAGGTCCTCCAGCTCTGCCACGATCTCCGCAGGGGTTTTGCCCGCCTGGGCAGAGCGCGCCGCCCTCAGAGCCATCTCTCCGATTCCAACCGTCAGGTTGGCGGAATCCACCACATAGACCTCCGGCAGTTCCGCCGCCGCGATCTGGGCATTTTGATAACAGCAGGAAAATTCCGCTCCCAAATTAATGTGGATCACCGCGTCGTATTTTTCCAGCAGGCGGCTGAACAGATCGTAATAATCCGCCGCGTTTACCGCATTGGTGGTCGTGATGTCGCCGCCGGCATCCACATGGGCGGCAATATCCGCCGGGTGAATATCCACGCCGTCCCGATAGAGCTTTTCGCCTTTTACAATGCCAAGCGGCACCACCGTAATATCATTTTCCTGCAGCAGCGCATCGGGCAGGTCACAGGTACTGTCCGTGGTAATTTTGATCATGGGCGAGTCTGCTCCTTTTCGTATGTCTGATTTCTCCCTGAGTATATGTCAGTTATTCACAAGCAGCTTTCCGCTGCAATTGAATTGATTCTATCATAGCTTTCTCTGGATTTCAAGACTGCGGTACAGCCGCAGGACGTCCTCCGCTGTGGCCCGCAGGTCTCGCCTGCTTCTCAGCCGGGCCTGCTCATAGGGGACGGCCACGCGATTGATGGAGAACACCGCCGTGACGCCCAGCTCATAGATCGTCTCTGCGCCCTCGCCAATGTCGCCGACTATGGCGATCACCGGCACACCCCTGGCCCCGGCCCGGCGAGCTACGCCCGCCGCCACCTTGCCCCGCCGGCTCTGATCGTCCAGCCGGCCCTCCCCTGTGAAGACAATATCCGCACCGGAGAGCTTCTCTTCAAAGCCGACCGTATCCAACACGGTTTCGATCCCCATTTGCAGACGGCTTTTGAAAAACGCCGCCATTCCGGCGCCCATCCCGCCGGCTGCCCCCGCGCCGGGCAGGTCCCGCACCACCGCGCCGCAGTCCCGTTCCAGCACATCCGCCAGATGGGCAAGGCCCCCGTCCAGTCGGTGGACCATGGCTTCGTCCGCCCCCTTTTGGGGTCCGAATACAGCGGCTGCCCCAGCTTTGCCGCAAAGGGGATTGTCAATGTCGCACATTGTGATCATCGGAAGGACCGCAAGGGTTCGGTCCAATTCGGAAACATCAATGCGGGCAATGTCCTTCAGCGTCCCGCCAACAGGGGTAAAAACAGCTCCCCGCGCATCGTAAAATCGGACGCCGCAGGCCGCAGCCGCTCCGCAGCCGCCGTCGTTGGTGGCACTGCCGCCCAGGCACATGACGATTCTTTTGGCGCCCCGGCCTACGGCGTGGCGCAGCAGCTCTCCCACCCCAAACGTCGTGGTTCTCTCCGGATTTTTCGGGTCTGCCAGAGAAAAACCCGCAGCGGCAGCCATCTCCACCACTGCCGTCCCATCCGGCAGGAGGCCGTATCCCGCAGCGATCCGTTGGCCGTTAGGCCCGGTGCAGTCCACCGGCACCTTCTCTCCGCCTACGGCGGCAAGAAATGCATCAACGCTTCCCTCGCCTCCGTCCGCCACGGGCAGGGAAACGACCTCAGCCTGCGGATATATCCCACGAATCGCCGCCGCCAGTTCGCCGCAGACTTCTGCGGAGGTCATGGTGCCCTTGAAGGAATCAGGTACCAGAATGATCTTTTTCATGGTATACATCTCCAAAAGTCGTCTTCAATAACAGCTTTGCCATTTCTTCCATTGTACCACACAGTATCCGTACTGTCTAAAGAAATTTCAATATTTTTGAATGCACGCGTGGCAAAGCAAGCGGAGTCTCTTTTGAGCGGCCCCACTGCCGCAGAGATGAAGGAGCACGCCGCAAAGCGGCGTGCTCCCGGTTTCACGTTCTATTCCAGTCCCACGATTTTCGCATTCAGTCCAGCTGCATCCTCCATCTCATGGGTTACCAGCAGAACCGTCTTCCCCACCGCGCGGCGGCCAATGCAGGTGATGGCTCTTTTTCGGTTTTCGCCGTCCAGACCGGTGAACGGTTCGTCCAGCGCAAGAAAATCGAAGGGAACGCTCAGCGCCCGGGCCAGAGCCAGGCGGCGTTTCATGCCGCCGGAATACTCTCCGGCAGGTTTGCCGTCCACACCGTCAAGCCCAAGCTCCCTCAGGAGCTCCGCCGCCCGTCCCTCGTCATAGGCATCTCCCAGAACAAAGCGGAGATTTCTCGCCGCATCCAGCCGCTCCAGCAGACGGTCCTCCTGAAACACAGCGGAAAGGCGGGCTGTCTCCAGCCCGGTCACCGTACCGTCGTCCGGCCGCTCCAGCCCCAGCAGGATACGAACCAGTGTGGTCTTTCCTGCGCCGGAGGCAGCCATCAGGCAGGTAACGCCGGGTCCCAGCGTCAAATTCACGTTCCGCAGGATCCGTACGCCGCCGTAGGCCTTTGAAAGGTTCCTGATCTCCACGGTCATGGCTGCGCCTCCTTTGTCCCAATTCGGTCCAGCAGTCCGAGAATCAGCTTTTCAAAAACGGCGGACACCGCCACGATGGTTACCGTCCAGGCGAACAGCTCCGGCGTTTCCAGATAGACTTTCGCGGTGTAAAGTTGCTCGCCCACCGATCCTCTGGGAAGACCGATGACCTCCGCCGCCACGCCGGACTTCCAGCAAAGCCCCAGTCCCAGAGAACAGGCGGAGCGAAACCAGGGCAGCGCCTGAGGCAGATAAATGCCTCTCAGCCGACGGCCCAGCGGCACGCGGAACACCCGCACCATCTCCAAGAGCCGGCGGTCCGTGTGATCGACGCCCTCCAACAGATTCAGATACACCGTTGGGAACACCATCAGCGCGGAGATGAACAGCGACAACTGCCGGGATGGCAGCCACACCAGCGCCAAAATGATGAACGACACCACCGGCACCGTCTTCACCGCCGTCACCAGCGGGCTGAGCAGCTCCCGGACGGCCCGAAATCGCGCGGACAGTCCCGCCAGCACCGTCCCGGCTGCGCAGGCAATTAAAAATCCGCTGAAAATCCGGACGGCTGACCAGCCCACCGAGCGCCAGAAATCGGCGGTAACAGCCAACCGTGCAAGGCAGACCAACACCTCCGTCGGGGATGGCAGCAGCAGCCGCTGGCCCAGAGCTATAGCTCCCAACTGCCACAAAAGCAGCCAGAAGGCCACGGCCCAGACCCGGACGCCCTTTAAGGGAGGGCGCGTCCCTTTCCCGTTTTTACGCGCCGAAGTAGAAATCATCTTCCGGCAGGGCCCCACCCACAGACTTTGAGTTTTGATCGAACAGCACGGAGAGGTAGCCGGAGAGCTTCTGCTTCATCTCGCTGCCGGTGATGCACACGATGTTGCAGTTGGGAAGTGCCTTTTCCGCCACGGCGGCATCCACGATGTCATAGGAGCCGATCAGTTGCGCCGCATCGGCCACATTGCCGTTCACCCAATCCACGGAGGCGGCGTAATCCTGTAAAAACGCTTTCACCGCAGCGGGATTGGCGTCCACTACTTCCTTCCGGGCCACGATCACACCGGTAATCAAGCTGCTGCCGTTATCCAGCTTGTTCCACTCCTCGGTCAGATCCAGCGCCACCCGCAGGTCGCCCAATTTGTTCTGTGCCACTGTGACAAACGGCTGAGGCAGCAGAGCCACCGTGGCCTCGCCGGAGGCCAGAGCTGCCACGCACTCGCTGTGCTCGGATTTCCAGTCAATGGTCACATCCTTGTCCGGGTCCACGCCGTTCTCGCTCAAAAGGTACCGCAGGGCGTATTCCGGGGTGGAACCCTTCCCCGCCGCCACGATGGTCATGCCCCGAAGGTCGCTCATGGATTGCACCGCATTGCCGTTCTCCACGATGTAGAGGACGCCCAGGGTGTTCACCGCCAGCGTCTCAATCTGCCCCTCGGTCTTCTGATACAGCACCGCCGCCAGATTTGCCGGAACACAGGCCATATCCAGTTCTCCTTGGATCAGCTTGGGCGTCACCTCGTCGGCGGACGCCGCCAGAGAAAAGGTATATTGATTGGACAGGCTCTCGCCGGTCTTAGCGTCCTGCATCAGCTTCACAAGGCCCATGGCCGTGGGGCCTTTCAGGGCCGCGATGGAATAGGCGGTGGGGGTGACCTCCGCGGACGAGGACGCCGCGCCGGAGGACGCGCTGTTGCCGCTGTTGCCGCCGCAGGCGGCGAGGCTCATGATCATAGCGATCGTCAGAAGCATTGCAGAAATTTTTGTTCTTTTCATCGTTTCTTCCTCTTTTCAGTGAGTTTCTTCCAGCTTTTCCGCCGGAGCGTAGACGGTTTTTGCAGTGACGCCGTTCAGCCGCCCGACCTTTCCCGACAGGGCAGACACGGTCTCCTGGGGCGCGTCCACCGCCACGGAGATAATGTTGACGCCACGCTTCGGATAGGGCACTCCCATGCGCCCAATGATATACTGCCCAAATTCATGCAGAAGGCTGTTCAGTGCCTCCACAGATTCAGGGTCGCGGACTAAAATGGCAATTACTGCTACCCGGTTTTCCAAAAAATCAGCTCCTTTGCGATTTGCGCTGTCATCCGAACAAGTGAAAAGAGGACACGGCTTCTGCGCTGAAAAAAAGCCCCTCCGCCCGCAGGCGGAGGGGAGAACATACTTAAGCGGCGCGCGGCCTCCCGCGCGTTCCCTCTTCCGTCTTCCGGCTTGGAACGTATCCTCGCCAATCAGATGAACAGACATTATGAAAGGTGGACGGGCAGAGCGATTCTTTCCGTTCACAGGAAAATCATAGCACGTTTTTTGGGTTTCGTCAACCGTGCCGGGGTGGGCAGCGGCCCGCGTCCAGCGTCATCTGGTATATTTCGTCCGCCAGCTCATCGCCAGCCACATCGCAGGCCATTCGCCAGCGCCAGTTTCCCTCGGCGGTGCCGGGTACGTTGACGCGGCCCGGGTCGCTCAGATAGTCCTGCATTTGGGCGATAAAGGTATCCGCAACGCTGGTCTGCCCCGCCAAAAGCAGACGGTGGTGCAGCTCCTGGGGCGTTTTCGCATCCAGATACCGCATCGCATATGCCTCCTCCGCGTCGCTGGGTCGCCAGGATGCAATGGGCGCGTTATCGTGGGTTCCGGTATAGAGAAAACAGTTTCGCACGCAGTTATGGGGTAAATATCGGTTGTCCGGTCCGGAAAATGCGAATTCCAACACCTTCATACCCGGAAGCCCGGAGGTTCTCAGCAGTTCTTCCACGTCCGGCGTCAGCATTCCCAAATCCTCCGCCACAAATATAAGCTGAGGGAACCACCCGGTCAGCACGCCCACCAAGTCCATACCGGGACCGGGCTCCCAGCGGCCGTCCTTTGCGGTGACCGCCTCGGCGGGAACGGACCAATAGCTGGCAAAAGCCCGAAAATGGTCAATGCGGATCGCGTCAAACAGCTCTCCGGCCCGCTCCACCCGGCGAATCCACCAGCCAAAGCCGTCGGCTCTCATGTGGGACCAGTCGTACAGCGGATTGCCCCACAGCTGCCCGTCGGCGCAGAAATAATCCGGCGGCACCCCAGCAACGGACGAAGGACAGCCCTGCCCGTCCAGTAAAAACTGCTCCCGCTCCGCCCATACGTCGGCGGAGTCCAGGGACACGTAGATGGGAAGGTCTCCGAGAATTTTGACCCCCAGCCCGTTGGCGAAGGACTTCAGCGCGCTCCACTGCTCCGCAAAAACGTACTGAACCCAGATTTGGTAGGCAACGTCCTCCTCGTGCTCCGCCTGCCAGCGCTCCACCGCCTCTGGATCGTGACGGCGCAGGCCCTCGTCTGGCCAGTCCTGCCAGGGGAGGCCGTCAAAGGAGTCCTTGACGGCCTGATAGGCCGCGTAGTCCCGCAGCCAGCGCCGCTGAGACGCAAACGACTCCACCGCCGCCTTCTCCCGGTCATAGCCTCGGGAAAAGGCCAGCCGCAGCAGACGCTTTCGGTCGGCGTTGACTGTGGGATAATCCACCGATCTGCTATTTCCCTCCGAAACGGAAGCCAGTTCCTCCGCCGTCAGCAACCCCTCTGCCGCCAACAGCGGAAGGTCAATGAACGCCGGATTCCCGGCGTGGGTGGAAACGCTCTGGTAGGGGGAATCCCCGTTTCCCGCCGGGCCCACGGGCAATATCTGCCACCAGGTCTGGCCCGCGCGATGAAGAAACTTCACAAAATCCCGGGCGCTTTGGCCCAGGGAGCCGACGCCGTACGGCGAAGGCAGGGAGAATACCGGCATCAGAATGCCGGAGGTACGCTGCGACATGGGTAACCCCTCGCTTTATATTCAAGTTAGTTAATCAGTTTATGCCCCTGGCCTCCCGATGTCAAGAACGAGAACCGCCGCGCCGCAACAAGGCGGCGCGGCTGGTTTCACAACAGCGGGTCATTTCATCAGGCAGTACATGACCGCCTTAATGGTATGCATCCGGTTTTCCGCCTCGTCGAAGACGATGGACTGGGGCGATTCAAACACTTCATCGGTGACCTCCATAGCGTCGCGGCCAAACTTCTCGCCCATTTCTTTGCCGACCTTGGTCTTGTGGTCGTGATAGGCGGGCAGACAGTGCATGAAGCGGCACTGGGGTCCCGCGTTGTCCATCAGGGTTTTGGTCACCTGATAGGGGCCCAGAGCACCGATGCGCTCTGTCCAAACCTCCATCGGTTCCCCCATGGAGACCCACACATCCGTATAGAGTACGTCCGCCGCCTTTGTGGCGGTCATGGGGTCCTCGATAAATTCCAGCGTCGCCCCGGTCTCGGCGGCGATGGCCTGACACGCTTCGATCAGCTCCTGATCCGGAAAGTAGGACTTGGGCGCGCAGGCCACAAAGTGCATCCCCATTTTTGCGCAGCCCACCATCAAAGAGTTGCCCATATTGTACCGCGCATCGCCCAGGTAGACTAGCTTTACGCCCCTGAGCTTGCCGAAGTGTTCCTGAATGGTCAGGAAATCCGCCAGAATCTGCGTGGGGTGGAACTCATTGGTCAATCCGTTGAGCACGGGGACACCGGCGTATTTTGCCAGCTCCTCCACCAAAGCCTGACCGAAGCCGCGGTACTCAATCGCGTCATACATCCGGCCCAGCACCCGGGCGGTGTCGGCGATCGACTCCTTCACTCCGATTTGGGACCCGGTAGGACCCAGATAGGTGCTTCCCATGCCCAGATCCTGCGCCGCCACCTCAAACGCACAGCGGGTGCGGGTGGAGGTCTTTTCGAAGATCAGGGCCACGTTTTTGCCCTCCAGACAGCGATGTGCCACGCCTGCCTTCTTCTTGGCCTTCAGGTCGGTGGCGGTATCCAAGAACTCTTGAATCTCTTCGGGAGCATAGTCCAGCAGCTTTAAAAAGTGGGTATGACCTTCCATGTTTTGCCCTCGCTTCCTTTTATGACAGCGTCTTTTTCATGATGGCGACGCCGGCGTCCATTTCCTCGTTTGTAATGACCAGCGGAGGCAGCAGACGCATTCCCGGACCGGCAGTCAGCACCAGCAGCCCTGCTTCCACCAGCTTGTCTGCAATCTCTTTGTTCTGATAGCCCTCTGCCATTTCAATGCCGATCATCAGACCCAGGCCCCGGGTCTTTCCAAAGCACGGAAGGTCCAGCGCCTCGATCTGAGAGCGCAGGTACGCGCCCTTTTCCTGCACAGTCGTCAGAAATTCGTCGGACAAGATCTCCTGAACCACTAGGCCCGCCGCGCCGCACATGGGGTTGCCTCCAAACGTCGTACCGTGGGTGCCGGGAGTCATTACGTCTTTGCACTTCTCGTTTGCCAGGATACCGCTCATGGGAAGACCCCCCGCGATGCCCTTTGCAAACGAGCAGACATCCGGTAAAACGCCGTACTGCTGGAAAGCGAAGAGGCTCCCGGTCCGACCGATGCCGGTCTGGACTTCGTCCACCAGCAGCAGCCAGTCCTTTTCCTCGCAGAGTTTCGCGACCGAGTGCACATAGTCCTTGTCCAGAGGCAGCACGCCGCCCTCGCCCTGTACCAGCTCTACCATGACGGCGCAGGTATCGTCGCCGGCAACCTCCATCAAAGAGTCCAGATTGTTGGCCTCGGCAAATTTAAAGCCCTCTACAAACGGGAAGAAATAGTTGTGGAACTTATCCTGGCCGGTGGCGGTCAGGGCGGCCATGGTGCGGCCGTGGAAGGAATTTTTCAGGGGGATGATGGTGGAACGTCCCAAGCCATACTTATCAAAGCTGTACTTTCTCGCCAGCTTAATCATGCCCTCGTTGGCCTCGCCGCCGCCGTTTGCAAAGAAGACGTTGCTCATGCCGGTGCGCTTGCAGAGCTTTTCCGCAAGCCGGGCACTGGGCTCCGTATAGAACAGGTTGGACGTGTGGCCCAGCTTTTTCGCCTGGTCAAAAATAGCCTCGGCCCAAGGCTCATTGCCATAGCCCAGATCGCTCACGCCGATGCCGCTGGTAAAGTCAATGTACTCCTTGCCCTCCGGGCTGTACAGTTTGGCGCCCTTGCCATGGTCGATGGCCACGTCGAAGCGGCCATAGCTGTTCATCACGTATTGATTTGTAAGGCTCTTGATTTCCTGAGAAGTCATAGGTCAGTCCTCCTTTTTCAGCATGGTGCCGATACCGGCATCAGACAGCAGTTCAATGAGAATCGAATGGGGAATGCGCCCATCCAGAATGTGAACCCGTTCCACGCCGCTGGAGATTGCCTCCACGCAGCACTCGATCTTGGGGATCATGCCCCCCGAGATAACGCCCGCGTTCACCAGTTCTTGTACCTCGGAGATGCGAACCTCGTGGATCAGGGTAGTCTCGTCATGGGGGTCCCGAAGAAGGCCCCGCACGTCGGTGAGCAAAATCAGTTTTTCGGCTTGGAGGGCCTCCGCAAGCTTTGCTGCGGCGGTGTCCGCGTTGATATTATAAGCGGTGTCCGCATCCGTTCCCTGGGCCACCGTAGAGACAATCGGAATATATCCGGCACTCAAAGAGTCCTCCACCGGCTTTGGGTTCACGGAGGTAATCTTGCCCACAAGACCGTATTTTTCATCCAGCAACTCCGCCTCAAGCAGACCGCCGTCCAGACCGCACAGACCGAGCGCCTGCCCGCCCAAACGCTCCGCCAGAGAGACCAGGTCCTTGTTCACCTTGCCGCATAGGATCTGCTGGACCACGTCCATGGTCTCCTCGTCGGTGTAGCGGAGTCCATCCACAAACCTGGACTCCTTGCCAAGCCGTTTCAGCATGGCTCCGATCTCCGGACCGCCGCCGTGGACCACGGCAACACGGATGCCGACAAGGCTCAGAAGAATGATGTCGCTCATCACCGCCCGGCGGAGTTCCTGGGAGATCATGGCGTTTCCGCCGTACTTCACCACCACCGTCTTACCGGTGAATTTTTGAATATAGGGCAGGGCCTCTGCCAAAACTCCGGCCTGCTGCTCATGGGAGGACATAGAAATCACCTCTTTCTTTCTATTCAATACAGGGACGAATCCGGCGGACCTTACGCCTCGTCAGCTGCGGTAGTCCCCGTTGATTTTAATATAATCGTAAGTGATATCACAGCCCCAGCAGGTGCAGGCGGCGTCTCCCTCACCCATTTGGATGTTAATCTCAATGTCGTGCTCCGTCAAAATCTTCTTTGCCAGGTCCTCGTCAAATGCAAGGCCCCTTCCCTGACAGCACACCTCGATACTGCCCGCCGCACTGGCAAAACAGACGTTCACCTTCTCCGGATCGAATTCCGCCCCGGAATAGCCCATGGCGCACAGCACCCGGCCCCAGTTGGCGTCCGCGCCGAATATAGCCGCCTTCGTCAGAGTTGAGGAAATCACCGATTTGCAGACCGTCTCGGCGATTTTTTCGTCCGCCGCGCCCTTAACCGTACAGGTAATCAGATGCTTTGCACCCTCGCCGTCGCTGGCCATCGACTTAGCCAGAGCAATAGCCAGGGTCTGGAGCGCCTCCAAAAATTCGCCGTAGGCGGCGTCCTTTTGGGTAATGGTCTCGTTTCCCGCAAGGCCGTTGGCCAAGACGCAGCAGGTATCGTTGGTGGAAGTATCGCCGTCCACGCTGATGCGGTTGAAGCTGACGCCCACGGTATCCAGCAGCGCCGCCTTGATCATCTCGGAGGAAATGGCGCAATCGGTGGTGAGGAAGCAGAGCATGGTGCCCATATTGGGGTGGATCATGCCGCTGCCCTTGGCGATACCGCCCATGCGGACAGTCTTTCCACCAACGGTGGTTTCCACCGCAACTTCTTTTTTCACTGTGTCGGTGGTCATGATGGCGTGGGCCGCCGCGTCGGAGCCTTCGGCGCTGTGGGCAAGACCCTTCACCAGCTCCGGCACCGCGTCCTCAATGACCTGCACCGGCAAGGTCTGACCAATGACGCCCGTGGAGGACACCAGTACGTCTCCCGCCGGAATGCCCAGCGCCTTTGCCACGGCGGCGCACTCCGCCTCGGCGTTTTCCTCGCCCATGGGCGCGCAGGCGTTGGCATTGCCGCTGTTGGCGATGATCGCCCGGGCCTTTCCATTGGCCAGATGCGCTTTGTCAACGTGGATGGGGGCCGCCTTGACCACGTTTTTTGTAAAGACCGCCGCCGCCGCACAATCCACGTCGGAAACAATCAGTGCCACGTCCTTTTTCCACGTCGCGTGGGTCTTGACACCCACGTGAAGTCCGGATGCCTGAAAGCCCTGTGCGGCGCAGACGCCGCCGTCAATAAATTTCATTTCATTCCCTCCTTAATTTAATCCAGCAGCTTCATCGAAACCCAATACCAGGTTCATATTCTGCACTGCCGCGCCGGAGGCGCCCTTCCCCAGGTTGTCAAACAGCGCCGTCACGGTAATCTGTTGATCGTTCCCGGTAACCTCCAGCTTCAGCCGGTCAGTTCCCGCCATGGCGGACGCGAAAAGCACCGGTTCGTCGCCGCCATAGGGAGCCACGGACACGAATTGCTGCCCGGCGTAATATTCTACCAGAGCGTCCCGCAGCTCCTGACCGGACAGCTTTTTCGCAAGCAGCTCCCGATGGAGCATAATGGTCGTCGCCATACCCTTGTAAAAGTCTCCCACCACCGGGGAAAATACCGGCACGCGGCTCAGGCCGCACACGCTCACCATTTCCGGCAGATGCTTGTGGGTTTGAGGCAGTCCGTAGATCCTCTCGGAATCCAACCGCGCGTCCCGCTTCTCTGCCTCATACTCCGCGATCATCTTCTTGCCGCCGCCGGAATAGCCGGTGAGCGAATAGCAGGTGAGCGGATAGTCCGCCGGAAGAATGCCCATCCGCACCAGCGGGGCGGCAGATGCGATCAGGCCTGTGGCGTGGCAGCCGGGGTTTGCGATGCGCTTGCTGTTTTTGATGGCGGCTCGCTGTTCTTTGGATAGCTCCGGGTATCCGTAAACCCAGCCCTCCGCGGTGCGGTGGGCGGTCGAGGCATCGATGATGCAGGTACGGGGATTTTCGACCAGCGCCACGGCCTCCCGCGCTCCGTCATCCGGCAAACACAGGAATGCCATATCCGCCGCGTTCAAAAGCTTCTTGCGCTCCGCGCTGTCGTGACGCTTCTTCTCGTCGATGCGGAGCAGCTCAATGTCGTTCCGTGCTTCCAGCCGTTCCCAGATCTGAAGCCCGGTGGTACCGGACTGCCCGTCGATATAGACCTTCGGTTTCATAAAGCACCCTCCTCACTGCGCGCTGTGGGCTTTCACAAAGTCCTCCACGGCCTTGATCTGCCGGCTGGTCTCCGTCACGGCGGGTCCGCCGTAGCTAGACCGCTGACCCATGCAGGTCTCCAGACTCAGTGCGTCATATACATCGTCTTCAAACAGGGGTGAGACGGTCTTCAGCTCTTCAAGGCTCAGTTCCTCCAGCGTTTTCCCCTGTTTTCCGCACAAGGCCACCAGATGACCCACCACGGTGTACGCATCCCGGAAGGGCATCCCCTTTTTCGTCAGATAATCGGCGCAGTCCGTGGCGTTGATGAAGCCGCGGCCCGCTGCGGCGCGCATGTTCTCCGGGTGGACCGTCATCGTGCCGATCATGGCGGTAAACACGGGGAGGCACATCTCAACCGTGTCGATGGCGTCGAACACCGGCTCTTTATCCTCCTGCATATCCTTGTTATAGGCCAGCGGCAGACCCTTCATGGTGGTCAGCAGCCCCATCAGGTCGCCGTACACCCGTCCGGTCTTGCCCCGGACCAGCTCCGCCACATCCGGATTCTTTTTCTGGGGCATGATGCTGGACCCGGTGGCATAGGCATCGTCCAGATCGATGAACTTAAATTCCCAGCTGCACCAGAGGATGACCTCCTCGGAAAAGCGGGAGAGATGCATCATTAGAATCGACAGGGCGGAGAGCAGCTCCAGAGCGTAGTCCCGGTCGGAGACGCCGTCCAGGGAGTTTCCCATGGGAGCGTCGAAGTTCAGCTCCTTCGCGGTCTCCCAGCGGTCGATTGGGTACGTCGTTCCCGCCAGTGCGCCGGAGCCGAGGGGACACTCGTTGAGACGCTTTTTGCAGTCCTCCAGCCGGGTCACATCCCGGGAGAACATCGCCGCGTAAGCCAGCAGATGCTGGGCAAAGCTGATGGGCTGCGCCCGCTGCAAATGGGTATAGCCGGGCATGACCGCCGTCTGGTGCTTTCCGGCCTGCTCCGCCAGGACGGTTTGGAACTCCAGCAGCTGCGTGATGATGGCGGGGATCTCCCGCCGGACATACATCCGGAAGTCCAGCGCCACCTGATCGTTGCGGCTGCGGGCAGTGTGGAGCCGCTTTCCCGCGTCGCCGATGCGGGCGGTGAGCAGCGCCTCGACATTCATGTGGATGTCCTCGTTGTCGGCGGTAAACTCCACCTTCCCGGCCTCCACGTCTGCCAAAATACTTTTCAGCCCTTCAGTGATGGCTGCAGCGTCCTCCCGGGAGATCACGCCGCAGTCGGCCAGCATGTTCGCGTGAGCCAGGCTGCCGGTGATATCCTCTCTGTAAAGCCGCTGGTCGAATTGGATGGAGGCATTGAAGTCGTTCACCAGCGCGTCGGTTTCTTTTCCAAACCGTCCGGACCAGAGTTTCATACAGTTTTCTCCTTAATAGAAATCGGGGGGAGTCGAGGCTCCCGCCCGATTTCCGTGATTTAAGAGGGGTCCGCCGGGCCGGGGGACCGTCCCGGTGGTTCCCGGCGGAGTGTAATTTTCGCCGCAGTCGGCAAAAATATACCAATGGGAAGGATAGGCGCACACACACGGCGAAAAGACTCCGGCCCGCGCCCGCCAGTCCGCAGACTGGCTGAGATGGATTCAAAGCGGGGACCAAGTCCCCTCTTGATCAAAGCTTATTCTGCTCTCTCAATGCCTGCACGGTATCCGGCAGGCCCCAGAGGTTGATAAAGCCCGTGGCGTCGTTCTGGTTATAGTCGCTCTCCTCAAAGGTCACCAGATTCTCGGAATACAGGCTGTGGGGAGAGGTAATTCCCGCGTTGATGATGTTGCCCTTGTAAAGCTTCAACTTCACTTCGCCGGTAACGTATTCCTGGGTCTTGTCAGCAAAGGCGCTGAGGGCCTCCCGCAGGGGGCTGAACCACTTGCCGTTGTAAATAAGGTCTGCAAAGTCCACCGCCAGCTTGGATTTCATATGGGCGGTGTCCTTGTCCACGGTGATCATCTCAAGAGCCGCGTGGGCGTGGTAGAGAATGGTTCCGCCCGGAGTTTCATAGACGCCGCGGTCCTTCATGCCGACCAGACGGTTTTCCACAATATCCAGCAAACCGATGCCGTTCTTGCCGCCCAGCTCGTTGCACTTGCGGACAATGTCGCTGCCCTTCATCTTCACCCCGTCTATAGAGACGGGAACGCCCTTCTCAAAACCGATGGTCACATAGGTGGGGGTATTGGGGGCGTCCACAGGACTGACGCCCATCTCCAAAAAGCCAGGGTTTTCATACTTCGGCTCGTTGGCGGGGTCCTCCAGGTCCAGTCCCTCGTGGCTCAGATGCCACAGGTTTTTATCTTTGGAATAATTGGTCTCGCGGCTGATCTTGAGGGGAACATTGTGTGCCTCCGCATAGTCGATCTCCTCGTCGCGGCCTTTGATATCCCACTCGCGCCAGGGCGCGATGATGGTCATATCCGGCGCAAAGCGCTTGATGGCAAGTTCAAAACGCACCTGATCGTTTCCCTTGCCGGTGCAGCCGTGGCAGACGGCGTCGGCGTGTTCCTTTTTGGCGATCTCCACCAGCCGCTTACCGATGATGGGACGGGCAAACGCGGTGCCCAGCAGATACTGCTCATAGCTGGCGCCCATCTTCATGGATGGGAAGATCACCTCGTCAACCATTTCGTCGGTCAAATCCTCTATGTACAGCTTGGACGCGCCGGTCTTTTTCGCCTTTTCCTCCAGACCGTCCAGCTCGCTGCCCTGTCCCACGTCGGCGGACACGGCGATAATCTCCGGATCGTTGTAGTTCTCCTTCAGCCAGGGAATGATGATGGATGTGTCCAGACCGCCGGAGTAGGCCAGCACGATCTTCTTGATGTCTTTTTTATCTTTCATGATGGGAATTCCTCCATGCATTATTTTTGATGGATTTATTATACATCTATTTCGTATTTTTATTCAAGTGTGAACCTGCACAAAAATTTCAACTGTCTTTGGGTAATTTTTTGCTTTATGTCGCAATATCTGCATATTTTATGTGCATATGCATTATATAGCGGTTATTTATTTGCATATAGCGCTACATGCAAATATGCACGCAGACATGAATTATTCACGTCTGCGTGCATATTGAAAGTTGATTCTCTCCCGCCGCTCAGTCCAGGGATTTCCACGCCGTCTCCAGCGCAATCTCCATCATCTCGTGGAAGGAGTCCTGACGTTCCTCTGGGGAAAGGGACTCGCCGGTAAAAATATGGTCGGAGATGGTCAGGATGGACAGCGCCTGCTTTCCGGCCCGCTGCGCGGTCCAGTAAAGGCCCGCTGTCTCCATTTCCAGCGCCAGAATACCGAATTTGCGATACATCTCACCTGCGGCGGCGTTGTCGTTATAAAACTGGTCGGCGGTAAACACCTGGCCCACGTCCGCCCGGACACCCAGCTCCCCCGCCGCCGCCACCGCGTCTTTCAGCAGCGGATAGCTGGCCGTGGGGGCCAGCTGTCCGGGAAACCCGTACTGGTCGGCAAAATGGGAGTTGGTAGATGCGCCCAGCGCGATCACCACATCCCGGACGTGGACGCCCTCGCTCACGCCCCCGGCGGAACCGATGCGGATGATGGAATCCACGTCATACATATGATAGAGCTCATACGTATAAAGGCCGATGGAGGGGACGCCCATGCCATGCCCCATAACGGAGAGGCGCTTCCCTTTATAAGTGCCGGTATAACCCAGCATACCGCGCACAGCGTTGAAGCAGACTGAGTTTTCCAGATAGTGTTCCGCCACATATTTGGCCCGCAGGGGATCGCCGGGCATCAGAACCGCCTTTGCGATCTCACCGGGCTTTGCCTCGTTGCATGCGGAGGGAGTTGCCATAACTGATTCCTCCTTGTATTTTTAGGTGTTGGATATTCCGTTTTGTTGTCGAAATTATTAAAATACATAAAAAACTTACACTTTTCCCCCGAACAGCGCCGCCAGCGATTTTGTATACGGCGGGCGGCAGATACCTTTTTCCGTGACGATTCCGGAAATCAGCTCGTGATCCGTCACGTCAAAAGCCGGGTTGTAGCACTTCACCTCCGGCAGGGCCATGGGCTTTTCGTACCACATGGTCTTGATCTCCTCCGGGTCCCGCAGCTCAATGGGAATATGTTCCCCGTCCGGACAGTCCGGATCAACGGTGGAGGTGGGGCCCAGCACGTAGACCGGGATGCCGTAATGCTTCGCCAGAATCGCCACGCCGGAAGTGCCGATCTTGTTGGCAGTGTCGCCGTTGGCAGCAATCCGGTCGCAGCCCACGAAGCAGGCCTGCACCCAGCCGTTTTTCATGACAATGGAGGCCATATTGTCGCAGATCAGCGTCACATCCACGCCCGCTCGCTGCAATTCGTAGCTGGTGAGCCGGGCACCCTGCAAAAGCGGACGGGTCTCGTCAGAGAAGACTCGGAACTTCATGCCCCGTTCCGTCCCCAGCAGAATGGGTCCCAGCGCCGTTCCATACCGGGAGGTGGCAAGGGGTCCGGCATTACAGTGGGTCAGGATGCCATCTCCATCCTTAACAAGGGTCAAGCCATACGCAGAGATCGCTTTGCACTTGGCGATGTCGTCCTCGTGGATGGCCACCGCCTTTTCATACAGCGCATCCAGCATCTGACCCCGGGTGCTGCCCACGTTTTCCAAAGCGGTGCGAAGCATCAGCCGGATGGCCCAGTTCAGGTTTACCGCCGTAGGGCGGGAGGAATTCAGATACTCCCCATAATCGCTGAGTTTCTTTAAAAACGCCTGCTGGTCCTCTCCCCGGATGGACTTGGCCAGCACATACATGCAGTAGCCCGCACAGATGCCGATGGCGGGCGCACCCCGGACCTTCAAGGACCGGATCGCTTCGTACATCTCCTCCGCCGTTTGGAGGCGGATCTCCTTCTCCTCATTCGGAAGCAAGGTCTGATCAATAATGTAAAGTGCTTCCGCCTTCCGGTCGTAACGGATGTTCTGTGCGTGCGTAACGCTCTGAATATCGGCCATTTTCGTTCCTCAAGCCCGGATCACGCGGCCGTCTCTGCGGGGTGCGGGCGCGCCCACCGCGCCATCGGCATAGCCCAGAATGCAGTTTCCCACGCCGATTAAGGTCTCCGGCAGGCCCCACTTTTTGAGCAGCGCCTTACCCTCGGGCCGTTCAAAGGTCTCCTTTGCCCGGTTGATCCAGCAGGAACCCACACCCAATGCCGCGGCGGCATTCATCAGGTTCCCCATGACCAGCGCGCCGTCGCACCGGGCGTTGGCTTCGCCAAGCCCTGTGTCTGCCAGCACCACCGCCACCGTGGGCGCGCCAAAAAACGCGTCTGCGCCGGGATTACCCTGAATCTCCGCGTTGATGTGGGACAGCTCCGCGATGGTCTCCCGATCCTGCACCAGGACGATCAAAGCGGACTGTCTGCCCTTGGTGCTGGGGGCGTAGAGTCCGGCCTCCAAAATTTCATTCAGCACTGCGTCTTCTACCTGTCTCGGTTGGTATTTGCGGATGCTTCTACGCTCCAGCAGGGTCTTCATTGTCTCATTCAAGTTGATCACCTTTCTATTATGGTACCCTCACTCAACAAAGCGCGGGCGTATGACGGTTTAAAGCAAGCCGCACCCAGCTAAATCCAGTAGGCCCCAGCATCAGCGAAGCTTGAATTTTCGCACCAGCTCCAACAGTATCTGCGACTGGCGCAGCAAATCGTCGCTGGTGGCGGCGCTTTCCTCCGCCGTGGCAGAGTTGGTCTGCACCACGCCCGAGATCTGCGCAATGCCCTGATTTACCTGAGCGGCGGACGTCGCCTGCTGCGCGGCGCTGTCTGAAATTTCAGCTACAGCCTTGTTAACCCGATTCACGCCGTCCACCACATGCAGCAGAGACTGTGCGGTCTCGTCCGCGATGCCGGTACCGTGGTGCACAGCGCTCAGTGCATTTTCGATCAGCGCCGCCGTGTTCTTGGATGCCTCCGCGCTCTTTCCTGCGAGGTTGCGCACCTCATCCGCCACAACGGCAAAGCCCTTACCCGCGCTGCCCGCACGGGCGGCCTCCACGGCGGCGTTCAGCGCAAGAATATTTGTCTGGAATGCGATGTCCTCAATCGTCTTGATGATCTTGTCGATCTGATCGGACGCCGTCTTGATGTCTGCCATGGCCTTGAGCATTTCACTCATCTGGCGGTTGCTCTCCTCCGCCCCCTGACCCACGGTGTGCATATGATCGTTGACTTCCGCCGCACTGCGGGCATTGGAGGAGATCGCAGCGCTGATCTCGCTGATGGTGGCCGCCAGTTCCTCCACGGAGGATGCCTGCTCCGTCGCGCCCTGACTCAGCGCCTGGGCCCCGGAGGAGAATTGCCCGGCGCTGCCGGACACCTGAGAAGCACTATCCAGGATCTGTTTAAATGTCTCATTCAAGGAATCCAAAATCTGATCCAAGGATTTCCGGATCTCTGTAAACTCGCCGCGAAAATCCGCCTGCGGCGCCACCTGCAGGTTCCCCTGGGAAATCTCCCGCAGAACGTTTTCAATGTCTTTGATATAGGATTTCAGAGACTCCACCGTCTCATAGAACGCTCCGGAGAGAATTCCGATCTCATCCTTGCGCTGAGAAATCTTGACCTCGCTGCTCAAATCGCCCTGAGCCAGCAGGCGCATCCGTTCCGTCACGCTGCGGATGGGATTGGTCACGCTGGTAACATACCGCCCCACCAGCAGCACACCCAGCACCATACACACCAAAGAGCAGGCCAGCAGCGCGGCAATGATATACAGCACCGACGAAGTCATCTCCTGAGTGGGCGCCACCGCCCCCACAGACCAGCCGTCGGACGCCGTCACCGGGCAGAATGCGCAGATGCGATCACCCGTGCTGTAAGAATACTCATCCACGCCAGTCTCTCCGTTTATCATACGGGTATACACTGCAGCAGCACCCGCATAGGCCTGATCTGTTTTGCCATTTTCGATGAAATTCTGCTGGTCATCCACCAGTTGAGCGTTCTTACTGGCAATCATGACTCCGGTAGAGTCGATCATAAAAACATTGCCGCTGTCGCCAATCGTAATATTTGAAATCATTTTGCTGAAGTACTGCGCATCCAGCGTCAGAACCACGCAGCCGGTGATGGTCGGCGTCGCCACCAAAAACCGCAGCGAACCATCCTCCATCTGCCGTGTGCTGGTCAGGACCGTCTGACGGCTTTTCTCCGCCTGTACGCATGTGTCACCAAGCAGGTCGCTGTCCGAGAGGAATTCGCTGGTTTTCTTCACCTGCTGATCGCTGATAACGGCCGCATCGGAAAAGCCATAATTCCCAAGCGAGTTTTTCATCTGTATAAACGCGGACGCCTCCCCGCTTACCAGCGCCGCATTATAGATCCGCGCCATGGACGCGGCATTGGCCTCTATGTTTTCAATTTTGCAGGAAACCGCCGTTTCCGCCACCTGGCTCATGGAACTCATGTCCTTTCGGACATTTTCCTTAATGGCATATGTACTGGAAATAATCCCCGCCGCCACAGTCAGGACCATGGTGGCAACAAAAATAGACGTCACCGCTAAAACCATCTGCCTGCGTAACGTCGTCGTTTTTTCCCTCTTACTCTTGGGGGTGCCCTTTCCATCCGAAGTCTTGACTTCCTTCTGCTTTTTCATGCGCTTTTTCATGTACTGCTTCCTCCCACTGGCGAATCTTTATTTATGTCGTCGCCAAAGTATTCTGGATATGTGACTTCACAAGTTATCGGCACAAGTGAACAAAAGCTTAAGTGGTTTCTGTTCATTTTTGTAAAAAACTCATATTCGCCCTGCAGCTTCATGCTCAGCAGTCCGCCCCGTCTTCCGGCCGCTTCCCTATTCTCTCCCGGCGGCGGTATTCCTCCCGGAACTCCGCAAGCTCTTCCGCGTCCCGGTCATCCAGTCCGTGAAGGCCGCTAAGTCCCTCCATGTGGTGCGTCAGTTCATGGGAGAGCGTCGTCCATAGCTCGTCGGACCAATCCTCCTCAGTCCAGTCTTCCTTTTTCGCCAGTGCGGCAAAGGAGCCGTAATGGAGATTGATATACTTTCCCAGACAGTCGTCACAGAATTCGCCCATGATATACATTTCGCCGTCGGGAAAGTCGGGATCCTCCACGGCATCCTCCAACAGGTTTACTCCACCGTTAAGTCCACGGAACAGCGCCTTGGGAAACTGCTCCGCGATGTCGTCCAGCGCGTCGCCCACTTCGTCAAAGGTCAGCATCTTCACGGAAAAACCGCCTCCTGTCCGTCACTTTGCCTGCTTCATAGAGAGGGAAATGCGTTTTTTCTTCTCGTCTACTTCCAGGACAATCACCTTCACCACATCCCCGACGGACACAGCCTCAGAGGGATGCTTGATAAACCGGTCACACACCTGAGAAACGTGTACCAGCCCGTCCTGATGGACGCCAATATCCACAAACACGCCGAAATCAATGACGTTGCGCACCGTGCCGATGAGGACCATGCCGGGCCGCAGGTCCTTCATGTCCATGACGTCGGTTCGAAGAACAGGCTTTGGCAGCTCGTCCCGGGGGTCCCGGCCCGGCTTTTGCAGCTCCGCCGCCACGTCCAAAAGCGTGGGTACGCCCACGCCGCACTCTGCGGCGGCCTTTTCCTCGCCAAAGGTCTTCAGGCGGTCCGGAAGGCCCTGAAGCTTTCCGAACCTCACGTCGGCCATGGTATAGCCGGTCAACTCCAGCAGTCTTTCCGCCGCGGCATAGCTCTCCGGGTGGACGGCGGTGTTGTCCAGCACATTTCCGCTCTCCGGCACCCGCAAAAAGCCCGCGCACTGTTCAAAGGCCTTGGGTCCCAGCTTTGGCACCTTTAAAATCTGCTTGCGGGCGGTAAACGCGCCGTTTTCCTCCCGGTATTTGACCACGTTCTTGGCGGTGGTACCGTTCAGCCCCGCCACATAACCCAAAAGGGACGGCGATGCCGTGTTCACGTCCACACCCACAGCGTTAACGCAATCCTCCACCACGCCGCCCAGAGCCTCGTCCAGACGCTTTTGCGGACAGTCATGCTGATACTGCCCCACGCCGATGGCCTTGGGGTCGATCTTCACCAGCTCCGCCAGCGGGTCCTGCAGCCGCCGGGCGATGGACACGGCGGAGCGCAGATTCACGTCGTACTGCGGAAATTCCTCCGCCGCCAGCTTGGATGCAGAATACACCGAGGCTCCGGCCTCGGAGACGATCATATAGCTGAGCTTCCGGCCCATAGCCCCAAGCTTTTGAATCAGCTCGACAGCCATTTGTTCCGTCTCCCGGCTGGCGGTACCGTTGCCGATGGCGATATGCTCCACATCATGGCTCACCGCCATGCCCGCCAGCTTGTTGATGGCCTCGTTTTTCTGCCGCTCGCCATAGGTGGGATACACCACGGCGGTGTCCAGCACCTTGCCGGTCCCATCTACCACCGCCACTTTGCAGCCGTTGCGGTAACCGGGGTCCAAGCCCATGGTGACTTTGCCCTTCACCGGCGGCTGCATCAGCAGCGGTTTCAGGTTCAGAGCGAACTGGCCGATGGCCCCCTCGCTGGCGGTATCGGTCATCTGATTTCGTATCTCCCGCTCCAGCGAGGGAAACAGCAGCCGGTCCCAGGCGTCGTCCGCCGCAGCCCTCACAAAGGCGTTGGCCGCGGAACCGGGGCGCAGTACCTGACGGCGCAGGGTCACCAGCGCCGCTTCCCGGTCCAGCTCAAGGCTGACCTTCAACTTTCCTTCCCGTTCGCCCCGGTTGATCGCCAGAATCTGATGGCCCTGCATCCGGGAGACGGACTGGGAAAAATCATAGTACAGGCGGTAAACCGTGTCCTCATCGGTAGCCGCTTCGCTGCGCAGCTTCACCTGCCGCAGCAGAAAGCCCCGCAGATTTTTGCGCACCTCCGCGTCGTCGCTGACGGTCTCCGCCACAATGTCCGACGCACCCGCCAAAGCGTCCTCCGCCGTCTCCACGCCCTTTTCCGCGTCCACGTACTTCACCGCCGCCGCCAGCGGGTCCGGACAGTCCTGCTCCTGGGCGTAAAGCAGCAGTGCCAGCGGCTCCAAGCCCTTTTCCTTTGCGATGGTGGCCCGTGTCCGGCGCTTTTGCTTATAGGGCCTGTACAGGTCCTCCACCTCCGCCAGCGTCTTCGCCCCGTCAATGGCGGCGGTCAGCTCATCGGTCATCTTGCCCTGTTCGCATATTGCGGCTCTCACCGTCTCCCGCCGCTCCTCCAGCCCCCGGAGATAGGCAAGCCGTTCGTCCAGCGTCCGAAGGACTGTGTCGTCCATGGCCCCGTGGAGCTCCTTGCGGTAGCGGGCAATGAAGGGGATGGTATTCCCCTCGTCGATCAGCCTTACCACGTTTTCCACATACTGCGGATTCTGGTTCAGTTCCTCAGCTAAAAGTTGAATGATGGTCTCCATAGAGTTTCCTTTCCTAAATCGATCTCAGGCAGATCACGTCAAATTTGCAGCGCCAAGATGTCTTCCGCGTCCGCCTGTCCCGTCATCCCAACGGGGTAAAAACTCACGCAGTCAAACCCGGCGGTTTTTATAACGCGCGTCTTCTCCTGTGTATTTCTGAAAATTTACATTAAATTGTATTTTATCACAAATACTGTCTTTTGAAAAGCGCCGCCTCTGCTTTTCCGCAAGAAAGCGCGGTGGGACGGTTGACTTCCCAGCGGGAGCCGGATACAATTATAATAGGTTGTTTTATCCCATCAGGCTGCGGGCCGCCGCTGCAATGCGATATCTGCAAAATTGATACCAATCATTAAAAATGAATCCTTTACTTATGCCCGTTTCACCTGTATAATTGGAAAGGTTGTGGGTCTTCGTCAGAAGAACCCCCGGCCAAGACGAATGAAACTGTTTTTGGGAGGCTGGCGCTATGGCTAACTGCGCAATTGTAGGCATTAACTGGGGCGACGAGGGCAAGGGCCGGATGGTGGACCTCATCACCGACCACTACGATGTGGTCATCCGCTATCAGGGCGGCGGCAACGCCGGACATACCGTGGTGAATGAGTATGGCAAATTTGCGCTGCATCTGCTGCCCTCGGGCATTTTCCGCAAGGGCGTGGTCAACATTTTGGGCAACGGCGTGGCCGTGGACTGCGAGAGTCTGTGGACGGAAATGGAAGATGTCAGGAGCAAGGGCGTATCCATTACTCCTGAAAACCTGAAGATCAGCGACCGGGCCTCCTTACTGCTGCCGTGGCACCGTCTGCTGGACGGACTGGAGGAGCAGCGCCTTGCGGACAAGAAATACGGCTCCACCAAACAGGGCATCGCCCCCTTTTACTCCGACAAATTTCAAAAAAAGACCGTACAGGCCGGCGAATTGCTGTATCCGAGTCATTTTCAAGCACATCTTGAGGACCTTTTGGAGTGGAAGAACCTGACCATTGAAAAGGTCTATGGCGCAAAGCCCTATACCATGGACGATCTGATGGCGTGGGTGGTGGACTACGGCGAAAAGCTCAAGCCCTTTATCTGCGACACCGGCGCGTTTTTGCGCAAGGCTCAGGAGGAGGGAAAGAAGTTTCTCTTTGAGGCCCAGCTGGGCTCCCTCCGGGATCTGGACTACGGCATCTACCCCTATACCACCTCCTCCAACGCCATTGCAGCTTACGCCCCTGTGGGCTCCGGCGCGCCCTGGGCAAAGATCGACGAGATCGTGGGGGTTGTAAAGGCCTATTCCTCCTGTGTGGGCGAAGGGCCGTTTACCTGCGAGTGGTTCGGCGAAGAGGCTGAAAAGCTCCGGGAAGCCGGAAATGAATACGGCGCGAAGACAGGCCGTCCGCGCAGGGTGGGTCCCATCGATCTGGTGGCCACAAGATACGGCGTGGAGGTTCAGGGCGCCACCAACATCGCCCTGACAAAGCTGGACGTGCTGAGTTATCTCGACAAAATCCCCGTCTGCGCCCACTATGAGCTGGACGGCAAAAAGACCGACGCGTTCCCCTTCCCCGCAGTCCTGTCCGAGGCAAAGCCGGTGACGGAATACATGGACGGCTGGAAGTGCGACATCTCCGGCGTGCGCAAGTGGGAAGACCTGCCCCAAGCCGCGCAGGATTTCGTGCTGATGGTGGAAAAGGCCATTGCCTGCCACATCGGCTATATCTCCGTGGGACCGGAGCGGGATTCCATCATCATCCGCTGATGCCTCACGGAATTCCGAAAGTCCTTTTCGCCTCCGGCGAAAATCCGCACAACGAACGGAGGCGCCCATAGGGCGCCTCCTACTTTATTCTGAAAGGTTGACCTTACTATGAGCAAGGATCGCTATGAATCCCCTCTGGCGTCGCGGTACGCCTCCGACTATATGCTGCACCTGTTTTCTCCCGACATCCGCTATCAGACGTGGCGCAAGCTGTGGGTGGAGCTGGCCCGGGCGGAACACGCATTGGGCCTTCCGGTAACGCAGTCGCAGGTGGAGGAGCTTGCCGCCCACATCGCGGACATCGACTATGACTGCGCGGCGAAGCGGGAAAAGGAAGTCCGCCACGACGTGATGGCCCATGTATATGCCTTCGGACAGGCCGCGCCCTCCGCCGCGGGCATCATCCATTTGGGAGCCACCAGCTGCTACGTTACCGACAACGCCGACCTCATCCTCTACCGGGACGGACTGAAGTACCTCCGGAGCGAGCTTTGCGCGGTCCTGCGGAATCTGGGCCGATTCGCGGAGGAATACAAAGCTATGCCCACGCTGGGTTACACCCACTATCAGCCCGCGCAGCTGGTGACGGTGGGCAAGCGGGCAACGCTTTGGATGCAGGATCTGCTGGCGGACCTTGAGGAGCTGGATTTTGTCCTGGGCAACATGAAATTCCTGGGCTGTCGGGGCACCACGGGCACTGAGGCCAGCTTCATGGACCTCTTCGAGGGCGACGGCGGGAAAATCGACGAGATGAACCATATGCTCGCCGACGCGTTTGGATTCGACCGGTGCTTTGCCGTATGCGGCCAGACCTACCCCAGAAAATTTGACAGCCGGGTGCTGAACGTCCTGTCCTCCATTGCCCAGAGCTGCTACCGCTTTGCGAACGACCTGCGCCTTTTGCAGCACGACCGGCAGCTGGAGGAACCCTTTGAGAAGAATCAGATCGGCTCCTCCGCCATGCCCTACAAACGCAATCCCATGCGCTCCGAGCGCATCTGCTCCCTTGCCCGCTACCTGATGGCCGACGCCATGAACGCCCCCATGACCGCCAGCACACAGTGGCTGGAGCGGACACTGGACGACTCTGCCAACCGGAGACTGTCCCTGCCGGAGGGCTTTCTCTGCGCCGACGCGATTCTGCGCCTGATGGCAAACGTCACCGACGGGCTCCACGTCAACGAGAAGATTGTGGACCGGACGGTGCGGGAGTACCTGCCCTTTATCTCCACGGAAAACCTGATGATGGAGGCGGTGAAGCGGGGCGGCGACCGCCAGCAGCTCCACGAGATCATCCGGGAGAACTCCATGGCCGCCACCGCGAAGATGAAGCAGGGCGAATCCTGTGATTTGATGGAGCGGCTGACGAAGGAACCGGCATTTAAAATGACCCCGGAGGAAATTGCGGCGGTGCTGGACCCGAAGCTCTATATCGGCCGCTGCACGTCGCAGGTGGATGCGTTCCTGGCGCAGGTCCGGCCCGCGCTTGCCGGGGCATCTGAGGAAAACGTGGAAATCAGTTTGTAACCGGCTTGGCCACGGGAGGCCCAGACGGTTCCGAGAAGTTTAAAATACCGGGGGGCGGACTGCGCCGCCCTCCGCTGCTCCTCCCCCGGTCAGGAAGCTTTCCACGCTGCAATTGCACAAAGTTTGCCGTTCAAAAACATCCGTCCGCCGCTCGGCGTATTTTTTTGTGGATTCTGACACACAATTTAGAAAAATTGCAGAACTCCACCCTTGATATTCGTTTATTTTGACGTTGACAGCAGGCTCCGCGAATGATAAACTTTCACCATCGAACCTAAAGAGGTCCGTACCTGAAAATTGAAGACATCAGCAAAGGCGTTGATGGAGAAAAGTACCGCGGAAGATCGGTCTAAGTGAGCAGGTGGCAGTGGAAAGCCTGTACAAGAGTCCGCGCGAAGAACACTCCGGAGCTGCGATTTGAACGCGGAGTCCCCGCTAGTAGGAAAGACGAGTTGCGATCGTTATATCGCACGGGCTTGTTGGAGCCTTGAAGGTGACTGTTTTTACAGTAAGTTAGGTGGCACCGCGGATTGCAGCTATTCGTCCTAAAATTTAGGATATAGCTGCGTTTTTATACCCTCTTCCAACGAGAGGTAAAAAAATCCGGAGGTGCTTTTATTTATGTGTTCTATTATGGGTTTTTCCAGCAAGGCGCTGACAACGGAAGAATTGGAAATCTATTTTGACCGCACCATCTCCCGCGGTCCCGACATGAGCCGCATCATTGAAACAAAATCCGGTTATCTCTGCTTTCACCGGCTGGCCATCATGGGGCTGAACGAGGCCGGAATGCAGCCTTTTGAGCTGGAGGGCGACTGTGTGGTCTGCAACGGCGAGATCTATGGATTTCGCCCCATCCGCCGCCAGCTCAGCGAGCACTATGAGTTCAAGAGCGAGAGCGACTGCGAGATTCTGCTCCCCATGTTCCACGAATATGGTCTGTCCATGTTCTCCCGTCTGGACGCGGAATTCGCTCTGATCATCTACGATTCTATGACCGACTCCCTGATCGCGGCCCGGGACCCGATTGGTATCCGTCCCCTGTTCTACGGGTATGACGCCGCCGGCTCCATCGTCTTCGCCAGCGAGGCGAAGAACCTGATCGGGCTGTGCGCCGAGGTCTGCCCTTTCCCTCCGGGCTACTACTATGCCTATGGCAAGTTTATCCGGTATGCCGACCTCACAAGCGTGAAATCCTACACCCGGGACAATCTGGAGACCACCTGCCGCAACATCCGCAACAAGCTGATTGCCGCCGTAGATAAGCGGCTGGACGCGGATGCCCCTCTGGGTTTTCTCCTCTCCGGCGGATTGGACTCCTCTTTGGTATGTGCCATAAGCTCCGTGGTCCTTGGCAAAAAAATCCGCACCTTTGCCATCGGCATGGAAGAGGACGCCATTGATCTCAAGTATGCCCGGGAGGTTGCGGACTTCATCGGCGCGGACCACACTGAGGTCTACATGACGCGGGACGACGTCATCAAGGCACTGCCTGAGGTCGTGGCGCTTTTGGGTACCTGGGACATCACCACCATCCGCGCCAGCATAGGCATGTACCTCTGCTGCAAGGCAATCCACGAGCAGACGGACGTTCGAGTCCTTTTGACCGGCGAGATTTCCGACGAGCTGCTTGGTTACAAATATACGGATTTTGCCCCTTCCGCCGCAGCGTTTCAGCAAGAGTCCAAAAAGCGGGTGGATGAACTTTATATGTACGATGTGCTCCGGGCTGACCGCTGCATCGGCGACAATTCCATTGAAGCCCGCGTTCCCTTCGGCGATCTGGACTTTGTAAAATACGTCATGGGCATTGACCCCGCCATGAAGCTCAACACATACAACATGGGCAAGTATCTCCTTCGCCACGCCTTTGAAAACGACCATCTGCTGCCGGATGACATCCTGTGGCGGCAGAAAGCAGCTTTTTCCGATGCCGTGGGCCACTCCATGGTGGACGACCTGAAGGCCTATGCCGAGACGGTATACACCGACGAGGAATTTGATTGTAAGCGCCGCAAGTACGATTATTGTATGCCTTTTACCAAGGAGAGCCTGCTGTATCGGGAGCTGTTCGAGCAGCATTACCCCGGTCAGGCCAAAATGATCGCGGATTTCTGGATGCCCAATAAATCCTGGGAGGGCTGCAACGTGAGCGATCCCTCCGCCCGGGTTCTCTCCAATTACGGGCAAAGCGGCAAGTAAGCATGTTCCGGGAAGTCCGATTCCCGATTTCCATTAAAAAACGTCATCACACACAAAACAGGAGGATGAATGATATGACTACCACCCCAACTACCATGCCCGAGCTGTTCGGCAGCCTCGTCTTTACCGAAGAGACCATGCAGCAGCGCCTGTCTCCCGCATCCTACAAGGCCTGGAAAAAGTGCATCACCGACGGTACCTCTTTGGACATTTCCATTGCCAACGAGATCGCCCAGGCCATGAAGCAGTGGGCCGTGGAGCACGGCGCGACCCACTTTACTCATTGGTTCCAGCCCATGACCGGCGTAACCGCCGAAAAGCACGACAGCTTTATCTCCCCCATCGGCGGCGGCAAGATCGTGATGGAATTTTCCGGCAAGGAGCTGGTCCGGGGCGAACCGGACGCATCCTCCTTCCCCTCCGGCGGTCTGCGCGCCACCTTTGAGGCCCGCGGCTATACCGCCTGGGACCCCACCGCCTTTGCTTTCATCAAGGACAGCAGCCTCTGTATCCCCACGATTTTCTGCTCCTATTCCGGTGAGGCGCTGGACAAAAAGACGCCTCTGCTCCGCTCCATGAATGAGGTCAGCCGTCAGGCAATCCGCATCCTGCGCCTGTTCGGAGACACGGAGGCCAAACGCGTCGTCGCTCAGGTTGGCCCGGAGCAGGAGTATTTTCTGATCGACAAAAAGGGCTATGTCCAGCGCGAGGACCTGCGCTTTTGCGGGCGGACGCTGTTCGGTGCAAAGCCCCCCAAGGGTCAGGAGCTGGAAGACCACTATTTCGGCGCCATCCGTCCCCGCGTGGCCTCTTTCATGGCAGATCTGGATGAAGAGCTGTGGAAGGTGGGCGTCCTCTCCAAGACCAAGCACAACGAGGTTGCCCCCTGCCAGCACGAGATGGCCCCTATTTACTCAGACGCCAACACCGCCTGCGACCACAATCAGTTGGCCATGGAGCTGATGAAGAAGGTGGCCGACCGTCATGATCTGGTCTGTCTGCTCCACGAAAAGCCCTTCGCCGGTGTCAACGGCTCCGGCAAGCATGACAACTGGTCTCTGGGTACGGACACCGGTAAAAACCTTTTGAAGCCCGGCTCCACTCCCAGCCAGAATGCCCAGTTCCTGCTGTTCCTGGCTGCCTTTATCAAGGGCGTGGATGAATATCAGGACTTCCTGCGGGCCACCGTGGCCTTTGCAGGCAACGATCACCGTCTGGGCGCGCAGGAGGCGCCTCCCGCGGTTCTGTCCGTCTTCTTGGGTGACGAGCTGAACGCCGTGGTGGAATCGATCATCAACGGAACCGCGTACACCGACGCCGGAAAACGGACGCTGGAGGTGGGCGTAGACGTACTCCCCTCCATTCCTCAGGATAACACAGATCGGAACCGCACCTCTCCCATGGCCTTTACCGGCAACAAGTTCGAATTCCGCATGCTGGGATCCTCCCAGTCGATTTCCGGACCCAACATCGCGCTGAACACCATGATGGCAGATGAGCTGGAGCAGTTTGCCGACCAGCTGGAAAAGGCCAAGGACTTTACCAGCGAGATGCAGACCCTGATCCGCAAAACTTTCTCCGAGCACCGGCGCATTATCTTCAACGGCAACGGCTATGACGACGCCTGGATTAAGGAGGCCGAAAAGCGCGGCCTTTCCAACCTGACCTCCACAGCGGACGCCCTGCCCTCTTACACGGACAAGAAGAATGTGGCTCTGTTTACCAAGCATGGAATCTATACCAAGAGTGAAATCGAGGCCCGTGCCGAGATCCACATTGAGAACTACACCACCACCATCTCCATCGAGGCCAACACCATGCTGGATATGATTCAGCACCAGATTCTCCCCGCCGTCTCCGGCTATGCCACCGACCTGTGCGAGCGGGCAGATGCCAAGGCCGCCGCTGGCGCAGCCTGCAAGTATGAATCCTCCACCGCCAAGAAGATCAGCGATCTGACCGACAAGCTGCTGGACGCTGCGGAGAAGCTGGAGCAGGATTTGGGCAAGGTTCCCGCCGATTCCAGAAAGGCTATGGAATTTACTCATAAGACCATCCTCAGCGACATGGCCGCGGCCCGGAAGTTTGCCGACGAGTTGGAAACGCTCACCGCCAAAGATTACTGGCCCTTCCCCGTGTACAGCGATCTGTTATTCTATATTTGATGTCCGCCAAACAGGTGCGAAATACGCCGGATTTGCATGACGCCCTGTCGAAACACATGGCAAAACGCGGTACAGCACACCGATAAGTCCGTTAACAGACTGGTAGATTCCGCATTGCGACCACGCAAAGGAGCGCGTGCCTTTTGGTACGCGCTCCTTTGTTTTTATTTTTTGGGGCCGCTCAAATAAGAAGTGCCATCTCGGCGTTTCACCGGGTAGTCCGGCAACTCATTTCCCGTTAAATCCGGCCATGCAGCCGATCCTATATACCGGAGCGGACAGACCGTCCGCCCGAATTTGAAAGGAGTTTTATTTATGTTCCAATTTACACAGTCCATGAAGTATTCCACCATGCGCGATGCGGGCGTCGCTAGCTTTGGCGCTGCATTGGTCAGCGCCGTGCTGCTGTTCTCCGGTCTCTTCTCCGGCGTGGCAACCGGGGTTCTGACCGTTCTGCTGCTGGCTTCCGGAGGCTTTACCGCCTGTATGATGGATTCCTATATCCTGCGTCTCAAGGCCAGCCAGGAAGCCGCCTGCGCAAAGGCGGCAGAGGTCTCCACTCCCTCCACCGCCAAGAAAACGGCGGCATGAGAGGAAGCAAGCTGAAAAGCGGGCCTGCGGCAAAGCCGCGGGCCCGCTTTTCAGCTTGTCTTCAGGGCAGCAGATCGAACAGCAGGGACAAAAGGGACGTGATCAGACCGCACAGGCCGATGGCAAGACCGCTCATGGCTCCCTCCGTCTCCCCCAGCTCCAGGGCCTTGGCGGTGCCCATGGCGTGGCTGCACGCGCCGATACCCAACCCCGCCGCCAGTGGTTCCCGAATGCGGAACAGCCGAATCATCAGCGGCGCACAAAGGTTCCCCACAATTCCGGTAAAGCACACCGCGGCCACCGCAACAGAGACGATACCGCCGTGTCCTCCCGCCACCGCTGCAGCAATGGGGGTCGTGACGGATTTCGGCAGCAGGGACATGGTCATCTCCCGATCCAGACCGAACAGGCGGCACAGGCCATATACGCAACCGATGGAAGTAACCACTCCCGTCGTACACCCCACAACCACCGGCAGCCAATACTTTTTCAGCAGGTCGATCTTTGAATAGATGGACACAGCGAGACAAGCTGTGGCGGGACCCAGGAACAGATTGATCAGGCTCCCGCCCGCATAATAATTTTCATAGGGAATGCGGAAAGTCACCAACGTCAAAATCACCAGCGCCACAGCGATCAGCATCCCGTTGCAAATCACTTTGTTCACTTTTTTCTGGATGGCCATTCCGATCCAGTAGGCCACGATGGTCAGCGTTACGCCGAAGAGCGGAGAAGCAGTCAGCTCTGTCATTTCCGGTTCCTCCTGTCGATCAGCCTCATGGTCAGCTGGACAGCCCAGGCGGTAACGGCGAAGGTTATCACCATGCTGACCACGCAGATCACCAAAAATGCCGTACCGTTTCTGAGAAAAATTTCCTTATACTGAATAATTCCCGTCGTGGCAGGGATAAAGAAAAAGGGCAGGTTTCCCAGCAGAAAATCGGACTTCTCCCGCACATGATCCACCTTTACCACCCGAATCAGCAGTAAAATCAACAGTATAATCAACGCAATGACGCTGGAGGGGAAGGTGAAGGGCAGTAGCTTTTCGATATACATGCTGACCCAGCACAGGCCGAACAGGATGCCCACCTGTTTCAATATTTTCATAGGAACCGACCTTTCTCTTTTTAGTGATTGCAGTGCTTCCATTTTACGGTCGATTTCATGGGAATGTCAATCAAAACCCGGTCCACTCTCTCATTTTCAGCGGAAGGCACAGAGCCCTTCCGCCCCAGCAGAGATGCTCTGTACTGTTTGACGCAGTCAAAAAATTGCGGCTCACCGAATTTCATACTTTTTTTACACTTTAGCGCTTGCAATACAAGCGGCGACCATGCTATAGTAAAAGCAATTTTAGGAAGCGCGGCATTTCCGTGCTATCCCAAGTTGGAGGTGCACTTTGCAAAAGCGCAGTCATAAGCTCCTGGCTTCCAGGCTGCTCGAGGCTCAGAACGGTTTTCAATGCAGACGTTTTGAGTTTGCTTTCCTGTTCGGTTCCTTTCAGCCGGACTGCAACCCCCTCTCCTATCTAAAGGGTTCCATCCGCAGCTATAAATTTCGCGGACATAATTATACAAATTCCGACCAGTATATTGCCTGCCGCATCGGTCGTCTCCAGCACCGGGAAAAGGGATGGACCTGCTGGCAGTATTACACTCTGGGAAAGCTCACCCACTATCTGGCAGATGCATTTACCTATCCGCACAATGAAAACTACCCCGATTCTCTGATGGATCACCGGCGGTATGAGAACGCGCTACGGGAATACCTCAGCTCCTATCTGGAGATCTGGGGCCTGAGCCCCGCCCTCCCCGCCGGCGAGGATCTGATCGACAGCCTGCAGGACCTGCACCGGCAGTATATGGACGCTCAGGCGGACATGCGCCGGGATGTGCGGTATATCATTGAAGCCACCTCGCTGCTGATGAACGGCGTTCTTGTGGCACCGGCTTTGGCTGAAGCTTGATGAATCCGTCAAATTTCGTGTAATATTTTTTTGATTGTTTGGCTGTTTTCCCTCTGTTCTTTTTGCGCATGCTATGATATGATTTCAGTAATTTAAAGTATGATAAGGAGACATTTGATGTCCACTTTCACTTTTGCAGCTGAATACCGTTACTTTAGCTTTACCTATTATTTTGGTAAGGCTTATTTCGGTTGGGCTGAAAACGAGTGTATGTGCGACTGACATTGTCAGGAATATCCGTACATGACGACCCGCAGCCAACCGGCTGCGGGTCTTTTTTATACCAATTTTAGGAGGAAGCCGTCATGATCGTCATTCTCAAGAGCAATCCCAACCGTGAACAGCTGGAAAGCCTTATCAGCTGGCTTCAGGAAAAGGGCATCATCATCCATACCAGCATCGGCCAGTCTCACACCATTCTAGGGCTGGTAGGAGACACCTCTCAGCTGGACATTGACCTGATCGCCGCGCTTGACATTGTGGACGACGTCAAGCGGGTGCAGGAACCTTATAAAAATGCAAACCGCAAGTTTCATCCGGAAGACACCGTGGTCAAGGTCCGGGACACCCAGATCGGCGGCGGCACGCTGACGATCATGGCAGGTCCCTGCTCCGTGGAGAGCGAGGAGCAGGTGGTCGGCATCGCCAAAGCCGTGAAGGCCAGCGGCGCCACCATGCTTCGGGGCGGTGCGTTCAAGCCCCGCACCTCCCCCTACTCCTTTCAGGGGCTGGGCGCTCAGGGCCTTGAATTTTTGAAGGTTGCCCGGGAGGAGACGGGTCTTCCCATTGTCTCCGAGCTGATGGACATCTCCCAAATTCCCCTGTTCAGCGACGTGGACGTCATTCAGATTGGCGCACGGAATATGCAGAATTTCAATCTTCTCAAGGAGGTCGGCAAGCTGAACAAGCCCGTCATGATTAAGCGTGGCATGTCCGCCACCTATGAGGAATGGCTTATGAGCGCCGAATACGTCATGGCCAGCGGAAATCAGGACGTAATTCTCTGCGAGCGGGGTATCCGGACCTTCGAGACCTATACCCGCAACACCCTGGATCTGGCCTGCATTCCCGTCCTGCGCAAGCTCTCCCACCTGCCCATCATTATCGACCCCAGCCACGCCACCGGCAAGAGCTGGCTTGTGGACCCGCTGGCCGTTGGCGCCGTGGCCACCGGAGCAGACGGTCTTTTGATCGAGGTCCACAACGACCCGGCCCATGCTCTTTGCGACGGGGCTCAGTCCCTGAAGCCGGAGGCCTTTGATGTGCTGTCCAGGAAGCTGCACAAGATGCACGGCTTTCTGTCTGGACTGGAGGAGTGAGCAGATGAACATTGGAATCATCGGCCTCGGCCTGATCGGCGGATCTATGGCAAAGAGTGTGAAGGCCCGCACGGCTCACATGGTATGGGGGCTGGACACGGACCCCGAGACTATGACTCTGGCCCGTCTGTGTGGTGCCGTCGATGGGACGCTGACAGATGAAAAGCTCTCTCAGTGCGATCTGATCCTGGCCGCCGTCCGTCCCGGCGCGGCGGTGGAATGGGTGGAGACCAACGCGGAAAAGATCGCAAAGTCCGCCATCGTGGTAGACCTGTGCGGCGTGAAACGGTCCGTGGTCGGCAGAATCGCTCCCATCGCGGAGAAACACGGCTTCGCCTATATCGGCGGCCACCCTATGGCAGGACTGGAGCGTGGCGGCTTTGTGAATTCCTCAGACCGTCTGTATGACGGCGCTTCCATGATCCTGACGCCGGACAGGCGCACGGATATACAGCTGCTGGAAACGCTGAAAGCCTTTTTTCTGGACATCGGCTTCGCCAGCCTTACCTTCTCCGATCCTGACGAACACGACCGCATTATCGCCTATACCTCCCAACTGGCGCACATTTCCTCCAGTGCCTATGTAAAGTCCCCTGAGGCGCAGAAGCGCCGGGGTTTCTCCGCCGGAAGCTTTCGAGATATGACGCGGGTGGCCCGGATGGACGAGTCCATGTGGACGGAGCTGTTTCTGGACAACGCGGATTATCTCACGGAGGAACTGGATATTCTAATCGGGCACCTGAACGAATACCTTGGCGCTTTGCAAAACCGCGACGCGGCGAAGCTGCGCAGTCTCTTGAAAGAGGGCCGGGATCTGAAGGCCTCTGTCGGCGGCAGTTGAGTGAGCGGGACGGGACATGCGTGGCAAGTTCCATATCTCGCTATGGTCCGCCAATACAATCTGAACTACGGGAGGATGCTATGGCAAACACCATTCAAACCATACCGATCAAAACGCAGCCGGAATACGCCGTGTCCATTGCCCCCGGCCTGTTGGACCGCTGCGGGGGGCTGATCGCATCGGCGCTGGCCCCCTGCCGCGCCGCTGTGATAACAGACAGCAATGTGGCAGGCCTGTACCTGCTTCAGGTGGAAGACAGTCTTCGCGCGGCCGGCTTTGCTGTCTGTGTTTACATCTTCCCCGCCGGGGAGAAAAGCAAAAATCTCTCCACCCTTTCTCAGGTACTGGAGTTTCTGGCACAGGAGCAGCTCACCCGCAGCGACTGCGTGGTGGCGCTGGGCGGCGGCGTATGCGGCGACATGGCGGGCTTTGCCGCCGGCTGTTATCTGCGGGGCGTCCGATACGTCCAACTCCCCACCACTCTGCTCTCTGCGGTGGACTCCTCCGTGGGCGGAAAGACTGCCGTGGATCTGCGGTACGGAAAAAATCTGGCGGGACTGTTTCTTCAGCCCTCCGCCGTGGTGTGCGACACGGACTGTCTGAAAACCCTTCCTCCGCTGGAACGGGCAAACGGCGCCGCCGAAGCCATCAAGACCGGCGTTCTCTCCGACGAAGGGCTGTTTACTCTGTTTGATACGGACGATCTGACCGCAGACCTCGGCGAGATCGTTGCCCGGTGCATCGCGTTCAAGGGTTCCGTGGTGGAGCGGGACGAGCTGGACAACGGTCTGCGCCGGACGCTGAATCTGGGACATACCGCCGGACATGCCATTGAAAAATGCAGCGGCTACACCATCCATCACGGTCATGCCGTTGCGGCGGGTCTTTCGATCATTGTCCGGGCGGCCGAGGCTCTTGGCTGGACGGAGGAGCCCTGCGCCAAGCGAATTTGCGCGGTGCTCCGGCGAAATAGCTTACCCACCGGAACGGAGTATTCCCCCCAGACGCTTGCCAGTGCGGCGCTGGCGGACAAAAAGCGCCGGGGCGACGAGATCGCTCTTGTGATTCCCCGGAAAATTGGCAAGTGCGAGATGAAAACCGTCCCCGTGGGGGAGCTGGCGTCCATCTTTGCCGCCGGGTGGGAGGACCGCTGATGGATATGCGCATCAATCCCAGACCCCTCAGCGGCACGGTCACTCCGCCCCCCAGCAAATCCATGGCCCACCGGCTGCTGATCGCCGCCGCGCTGGCAGATGGCGTCAGCACCGTCCGCAATGTGGCGCTGTCTCAGGATATTGAGGCCACGCTGCGGTGCGTCACGGCTCTGGGCTGCCACTGGGAACAGCCCAAATCGGACGTCGTCCGTGTCCAGGGCATCGGTGGGAAATTGGCGGACCGGGGAGGCGAATTGCCCCATTTTGACTGCGGCGAGTCCGGCTCCACCCTCCGTTTCCTGATCCCCATCGCTCTGGCGGCGGCGGGCGGCGGTGTATTCACCGGACGAGGCCGCCTGATGGAGCGGCCCCAAAAGCCGTACTTCGACCTGTTTGACGAAATGGGCATTTTTTATGAGCTTCAGGGCAACACGCTGACCGTGCGGGGCTCTCTTCCCTGCGGAGAATACCGGCTTCCCGGCAACGTATCCAGCCAGTTTTTTACCGGGCTCCTGTTCGCGCTGCCTCTGCTGGGTAGGGACAGCACCGTTGTCAGCACCACGGCTTTGGAGTCCTCGGACTATCTGTCCATGACGGTCAAGGCGCTGCGCACTGCCGGGGTTTCGGTATCGTTCCAGCCGGAGCGGCGGCGCTGTCGGGTTTCTTCCGCATATTTCAAACCCTTTGACGCTGCGGTGGAGACCGACTGGTCCCAAGCCGCGTTCTGGTACGCCGCCAACTTCCTGGGCGGCGACCTCCGGATCGGCGGTCTGAACCCGCTCTCCTCTCAGGGCGACAGGGCCGTTATAAAATACGCTCAGATCCTATCCCGGTCCGGCGACGCGGAGATCAACGTCTCCGGCTGCCCCGATCTGGTCCCGCCGCTGGCAGTGATGGCGGCGGTGCGGCAGGGAACCACATATCTGACCAACGCCGCCCGTCTCCGGCTGAAGGAGAGCGACCGGCTGAAAACCACCGCCGCCATGGTGAACGCTCTGGGCGGCCGGGCGGTGGAGGGGACGGACAGTCTGACCGTCCACGGCGTCCCCCGACTCACCGGAGGCACGGTGGACGGGGCCAACGACCACCGCATCGTGATGGCGGCGGCCATCGCCGCCGCCGGATGCTCCGGGCTTGTTACAATTCTGGGCGCGGAGGCGGTCAATAAATCCTACCCCTTGTTTTTCAAGAACTATTTGGCTTTAGGAGGTGACGTAAGTGGCGTCTGAATTTGGAAATCATTTGCGCATCAGCATTTTCGGTCAGTCCCATGGCGCCGCCATCGGCGTTGTGGCGGACGGCTTGCCCGCCGGGGAGTCCGTCAACATGGATGAACTGGCCCGTTTCATGGCCCGCCGCCGTCCGGGAAAGGACTCGTTCTCCACTCCGCGGCAGGAGGCCGATATGCCCGCTTTCCTCTCGGGCTTGCAGGACAATGTGACCTGCGGCGCTCCTCTGTGCGCGGTCATTGAAAACCGGGATCAGCACTCCGCGGACTATACATCTCTTGCGGATACCCCCCGTCCCGGCCACGCGGACTATACCGCCTGGGTCAAGTGGGGCGGCAAGGCGGACATGCGAGGCGGCGGACATTTTTCGGGCCGTCTCACCGCGCCGCTGTGCGTGATCGGCGGGATCGCCAAGCAGATCCTGGCACGGAGGGGCGTTTACGTGGGCGCGCATCTTTTATCCGTGGAGAAAGAGTCGGACGTTCCCTTTCCCTCCTGGCCCATGTCAGCTCTCTTTGAGGACGTAGCCGCGAAGTCTTTTCCGGTTCTGGACGACGCCTGCGGACAACGGATGAGGGGGGCCATCCTATCCGCTGCTCAGGCAGGCGACTCCGTGGGCGGCGTGGTGGAGTGTGCGGCCATCGGCCTGCCCGCCGGACTGGGAGATCCCATATTCGACGGAATGGAAAGCCGTCTGGCGGCGGTCCTGTTTGGCATCCCCGCCATGAAGGGGCTGGAGTTTGGGGCGGGATTCGAGTCCGCGAAGCTCCGGGGCAGCGTCAACAACGATCCCTTCTGCATCCGCAACGGGCGCATTGAGACCACCCGGAACCGCTGCGGCGGCATTTTGGGCGGCATCACCAACGGCATGCCGCTGACTCTGCGGGCGGCGTTCAAGCCCACGCCCTCTATCGCAAGGCCCCAGCAGACCGTGCGCCTGAGCCGCATGGTGGAGACGGAGTTGGTCGTCTCGGGCCGGCACGACCCCTGCATCGCCCACCGGGCTGTTCCGGTGGTAGAGGCGGCGGTGGCCACGGTGCTGCTGGATATTCTTTTGGAGCAAGATTAAAAGGAGGCCCACAAAATGGAACTTTCTGAGATTCGCAAAAAAATCGACTTAGTGGACGAGGAGCTGTTGAAGCTTTTTCTTCAGCGTATGGCTCTTTCGGAGGATGTTGCCGCCGCCAAGAGCGCACAGGGACTGCCCATCTCCAACCGTGGGCGGGAGCGGGAGATTCTGGCAAAGGTAACAGCGGAGGCCGGAGACAAGGAGCGCTACGCCTATCACCTGTTTGCCACACTGTTCCAACTCTCCCGGGCGCGGCAGGCGGAGCTGATCAACGCGCCTACGCAAGTGGCAGCACAGGTGCGCGCCTCTCTCGCCGCTGGGAATGAGGTCTTCCCCCAGACGGGCCTTGTCGCCTGTCAGGGTATGGAGGGTGCCAACTCCCAGGTCGCCTGCGACAGGCTGCTGCCCCGGGGGAACATTGTCTATGTGAAAAGCTTTGAGGCGGTGGTCTCCGCCGTGCAGTCGGGCCTTTGCAAGTTTGGGGTGCTGCCCATTGAAAACAGCTCCAACGGCTCGGTCCGCGCGGTATACGATCTGCTTCAGCGCCAACGTCTGTCCATCGTGCGCAGCACCCGCCTTTGCATCCGCCACGAGCTGCTGGGTCTCCCCGGCGCGAAGCTGGAGGAGTTGGCGGAAGTCTACTCCCACCCCCAGGCCATCGGCCAGTGCGGACTTTTTCTGGACAGTCTTTCCGGCGTACGGGTAATTCCCTGCGACAACACGGCCACCGCGTCCAAAATGGTCTCCGAGCGGAAGGACCCCCACATCGCAGCCCTGTCCTCTCACCCCTGCGCAGAACTGTATGGCCTGCGCGTTTTGAAGGAGGACGTGCAGGACAGTGACAACAATTATACCCGCTTCATCTGCATCACGAAGGACCCCGCCATCTACGCCGGCGCCAGCCGCATCAACCTCGTTATCGCCTGCGACAACAAGCCCGGCGCGCTGTATGACATTCTCTCCAAGCCTGCGGCACTGGGCATAAACATGACCAAGCTGGAGAGCTGCCCCGTCACCGGCCGGAACTTTGAGTTCATCTTCTTCATTGAACTGGAAGCCTCTGTGCAGGATCCGGGTGTTTTGCCCATGCTGGAGGAGATGGAGCGCAGCTGCCAGAGCTTCCACTTCCTGGGCAACTACGCGGAAGTGTGATCCTATGCCGGAGAAGATTTACGGTTTGCTGGGCCGCAAGCTGGGCCACAGCTGGTCCGTTCCCATCCACGCTGCTGCAGGCAATCAGGCCTATCGCCTGATTGAGCTGGAGCCGGAGGAACTCCCTGCGTTTTTGACCCGGCCCGACATCGGCGGGCTGAACGTCACCATTCCCTATAAGCGGGACGTGATGCCCCTGTGTGACGTGATCGATCCCGACGCACAGTCCATCGGCAGCGTGAACACGCTGGTCCGCCGTGCGGATGGGAAGCTCTGCGCCTGGAACACAGATGTCTCCGGTTTTTTTTACATGGCCCGCCGGGCAGGCGTGGAGCTGCGCGGGCGTAAAGTGGTGATTCTTGGCAGCGGCGGCACCTCCCTCACCGCTCAGGCGGCGGCCCGGGCCTGCGGCGCGCGGGAAATCGTGGTGGTTTCCCGCCGCGGAGCGAACAGCTACGAAAATCTGGGCCGTCACGCCGACGCGGAGATCGTGGTGAACACCACGCCGGTGGGCATGTATCCCCTCGCCGGCGAATCCGTGGTTGACCTGGCCAGGTTCCCCGTCTGCCAAGGTGTGCTGGACGTGGTGTACAATCCCCGGCGGACCGCGCTACTGCTTCAGGCGGAGGCACGGGACCTCCCTTGTTCCGACGGCCTGCCCATGCTGGTGTTTCAGGCCACCGCCGCAGAGGAATACTTCTTTGGCCGGAAAATTGACCCCGCTAAAAATCAGCGGATTCTGTCTCTTTTGCGCCGGGAGATGGAAAACATCGTTCTGATTGGCATGCCCGGCTGCGGTAAGTCCACGGTCGGCACCGCTCTGGCGGCTTTGACCGGTCGGGAGGCGGTGGATCTGGATGAGGAGATTGTAAAGGTGGCCGGAAAGTCCATTCCCGCTATTTTCGCGCAGGACGGCGAACCTGCCTTCCGGGCATTGGAGAGCAAACTGGCGGAGCAATTCGGCAGAGAGAGCAAAAAAATCCTGATCTGCGGCGGGGGAATCGTAAAAGACCCGCGGAACTACGACTTTCTCCATCAAAACGGCCGCATCTACCAGCTCTCGCGAAGTCTTGAAAAGCTCCCCACGGACGGCCGTCCCCTGTCACAGGGAGCAGACCTTGCCGCCATGGCGGCGGAGCGTGAGCCGCTGTACCGGCGGTTCCGGGACGCATTGAGCGACAACAACGGCGCACCGGCGGATACCGCCGATGCAATATGGAGGGATTTTTATGCGAATTCTGATTCTGAACGGACCTAACCTGAATATGCTGGGCATTCGCGAGCCTGAGATTTACGGCCACGAGACCTACGGTGATCTGTGCTCCATGCTTCAAAAGGAGGCGGACAGCCTCGGCGTATCCGTGGAATTTTTTCAGTCCAACCACGAGGGGGCATTGGTGGACGCCATCCAGAGCGCCTATGGCAAAATGGACGGAATAATCATCAACCCCGG
This sequence comes from Oscillibacter sp., assembly GCF_040505565.1. Taxonomy (GTDB): domain Bacteria; phylum Bacillota; class Clostridia; order Oscillospirales; family Oscillospiraceae; genus Oscillibacter. The sequence goes on along the minus strand of NZ_JBEUWZ010000020.1, from coordinate 8,956 downwards.
CGCCTATACCCACACTAGCGTCGCCCTGCTGGACGCGGTGAAGGCTGTGGGGATTCCCACGATAGAAGTTCACATCTCCGACCCGGACACCCGGGAGGCATTCCGGAAAATCTCCTATATCCGCGCCGCATGCGTCAAAACCGTCAAAGGCCACGGCCTGCCCGGCTATGCCGAGGCGCTGCGGTTCCTCTGTGGAAAATAAGCAGCAGAGGACTTCTTCTGCATACAGAAAAACCCGCTGACGGATTGTCTGGCGGAGTTAAAAAATGAACCAGGCGGAACTCGGCACGAAGCCGGGTTCCGCCTATTTAGCGGTGCCTTTTGACCCAGGTGTGGATTTGTTCGTATCAGGGGAAATAATATTGAGGCGGCTTCAGGGTTCGCCTCCATGGGTGAAGTCCGCTTTTTAACGCAGCGCAAAAGGATAAAGAAGTCCGCCCCGTCATAAACCGGGGCGGACTTGCTGACAGCGGTAATTGGGTAACGATTGGGGTGAATTACTTTCTGGTCTCAGTGGGCTTCTTGCTGGACAGAGTCCTGAAGCCCTCTATCACCAGCACGATAGCCAGAATGAACAGCACCGCGGAGAAGACGACCTGCAGGACGTCGGCGCCTACGCTCTGAGACCCGGCCATCAGAGAACCCAGCTTGGTCTTGAAGGTGATAACCAGAGAGGTCAAGGTAGCAAGCAGCATAAAGACCATGGGAATATAGAACATCTTGTTGTTCTTACCCACATTGCCCAGCCATGCGGCACAGGCCAGCAGCGCCAGAGCAGCCAGCAGCTGGTTGGCAGCGCCGAACAGCGGCCAAATCTTGGTATAGCCGCCGCTCATCAGGATGCCGCCAAGAATAACCGTAATGACGGTGGAAATAAACGGATTGGAGATGAACTTCTTGAAACCGGTGAGGTTTTTGACATCCTCGCCCTCATCCACGAAGAACTCCTGCAGCATATAGCGGGCCAGACGAGTGGCGGTATCCAGAGAGGTCAGGCAGAACGCGGAAACAGACAAAATCAGCACAGAATACATCACGTCATAGGGCAGGCCGATCTTGGTCAGCATGTAGGCGACGCCGGTGGCAAACACAGCGGTGGGGGAGGCGGCGGCAGCGCCGTCGGCAGTCATCAGCATACCACTGCCGGCCAGAGTCAGAGAGCTGCCCACGGAAGCCAGCGCATCGCTGTTGGCAAACAGAACACCCATGCAGATCAGAGAGATAACGGCCAGGCCGCACTCGATCAGCATACCGCCGTAGCCGATAGCCATGGCATCTTTCTCGTTATCCAGCTGCTTTGCAGTCGTGCCGGAACCCACCAGAGAGTGGAAGCCGGAGATAGCGCCGCAGGCGACCGTGATGAACAGGACGGGGAACAGCTGGCTGTTGCCGTTGATACCGCCAAAGCCGGTGGTGGCAGGCAGCGCCATGGAAGGATGGGCAACAATGATGCCGACGAACGCCAGAACAATCATGCCATACAGCAGGAAAGAGTTCAGGTAGTCACGGGGCTGCAGCAAAATCCACACAGGCGTGACAGAGGCCACCAAAATGTATGCCAGAACAAAGAAATCCCAGAAGGTCTTGCTCATGTAAACGGGGAAGTTGTAACCCAGAACGATGCACAGGACCAGAGCGGCAACACCGATCACTGTGGATACGCCCAAAGGCGCGTTGCGGCGATAGACAAAGAAGCCGAACAGGACAGCCAACACAATAAACAGCATGGAGATGCAAGCAGTGCGGCCATTGGCGACGTTCATGGTATCGGAGCCGGCCGGGCCGCTGGCAAAGGTGCCGACCACGATGGAACCGAAAGCGGCGACCACCAGCAGCAGGGTCAAATAAGCGAACACCAGAAACAGCTTCTTGCCTCTGCGGCCGATGTTGACCTCGATCACGTGGCCGATGGACTTGCCTTCGTGACGGATAGAGGAAAACAGGGCAGCGAAGTCATGAGTGGCGCCGAAGAAAACGCCGCCGACCAGGATCCACAGCAGGACGGGAAGCCAGCCGAAAACGGCCGCCTGAATAGGGCCGTTGATAGGGCCGGCACCGGCGATGGATGCGAAGTGGTGGCCCAGCAGGACGGGTGCCTTCGCGGGGCAGTAGTCAAGGCCATCGGACATGGTGTGGGCCGGGGTCTCACGAGAGGGATCAACACCCCATTCCTTTGCCAGCCACTTGCCATAGAACAAGTAGCCGCAAACGAGAACAACGAAGCTGATCAGCAGGATAACCAATGAGTTCATACAGTACTCTCCCTTCTTACTTTGCCTTTGATTGGAAATTTTGCTCAACATTTTTGCGTACTTCCTTGCCGGCTGGATTGCTGAGGAAGGTCATGCTTGAAGTCTCCATTGCCGCTACGCGATACTCCATCCAGCCATGGAGTGTCAGCCAAAAGTTTTTTCGGTACCGATACCGCTTGAGGGCCCTTTTTGCATCCTCATCAATATGGTCCGCCAAAATTATGAGTGTCACATAGGAGAACATGTGCTCGCCGTGAGGAGTCACCTTTTTGCCGCCTGCCTCCCTGGAGAGTTCAATCTCTTTTTGCAGCGTGGCAAGATCCAGACGCTCCGTCAGGTAAAAGTAAACGTATTCGTGCTGCTCTGATGCGTAGATGGTATGGGCGCGGGTGGCCACGTAGTTCTCCTCGCGGAAATGGTAACTCGCCGCCGCAGGAAAGGAGCCGCCTTCCACCTTCACGTCCCGCTCCACATCAAAATAATGCGCGTAAGCTTTCAGCAGTTTTTCAAGCTTCTCCTGCAATTGGTTGTTTTCCATATCATCTGCCTTATCTTGTCAGCATCTTGTCAGCCGACAGCTATTCTTTACTTCATCTTAACGGTTTGGACACACGGATTTCAGTTTTTATTATATACGCTCGTGTCGCATTTGTTAAGGGGTCTTTCTTAAATTTGTGTACAATTTGTGAATAAGGACTATGAAATTGTAGGAATCAGCAATGAATACATAAAAGCACTCGATTGTCTGTCCGCTTTTTAAATAATATTTTTTACATTTTTTGTTCAATTTGTTAATTATAATGCATTAATACGATTACGCAATCTTGCATTTTGAGCAGACAGCAGCGAGAGATGTCCAGCAGTCTTTTCTGTAAAAAAGAGGCGCGTCCATTTTCCGGACGCGCCTCAGTCTGTGTTACACCCTCAGCGTATGAATCAGATGCTTCATATGGATGCTCATGGCGTACCGCGCACCCGCGTCGTCCCGACGCAGCAGAAAATCCAGAATCATTCGGTTGTCCGCCAAGGCAATTTCCTGCATGAGCCGGCGGTTCTCCGAAATTTGCAGGATCTCGCTGACAGCGTCGTTGATGATCGGGTACAGGCGGCGCATGTATTCGTTGTGGGATGCCCGAATGATGCTGAGGTGAAAGTCCTGATCTGCGGCGGGCCAGTCGCCTCCGGTAGCGGCAGCCTGTTCCATCCGCTCCGCCTTCCGGCGGATCTGCTCCAACTCCTCGTCGCTGGCCCGTTCACAGGCAAGAGCCACCGTTGCCGGCTCAAAAATGAGCCGCATTTCAAACAGATCCTGCGCTCTGGCGCGTGACTTCAGATCAGTCAGCGTCGTCATATCCACTGGAAAATGGGGCAGCTCCTGGGCAACAAACGTGCCCTTGCCCCGTTTGATTTCCAAAACGCCCTGCGCCACCAGAAACGAAATTGCCTCCCGCAGCGTGGTGCGGCTGACGCCCAGCAGCTCGCTCAGCTCATTTTCGTTGGGCAGCTTACTGCCGCTCTCATAGCGATGCTCCTCCATGATCATATCCAGCAGCTGCTCTGCTGCCTGTTGCGACAGCTTGGCTTTTTTGGGTTCCTCCATTTTGTTCCTCCCCCGCGCCCATCCGGCGTGTTTCAACTTTTAATATTGTTTCCATTGTTATTATACATCTCAATCTATCAAAAACGAATCTGGCAAAAAGCACAAGAACATCTCTTGACATATGATGTCGAATAGGTTATACTGACATCATACAACGCATAATATAATAATACAACTCTTTTTTAAGATTTTGAAAGCGAGGGACCGCTTTGATTTTAACTGCTGATCAGGTCTGTTCCAACCGCGTCGTTCTTGTCTGCGGACACTATGGCACCGGAAAGACCGAGTTTGCTGTAAACTATGCATTGGCGCTGGCTCACACGGGCCATGCCACCATGCTGGCAGACGTGGATATTGTGAATCCTTACTTTCGCTCGCGGGAGCGGCGAAAGCTGATGGAGGATGCCGGCATCCGGGTAATTTCGTCCTCCCAAGCGTGCAGTGATGCGGATGTGCCCGCTCTGCCGGCGGAGCTTTTAACCATTTTGGAAAACCGCGATATCCGGGGAGTTATGGACGTGGGCGGAGATCCGGTGGGAGCCCGTGTGCTGGCCCGGTTTCAGCCCAAGATTATCCAGGAGGACTACAACCTCCTGTTCGTTCTCAACGCAAATCGCCCCGAGGTTCGGACAGTGGAGTCCGCCCTGCTCTATCTCAGAAGCATCGAGACCGTGACCGGTCTCTCCTGCGGCGGCATCGTAAACAATACCCACCTGTGCGGCGAAACCACGCCCCATGAAATTCAGAAGGGCGCAGAGCTGGCCGAGGCGGTCTCAAAGGAGGCCGGCATTCCTGTTGTGTGCCATTTGGCGGAGCGGCGTTTTACCGGTGAGGAGAGTCTCGCGGGCCTAAAGCTGTTTCCCATTGACATTTATATGAAAAAACCATGGGAACTGTAAGGGAAGTTTCTGATCAATGAAGGGAGGCAAATGAGTATCATGACAGCAAAGGTAACATTTGACCGGGATCGGTGCAAGGGCTGCGAGCTGTGCGTTTCCGTCTGTCCGAAGCACATCGTCGCCATCGACATGGAGTCCATCAACCGCAAGGGCTACCATCCCGCCGGTGTGACGGACATCGCATTGTGCATCGCCTGCGCCAGCTGCGCAAAAATCTGCCCCGATTCCATTATTACAGTTGAAAAATTCTGATAAAGGAGGTTGCGTTTTCGTGGAAAAGGAATTGTGGAAAGGCAATGAAGCCATTGCAGAGGCGGCGATTCGCGCCGGCTGCGACTGCTTCTTCGGTTATCCCATCACCCCGCAGAGCGAGGTTCCGGAGTATCTTTCATTACATATGCCCCAGCACGGCAAAGTTTTTGTTCAGGCCGAGTCCGAGGTGGCCGCCATCAACATGGTGTACGGCGCTGCGGGTTCCGGTATGCGGGCCATGACCTCCTCCTCTTCCCCCGGCGTATCCCTGAAGCAGGAGGGCATCACCTATCTTGCGGGCGCCGAACTGCCCGCCGTCATCGTCAACTGCATGCGCGGAGGCCCGGGCCTCGGCACCATTCAGCCTGCTCAGGGCGACTATTTCCAGGCCACCCGGGGCGGCGGCAACGGTGATTACCGCACCGTCGTCTTAGCTCCCGCCAACATTCAGGAGGCCGTGGACTTTGTCCAGGAGGCATTTGACATCGCCGACCAGTACCGCAATCCCGTGTTGGTGCTGGCGGACGGTCTGATCGGTCAGATGATGGAGCCCATTGAGTGGCACGACGTTTCCAAGCGCCAGCTGCCCGTCAAGGATTGGGCCGCCACCGGCCGTAAGGGCCGCGACCACCACAACATTATCAACTCTTTGTACATTGACCCCAACGAGTGCGATGATTTCAACTCCCATCTCGCAAAGAAATATCAGCTGATAAAAGAAAATGAGGTCCGGTGGGACACGAAGGAAACCGACGACGCCGAGCTGCTCATCACAGCTTACGGCACCCCCGCCCGGATCGTCCTTACGGCTTTGGAGCAGCTCCGCGCCGCGGGCATCAAGGCCGGGCTCTTCCGCCCCATCTCCCTGTGGCCCTTCCCGGAGAAGCCGCTGCACGACCTGGCGGGCCAGAGCCACATCAAAGCGATTCTGGACGTGGAAATGAGCATCGACGGTCAGATGATCGACGATGTGCGTTTGAGCGTGGAGGGGCAGAAGCCCATCAGCTATCTGGGTCACGCCGGCGGCGTGATTCCCACCGTGGAGGAAATGGTAGAAGCGGGCAAAAAGGCCCTGAAGGAGGCAGAGTAACATGGCAGTCGTATATCAGAAATCCAAAGGGCTGACGGACAACGAACTTCACTACTGCCCCGGCTGCAACCACGGTATCGTCCACAAGCTGGTGGCTGAATCTCTGGAAGAGCTGGGTCTGTTGGACGACGCCATCGGTGTATGCCCCGTGGGCTGCTCCGTGTTCGCCTATAACTACTTCAGCTGCGACATGCAGGAGGCTGCCCATGGCCGCGCTCCGGCCGTCGCCACCGGCATCAAACGCACCCACCCCACCCAGCCGGTGTTCACCTATCAGGGCGACGGTGATCTGGCCTCCATCGGCGCGGCCGAGATCGTCCACGCAGCCATGCGCGGTGAAAAATTCACCACCATTTTTATCAACAACGCCATTTACGGCATGACCGGCGGTCAGATGGCCCCCACTACCCTGATCGGACAGAAGGCCACTACCTGCCCCCTGGGCCGCACCCAGGAGCAGGCCGGTATGCCGATGCGCGTCTCCGAGCTGCTGAGTACGCTGGACGGCTGCGTATATGCCGAGCGCGTCTGCGTGACGGACGTCGCCAACCTGAACAAGGCCAAAAAGGCCATCAAGAAAGCGTTCCAGCTTCAGATGGAGGGCAAGGGCTTTACCTTTGTGGAGGTCCTGTCCACCTGCCCCACCAACTGGGGCATGACGCCGCTGAAGTCCATCGAGTGGCTGAAGGAGAATATGATACCCTATTATCCGCTCGGCGTCGTCAAGGATACCAGCGCGGAGGTGAAGTAAGATGAAAAAAGAAATCGTTATTTCCGGCTTTGGCGGTCAGGGCGGCCTTGCGATCGGCAAAAACCTGGCGGAAGCGGGCATGGCCGAGGGCTTGAACGTCACCTGGGCTCCGTCTTACGGTCCCGAGATGCGCGGCGGCACAGCAAACTGCTCCGTGGTCCTGTCCGACAAACCCGTGGGTTCTCCCGTTTTCAACCATCCCACCGAACTGATCGCCATGAACGAGCCCTCCCTTGAAAAGTTTGAGGCAGGCGTAGTCACTGGCGGAACTATCTTCGTAAACAGCTCCGTGGTCTCCGACAAGGTGTCCCGTCCGGACCTGACGGCGTATTACATCCCCTGCGCGGAAATTGCCGATGAGGTAGGCAACCCCAAGGTCGGCAACATGGTCATGCTGGGCGCTTATGTCGCCGCAACCAAGGTTTTGAAGTCCGAGACCATTGAGACCATGATCCACGAGATGTTCACCGGCTCCAAGGCAAAGCTGGTTCCCCTGAACATCGAGGCCTTCCGTCGCGGTATGGCCTGTATCCAATAATTTTAATTTCCCGAACCATAAACCGCCTGGTCGCCGGGTCCCCTCGGCGGCCAGGCAAGCCTCCTGTTCTTGCCTCGGTTTTCTTTCTGTGCATTTTAACGATTGACTTTCCCCCCCGAGGAGCGTATAAATAATTTAATATTCTAACGTGATGAACGGGAGTTGCCGTCAGGATCGCCGCTTCAGAGAGCTGCCGCATGGTGCGAGGCAGCGGACGCGGTCTGATTGGTCTGGCCCGGGAGCGGTCCGCCCAACGAGATTTTTCTCAGTAAGCGGCGACGGGTGCCTCCCGATAGCGGGGCAGTGCGCGAAAGCGTACAAAAGTGGCCGCATCTGCGGCAAAGAGAGTGGTACCACGGAAGTCTGGCTTTCGCCTCCCTGTTTACAGGGGCGCGGAGGCCTTTTGCTTTTATCTTTCAAAATAAAATAAGGGAGAGTTTTAAATGCTGAACATCAAAATCACGAAGACCACTTCCCCCAAGGCAAAGCCAACCGACGAGTCCAAGCTGGGTTTCGGAAAGACCTTTACCGACCATATGTTTATCATGGACTATACCGTGGGTCAAGGCTGGCACGATCCCCGCATCGTCCCTTATGCTCCCATCTCCCTTGACCCGTCCGCCGTGGTGTTCCATTATGCGCAGGAGTGCTTTGAGGGCATGAAGGCCTATCGCACCGCCGAAGACAAGATTCAGCTGTTCCGCCCAGACTGCAACGCCCGCCGTATGAACAATACCCAGGATCGTCTGTGCATCCCCGAGATTCCCGTGGAGGATTTTGTGCAGGCCGTGAAGACTCTGGTGGAAGTTGAGAAGGACTGGGTTCCCCATTCCGAGGGTTCGTCCCTGTACATCCGCCCCTTCACCATCGCCACCATGGCTCAGCTGGGCGTCCACGCCTCCTCCAGCTATCAGTTCATCATCATCTGCGCTCCCTCCGGAGCTTATTATGCAGCGGGCTTGGCCCCCATCGACATCTATGTCGAAGACACCTATGTCCGCGCCTGCCCCGGCGGCACTGGCTTCACCAAGTGCGGCGGCAACTACGCGGTCTCCCTGCTGGCCGGCAAGATCGCCGAGGAGAAGGGCTACAGTCAGGTACTGTGGCTGGACGGTGTGGAACGCAAATACGTCGAGGAAGTCGGCGCCATGAACATCTTCTTCAAGATCGACGGCAAGCTCTATACCGCCCTGGCCCAGGACAAGGACGGCACCGTGCTCCCCGGCGTTACCCGCCGCTCCATCATCGAGCTGCTGAAGGACTGGGGCTATGAGGTCGTCGAAGGCAAGCTGGCCATTGCCGACGTCATGAAGGCCTCCAAGGAAGGCAAGCTGGAAGAGATCTTCGGCACAGGCACCGCCGCCGTCGTATCTCCCGTGAAGCAGCTGGACTATGAGGACCAATCCGCCAAGATCGGCAGCGGCGAAATCGGTCCCCTGACCCAGAAGCTGTACGATACCCTCACCGGCATTCAGTGGGGCAAGCTCCCAGACACCAAGGGCTGGATTGTCCCCGTCTGCAACGGCTGATCTTTTCTCACGCGTGATTTTCGCCCCGTCCGGCTGCTTTGCAGC
>NZ_JBEUWZ010000019.1:76586-77178 GCF_040505565.1 Oscillibacter sp. | reverse complement strand
GCATAATCTGCAGATTTCGGGTGTTCACATTCTGCACGGTTCTTGACTTCTCCATGAAATCTAAATACCCTTGGGGCGAGAAATAGCGTTTCTCAATTTGACGCGCTCCAAATTCTGCAGCGAAATTGCGGTACTGTATCTTGTTTTTGGCTAACAAACGCTCCAAATTTTCTTTATTGTAGTCGGGATAATGCTCAGAATAAGGAGTGCTACGAACATCAACGAGTGCCTTGATCTTATTCTGCTTCAGTGTGTCGATAAAATCTTCGATTTGAAATGCAGTATATCCGATTGTAAATAGCATATTATCCCCCCTTATTCAAACAAATTAAATACTGATGCGTTCCTCAGTGGTAAACTCACCGATTAAACGGTGAGACAAAAAGAGAATAGGAGGCTTCAAAAAAGCCTCCTATTCATGGGCCTGAGGCCCTGCAATGGCGGAGAAGGTGGGATTCGAACCCACGAGCCACTTTCGTGACTACCTCATTTCGAGTGAGGGCCGTTATGACCACTTCGATACTTCTCCATCTATTTTCAATCGGTTTTCCGACAAAAAAACAAATATTTACTTGTTTGGATAACTGTGAGC
>NZ_JBEUWZ010000019.1:0-76486 GCF_040505565.1 Oscillibacter sp. | reverse complement strand
AAACTGTGAGCAAACTGTGAGCAAACTGTGAGCAAACTGTGAGCAAACTGTGAGCAAACTGTGAGCGTACACCTCAAATTCACGAAACCAAGATGCCGAATAGTCCTTGATTCATGCGGGTTTGCGGCTCTTAGACGGGTAGCAAACCGTGTTGATTTTGAATCAGCCCCGTTATGACAACTTCGATAACCCTCCGTATTTTATTGCTCAACATTGTCGATAGTTTGAGTAATTATTATGACACACTTTTTAGAAAGTTGCAAGCCCCTGCTATTAAGTCAGCCAAACAAAAATTAAAAACGAATGAAAAAGGCATGAAAGAACTGACAAAAATGTCGGAAAATGTCCAAAATGAGTCGGCTAGGGTTTTGCACACTCTGCGAAATAGTCCCTATACCCGCGCTCTCTTTCGACTGGCGCATTTCAGGGCCGCGCGTTTTTCTGCACTTTTCGTGGAGTTGGGCGCATTGATGATGGTTGCGTCCATAACCGTTTCGCCCGACGTCAGATGGCCGCTATGAAATCAATTCACGAGACGCCCAAGATGCCAAAACCCAAAACGAAAAAATGTTGCCCGAAAAGAGAAGGGGTGGTATACTAATAAAATCTATCAGTATGTATTCGCATTAGCAGGCGGCGCGGTGCGCCGGAGGAGATCAATCAACATGAATAAAAAATTTTCTCGGCTGCTGGAACCGAACCTGAAACTCTATTTCCTGTGTATGCTGTTATTTTCTGTGGCCGCCGTCCCCTTCAAGCCCATGCTGGCGGCAGCTGAGGCCGCAGTCACAATAGCGATGTACTGCTTTTTCCGCTCCAGCACCAAAAAGCGGAAGCAGGGGATTTTGCAGTATATCAACAGCCTGACCGGCAGTGTGGACGCCGCCAGCAAATCCACACTCATCAATTCGCCCCTGCCCATCATGGTCTTCCGGCCTGACACAGGCGAGGTCATCTGGAGCAACGAAGATTTTTTGCAGCTGGCGGGGGTACGGGAGCACCTGTTTGAGATCAAGGTGGAGGATACGGTGCCGGACCTGCCGATGGAGTGGCTGCTGGAGGGAAAGCAGGAATGCCCGGGCCGGGTGGTAATGAACAACCGCCGTTTCCGGGTGTACGGCAGTCTCGTCCGGGCCAGAGACCGGGACGGCACACAGAATCTGGTGGCCACCACCTACTGGGTGGATACCACGGAGTACGACGCCATGCGGGAGAAGTTTGAGACCTCCAGGCCCGTGGTGGCGATTTTGAACGTGGATAACTACGAGGACCTGATGAAGGTCAGCGGCGAAGCGCAGCGCAGCGCCATTCAGGCGCAGATCGACGAAAGGCTGAGCCGATGGGCGGCGGATTCGGGAATGCTGGTAAAAACGAACCGGGATCGCTATCTTCTTTTGATGGAGAATCGGGATTACGCCCGTTTGGTGGGGGAGAAGTTCTCCGTGCTGGATACGATGCGCGAGATCGGCGGAGAAAATTCCCATCCCACGCTCTCCATCGGCGTGGGCAGGGATGCCGACGGCATGGCGGAGCTTTATAAAAATGCCTCGCTGTCACTGGAGATGGCCCTCAGCCGCGGCGGAGATCAGGCGGTGGTTCGGGGCAAACTGGACTTTGAGTTCTACGGCGGACGAACCAAGAGCACGGAAAAACGCACCAAGGTGAAGTCCCGGGTCATGGCCAATGCCCTCAGTGAGTTGATGGATGACGCCCAGCAGATTTTTATTATGGGACACAGCTTTGCGGACATGGACACCGTGGGCGCGGCGACGGGCCTTTGCTGCGCCGCGCGGAAACTGGGTAAGCGGGCTCAGGTGGTCATCGACCTGAATCACAACGCGGCGGAGGCCGTGCTGGAAAAGCTGCGGGCACGGCCGGAGTACACCGACGTGTTTATCAGCGGCAGCGAGGCCCTTTTGCGGATGCAGCCGGGGGCATTACTGATCGTGGTGGATACCAACCGACCGGACTTCGTGGAAAGCCCGGTGCTGCTGGAGTCCTGCAACCGGGTGGCGGTCATCGATCACCACCGCCGGGCCGCCAGCTACATCGAAAACGCAGCGCTGAATTTCCACGAGCCCTATGCGTCCTCCGCCTCGGAGCTGGTGACGGAGCTTTTGCAGTATCTGGTGGAACCCAGCGATCTGCTGGGCGAGGAGGCCGAGGCGCTGCTGGCGGGCATCGTACTGGATACAAAGCATTTTTCCATGCGCACCGGAGGGAGAACGTTCGAGGCGGCGGCGTTTCTGCGCCGGGCCGGAGCGGATACCAGCGACATTCAAAAGCTGTTCCAGAGCGATCTGGTTGAAATGGTCTCCCGGTATGACGTTATCCGTCAGGCGGAGATGTACCGGGACGATATTGCCATCGCTGCGGTACAGGAAGATGGCGTGGAGCGGGTCGCCGCCGCTCAGGCAGCCGACGAGCTGCTGACGTTGAAGGGTGTGAAGGCATCATTCGTGGTCTATCGGGACGGAGACGGCGTGTTGATGTCGGCCCGGTCTTTGGGAGACATCAACGTGCAGGTGATTCTGGAGACGCTGGGCGGCGGTGGAAATTCCACTACCGCGGGTGGACGTGTTGAAAACAGTGATCCGGAAACGGTGCGGGAGCAGCTTATGGCGGCTATCGACGCATATCTGGAAAAATAATAGAGATTCCCATGGGATGAACAAATAAGGAGATGTACCAATGAAAGTGATTTTGCTGCAGGACGTAAAGGGCCAGGGAAAGAAGGGCCAGATGGTGGAGGTCTCCGAGGGCTACGCCCGGAACTTCCTTCTGCCCCGCAAGCTGGCCGCCGCCGCTACGGCGGATGCCATCAATACCATGAACCTGAAGGAGAAGGCGCGCAGGGCCGAGGAGCAGCGTCAGAAGGCCGAGGCAGAGGCCACGGTGGAAAAACTGAAGGAGTGCATGGTGAAGATCACCGCCAAGGCCGGCAGCGGCGGGCGGCTGTTCGGCGCCGTCACTACCAAGGAGATTTCCGAGGGACTGATGAAGCAGTACAATGTGGAAATCCCCAAGCAGAAGCTGGTGCTGGAGGATCCCATTAAGGCGTTCGGCAGCTATCAGGTCAAGGCGAAGCTGGGCTTTGAAGTGACCGGGACAGTGTTCGTGTCCGTCTACGAGGAAAAATAAGCGCGCCCGCTCACGTATTCCGGCGCAGAGACATTCCATATAAGATCCAGAGAAAAAATGACGGTGCGTCAATGAATCCAGAACATTCCCGGAGGTGATTTTCCATGGCTGTCGAAGATTTGCTGCTGCGGCAGATGCCCCACTCCCTGGAGGGGGAGCAGGCGGTGCTGGGTTCCATCCTGATCGACCCGGACTGCGTGAAAGAGGTCGTGGATAAGCTGCGGCCGGAGGATTTTTACCTCCGCCAGAACCGGGAGATCTTTGAGACCATCTGCTCCATGTTTACCTATGCCAGGCCCATCGACGGCATCACGGTGGCGGAGGAGATGCAGAAAAGCGGCATCTACGACGAAAATACCACCCGTGCGTATCTGGCCCAGCTGATGGAGATTACGCCCACCGCGGCCAACGTGATGGAGTACGCCGCCATCGTCCGGAACAAGGCGCTCTTGCGGGCGGTGGCTCAGGCGGCGTCGGAAATCACCGCCATGGTACAGGAGGGCGGCGGCGAGGCCGCCGCCACGCTGGAGGCGGCGGAGCAGAAGATTTTCGCCATCCGCCGGGGCCAGGGGGCCCAGAGCATGGTCTCTGTGCGGCAGGTGTTGCCGGACGTGCTGGATCGGCTCAGTGAAATGAGCGAGTCCCCGTCGGGGCTGCCGGGGCTGTCCACGGGCCTTTCTATGCTGGATACAAAGCTTACAGGCCTGAACAAGTCCGATCTGATTTTGCTGGCGGCCCGGCCCGGCATGGGCAAGACCTCCATGGCGCTGAATATGGCGTTGAACGTGGCCAAGGGGACGGAGACGACCGTGGCGGTCTTCTCGCTGGAGATGTCCAAAGAGCAGCTGGTGATGCGGCTGCTCTCCGCCGAAGCGCTGGTAGAGAACAACCGTCTGCGTACCGGCGATTTGCGGGAGACCGACTGGGAGAAGATTGCGGACGCCGTCACGGTGCTGAACCGGGTGGATATCCGCATCGATGACAACCCGCTTTTGTCCGTGGCGGATATGAACGCAAAGTGCCGCAGACTTGAGAATCTGGGCCTGGTGGTCATCGACTATCTGCAATTGATGACCTCCGCCGGAGGCAAGGGCTACGGCGGTGAGAACCGCCAGCAGGTGGTTTCCGATATCTCCCGGACCTTGAAGATCATGGCCAAGGAGCTGGACGTGCCGGTCCTGTGCCTGAGCCAGCTCAGCCGTGCCAACGAAAAACGGGACGACAAGCGGCCCATGCTGTCCGATCTCCGCGAATCCGGCGCCATCGAGCAGGATGCGGATATCGTTCTCTTTTTGTACCGGGACGATTATTATAATGAGGATTCCGAAAAGCGCAATATCGCCGAGTGCATCGTGGCGAAAAACCGTCACGGAGAAACCGGAAAGGTAGAGCTCAAGTGGGTGCCGGAATACACCATGTTCGGCACGCTGGAGACGCGATACGACGAAGATGAATGAGCTTCCATCCGCTGAAAAATTTCTGACGGCGCACTTTTCCGCGGCCGGGACGGAGCTTTTGTGCGCGGTGTCCGGAGGACTGGACTCCATGTGTCTTCTGGATTTTACCGTTCGCTGGGCGGCGGGCCGGGGCATTGGCGTTGCCGCGGCTCACTTCAACCACTGTCTGCGGGGCGGGGCTGCGGACCGGGACGAGGCGTTCGTCCGGGAATACTGCGGGGCACGGGGCATCCCGTTTGCGTCCGGCCGAGGCGATACCCGGGCACTGGCGGCGCGGGACGGCCTTTCCGTTGAGGAAGCCGCCCGGCGGCTGCGGTATGAATTTCTGGAAGAGACCGTGGTGCTGCGGCGCAGTACTGCCATCCTGACTGCCCACCATGCTGACGACAACGCGGAAACCATGCTTTTGAACCTTTGCCGGGGCACCGGCTCCGCCGGACTTGGGATTCCCGCCGTGCGGGGAAACGTGTACCGCCCGTTTTTGGAGACCACCCGGGGGTCGCTGGAGGATTACGCCTCCGCCCATGGCCTGCCCCATGTGGAGGATGAGACGAACCGGGAGGACGGCGCGGCGCGGAATCTGCTGCGGCACAAGGTCATGCCCATCCTGCGGGAGCTTAACCCGAAAGCGGCCCAAAATATGGCCCGCGCCGCCGGACTCCTGGCAGCGGAGGATGCGGCGCTGGATGCGTTGGCTGAGGAATTGCTGGTCCGGGCGGAAGAGTCCCAGGGCCGTGCCTCGCTGAGGTGGGCTGCCCTGCGCTCTGTACCGGAGGCCGTCCGGGGCCGGGCGGTTCTGGGACTGATGGAAAGGGCCTGCGGACACCGCAGAGACTTGTCCGCCGCCCATGTGAAAGCCGCTTTGGCGCTGGAAAAGGGCGGGGAGTGTTCCTTGCCCTATGGTCTGCTTGCCCGAAACAGTGGAGCGGCGCTGGAGATTTTCAAGGCGCCGCCCGTGCCGGAGGCGGTGAAGCTCACGCAGGGCGAGACGGTGCGTTTCGGTGCGTGGCGCGTGGCACTGAACAGCGGGGTGAAGGGGGAATTCTCCTACCGCCTGTCCCTGCCCGGGCCGCTGGAGGTGACCGCCTGGCGTTCCAGCGACCGCATGAAATTGCCGGGGGGCCGGGGAAGGCGAACGATGAAGCGGCTGTGGGCCGACGCGGGCGTCCCGCCCGGCGTAAGGGACGGACTGCCGGTGCTGCGGCTGGGGGAGCGGCCCGTTGCCGCGCCTTATCTGGGTGTGGATCTCGATTTTGCCGCCGGAGAGGCCGGTGCGCAGGTGACATTTTATGCAGAGGGAGAAACAATATGAAAAGCGAGATGGAAATTGACATCCTCAAGATTCTGGTGACGGAGGAGCAGATCAAGGCCCGCATTGCGGAGATGGGCGAGGAACTGTATCAGCGGTTTGAGGGAAAGAATCCGCTGTTTCTGGGCGTTCTGAAGGGGTCCTTCGTGTTTATGTCGGATTTGGTCCGGGCCTGTCAGGTGAAGAGCGATGTTGAGTTTATCGCCGTCAGCTCCTATGAAAACGCCACGGCGTCCTCCGGACGGGTGAAAATCGTCCACGACATCCAGCAGGATATCACGGGGCGCAATCTCATTGTGGTGGAGGATATTCTGGACTCCGGCAGCACGCTGGCGTTCCTCAGCGAGTATTTCAAGACCCGGGGAGCTGCCTCCATCACCATCGTGACCCTGCTAGATAAGCCCTCTCGCCGGATTAAGGCGATCACCGCAGACATGGCGGGATTCGTGGTGCCCGACGAGTTTGTTGTGGGCTATGGGCTGGATTACTGCCAGCAGTATCGAAACGTTCCCTACATTGGCGTGCTGAAGCCGGAGGTCTATTCCCGGTAAAACGGCGGACTGGCCCGCAAAGGAGTGAAGTCCCATTGAAAAATTCAAAAGCGACAAACGCGCTTACCTTCATTTTTCTGGCGGTGATCATGCTGCTGTGCGCCGCGTACCTGTGGCATAGCAATTCCGCCCCGGAGCCGCTGGAATACTCCGAGGTGGTGCAGCTTTTCAAGCAGGAGAAGGTGGAGAGCTTTACCGTCTCCGACAACACGCTGACCCTGCACCTGCGGGAAAAGGTCCGGGGCAGTACCACCGCGGTCTACGAGCTGTATGATTTCGACCTGTTTTACGACGATCTGAATGCGCTGGTGCAGACCCAGTCAGAAAAGGGAATCATTACCTCCTACGAATACCACGCGGACCATTCCACCAACTGGTTTGCGCTGCTGATGCCCTATGTGCTGATGGCGCTGATTCTGGGCGGCATATGGTACTTTCTGACCGCCCGGGCCGGGGCGGGCGGCGGAGGCGACCGCATGAGCCGCTTCAGCGAGGCCCGGACCCACACCCTTTCCGAGAAGGATAAGTCCATTACCTTTGCGGATGTGGCAGGAGCCGACGAGGAAAAAGAAGAGCTGCGGGAGATTGTGGAATTTTTGAAGGACCCGCAGAAGTATACGGATTTGGGCGCCCGTATCCCCAAGGGCGTCCTGCTGGTTGGCCCTCCGGGCACCGGCAAGACTTTGCTTGCCAAGGCCGTGGCGGGAGAGGCCAAAGTCGGCTTTTTGTCCATCTCCGGCTCCGACTTCGTGGAGCTGTATGTGGGCGTGGGCGCGTCCCGCGTCCGGGATCTTTTCAAGGAGGCGGTAAAGACCTCCCCCTGCATCGTATTCATCGACGAAATTGACGCCGTCGGCCGGCAGAGAGGCACGGGTCTGGGCGGCGGACACGACGAGCGGGAGCAGACGCTGAACCAGCTTCTGGTGGAGATGGACGGATTTTCGGCCAATGAGGGCGTGGTGGTTCTGGCTGCCACCAACCGGGTGGATGTGCTGGATCCGGCTCTGCTGCGCCCCGGCCGGTTTGATCGACAGGTGTACGTAGGCCTTCCGGATATCCGGGGCCGGGAGGAAATTCTGAAGGTCCACACCCGAGGAAAGCCTCTGGCGGAGGATGTGGATCTGAGCGAACTGGCCAAGGGGACCCCCGGCTTCACCGGTGCGGATCTTGAGAACCTGACCAACGAAGGCGCGCTGCTGGCGGCTCGGCGGGATCAAAAGTATATCACCATGGCGGATCTGAAAGAGGCGGAGATCAAGGTCATTGCGGGTCCGGAGAAAAAAAGCCGGGTGATTCCGGAGCACGAGCGCAGGCTCACCGCCTTTCATGAGGCGGGCCACGCCATTGTGATGCACTCTCTACCCGACCACGACCCGGTGAATCAAATCTCCATTGTTCCGCGGGGACAGGCGGGCGGCATGACCATCTCCCTTCCCCAGGAGGACCGATCCTATATGTCCAAACGGCATCTGGAGGAACAGATCGTGGCCCTTCTGGGCGGTCGGGCCGCAGAGAAGCTGGTGCTGGGGGATATTTCCACCGGCGCTGGCAACGATATTCAGCGGGCCACGCAGATTGCCCACAAAATGGTGGCCAGCTACGGTATGAGTGAGAAATTGGGCACCGTATCCTTCGAGTCCGGGCACGACGAGGTGTTCATTGGCCGGACCATGAGCCAGGGCCGCAGTTATTCCGAGCAGATTGCAGCCCAGATCGACGAGGAGGTACGCCGGATTATCGCCTCCGCTTATAACCAGTGCGAGGAGATTTTGCGGGCCCGCCGCCCGCAGCTGGAGTCCGTGGCCAACTACTTGCTGGCCCACGAGACGATGAACCGGTCGGAGTTTTTGACCGTGGTAGATGTTCCTGCTCCTGCACAGGCGTGAGCGCTTTAAAAGGACGACTGCAGTCCCCGCGTCCCATGGACGGCGGGGACTGCTCTTTTCAATTTGATGTCTGTTTTCTCTGAAGGCTTGTTCCAAACTGCGAATGATCTGTTGGGAACCCCGAAAATAAGGGGATTTGACGGGGAGATATGGAAACGGACAATTATTTTTTGCCTCTTTCGGCGATATCACTAAAAAAGGATGTCCACACCATGAAGACAAATGCAAGCTGCTTCTTCTTGAATGGCTACACATGTCCCTGTATTGAGGACAAAATAAAAGCGAGGAGGCTGAAATTTTTCAGAGTTTGGGACACTTTGAAGATTCTTTCTGTATATAATTCTACTTGAAAAACCAGAAAAAATTACGTAAAATATTTCTCATGCAAAGAGAATCGGTACAGCCATTCTCTTTTATGAAGACAGGAGGAAAGAACATGAAAAAGTTTCTTGCACTTACCTTGGCGCTTGTCATGACCTTTGCCCTGGCCGCCTGCGGTGAGAATGCCGCTTCCGGCAGTGCCGCCAGCGGCTCGTCCGCTTCCGGCAGCAACCCCGTGCTGAAGGTGGGTGTGTTCGAGCCCGCTTCCGGTGACAACGGCGCCGGCGGCAAGCAGGAGGTCCTGGGCATCCAGTACGCCAATCAGGTGACTCCCACCGTGGACATCAAAGGCCAGACCTATGACATCCAGTTGGAGATCGTGGATAACCAGTCTACGACCGACAAGGCCATCACCGCCGCTCAGTCCTTGGTGAACGCGGGTGTGTCTGTGGTTCTGGGCTCCTATGGCTCTGGCGTGTGCATTGCCGCCGCACCCACTTTCCAGCAGGCGCAGATTCCCGCCATCGGCTGCTCCTGCACGAACCCCGCCGTTACAGAGCAGAACCCCTACTACTTCCGCGTCTGCTTCCTGGACCCCTTCCAGGGCAGTGTCATGGCCAACTTTGTCTCTGAGCAGTTCAGCGCCAAGAAGGCCTATGTTCTGACCATGCTGGGCGAGGACTACGGCACGGGCCTGGGCACGTATTTTACGAAGGCGTTTGAGGGCCTGGGCGGCGAAGTGAAGTCCGAGAACTTCCCCGAGGGTACATCCGATTTCTCCGCTTACATTCAGAAC
The DNA here is from genome assembly GCF_040505565.1 of Oscillibacter sp. Taxonomy (GTDB): domain Bacteria; phylum Bacillota; class Clostridia; order Oscillospirales; family Oscillospiraceae; genus Oscillibacter. Next base: position 67,025 of record NZ_JBEUWZ010000019.1, on the reverse strand, counting down.
GCCGTGGCCTATGGCGCGGATGTGATCTTTGCTCCCTCCGCCACCACCTATGCCTCTTTGATTATCGGTCAGGCTGCCAAGTCCGGTGTTACCATCCCCGTCTGTGCCGGCGACACTTGGGAGTCCTCCGTGATTCTGGACGCCCAGAAGGGTACCGGTCTGCCGGTCTACTGCTCCACCTTCTTTGACGAGAACGACGATTCCGGCCTCGCCTCCACGTTCGTCAAGGGCTTTAAGGAGTTCCTGAACGCTGATCCCCAGAATTTGACCAATAATGGCGGCAACGACATCGTGGCAGCTGTCTCCGCTTTGGGTTACGATTCTTATATGACCGCCGTCGAGGCCATCAAGCTGGCTCAGTCCACCTCCGGCGCGGATATCCAGGCAGCCCTGTTCAAAGTAGATTTTGATGCTGTTACCGGCCACATCACGATGAATCCGGACACCGGCGATGCCAACAAGACCGAGGCTTATATCAAGCAGGCCACAGACGGCGCGTTTACCTTCATCAAGCGCCAGTCCGTGCAAGGCTGATCGGATACCTGCCTCAAACCGTACTACGCAAAGCGCAGGCGGGGTTCTCCCCGCCTGCGCTTTTCCGATTCCAGCGATTCTGGCTTGCATCGAGCCGAGAGCCGAAGGGTTCGATGCAGAACAGAAGAAAATCCACGCTCCGGCGTGGGATTCAGCCCGTTCCCGGTTTCGGGGAACGGAGAAAACGGAGGGAGTTCCATGCTTGATAAAATCCTGCCCTATCTACTGGCAGGCGTCTCCGTGGGCGGGCAGTACGCCCTGATCGCCATCGGGTATACGATGGTGTACGGTATTCTGCGACTGATCAACTTCGCCCACGGCGATATTTTCACGGTGGCCGGTTTTGTCATGGTTTATGCTGCCGCGACCATGCCCCTGAGCGTTTCCATCCCCCTGACCATCGTCCTGACGGTGATTCTGGGTGTGATGGTGGAAAAGGTGGCCTACCGGCCCCTGCGCACCGCGCCCCGCATGTCGGTCATGATCTCCGCCATCGGTATGAGCTATCTGCTGCAAAACTCCATGTGGTATCTCACCGGCGGTCTTGCCAAGCAGTACCCTGTTCTGCCCTGGATCAGTGACCGGGTGAACGTGGCGGGTACCACCACCAGCCGCGTTACAATTATCACCCCGTTTTTGACGATTCTGCTGGTAGTGGTGCTGGTGGTACTGATCAAACGAACCAAGATCGGCATGGCCATGCGGGCCGCGTCCCGGGACTTTGAGACGGCGCAGCTCATGGGCATCAAGATCAACAATGTCATCAGCTTCACCTTTGTGGTGGGGTCCTTTTTGGCAGCGGTGGGGTCCATGCTGTACTTCTCCAACTATGCCACCGTCACCCCCACCGTGGGCGCCATGCCGGGGCTGAAGGCATTCGTGGCCGCTGTGTTTGGCGGCATCGGGTCCATTCCCGGCGCGGTGATCGGCGGCTTCATCATTGGTATCTGCGAGAGCCTTATCAAGGGCTCAGGCTTGACCACGTTTTCCGACGCGTTCACCTTTGCGCTGCTGATCGTGATCCTCGCGGTAAAGCCCACCGGCCTCTTCGGAGAGAATCTAACGGAGAAGGTGTGACGGAATGATCAAGAAGAACGACCATAAGAAGGCTTGGATTGCCTTGATGATCGCCGTCGCTGTGCTGGTGCTGGTAGGAGCGCTGGACAATCTTCCGCACGTTCCCTCTATGCTTTTGACGGTGCTGCAAAAGGGCGCAATCTATGCGCTGGTGGCGGTTTCCATGAACCTGCTGAACGGTTTTACCGGGCTCTTCTCTCTGGGGCAGGCGGGCTTTATGCTGCTGGGCGCCTATACCTACGCAGTTCTTACCGTTCCTGTGGAGCGGCAGGCCAGCGTCTATCAGCGGTATGAGGAGGGCGGCCTGGGTTTCTCTGTGACACAGAGCCTGGGAAATTCCATGGGCCAGTTTGGTCTGCTGCTGGGCGTGGTGATCTGCCTGATTCTGGCGGGATGCGTGGCGGGCTTTTTCGCGTGGCTCATCGGCCTTCCTGTGCTGAAATTAAAAAGTGACTATCTGGCCATTGCCACGCTGGGCTTTGCGGAGATTATCCGTGCGGTGGTGCAGTATGAAAAACTGGGCCCCGTCACCAACGGTTCCAATCTGCTGTACGGATTCACCGGTTTCACGGACTTCCATCTGGGCAGCTTGAAGCTGACCACGGTGATGCCCTTCCTGTTTTCGGGACTGTGCATCTTTGTGGTGGTGCTGCTGATCAATTCCACCTATGGCCGGGCATTCAAGGCCATCCGGGATGACGAGGTCGCCGCTGAGGCCATGGGCATCAATCTTGCAAAACACAAGCGCATGAGCTTTATCATCAGCTCCTTTTTTGCGGGAATCTCCGGCGCACTGCTGGCCATGTTTCAGGCCAGCGTGCAAGCCGTTGCGTTTAAGGCAGCTATGACCTATGAGATTTTGCTGATCGTGGTCATCGGCGGCATTGGGTCCATAACCGGGTCCGCCATTGCCTCGTTTTTGTTCGTTGGCTGCTCGGAGTGGGGGCTGCGGTTTTTGGATAACGAGACCACCCTTAAAAACTTTGACGCAAAGGTGAAATTTGCTGTTATATTCGGCGTATTGATTGCCGCCGTTGTGGCCTTTGGGCTGCTGAGCATGAAGCGTAAAGGGGAAAAGCTGATAACCCGGGCGGCACAGGGGCGGCCCGCGGTCAGATGGGGAGCGGTGCTGGGTCTGGCAGTGGCGGCCATCGCCCTGCTTTGGGACGTGTGGTTTGTCATCAGCCCCAGACTGAAGCTGCCGCTGCTGCGTTCCGGCTTCCGCATGGTGGTATTTTCAGTTGTCATTATGATCATGGTGCTGTTCTTCCGGGAGGGCATCATGGGGGACAAGGAGCTGTGGGACCTGGGAAAGAAGAAACGTTCCGCGAAGGCAAAGGCAGGTGTTGGCAATGAGTGAAAATGTGCTGCGTGTGGAAAACGCGACCATGCAGTTCGGCGGCGTGGTGGCGGTTGATAATCTGAATCTGGAGATCAACAAGGGGGAGATCGTCTCTCTGATCGGCCCCAACGGCGCGGGTAAGACCACCGCGTTCAACGTCATCACCGGTGTATACGCCCCCAGCAACGGCCGGGTGGAGTTCTGCGGCGAGACCATCGTGCGCAATCACCCTCAGGGGAAGATGAAAAAGCTCTACAAGGGGCAAAACCCGGAGATGTACACCGCCGCTTTCCGCGTACAGGCGGAGAATGCGGAGACAAAGGACGCGCTGGAAGAAACGGAGAAGGAGCGCGACTCCGCGGCTTTCACGGACAAGGTGCTTGCTCCCACACCGGATGTTATCACAAAGCTGGGCATGGCCCGGACCTTTCAGAACATCCGCCTGTGGAAATCCCAGACGGTGTTCGACAACATTCTGATCGCAAAGCATCTTCGGCGTACATCCGGCCTGTTTTCCGCCACGTTCCGGCTGAACAGACGGGAGGAGGCGGCCCAACGGGCCGACGTGGAGCGGCTGCTGGAGATCGTGGGTCTCAGCGAGGCGAAGGACGAGCTGGCCACCTCCTTGCCTTACGGCAAACAGCGCCGACTGGAAATTGCCCGGGCACTGGCGACGGAGCCGAAGCTCCTTTTGCTGGACGAACCGGCGGCGGGCATGAACCCCCAGGAGACCAACGACCTGACGGAGTTCATCGGCCGTATCCGCTCCGACCTGGGGCTGACGGTGTTTCTCATCGAACACCACATGGATCTGGTCATGGATATCTCCGACCGTATTTACGTGCTGGATTTCGGCGGATTGATCGCCAAGGGTACCCCGGCGGAAATTCAAAACAATCAGCGCGTGATCGACGCATATCTGGGGGTGGCGGAAGATGCTTAAAATCGACAATCTAAAAGTGTCCTATGGCGGCATCCACGCGCTGCGGGGCATCTCCATGGAGGTGCCCGACGGAAAGATCGTCACCCTGATTGGGGCCAACGGTGCCGGAAAATCCACCACCCTGCGCACCATCACCGGCCTTGTCAAGGCCGACTCCGGCTCCATCCAGTGGAACGGGAGCGAGTTGATCGGAAAGAGAATCGACCACATTATCGGAGAGGGCATTGCCCTGTCCCCAGAGGGACGGCGGGTGTTCGCGGATCTGACGGTGCTGGAAAATCTGAAAATCGGGGCCTACCTTCGCAAAGACAAGGCGGGGATCGAGAAAGACCTGAACTGGGTCTACGAGCTGTTTCCTCGTCTGAAGGAGCGGTCTTGGCAGTTGGCGGGAACCCTCTCCGGCGGCGAACAGCAGATGCTGGCCGTGGGCCGGGCGCTGATGAGCCGGCCAAAGCTCATGATGATGGATGAACCCTCATTGGGACTTGCCCCACTGGTGGTGCAGGATATCTTCAAAATCATTCAGGAGATCAACCGTCAGGGGGTCACGATTCTGCTGATCGAGCAAAACGCCAATATGGCGCTGAAGATCGCGGACCTGGCCTACGTGCTGGAAACCGGACATATCACCCTTTCCGGCACCGGCGCGGAGCTTCTTGTCAATGAAAAGGTGAAAGAAGCGTACCTGGGCAAGCGGAAGGACTGAACTGCAAAAGGGAGCCGAAAGGCTCCCTTTTGAAACTTTTCTCGGCGCTTGAGCGTCTTTCTATGAAACAGTCGATATTAGGAGGAACCTGAATGAACCGAATCATTACACTGGCCGCTGCTTTGTGCCTTGCGCTGACGGTGTCCGCCTGCGGACAGACCGCGCCCGCCGGCGCATCCGCCAGTACATCCACCGACGCATCAACCAGCGCAGCGGCCTCCGCGGCGTCGCAGGAGTCCGCCCCTGAAACGGGCAGAGAAAAGCAGACCACTTTGTCCATGGAGCTGGAGGGGCAGACGGAGGAGGTCCCCGCCACGCTGTACGAGGGGGAGGGATACTCTATCTACATTCCCGACGAGGGATGGACAAAGACCACCGGGAAGTTGCCCAAGGGGGCCGTTGACCAGTGGGTTGCGGTGGCCAACTCGGATGTGACGTTGACGGTCTGCGCGGAGGATGAGACGGGCAGATCATGGTCGGCGAGCCAGATGCGCGTCAGAGTTGAACAGGACCCGGGAACAGCGGAGAGTTCCCATGACTGGTACTTGTATCAGGCCTTTCCCGATGAGGCGGCCGAAGGGTTTGGCACCCGACTGGAAGCCATCTGCGCTACCTTCTCCATTTCCTGAGATAGAAAAAGCAGTCCCTGGGGAGCACTGTGTGCTCCCCAGGGACTGCTTTTTTAATGGGACAGCTTCGGCGTCCTGCGTCACACGCTGCGCCGATTGTATAGGACAATAGACAGCGGAATCGAGATCGCCGTCAGCACCGCGGCCAGCGCGGGGATGCCCAGCGAGAACAAGGCGTTCAGCCCTTCCGGAATCTCCCCGTCGGAACCCAACACGCCCTGCACCAGTGCCGCGCCGCCGACGGACAGCATCACGATCAGCAGAATAAAGAACATCCGGCCCTTTTCTACGCCGAAGCGGAACATGAGAGGCAGCGTTATGGCGATCATAATGAAGCCGATGCACATCGAAGGCAGAACTTCGGAGAGGGTCAGGCCGTACACTGAGGGCATGATATGCCCCATGATCAGATGGGCTGCGGCGCTCAGCACGGTAGCGGCCCCAATTGCCAGCCAGCCCAGCGCATATTTGCTCAGTACGATGTCACCGGGGGTATAGGGCATCATGGACACCAGCTCCGTCCATTTGCTCCGCTCGTCATAGGCCATGGCCGTATAGGGCAGCATCCCGCAGTAGACAATGGCGAAAACGCTCATATTTGCTCCCGGGAGCACCGCGAAAACCGCGATCATCAGCAAAAACACCCGCATCTGCCGGACAAGTACGAAAATATCCTTTTTTAAAAGAGCCTTCATGCCTGCTTTTCCCCCTTCACCAGAAACAGAATGACATCTTCGATATTGGGCCGGTCTATCTGGAACCCGGCGGAGACCAGCTTTCGCTTTACCAAAACCCTCGCGCCGTAAGGTGATTTTTCCACGCCACAAACGGCCTCGGCGGGAAGACTTTCCAACTGGCCCTTCGTGCAGCTCACAATACCGTACTCATCCCGCAGGGCGTCCTTTTCCATGCAGAATCGCAGCTGTCCCTTATGGAGAAACGCGATGTAATCGCACAGCTTTTCAAGGTCGCTGACGATATGGGACGAGATCAAAATGGAGTGCTCCGCGTCCCGGGTGAACTCGGAGAAAAGCTCCAGAATTTCATCCCGCACGATGGGGTCAAGGCCGCTGGTGGCCTCGTCCAGAATCAGCAGCCGGGGACTGTGGCTCAACGCCACGGCGATGGCCAGTTTCATGGTCATGCCCCGGGAATAATCCTTGAATATCTTTTTGGGCGGCAAGTCGAAGCGTTTTAAAAAGCCGTTGTAAACCGCTGCGTCCCAGCGGGCATAAGTATCCGCCATCACAAGACCCACCTGATTTGCGTTCAGCGTCTCGGGAAAGTACGCCTCGTCCAGTACGATCCCGACATCCTCCTTTACCTGCTGAAACTCCGGGCTGCGGTTGTCCACGCCCAAAACGCTGATCTCGCCGCTGTCGGGTCGCAGGGCGTGCATAATCAGGCGGATGGTGGTGGATTTGCCCGCCCCGTTTTCACCGACCAGACCGCAGATGGACCCCTTGGGCAGTTCAAAGTTTAAATTCTGTATGGCGAAATCGCCAAAGCTCTTGCTGACGTTTTTGATTTCAATTGCATTCATCGCTTATTCCCCCTTTAAGATTACGCGCAGCATCTCCTGCAATTCCCCGTCTGTGACCTGACAGCTTCCCGCCAGATCTGCGGCGGATTGCAGATATCCCTCGATTTCCCGGAGGCGGCTCTCCCGGATCAGCTCTGTGTTCTGCTCCGCCACAAAGCACCCCTTGCCCGCCACCGTGTATAAAAAACCGTCCGCCTCCAATTCATCATAGGCTCGCTTTGTGGTGATGACGGAGATGCGCAGGTCTTTTGCCAGCGCCCGGATGGAGGGCAGCGGCTGCCCCGGGTCCAACAACCCCGCCACGATCTGATCCTTGATCTGGGTGGCGATCTGCTCATAAATGGGCGCGCTGGAGGAGTTGCTCAATAGAATATCCAAACTGTAATCACCTCACATACTGTACATAAACAGTATATACAGTATGCGCGGTTTGTCAAGAGAAAAAATATAATTTTTTTTTGATTGCCCCTTCACCTTGCAGGCGTGTGGGAAAAGCACTGGGAAAACGGGAGAAAGTATGGTATCATACGATTGCATTTTGCGGAAGAGGTGAGCGGATGGAGACGGCGGCGGGACAAAACGATCTGACGCTTTGGTGGCAGGCTGTGCCCGACGGCGTGGAGGTAACGCGGGTGGAGACCGGCGACCGGAACGTGATTTTGCCGGAGACCGTCCGGGGCTTTCCGGTGACCGTCCTAGGCCATCATGCCTTTTCTCCAGACCAGCCCGCTCCGGAGGGGACGCCTTTGCGGCTTGCTTGCGGCGGGGGAACGCCGGAAAGCGACACACGGAGGATTGAGACCGTCACCCTGCCGCCCACGGTGCGGCGGGTGGGGGACTATGCATTTTTGGGCTGCGCCGCGCTGCGGGAACTGCGGGTTACGGAGCCGGTGGACAGCTGGGGTGGCAGCGTGTTTATGAACTGCCGCAGTCTCCGCCGGTTTTTCGTCCGGGTGCGGGACAGCCGGGCGGAAAGCCTCTCCTTCTTTGCCGACGAGTTGCCGGTGGAATTGGACGTGGCCGTGGAGTACCCGGACGGAGGGACGGCCCGGCTGATTTTCCCGGAGTACCGAGAGTCCTATGAGGAGAATTCCCCGGCCCATCACTTCGATTTCCACCTCTACGGACCGGGTTACCCCTATCATCATGTGTTCCGGGAGCGGGCGCTGTCTCTGGCGGCATACGACGCGCTGTTCCCCGGACTGCTGGCCACGGAGCACGACCCGGACTGCGCGATGCGCCTTGCGTGGTACCGGCTGCGGGCCCCCCGTGAGCTGACAGAGGAAGCGGCGGCGCGGTATCTACAGTATTTGAAGAGCCGGACGGGCGACGTGCTGGGTTGGCTGTTGGAGGAGCGCGACAGCCGGGGGCTTTCCTGGTTTTTGCCCCGGTGCGGCGCGGACGGGAAGACCCTCGGCGGCGCGGCGGAGACTGCCCGGCGTCTGGGCCTTGCGGAGCCGCTGGTACTACTGCTGGAACAGCGGCGCGGGCAGATTCCGGACGGCCTCAACAAATCATTTGACTTATGAGAGGGGGGGGCGGCGTCATGCCGGAGGGAAATACAAAGGCGGAGATCGGCCTTGAAATTCTGCGCTCGGCCCAGAGCGAGCTGTATCTGAACTTTCCGTATCTGGATGCAGCGCTGTGCGGCCTTCAATTCCAGCCGGGAGACGGCGTGACGCTGTCCCTTGCCACCGATGGCGAGCGGCTTTTGTACGATTCCGCCTACCTCTCCGAGCGGTTCCTGCGGGGCATGGCTCACATCGACCGGGCATACCTCCATGTGATTCTGCACTGTCTTTTGCGCCATCTGGCAAAAAAACAGGGGCGTGACTCGGAGCTGTGGGATCTGAGCTGCGACGTGGCGGTGGAGAGTATTCTGGACGGGCTGGACCGTCCCTGTCTGGGGGTTACCGCGGCCCCGGTGCGCCAAAATTTTTACGGGAGTCTTCAAAGCTGCATGAAGGTTCTCACCGCCGAGGGCATCTACCGGGAGCTTCAGCGGCGCAAGCTCCCGGAGTATGAACGGGCGAGGCTCCAGCGGGAATTTTTCGCCGACGACCACGGACTGTGGGATCCCCAGGGCAAAAAGGATCAGGAGCGCAGTGAGCGTCAGGACAAAAAGTGGCGGTCTGCGTCGGAGCGCACCCAGACTGGGATGGAGACCGTTCTCGCCGGCAAAGCTACCGGCGGCGAGGCGGTGTACGAGCAGGTGAAGGTTGCAAACCGCCCCGGCGTAGACTACCGGAAGTTTCTCCGGCGGTTTGCCGTCCCCCGGGAAGTGCTGGGTGTGGACGGCGACGGCTTTGACTACGGATTTTACTCCTACGGACTGCGGCTTTATGGCAATATGCCGCTGGTGGAGCCGCCGGAAACCCGGGAGGAAAAGCGGATTGAGGACTTTGTCATCGCCATCGATACCTCCATGTCCACCTCCGGGGAGTTGGTGCGGCGATTCCTGTCGGCCACCTATACAATTTTGAGGAGTACGGAGACGTTTTCCTCCAGAGTGAACATCCGGGTGATGCAGTGCGACGACCAGCTGCGAAGCGACACGGTGCTCCATGATCTGGGGGAATTGAAAACCTACATGGAGGACTTTCATCTGGAAGGCGGCAGTGCCACGGATTTCCGCCCGGTTTTCCGGCGGGTGGAGGAACTGCAAAAGGCCGGGGAACTGACAGGCCTGCGGGGCCTGCTCTACTTCACGGACGGCATGGGTCGGTATCCGAAAAAGCGCCCGCCCTATGAGACGGCGTTTGTGATGATGGAGGACCCGGCTATGGCGGTGGAGGTGCCGCCCTGGGCCATCCGGATGGCGTTGACGGAGCCGGAACTGGACGCTGCCCAGAGGCAGGCGGCGTATACGGACGAGCGGGACGAAACGGACCTCCGGGACCTGCCGGAGCTATAAGGAGACGGACTTATGAATATCAAACAGGCAAAAGAGGAAATTGCCAACACCCTGAAAGCCTATCAGACCAGAGACGACCTGGGGAACTACTTGATTCCCGCCGTCCGTCAGCGGCCTGTGCTGCTGATGGGGCCTCCGGGTATCGGGAAGACCCAGATCATGGAGCAGATCGCATCGGAGACCGGCGTGGGGCTGGTGGCCTACACCATCACGCATCATACCCGGCAAAGCGCTGTGGGTCTGCCGTTTATCGAAAAACGGACCTACGGTGGGCGGGAGTTCTCCGTCACGGAGTATACCATGAGCGAAATTTTGGCCTCGGTCTACGACCTGATGGAGCGGACCGGAATCAAAGAGGGCATTCTCTTTCTGGACGAGATCAACTGCGTCAGCGAGACGCTGGCCCCCATGATGCTGCAATTTTTGCAGTGCAAGACCTTTGGCAACCAAAAGCTGCCCGAGGGCTGGCTCATCGCCGCGGCGGGGAACCCGCCGGAGTACAACAAATCCGTCCGGGACTTCGACGTGGTGACGCTGGACCGGGTGAAGCGCATAGATGTTGAGGAGGACTTCGCCGTTTGGAAGGAGTACGCCCGCCGCCGGGGTCTGCACGGGGCGGTTGTTTCGTATCTTGACATAAAGAAGGAAAATTTTTATCGCATTGAGACCACGGTGGACGGCATTCAGTTTGCCACTGCCCGGGGCTGGGAGGACCTGAGCGAGCTGATTTATGCCTATGAAAAGCTGGGTCTTCCCGTGGACCGGGAGGTCGTGGAACAGTATATCCAGCTGCCCCGCATTGCCCGGGATTTCACGGGATATCTGGAGCTTTACAGGAAGTACCAGCGAACCTACCGCGTGGAGGAGATTCTTGCGGGAAAATGGACCGCCGCAGCCGTGTCCGAGCTTCGAACCGCACCCTTTGATGAAAAGCTGTCGGTACTGGGATTGCTGCTGAGCCGTCTCAGTCAGGAGGCGGGCCGTGTGCGGGCGCAGGACGCCTTGGCGGATACGCTCCACACCGATCTCACCGCTTTGAAGGCCCGGTTGACCGGGGGAACTGTGGCGGGGGAGGCCCTTCGCGATTTGGAGCAGTTCCGCCGGGAGAGCATGGAGCGCGCTGCCGCCGCCGGACAGCTGGACCGGGAGCACCGGACTATGGACCAGCGGGAGCTGGAGATTCTGGCGCGTTACCGGCAGGATTTACTGGACGGCGATATTGCGGACAAAGACGCCATGGACGCCGTCCGGGGCTGGTTTGCCACGGAGGTGGAGGTGCGTAAAGCTGCCGTTCAGGCGGCGGGGCAGTGCTTTGACAACGCGTTTGGGTATCTGGAAGAGACCTTTTCCGATTCGCAGGAGCTGGTGATTTTTGTGACGGAAATCACCGCCGGGTACGATACCAGCTGGTTTGTGGAGCACTTTGGCTGCGACGCCTATTTCCGCCATAACAGGGAACTGCTGTTTGACGACAGCCGTCGCCGCATCCGCGAGGAAATTGCGGCGGAAAGATCGGGGGAATGAGCGCATAAGAATACCGGGAGCCTGACAACGTCAGACTCCCGGCATTCTTATGCGCGGGGCTTCAACGCGCGACGCATTAAAATTCGGCTGGAAAATTACTCTTGACAGACATTGGCCGCACGCCTATAATAAAAATCCCGACCGACCGTTCGGTCGGAATTTTTAGCTTTGCAGAACTTTGCGCGCTGCGCAGAAAAAGGAGTCCTGATATGAAACGAACCTTAGCGCTGCTTTTGTCTGTTGTACTGACGGTGGCCGCCGCGCTGCCGGTCATGGCGTACGATCATGTTCAGACCGCGCCGGAAACGGCTTCGTCCGCTGCCGATCCGGGGGCGGGGGCCCCGTTGTCCGCCTCCTCTGGTGCCTCCGCTGCCGCCGGTTCAGAGACGACTGGGGAACCCGCTCCGGATGCGCCGGCGTCTGCGGGTCCGGAAGACGCGGCGACGTCTTCGGATGTAAATGTTTTGACGGCGAACAGCATACATAACACAGCTCTGGTAGCGGACAACACCGCCGACACGCTGCACTTTGAAAATCTGCGCAAGGCGTTGGAGAAGTATAACTACACGGTGCTCTCACTTCAGGGGCAGATGAAGGATATTTCCAACACCACCACGGCCGATGTGTGGGACATGATTGTCCCTTTGGGTCAGATGAAGAGTGGCGTAAGCGAAGCGAAGAATTCCGTGCCTATAAATACTCCCCTGTGGACTGCGCTGTACACGGAGGAAGCTTTGCTGAGCAGCCAGATCGGCGCTCTGCAAGCTCAGCGTGACAGCATGAACGACAGTACGGAGTCCGCGAAAAACTCCCTGAACGACGCCATCAATCAGATCGTCAAGGGAGCGGAGACGCTGTACATCGCCATTGTCACCATGGAGGATGGGCTGGACGCTATGAACCGGGGCCTTGAGACGCTGGACCGGGCTGTTGCAATCACCGAAAAGCGGCAGGAGCTGGGCATGGCCTCCGCCTATGACGTGGAGAGTATCCATCACCAGCGCAGTCAGCTGCAAAGCCAGATTGACTCCCTGAAATTCCAGATTTCCTCCAACAAGGTCACCTTGGAAGGAATGTGCGGCATGGAGCTCAGCGGCTCCGTAAAGCTGGCTGCGCTTCCCATACCCACTCAGGCCGACCTGGACGCCGTGAGCTACGACAAGATGCTCAGCACCGCCATGGATCGGAACGTGGACGTGGCAAACGCCCAGATTTCCTATAGTACCAAGGACAGCGGCGCCAACAAGAATGCGCTTTCGGGGGCAAAGAACACCTTTGCCGCAAAGTTCAAGGTGGTGTGCATAACGATTCCGGAGGACTCCCGCCTGGTGACTGCGGCGCAGGGAACGGTGGACTTCCAGCAGCGGACATTTAACATCGCCGCGAAAAAATATGAGCTGGGGATGCTGTCCCACGAGGAGTATCTGTCCGCCAAGAGCGATCTGGACAGCGCACAGGATGACCTGAAGACCGCTCAGCGGAATTTGTTCAGCGCCTATCGCGCCTATGTCAATGCGACCCAGTACGGCCTAGTTTGAGGCTGCTTGAAATAAAGGAGAAAAGCATGAAAAAACAACCTCTTTTTGCGCTGCTGACGGCAGCGCTGCTGATCGGTTCGCTGACGGCCTGCGGCCAGAGCGGCGATACCTCTGCCGAGCCGGAAGTCAAAGGTACTGCCGTGGAAGTTCAGACGGTGGAGACCGGCAACATCGCCACACAGAGCACCGTCACCGGCAGCGTTACCGCCAACCGCAATGTGCCGGTGCTGAGTAAGGTGGCCTGCAAAGTAAAAAGTGTGAAGGTCAAGGCTGGCGACACCGTGGCTGCGGGCGATCCGCTGTACACGCTGGATACCTCCGATCTGGAGGATACCTACGGCAGCGCTCTGACCACGTATACCAGCACCCGGGAGCTTCTCGACGAGCAGGTGCGCCAGACGCAGGAGAGCTACACCAACCTTCAGTCCCTCTTTGAACTGGGCGCGGTGAGCCAGAACCAGCTGGATCAGGCGAAGCTTGGGGCGATGCAGGCGGAGAACACCCGGAAGAGCACCTTGACGCAGATGGGGCTTGACGACGTATGGGATGTGCTGAACAATCCCACTGTTACGGCGCCTATCTCCGGGACTGTCTCCAGCGTCAGCGTCACCGCCGGGGTCAGTGTGGCTCCCAACACTCCCACGGTGGTGGTGTCTGAGATTGGGCGGCCCCAGGTAGTTGTAAACGTCTCCGAGACGCTGCAGCCCTCCATCAGCGTGGGTGACGCGGTGGATGTGTCGATCCCATCCATCGGCAGCGGAACCGTTCAGGGAACGGTGGCCTCCGTGGCCTCCGCCGTCAGCCAGACCTCCGCCCTGTATGAGGTACATATCGATCTTCCCAAGGATCTGAAGGTCTCTATCGGCATGTTCGCCAAGGCCGTCTTCCGCACCGATTCCCGGGTGGGTACGGTCCTGATTCCCACGGAAGCCATCCTGACCGGGGAAGACGGGCATCAATTCATTTATATTGTAGACGGCGATACGGCCTATCAGGTGAACATCACTACCGGACTTGTGGGCGAGACCCAGACGGAGATCACTTCCGGACTTCACGGGGGAGAGCAGCTGGTAACCCGGGGACAAAGCTATCTGAACGACGGAGCGCCCGTCCGCGTCACCAATGCCACGGCGGCCGCCTCCGCCGCGGACGGAAGCGGCGCGTCTTCTTCTGCCGCTTCCTCCTCTGCGTCTTCTTCTGCCGCCGGCGCAAAGAATTCCGCGGCCTCTTCCGGCGCGGCGTCTGGCGGCGCGGAGGGTGCGAAAGGATGAAAATCGTCACATTCTGCATCCGGCACCGGGTAACGACCATCATGGCCTGCATCATGGTGGCGATCTTCGGCGTGCTGGGCTTTTCTCAGCTACCCCTGGCATTGCTGCCGGACATAGAGCTGCCCATGATGTTGATGTACACCACCTATCAGGCCGGCCCTCAGGAGATTGAGAATCTGGTAACGGTTCCTCTGGAAAACGCCTGTGCGTCGGTGGCGGGCATGGATAAGCTCCAGTCCTACTCCGTTGAAAATATGTCCCTGGTGATGGTGACCTTTGCCGACGGCACCGATCTTGACACCGCCAAGACGGATCTGCGGGACAAAATTAACATGGTAAAGAGTACCCTGCCCGATGATGCCGGCGATCCGGTGATGATGGCTTTGAATATGGACGCCATGCCCGTGATGGTTATCGGACTAAAGGGCTCGGATCTGGCGTCTCTCCAATCCATCGCGGACGACACCATTTCTCCGGCGCTGGAGCGTATCGAGGGTGTGGCCTCCGTGGACGTAGAGGGCGGCTATAAAAATGAGATTGCCGTAGAGACCTACACGGAAAAACTGGAGGGCTACGGACTGTCCCTGAGCTATATCGCTCAGATCCTGTCGGCCGAAAACGTGGCCATTCCCGCCGGCAGTGTGGACAATGGGGCCAATACCCTCTCCGTTCGGACCGACGGGGAATTTTCCTCCGCCGAAGACGTTGCAAATTGTTTGATTCCTCTGCCCACCGGCGGCAGCGTCCGGCTGGGCGAGGTGGCAAATGTATACCTCAAGCCTCAGGAGCGAAGCGCAATCGCCCGGGTGGACGGGGAGGACTGCGTGGTCCTGTCCGTCAATAAGCAGTCCGACGTGAACACCGTTACCACGGCCAGGAGCGTACAGGCGGCCATGGCGGATATCGCGAAGGAGAACCCGTCTTTGAGCTGGTCCGTGCTGATGGACCAGAGCGAGTATATCAATCAGTCCGTTGACAGTGCAATCTCAAATATCATTATGGGCGTGCTGCTGGCGGCGCTGGTACTGTTCCTGTTCCTGCGGGATTGGGGCGCTACGATGGTCATCTCCGTATCCATGCCTCTTTGCATCGTGGCGGTGTTCCTTCTGATGAAAGTTCTGAACATCACACTGAACATAATGAGCCTGGGCGGCGTGGCCATGGGTGTCGGTATGATTGTGGATAACTCCATTGTGGTGCTGGAAAACATTTTCCGATACCGATCTGACGGATATGATAACTACTCCGCCTGTACTCAGGGTACCGGCGAGGTGTCCCTCGCCATCGTGGCCTCCACACTGACCACCGTGGCGGTGTTCCTGCCGATGGGACTGACCGACGGGATTGTGGGTATGATGTTCTATGATTTCTGCCTGACTATCTGCACTTTGATCGGTATGTCCTTGGTGGTGGCGCTGACGATTGTGCCGCTGCTGAGCTATATGCTGCTGGGCCGCAGCCGGAAGGACCTGAAGGGCAACGCCCAGGCCATGGAGGCCGCAAAGAAGGCAAAAAGAGGCCGCCTGACACAGTGGTATGTGAAGAAGCTGGAGTACTTCATCAACCATCGCAAGCGGGCTATGCTGGCCTCGCTGGGCATGATCGTGGTCTTTACCGGTATCATCGCCGTCTCCGGCTTTGAGATGATGCCCGCCATGGACCAGAGCAGCGTCAACGTTACCGTGGGCTTGCCGGTGGGTACCGAGACGGAAGAGGCGCAGCACATCGCCGAGCAGGTGGTGAATATCGCCATGGATACCGTTCCGGAGATCAAGGATATCTACTATACCACCGGAGGCGGTACTATGAGCAGCATGACTGGCAACAATTCCACCTCCGTCACGCTGAACCTTGTTCCCATCGGGGACCGCCATCGCTCGGCAGAGGAGATCGGAAATCAGCTGAGGGACGATCTCCAGAATATTGCCGGAACGGATATTTCCGTGTCCTCCGCGGGTATGATGGATATGTCCGAATTGACAGGCAGTCCCATTGACGTCACCCTGTCCGGCGACGACTATGACGAGCTGAAAGCCACTGCGGACGACCTTCTTGATCAGATATCTGAAATTCCCGACGCCATTAATGTCTCTTCCAGTGCCGGCGATCAGGTGCCGGAGGTGGATGTGACGCTGCGGCGCGATGTGGCAGCGCAGTACGGTCTTACCGCCGCGACCATCGGCACCGCCGTTCGCAGCCAGCTCACCGGCTCCACCGCCACCGTTCTGAAGGTCAACGGCGAGGAGATCAACGTGGTAGTCCGGGGTGAGGTGGACGCGGGCAAGAGTCTGGACTCGCTGAGATCCATGCCCATTACCACGCCGATGGGTAGTTCTATCCCGCTGAATATGGTGGCGAACGTGGACGTGGTGATGGCGCCCCAGACCATTACTCGCCAGAACCAGAGCCGCACCATCACCATCACCGGCGACAGCCGCACAGACGACACGGTGGGCATCGCCAAATCCGTACAGACAGTGATTGACGGCTATCACGCTCCCGACAGCGTCATTGTGGATGTGGCCGGAGAGAACAGCGAAATGATGAGTTCCTTCAGGAGCTTGGGGAACGCTCTGATTGTGGCGCTGGGACTTGTGTACTTCGTGCTGGCCTCTCAGTTTGAGTCCTTCCTGATGCCGGTCATCATCATGATGATTTTGCCGGTGAGCCTGCTGGGGTCCCTGAGCACACAAATTTTCTTTGGCATGAAAATTTCTATTATTTCGTTTGTAAGCGTAATTATGCTGGCGGGCACTGTGGTCAACTCTGCGATTGTGCTGGTGGACTACATCAAGACCCGCCGCCTCCGGGGCGAGGAAAAGAACGAGGCTATTCTCAACGCCTGTCCCCGCCGTGTCCGACCTGTGATGATGACCATGCTGACCACGGTGCTGGGCCTGCTGCCCATGGCCATTGGCGTGGGTGAGGGATCGGAGATGATGAAGCCCATGGCCATCGTCATGATTACAGGTATGCTGCTTTCCACCATCGTGACGCTGTTGTTCACCCCGGTGTATTACAGCGTTCTGGACAGCCTCAGCCAGCGCTTTTCAGATAAGCGCGCGGCAAAAAAGAAACGGCCCGCGCTCCTGGGAAAGGAGGAACCTCCCCGTGTCGAAGATCAGTGACCAGCGGCGCGCGGAAATTTTGCAGGCCGCGCTGAAGGAGTTCAGCCTCCGGGGCATCGGCGGGGTTTCCATGTCGGAGATTGCCGCCCGGGCCGGGATCGGAAAGTCCACAATCTATGAGTATTTTCCGTCGAAGACGGAGCTGTTTTGTGCGTCGTGCAGGACAAAGATTCAACGGGTCGAGGAGCAGTTTCTATCTATTTTTATGCAGGAGATTCCGTTTTCCAGACAGTATGAGCTTTACGTCGAAATGATGCTGGGACTGGCGCAGGAAATTGATTTCAATGAGGTCCTGCACATGTTTACCGACGGTTCTCTCACGGAGCTGAAGCCGGTGATCGAGGAACTTGGTACGGATGTCACCGCCATGGTAGAGCAGGCTATTCGGCGGGCACAGGCCACCGGGGAGCTAATCTCCGACCTGGATGTGGACATCATAGCGGCGTGCCTGCTGAGCCTGCCCAACCCACATCTGATTTTTCGCCTGCGCCAGCTGGGTAAGAAAGATCCGGTAAAGGCGGTGGTGAAACTGGCACTCCGGGGGATCCGGGCTGAAGACTCCCAAAAAGCGATGCAGTGATTCAAAAGTATGCTCCTGTGTCCAGAAGCATACGATAGCTCGAAAGCCGGCAGAGCCTGTAAGGCTCTGCCGGCTTTTTCCAGAGGCTATTAAGCACTGGAAAAGACAGGATAAGAGTGCTGTGACTGTTCTGCTGACAGTCACAGCACTGGGCATTATAAGAACAGGCATTAAAAAAGTTTAAATTTCTATTGACTCTGACGTAACGTAATAAAGTATGTTTATTTTGTGGCCCGCAGAACAGGGGAAGGGAGGACTTATCTATGAAGATCAACGAAGTGGCAAAGCGCACAGGGGTCACTGTGCGGACGCTGCATTATTATGACCAAATCGGTCTGCTGAAACCCAGCCGGGTTACCGAGGCGGGCTATCGACTCTACGATCGGGAGGCGCTGATAGCGTTGCAGCAGATCCTGTTTTTCAGGGAACTGGATTTTTCACTTCAGGAGATTCGGGAGATTACGGGAAGACCGGATTATGATCGACGGGAGGCACTGGAGAAACACCGGGAAATGCTTTTGAAAAAGAAGGAACGCCTGGAAGGTCTGATCGGTTTGGTAGATAGAACTTTGAAAGGAAAAAGTGACATGAGCTTTCGCGAATTTGACAAAACGGAAATTGAATATATGAAGGAGAGGTACGCGGCGGAGGTCCGAGAGCGATGGGGCGGTACCGCGGCTTATCAAGAGGAGCAGAAAAAGACAGCGGAATACAGCGCTGACAAGTGGAACGCCGTCAACGATGAGGGTACTGCGCTTATGCAGGCATTTGCGGCGCGCCGGAGCGAAGCACCGGAAGGTGCTGCTGTGCAGGAGCTGGTTTGCCAGTGGAAGGATTATATTACAAATAATTTTTATCACTGCACAGATGAAATTTTGGGTGGTCTGGGGGCCATGTACGTGGACGATAAGCGGTTCACGGACAACATCGACAAAAACGGTGTAGGCACCGCGGCATTCATGGCGGCCGCCATCGAAATTTACTGCCGCAAATAAGAGAAGAAAACGCTAAGAAAGCAGAGCCGCCGGGTGGAATGCAATTCCGCCCGGCGACAATTTGTGCTCATAGGAGGCTGTCTCCCGCGCATAAGATAGCGGGGAGGACGCGCAGCTGCGTGCCCTTGGAATCGGCGGGCCGCTCGCCGTGAAAGCGGCAGATGCTGCGCGCAGCGCTGCGCGCTGCGGAGAGGGAGGGCCTTATGCTGACTGCGGCTCTGCTGCTGTTTGCAAACACGTTGCTTTTTTCATTGCGCCTCAACGGAGGCGGTTCGTTTCCAAAGCCCCTGTCGGCGGAGGAGGAACGGGAATATCTCCGCCGTATGGCTGAGGGGGACATGAAAGCGCGGGACGCGCTGATCGAACGGAATCTGCGGCTGGTGGCGCATGTGGTAAAAAAGTACTACTGCGCCCAGAGCAATCAGGAGGATCTGCTCTCTATCGGTACGATTGGTCTTATCAAAGGCGTTTCGACGTTTGACGCGTCCAAGGGCGCAAGGCTTGCCACATACGCGGCGCGGTGTATTGAAAATGAGATTCTGATGTATTTCCGCAGTCAAAAAAAGCTCCAGGGCGATGTGTCACTGGCGGATTCAATTGATACGGACAAGGAAGGCAATGCCCTGCAGCTCATGGACGTGGTGGGGGTCAACGACACGATGCTGGAGGACATTCAGGATCGTGACGACGCTCTGCGCCTGCGCCGGCTTGTGTCGGAGACGCTGACCCCGCGGGAGGCGGAGATTATTCGCCTGCGATACGGTTTGGGTGGAACAGTCCCCCTGACGCAGAGGGAGGTGGCAGTGTCTTTTAAAATTTCCCGGAGTTATGTATCGCGCCTGGAGACAAAGGCGCTGACCAAGCTACGGGAAGCATTTAAAAATGGGGACGGCGGAGAGACGGTTAAAAAAGGCCGCTAATCCCGATGAGCTGAGACAGGAAGCGGTTTAAAACCACTATTTTTTCTTAAGTCGCATTAACAATGCGATAAATAATAACTTTAGCAATGTGTTACACTTAACGATACCATTACATAAACTACCATTGTAAGGCGGTGCTGGGCTTGAAACAGAAAAAGCAATTGAATGTTGAAGTTGGTGCGCGCATTAAAAGTGCGAGAGAAAATGCCGGATTAACGCAGGAGCGGTTTTCTGAACTCATTGGAATGGGTACAAAAAGTGTGTCTGCATTGGAGCGAGGAACGGTAGGCGTGTCTCTGTCCTCTATACAACGAATCTGTCAGGTGTTGTCTATTTCCGGCGATGAGATTCTTTTCGAGAGAGATATAAAAGAAAATGACGTACAAGCATTGGCGGCGCGCCTTGCGCGCTTATCCCCGGAGCAATTTGAAATCACTAGAGAAATCCTGAACAAGCTTTTTGAAGCATTTTCTATTTTGAACTGAAAGGAACCTTTATGAAAAACATGAAATCACTGGAGAGTGTGGCAAGCCGGGAGGTTTGCGACAGGTAATCTCCGCATTCCTCCCAAAAGGAACTCATTTACTTTTAGGAGGATCAAAAATATGAACCGCGAAAACAAGCGGAAGCAATACGAAAAAAATTATTATAAAACGCATGCCTGTACCGACAGCTTTACCTGTAAAGTTTGTGGGAGACTTGTCGTCCCCGCCGGGGCCGGAAGCGAACATCGCAACCATTGTCCCAATTGCCTTGCAAGCCTGCATGTGGATACAGAGCCCGGCGACCGGGCCTCCGACTGCGGTGGGATCATGGAACCCGTGTCTGTCTGGGTGCGCAAGGATGGCGAGTGGGCGATCATCCACCGCTGCCGCCGGTGCGGAGAGCTGTCGTCCAACCGCGTGGCGGCGGACGACAATCCCATGAAGCTTATGAGCATCGCCATGAAGCCCCTGAGTTCTCCCCCTTTTCCGCTGGAGCGTATTGAGGAGATGACTGCGCTTATGGGTGGGGATGGCAGTTTGATTTAATATTGGCGTGGCGTTAATCCTGCTTGACGCCGACTGTGGTTATACGGATAAAAAAAGAGTGATGGTATGCGATCAATTCAATCAGGCTGTGTCGGACAGCTCAATTAATTTTAAGAGGGAAAACGCAGAGAACGCCAATGTCCTCTGCGTTTTTCCTCGCGTTTTTTCTACTGAAGGTTGAACGTTTCTACCCTTATACTCGCATTTCTCCACTCATATTTTCGCTGCAGTGCTATATAATTACTGTGGGACACGATTTGGCCTGCCGCAAAACATCTTTGGAGGGATTACCATGAAAAAATCAGTTAAGCCATATATTTTCTTTATACTTATAAATCTTGTGGCTGCGAGTTTGGTTGGATGGATTGCCTCTGGAGCAATGCAGGAGTATGCAGCAATTCGGAAATCGTCCTTAACTCCTCCATCCTTTGTATTTCCGATTGTCTGGACCATTTTGTATGTATTGATGGGGATCAGTGCAGCCATGATCTATCAGACCGAATCCCCCAAAAAGACGAAAGCTCTGCGCATTTATGTAATTCAGCTGATTGTTAATCTGGTTTGGAGTTTTTTGTTTTTTAACCTTCAAATGTACGGACTTTCCTTTTTCTGGCTGCTGCTTTTGTGGCTTCTGATCCTTGCCATGATTGCTTCCTTCCGGACAATTCGTCCAGCTGCAGCAATACTGCAGATCCCGTATTTGATTTGGGTGTCCTTTGCCGGTTATCTGGCATTCTTCGTTTGGGTGATGAACTGATTTCCCTATAAAGGCTGCCTGCTTTTACATGTGTCTGAGTAATAAGAATACGAAAACCCCGCTCTCCAAATAATGGAGGGCGGGGTCATTTCATTTTTTCGCCTTGGATGCTTGTTGCTTTTCAAAGTTGGGCGCATCGCATCAACATGGCAGCTGACCGACACCACGGAATGGACGCATTTCAACAAATTACGACGAAGCAAGTATAATGGAGATTTTATTGGAGATAAATACGACATATTGATGAAATCATGAATTGTCAGTGAGGAAGATCATGCAATATGTATTCTCATTTTTAGAGGGCATTATTTCTTTTATATCCCCGTGTCTGCTGCCCATGCTACCCATATACGTGAGTTATTTTGCTGCCGGACAAACCAAAGATAGGGAGAAAACAACTTTAATAAACGCCTTGGCCTTCGTGTTGGGCTTTACGCTTGTTTTTGTGGCCCTTGGCCTGTTTTTCGGGACCCTTGGCGCCTTTTTGCAGAGCTATTCCACGGTTGTGAACATCATTTTAGGCGCGATTGTCGTCTTATTCGGATTGGGTTTCATGGGTGTCATAAAGCCTATATTCGGCATGAAGGGAATGAAAAGCGGCGACACCGGAAATCTGAATTTCTTTAAGGCCATGCTGTTTGGAATGATTTTTTCCGTCAGCTGGACGCCCTGCGTAGGGGCCTTTTTAGGCTCGGCGCTGGCAATGGCCTCGGTCAGTGGCTCGGCGGTGCAGGGAACGGTTATGCTGCTTTGCTTTTCCGCAGGTCTTGGAATCCCTTTCATTCTTTCCGCACTTTTAATAAAACAACTGGAAAGCGCCTTTAGTTTTATTAAAAGGAACTACAAGGTGATAAATTTCGTATGCGGACTTTTGCTTGTTGTAATTGGTGTATTGATGATGACCGGTCTGCTCGGAAAATTCCTGACAATATTCAGCAGTTAAACAAAGGAGAAAAGTAATGAACAATCGAAAAATTTTAGCAGTATCCATTATTGCCTTGGTGGTGGTGATTGCTGCTTCAGCGGCGGTTTACAATGTGTATGTGAACAAAGTCGATCCCACGACAGGAGCGATGACCGATGCTTCTCAGACAATGGCTGAGGCATCTGCGGAGAGTTTTAGCAAACAGGCTTTTGCCGCGACTGCGGCGCAAGACTTCACCATGCAGGATGCAAGTGGAAAAACTGTAAAACTGTCGGACTTCAAGGGCACCCCGGTCGTGCTGAACTTTTGGACCTCCTGGTGCAGCTACTGCAAGGCCGAAATGCCCTATTTCGAATCGGCCTATAAGAAGTATGGCGATCAGGTTCAATTTATAATGCTCAACCCCGTAAAATCAGAAAGAAGTAGCGGCGGCGGAAAAACCTTTATAAAGGAGTCCGGCTATACCTTCCCGGTATTTTATGAAACAGAGGGCAAGGCAATCACCTTGTACGGACTGCGCGGTTTTCCGGCCACATTTTTTATAGACGCAAACGGTAATGTTGTTAATAAAAACGTTGGAGCCATCTCGCAGACAAAACTAAACGAAATGATCCAATCGCTTCTGACAAAAAAATAGACTTCACGCAGCTTCATCGATACAGACGTATAAATGGCAGCATTTTGAGATACTGTTATAGGCCGGATATGACGGTAGAAAAGGGCAATTAACAATTGCGCGGTTGGAACGTCTCACAGCCGCAATAAAAGATCCATGTGACAGAATAAAAAATCTGCACATGGATCTTTTAGGGCGCCCTCAAAAGGTTCTCAAAACACGCGGGTTTTGCAGGCAAGATTCAACTTGATGCTGCAAAATAGTTCAGTGATTCAACTTTTCTATCAGGTCATTCAGCGCTTCGGCCATGGCCTCCTCAAACGTGGGGTGCGGCCGCATGGCCTGCGCCAGCTGCTCGGCTGTCATGTGGTTGGCCATCGCCTGTGCGATCTCAGAAATCATATCGGTGCTGTGCTCACACATCAGCTGAGCGCCCAAAATGCAGTGATTGTCCGCACGGGCAATCAGCTTCATAAAGCAGCGGTCTCCATCCATAATGACGGTCTTGGCATTGCCAAATAGAATGCACTTGCCGGACTTGACCGGAATTTGCGCCTCCTTTGCCTCCTGCTCCGTCATACCCACCACGGCAATTTCCGGACGGCTGTAGATACAGCTGGGCACGATCTCCAGATTGACGCTGTTCTCTTTCCCGCACAGCAGGTCCACGACGGCTGTCCCCTGTGCAGAGGCCACATGGGCCAGCTGTATCCGGGACGACACATCGCCAATGGCGTAGACATGGGAAATGGAAGTTTGAAAGTTGGAATCCACGCGGATGCTCCGGCCGTTCATCTCCGGCTGGAGTCCTTCGCCAAATACCCCGTCCAGACAGGGCTTCCTGCCGATGGCGCACAGCACCGCTTCGCCCTCCGCCTGACCCGGCATTTCTTTTGCGGAGTAGCGGACAGTCAGACCATGGCCGGTTTGCTCCACACTCTGCACAAGTGCGCCGGTACTGATTTTGACGCCGCGCTTTTTCAGAATCAGAGTCAGATTTTGCCCAAGCTCCCGATCCATGGTGGGCAACAGCCGGTCCAACCCCTCAATGATCGTCACCTCACAGCCCAAATCATTATAGAAGGTTGCAAATTCTACGCCGATCACACCGCCGCCGATGATTACGATGGAGCGATACAGGTGGTCACAGCCATTCAAAAGCTCGTCGGAGGTCATAACGCCGGGCAGATCGAGACCTGGAATCGGCGGACGGGCAGGCACAGAGCCAGTTGCGATTAGAATATCGTCCGCGGTGTAGATTTGCTCTCCCTCGGCGCTGTGCACGCGAACCGTATTGGCGTCCACGATGGTCCCGGTACCGCTGATAAAATCGACTTTTGCACTTTTAAACAGCGACAGAATCCCGCCGGACAGCTTTTCAGAGACCTGTCGTTTGTGGGCAAAAATCGCGCCCATATCGATCTGTACGGAATCCGCGGTGATGCCGGCGTGGCTACCGGAGCAGATATCCTGATAGATTCGGGACGAATGCAGCAGCGTCTTCGTGGGGACGCAGCCGCGGTTGAGACAGGTGCCGCCTGCCTCGCGGTTTTCCACGACCGCCGTGCGCAGTCCCAGTTTGGCCGCCCGGAGCGCGGCCGCATAGCCGCCCGGTCCGGCACCGATCACAAGTAGTTGGTAGTTATTCATTTTTAATCTCCTGTTCTGCCGGCATCCGGCAAAGCCCGTCCCTTCAAAAAAAACGCCGCCGCACAGGAAGTCGGGCAAGATGCCCGCCCTCCTGTTGCAGCAGCGCACTCTTAGATCCTATCCGCACATTTGAAAAATTCCTCCATGGAGAGACAGGAAACTATGCCCGTTCCCATCGCAGCACGGGATTTCTGGCCGCCCGAACTTCATCCGGACGCCCGATCTGTGCGTTATGGGGCGCATTGTGCATAAACTCCGGGTCCTCATGCGCCAGTGTATACAGCTTACAGAACACCTCTGCGGCCCAGTCCAGCGTCTCCCGGCTCTCAGTCTCGGTAGGCTCCAGCATCAACGCCTCATGGACGATCATCGGGAAATACATCGTGGGTGGATGCATCCCATAGTCGATCAGGGATTTGGCCACATCCAGCGCGGATACGCCGGTGTGCTTTTTAAACTCCGATAGATCCAGCACAAACTCATGCATACAGATGCGGTCAAAGGCGGGGGTAAAGGTTCCCTTGATCCGCCGCATAAGGTAATTGGCATTCAGCACGGCGTTCTGCGCAGCTTCCGGAATTCCCTCCCAACCCAGCGTCATCAGGTACGTCAGTGCCCTCACCACCACCAGGAAATTCCCGGCAAAGCTGCGGACCTGAATGTGGTCTCCGCCATCCATCAGAGCGGACTTGGGCAGATACTGCGCCAGAAATTCTTTGCAGCCCACAGCGCCGGCCCCGGGTCCGCCGCCGCCGTGAGGCGTGGCGAACGTTTTATGCAGATTCATATGGATGCAGTCAAATCCCATATCGCCGGGCCGAACCACGCCCATGATCGCATTCAGATTCGCTCCGTCATAATAACACAGACCTCCGGCTTCGTGGACAAGGCGGGTGATGTCCAGAATATGTTCATCGAAGATGCCCACCGTGTTAGGGTTGGTCAGCATCAGTCCGGCGGTATCTTCACCCAGGGCGGCCTTCAGCGCCTCCAGATCGACACAGCCATCCGGCGCAGAGGCAATATTGACGACCTCAAACCCACACATGGACGCAGTGGCGGGATTCGTACCGTGCGCGGAGTCGGGAATGATGATTTTCGTGCGCTTCGCGTCGCCGCGGGCCTTATGATACTGCTTGATCAGCATGACACCTGTAAATTCGCCGTGCGCACCGGCGGCGGGCTGGAAGGTCATATCCGCCATGCCGGAGATCTCGCACAGATAGTTTTTCGCGGTATCCAGCACCTCTTGGCAGCCAGCCACCGTATGGGACGGCGCCAGCGGGTGCACATTGGTAAACCCGGGCAGGGCTGCCATTTCTTCATCGATCCGGGGATTGTATTTCATGGTGCAGGAGCCCAGCGGATAGAAACCGCAGTTGACTCCGTGGACCTTGTGGCAGAGCTCGGAATAGTGGCGTGAAAGCTCCGTTTCGCTTACCTCGGGCAGAGCGGGCGGCGTGTTGCGCCGCAGTGTATCAGGAAGAGACACCGAATCAACATCGCAGGGCGGCAGCAGTGTGCAGCCGCGGCCGGAGACACTCTTTTCAAAAATCAGTTTCAACGCTCCAACACCTCCTTTACGATGGCGGCAGTCTTGTCCAGCGCGGCTTTTTCCACTTTTTCCGTGGCGCACCACAAAATAGCGCCGTCCACAGTCAAACCGCCCAGAATATCCGCCTGTTCCAGCGATTGCAGTACTTCCTGAACCCGGGGCATCTCTGTCACGAACTCGTGGAAGTATGCGCCGTTATAACGCAGGGAAACGCCCGGTATTTTACACAGCTGGGACGCCAGATAGTGGGCCTTGGCCATGGACTGACGAGCCGCCTCCGCCATGCCGCGAGGCCCCATGGCCGCCATGTAGACCGCGGCGGTCATTGCACACAGCGCTTCGTTGGAGCAGATGTTGCTGCTGGCTTTTTCCCGGCGGATGTGCTGTTCTCTCGCCTGAAGGGACAGGACATACGCCCGCTCGCCTCGACTGTCCACCGTCTCGCCCACAATACGTCCCGGCAGCTTTCGCATGTATTTGGCCGTGGTCGCCATAAAGCCCAGATAGGGGCCGCCGTAGCTCAGCGGCATTCCCAGAGGCTGCCCTTCGCCGACAGCCACATCGGCCCCGCAGTCGCGGGGTGTTTTCATAATGGCCAGGGCAATGGGGTTGCAGCCCATGACATACATGGCACCATTTTCATGCACGATCTGACCGATGGCCTCGGCATCCTCCAGCTGCCCGAAGAAATTGGGCTGCTGGAGATAAAACGACGCCACATCATCCGTCAGCATTTCCCGCAGAGCGACCGTGTCTGTCCGGCCGGACTTCTGCGGGACGATGCGCAGCTCGTCACCGGTGCCATAGCAGTAGGTGCGGATGGTTTCGATGGTATCGGGATGGGCGGCGGCGGAGACCAGCGTGACCCGGCGCTTATTGGTCCGGCACATAGCGGCGGCCTCGGCGGCGGCGGTGGCTCCGTCGTACACAGAGGCGTTGGAAACCTCCATGCCGGTCAGCTCACAGATCATCGTCTGGTACTCAAAAATAGACTGAAGCACACCCTGACTCATCTCCGCTTGGTACGGCGTGTACGCAGTGAGAAATTCCTCCTTGGCGGGAATGCTCTTGACAATACTGGGGATATAGTGGTCATAGGCGCCGGCGCCGCGCAGCACGGTAGCAAACACATGGTTCTTGGCTGCTATGGCGCGCATGGCTCTGCTAACTTCCAACTCGCTCATGCCGGACGGAATCTCCAGCGGGTGATCCAGAAGCATATCCCGGGGCACATCGCGGTAAAGATCACTGTATTCTTTCAGCCCAATGGCCTCCAGCATCCCCTGCCGCTCCTCCCGGGTGGAGGGCACATAGCTTCCCATTCTCAATCCTCCGCGACGGCGCAGACGGCCTCATATTCTGCGGCGTCCAACAGTTCCTCCTGACCGGTAATGCCCTCGACCTTGATAATCCAGGCGCCATAGGGATCACTATTCAGCTTTTCCGGCGCATCCAACAACTCCTCGTTTACCTCGCAAACTGTGCCGCTGACAGGGCAGAGCAGATCGGAAACCGCCTTGACAGACTCCACATCACCAAAGGCCTCGCCGGCTGAGACTACATCGCCCTCCTGAGGCAGATTGATGAAGACCACATCGCCCAGAGAATCCTGTGCAAAGTCGGAAATGCCGATGACAGCCACATCGCCGTCCATCTTTACCCACTCGTGGGACTTGGAATACTTCAAATCAGCAGGATAATTCATAAGGGTACCTCCATATAAAATTGATTTCCGTACTTGTGTTCCGTCGGCTTCCTGCCGGATTTACAGAGTTACAGACCCATTTGGCCCAGGAATCCCTCCAGTGCATCCTGCATTTTTTCATCATTGAAGCAGTAACGCATGGTGGTGTGTCCGGCGCGCAGCTTCTCCACGTCACCGCTGACATCTTTGGCACGCAGGATGCAATCCGCCATCAGCTCGGCCAGTTTGCCAAAGTCCTCTTTACCAAAGCCAAAGCGAGTCATTTCACTGACTCCCATCCGCAGTGCGCCGGAGGCAGTGAAGCCCTCCTCATCCGGCGTTGCCTGATAGTTGACAATGATGTTGTTCTGTTCCAGACGGTCGGCCACCTCGGGGCCGGCACCGTAGCCGACGGAAACGATGACCTGATGGGTTTCCGTGTAATCATTGGCGGGATCACCGGCAACATCAAGGCCCTGCGCCTTCAGGCATTTGGCAAAGTGCTTGGCATTGTCCACAACGGCCTTCTGATATTCGTCCTTAAAGGTATTCATCTCATATGCGGCCATCAGCAGCCCCAGCTGCGTTCCCAGATGATGATTGGACACGCTGCCGGGGAAGGCGCGGGTCTCAATGGTCTCCCACAGGCCGTATTCGAGATCGGACTTTTTATAATTGACCCCAATGACTCCGCGCTGGGGGCCAAAGAACGTCTTGTGCGTGGAGCCGGTCACGATGTTCGCGCCCTCCTCGAAGGGCTTCTGGAAGTGGTCGCCCACAAGACCCAGGACATGCGCCATATCGTACATAATGGTGGTGGGGATGTTCTGCTCATCCACAAATTGCCGGATGGCGGCCACGGGCTCACGGTGCAGCACCATGCTTTTGCCGAAAATAATGAGCTCAGGCCGATATTTTTCCAGAACCTTTTTGGTTTCCTCCACGTCAATTTTATAGATATTATCCTTGCAGACCGGGAAGTTCACCACGGCAGACCGCTCTGTGACAGGGTCCACGGCGATATAGTCGTGCAGCGCGCCCATGGGCTGCGCGGAGAGGTGGCCGCCCTTAATGATGTGGTTATTGAGCACGTAGCCCAGCCGCTTAGGTGTGTGCTTGCGGTCCAGACGGTTTTTCCAATCCATCAGCGAGGAGAAAACCGCCATGTTGGACATCTGCCCGCTGATGACGCGCGTCTCCACTTCGCAGCAGCCTAAATACTGCTTCATCTGCTCCACCAGCATCTGTTCCACCCGGTCTATAAAACGGGTGCCCTGATAATAAAAGACTTCCTGATCGTAGAAGGATTTGATCTTCTTGTGCTCTGCATAGCGGAAGGCCGGGTCGGAGGCGCACAGCAGCTGCACGGCGCGACTGGCACTATTTTCCGAGGGAATCAGGTTGATGCAGCACGTTTGTCTCCACTGATGATTTTCGGAGGCCATCTGGATCAAATCCAGCGCCTTTGCCGCCCGGCTTCCGGTATCGGCATCAGCTTCCTGCTCTGCCGGTTTATACAGGATGGGGCGCGCAAAAGGAGGTGCATCCACCCTCATATGATAAGGCGGAATGACGGCCTTCAGCCGCTTGCCGCGAATATCCACCTCTACCACATCATCTTCCAGCACGTCGCTGGCAAGATAGGCAAGGCCGATGGCGCGTTTTGCCGTATCATCGAGAATTTTGGTGGCCAGGCCCTCGCCCTCGTGACGGTAGTAAGGGACCATGGTTCCACTGGTAACCCATCCAATCATCTTGTCGCCGCGGTAAATCGGCATCCCGCCGCGCATGACGCCGCGGTCGACAAGGGTGATGGGCTGAATGCGGCGGGGCAGAACACTCAAATCGCTGAAATCCCGGCTCATGATCTTCTTAAAAGCCGCATATTGCCGCTCCAGCGGCTCACGTCCGATATAACTGCCCTTCTGCTCAGAAAAGCTGACGGCAAATCTGGCCAGAGATACCGCAAAGATCGGCATCGGGACGCCATCGGGATCAACGCCCATTTCATGGCCGTACAGCGGCAGACCCGCTTCCAGACGGAGCGTGTCACGGGCGCCCAAACCTGCGGGCCTTGCTCCCAGCTCAATCAGACGGTTCCACAGCCACTGCGCATTTTCGCTGGCAACGAATACTTCATAGCCCAGCGGCTCTCCGGTATAGCCGGTTTTGGCCACCCGTACCGTCCGCCCTTCCATCTGCAAGGTGTTCAGAGCATTTTTCATTGGCTCAGTGACCGCCTC
Source organism: Oscillibacter sp. (assembly GCF_040505565.1). GTDB lineage: Bacteria > Bacillota > Clostridia > Oscillospirales > Oscillospiraceae > Oscillibacter. The sequence continues at coordinate 36,920 of NZ_JBEUWZ010000019.1, read as the reverse complement.
GCCGCCGGAGAGCACTGCAAGAATCTCTCGGCTCTTGGGGCCCTGCACGGCAATGGAAGCATAGTCTTTTGTAATATCCGTAATGGTGCAGTCATAGCCACTCACGATCTTTGTCAGATGCGCGAGATCCTTCTCTGTGTTGGCGGCGTTGACCACCAGCAAAAACCGATCTTCCTCAAAGCGATACAGATATGCATCGTCTATGGCACAGCCGTTTTCATCAGGAATGATGCAGTACTGCGCTTGATTTATATCCAGCGCCATCACATTGCTGGTCAGCACATGCTGTAAAAACTGAACCCGCTCCGCCCCCTCGATGAGCAGGCGCCCCATGTGGGATACATCGAACAGACTGCAGGCATGGCGCGTATAGAGGTGCTCGGCCACGATGCCGGCCGGATATTGAATTGGCATCTCCCATCCACCGAAATCCACCATAGAGGCGCCGTATAGCACGTGAAGATCGTAAAGTTGTGTACGTTTGAGATCGCTCATGTTTTTCCTCCTTTTATTTTGCATCAAGCCTATACAAACACACAAAATCGCATAAAAAAAGGCACAAAGTCCCCTCTTTTGAAAACTTTGTGCCTTCGTCATTAGCCTGAGAGATTCCCCACATCGCAGATGTGGGTTGCCCCGTCGGCGTACAGCGAAACGCTGTACTCTTCGAAGTATCGTCGTAGCTCGGCCCTTTTACCTGAGAGTTTTCGCATACCCCTTCGGTGTCGTGATAAAACACGTACTCTCCCGAGCTAGTCATTCGAAATTATTTAATTTTCAGCGGTTTAAATCGCGCCGAATTAAGAAAGCGCGTTTGTGTTACGTTTGCAAAATACCACATTACGCAAAATATGTCAATGAATTTTTTTTATGCCTAGTTAGTCCACGGGAAATTTCGAGCCCGTACCGCGAGAAAAGAAAATTCGGAAGGATATAGATGCAACTGCTTTTTGGAGTTTTTCAATAGCGGGATCTTATAAATACTTGTCAAATTATGATTTGCCTGAAAACCGTACTCCATAAATGAAAAGCGCAGAACCGGCCAATTGTATCGCACCCCGGCAATTGGCTGCTTGATTCCGCGCGGCCGCACAACTTTTACAAATTTATAACGGTATCGTGGTCGTCACTTTTACAATTATAGGCTTAATATGAAATAGTTCTCAGAGAAAGCAAGCTGTAATAATTAAAGGAGAAATGGTTACATGAAAAAAATTTTTAACCTTTTACTGTCTGCGGCAATGGTTATGGCACTGCTGGCCGGCTGCGGCAGCGGTGGAACGACTACCCCGGCCCCCGCTTCTGAGGCGGATTCCGCTCCTGCGTCCGCGCCCACTGAACAGGCCAGCTCTGTTTCGGGGACTGTGACTGCCTCCGGTTCTTCTGCGCTGCAGCCTCTGGCCCAGGCGGCCGCGGATGCGTTTAACTCCGCCAATCCGGACTGCTCCGTCACGGTGAACGGCGGCGGCTCCGGTACGGGTTTGAAAAATGTGTCCGAAGGTTCCGTCGATATCGGCAACTCCGACGTGTTCGCGGAGGAAAAGCTGGATGCCTCCGCAGCGTCAGGCCTGGTGGACCACGAGGTTTGCACCATCACCATGGCTCCCATTGTCAATAAGGATTTGGGCGTCGCCAATCTGACAAAGCAGCAGCTGATTGACATCTTCTCGGCCAAGACCACCAACTGGAAGGATGTGGGCGGCCCCGATCTGGCCATTCTGCTGGTGACCCGTCCCACCTCCTCCGGCACCCGCGCCCTATTTAAAACCTGGGCTTTGGACGGCGCAGAGGAAGCCTCCAATCAGTCCCTGGAAACCGACGACTCCGGCACCTTGCTGCAGACTGTTGAGAGCAATAAGGGCGCAATCGGCTATGTAGCCCTGTCCTATCTGGTAAACAATGCCGACGTGCAGACCGTGTCCATCGATGGCGTGGCTCCCACTCTTGAAAACACCTACAGCGGCACTTATCCTGTCTGGGGCTATGAGCATATGTATACCAAGGGCGATGGTTCCGAAGTCGCTCAGGCCTTCATCAAGTACATGATGAGCGACGAGTTCGCTCCCAGTATTGAGAGCATGGGCTACGGCGCTTCCTCAAAAATGGGCACACAGGCAGTCAGCTCTCACAACAAATAAATTCCGAAAATCACAATGGAGAGCGGGCCGGGCAGAGCGGTTATTTCTGCCCGGCCTCTCCGTATAACAGGAGGCGTGAACGCGATGTCTGATTCAAGGCCTTTTGGGGCAGCAAAAAAAATCAATCCCGGAAGACAGCTTTTTTTTCAGAAATATTTGGGCCGCAGCATTGTCACAATCTGCGGCCTCTTTGTAATTGCCCTGACCGTTTCGATCGGTGCCTTTTTGATCTTCAAGGGAACCGGAACCTTCGCCCGATACGGTCACAGCGTGCTTGAGTTCCTCTTTTCCTCGGATTGGTCTCCCATGGACAGCGGGACGAAAAGCGGCGGCGGCGTGGGTGCGGCCATTTATATCTGTGGATCTCTGCTGACCTGCGGGCTGGCGCTCCTTATCGCCGCTCCGTTCAGCCTGGCGGCGGCGATCTTCATCACGGAAATCTCTCCGAAGTTGGGAGCGCGTCTGATTCAGCCGGCAGTGGAAATCTTCGTGGGAATCCCTTCCGTTGTCTACGGCTGGGTGGGCCTGACCGTCCTGGTCCCTTTTATCCGGGACACCTTTCACGCCCCTATGGGCGGGTACTCCGTACTGGCGGCAGCCATTGTGCTGTCCGTCATGATTTTCCCGACCATTACAACGGTTGCCGCGGATTCTATCCGCAGCGTACCCGTGATGTACCGCGAGGCGGCTTACGGACTGGGCTCCACCCGCTGGCAGACAATTTACAACGTGGTCGTTCCCGCTGCCGCGCCGGGGATTATCACGGGAATCGTGCTGGGCTTGTCCCGGGCGTTCGGCGAAGCTCTGGCTGTGGCCATGGTCATCGGAAAAACCAGAGCTTTTCCCGCGGGCCTACTATATCCCACGAACAACCTGACTGCGGCAATCGCCGCCGACATGGGCAACTCGGCCGACGGCGGTGAACAAAATCTGGCTCTGTGGAGTATGGCGCTTCTGCTGTTCCTGATTTCCATCCTGTTCATCGTGGTGATTCATGGGGTCGGCAAAAAGAAGGAAGGTATGGTCGAATGAATACTTCACATTCTCTGCGAGCCCGGCAAACGGACCGCATCATGACCGGCATCTTTTACTGTGTGGGCGGCTTTTTTCTGCTGTTGCTTTTGGTGCTGGCCGGATACATTCTAATCAATGGTTTTTCCGACTTTCAGCCGGGACTGCTGGCTTTCAATAGAAATGGGATCGGAAATCAGTTTTTTGATACCGTCTATTTGGTTTTCCTCTCTCTGCTGATCAGCGTCCCCATCGGAATCGCCGCCGGCATCTATATGGCGGAGTATGCCCGCCCCGGAAGAACAACCCGGGCTCTGCGGGTTTCAATTGAAGCGCTGTCGTCCCTGCCCTCTATCGTGGTGGGGCTGTTCGGGTATCTTGTGTTTATTTTGATGACAGGAGCGAAGTGGAACCTGTTGGCGGGGGCTCAGGCGGTTTCTATCCTAAGCCTCCCCCTGATCGCAACCACGACGGAGGACGCTCTGCGCGCTCTGCCCCACAGCTATAAGGAGGGCAGCATGAGCCTGGGTGCCACCCAATGGCAGACCATTGTGGGCGTTTTGCTCCCAGCCTGTTTTCCCCGGGTGATCACCGGTATCATTCTGGCTGCGGGCAGAGGTTTCGGCGAGGCGGCGGCTCTCCTATATACGGCGGGGCAGAGTGTCAATATTAACTGGTCTAACTGGAACCTTTTATCACCGACCTGCCCCTTGAATCCATTTCGTCCGGGAGAAACGCTTGCCCTCCACATCTGGGCCATGCGCACAGAGGGAAGTCTGTATGCCAATTCAACAGAAGTTGCCAACCTTTCGGCCGCCGTGCTGATACTGATGGTCTTCGGATTCAGTCTTCTGGCCAGATTGATTAGTCGGAGCCTGGACAAAAAAATGGCTGGACAGGCTAATTAAAAATCTGCATTCTGCTAGTGGCTAACGGATTTTATTGCTAAGAAGCCTGACATCGAAGAATGTCAGGCTCCTTTAACTATTTAAAAGGCAACTCAGATTCTGCCGCTTTCAGAAAAGGTCTCTTCTTCCGATGCAGCTGTGTCAGCCGAAAGCCGCAGGAAACCGACCTGCTGGTGAAGCAGCTCCGCCTGGGAAGAGAGTTCTTCGCTGAGCGCCGCACTTTCCTCCGCCGTGGTGGAATTGGCCTGAATGACCTTGGAAATCTGATCCGTGCCCGCTGTTACCTGCTTTAGGTGTTCAGCCTGACGAGAGACGGCACGGTCGATCTGACGAATTCGATCGGCGGTTTCGTTGACACTTGTGGTCATGACCAGCAGGGAATCAGCCGCCATGCTCACCTTTTTTTCTCCCTCATTTACCGATTGAACGGAAGCTTCGATCAGTGTACCGGTCTGCTTGGCGGCTTCGGCGCTTTTTCCGGCCAGGTTGCGCACCTCGTCCGCTACCACTGCAAAGCCTTTACCCGCACTGCCCGCTCTGGCGGCTTCCACTGCGGCGTTGAGGGCGAGTATCTTGGTCTGAAACGCGATATTCTCAATCAGGCTGATAATTTTGGAAATTTCCATGGAGGACTGCCGAATTTTTTCCATGGCGCGAACCATATCATCCATGTGAACCTGCCCCGTCCGAGCTTCCTGCCCCGCCCGTTCGGATAGTTCCCGCACCGCCGTGGCGGCAGCGGCGGTATCGTTTATGCCAACGGAAATCTCAGCAGCGCTTGCCAGCAGTTTTTCCATGGACCCGTTCTGCTCCGCTGCGCCCTGTGCCAGATTCTGCGAGGCCAAGGAAACCTCCTGCGCGCCGGCGGATACCTGTGCTGTCGATTGCCGGAACTGCAGAAAAATCTGATTCAGTGAGGAGAGAATCCGACTCAATGCGGACTGAATGGGAACGAAATCGCCGTCATACTGCATTGCAATTCCGCCGGACAGGTCTCCTTTCTCAATCAGGGAGAGCTGGCGGGTGATGTCCGCAATCATATCGTGCAGACTGCGGATGGTCTTCTCCGCTGCGTCGGAGAGAATTCTGGTCTCGTCCCGGGTGTTGATTTTTGGGACGGGTGTATGGAGATCACCCTCGGCAAGCAGTTCAATCCGCCTTGTGATACTGCGCAGATTGCGGGAAAAGGAATTGGCCAGAGCCGCCATTACCGCTATCATTATGGCGGCTGAAAAAACGCTGCTGATCACCAGCAGTACCAAAGCCCGTTGCTTTTCTGCGGCGTACTGCTGCACGTTGCCCTCCACCTCGTCCATATAAACCCCGGTGGTAATGTACCAGTGGAAGGGTTGATATTGCAGAGTATAGGCCCGCTTGCGCACGACATCCTGCCCGCCGGGTTTCGGAAAATAATATTCCGTAAAGCCTCCGCTCTCCTGATCTCCTGCGGCAATGATATTTTTTATGTAGGAATTCCCCTTTTGATCCTGCGCCTGAAGACGGTTTTGCTCCTCGTATTCAGGATTCATGTGAGCCACACAAGTGCCGTCCGCAAGATCTGCTTCAAAGTAACCAACTCCGCCGTTGTACTGGGTATTTCGAACCAGCTCCTTGGCCCGTGTCATCAGTTGGCTTGTGGTGATTTTGCCATCCTGAAACTGCTGATAGTTTTCATCCAGAGAACTGATCATAGTCTGAACTTCCGCCTGCAGCATGGTGTCAAAGCCGTCCTTTGCCACGTCAAGGGCGGTGCCGTATGCCCGGGTCAGACTCCGGTAGGAGATACCTGCCTGTAAAGTCATCAGAATCCCGACCAGCGCCAGGGTGCTTAGGATCAGCTTTTCACGCAGCAAAATTTGTTTTTTCTGAAACACGATTCTTTTTCTCCTTTGCCTGCCGCTCACTCGCTTCAACGGCGAATTTCAGGGATACGGTCTGTACAACCCCTATCATATAGGCGGAAAAAGTAAAAAAATAGCACGTATTTCCAAAAATCGTGTAAATTCGATGTAAAGAACTTCAGATATGCACGGAACGCGTATTTTTCACGCTTCCTCAAGCAATTATTTTACATAAATTATACAATCATTTCCTTGCTATGTTATAAATTTCCAATTAAAATGAAACTGGATAATATAAATATATTCCCATCAGGATAATGTTCACCCTAATGGGATAAACCGATTTTGGGGGATGCAGATGGAAACTTACCAAGACGAAGAATTTTTCGCAATTTTAAACGGCGGGCATATTAAAACGGTATATCAGCCGATTATCTCTTTGCAAAACGGCAGTGTTTTAGGGTATGAGGCACTGAGCCGAATCTGCCTTCCGGAGTGCGAATTGAACATTGAACAGCTCTTTTCCATTGCCCGGCGGGTACGGAAGCTCTGGGATTTGGAAAAACTTTGCCGCACCACGGCTCTTGAAACCGCAACCAAAAAGGTTCGCAGCTCAAAGCTTTTTCTGAATGTGGATCCAAATCTGATCCACGATCCGGACCTTCGGGAGGGGTTTACCCATGAAAAGTTGGAGGAATACGGACTCAACCCCGATGAGGTTGTTTTTGAAGTTACGGAGCGGAGTGCCATCGGAGAGATGAACATTTTTACAGACTCCATCGCGCACTATCAAAAGCAGAATTTCAAGATCGCCATTGACGACTTCGGCGCGGGTTACTCGGGTCTGAGCCGTGTGTGCGCCCTGCACCCCAACTATATTAAAATCGATATGGAGCTTGTTCGGAATATTCATGCGTTTGCCAACAAAAGCTCTCTGGTGGGCAGCATTGTGAAGTTCTGCCGGGAAATGGGGATTTCTCTGATTGCCGAGGGAATCGAGACAGAGGAGGAACTGGACACGCTGATACGACTGGGTGTCGATTATGGCCAGGGATATTATCTGGGCAGGCCGCAGGATGAATTTAAGGAGCCATCCATTGACTTAAAACTGGCAATCAAGGATAAGCAGAGCAAAGTCTCCGCATTTGTGCAGCAGCTTTCAGTCTTCGGCACAATAGACTCGATCTGTCGGCACGAAGAAGCGGTGCAAATCCAACTCCCGGCGGTAGACGTTTACCAGCGGATGCAGCAAGACGAACAGATCCAGGAAAAATTTGTCCTGAATCCTGACGGGACCATCTGCGGCATTTTGACACGCGGATATTTGTTTGAGCGCTTCGGCGGACAGTTTGGATACAATCTCAACATGAAGCGGACTGCCGGACAGTTGGCGCTGCGCAGCTTTCTACACGTAGACCGCACTGCCACCATCGACGATGTAGCGCGCCTCGCGATGGAACGGGAATCCTCCCGCGTCTATGATTGCGTGGCGGTGACGGACCATGAGGTTTATTGCGGAACCATCTCCGTACGGGATCTTTTGATGGCGACGATCAGCATTCAGGTGCAGCGGGCAACTCAGGCGAATCCGCTTACAGGTCTTCCCGGGAATGCCGTGATCCAGGGCGCCATTTCTTCCGCTCTGAAGGACAACCGGCCATTTTCGCTGATCTATCTGGATCTGGACAATTTTAAAGCGTACAACGATGCTTACGGCTTTCCCAACGGAGACCGGATGATCAAGACGGTGGCAGATACCATCCGTACCTGCTGTCTCGACGACGACTTGAAAGGACATGTCGGAGGGGACGATTTTGTGATTGTCTCGGCTCTGTGCCAGCCAGACGCAGTGCAGGCGTTGTGCGACCGGATCAAATTTACCTTTAGCGAATCTATCCGCTCGTTATATAACGAAGAGGATTGGAATCGGGGGTATATCATCTCCCAAAACCGCCATGGCTTTACGGAGAATTTTCCCATTGCCGCGCTCTCCATCGCGGTAGTCACCAACTGCGGGAAGACCTTCGCCGGCATGGAAGAGCTTTCCCAGGCGGTTGCTGTGGCCAAGAAAAAAAGCAAACACAGACAGCTCTGAATAGCGGAGTGGTTTACTCCTGTGTATAAGGCACTTTAATAGTTTGGAAAACCTGAAAAAGTACTTTGAATTGCCTCTGTATGCCGGATTTAAAAAATGCGGAGGAACAGGCATACGAAACAACCGAAGCAATCATTTCACGGTCAGGTGGGGAATTCCTTCCCTTTAACTAATACTTTAATAAACCCCAGCCGATACGGAATGAGTTCCCAATTCATTGAGAAGGCATTGCCAGCATAGGTTGTCTTGGTACACTTATATGCTGAACTGATACACAGGCTAGCGCTGTGAGGCGAATTGAGTGTGAAAAATCCTTGTTAGGTATACTAGTATTAGCATTGTTCAATCGTATGCTTACCAGTAGCTTTAGCCCTTAACAAGGCTTTATCAACGCGCGAGATAAACTGGTCCATATTTTCATTGCAATTATAGGAGCCAATCCCAAAGCTAATCGAGATTGATTTCCCCTCAATATCAAACTGATAAGAGTCAACGGTTTCAATAATTTTATTTGCGACAACAAGCGCATTTTCAATGTTTAAATCAGGAAAGAGAATAATGAATTCATCGCCGCCCCAGCGAAACAACCGATCTGTGGCCCGGAACGTGTTTTTGATTAATGTAGTGATATCATGCAAGACGAGATCCCCTTTGTCATGCCCGTTCACATCATTTACCTTTTTAAAATTATCGATATCAAATATACCAATTGAAAACGTCGTCCCATACTTCTCAGCTTTTTTAGTTTCGCAGGTGATAAAATATTCAAATTTCGTTCTGTTATATGCTCCCGTCAGCGTATCAAAGGTCGCTAAGTTTTCCAGCTGTTTGTTAATCCTCTTCTGCTCTGCAATCATTTCTTTTAATTTTTTTTCATATATTTTCTTTTCGGAAATATCGCGTGTTGTTCCGATATAGCAAATAAGAGCCTCATCTTTAAAGATGGGCTTAACACAAACCTCACACCATATTTTGTGCCCATCTTTACAGATAAATTTTACGTCATATAAAGGTGACTCGTCTCTATTTCCACTGGCTTTTCTTTTGTTTACTTGATCCATTATAGCTCTTTTTGACTGGTTAGTTAAAAAATTCAGCATGCATTGCCCAATAATTTCACAATCGTCATACCCAGTCATTTTCTTAACTGCCGGAGTAATAAAAGTAAATATTAGATTCGTGTCAAGTTCCCAAATGACGTCTTTTATATTTTCTATCACGTATTTGTAGCGGGCATATTCATCTAATATTCCGCTCTTATTTATCATCCGCTCCACCTTATTTCATAATGAAAATAGTGTTAAGGAAGTGCAAATATAATTTTGAACGATTCCTAAATATATAGTATCTTACTTTATTATGAAAGTAAACTTAAATATTTCTTTGTGACGCTGTAAAAATTAGCTAAATACATGAAAGGAAAATCTATAGTTGATATTATTGGCTGTCAAGTAACGCGCAATTCAGACTTTTCGGCAAAGCGAACATTTAATTGGAGTTGTTTTCCGTACTTTTGTGGTAGCGTATAGAAAGAGATTTTTGCTTTGTTTTTTGATATGCTGATAAAACTAAAACGCATACAACCTTTTTGCGTGCGTTGCTTTGATGTGACTTGCTCCTCTGCCTGCAAAAGATCTGCGTGCCTACACGATTTAATAGTATCGCTCGTCACATACATTGCCAACAACCCCGTCTGCGGCCAGGCTGTTTCCATAGCGTACCTGTACACCGTAAGACATAGAGAAAACAAAGAAAAACGCCGTTTAACAGACAAAAGCAGACAGCAAAATTTGCTGTCTGCCTTTACGAATACCCACGGCTCACTTTAGGTTCCTGCCGGAACGCGCTTGAAGCCGCCGCTTCTTTGCGGCGCGCGGCATTTTTAATCGGAGATAGTATCAGCCACGCTTCTCCGGCGGAATCTTCTTTCGCAGGCCTTCCAGCCGGTCCAGCGCTTCCCGCAGCGTCTCGTCCCTCTTGGCAAAGTGAAAGCGGATTAGATGGTTCACCGGCTCCCGGAAAAAGCTGGACCCGGGCACGGCCCCCACGCCCACTTTTTCCGCCAGTGCCTCACAAAACGCAAGGTCGCTGTCAAAACCGAACTCTGAAATATCCATCAGAACATAATAGGCCCCTTGGGGTACATTGTGGATCAGGCCGATATCATCCAAGCCCTTTAAAAACAGATCCCGCTTGCGGGTATAGACCGCCAGCAGTCCGTCATAGTAATCCTGTCCGAATTTCAATCCCGGGATTACCGCCTCTTGCAGCGGCGCGGCAGCTCCCACGGTCAAAAAGTCGTGGACCTTCTTGACACGTTCCGTGATCTCCGGCGGCGCGATGGTGTATCCCAGTCGCCAACCAGTGATGGAGTAAGTCTTGGAGAGAGATGAGCAGGAGATGGTCCGCTCCCACATGCCCGGCAGGGACGCAAAATAGGTGTGATGGTTGGGCGCGTATACGATATGCTCGTACACCTCGTCGGTAATCACATAAGCGTCGTACTTCTCGGCCAGAGCGGCAATAGTCTCCAGTTCCGCCTTTGAAAATACCTTTCCGCAGGGATTGGAAGGATTGCAGAGGATCAGCGCCTTGGGACGGCGGCGGAATGCATCCTCCAGCTCCTCCGGGTCAAAGTTGAACGCGGGCGGGTACAGCGGCACGTAGATCGGCTCCGCCCCGGAGAGAATCGCGTCAGCACCGTAATTTTCGTAAAACGGAGAAAACACGATGACTTTGTCACCGGGATTCGCCACGGTTATCATGGCGGCCATCATCGCCTCGGTAGAGCCGCAGGTGACCACGAGTTCTCCGTTCGGGTCGACGGCGTGTCCCATCAGGCGAGACTGCTTCGCCGCCAGGGCCTCCCGCAGATTCTGAGCGCCCCATGTAATGGAGTATTGATGGAAATCCTCGTGGGCTGTCTGGGCCATGCGGTCCAATATTTCCTTCGGCGGTTTGAAATCCGGGAACCCCTGAGAGAGATTTACCGCGTCGTATCGATTGGATATCCGGGTCATCCGCCGGATCACAGAGTCAGTGAAGTCCGCCGTCCGGTCTGACAATTTCTGCATATGGATACGCCTCCTGTGTATCTCCCGCGGGGCCCATTGGCCGGCCGGAGCATTTTTTGCAATCGTAGCACGGAAGAGTCTCTGTGTCAAACGATTACAGCAATTTAATACATGTATGCCAGCAAAATTTGATATTTGAATCCTATTTTTACAACATAATTTGCAACAATAAACCGAATTCTTATTGAACATTTTGGGCCCCATATTGTTGCAAAATTAAGACTTCAGATGTACAATAATGAAAAGCAAAAGAAAAGCGGCAGGAGCTAAACATGCTTAGATGGGACAAGGAACCGACGTTGTACGCGATAGAAATACGCATGGAATTTAGGCCTGATTATTCTGCTCATAAAAGAGGTAAGCTGCTTGATGCAAAAAAACATATTACTGGTAGAAGATAGTCGTCTTTCATCTAAAATCATTTCTGATTTCCTAATCGAAAACGGATACAAAGTAGAACATGTTGATACAGGCGAAGCGGCAGTGAAAAAAGCCTGCAGCAGCTCTTTAGCTGACTTAATTATTATGGATATTGAGTTAGCAGGGTGCATGAATGGGATCGATGCTGCTCGCAAAATACTAGAAAATAAGGATATTCCTATTGTTTTTTTAACAGGCAATGCGTCAAAGGAAATTTTTCTGGAACTTGCCTCAGTTCAGGCCTATGGATTTGTCCTCAAGGGCACAAATGAATTTTCGCTATTATCTACAATTGAAATGGCGTTAACTCTGCATGAGGAAAAAAAGCAAACAAAAAATTTTAATTATGAAATTGCGAAGGCTCATATAGAACTTGAAGCCAGCCGCAAAGAATATATAGAATTAGCGGAGAATGCTCCGGTTGGAATTTTGAAATGTGATAGCAACGGAAATGTTATTTTTGTGAATCAATCCGCCCTTGAAATATTGGGCTCGCCAAGTGCGGAAGAAACAAAAAAAATTAATATATTTAGGATTCCGGCTCTCGTTCATTGCGGATTATCTGAGCAACTCAAAAAGTGCATAGTGGACAATGTGCACGGCATTTTCGAAATGGATTACGAATCTAAATGGGGTAAAAGGGCATATATTCGGTTGCATATCAAGCCTTTTACAGGCTGCTGTAATTCAATTGGAGCGCAATTGATTATTGATGATATTACGGAACAAAAACATATGGAAGAGGAGCTGCGTATTTTATCCTCAACCGATCCACTGACAAGTGTATATAATCGCCGGTATTTTATTGAAAAGTTAGAGGAAGAGTGTCATCGCGTACAAAAGCAGGGCTGGGGCACCTTTTCGGTTGCTTTGCTGGATATAGATCATTTTAAATCCATCAATGACTGTTTTGGCCATCATGCTGGGGATATTGTTTTAACCAAATTAACAGAAACAATTAATAATCGAATTCGAAAAATTGATTGTTTGGCCCGATGGGGAGGGGAAGAATTTATTTTATTATTTCCACATACAAAGCTTGCTGAGGCCAAACTATTAATTGAAGAATTGAGAAATAGTATTAGTAAAATGGACACATTGGTTGCCAATAAGATAACAGTTAGTATTGGAGTTGCGGAATATTGTGCGAATGAAACGGTTGATTCTATAATACAGCGAGCAGATAATCTGATGTATGAGGCAAAAAATGCTGGCAGGAATTGTGTGCGAAGCTGCTAGGCTCTTCTGGATTTGCTGCTTGCATATCCTCGCCAAATCTACTAATAGGAGCGGTGGGGGACTAGTAAACACAAACTGAGAATGGTTTACAGGGCGGTACCGATCTGGTGCCGCCTGCTTTTTGTCCTGGCATATTGGAATCCCAGAAAATCCTTGTCTTGCTGTTTTCGCCTGCTGTTATGCAAGAGGTTATGCGGCACATGGCCCGTAACTTATCTAAAGTGATGGAATTGCTATGCAGGCAGATTCATTTTCCTTTGCGGAACCTCGAATTGCAGTGATACACCTTGTAAAGAGTACCCGTCCCCGCCTTTTGGCGGAGTTGGGTACTCTTTCTCACTGGAAAAGCGACGGTTTTACCGCTGTACGCACTTCACAGACTGTGAAAAATTCACGAAAAATGAAAATTTATGCAAATTTACAGTTGACTTTACCATACTAACGCATTACGATAATAAAAACTCAAACACAACCTTGCAGAATAGAGGCGCGGTTTTTATGATTAGCGCGGACAGGACCCGGAATCCGTATGCCGTCGCGAAAGGAAAAGCCGCCGAAGAATTTGTACCGCCGGGGCACTGATTCTGGTTTTCAGGCAAACAACCTGACGACTGTCACCCCCTGAACGGGATGGAGCGCTGTCTGCTTTGTGAAGCAAAAATGCGCAGAGCGCATACTGTGGAAGCAAAGCCGTCGGTATCCGACGGCTTTTTCATACTTGAGGAGGCTTTTTCGTGGAACTCGACGCACTGAAACAGCAGGCATTTGCAGCGGAAGATGCCGCATCGGCGGAAGCTGAAGCGGTCAGTGCCTTTCTGTATGCCCATCCAGAGTTAGGAGATCAGGAGATCCGGTCCAGCCGGTATCTGGCAGACATGGCAAAATCGCTGGGCTATCAGGTGCAGATGCCCTATGCAGGCGTGCCTACTGCCTTCCGGGCAGAGTTCGGTGATGATGACGGCCCGTCTGTCGCCTTTCTGGCGGAGTATGATGCTCTGCCGGGCTACGGAGACAAGAGTCCTGACGGCAGCGGCAACGGTCACGCCTGCGGCCACAACTGGATCGCCGCCAGTACCTATGCGGCGGCAGCGGCATTGAAATCCGTCAAATCCCAGTTTCATGGCAAGATCATTTGGATTGGCACGCCGGCAGAGGAAACCTGCGGCCGGAAAATCAATATGGCGCAAGCGGGTGCGTTTGACGGCGTAGATGCGGTCTTTCAGTTCCATCTGGCTGGCGCTCCCGGCTGCTGCTTGGAAAATTATGCACTGGCTTGTACCGATCTGACGTATACGTTTACCGGCCACGCCAGCCATGCCTCCTTCAATCCTGAGAGCGGTGTCAATGCACTGGATGCATGCAATCTGGCCTTTGCAGGCGTCAACGCCCTGCGCCAACATCTCCCCTCAGACACCCGCGTCCATGGCATCATCGTACATGGCGGTACCGCCTGCAATGTTGTGCCCGACCACTGCGTGATGCAGTATTTCGTCCGTTCCCGAAGCAAGGATCTATTAGAGAAGATCATTGAAAAGGTGAATAACTGTGCGAAGGGCGCGGCGCTGATGACCGGCTGTCAGCTGGTCGTTGAGCGGGCCCCCAACACCTTTTATGATATGAAAAACTGCATACCGCTGGTGGAAAAAATGCAGGCGAATCTCCAGCGCCTTGGCATAACGGATTTCCGACAGGACGATCTCTATCATGCCGGGTCCACCGACATCGGCAATGTCTCCTATCACGCGCCTACATGTTACGGCGTATTGAGTACTTCCGCCATTTCCAACGCGAATCCCCATGACGCGGCTTATCTGGATGTCGTGGATTCTTCATATGCCCACAAGCTGCTGCACACTGCTGCCAAAGCAATGGCAGCCACCGCTCTGGATGTTTTGTGCGACGCGGATCTCCGCACACGCTTGACATAAGAAGAGACAACAATTTTATGAGTAAAATTAGGAGGAAATGATGATGAAAAAGATGTTTGCGCTGCTCATGGCTTTGACCATGACCGCCAGCCTGCTGGCTGGCTGCGGCTCTTCCGCCGCACCCGCTGCTTCCGCTGTGGCTTCCACTTCCGCCTCCGCCTCTGCCTCCGGCGCCAAGTATAATACCGGTATGCCGGAACTGGATTCCATTCTGAACAACGCAACGGGCCGTCTGGCCGATATCCTTGCCGCAGGCAAGATCACCTGTGTCTCCGAGGTTGCATTCGCTCCGTATGAGTTCGTAGACCCCGATATCTCGAACGAGCAGGATTCTTATGTTGGCTCCGATATGGAGCTGGCCCGCTACATTGCTTCCTGCCTGGGCGTTAAGTTGGAGATCGATAACGTCGTTTGGGATGCCGTGGCAACCGGCGTGCAGGACGGCAAGTATGACATGGCCATCTCCGGTATGCTGTACACCGAAGAGCGTGCCGAGGCTATGGATCTGAGCGACATCTACGTTACCGATGAAACCAACGTGCAGACCTTTATCGTCCCGAAGGACAAGGTTAACGACTATACCCAGCTGTCTGACTTTGACGGCAAGCGTATCGCTTACCAGATGGGTACTGTCCAACAGGAGTTGGTCAACAACCAGCTGAAAAACCCTGTGACTTCTGAGTTCTCCAGTGTGCAGGACGCCGTTCTGGCACTGCAGTCCGGCAAGTGTGACGCAGTGGCCATTGCTTATCAGGTGGGCCTGCCCATGGTGGAGGCCAACAAGGACCTGGTGATCAGCGATGTGAACTTCATCTACGATAAGAACGGTCTGGTCGTCGCCTGCAAGAAGGGCGAGAGCGATCTTGTGGCTGCGATCAACGTAATCATCGCCGACGAAATTTCCAAGGGCTTGTACACCGATTGGACGACTGCCGCTCAGGCCCGTGTGAAGGAATTAGGACTCTAATATCTAGTCGATCGCGAATAAGGCGCCGGACGGCCTTCGCCGTCCGGCTTCCCCATTAACTTTCAGAAGGGAGTGACCCTCGGGTGAACTTTTTCTTCAATATCAAAAAAATTCTCACAAGATACGGAATGAAATATGTGCAGGGTACGGTCATTACACTGTTCCTCTCTTTGATCTCTGTGCTGTTGGGCAGTTTTTTGGGCCTGTTTATCTCGCTGGCAAGAATGTCCAAGCGCAAATGGATCTCCCGTATTGCAAGCGTTTACATCGAACTCCTCCGCGGCACGCCCATGCTGCTGCAGCTCTATCTGTTTTGGATTCTGCTGCCCAAGATTCCTGGCCTTTCAAATATTGGCAATCTGACTTGTGTATGCATTGCACTGGTCATCAACTCCAGCGCATATATGGCAGAGGTATTCCGTGCCGGTATTCAAGCAGTAGATTCCGGCCAGCGAGAGGCCGCCGTCAGCCTCGGAATGAAGGAACGGGATATTATGCGGAAGGTCATCTTCCCTCAGGCGCTGCGCAATATCCTTCCTGCTATGGGCAACGAGTTCATCGTAATGATCAAGGAGACCTCCCTGGCCTCCACGTTTATGGCGGGCGAGATCATGACCACCATGAAGCAAATCCAGTCCATCACCTATCTGGCGCTGGAATCCCTGACCATCGCAGGCATCATCTATCTGATCCTGACGCTGGGTATTTCCAAGCTTCTGAGCATTCTGGAGAGGAGGTTGAACGCAAATGGCTGAACCGCTGATTCGGGTCTGCAACCTGCACAAGTCCTTCGATGATCTGGAGGTCCTGAATGGGATCGACTACGAAGTCTACAAGGGCGACGTTATTTCCATTATTGGACCCTCTGGCTGCGGCAAGTCCACCTTCCTCCGCTGTCTGAATCTTCTGGAACGTCCCACTTCCGGCAAGGTCATTTTTGAGGGTGTGGATCTGGCAGATCCCAAGCTGGACATCACCCGCCACCGCCAGAAGATCGGCATGGTGTTCCAGCACTTCAACGTGTTTCCCCACATTACCGTGAAGGAAAACATCACCCTCGCTCCGGTATGCAACGGCATTCTGACGAAGGAACAGGCAGATGATACTGCCATGACACTTCTGAAGCGCGTCGGCTTGGAGGATAAGGCTGATGCCTTTCCCCGGTCTCTCTCCGGCGGACAGAAACAGCGTCTCGCCATCGTCCGGGCGCTGGCAATGAATCCCGACGTCATCCTCTTTGATGAGCCCACCTCCGCCCTTGACCCTGAAATGGTTAAGGAGGTTCTGGCTGTCATCCGGGAACTGGCACAGGAGGGCATGACCACCATCGTCGTCACGCACGAGATGGCGTTTGCCCGTGAGGTCAGCAGCCGCGTCCTCTTTATTCACGACGGCGTGATTGCCGAGCAAGGAACCCCAGACGAGGTATTTGGCTCACCGAAGAATCTGCAGCTGGTGGATTTCTTGAGCAAGGTTCTCTGATGGAGGCAACGTTGTTTATGAGGTCTCCCTCAAAAAATAGCTTTTCTTTTTTCTCTATTTGTGGTATACTATAATAGTATCATCAAAAAGCAAAGCGGTTCCCGTTGATTTTGATTGACGGAAGCTGCTTTGCTTTTTTTAAGTCTTACAAAGTAGAAAGCATCTATGCCGTGTGCATGAATGCCGTCTATTCTGATATTTTAGAATGAAGAGAGCAAAATGACATTTAAAGAACTGAACCTCACAGCACCTATCTTAAAGGCGGTTGACCGTCAGGGATATACTACACCGACTCCCATTCAGCAAAAAGCAATTCCTATGCTATTGCAGAAGAGAGACCTGATCGGCTGCGCCCAAACCGGCACAGGAAAGACAGCGGCCTTTGCCCTTCCGATTCTTCAAAATCTTGCATTGGAACGGAGAAAAGGAATCAAAGCGTTAATCCTGACGCCAACAAGGGAATTGGCGATTCAAATTCAGGAAAATTTTGAGTACTATGGGACCTATCTACCCCTTCGATGCACCGTTATCTTTGGCGGCGTCAGCCAGGTGCCGCAAGTAGAAAGACTGGGGCGCGGCGTTGATATCCTGATTGCCACGCCGGGTCGGCTTTGCGACCTGATAAATCAGGGCTATGTTGATATCTCTCAGATTGAAGTTTTCGTCTTGGATGAGGCCGACCGTATGCTGGATATGGGCTTTATCCGAGATGTGAAAAAAATCCTAAACATTCTGCCAAAGGAACGGCAGACGCTTCTTTTCAGCGCAACTATGCCAAAGGAGATCGAGGCCCTTGCAAATACCATCCTTCACAATCCGGTTACGGTAAAAGTCGATCCCGTGACCAGCACGGCTTCTTCCATTCTCCAGCATGTGTATTTGATTGACAAGGGCAATAAGCGCCGCCTGTTGGCAAAGCTGCTCCGCGGCCGTGAGGTTGGCAGCGCGCTGGTTTTCACACGCACAAAGCACGCCGCCGACAAGGTAGTCAAGGAACTGGCCGAAGCCGGTATGACGGCGATGGCTATTCACGGAAACAAGAGCCAGAATGCCAGGCAGGACGCGCTGAAACGCTTTAAGAGCGGAGATATCAAAATCCTTGTTGCAACGGATATTGCGGCGAGGGGAATTGATATTCCTGAGCTGTCCCACGTTTTTAACTATGAATTGCCCAATGAACCGGAAACCTATATTCACCGCATCGGCAGAACTGGTCGTGCCGGTCTGGGAGGCGTCGCCATTAGCTTCTGCGACTATGATGAAATTCCCTATCTAAAAGATATTGAAAAGCTGATGGGGCAAACCATCCCTGAGGAAAAGTCGGAATGGCCGATGACGATTCTGCAAAAGTCCGAAAAGGCGCCGCAGAAACGGTATGGCTTTGGGAATCCTCATGCAACCGCAACAGCTAAGCCCAGGAGACCGCATGCCTCGGCGACCGATCCCTTTTCATATGCAAGACCTCACGGTGAATCCGCAAAACAGTATAGCCGCGCGGCGGGCAGCCGGAAGAGACGCGAAAGATGACGGGCACAGGGTATAAGTTTTAAACTTCACAGTGCAAGAATTGTGTAAGAGCTTAATCAGAGGGTTAGGCTTCTACTCGATTTTAAAATACGGAGTCTGAGGCCATGCGCAAAAGCGCATGGCCTCAAATTTTTGAAGAAAAAGAACTCATCTTCATAGATACAGGATTTTTAGAGAAACTAAAGCTATTAATGTAATATTGGAGTGAAAAATGAAAAAGCAAGATAAAGGTTTAAGCGTATGGCAGATCGTCATGCTGGCTCTGGGTACCGTCATCGGCGGCTCCTTTTTTCTGGGATGCTCGGTTGCCATTCATACCGCGGGGCCTTCTGTGGTGATTGGTTTTATTTTCGGCGGCATTCTCGTCTATTATATTTTGTACGCTCTTTCCGAAATGACGGTGGCGAATCCGGGCAAGGGCTCTTTTCGGGCGTTTGCTTCCCAGGCATTCGGCCCTGGAACCGGATTTGTAGTCGGATGGACCTATTGGACCGGAATGGTCTTGGCCATGTCCAGCGAAGCCGCCGCTGTGTCCACACTGGTACGGGAATGGTTGCCGAACGTGTCCATTGCCTGGCTTGGAAGCGGAATCATTCTGGCTGTGACTTTATTGAACCTTCTTGGCGCAAGCAACCTCAGCAAATTGGAAAGCGTGTTGGCCGGGTTAAAGATTTTGGCGGTTTTATCATTTCTCATGGTTTCGCTGTTATTGATTTTTGGACTTTTTCCGGGAAAAGCGGCCGTTGGGCTGGGCGCGCTTTCGGGCGAGCCACTGTTGCCAAACGGTTTGGCGGGCCTCGCCGGGAGCATGCTTGTCGTGATGTTCACTTACGCCGGCTTCGAAGTCATTGGGTTCACTGCTTCCGAAACGGAGAATCCGCAAAAAACAATTCCAAAGGCAATTCGGTATACGGTAATCTCGCTGGTAGGACTGTATGTTGTTTTTATGTTTCTCCTGCTTCCGCTTGTTCCCACAGACCGAATCAGTGAAAACTCCAGTCCAATCGTAATGGCGCTGCAAGCAAACGGATTAGCCTGGGTGGGAACCGCCATGAATGTGGTGCTGATCACCGCGATTTTGTCCACTATGCTGGCGGCGATGTTCGCGCTGGGCAGAATGATGCGGTCACTGTCAGATGAGCATATGGCCCCCAAATGGCTTCGGGACAAGGGCGATGTTCCCTATCGCGGTATTCTCTGTTCCGGGGCAGCCATGCTGTTCGCGCTGCGGTCCGGCCTTTTTTTCCCAAGAGTCTACCTTTTCCTGATCAGTTCCGGCGGCTTTGCGCTGCTGGTTTCCTATGCGGTTATTATGGCGACACACATCCGTTTCCGCAGGAAACATGGCTGTCCGCCGGATGGAAATTGCCAGATGCGCGGATTTCCGTATACTTCCGTTTTTGTTCTGGTGTCTCTGATTGCCGCGATAGCCAGTATGCCTTTTGTGAAAGATCAACTGTCCGGTCTCATTGCAGGAGTTTGCCTTGTCGCTTTTTATACGGCCTGTTATGGTATCACTCGGAATGTCAAAGTCAGAAAGTACCCGCAAGATTATGGTTCTTCCAGACTGGCACACGCGGAATTTTCCGAGGAACTGAATGATTTTAACAAAGATGAGGATTAAAAGGACAAAAGAGCGGAGGGAATGGCGTAAAGAGGCTTTTTGATACTTGTCTGCGATTAAACCTAAGCATTCGAAAAAACACTCAGATTAATAAACCGCCCTAACAGCTCCACAGGAAGCTGGTGTTGGCTGATCTTATTTTGGCCACTTGTACTTTACAGGTCTGCTTTTTTGATTTCATAGAGCATTTTTTGAAGTCTTTCAAAAACAGGCGATTATAAATATCTATCAAATAGGAAGAAAAAAGGGCTGGAAAACCGTTTACTAAGCGGTTTTCCAGCCCTTTTAGGCGGAGAAAGAGAGATTTAAACCCTCGCTGCGTTGAGCCGCGCTACTCCCTTGGCGGAGGACAGACTGTGCAGCGCAATGCATAGAGCTTGAACGGGAGCAACTATAAAAGAATGATTCGCTGCACGCTAGATCGAAGTAGACTTAAAACGGCCCCGCTGGGCTGTGTCCTGATCAGCCCGAGAATCGCGATTCCCACACAAGGACCATCAATAACGTCTGTCACAGAGCGAGCTGAGTCGGCATATTGCAAAATTAATTCAATAAAGGTAGAATTAAGCAAATCGTAAAACAGATTGTATTCCTTTCAGAGGTGAATTCTTTGTCGGCTCTGAACAGGACTCGAAATTGTTTTATGTTGGCAGTGTATTATGCAGCGGTTATATCCGGAGGAGATCGGTTTTATGTCATTAAATACAGAGGAAATTTGCTTGATTGCACCCACGGAAAATTTAGCGGACCGTGCCAGAACCATCATCCGCAGGCAAAATCTTTCAATAGAAGTGCATACCGCGGCTTTGGAGGAAGCGGTGACGCTGGCACGGGAGCTGATAGCGCGGAAAACCTGGTTGTTTATCAGCAGAAGGGGTACGCGGGATCTTTTGGAAAAAGAACTGAATACCACCGTTGTAAATATTCCCATTGAGGCCTCCGACTATATCCCGGCAATCCTGCAGGCACAGAAGGTAAACGGAATGGTTGCCTTCTTTTCCTATGAAGCATTCAGCAATGAGCTTCAGACCATCTGCTTTCTCATGCATATCCACATGCGTCATTATCAATTCTCAGACACCGCCAGTTGCCGCGCGTGCGTGAAGCAAGCGATACAGGATGGCGCCGTGTTGGGAATTGGCGGGATTATATCCGGGAAATTCGCTGCGGAAATGAATTTGTCGTACATTGTTGTGGAGAGTTCTGACTTCTCAATCTCTCAAGCGATTGAAACAGCCTGCCAGATTTATTCCCTGCAAAAGGCGAATGAAAAGAAGCAGGAACGATTGGAGATTAAGCTTGAACGCTATCGAAACATCTTGAACTATACCCACGACGCCATTATAGCCGTGAATGCACAGGGCTACGTGGAAGTCACAAACCAAGTGGCGGAACGGATGCTGGATCCGAATCGAAAACCATTTGAAGGAAAAGCAATTGAGGATATCTTGCCCAACACCCATATCTATGATGTACTCCGTAGCGGTCAGATGGAGACGGATCAGGTGATGAGCATACACGGAACAATGGTTTCCACAAACCGGATCCCCATCATTGTGAACGATCAGGTCAAAGGAGTTGTGGCTACCTTTCAGGATGTTCAATCCCTTCAAAGCGCCGAGCGCAGCATTCGCATCAAGATGCACGAAAAGGGTCTTACTGCCAAATACCATCTATCGGATATCGTGGGAACCTCCCAACTTCTGACCGGTGCAAAAGAACTTGCTGCAA
Source organism: Oscillibacter sp. (assembly GCF_040505565.1). Taxonomy (GTDB): domain Bacteria; phylum Bacillota; class Clostridia; order Oscillospirales; family Oscillospiraceae; genus Oscillibacter. Next base: position 14,935 of record NZ_JBEUWZ010000019.1, on the reverse strand, counting down.
ATTTTGCGGATTCCGAATTTACCATCATGCTCTACGGCGAAACCGGAACAGGCAAGGAGATGTTTGCCCAAAGTATTCATAATGCAAGCCCCCGTAGGTCTGGTCCTTTTGTGGCGGTCAACTGTACGGCCTTGTCCAAAAGCCTGTTGGAGTCGGAATTGTTTGGATATGCGGACAGTTCCTTTACTGGAGCAAAGCGTGGCGGAAAGCCCGGACTCTTTGAAATTGCACACAGCGGCACCATTTTTCTTGACGAGATTGGAGAATTGCCTTTGGAATTTCAGGCACAGTTCCTCCGGGTGCTTCAGGAAAAGGAAGTGCGGAGAGTCGGGGGGGATTCCGTCATTCCAGTGGATATCCGGGTGATTGGTGCGACCAACCGTGATTTGGTGGAGCGGGTGGAAAAGGGAGAGTTCCGCCGCGACCTGTATTATCGCCTCAATGTGCTGAATCTGATGATTCCTCCACTGCGAGAGCGAGGAGACGACTACCTGCAAATTGCCGAGCTGATTTATAAAAATGTTGCGCCTCACCGCTCTGCGGAGGAACACACCGGATTTGTGGAGGTTATGAAGAGTTACTGCAATTATCCCTGGCCCGGAAATGTACGGGAGCTAAATAATGTGGTGGAGCGCATCTGCCTGCTGCAAAAGCGGGGGCTGCAAAAGGAACGAATTTTGGATACGCTATGGGCGATGAATCACAGCGAAAAGCGGATGGAAACTGTCATACCCCTGCTTTCCGCTCCGGAGACACTGGAGCAGGTGGAGCGGAGCAGGATTCAGGCGGCTCTGATACGCAATGATGGGAATATAACACGCACCGCGAAGGAACTTCAGATCAGTCGTTCGACTCTGTATCGTAAACTCAGCACATAAGTGCGTCGTTTTGGGCCAGTGTCCTGTATTGAAACGTTTTGTTTTGATACATGGCACTGCCTTTTTTCTTCCCTCGCGATCATCCCTACGTTCGAAAACGCCCTAAAATCAAGTAATTTTCGGTGCCTCTTGATTTGGCACACAATTTGCTTGGTATAGAGTGAGCGCTCGCATTAATTATTGGGGAAAATATGGAGGTTACAATATGAATGTAGCAATTCTCTCTTTGCTCGTTCTGATTCTGGTCATTCTGCTTGGCTTTTTTAGAAAGATCAACGTCGGACTGGTTGCAATTCTGGCAGCTGCCATCTTTGGCGCCTTTGTGGGATCCAGCGACAAAGAGATTATCAAAGGATTCAGCGCAAATCTGTTCATCATGCTGTTGGGCGTATCCTTTCTCTGTGCGGTGGCCATTTCAAATCAATCGCTTGAGCTCCTGTCCAAAAAGTTTCTCCGACTTTCCGGCGGTCACGCTGTGGTTGCTCCCTTCCTGATCTACATTATTGGCTACGGCATTGCCGCGATGGGCCCTGGCTGTGTTCCGGCTCTGGGCATCGTGGCAGCGCTTGCCCTGCCGCTGGGGCAGTCTACCGGCTACAATTCCGTAATGCTGGCTGTCATTGGAGAAATCGGCTCTTTTGCAGGGCGCTTTTCCCCAATCACACCGGAATCCGTGCTGATCAGTGGTCTTGCTGAACCCCAGGGGATTTCGGGTTATCAATCTGCCGTATTGATCTATGCCACGGTCACCACGGTTTTGTTGTCCGTGGTTGCATTTATTTACTTCAAAGGCTACAAGGTGAAAGGACAGATTGCGGAGCAGGAAGCGCTTCCCGCTTTTAACCGCAATCAGATTTTCACACTCCTGGGGTTTGTGGTGGTGATTATTGGAAGTGCGTTTTTCTCTCGGAACGTGGGCTTAATTTCTTTTGCGGTGGGCATCGTTTTGGTTCTGATTAAGGCGGCGGACGAAAAGCAGGTGTTCAAAACGATTTCCTGGTCCACGCTGCTGATGGTCACAGGCGTAGGCATGCTTATGGAGGTTGTCATTAATGTGGGCGGCGTTATCGCACTGTCTGATGCACTCTCCTCCATCATGAGCACCCATACCGCGATTGCCATCCAAGGTTTAACGGCCGGTATTATGTCCTGGTTCAGCTCTGCAATCGGAGTTGTGTGGCCCACCCTTGTTCCCACGGTGGGTGATATTGCAAAGAATGTCGGCGTTCCCGCCAACGGCCTGATCAGCATCATGTGTCTGACAGCCTCCTTTGCCGGACTCAGCCCTGCTTCCACCGGCGGCGCGCTCATTATGGCAGCCAAAGCAACCGACCCAAACTTTGACAAAGAGCAGGAAAACAAGCTGTTTGTTCAATTGTTTATCGTTTCCGGACTGATGCTGCTTCTGATCATTTTCGCCGCTTTCATCGGTATGTACAGCATACTGTAACCAATTAGCAAAACATTTAAATAATTTTGAGGTGTTCAAATTGAAAAAAGGTATTCTGGAAGGCATTGTCGTCTTGGATCTGACGCGCGTTTTGGCGGGTCCCTACTGCGGAATGCTGCTGGCGGATATGGGCGCCACGGTCTATAAAATCGAGGTTCCCGTCAAAGGGGACGACAGTCGGGCATTCGGTCCCTTCAAAAATGGCGAGAGTGTCTATTACATGAATTTTAACCGGGACAAGATTGGCTGCACGCTGAATCTGAAAAGCCCCGAGGGCAAAGAACTGTTTAAGGAAATGGTGAAAAAGGCGGACGTGGTGATTGAGAACTATCGTCCCGGCACCATGGAGAAGCTGGGACTTGGGTATGATGTGCTGAAAGAAATCAATCCCCGTCTGGTCTATGGCGCCGTTTCGGGTTTCGGACATACAGGCCCCTATCACCAGCGCGCCGGGTATGATATTGTCGGGCAGGCTATGGGCGGCCTGATGAGTACGACCGGCTGGCCCGGAGGAGAACCCACCCGCACCGGCACGCCTATGGGCGATGTGCTGGGTGGACTGAACCTGAGCATTGGCGTTCTGGCAGCTCTACTGCATCAGCGTATGACCGGGGAAGGAGAAAAGGTGGATGTATCCTTGGTGGATTCCGTTGTCTCTGCAATGACCAACATTAACATGATCTATCTGGCTACCGGGCGGATTCCCGAACGAATCGGCAACCGCTACGAATCGACCTATCCGTATGACTCCTTCAAGACTAAGGACGACAGCGTGATCATCGGCGCTGGCAACGATAAGCTGTACGGCAAGCTGTGTGACCTGATGGGTGAGCCCGAGCTTAAGACAGATCCCCGGTTTACCGCTGTCAAGGATCGTGTGGCAAACCATGTGACCATGAAGGAAATGGTGGAGAAGTGGACGATGCAGTACACGGTGGACGAGGTTGCCGACCTGCTCAACGCCGCAGGCATCCCCGGATGCCCTATTAACTCCATTGACCGGGTGACACGGGATGCCCAAATTGCTGAGGCCCGGAATATGTTCCCCGAGATGGATCATCCTGTAGCTGGGAAAATGCGGCTGACCAACAATGCTCTGAAATTTGCCAACGAGAGCGCCGATCCCAGCCGTCCCGCACCCACTCTGGGTCAGGACAACGATGAGGTGTATGGGCAGTTCCTCGGTCTAGATGCTAAAAAAATCAGCCAGTTCAAAACTTCCGGCGTGATCTAAGGGAGGAAAAAAGATGTCTCAAAAAATTGAAGTGATAGAAGTTGGCCCCCGCGACGGATTCCAAAGCGTAAAGGCTGACTGCTATCAAATTCCCACGGAGAAGAAATTGGAAATCATCGACCAACTGTTTCAGGCCGGTTTTCGGCACATGGAGTATACCTCCTTTGTTAGCCCCAAGGCCATTCCTCAGTTGGCGGATGCACGGCAAGTGACCAAGGCGGTTCTAAACAAATACACGGATATGGACTTGTTTGCCCTGGTTCCAAACCTGCGTGGCGCAGACAATGCCTATGAGCTTGGTTTGCGCAAAGTGGTATACGTAGTCTCTTTGAGCGTAAGTCACAACAAAGCCAACATCAACCGCACACACGAGCAGTCTTTGGCAGCATACCGCGAAATCCGCGAAACCTATCCGGATCTGGATGTCATTGTGGATTTGGCGACCGCGTTTGGCTGTCCATTTGAAGGCAAATTCGAAGATCCCGCGCAGGCTGTATCTTTTCTGAAGGACTATGCGGACGCAGGCATGAAAACCTGCTGCCTATGCGATACGATCGGAATTGCGGACCCAGCCCAGACCCGTCGGCTGCTGGGTGCCCTGAAAGACGCATATCCAGAGTTGGATCTGATGGTTCATTTCCATGATACGCGGGGACTTGGCATGGTCAATACGCTGACGGCCATCGACATGGGGGTGCATAAAGTGCAGTCTGCCTTGGGCGGACTGGGCGGCTGCCCCTTTGCACCCGGCGCCTCGGGCAATTTGTCAACGGAAGACTTGGTGTGGATGCTCAATGAGATGGGTTATGACACCGGGATTAGCTTCTCCCGCACGCTAGCTGCCGCAAAGGCCCAGAAGGCTGCAATGCCAGGTCAGTACAGCGGACACCATGTCTGCGTTGAAAAGGAGACTCCCTGTAAGGAACCAGATGCTCTTTAAGCGGTAATTTACATATCAACATATACTCTCTCCAAAGGCCTGAGCGATGAAAACCGCTCAGGCCTCTTGTAATCGTATTCTTACACCAAAAGATGTACTCGAGAACATCGCTCTCGTTTTTATACAGCAGCTTCTCAAACTGACTCATGGAAGCAATGACACTCTTGCTGTTGAGCCCGTGCATTACCGACGGAAAAGTGGCGAGGAAACACGGGCTGCGCGTGATCTCGTTCGCGAAAGTGCAGCCCTTCCTATCCTTAGAAAGGACCATAGCAGATGTAGTCGTAGTAAATAAAAAAAATACCGCACCCCCGCCGCTATTGGCAGGGATGCGGTATCGAAACGAAAACGCGATTTACAGGAAATAGCTTATAACAAACAGTAAAAGAGACACGATGAACGCAGCGATAGCAGCAAACTTCCAGCGATTGAACTGTTTGTCCAGAGACAACTTTTCCTCGGCCGTGGGACTTGTGGACTGCAGTGTCAGCAGTTCCACATCTATGGCCTCCTGGGGGATGGGGCGTTTGCGAACAAAAATGAAATAGTAGAGGATACAGATTGCGTCAAAACCCAGATTGAAAGGCAGGGCATGCATATCCAGGGCCAAAATTGCCAACACGGCGTATGTCGCGATGCTAAACCAAGCACCGAAGGTACCAAAGGGGACCTTGAAGGGACGCTCCAGATCGGGCTCTTTCTTTTGCAGCATGAGATAGGAGATGTAACCGATAATATAGCAGGTCATCTGACAAAATGCGCACATAGCCGCCAAAATCGCGATAGAGCCAGTGGAGATAAGAAGTACTCCCAGTATGCCCACCGTCAGGATAGAGATATGAGGAGTGTTATACTTGGGGTGCAGCCGGCCAAAAGCCTTGGGCATATTTCCGTCGTTTGCCATGACGTACATATAGCGGGCGGGGCCGGTTACGCAGGGATTCATAGTGGAAAAGTCCCCACCGAAAGTAATGCCCAGACACAGGATAACTACCGGGATGCCGATGATTCCGGCAGTATTCATGCAAAAAGCGAAGGGAGCAGTGGCAGTGGCAAGGCCACTGAGGGAGTCGGCGGGGGTCAACCCTACAAGGAACCACTGGAACAGGGTGTTTACGCCGAACACGATAAAAGGAGAAATGCACAGGGCTCGGGGAAGCGTGATCTTTGGAAACTTCACCTCGGCGCCCATACCTACTACGGTTTCGAATCCCGCGAAGCACCACCAAACCATCAGCACGACTGTAGCAAAGGAGGTCACGCTGCTGGGAATGCCCGCAATGGGAGAGGTGAACCGAGTGAAGTCCATCTTATTGAATACGCTGATAAACCAGACAATAGAAGCGCCCCAGAAGAAGTACATGGAGCAGTTCTGCCACTTTCCGGCGAACTCGATGCCGAAATAGTTTACCGCCACAAAGATGATGAACAGCGTGCTGGCCGTGATCCGGGGATCCACGTTCCAGGGAATGCCCAGCGCACTCAGCAGGATCGCCCAGTAGTTTGCAAAAGCCAGCGCCTCAGCGCCGCCGATGCCGATTTGGGCAACGGTATAATTCCAGCTGCAGAACACAGCCACAGGATAATTGATGGCGCGCTTAGCATAGGCGTAGGTGCCTCCAGCCAGAGGTAGTGCCGCACTTAGCTCACCATAGATGGCGGCGGGCCACAGGACCAGCAGGAATGCGATGATGGTTGCAATAATGATGGAGCTGCCCATGATGCCAACCTGAGAGGAACCGGTGGTGAACAAACCGACGCCGATAACCGCGCCGGCTGTGATCGTGACGCACTCCGGTAGACCCAACGCGCGCGTCAGAACCTTGTTTTTGCTTTCTTGCATTGCCTTTCATCCTCCTTACTCTTGCCATCTCCCCCTCCTCTTACTATCTGAATAAAACAAATGGGGGGTAAGATAAAACATAATAGCATGTTAACATATTGCCTATTGCAATTTTGGCACAAATCGGAATTTTCCAACGAGAAATTTTGTGCTAAACTAAAATATCATCCATATATTTTACCAAAATCAAAAAAGACTTTACTTTGCCAACGCACTACTGTGGAAAAGGAGGGATTCCTGTGTCCCTATACATCAGCAGTAAGCAGCTTGATCGGGAAAATGCGGAGCGGCCGCCTGTGCCGCTATTGCTGCTGTCGCCTGATCTGGGTATGCAGCACAGAACCTTTTCCGAGGAATTTGAGTTTGGAAAGCTGCTGCAGGATATGTTCGAATTGAATAATACAAGCGGCGCAGAGGAGCCTTACTTTATGCTGCCCAGCGGCTGTATGATGATGATTTTCTATCTGAGTCCCCGAGCTGCCAGCTGCATCCTGTGCGGAGCACTGACAACCATGCGGCGGCTGCGGATTCCTGCCGGGTCTCTGGTTTTCTGCGTAAGGTTTAGGCCTGAGAGCAGTGATTGGCTCGTTGAACAGCACGGTGCGTCTTTACTGGCGGACCGGGCCGCGCCGCTGACGCGGTACCTGCATGGCACCGATCAGCTGCTCACTGGCCTACGCAGAAGCGAATCTTTCCATGAGCGGTGCGTGTTGATCACCCGTATGCTGTCTGCCCGGGAGGCCGGACAATACAGGCCCATGGCTTTTCTGCGTCGCTGTATGGATCTGATTCTCGACAGCTGCGGACTGGCGCGGGTGTCGGAGATTGCGGCCACTGTGGGTTGCAGTGACCGATACCTCAACCGCGTCTTTCAAGAGCGGGTGGGCATTTCCCCTAAGCTATACAGTGAGATCATCCAGATGCAGTTTTCCCTATACAGCATTCTGACAACGCAGCCAAAATCGTTGCTGGATATTGCTGTGAATTTTGGATATTTTGACCAGACGCATATGAACCGCTTATATCGCAAACTTTTGGATTGCACCGCCAGTGATATCCGCTATGCGGACAGCAGTACGATCATCGCGGATGACATTCCGGCTGCTCTTTGATATGATTTGAGGAGGCTGCGCCATGAAAAAATTTTTTTTGGGACTGGACCAGGGAACCACCGGTACCACTGCTATTTTGTTCGATGAGAACTGGAACCTGACTGCTCGGGGATACCGGGAGATCAACCAAATTTATCCCCAGGACGGCTGGGTGGAGCATGACGCCATTAATATTTGGAATTCGACGAAAGCTGCGATCCGGGAGGCTATGGCGGCTGTGGGCGCTCAGCCCGGGGACATCACATGCATAGGGATTGACCATGAGGGCGAGTCTGTAGTCATGTGGGATAAGCTCAGCGGCGAACCCATCTACAACACCATCGTCTGGCAGGACCGCCGCACGGCCCGCTATACGGATCAATTGACGGCGGAATATGGCGACCTGATCCGGGAGCGGACCGGGCTGATGGTCGATTCCTACTTCAGCGCACCAAAACTCCACTGGCTGATGGAAAATGTGCCACAGGCCAAGTCTCTGCTGGCACAGGGGAGGCTGCTGGCAGGGACGATGGACACTTGGCTGATTTGGAAGATGACCCATGGAAAGCTTCACGTCACAGACGCGTCCACCGCGTCTCGCACGATGATGCTGAATCTGCGCAGTGGGGACTGGGATCAGGATGTGCTGGACATTATGGGCGTGGACCGCAGCATTCTGCCTACAATCTGCGACAGCGCCATGCTGTTCGGCTATACTGATCCTATCGATTTTTGCGGTATCAACGCCCCAATTTCCGGCGTTCTGGTGGATCAGCAAGCGGCGTTGTTCGGTCAGACCTGCATCACACCCGGCACCGTGAAAACAACCTATGGCACCGGATGCTTTATGCTGATGAACACGGGGGACACGCCGGTATATTCCCCCAATGGCATTCTGACCACAGTGGCCTGGCAGTTGAAGGGAAAACGCAGTTTTGCCCTGGATGGCGGTATCTATATCTCCGGCGCAGCGACACAGTGGCTGCGGGACGGGCTGAAGATCATTAAGTCCGCGTCAGAGACAGAGGAGATGGCTTTGCGAGCGGGCGGCAACGGGGGACTGTATTTTGTTCCGTCCTTCACAGGGCTGGCGGCCCCCTACTGGGATTCTTATGCGCGGGGAATGATGATCGGTATTACTGCCGGAACGACGCAGGAGCATGTGGTGCGGGCTACCCTGGAATCTACCGCCTATCAGGTTAGTGACGTGCTGAAGGTGATGGAGCAGGATTCCAGCGTCCCCATCAGCGTCATGCGCTGCGACGGCGGCGCCACGGCCAATAACTTCCTGATGCAGTTTCAGGCTGACATTTTGGGAATTCCGTTGAATGTTCCGGAGATTACGGATACCACGGCCCTGGGGGCCGCTTATATGGCGGCCATCGGAGTCGGGATATTTTCCACCCCGGCTGAACTGGCAGGCCAATGGAAGCTGGCCCGCAGCTTCGAGCCCAAGATGAGCGCGGACCAGCGGGAGAGTCTGCTGGCGGATTGGCACCGGGCCGTTGAGCGGGCGCAGAAGTGGATTCTGAACTGACCGTTTGTCGGACATAAGCAAAAGAATACAGCAACCTGTTCATATGTAAAAAGACGTTTCCGCTCTGCATGAGCGGAAACGTCTTCCTTTTTTGGGAGCTTTGCAGCAAAAAAATCAGTCTTCACTCCAATACTTGGCCCGTTCTATGGCTCTGTGCCAATTATAGAGCAGGCTGCCTCGCTGGTCTGCGCTCATGCGTGGTTCATAGCAGCGGGCACAGCGCCAGGTCTGTGCCAGATCTTCCACGCCGTCGTAGTCCCCAAGACCAATGCTCCCAAGAAAAGCGGAGCCAAGAGCGGTGGTTTCCTCGATTTCCGGAATTTCCAAAGGGATACCGAGAATATCCGCCTGAAACTGCATCAGAAAGGTGTTGGATGTGGCCCGGCCGTTGCAGCGCATGACCGGAACGGAGACCCCGGACTCCCGCCGCATCACGTCCAGCACATCCCGCACCTGATAGGCGGTGGATTCCAGGGTGGCCCGGACTACATGAGCCCGCCGGGTACCGCCGGTGATGCCGATCATCATCCCCCGCGCATAGGAATCCCAGTGAGGTGCCGCGAGGCCGGTGAAAGCTGGAACGAAGTAAATGCCGCCGTTGTCCGGAACGGAGAGAGCAAGCTGTTCCGTATCCGCCGGTGATGCTACTACCTCTAACCCTTCCTGAAGCCATTTTACTGCGGCACCCGTGATGTAGACACCGCCATCCAGGGCATAGGTGGTCTCTCCATGGAGTCGCCAAGCCACAGTGGGCAACAGGCCGTTTTTGGAAAGCGCCATCGTGTGCCCGGTGTTCATCAGCATGAAACATCCGGTGCCATAGGTGGTTTTTACGGAGCCTGGCGTAACGCAAGCTTGTCCCAGCAGGGCTGCCTGCTGGTCCACCAGAACGCCGGACAAAGACGCACGGATGCCCTGAAAGCTTTCTGGATCCGTGAGGACGCCAGAGATCGTGCTGTCGGAGATCGTGGGGAGAATAGAGCGGTCCAGGTCAAATAAATCGACCAGCTCCGGACACCAGTCACCCTCCGCCACATCGAACAGCATTGTGCGGGAGGCGGTTGAGGCATCCGTGATATGGGTTCTGCCTCCAGTCATCCGCCAGATGATCCATGAGTCCATGGTACCCGCCAACAGGCGGCCCTGGTGCAGATATTCCCGGGCGTTTTCCACATGGTCCAGCATCCATTTGAGTTTGGTGGCGCTGAAATAGGAGTCAATCATCAGCCCCGTTTTTTCACGGACCAGGGAGTTATACTGGTCGGCCATGGCGTCGGCATATCGGGCGGTGCGGCGGTCCTGCCATACGATGGAGTTGCAGAGCGGACGGCCGGTTTTCGCATCCCAGATGACCACGGTCTCGCCCTCATGGTTTAGACCGATGCTTCGAATTTGGGCCGGCTGGATTGCTGGGGCACGGAGGGCCTGGGCCACTGCTCGCTGTACGGATTGCCACACCTCTTCGGCGTCGTGTTCCACCCAGCCATCCCGGGGATAGAAGAGATGGATATTACTGTAGCCTCGGGACACTACATGCCATGTGCTGTCGAACAGGATTGCTGTGGTGCCCGTACTGCCCTGATCAATTCCGAGATAATACTGCGCTGCCATAGTTTCCTCCCCTATAATCGGGTTTTTTGTGCAAAATTTACTGTGCTTTTATCGGCAGAATTTACTTTACCACACTTCTTCACCTGAAAAAAGGAAAAGTTTCTCGGCCTTTACAAAAAACTTCTATTTAAGGAAGAACATTACCCCCATACCAATATACAGAAGATGCCAGAATTTCAAAAGTAAAACGGAGAATCAGACAGTGGACGGTGGAAGCAAAAGCTTCCACCGTCCAGCGCTTTCCGCAAAGATTAAATGAGTAAAAGGAAAAGCCGTTTTATTTACTGAGCCGATTCAGCACAACCTGGAAGACCTCCAACATGTTATGGCAGTCCTGCTCATAGATTTCGCCCATGTTGGCAATCTGGATCATACCGTTTTTGCCGTAGTCGCCCTTGCCGATGTAGAACGTGTAGCCCCGCTTGGTCATCTCGTCCAAAAAAGTCTGAGCATCGATTCCGGCGGGTAAATAGACAGAAGTAACCGTGTTGGCCATGTTGTCATTCAGCAGCAGACGGCAGCCCATGGATAGCACACACTCGCGGATAATTGCGGCACAACGCTGGTACCGGGCGATGCGGCCTGCCAAGCTTTCATCCTCGATGATGTTGGTTAAAGCAACATTCAAAGGCCAGAACAGGTTGACATTGGGCGTATTGGGGGTCTGATGGGAAGCCACGGAACTCTGATAGTGCTTGTAGAGGTTCAGGTAAACGTTCTTGCACTGGTCAGATGTCAAGCTGTCCAGCAGGGACTTCTTGGCGCAAATATAGGCAGTACCGGGGAACGCACCGATGCACTTACCGCCAACGGATGTGCAGATGGAGATGTGATTTTGCACCACATCAATATTTTGGCCGCCGGCGGCGGAGACGCAGTCTACGGAAAAGATCTTACCGTATTTGTCACACAAGGCGCCCACTTTAGATACGGGGTTAATCATTCCAGTAGAGGTCTCGTGGAAAACCATGGCCACGACTTTCACGCTGGGATGATCCTTCAGCGCCTGCTCCACCACAGCGAGATCCGGCATGGTGGCCCAGGGAAAAGACAGATCCACAAGGGGAATGTTGTATTTATTGATAATTTCCAGCAACCGCTCGCCAAATACGCCGTTGCGAATCAGCAAGACTTCTTCAACGGGCTTGAAAATGGAGGAGAGCACCGTTTCGTTGGAAGATGTACCGGAACCGGAGACGATTAAACTATAGTAAGAATCGTCTGCGTTGAACAGTTTCAGAATCTTGGACTGGGTGTCCTGAAACATCTCTTCGAACTCGTGGCTGCGGTGACAGATGTCATAGTGCAGCAGGGCGCGGCGGACATTATCTTTTACCATAACGGGACCGGGGCTGAACAGTTTTGTCATACTCATGAGTAATACCTCCTAAAAAATTTGATGGAGTTCCCAAACGAAATTTAGAGCGCAGAACTAGCAAGAATCATAAAGGTTAACCGCGCTCAGATGAGGTTGGCAGCACCCTGTAGATTAATGAAGTCGTTCCTGGTGGCGCGCATATCGCCTGCGGTGCAGTCCAGAAACTTACGGAAAGAACGGTTCATGTGGGTCTGGTCGAAATAACCGCAGCGCTCGGCGGTGGCCGTCAAGACTTTCGGCTTGGTAGCCACGATAAGATACAAGAAAAATTGAAGCTGAATCTGTTCACAAAAAAGCTTGCGGAAATGCCGATATGCTCCTGGAACATTCGGCTGAGGTAGCGCTCACTGCATCCCATTTCTGCGGCAATTTGGGAGACCCTGACGATGCCCCTGTGCTCCGAGATAAATCCGACTGATTGGCCGATCAGGGGAAATGGCTGAAAGCGCGCGGCCCCTCCCGCGCACAGGGTGCGGACCAACAGGACGTTCCGGGCATGAAATGACTCACCCCGCCGCATGGCGGAGGAAAGATTGTCTGAGTGGGAGAGATACTGGGACAGGGGCTGCGATTGTCCGGCTAACTCACAGGCGGACAGCGGACTGAAGTACCGCATACTTCCGGGTAAGAAACGCATACAAAAAACGCTGGACTGGGGTGGAAGAGACAGTTTTTTCAGCAAGGTGGTGGGGCCACACAGTTCCGCGCGGGTAAGCCCCCTATTGAACAAAAAGACAGCCCGAAGCCCGCCGAAAGGCAGAATGGGGTAGGACATGGTGGCACCACTTGAGTTGGAGATTTCAAAAGAGTCCATAATCAGCTGGCCAAGTTCGTGTTCCGATGGAAAAATCCGGTGCTGCAGGGAGAATTCGGGTCCATTCCAGAGAAAGGGAATAAACTTCTGCGGTTCCGGTACGGAGCGGGGGACCTGACTGGCACTGATGTAGGACGACATCAAATTCCTCCCCAACAAAAAATCAGAACACCCCGGGTCTATTTAAATCATACCATTAACATACCGCAGAAAAATTTGAAATTCAATTCTGAAATTTACCAGCTTTTGGCCTTTCAAGGGCTTAAGGTCCGAATTGCGGACAGCTTTCATCTGAATTAAAAAAGTGCCAACGCTCAGCACACCGTATACAAATTCCGGAAGGCAATTTATAATTGAATTATGTTATCGTAAAAAAGCCGGGAGGTTTAGCGCTATGGTTCGGGAGATTATGAGGGATGCCTATGTGGCATGATTTTAATTTTCAGACAAGACAAATTTTTCTCGCCAATCTGCTGCTGGTCATCTGCTGTGCATTTTATCTGGCGTGGTGGCTGCTGGTATTCAAGCCGGTGAATCCCATCAAGGGCATGAAGACTGGCTGGCTGCTGATTCCGGCCTTCGCCGCAGGTATTGCGGCGGTGGTCTTTGCGGCCAAAGGGCTTGGTGTGGCGGCGGCCTATCCGGGCCTGTTCCCGTCCGGCTGGGTGCTCTGGGGCAGCGTTCTTGCGTATGTGGTTTTGCTGGCGGCTACCAGGTTCCTGCTGCACCGCCCGGTGACGACGGAACTTTTCCTGATTGTGGGCTGGGCGATGCTGGCGCTGAGCGAGGTGAGCGCCCTGTTCGGCGGCGGCGCATTTAGTCACAGGATCGCGATCACTTTTGCGGCGATCATTGCCGCAGGCGCGGTGATCAGCCTGATCTGCTATATGTTGTACTATAAGCTTTCAGCGCCGGCGGGTTTTATCGACGGCATGGTGCCGCTCATTATGGCGGCGCTGGTCATGGCTTGCATCGACCTTGCGCTGCTGAAAGGATAGCTGTCAAACCGATTCTCATAGGAAAGAAGAATTAGGGCAACACCGCGCAATGAAATAAAAAGCTGTGCTGCTCACAATAGCAGATGAGCAGCACAGGGAAGATCTTTCTTTTTGCTGCGGAGACAAACCGACTTAAGCTGCCAGGCAGGACCTGTCAGCCAGAATCGCATTTGCCAGTGCAACCAGCATATTAAGTTCAGCGGTCTGCTTTTGCAGACCGCGGTATCGCGTTTTTCTGTATCGGGATTGACCCTTCACTCCCACAAAAACATGTTCGACTTTAGACCGGATGGATGACTTTTTATGTTCCGCTTTCTTAGCGGCATACGGACCGCTTTTGCTTAACTTCTGGATTTGAGACGGGCGCCAATTGATTCGATATCTTCTGGCTCTTTACTGTGGTTTGCGTCCGGGTGAAGCAATTGAAAGTGGGAGGACAGGAGAAGTAAAAAGCCCAAAAAGCGATGCGGGAAATTGAGATATTCCAATCCAAGATGTGCTGTGGTCGAAATTACTTGCTGCCCGTGAAGGCCCGTTCGAGTCGGTTCTAATCCAGCCGCTGAGTAGAAAAATTCATTCACACAGCTCAATTGGAGACGCTTGGAACAACTTTAAGAGAAAATTGGATATCCGCATGGGAGCGGAAGTGTACCGCAACCAGATAATCCAAAGTGTAGTAGCACCGGATCTCGTTTCATACTGCTTACGCCATACGTACTGTAGGGCCGTGTATAATAAAGTTCGCAATTTCATGAAGGCATAGAAAAGCCATTGGGACTCCAGTAAAATGAATGGTGTCGAGACATTCAAAGAAGGAGTGATCACTCAATGGCTCAAGGAAAGAATATCACAGGTCTCACGGATTTGCTACTCAAATGTATGAGCGAGCCAGATCCTATGCTCAGCGTGTTGGAGTGGCTGTGTAAGCAACTTATGGAGGCGGAAGTCTCCGGGATCGTTGGCGCGGAAAAGAACGCACACAATCCGTCCCGCAGCGACTATCGCTGCGGTTACCGCCCCCGGCGGCTGGATACCCGCATGGGAACGATGTACCTCATGGTGCCAAATCTGCGCAGCCGTGGATACATTGGAGGGATATCATAGAAGTGGAGGGATATCATAGAAGTGCAGAGAGCAAACACCCAAAATGTGATAGAATCA
>NZ_JBEUWZ010000018.1:0-86380 GCF_040505565.1 Oscillibacter sp. | reverse complement strand
AACTGGCGGCCGACACAATCATCCTTGCTGTTGGCTTTAACTCTGACCGCAAGCTATTTGACGAGCTGCAGGACGCCGACGAAATCTATGCCATCGGCGATTGCAAGCAGTTCCACAATGTTCACAGCGCCATCTGGGACGCCTTCGAGGTGGCCAACCATATTTGAGGTGGCAATATGTTTTTTCGTGTACGCCAATTTCCCCTCCCTGCCAGGTACACTATCATGTGCACATTTATTAGACTAAATTAATATGGAAGTGCAGAGTGGAGATAGGTAGTGTTATTGCCAGATTGTAATTTAAAGCAATTAAAATAATATAAGTTTTGGGGAGGGTCAACTATGAACGCAACTGCGTATCCGGGGTATGAGTATCACTTGAATTTATATCAAATTATTGCCCATGGAACCGAAGATGAGCGAGCGGCGGCTACTGCAGCGCAACGCCAGTATATCAGTGGATATACGAAACCGGATGACATGAAGATCGTAGACATTAAAATTCCAGGAGGCGATAAACAGCCCATGACGCTGCGGATCTATACGCCGGGAAAACTCCCCAAAAATGCACCTATCGTTATGGAAATTCACGGTGGCGGATTTGTAGGAGGAAATCTGGACATTGATAACTACCGCTGTATTACAATAGCGGCCGGAACTCCCGCCATTGTAGTGGGAGTTGATTACCGGCTATCTGTACAGGGTGGTGTTCGATTTCCGCAGCCACTGATGGACTGCTATACTGCGCTGGAGTGGATTCATACGCATGCGGAGGAGTTTGGAGGTGATCCGGAGCGCATTGCTCTTCACGGTACCAGTGCCGGAGGCTGTTTGTGTGCGGGTCTTGCCTTATATGCTCGTGATCATAATGGGCCAAAGCTATCTTTGGTAATACTGAACTGTCCGATTCTGAGTTTAAAAAACTCGTATTCCAAGCACCAGTTTTCCCAATTCGCACTAAGTCGGGAAAAGAAATATAATTCTGCCGAGGCTATTTATCTGGGCGGATATGACGGGAGTCAACCTTCGTATTATGCGTTCCCCGCTTATTGTCGTGATCTTGAGGATCTGCCCCCCCATTACATTATCGTGGGAGAATATGACACACTACGGGATGACGGTCTGGAGTATGCGACCCGCTTGCTCCACTCTGGTATTCCCTGTGAACTTCAGGTGGCACCTCGTGTGGGGCATGGTTTTTGCGTAGTTGACCACCCCTTAACCCATTGGGTACATAAGGGAATGTGCGCTTCTTTGCGTAGAGAATTTTGTATGGATATTACGGAATTCTAATTGATAGTGCTTTTTCGATTGGCAAGGCCACGTAACTTTTGACTGTGAAGATTTAACTCCAACTACAAAGCGGTGCTGAAATATTTTAAGGCGGTGGTTTAGTTTGAACCACCGCCTCCGCTTTTACTATACTGATTTATGTAAAATTTCTTTGACCTGCCCCCAGTATCCGAACGTTTGGAATGTTAATAATCGCCTGAGATTTTAAGGGCGTATTCTTCCGGGGTCAAGTTGCCAAGAGATGAGCGAGGCCTGAGTTTGTTTTACTCCAGCCGCCATTCTTCCACCTCCAGAGCAAGGCATTGCCTTGCGACGCTGAAGAAGAAAAAGCTCTATCGAATCCTAACGGAGAAGATGCTCATGGCACAGGTTAAGAGCATCGTGTTCCAATATATTATGACCTACTATAACCGGCAGCGAATCTATACCAGTAATCCAGGCAGTCTGCCACCGGCCATATTTCGTCAGGCAGCCAGAGGTCTGGCCGCTTAAGCTGCAAATTTGGGGTGTTCACATTCTGCAAGGTTTTGATTTTACCATTGTAAGGTAATTTTGCCCATGCCAATGCATGGGATTTGTTAATTTTAATTATTTACCAACTTTCTGCATAGAAGAGGACGTAGTTCTCAGAATCGCTTGTTACGGTCAGCAATTGTTTTCCATGATTCCAATCATTTGTACGACTTGGTGTTGCGGAAATCACATATATTGTCGCATCATATGGCAAATCGAATGAGGTAAGCGTATTAGAAAATACTCCATAGTCCTCAGCATAGGCATTCGGCCCGTTTCCAGATGCTGTAACTATTGAAACGACTGCTAAGCACCAGTATGGCCATTAAAAAGGACAAACCTATCATTATAATTGAATACATAGGCTTCTTTAACTTTTTTTCGATCATGACCATCCTTTCGCTGAAACTATATTCTCGTATTTCCTAATAACACGCGGTTACCCGAACTGCCGATTATTGCTATTAATGGAAACGCAGCGCAGCACTTGATTTACCAAAATTAGGATACACCATAATAACGTCAATTTCAACAAAAAAAGCGCCCTCGGGACTTAACCTGCCCAAGGACGCACAATTACCAGAGCGACGTCTGATTGTCTTCCGCCGTGGCCAGCAGCTGCGGCGGTATCTTTTTGAGCAGTTCCCGGCAGGCTGTCGGCTCCATAATCCAGCTATTGATCAGTTCTGACGTCAGGACGACGGGCATACGCGGGTGGACATCCCGCACTGAATCGTTTGCTTCCGTGGTGAGAATGCAGTAGCAGTTCTTCCCGTCCCGCTCCTGATAGATTCCGGCCATATAGAGAACCTGCTGCTCCGGAAGGCGAAAGAGATATTTCCGCTTGTCCCTGCTCCACTCGTAGAAGCCTGTGGAGGGAATCACACACCGGTGCTGCTCTAAACTGTCCCGGAATAAGGACTTTTGATCTGCCGTTTCCGACCTGGCGTTGATCACCAGTGCTTGGGGCGTCTGAAAGCCCCAATACAGCAGGTCAGGTGTGACGTTGCCATGTGACTCTCGCAGGACAGGCGCCTTATTGGAGGGATATACGTCTCCAGGCTTAAACTGGTCATGTCCGCAACGATCCTGCACTTCCTGTACAATTCGCTGAATTTCTTTGCTGTCCTCTGCTGTAAACTGATAGCGTCCACACACTTTAGGCACCTGCTTTCCGGTTCAAATGAGTTTCCTATACCGGATATAGTATAGCACATTTGCCGATACGTCTACTCAGTTAGCAATAACTCCCTCTTGCATAATAGAACTATTGTTCTATATAATATAGCAGGGGGTGATAACGTGGCGCGCAGCATTCTGCATGTGGATCAAAATTGCTTTTATGCGTCTGTGGAAATGCAACGGAACCCGGAACTGCGAAACCGACCGCTGGCTGTCTGCGGCAGTCAAGAGGATCGACACGGAATCGTGCTGACGGCGAACTATCTGGCAAAGCCGCGCGGCGTGAAGACTGGCATGGCCATTTGGCAGGCCCGCCAAAAGTGCCCGGAGCTGGTGGTGCTGCCGCCGGATATGGCGGAGTATATCCGCTTCAGTCGGATGGCACGGGAGATTTATGCGGATTACACGGACCAGATCGAGCCGTTTGGCTTGGATGAAGCCTGGCTGGATGTGACCGGCAGCGCCAGCCTTTATGGAAATGCCATGGAGATTGCCCAGGAGATCAGTCGCCGCATTAAGTTTGAGTTGGGGATCACCGCCAGCATCGGCGTAGCGGACAACAAGATCACGGCCAAACTGGGCAGTGACTATAAAAAGCCGGACGCCATTACGCGAATTGAAAAGGACAATTATAAGGAAATTGTTTACCCACTGCCTGTGGAGGATCTTCTTTACGTCGGGCCTGCGACCAAGGAGAAACTGCGCCGAGGCGGTATTAAAACCATCGGTGAACTGGCCGAAGCACCGGTGGAGTTCCTGCTGCACAGGCTGGGAAAAATGGGCGTGGTACTACACACCTTTGCCAATGGGCAGGATGTTTCACCGGTGCAGAATACGGAGCATATTCCAACCGTGAAGTCAGTAGGGAACAGTGCAACCACGCCACGGGATCTGGTCAACAACGAGGACGTGCGTCTCATGCTGCTCCTGCTGGCAGAAAGCGTCTGCGCCAGGATGCGGGAGCTGGCATCCCGCTGTACGGTGGTAGAGGTTTATGTGCGGGACACGGAGCTGCGAGCTTTTATCCGGCAGCGAAAGCTGGCAACGCCCAGCTGCTCCAGCACGGAGATAGCCGATACGGCCTATTCGCTTTTCCTTGCAAACTATCACTGGGAGAAGTCTGTCCGCAGCATCGGCGTCCGAGGAAGCGGACTTGTGGAGGCGTATGAATGCGTACAGCTATCGCTTTATCAGGATGACCAGCGGCGGCAGAAGTGGGAGCGAATCGACGCGACGGTGGATGAAGTGCGGAACCGCTATGGCTATATGAGCCTACAGCGGGCGCTGATCTACACAGATCCGCTGCTGGGGAGAATCAACCCCAAGGATGACCATACGGCGCATCCCGTCGGCTTTTTTGCGGGGTGATGCGAGATGGAACGAAGGAAAAAGTATGTCCCGGTGATCGTTCGGTTTGAGGCCGAAGGCAAGCTCAGTCCCCTGATGATTGAGTTTGACGAAAGCCACAAGTACCCGGTAGATCGTGTTCTGGACGTTCGGCGGGCAGCTTGTGAGAGTGTCGGTGGGGTAGGGGATCGCTACACCTGCCGGATTCAGGGACAGGAGCGCTACCTCTGGTTTGAGAAAGGACGATGGTTTGTTGAGGAAAGAGCTTAAAGTGAATACTATGGATATTCATACGCTCGTGTTTGCAAATGGGGAGGGAGAGAGGCGAGCCAAAGAGCGCCGGCCTGCTGGGCCGGCTCACGGAGAAAGTCACCTCGCCTCTCTCCCCCCGCTGTGGCGGGTCCCCCTTCTTACCACTCCGACTTTCTCTCTTGAAAATTAAAACGGGGTTATTACTTTTAGCTAATTTACGAGCCCTATAGTTTTTTCTTCTCTTGTAAGAACCTACGTTATCTAAGTCCCTAAGTTGTCTGTAAAAAATGGGAACACACCCATGATCCAAAATAGATTGCACTTGGCTATGTACGGAAGTAGAATTAGAAAAGAAGAAAGAACAGGAATCCCCCTTGTGCGGCACGGAATCCGCTACAGATGTCTGAACTGCCCCCTTGTATTCTACTCTGAGATAATAGGAGTTACGGTTGAACGTGCGATTGCGGTTTTTGCAGCGCAGGACAATGACGCCATGCAGCTTACGGATCGCCCCCAGCGCTCTGCACACGGTGGAGCAGCCCATCTCAAGTAGCTTTGCGATACTGCGGATGGAGGGAAACGCCTTCTTGTTGTTGCCCGCCTGCTGGAACAGGCACAGACATACGCAGAACGCGCCGTGGGACAGCTTCCACTTAAATATCTCACGCGGGATCAGGGTATAGTTCTCCATCACCGGCAGCAGGCATGCGTAGGTGGTTTTTCCATAGCCCACGCGTCCGATCTTCTCCTGGTACTGGTAACTGCGGCAGAAATCAATGCAGCCGGCGCGCTTCAGCTCTTCTGTTGCTTTGCGGGCTGTTGGAATGGAGCAGTTGGCCAGTGCGGCCAGAGCGTCGAGGCTGATGGTGCATTGGCCAAGGCGGTTGCGGCGGCTGTACAGGGCGGCCCCCACCCAGCGGGCGCTGTAAGAGAGCGCCTTATTGTACAGGAGGCAGCTTGGATTCCGGAAAAGTGAATGTTTTGTGTTCATGTTCTTTTCTTCCTTCCTTCTCTTTGCGTGCAGCCTCTTGCACAGGCTGCACGCGTTTTTTTACAGAAAAAAAGGGAGCCGGATATTCCGGTTCCCCTTTTTGGGTGTATTAAACTCGAATGGTGCTTGTTGCGGAAGCCCGCGAAATAGCATCACTTGCCCAGTGTGTTTGCGGTATATCTGCAAAGGATCTTCCGTCTTTAACTAGTGTATCTCCTTGTCGGAAGACCCGATCCAAAATGGTAGCGGCTTGCGCACGAGTGATATAGTCGTCTGAACGCAGTGTGCCGTCCGTAAAGCCTATTATCCACCCCTTTTCGACGGCTAGAGCCATGGGATCTTGGCTCCGAGTATCAGCGCCGGTTGCCGAACATATCAGAGAGAGAAAAACACGACGCGTGAAATAGAGATTTGAACTGGTAATCTGCGTGGAAACTCCCAGCCGCTTCAGCATCAAAGCTCCTTGTTTCAGGGTTAGATTGGAGCCGGGGCGGAAGGTATTATCCGTAAATCCAATGATGTATGGCGCAATCTGCCGGTAATACACTGCATAGAAGACACAGTTGCGCGTCAGCGTGATTGTGTCTCCGGCGTGGTAAGCGGCATCACCTCCGGATTCGGTGGCCCAGCCCGCAAAGGTACAGCCTTCCTTTTCCGGCGGGACAAGGAACGTCACGCGGTTGCTCGAGTCACTTTGAAGCACAATGTCTGTCGCTGTGCTGTCGGGGATGAGAACGGCGGAGTATGCCGCCTTATCGTTATCACCTCCTCCGTCACTGTACGTAGGCGTATACCAGTAACCGGTAATCGCCACATCCTTCTCCAGTGCAAAATCGAGTGCGTTAGTCAGCGTTCCATCCAGCGCCCAGCCCAAAAAGCGCAGTGTACCCTTGCTCTGCGGCTGTGCCGGAAGTGTCACTGTCTGCCCATAGCGATAGCTTGCGGTCACCGGCAGCTCTGGCGCATCTTCCGGCACGGTATCGCCGGCAGATCGTCCCGTGTAGGCATACGTCACGGTGAAGCGTTCCCGGTCGTAGTAGAGCTTCAGGATTCCTGTTCCATCACTATGAAAAAACGGACTCCGATGTGCGGGCATGGTAGCTGCCCTCCCACATCAAGAGTCCGTCATTCTGCTTATGATAGCCGATCCGCACACCGTCCTTGACAATTTCAACGGGAGTGTCGGTGTAGGCGTTTTCGAGATACTGGATACGCTCTGCGCTGTCCTTATGGCTCTGAAAATAGTTGAAGATTTCCTGACGCTTGACCGATCTTCCGCCCTCGTCCAGCGCAATGGCTTCCATGAGGTGGGAATCTAAAAAAGCCGGAAGTTCATCACCTCCGGCTTCCTCAGAATCAATATTTACGCATAGATCAGGTCGCTGAGTACCTGCTCCTCCGCCGAGTGCTTGAAGTTGTTCATCAGGCCCACCCAGCGCATCTGGTCTTTCGCTTTCAGTTCCTCCGTCACGCCCTCGGCCTTGGCCATCTGCTGCGTCAGCTGATCCACCATCTCCAGTGCCTGCTTCTCGACCCACGCCAGATGCTCCGTCAGCTCGCAGCTCGTCAACAGGTTCGCGTACAGCACCCGCCGGTGCTTCATCAGGTACTGCCGCCGCAGCTCCGCGTACTTGCCCAGATGTACGTCCGGCTGCTGGGGCATCAGCAGATCCGGAATCCTGACTCCATCCTGCTCGTGATAGGTGATCTCCATATTCCGTACTCCTTTCAAAATTCAGTGCAGTTGTTTTTTCTTCTCTATTGTAAGCGTCTTTATAATTGTTTTCAATCCCCGCTTCTTTGCTCAGCTTTGTAATTGTCCGGGCAATTTCACGCAGCCCAATTTCTGCAGTATCGCTGGTTGCAACGAGAAGAGCATTCACTACATCTGGAGTGTTGAATTCATAAACTCGGCTGAAATCTTCTTGCAATATATAATCATCAGCTCGAATATCCAGCCGGGACATCATCATGTAGGCAATGCTGACTTCTAATGCGCTGCGATAGGCGACCTCGACACTCAGGTCATCCAGCTCCTCCAGCAGGCTGCCTGTGCGGCAGTCTAGCAGATCTGGGAGGTAATCCGGCAGCTTGTCAGCCACGGTGTTGCGGCTGGCAGAAAGAATGGCCTCTGCAAGGGTTTCCTTTTCTTTTAATGAGCCGAAAGTATTTTCCAGCGTTCCTATTACACCACTTTCAAATGCTCTGTCCATCTTCCAGATGGGCAATGGGCGGGAGCGCTGCGTTTCATGGGTGTCTGATACATCAAAATAGTATTTGAGCCGTCCTTTTCCGTGGGCATCGTCAAACACGGCAATGCCGGCAGCGCCTTTATTGATCCAGCGGCCAAATTGACGATTCCATTTGTCTAGTTCCAGGACGGCAGTGGCATCCGGATGTTGTGCGTAGATTAGAAGTTGCTCTTGAAAGGAGCATTTATAATTGCAGCTTGCCGCACGAAGAAAACCCGTCCACTCTAGGTAACCGGAAGTGACCTTTCGGAGTGTCTGGTCGTACAATTCTGTGATGAATTGAAATTTGCTTGCCAATGTTAAGTTCCTCCTCAATATCACTTAAGGCTGCTCTTGTGCCTTTTCTGAGAAATACAACTTCAGAGCCTTTTGAATAGTCTCTTGAATTTCTTTTTCTGTCGTGTCTGCGGTGAAGTACTGATTTACACTTTTGTACTCAATGCGAATTTTACGCAGTGGCTTCACAGGAGAAGAAAGAAAATCCTCTCGCAACCGATCTTCAGTCAGCTCACCGGACTGCTCCAGCTCACGCAGCTTGTCTGCCGTGCGCTGATCAATGCCCATGTGCTGCTGCGAAAAGAAAAAGATTTCTACATTCTGCTGGCTTTCCGTGTTCAGATAACTGAGTGTTTCGCCAATAGTAAATCCGATTTCCCGCTCATCCACTTTGTCCAGAAGAGTGGGAATGAGGTAAGTAAGACGGATATAGCGCTGGATCTGATTCCGGCTTTCGCCAGACTGTTCTGCCATGATTTCATCAGAGCGTTTTTGTGTCCCAACTTGGGACACATTTTCTTTTGATGGTCTTCCAGCTTGCCTTTTCAGTGCTTCCATCTGCATTTTATAAGCAAACGCTTTTTCAGAAAACCTCAAGTCCAGACGCTGCTGGAGGTTCGTTGAGATCATTTGCAGCACGGCTTCATCATCGTCCAGATGACGAACAATACAGGGCAGCACGGTATAGCCGGCTGCCTTTGCCGCAGTTCGGCGGTTGTGACCGGAGATGATCTGATACCGATGTTCATTCAGAGGACGCACGATTAGAGGCTGGATGATACCGCGCTCTGAAATATCCCGGCGCAGTGCTTCCAGTTTTTCTTGCGTGTAAGGACGGAAGGGATGTTTATCTGCGGGGAAGTCTTCAAGCAAATCAATGGGAAGCTCTCGCAACACATTCCCGGCAACCGGTTCAATTGCTGCTGTAGAAGGCTGGAGACGTGTATCTTTCGGCGTTTGCAGCGTTCCGCTAAATAGCTCATCTAATGCATCGCTCATTTTGCCGTCTCCTTTATGTAGGCGTCAATCACAGCCCGGATACGCGCTTGCAGTGTCTCATCTTTGGCTAGACGCCTTGTAATAGCGGGGGAATAATCTACCTGAAGCTTGATAATCTGTGGTTTCACAGTATGGGCCTTGAGGCTCTTTCCAAAAATACGGAGAATTGTTTCATCATCCATCTGCGATTTAAACGCCTTCAGCTCCTCGCCTTGACTGCGGGTAATGGATTTAACATCATTGTCGCGCATGACCGTTAGAAGCAGCTGCTGGGCTTCAGAAGAGAGAAAAGAAATACTGACGCCGGCGGTAAAGGGGATTGCTTCCGCGTCCACCATATCCAGCAGGGGAGAGATGAGGAAGGTAAGGCGGATGAAATTCTGAATTGTGCGAGCGCTGACTTGTGTGTTTTCGGCAACTGCCTCATCCGCTCTAAAATTCGTGCAAACGCTGCACGAATTTTCTTTTGCAGGACGACCCGCTTTTCTTTTTAACGTATCGAGTCGCATCTTATACGCCCACGCTTTTTCACTGGGAAGCAGGTGGTCTCTCTGGTACAAATTGGAGTCAATCAGAATCAGCTTAGCTTCATCGTCGGTAGCCTGCATAAGGATAGCGGGGATCGTTTTCTGGCCGGCCAGCTTTGATGCTGCCACGCGGTTATGGCCGGCCAGAATCTGATAGCGGCCTTTTTCAAAAGGGGAGAGGCGCAGCCGGATAGGGGAGATCACGCCGTTTTGACGAATGTTCTCTGCCAGTTCCGCCAGCTTGTCCGCTGAATACGGCTTGAAAGGCTGGGCGTCATGCTCCGCGTCCCGCCACGGGTCAATCAGGTCGAGGGGAATCTCCTTCGCACCATGCGCGCCCATAGGCGATGGGCCGGTGGTAAACATACTGGAGAAGTACCCATTGGGATCGTTCACATCCTCTGTAATTGCTGATCCAGTGCCATCGGCTGCACCGCTTTCTTTCATCCTCCTCAGAGTTTCATTCATCTTGCTACAACCTCCTTTGCCAACTCCAAATAAGCATTTCCAAGGCGGCTGCCATTGATGGTTACAGCGCTGTGCTGTTCGCTGGCCGCTTTGGCGGCATCGGCAAGATAAGGAATGACTGTGTTGTATACTTGTGTACCAAAAACCTCCCGCAAATCCGTAATCATCTGGTGAGTCAACTTCCGGCGGGAGTCGGCGCGGGTGACCAAAATACCATTTACTCGCAGCTGCGGGTTAACTGTTTTTCGGGTGCGTTCGATTGATGCAAACAGATCTGCCAAACCGTCTACCGCGTAGGATTCTGGTTCTACCGGGATTACCACGGCATCGCTGGCAGCCAACGCATTCACCGCTAGCAAATCTAGCGCAGGGCGGCAGTCAATCAGGATATAGTCGTATCCGGCAAACACCGGCGAGTGCAAAATTTCCGAAAGTACCAGACTGGAGTTGTCACTAGTTGCTAAAATAGATGGGGCTGTTGCCAACATGGTAGACGCCTGCACATAATCCAGATGTTCACGCTCGTTATGCAGCAGCCACTGCTCCGGGTCATAGTCAATACCAGAAACGTGGTTGTAGATCAGGTCGGCAATAGATCGGTTCCCGTGACCATCCACCTCCACGGTGTGACTAAGGTTACGCTGGGAGTCCAGGTCAATGAGGCAGACGCGCTGTCCCATAGCAGCCAATGCCGCGCCCAGGTTGACCGCTGTCGTGGTTTTGCCAACGCCGCCCTTTTGGTTTGCTATGCTCAATACTCTCATTTGTTTCATTCCCTCCAAACTTAAATTAATACGGCAAGCCTTTGTGTAAATCTCTATATGTGAGTGTTATTCTCTAAATAAAATCTCTAAGTGAAAGGTGATTCTCTGTAAGTTGACGTTCAATGGTCTCAAGCAAGATTGTTTCTGCCCATTTACGGTGGAAAAGGGAATGCGCATTTTCAGTCATCAGGTCAAAAAGTGCTTCAAGCCTTTCCTTGGGCGCAAAGCCATTGCTGTCCAAAATATCATTCATCACTCGATTGCACTTTTTATCAAACATTTTTACTCCTCCTGTATTTATTAGTCCGTATATAACAAAAGCCCCCGGCTTAAAAGAGCCGGGGGATGATCTGATCGTGCGTCCGGCGGCAGGCCGGCGACCATACTTTATCTTTTATAAAACAAGGCGTTGTCGCGTTTTGAGGTAAAGCAAAAGGCCCTTCCCTTTCGAGAAGAACCTTTTACCTCAAACAACGGTGCACCTTGATAAAATCCAAAGTGCCTTATTCGATAATAGCCGTAGCACCGGCTATTGTCTACAAAATATAGCCAATCAAAACATAACCTGCAAATCCAAACTGTTTTGAATCCGGGCAGGGACACACTTTTTGTGCCCCTGCCTCAGATCCATTTTGGAGGTGACACCCGGATTTGAACCGGGGGTGAGGGTTTTGCAGACCCTTGCCTTACCACTTGGCTATGTCACCATTGTGTCTTTTATTATATGCGGTATGCAGCAAAAAGTCCAGTAAAATCCGATAATCTTTCAGGTGAAACAAAATGCCCACACAAGGGTGTGGGCATTCATTTTTGGAGCGGGCAACGAGGCTCGAACTCGCTACCTCCACCTTGGCAAGGTGGC
Source organism: Oscillibacter sp. (assembly GCF_040505565.1). Classification (GTDB taxonomy): domain Bacteria; phylum Bacillota; class Clostridia; order Oscillospirales; family Oscillospiraceae; genus Oscillibacter. Next base: position 74,655 of record NZ_JBEUWZ010000018.1, on the reverse strand, counting down.
GCTCTACCAGATGAGCTATGCCCGCAGGTGGTGCCTTCGACCGGAATCGAACCAGTGACACGAGGATTTTCAGTCCTCTGCTCTACCAACTGAGCTACGAAGGCATATGCGGGAAGCGCGGCTTCCCGCAGGAAAATGGCGACCCGGAACGGGCTCGAACCGTCGACCTCTAGCGTGACAGGCTAGCGTTCTAACCAACTGAACTACCGGGCCAAATAACTTTTGCAGACTTACTTTCTTACGGGTAACAGGCTCGCTTTCAACACCAATTTCAAATAATCGATTTGAAATTGGTGGGAACAACTGGACTCGAACCAGTGACCCCCTGCTTGTAAGGCAGGTGCTCTAACCAGCTGAGCTATGCTCCCCAATGTCATCCGCACTCGTCAGACGGCAAAAGTTATTATACAAAAAGGACCCCGATCTGTCAACTGAAATCCAAAAAATTTTTTATTTTTTTTATTAAATCGTTAAAATTCCCGCGTACTCAGGGTTTTGCAGCGAGAAGTATCGCCTCCAGTTCCGCCCTTGTAAAGGTCTGCACCCGGTCACAAAAGCGGCAGGTCAGTTCCGCGCCACCCTGCTCGTCGATCAAGCTGCGCAGCTCCGCCGCGCCCATAGCGATCAGTGCCCGCTCCATCCGCTCTTTGGAACAGGTACAGCGGTATTCCAGTGGACTTTCCTCCAGAATCTCCAGCTTAAAATCCGACAGCGCCGCACGCAGCAGCTCCGCCGGGTCGGGGTACTTCTCCAAAAGGCCCGTAACGGCTCCGGCGGCCAGCAGGCTGCCCTCCACTCTGGAGATTGCATCCTCTCCCGCCCCGGGCAGCATTTGAATCAGATAGCCGCCCGCAGTCCTCACGCTCTGGTCCCGATCCACCAGAACCCCCAGACCGCAGGCGGTTGGAATTTGCTCGGACTCCACGAAATAAGCCGCCAGATCCTCGGCAATTTCGCCGCCCATCAGCCCTACGCTGCCCACATACGGCTCCTTCATATTCAGGTCCCGGATCACAGTCAGGGTTCCCTCGTGTCCCACGGCCCCGCCCACGTCCAGCTTTCCGTCCGCCCGGAGAGGCAGATCGGTCTCCGGATGGTCCACGGTCCCCCTGACGTTGCCTTCGTTGTCAGACACGGCCAGCACCGTTCCCAGCGGACCTCCGCCGCGAAATTGCAGTGACACACTGGCTCCGTCCTCCTTCAGGGCGTTGCCCATCATGGACGCTGCCGCCAGAGCGCGGCCCAGCGCTGCCGTTGCCACCGGCAGGGTATGATGAATATTTCTGGCCCGCTCCGTCAAATCCCGGGTAGAGACCGCCGCAGCCTTCACGAAGCCGTCGGCGGAAATTGCTCTTACGATCTTGTCGCTCATGCGTTGCTCCTCTTGTGTTCATCGTTGTTTGGTTTCCGGCAGCAGAAGATCACCCGATCCTCGTCAGGCCGGGGCGCGGTACGGCGCAGGTCGCCGGTAACCCGAATCTCTCCAAAGCCCGCCTTTTCCAGCATGGCCCGCAGCTCCGCTTCCTCCCACGCCCGTTCCCGATGCTCCTCCCAGGTGCGGTTCCAGGTCCCGTCCGGGCGCAGGCAAAAGAGGTCAACCCCATAGGTGCAGACCCTGCTTCTTTCTGAAAAGCTTGTCCGCCAGACGCAGTATGCCGCGTCCGTCTCGTCGATATACATCTCCCCGTCCATCCGCCGCAGCTTATAGGGGGTGTTTACATCGAACAAAAACGGCCCGCCGGGGCGCAGCCACCTGTAAACGCGATTAAACGTCTCTTGCAGGGCTTTCTCCCCCGTCAGGTAGTTCAACGCATCCAGGGTGGACACGGCGGCATCCACCGGCTCTATAAGCCGAAGGCGGGCCATGGACTGATGCAGCAGCAACGGCCGCTGCGCTTCCGGCAGAGTCTCCGCCTTCCGCGCGGCCTCCGTCAGCATTTCCTCCGACAGGTCCACGCCAGTCAGTCGGTAGCCCAGGGCCGCCAGAAGGCAGGTGATGGTGCCGGTGCCGCAGCCCAGATCCAGCACCGTTTTCACGCTCTGCCGTTCCTTTTGAAGCAGACGGTGCACAAACGCCGCCCTCTTCCGATAGCCCACGTCGGCAGTCAGTCGGTCATAGGGTCCCGCCAGAGACTGGTAGCTGCTCATTTCTCCTCCATGCGTTCAAAGACCTTGTCATAGCCGCCCACGCCATAGCTCAGGGAACGGTTCACCCGGCTGATGGTGGCGCTGGACGCGCCCGTGCGCTGGAGAATGTCGTTATAGATCATTTCCTTGTGTAACAACGTCGCTACCTCGAAGCGCTGTTCCATGGACCGCAGCTCCGAGACCGTGCACAGGTCCTGAAAAAAATTATAGCACTCCTCCTCGTCCTTCAACAGCAAAATTGCCTTGTAGAGGTCTCCGTTCTTTTCCTTTTTTCCGATTTTAACCATTGCAAACTCCTTTCCAGCAATACGCGGTACGCTGTCTGATTACAGCTGCATTTTACTATTTTACAGCGTGAAAGTAAAGAGGTCCACTCTCTTTTTTCCAAATTTTTAGCATTTCTGCTATAATTTTCGTCCGGCTCCGGTTTGGGTGAGCCGTCACCGTCCGCTAGGGCGCGGCATAATCTGGAGCAAGAACGGTTGGGTCGGCGGAAAAATTCCGTCGGCCCAACGGACCTGTGAAGGAGGCTGCCATGTGCGATCAGTTAAAGCTGGAACCATTTGTCGCCCGGCGGGAATGGACGGCGGACGGTATCCCCGTGCTCACCGCAGAGCTGTCCCTTCCCCGGCCTGTGGGCGAGAGCGGGCAGGCCATCCGGCGGCTGGACCGGTATTACCAGCTCTATGCCCGATCCTATCTCCGCTACTGTGAACGCTGGATCTTTCCCCAGTCGGCAGAGGCGTACCGACTGGCGTTGGAGACCAGCGCGCCTTTGCCTCAGGACTCCGCTCGGCTCTCTTATCACGTCACATGCAACGGCGGCGGAATTCTGAGCCTGTATACAGAGTCGGCGGAAACCTGCGGCGGGCATACGGAACGGCTGCGGCGCGGGGATACCTGGGATCTGCTCACCGGCTATCCGGTTCCCCTTTCGGCATGCTTTCCGCGGAAATCCCCCTGGCGCAAAACGCTGCTGCGTCGGTCGGAAGCGGAGATTGAACGGCAGGAACGGGCGGGTGTAGCCCGGTACTACGAAGGCTGGCGGCGACTCCTGCGCCGGAATTTCAACCCGGATCACTTCTACCTTTCAGAGACAGAGCTTTTTTGGTTCTGGCAGGTGTTTACCATTGCTCCGTCGGCGGAGGGCATACCGGTTTTTGCCATGCCCTATGGCGAAGACGATTGCTTTTTTCCCGGAATCCGTGATAAAATAGAGACATAAAAGCGGAAACGGCATCGTGGGAACTGCAATTCCCCCGTTGGAAGGAGCACAAATATGGAACATAAAATGGTGATGAATATCGGTCGTGAATTCGGCAGCGGAGGCCGGGAAATTGGCAAGCTGGCCGCTCAGAAGCTGGGAATTCCCTACTACGATAAGGAGCTGATCGTACTGGCGGCGGAGAAATCCGGTCTCAGTCCGGAATATCTATCCAACCTCGACGAGCAGTCTGTCAGCAGCTTTCTCTACTCCTTCTCCGGGGCCAGTTTCTCCTTGGGGATGCGGTTGAACAGCGTCAATGTATTGCCGCCTGCGGACCAACTCTTTTTATCCCAGTCAGAAGTCATCCGGGACATTGCCAACAAAGGCGGCGCGGTGATCGTGGGCCGCTGCGCGGACTATGTGCTTCAGGAGAAATGCAGCCATCTAAACGTTTTTATTCAGGCACCCATGCGCTCCCGTGTTCAGCGGGTTATGGAACGGCACAGTCTGGATCAAAAGGGGGCAGAAGCCCTGATTACCAAGACCGATAAGAACCGCGCCAATTACTACCTGCATTTTACCGGTGAGAAGTGGGGTGATCGGAGGAATCTTGATCTGATCCTCTCCAGCGTGATCGGTATTGAGTCCGCGGTGGATATCATCGTGGACTATTATCAGCAGGCGGAGACACATTTGGGGAAATAAACAAGCTTAGGAGGACTGGGCCATGCAGCTGGTAACCATGCGTTTAATTCTGCGTCCGTGGCGGGAATCCGACGCAGAGAGTTTATATGCATACGCCAGAGATCCTCGAGTGGGCCCCATTGCGGGCTGGCCTCCGCACACCAGCGTGGAATACAGCCGCCAGATCATCCGGAACGTCCTCTCGGCGGAGGAAACCTACGCCGTGACTCTGAAAAGCGAGAATGACCGGGCCGTGGGCAGCATCGGACTGCTTCGGGGTACGGCCAGCAACCTGCCGCTGCGGGAAAAAGAGGGAGAAATCGGATATTGGATAGGCGCACCCTACTGGGGCCGGGGGTTGATTCCCGAGGCCACCGAGGAGCTGATTCACCACGCCTTTGTGGACCTTGGCCTGGAAAATCTCTGGTGCGGGTATTTCGACGGGAATGAGAAATCCAAACGGGTGCAGGCCAAATGCGGATTCACCTATCACCACACCGTGCCGGACGTTCCCTGGCCTCTCATGGGCGACATTCGGACAGAACACTTTACCCTCATGACAAAGGGCCAGTGGCTGGTCCAAAAAGCAGCGCATTTATAAGACAAAACGGGCAGCGATTTCAAGTCGCCGCCCGTTTTCATTTGGGATACCAGCCGAACAAGGATCTGCTGCATGCAGCCACTCAAAAGGAGCAGGCGCCGGCGGAAGTACTTGAAGCAGCAAGCAAGTTCTGAATGTCACAAAGGCGCCTGTAAGGGGCTCCAGCGCACTCAATACAGTCAGACATCCGTATGTGATGCACTTGGACCGTTTCTCAAAAAAGGCCGCTCAATCACAGTGATTGAGCGGCCTTGCTTTAGCGGCCACGAATGACCTGGACGGAAGAAATCCCGTAGTAGGCAAACACCTCGGCTGCATCCTTCGCAATGCGCTCACCGCCCACCACCACAGGTACCGCAGGGGGACAGCCCACCGTAGGCGCAGACAATACCCGGCCCACTGCATTGGCGGCGGGCACAGATTCGCTGGGGGAGAAAACAGCCTCTCGGGGAGAGCAAACCGTCTCCGGCGGAGAAAGGCACGGGGACGGCCGGCGGAGCGGCCCCAGACAGGGGTTGCGTTCCAGAGCAGAACGAATCCGCACAAAATCCCGCTCTGTGTTTTCCGGCGTGGCCATCAGCACCACAAAATCCGGGTCGGCGTACTCGCACTCCACGCCGCCGCGGCGCAGCAGGGCGGCCGCATCTCCGCCGTCCCAACCGCTCTCCGCGGCGGAGATCGTCAGCTTCAGGGGATCGCTTTGCGCAACGCGCCAGCCGTCGCCCCGCAGATCGGCCCGCAGGGCCTCCAGCCGCGCCGCGCAGGATGCCAGAAGCTTGGGATAGTCCTCCGCCAAGCGGCGGTTCACAAGATCCAGAGACTGCAAAATCAGGTAGGAGGGGCTGGTGGAGCCGAACAGCGCCAAGGCCCGCTTCCCATTTTCAGCAAAGTCCGCCGGAGCTTGGGGGCCCACGTGGAGGTAGGCCCCACCGGTGAGTACCGGCAGCGTCTTGTGGGCGGAGTCACAGCACAAATCCGCTCCCAGATCGATGGGATGGGCGCCGTAAGGCAGAAATTTGAGGTAGGCGCCGTGGGCGCCGTCCACCAGAAGAGGGACTCCGAACTCATGGGATGTCGTTGCCAGCGCGGCGACATCCGGCGCGTTCCCCAGATAGTCCGGCGCGGTGACATACACCGCCGCCGGCGGACGGGGCAGGGCCCCGAGAACCCGTTCCAACTGCCTGCGGGACACGTTGCACCGGCACAGGGAGAATGGGGACTCCTCGGGCCAGAGCCAGACAATCTCCACGTCCAGCAGAGCCGCCGCCAGCACAAATGACTGGTGTGCGTTGCGGGCGGCCACGATCACCGGGCGTCCGCTCCTTGAGGGGTTATGGAGCACAGCCAGGTACAGCATGGCCCGGATACATTGGGATGATCCCTCCGTGGAGTAGAAGGTGGCGACTGTGCCAAACAGGTCCGCGGCGCTTTTCTCGCTGCGGGCGATGATGCCGTCCGCCTGATACAGCGCATCTGCCCCGGCGATCTCCGTGATGTCCAAACTCTCACAGCCCAAAGGCCCCCGGCCCTTGTGACCGGGCATATGCAGTCTTGAGGCACCGCTTTGCCGGTAGGCATTTACAAAATCCGCGATGGGGGTTTCCATGGCCTGCTCCTCCTCGAATTCGGTTACTTGCCCAGCTTTTCCGCCACCTGAATCATGATGGCGCACTCCATCCGTTTCCGAAACAGCTCGCAGCCGTATGCGTATGTGCCTCGGATAGAGCCGGTGGCGTGATAGGCGTTGGCGGCGCAGCCGCCGGAGCAATAGAGCTTCGCCCAGCAGTCCGCGCACTCGGGGCGGGAATACGCGTTGCAGCTGCGGAACTCCTCCTGCACGGCAGTGTTGTCTACGCCGTTCCAGATATCTCCCAGCCGGAACCGCTCCTCTCCCACGAACTGATGGCAGGGGTACAGGTCTCCCCATGGCGTCACGGCCATATACTCCGTCCCGGAGCCGCAGCCGGAGATGCGCTTGTAAATGCAGGGACCACTTGTGAGGTCGATCATATAGTGATAGAATGTGAAAGGGTTCCCGGCCTGTTTCCGCTCCAGCATCTCTTTGGCCAGCAGCACATACTGTTCCAAGACGATGGGAAGGTCGTCCTGCGTCAAAGCGGCGGGGTCGGACGGGGCGCAGACCACCGGTTCCATGCTCAGCTCGGTAAAGCCCAAGTCCAGCATGGCGTGAATGTCGTTGAGAAAATCAGGATTCGCGTGGGTGAAGGTGCCGCGCATATAGTAGTTTTGGTTGCCCCGAGCCCTCACCAGCTTTTGAAACTTAGGGACGATGCGATCCCAGCTGCCGTTACCGGCGTAATCCACCCGGCAGCGGTCATGGATTTCCCTGCGTCCGTCCAGAGACAGCACCACGTTACTCATCTCCCGGTTGGTGAACTCGATCACGTCGTCGTCGATCAGCATCCCGTTGGTGGTGAGGGTAAAGCGGAAGTTCTTGCGGGCGTCCTTCTCAATGCTGCGGGCATAGGCCACCAGCTGCTTCACCACGTCCCAGTTCATCAGAGGCTCTCCGCCGAAGAAGTCCACCTCCAGATTTGTGCGGGTGCCGGAGTGCTCCACCAGATAATCCAGTGCCCGCTTGCCCACCTCAAAGCTCATGACAGCCCGGTCCCCGTGATACTTTCCCTGACTTGCAAAGCAATAGGCACAGTTGAGGTTGCAGGTGTGAGCCACATGCAGGCACAAAGCCTTTACAACGCCTCCGCTGCGCTCTTTGAAGGTGTCGGCCAGCGGAGCGAAGGTATCCGGGGTAAAGAGCTTTCCGGAGCGTTCCAGTTCCGCCACGTCCACCAGGCACTGGCGGAGCTCCGCCTCGTTGACGTCGGAGCGGTCGCTGTATTTTTCCATCAGAGCCGCCACGATTTCCTCGGCGCTCTTTTCTTTGTACAGGGAGATGACGTCGTAGGCTACCTCGTCTACGGCGTGGATGGAGCCGGAGCAGGTGTCCAGTACGATGTTGCAGCCGTTGAGCTGATATTGATGTACCATAATTCCTCCGTTATTGTGAGCCAAAAAAATACCGCCGGAACGGCGGCATTTTTTTATCAGCTTTTCTTACTTATCAGCGTTTTCGCACTTCTGATTGGCAATACCGCAGCTGGTCTTGCAGGCGGACTGGCAGGAAGTCTGGCATTCGCCGCAGCCACCGTGCTTGGCGCTTTCGCAAAGATTGCGGGTTTCAAGCGTCTTGATTCTTTCCATGATACAGATCTCCATTTCTGTCTGCGCATCCGCAAGCGGCGGCGCAGACCATCCTATCAATATTTGACGTAAAAATATATAGCATATTCCACCCGGATTGTCAAGAAAGTGCAGGAGAAAAGCGCCCGGCACGGGCATTTATCCAAGGGGCTCAGATTTTTTTGTCTGAGTAAATTCCGCCGATTGAAAAACACTAACTACGAGGTGATGTTCCAGATGAAAAAAGAGCGCAAGCAGCGGCTTGCCTTTGAACGGATAAAGCACAACCTTTCCCAGCTCGAACGCCAGGCCTCCGTCTCTCGCGTTCGCAGTCTGTGGCATAACGAGAGTTCCATCCGCAGCCAGCTCCGGCAGCTGAACAATCTTCCGCTGGCTGACTTTCCCGATGGACAGAAGGTCTATGACCAATACGCCGCCCTGCTGGACGACGTATCCCGGCGGGTGCTGGAGCAGTACAACCGCAAAGCCGGGACGGATTACAGCTTTGACGCCGTCCTGGCCGGAAACAAGGCGGAGTATCTGCGCTCTGGAATTCTCTCGGTTTTGCGCTCAAACCACATCCCCAAAATCGTGCGGGAGGAATTTCGCCGCCTGCTGCCCCGGTTCCCCCAGGACGAGTACCCAGAGGCACGGCGGCAAACGCGGATGTTTTACCTTCATCTGGGGGACACAAACACCGGCAAAACCTATCAGGCTTTACTCCGGCTGCGTCAAAGCCAGTCGGGCATTTATCTGGCGCCGCTGCGAATTCTGGCGCTGGAAAATTATGAGCGGCTGAATGCGGAGGGCGTTCCCTGCAGTCTGCTCACGGGGGAGGAAGAAGTTCGGGTGCCGGGTGCGCAGCACCTGTGCTGCACGGTTGAAAAGGCAAATCTGAGCAGGAAGTACGACATGGCGGTGATCGACGAGGTACAGCTGCTTGCCGACTCTCAGCGGGGCGACGCGTGGACTCGCGCCATTCTGGGCCTTCCCTGCCCGGAAATTCATTTGTGCGGTGCTCTGCTTGCAAAGGAACATCTGATTACCATGATCCACGACTGCGGCGACGAATATGAATTTAAGGCCTATACCCGTCTCGTGCCGCTGCAGATGGAGTATGCTCCTGTGCGGCTGAGCAGTGTGGGGCTGGGCGATGCGCTGGTGGCCTTTTCCAAGGGTTCGGTGCTGTCTTTGTCGCGGTATCTCTCGCAGCTGGGCATTCGCTCCAGCGTGATTTACGGGGACTTGCCGCCGGAAGTACGCCGGGGACAGTATGACGCCTTTATCCGGGGGAAAAACCCCGTTCTGGTAGCCACAGACGCCATCGGCATGGGAGTCAATCTCCCCATCCGCCGCCTGATCTTTACGGAGCTTGAGAAATTCGATGGGGAATCCCGCCGACCCCTCACCTCTCAGGAGATCAAGCAGATTGCCGGTCGGGCGGGACGCATCGGCATCTACGAGGTGGGCTACGTGGCTTGTCTGGACGAGCGTATTTCATTGGTGGAAGAGAAGCTCAGCGCCGAGGATGAGCCCATCGAACAGGCCGTGGTGGGGCCCAGCGAGGCCATCTTGCAAATTGGCCTGCTTCCCCTGCGGGAAAAGCTGGCACTGTGGAGCACAGAGCCGGAGGCCCTGCCTTATTACCGCAAAAAAGACGTGAGCATGGAACTTTTTCTGCTGGATCTGCTGGAACCCTACCACCTGCCGGAGCAGATTCAGTGGCGTCTGATGCGCGTGCCCTTCTCCCCGGGGAATCCCGTGCTGCTCTCCCAATTTTCGGACTATGCCCACGCCTGCTTTGAAACGGGTGCGCAGCAGCTTGATAAGCCCGTCCCGGAGGGGCACGCCTGTCAGCAGCTGGAGACCTATTACCAGCAGGTAAACCTTTATTACTCTTTTTCCAAAGCGCTGGATCTGCCAATTGACGAGCAATGGGTTCTCGACACCCGGGAGCGGGTGTCCGCCCGCATACGTTCGGCGCTGGAAAAGCTCCGCTGGCCCGGCTCGCCGGATGCGCTCCGCAGGAGAAAGCGGTAAATCACCGGCCTTTGGCTTGGGTCACGGACAAACCGGGAGGGCGACCCTAAAAAGCCTCCCTCCCGGTTTGTCCTGATACGGGTCAGGGTGTCTTTTGAAGCGCGCGGTAGCGCGCTGTCACATTTTCAACAAACTCCTGCTCAGAGTCGGACAAGACGGCCTCCCGGCGGGTAATCAGGCCAAATTCCAGCCGTTCGTTGCAGCTCATAATGGGGACGGAGACACATTGATACAGGGAGTCCTGCGTGGAAAACCCCTGGATTCCGATGGTGTAGAAATTGCTCACGGAAATCAGGTGCATCAGCGCCGCCCTCCCGTATACATAGATAATGCGGGAGGAGTTGTTCAGATCGGTCTGGTGATCCTCTGTGGAAATATTATAGATAAAGTCCTCGTACTGTCCGATGTAGCGCACAAATCCATAGTCCCTCAGGTTTTTCAGCGTGACGGGAATCTCCCGGCGCAGCAGCTCGTGGTTTTTGGATACGACAATGTGCGGCGTCATGGTAGCAAGTGGCGTCAGCTCCAGCCCTCGCTCGGATAGGAGCTTGCGGAAGCGCTCCGTCTCGTGACTGGCGAAGTGAATACAGCCCACGTCACAAACGCACTCCTCTACATCCGACACCACATCCAGCGTACTCCCCTCGTTGAGAAAATAGGTAAAGCGGGGAAGCTGCTGGTGGCGGGTGCACACCTCGTTGAAGCTCTCCATGGTGTGGGTGAATTTGGTCATGGACAGTCTCAGGCAGTCCCCCTCCGGCTCCGTCCGGCAGGAGACCTGCTTGAGGCTCTCCATCTCTTTGAGGATAACCTTGGAGTGTTCCATGAAGGCCTGTCCCTCCGCCGTGAGTGTGACTCCCTGCTTGGTTCTCCGAAACAGGGAAACGCCCGCGTCCGTCTCCATATCCCGAATAATGTGGCTGAGGTGTGGCTGGGAAATGTATAGCTCCTGCGCCGCGCGGTTGATGGACCCATAGCGGGCTACCGCGCAGAAAAATTCCAGATGCTTGATATCCATGCTGCTCTCTCCTTATCTCAGCGCGCACACAGCAGGCGTACGTCCATTGCGGACAAGTCATTGCTGTTTATTTCCCGCCTTGTACATTATAACGCATTTTTGGGCAAGTAAGGCAACGATTTACTGTGCGAAATTTACAAAAAGCTTTTTGGAAAATAGTCGAATTTGCTATATCACTGCTGCATAACCCTATCGGAGATCCATATTATCCTTTTGCATAAAAACGTGTTAAGATATTGTCAAATATAAAGCAAATTGCCCAATGCCTGCGCCGAATTTGGCGTCACGGCAAAAAGAGAGGGAGCACGATTTCCGATGGCTCGCAATGAACTTATTGAAAAAACGCTGGCCGACGCGATGGAATATGCCCGCACCTTTCTCCACACGGGAAAGGTCGCAACCTATATTCCGGAGCTGGCCAAGGGAGACCCGGACCGTCTGGGGGCCTGCATCATCACTACCGACGGCGAGGTCTATCACGCCGGCGACTGGCGGCAGGAATTTACAATCCAGAGCATTTCCAAGACCATCACCCTGATTATGGCTCTGCAAACGGTGGGCTATGAAAAAGTATTCAGCAAGGTAGGGGTGGAGCCGACAGGCGACGCATTCAATTCGCTGGTACGTCTGGAGACAAAAAACACACACCCTCTTAACCCAATGATCAACGCCGGAGCCATTGCCACCGCCGATTGCTGTATGGACAGCAAGGACCCCTACGGCGGCTTTTTGGCGCTGACCCGCAAGCTCTGCCGCCGGGACACCATTCAATTGGATGGGGCGGTGTTCGAGTCGGAAAAGAAGGCCGGGATGCGAAACCGCTCCATGGCATACCTCATGCGGGGCGACAACATTCTGGAGCATGACGCCGAAGAAGTGGTGGACCTGTATTTCTGGATGTGCTCGCTGAGCGTAAATGCAGAGGATCTGGCCAACTATGCGCTGGTACTTTCCAACAACGGCGTGGACCCCCGCTCCGGCGTGAAATTGGTGGAGGACTGGATCGTGCGCATTGTCAAAACACTGATGGTAACCTGCGGGTTGTACGACGCCTCCGGCGAGTTTGCTATGAAAATAGGCATCCCCGCCAAGAGCGGCGTGGGCGGCGGTATTATGGGGACAGTGGAGCGCAAAATGGGGCTGGCAGTCTTTAATCCGGCGCTGGACCCCAAGGGAAACAGCGTGGGTGCGTACCGTGTGCTGGAATATCTCTCGCATTATTTGGGACTTCACTATTTTTCCGGCTCCGGTTGTGCGGTATAAGGAGGAAACGCGGGTGGCAGTCTTTGCGCAGGGCCGCCGCGCAGAATAACGCAAGGGCAGAGGAGGTGTACCATGGAAAAAGTTTCCGCCCAGCTGTGACCTGTACACAGCAAGGCGCTAAAGCTCCCGGTTATTTTAAAAGAAGAAAGTGAGAGCGTAAAAGATGGTAATGACAATTCTGGATGGACTGGACAGCCTTTTGTACTACCCGGTACTGATTGTTGTCCTTCTGGCAGCCGGTCTGTATTTCTCCGCGCGCACCGGCTTTGTGCAGCTGCGGCTGTTCCCCGAGTCGATCCGCGTCGTGACGGAAAAGCCCTCCTCCGAGGGAAAGATCTCCTCGTTTCAGGCGCTGATGGTCTCCACCGCCTCCCGCGTGGGTACCGGAAACATCGTGGGCGTTTCCACCGCCGTATGTCTCGGCGGCTACGGCGCGGTATTTTGGATGTGGCTGATCGCCATCATCGGCGGCGCCTCCGCGTTTGTGGAGAGCACGCTGGCACAGGTGTATAAGCGCCGGGACAAAAACGGTGACAGCTATGGCGGCCCCGCCTACTACATTGAGACCGCCCTGCATAACCGCGGCCTTGCCGTGTTATTCTCCGTATGTCTGATCTTTACCTACGCGGTGGGCTTCAACATGCTGGCATCCTATAACCTGCAATCCACCTTTTCTGTATATAGCTTCTATGACGCCAAGGTCTCTCCGTGGATCATTGGCGCGATCCTGGCGATTCTCGTGGGCTGGTGCATTCTGGGCGGCGGCCGCCGCGTGGTCAAGGCCACCAGCGCCATCGTCCCTATCATGGGCGTGATGTACATAGTCGTTTCGCTGGTCGTGCTGTTCTCCCATATCAGCCTGATCCCCGCCGTGTTCGGCAAGATTTTCAGCGATGCCTTTGATTTTCAGGCAATCTTTTCCGGCATCGCCGGTTCCTGCATGATGTATGGCATCAAGCGCGGACTGTACTCCAACGAGGCGGGCGTTGGCTCCGCCCCCAACGCCGCGGCGGCAGCCGACGTCTCTCACCCGGTCAAGCAGGGTCTGGTTCAGGTTTTGTCCGTGTTCATCGACACAATCCTGATCTGCAGCGCCACCGCTCTGATGTGCCTGTGCTCCGGCGTGGAGCCCACCGCGGAGATCGCCGGCGCCCCCTATGTGCAGGAGTCTGTCAAAACCATCATGGGTAGTTTCGGTCCCGTGTTCGTCACTGTGGCAATGGTCCTCTTTGCGTTTACCACGCTGCTGGGCAACCTCTTCTATGTGGATAACTGCCTGACCTTCATCCACCGCAAGACGCCCAGCAAGGGTTTTATGCTGGGCTTCCGTCTGGTCTGCGCGGCGGTAATTCTGGTGGGCGCGGCGCTGCCTATGGCCGCCGCGTGGGACATTGCAGATATCATGATGGCCATTATGTGCCTCATTAACCTCCCCGCGTGCGTGGTTTTGAGCAACGTGGCGGTAAAAGCCTGCCGCGACTATATCACGCAGAAAAAAGCGGGCAAGAACCCCGTCTTCCATGCTGCCGATATTGGCATGGATGTAAGTCAGTTGGACTACTGGAAGTGATCCGTCTTTCCGCGCACTGACAAATATTTTTAGCAGGACGGCATGACTTTCGTCATGCCGTCCTCAGTCTCTCGAGAAACCAGGATCGATGGAAAAGCCTCGGGTTTTTTACAACAAGCTGAGTACCCATAGCGGCCTTTAGACCGCTATGGGTACTACAAATTTACGAGGCCTTATAAATTCTCCTGAAGAAGATAGATCCCTACGGTTTTATCCGACTTGGAGCCGACGTCGTGGATGACAGAAAGGAAAAAATCCTTGTATGGAAACCTCGCGTCACCATTGCTGTCACTGATGGGATCGCCGAAGACCTTCTTAAAAGAATCCAGACTGTCACCCATGTGAACTCCATTCAAGTCGATTGCATCTGTCATAATAAATACCTGAGCCACCTTGGTATAGGTCGCATTGTCGAACCACACGCGTATTCCGGCTTTTTCAAAGCCCAGACCGCCTTCATCCACATCAACCGGGGTTTCATCCCCCATTGCCGCGATTAGTTCATCCCGCTTCATGCCCAGCAGGCCGCTCAGCGTTTCAAAGCTGAGGGTGTCCGCTTCAACAGGATCGGATAGGCCGCTGATTTTCAGCGCGCCGTCGACCTCCTCAAAGGTAAGGTCCTGCTGATAGCTTCCTGCGCTCCCGGCAGAGGAGGCATACTCCAGGGTTACCCGCGCGCCGGCGTCCGTTTCCTGCGTGGAATACCGCTCCACCCAGGGACTGGAGGTTCCCGTCACCCAATTCAATCCGGAAAACTGATCGTGAACGCTTTTCTGAAGCGCAGAAGTCATCAGATCATACTGGGCTTTTCCATCCCGGTTTTTTACGGCTTCGGCCCACGTGTTGGCAATCTCAATCGTGCTGCTTTGGCTGGCAGGTTGGGATACGGTGGGTTGCACGGACCCATCTGCGGAACCATTGGGCGGTTTTGTTCCGCAGGCGCTCAATGTAATCATGGTTCCAACCGCCAGGGCTAACGGCAATACCCGTCCCCAGTAATGCGGCCTTTTCCAGTGTTTGAACTGTTCGAATTCGAATGCCATAAAAAATACCTCTTTCAAAATAGTACCGATTGCTTCGCAGATTAGGCCTTGCTTGATAGATTGACGATAATTTAGTACAAAATGTTTCCTCCACTTTCTGGTTTACTTGTAATTTTGGCTCCCGGCAAATAGAGCGCGGGAGCCACAGGGCCCCCGCGCTCTATTTGCTTGCAAAATTTGCATGATATCCGGCGCGCCGATGGTGACGATGCCCATTCGCCTCATGACAACTTGCTGACGGCGACATAAATGTCCGAGATGCGGTACCAAGTCGGGAAGTTGACCCGTCCCGTGACCGGAAGATCAAACGTCTGCTGAAATACGCTGACAGCCTTCGCCGTACTCTCTCCGTATGCGCCGTCCTCAGCTACCTTTGGAATCAGCGGATAGTTTTTGGAAATGGTGTTCAGTTGGTGCTGGATGGTCTGTACGGCGCTGCCGGTGGAGCCGACCTCCAGCGCGACGCCGGGGAACGACAGCGGAATCCCCTCTACTTTCTTTGCCTCTTGGAGTATGATCTCATAGCCGTAGAAGCTTTTCAGAATTTGAAGCGCGGGATATCCCTGATCGGCCAGGTCCTTCGACCCCCATTGACTCAGCCAGCCGTCCCGTTTGACCCGCACCCCGTCGCAATACTGGGTGAAAAGAGGCTGGACGATGTCCGGCTTGGTGATGTAGGTGGTGAATATCTCATCCACCACATCCGATATCTCCTTAAAAATCGTACGCCCATAATTAAACGACTGATCGTAGGCCGTGGAGTTTGTCACGGTAAAATCGTATCCCTTTCCCCGATACCACTCGGTATAGACTCGGTTGAGCGTGAAAGAGATAATCGCCAAAATATTGGCCTTCAACGATTCCTTCGGCCATGTGGTATAGATTTCGCTGCTGGCGACATTCTTGACGTAATCCGTGAAGCCCACGGTGACGTTGGCGGCTGATGCATCGTCCGGACGGCCCAGATGAACCACGACCAGCCCGGGCACTACCGGCTCCGGCAGAACGACCAGATTACTCGGAAAAGGCAGTTCCTTAATTGCGTCTTCGGGAATTTTGGGTGGAAAAATCCCCCACAGCGTGGGATAGGGAATCACAATTTCAGGGATCTGCGGCTTCAGGGACACATTCTGCACCGCGGTGCTCTGCGGATACATCTGAACGTTTTCAATAACCGCCTCCTGATAGTCCGGGAACGTGATCGTCAGATTGTATTGGTTAAACGGGCGCGGCAGGCCGCTTTGCATAGAGTATTCCAACGGCGGAGTTTCAAACGTCAGCTCCGGGGCTTTCCCCAGCGCATTTGTCCGGATTTCCTCCAAAACCTTCCCGGAATCAGGGTCAATCACCCGCACCGTCGCACCCTCGGCCGGCTTACCGATATCGTTCAGAAACGTATTGACCTGCAGCTGGCCGATGCCTCCCTGCGTATTTTCCACCGGCGCGGTATTGACCTGAATATTCATATAGAAGCTCTCCTCCCTAAAATGCTCTCCCCGATGAGCAGGAATGACACAAACAGACTCAGCTAGCCCCAGCCCACTGATACTTGGGCATTTACATATATGCCTTTTCCAAAGGGTTTATCACACGCGCCGCAGCCGCCTTTGTAGGGACGGCTGCAAATCAAAACGGAGCCGGGCGTCTGCCCGGCTCCGTTTTGATCTATTTGGATTTTGCAGGCATCACGTCCGCTTCTGCGTCTCCAGATAATCGTTCAGCTCCGAATTCTTCACGTCGGTGATAAACATGTGGCCCGGGGCGTGCGTGATGACGATGGGCGGCTTCGCGTTCTCCACCGCCGCCTGGGGCGTCACACCGCAGGGCCAGAACACCGGTATTTCTCCGGGCCGGATTTCCACGGGGTCTCCGTAGTCCGGCTTCATCACGTTCCGGATACCGATCTCCGCCGGGTCGCCCATGTGGACGGGCGCACCGTGGACATTGGGCATCTTCTCGGTGATGGCCTTGGCAATCTCGGCGTGCTCCGGCGTCATGGGACGCATGGAGCAGACCATGGGACCATAAAACGGCCCGGCCTGCGCCGTTGCGATATTGGTTTTGTACATGGGGACGTTGCAGCCCTGGGTAATGTGCCGCACCTCAATTCCGGCGGAGAGCAGTGCCTCCTCAAAGGAGAAGGAGCATCCGATCAAAAAGCCCACATAGCCCTCCTTCCAATAATCGGAGACATCGGTCAGTTCGTCGGTGAATACGCCGCGGCGATAGATGCGGTAGCGGGGAATGTCGGTGGTAATGTCGCCGCCCTCGCCCATGGCGTGGGTCTTGGGCGTACCCCCGATCACCTCCAGAACCGGGCAGGGAAACGGGTTGCGCCGCGTATACTCTTTGAAATCCGACGCGTAATCCGGCGGCAGGATCACAAGGTTGGCCTGCGCGTAGCCCCGGCACATGCCGGCGGTGGGGAAGTCAATCTCCCCCGCGCGGATCTTCATCCGCACCTCGGCGGGAGAGAGGTCGATATAGGGGGTAATGTCGAATGACACAGGTCGTCCTCCTTTTCCATAGCAGCACCGCATTGCGAACGCGGTGTTGCGCAATCCGATTTTTATTTGTGGGATCAGCCGTCCAGCACGTGCCGCAGCAGCCGCAGCGACGCCCGCTGGGCCAGCAGGGCCTCCTGCGCGGCGGACAGAGAGACCTTTTCAAAGCGGACTTTGTCCCCGCTTTTTAATTGGCCCAGAACGCGGAAGTCGGCGGAGATCACGTTGGCGATCTTGGTGTAGCCGCCGGTGGTCTGCCGGTCGGCGAGCATAACGATGGGCTGTCCTGAGGAGGGCACCTGAATTGCTCCGAAGGCGATGCCGTCCGAGATGATGTCGCCGGAGGTCTCATGGGCGATCTCCGGGCCTTCCAAACGGCAGCCCATCCGGTCGAACTCGGCGGTGACGGTGTAGACTCCGGTGAGGAACGTCTCGATTCCTGCGGCGGTAAAGGCATCGTTCTGGGGCCCAAGCACCACCCGAAGCGTATACTCCGTCCGTGCGCGGAATTCCGGCGCGATGGAGCGAGCCTCCAGCGCCTTTGGCTCCTTCCCCGACGCGCGGAGATTCAGAACGTCCTCTTTTTCCAGCTTTCGCCCCTTAAAGCCTCCGATCTTCGCCTTCATATAGGTGGAGCGGCTCCCCATGACCTCCGGAACGTCCATTCCGCCCGCCACGGCGATAAAAGCCCGGCAGCCGCATCTGGGTCCGGTGAAGCGCAGCACCTGTCCCGCCCTCACTCGGACGGCACGATAGTTATCCATGGAAACACCGTCCAGCGTGGGACCCAGATCCGCCCCGGCGATGGCGATGACGGCGGGTTCGTCAAACCGGAGCTGGGGACCCATCACCGTGCACTCCAGAACGGCCTCGCTTTCTTCATTTCCCACAAGAATATTGGCCACGGCGGCGGAGCGGGGGTCCACCGTGCCGGAAACCGGCACGCCGAACTGCTGATAGCCTATCCGGCCCTGGTCCTGAATCGTTGTCAGCATACCGGGATGCAAAACCGTGATACTCATTTTGCTCCCTCCTCTCTGGAGTGACGCTTACAGACATACATCCCGGCGGCCTCCTGCTCTGCTATACGATCATATTCCGCCCGGTCGATGGGATAAAACCGGATATACTGTCCGGCCTCCGGCAAAATGGGCTTCTCCCGCTCCGGGGCATACATCCGCACCGGTGTGCGGCCGATGAGCTGCCAGCCTCCCGGGGAGTCAATGGGATACACGCCGGTCTGCGCCCCCGCGATTCCCACGCTGCCGGCGGGAATTTTGACCCGGGGCGTTTTCAGCCGGGGCGTGGCAATGGTCTCGTCCATGCCGCCCAGATACGTAAATCCCGGGGTAAAGCCCAGCATATAGATGAGATACTCCGGGGCGCTGTGAATGGCGACGACTTCGTCCGCGGATCTGCCGCTGTGCTCCGCCACGAACGGGAGGTCCGGCCCCTCCTCCCCGCCGTACAGCACGGGAATCTCCAATACCTCGCTGGGGGGGATCCGCACCTTGTCGAGACTGCTGAGCAGTCCCTTCAGTTTCTTTTCCAGCGCAGCATAGCGGATAACGCCGGGATCATAGTGCACCATCAGGGAGCGATAGGTTGGCACGGTCTCAACGATTCCCGCAATGCCGCTGTCTTGCAGCGCGATATTGAACGCCCGAATGCGCCCGTTGATCGCCTCGCTGATCTCGTTGCCGAATTCCACCGTCACGGCGGTGTCGCCGGCATTTAAAAATCTGACTTCATCCATGTTTGTTCCTTTCCGTTGAGAGCGGCAGTGCCGCTCCCAACGTCAATGATACGCCTTCGATCAGGCGAAGAGCTTCAAAATGCCGGGAACGGCCTTTACACCGGCATAGAGGGAGATGCAGACCACGATTACACCCAACACGATCATCCAAGTGGGATGCTTGTAGTCATCGCCTACGATTTTTTTATTGCGGCACGCCAGCAGCATCACACCGAGGCTGACCGGCAGAATCAAGCCATTAAATGCACCCGCAATGATCAGCAGTTGGGCAGCGTTGCCAACCAGTACCATCATCAGCGTGGAGAAGGTGATAAAGCCCACCACGAACTGGCGCTCATACTTGGCAATGACGGGGTGCAGCGTCTTGAGGAAGGAGACGGAGGTGAACGCCGCGCCCACCACAGAGGAGACGCCGGCAGAGAACAGGCACAGGCCAAACAGCCGATAGCCCAGATTGCCGGCAGACAGGCGAAACGCCTCGGCGGCAGGGTTGGCGGCGTTGATAATGGAGTCGGCATTGGCGGCATTCCACTGGGTTCCGACCATGCAGGTACCCAGTACGGCCAGGAACAATAGGATACGCACGGTTCCGGAGGTTCCGCAGCCCTGCAGTACGCTCTTGCGCACATGGCTCACATTTTCGGGACCGGAAATACCCGCATCCAGCAGCCGGTGAGCGCCGGAGAAAGCGATGTAGCCGCCGCAGGAGCCGCCCAGCAAGGTGGTCAGAGCCACAAACATGGAGGGAATTTCATTGATCTTGGTCAGGCTGGACGCCACCACGCCCAGCGGGGGCTTAGAGATAATCGCCACCGCCAGCACAGTGATCAGAATGATGGCAGCCAGGATGGTGGCAACCTTATCCATGATGGTCTTGGCGTTTTTGTTGACAAAGATGATGATGCCAAGGCAGCCGGCAACCACGGCGCCCGCCTTTTCATTCAGGCCGAACATGGCGTTAAAGCCCAGCGCCACGCCGCCCACATTGCCCACGTTGAATGCCAAACCGCCGATTGCCACCAAAACGGCAAGCACGACGCCCAGGCCGGGCAGCACCTTGTTTGCCACGTCCTGCGCCCGCATCTTGGACACGCTGACGATGGACCAGATATTCATTTGCGCGGTAATATCCATCAGGATTGCCAGCAGGACAACGAGAATCAGCGCGGGGCCGTATTGTGCGGTAAACTTCGAGGTCTGGGTCAAAAAGCCGGGGCCGATGGCGGAGGTCGCCATCAGGAACGCTGCGCCCAGCAGAACGGATTTGCTCTTTTTTGTCTCACTTGTATTCATCAGATTCCCTCACTCAATTAAATTTGAAACTGGGCTGTGCTTACACAATGGCGGCAATGGGGGCGATCTTCACGCCCTGGGCCTCCAGCGCAGCCCGGATATTTTTCACGAATTCCACCGCGGAGGGATTGTCCCCGTGGACGCAGATGGAGTCGGCGCAGATCGTGACCTCCTCGCCGGTGATGGCGGTGACCTTCCCCTCCGTCACCATGCGGACCGTGCGGCGGATGGCCTCGTCCTTGTCGTGGATCACGGCACCGGGCAGCTTGCGGGGAACCAGAGAGCCGTCCGCCTGATAGGCACGGTCGGCAAATACCTCGCTGGCCACCCGCAAGCCCGCAGCGCGGCCCGCCTCAATCATTTTGCTTCCTGCAAGGCCCAGCAAAATCACGTCCTTGTCCACCTCCGCGATGCCCTCCGCGATAGCGGACGCCAGCTCCATATCCTTGCCCGCCATGTTATAGAGTGCGCCGTGTGGCTTCACATGCTGAAGCTTCACGCCCGCCGCAGCGGTGAACGCCATCAGGGCACCCATCTGATACTGGACATAGGCCTTGGCCTCCTTGGGCGAACACACCATGTTCCGCCGACCGAAGCCCATCAGATCCGGAAAGCCCGGATGTGCGCCGATGGCCACCCCCGCCTCTTTCGCCATGGCCACGGTCTGAGACATTACCAGCGGGTCCCCCGCATGATAGCCGCAGGCAACGTTGACGGAGGATACATGCCGGATTACTTCGCTATCCAGACCGATGGTATACGCGCCAAAGCTCTCTCCCAAGTCGCTGTTCAGATCCACCTGATTCATAATGCAAGCTCCTTCCTTTTTTCGCCCCGTGGGGCGCAATGCCAAATGTATCTGCTATATTCATAGCAAACCCCGTGCCAAACACCCCGAAAATCTACGGATATATGCAGTTGCTCCCTGTTCCGCGTCAATATTTTGTTTAACTTTACTGATTTTAGCTTTCCATTTTTTGCATTTTACACATTGATACTCTTTCAGTAAAAAACACGTCTGTATGGGGAATCCAATCGTTTCCCCATACAGACGTGCGATTTTGCACAATCTGGTGTTCAATTCTGCACGTCGTCATCTTCCAGCCGACGCTTCAGGGTAAACCGGCTGATGCCCAGCAGCTCCGCCGCGGCTGTGCCGTTTCCCCCGCACTGCGCCAGCGCCCGGCGGATATAAGCCCGCTGAAACGCCGCCGTCTCCGCCTCCAGGTCGATGGGGCCTTTGGAAAGGTCCTTCAGTCCCCCTCCGGAGATGGGCGCTCCGGCAGTCGGCTGAAGGGGCGCGCCCCGAAGGGTCCTGCCCTCGCAAAACAGCACTTCCCGCTCCAAAACGTTTCTCAGCTCCCGCACATTGCCCTTCCAGTAGTAGCGGCGCATCTCGTCCAGATAGGCCGGGTCGATGGCTTCGATCTCCTTGGAAAATTTCCGGTTGAAGTGGCGCAGGTAATAATCCGCGATGACGGCAATGTCCTCCACTCGCTCCCGCAGAGGCGGAATCAATATCTGCATGACGTTCAGGCGGTAAAACAGGTCCTCCCGGAACGTTCCTTTGGCGATCTCGTCCTCCAGACGGCGGTTGGTGGCCGCCACCACCCGCACATCCACAGGGATATCCGTGAGGCCGCCCACCCGCTTGAAGCAGCGGTCTTCCAAAAATGTCAGGAGCTTTGCCTGCATGGAAAGAGGCATTTCGCCAATCTCGTCGAGAAATACCGTACCGCCGTCCGCCAGCTCGAACAGGCCCTTTTTCGTTTTGACGGCCCCGGTAAACGCCCCCTTTTCATAGCCGAACAATTCCGCCTCCAGGAGGCTGTCCGGGATGGCGCTGCAATTGATCTTCACCATGGGGCCCGCCTGCCGGGCGGACGCATAGTGGATCATGTTCACCACTACCTCCTTACCGGTGCCGGTCTCTCCCCGGATCAGCAGGTCAACATTGTCGTTTTTCGCCAGCAGACGGATCTGGGACCGGATGGCCTCAGTTGCGGGACTGCTGCCGATCAGCTCCCGCTGCTTGCCCTTCACCGCCTTCAGGCTCCGGTCCTTTTTCAGTTCGTCCAGACTGCGGCGGATGGTGAGATTCAGCTCGTCCAGATCAAAGGGCTTTTGCACAAAGTCATAGGCTCCCCGTCGGATGGCCTCCACCGCCTGGGACACCGTCCCGTAAGCCGTGACCATGATGATGCGGACGTCCTCGTCCAGACGGCGGATGGCCTCGATATAATCGGTCCCCACGTCGCTGCCCAGACGGTTGTCAAGCAACACCACGTTTGGCCGTATCCGCTCCGCCGCCGCGAGTCCTTCGGTGATGTTCCCCGCCGTTTTCACCTCGTAGCCCAGATCCGACAGGCCCGCCTCCAGAGAAATGCGGATAAGACTTTCATCGTCGATGACCAATACCCGTTCCTTCATAACGTCTCCTTTTCGCCTGTATCCGCCCGGTGGAACCGCATTTCGATGCGGGTGCCGCCGCCGGGGCTGCTGCAGATTTTCATTTCGCCGCCGTTTTGCTCCAGCAGACGGCTGACGATGGCAAGGCCGTACCTCCCGGTGCCGCCGGAAGCAATGCCCTTTTCCACGGAGTGCAGCTTTTCGCCGTCCATCCCCGCACCGTCGTCCGTCACGGATAAAAGCACGCCCGCAGGCCCGCTCTCCGCCCGCAGCTCGATGTGCCCACCCGGACCCACGGCCTTTAGGCCGTTGCTCACAAGATTTACCAGAACCTGCTTCATCTCCGCCTCATCGGCATAGACGGCAAGGCCCGGCTCCGCCGCCGTTCTCATGGTAACGCCGTGATTTCCGGCAAGCTTTGAATAGAGCATCGCCACCTCGCCCAGAAGCGGTCTCAGCTCCACCATAGCTTTGTGGCTCTCCCGCTTACGGGAGAGGTTCAAAAGGCTCTCGATCAGCTCGTTGATGCGGTCCACCTCTTTGATGACGCTGGCGCACAGCGTCCGGTCCCGCTCCCTCTCCAGCCCCCGGCCCACCACCTGAATGGACGCGCGGATGCCCGCCAGAGGATTGCGGATCTCATGGGCCAGCATGGCCGCCAGCTTTCCAATGTAGGCCAGCTTCTCGCTCTCGCCTACCTTTTCCTCCATGATCTTGTCATAGGTTACATCGTCGATGGTGCAAAGGGTCCCGGGCTGCGTCTCAGGGCCGCCGCGCCGAAGCCGCCAGACGCCGATCTGATAGGCCCGCATGTCCCCCTGCCCGTTTTCCAGCCGAATGGCCTGGAGCGGAACACTGCCCTGGGTGAGATGGCGCTCCAGCACGAGCCGCAGCGTCTGTCCGGCAGCCGAAAAATTCTCATCCGCCAGCATGGCGCTTGCCCGGTCGTTGACGCACAGAACCTGCCCGTCTGCGCCATAGGCCACCACACCCAGGGGCAGATTTTCCACGATGCTCTCGTTCAGCGCTTTTTGCTCCGCCAGAGCCGCGTTGTACCGCCGCAGCTCCTCCAGCATCCTGCCGAACGCATCAGCCAGCTGTCGGGTTTCCGCGCTGCCCACATCCGTGGGAATCAGCTCCGGCGCCGCCTCTTGAGGCCGCTCTCCAATGGCGGCGCAGGCCGCCGCCAGCCGCCGCACCGGCTCCGAAATGCCGTAGGACACGAAAACGCCCACCTGAATGGTAACAATCAGCAGGGCAATGGTGGCAAGTATCGCGTATTTTTGTTCCTCCACCAGGCTGCTTTGAAACTCCGTCGGATCCAGAGTATAGCAGAGCCGCCAACCAAAATGATTGTCGCTCCGCTCCGCCAGAATACTCCCCTCGTCCACCAGAGCGGCCCCCTGTTCCGTCCCCAGCAGACGGGCGCCCTGTCCGTCGAGGATGACGAGGCCGCTGTTCTCAAGCGCCGCGCAGCCAGCCAGGATGGCGTCCTGACCCACGTCGTCCCCAAACTGGCGGATGTCCCAGCTGATATAGGCCAGCAGTTCCTCCCCCTTGCCCCGCTCCTGCGTCAGCTTGTTTTGATAGCCCTCCCGGAGCATCAGAAATCCGAAGCACAGCACGGAGAGAACACAGATGCCCACAACGGCCATAAGAATTTTATTCTCTATGGTCAGCGACCGTCTCCGCTTCATGCCGCCGCCTCCTTTTTCCGGCTCAGCACCGATCCCAGCCACAGCGCCGCGGCGGAAATCAGCGTTCCCGGCAGGGCGGGATGCAGGGGAAGCGCTCCCCGATAGTAAAGGGGATAAAACACCGCCAGCGCCGCAAGGCCGGAGCCCAGCGCGGCATATACTCCGGTCCGCGTGGTACCTTTCCACAGAAGTGTTCCAAACACCGGGGCCAGCAGCGTCACGCTGAATACGCCCCAGACATCCCCGCCATAAGTCAGAAGGGACGCCGGCGGTGACAGGGCCAGCAGCAGCGACAGCGTTCCCCCCGCCATCACCGCCCCCCGGCTTAAATTGACCAGGGTGCTCTCCTTCAGCGGTTTGGGCCACAACGCCCCCACGATATCGCAGGAGCAGCTGGACGCGATCAACAGCAGCTGAGAATTGGCAGTGGAGACGCACGCGCCGATAATGGCAAAGAGCAAAAAGCCGCTCCAGCCGCTATACAGATCGTTATTGAGGATATAGGTAAAGATTTCGTCGGTGGATAAGGATGCGTTCACCGTGGGGATCAGCACCCGCATACCAAGGCCGATGCTGCTCAGGGTAAAGTAGATCCCCGCCAGCAGCCCCAGAGAGATCCAGATCATCCGTCTGGCGGAACGGGAGTCCCGGGAGGCCAGAATCCGCACGGCGTACTGCGGGTTCACCGCAAGGCCCAGTCCCCAACCGAAAAACATGCTGATGCTCATAAGGGGCGCAAAGTCACCCTGCCCGAAGGGCCTGAGAAGATCGCCAGCCTCCGTTGCATACTCCATGCCCGCGTGGGCATATCCCGTCACCTCCGCCGCGCCGGAGTAGATACCGCCAAAGCTTCCCACCCTGGCCACGACGATCACCAGCAGAACGCCCAGACCCACAATCATCAAAATCAGGTTGAACACGTCGCTGCGGGTCACCGACTGGTAGCCGCCGAAGGAAGTATACAAAATAAAAAGGTATACGAGCAGAATCGCAACACTGTACGGAATCCCGAACAGTGTTGACGCCACAATGCCGAAGCCCTTGATCTGGATCACCAGATACAGCACGTACACAGCCGCCAGCAACGCTCCGTAAGCGGCCTGAAGTCCCCTGGACCCGTATCGGACGCGAAACAGCTCCGGCACTGTGGTAACCCCTGCGGCGTACAGCCGCCCGCTGATCAGCACGATCAGCAGCGCGCCCAAAAACCAGGGCACCACGCTGAACGTCAGCGCGGACAGCCCGCTCTCATACACGGACCCGGTGAGACTGAGGATACTGGCGGCGGAGACCCACGTTCCAACGAAGGTACACACACACCGCCACAGGGGTAGCCGACGGTCGCACATGAAAAATTTGCTGACGCTGTCACTGTCCCGCAGACTGCTTTTGCCGATAACCAGCAGGATGGCGGAATAGACCGCAAAATAGATGAGATAGAGCAGAGTTTTGTTCATAGCAGATTTTCCCCTCCATGCGCCTGCGGCGGCTTTCCTTTTTACCGCACATCATCCTATCATACCCCGCCGGATTTGAAAACCCCCGACGCCGGACTTCCATTAACGGAGCGAAAACATTTCCTCTTTTATTCGACACAAAATATGCTATAATAAGAAAAATAACACTCACAGCAAGGAGGAAAGCCATGGCTTTTCAGCAGCGATTGGAACAGGTGCAAAAGCAGGTCATGACACAGGCGATGTTGCAGTCTCTGCACTGTTTGCAGATGCCCTCCGTAGAGCTGCTGGAATTTCTTCAGGAGGCCGCTTTGTCCAACCCTCTTCTGGAGGTAGAGGACGCGCCCCACGACGGTCCGCTGCCGGAGGCAATGGAACCGGCTCCCGTCACAGATGTTCCCATCGAACGGCGCGAGCAGTTGATCTGGGACGGGAGCGGCGCGGAATCGGATTTCACATCCAGCCTGTCCCGACCCCAAACCTTCAGCGAATATTTGACCGCCCAGTTGGGGCAGTCTGCGCCGCTGGACGGGCGGATGCTGTTTCTGTGCGGCTACCTGGTGGGATGTCTCAATTCCGCCGGGTATTTGGATTGTGAACTCTCGGAGCTTGCGGAGGAGCTGAACGTCCCCGCATCGGAGTTGGAACAGGCGCTCTTTGCGGTACAGGCGCTGGACCCGCCGGGTGTGGGCGCCCGGAGTCTGTCCGAATGTCTGCTGCTCCAGCTGGCCCAGGGGAAAGAATTTACCGAGGTGAACATTCACCTCATTCGCTTCGGTCTCCCACTCCTGGCGGACAACGACTATGCGGGCCTTGCCCGGCTGCTGTCCGTTCGTCCGGCGGAGGCCCGGCGGGCCGGCGATGTAATTCGCGCCCTGAATCCCATCCCCTCCCGGGGATTCAGCTCCGAGCATACTGCGGCAATGATTGCTCCGGAGGCCGTGATCCGCCGAACGGGCGGCGGACTGGTCATTGAGATGAACGAGGGACTCATCCCCCGCGTCTCCCTAAACCGAGAATACTGCGCCCTGGTAGGCGATCCCGGCTGTCAGGAGGCCCAGCTTTATTTGAAGGAAAAGCTGACTGAGGCAAAAAGCCTTGTGAGCAATCTGGAAAACCGACACGAAACCCTGTTTCGCCTTCTCTCAGCCCTCGTTCATTGCCAGGAGGGCTACTTCCTCCGCCGGGAGGACCTGCTGCCCATGACGATGGGACAGATGGCGGAGCAGCTTTCGCTGAACGTCTCCACCGTCAGCCGGGCGGTGAAGGATAAATACATTCAGTTCGACGGCCGGGTCTTTCCCCTGCGGGTGCTGTTTTCCGCCGCGCTCCCTACGGGCGGTTCCGCCGAGGCGGCCCGCCGCCAGCTCCGCCGCTTTGTGGAGGCCGAGCCCCCGGAGCATCCTCTCTCCGACGAGGCTCTGTCTCAGGCGCTGGCCGGAGTTGGATTCTCGCTGTCGCGCCGCACTGTGGCGAAATACCGGGGCGAATTGTCCATTCCCCCGGCCGCTCAGCGCCGCCGAAAAGCATAGCGCTCCGTGAAAGTCAATTTTCAAAACGGGTTCAGGCCCTCCCCGTGGGGAGGGCCTGAACCCGTTTCCAGCAGCAGGCAGAGGCTTCTCTTGCTGTGTACTGCTCAAGTTGTTTTCCGGATTTAGATACAGCCTCTTCAAGTTCGCAGGGTCGCCCGCAGGCGGTCCGGCTTCAGCAGCAGGTCCAGCGCATCGGCGGCGCTGGCCACGGCTACGTCCGCGTGGGTCAGGAGTTCGGCGCAAAGGCCCTCTCCCTCCAACACGGCGACAGAAAGATCCGCCGCGTCAAACATCTGAATGTCGTTAAAGCCGTTTCCAAAACACACTTTGCCTCCCACAAGCGCTTTCACAATGCGTTCCTTGCACAGCGCCGCGCCCTCCCGGGGGAAGGTTTCCACCTCCACGCCCAAGGGACGGCACTCCGCAGCCACCGTGCCGTAGGTATCGGCGGTGAGAACATGGATGGTCAGTTGTTCCTTCAATTGCGGAATGCGGCGGCGCACGCTCTCCAGCAAAGCGCCGTCCACGGCAACGGTCCCGTTGTAATCCAGAACCAGATGGTCCAGCTTCAAAGCTGGACGGCCGGGGATTTCAATGGTCAGCATAAGCAGTCCTCCATGATCGGCATCGTCCGGTCAGCCGAGGCTGCCGGAGAGAGATTCTTTGTCTCCTCCGAAAAGTCCCACGGACTTTTTCGGAGGCCTTTGTGCGTCCCGGCTTTGCCGTCCGGAACGTCCTTTTCAGTTTCGGAGCTTTACAGGGTCTGCGCCAGCGCGGCCGCGCGGGTACAGGCGTCCGCCACAAGGGCTTCCACGTCCGCACCGTCCAGATCCAGGCCGTCTGCCGCTACGCAGTCCAGTTCTCCAAACCCAAAAAATACTCGGATGGCCTGAAGATAAGGCATGGCCTGCTCCATGGGGTCACCGGGCGCATACGCAGCGCCGCGGGTGGTGAGAAACACGCACCGCTCCGCCGTGCACAGGCCCTTCAAGCCCTTCTCCGTACTGCGGAAGGTAATGCCTTCCACCGACACGTTCTCAATATAAATCTTCAGCAGGGACGGAAAGCTCATGTCCCAAAACGGCGCGGCAATCACCACAAGATCCGCCGCCGCAAGCTGCCGCGCCCGGTCGAACCGGGAGTCGTCGGTCTTTCCGGCCTGAAGCAGAGCCTCCCGCCCGGCAAAAAATTCCCCGCTGAGAGGACGCAGGTCCTCCAACATCAGATTTACCGTCGTGACCTTCCATGTTTTCGGCAGCGCGGCAAAAAACGCCTCGGCCAGTTTCCTTGTGCGGGACTGTCTGCCCCGGATGCAGCAGTCGATATACAATGCCTGTTTCATAAAACTCTTCCTCCTGTTTCTCCGTTCATTTCGCCCCTGAAAAGGCGGAAGCACTCCGCTTTGGGAGGTTTTTCCTCATAATTGTTATAGTATACGGCCCCAGGGAACCAACGTCAAGCGCACAGTCCATTGCGCTCCCGCTTGTGCGTCCTATGGAAATAAATGTTTTTCATACGAAAACGGTTTCAGGGGGTATGTAAATTGCACAAAGTTTTTTTGTGGAAACTGCCGGTTTTAGAGAAAGCCATGAAATCCGCCCGTCCGCCGGACCGAATCCCTGAAAAGCGTTGACAACACGGCCTTTCAACGCTATAATTTCACGCAAGAGAGCGCAACGGAGCCCCCTCGAAGGTTTCGTCGCGCCCTTTTTTTACCTATCGCTTTATTACGTTATTGTGTAAAACTAAGCGGAATAATAAATCACAGGCTTCCAGCCGAAAGGAGACTGTTATATGAGCAAGTACAACAAGGAAGACATCCTCCGCATGGTACAGGATGAGGACATTCAATTCATTCGGATGCAGTTCACAGACATCTTTGGGCAGATGAAAAACGTGGCCATCTCCGCCTCGCAGATCGAACGGGCGCTGAACAATCAAATCATGCTGGACGGCAGCTCCATTGAGGGCTTCGTCCGCATTGAGGAGTCCGACCAGTACCTGTGGCCGGATCTGGACACCTTCGCGGTGCTGCCCTGGCGGCCCCAATACGGGAAGGTGGCCCGGCTGATCTGCGACGTCTACAACCCGGATGGCGCACCCTTCCTGGGCGACCCGCGAAATGTGCTGAAACGGGCGGTAAAGCGGGCGTCGGATTTGGGTTTCACCTTCAATGTGGGGCCGGAGGTGGAATTTTTCCTGTTTCAGACCGATGATGAAGGCAACCCCACCACCGCCACCGCCGATCAGGCGGGGTACTTCGATCTGGGGCCTCTGGACCACGGCGAAGGGACCCGCCGGGAGATCTGCCTGACTCTTGAGGAAATGGGCTTTGAAATTGAGGCCAGCCACCACGAGGTCTCCGCCGGGCAGCATGAGATTGACATAAAATACGTCGATGCTCTGAAAGCCGCCGATAATATCATGACTTTCAAGCTGGCTGTAAAAACCCTGGCCCAGAAAAATGGCCTCCACGCTACCTTCATGCCAAAGCCTGTTTTCGGTGCGGCAGGTAACGGAATGCACGTGAACATGTCGCTGTTTCAGGACGGGAAGAATACCTTTTATGATGAATCCGACCCCAGGAAGCTCTCTCCCCTGGCCTACAGCTTTATCGCCGGTCTTCTGGAGCACGCGCAGGGCTTTTGTGCGGTGACCAATCCACTGGTGAACTCCTATAAGCGGCTGGTGTCGGGATACGAGGCCCCCAGCTGCCTTGCTTGGTCGTCCTCCAATCGTTCCGCGCTCATTCGCATTCCGGCCCCCCGTGGGCAGGATACACGGGTGGAGCTGCGCAGCCCCGACCCCGCATGCAATCCGTATCTGGCCTTTGCCGCGTGTCTAGCGGCGGGACTGGACGGAATTGAGCGGAAATTGACGCCACCCGAAGAAACTGTGGAAAACCTTTACACCATGGACGTGGAAAGTCTCCGCAGACACGGCATCGCCAGTCTGCCCGATACGCTGGAGACCGCGATCTTCGCACTGGAGGCGGACCGCGTCATCACCGACGCCCTGGGTCCCCACGTCACCGGGCAATACGTCACCGGCAAGCTGCGGGAGTGGGACGAATACCGCTCGCAGGTCACACCCTGGGAGCTGGGGAAGTATCTGGTCACGTATTGACATCTCCCACAGTCCGCATTTAAGGCAGAAGGAGCGTTACAACCGCACTTTTTCAACCATCCCGCCGGGTTGCGGGCAGGCGCACGACGGTGTTGATTTCCCGCACGGGAAATCGGATTAGCAAACAGCGCAGGACAGGGGGAGAGGTCATGGACCGGATCATCGTCGCATTTCCCAATGCGGAAGCGCAGCGGCGTATCATAAAGCTGCTGGAAACCGACGGCTATGTGCCGGCCTGCTGCTGTGCGGCGGGTGCGGAGGCAATTCGCGCCGCCCGGAAGCTGGGCAGTGCCGTGATCATCTGCAGCTTCCATCTGCGGGACATGACCGCAAACGAGCTGGCCGCCTCTCTCCGGGACACTGCCGCGCTGCTGGTGATATCCACCGCCGCGAACCTGGACTTCTGCGAGGGAGAAAATCTCTTTAAGCTGCCCACTCCCACCCATAGGGCAGACTTTTTCGCCTCACTGGATCTGCTGCGAAGATTCGAGGCCAAAAATTTCCGTCATCCCGCTCCGCCCCGTCAGGAGGATGAGCAGCGTCTTATCCGCCGGGCCAAGGAGCTGATGATGGACATCAACCGCATGACCGAGGCCGAAGCACACCGTTTTTTGCAGAAGCGGAGCATGGATACCGGCCTGAAGCTGACGGAGACCGCGCGATTGATCGTGGACTCCTATACCCACGGAGCCGTCTGACAGGGCGTGTTCCCAGGCGGAGCTGCCGCTGCACGCATCTCATTCTGCGCACGATTACGGTCCCGCCTGCACGGGGCGTTTTTGAAATACTGCCGCAGGGAGGACTTTCCGCCCTGCGGTGAAATTTACTAATAGATTGGAGCTGTTTCCCATGGATGACCCTCACCAGCAGCATACACCTCTTTACGACCCCCACATGGAACACGACGCCTGCGGCATTGGCGCCGTGGTGAGCCTGCGGGGTGAAAAAACTTGGCGGACAGTAGACGACGCGCTGAAAATCGTGGAAAAGCTGGAGCACCGCGCCGGCAAGGACGCCGCCGGAGAGACCGGCGACGGCGTTGGTCTGATGCTCCAGATTCCCCATAAGCTCATGACGAAAGTGGCTGCAGCGGAGGGCTTCGCCCTGGGCGGCGAGCGGGACTACGGCGTGGGGATGTTTTTCTTCCCCGCCGACGGGCTGAAGCGCGCCCAGGCGCAGAAAATGCTGGAGATCATCGTGGCCAAGGAGGGCATGGAATTTTTGGGCTGGCGGGACGTTCCCACCCGTCCGGAGGTTTTGGGGGAGAAGGCCCGATTCTGTATGCCCCACATCTGCCAATGCTTTGTGAAGCGCCCGGTAGGCTGTGCCCGGGGACTGGATTTTGACCGCAAGCTGTATGTTGCCCGGCGGGTATTTGAACAGTCCAACGTCATCACCTACGTTCCCTCGTTTTCCAGCCGAACCGTCGTTTACAAGGGCATGTTCCTGGTGGGACAGCTGCGGGAGTTTTATCCCGACCTCTCCGACCCTGACTGTGAGAGTGCCATTGCCCTGGTCCACTCCCGTTTTTCCACCAACACAAATCCCAGCTGGGAGCGCGCCCACCCCAACCGGTACATCCTGCACAACGGTGAGATCAACACCATCCGGGGCAACGTAGACCGCATGCTGGCCCGGGAGGAGACCATGCTCTCCGCCGTCATGGAGGAGGACATGGATAAAATTCTCCCTGTGGTAGACCAGAGCGGGTCCGATTCCTCCATGCTGGACAACACTCTGGAATTTTTGATGATGAACGGCATTCCCCTGCCTCAGGCCGTTATGATGTGCATTCCGGAGCCTTGGGCCAACGACCGGAGGATGAACCGGGAGAAGCGGGATTTCTATCACTATTACGCCACCATGATGGAACCCTGGGACGGCCCCGCCGCCATCGTCTTCTCTGACGGAGACACGGTAGGCGCCATTCTGGACCGGAACGGCCTTCGGCCCTGCCGCTGGTATCTCACCGACGACCAGACCCTGATTCTCTCCTCCGAGGTGGGCGTACTGGACATTCCGCCGGAAAAGATTGTGAAAAAATCCCGGCTTCAGCCGGGGCGGATGCTGCTGGCGGACCTGACCCTGGGGCGGCTGGTGGACGACGGGGAGATCAAGGAAAATTATGCCCGCCGTCGGCCCTATGGCGAATGGCTGGACCAGCATCTGGTCCAGCTGAAGGATCTGCCCATCCCCAACCGGCAGGTGGAGACCCACACCCAGGAGCTGCGGGACCGGCTGTACAAGGCCTTCGGCTATACCTATGAGGAGGTCAAGGACTCCCTGCTCCCCATGGCCCGGGACGGGGCGGAGCCCACCTCCGCCATGGGCGTGGACACGCCGCTTGCGGTGCTCAGTGAAAAGCACCAGCCCCTGTTCAACTATTTTAAGCAGCTGTTCGCTCAGGTGACCAATCCGCCCATGGACGCCATCCGGGAGGAGATCGTCACCGACACCACGGTCTACGTGGGCGCGGGCGGCAACCTGCTTCAGGAGCAGGCGGAAAACTGCACGGTGCTGGAGATTCGCAATCCCATTCTGACCTCCGTGGACCTGATGAAAATACGCTATATGGACAGCCCCGGCTTCCGCGTGGAGACCATCTCCCTGCTGTACTACCCCGGTATGCCTCTGGAGCACGCGCTGGACCGTTTGTTTGTCAACTGTGACCGGGCATACCGCCACGGGGCCAATATCCTGATCCTGTCCGACCGGGGCGTGGATGAAAACCACATGGCCATCCCCTCCCTTCTGGCGGTCTCCGCCTTGCAGCAGTATCTGGTGCGTACCAAAAAACGGACTGCCGTCTCCATGATTCTGGAGAGTGCGGAGCCCCGGGACGTACACCACTTCGCAGCGCTTCTGGGCTACGGCGCGCAGGCCATTAATCCCTATCTCGCACAGGAGTGCGTGGCGGAGCTGGTGACGGTGGGTCTTTTGGATAAGGATCCCGGTGCGGCGGTGAACGATTACGACAGCGCCATCCTCCACGGCATCGTGAAAATTGCCTCTAAAATGGGCATCTCCACGATCCAGTCCTACCAGTCCGCCCAGATCTTTGAGTGCGTGGGTATTAACCGCTCTGTCATCGACAAATACTTTACAAACACCACCAGCCGGGTGGAGGGTGTTGGCCTCTCTGAGATTGGCGAGGGTGTGGAGTGGAATCACAATCAGGCGTTTGACCCTCTGGGCCTTGGCTATGACACCACGTTGGACTCCACCGGCGCCCACAAGCTGCGCTCCGGCCCCGACAAAGAGGATCACATGTATAATCCCCGCACCATTTTGCTGCTGCAAAAGGCCGTGCGGGAAGATAACTACGATGTGTTCAAGGAGTATGCCTCACTGGTGGATTTTGCCGACAAGCCCCACACGCTGCGGGGCCTGCTGGACTTTCGGTTCGACGAAAGCAGCGGCATCCCGCTGGAGGAAGTGGAGAGTGCGGAATCCATCGTGAAGCGCTTTAAGACCGGGGCCATGAGCTATGGCTCCATCTCTCAGGAAGCCCATGAGTGCATGGCCATCGCCATGAACCGCATCGGCGGAAAATCCAACTCCGGTGAAGGCGGCGAGGACCCGGAGCGCTTCGGCTCGGAACGGAATTCCGCCACAAAGCAGGTTTCCTCCGCCCGGTTCGGCGTCACCAGTGAATATCTTTGCAGCGCGCAGGAAATTCAAATCAAAATGGCTCAGGGAGCCAAGCCCGGGGAGGGCGGACACCTGTCCGGCGCAAAGGTCTACCCCTGGGTCGCCAAGACCCGGTATTCCACCCCCGGCGTGACGCTGATCTCTCCCCCGCCTCACCATGACATCTATTCCATTGAGGATCTCGCGCAGCTGATCTTCGACCTGAAAAATGCCAACCACCGCGCCCGCATCAGCGTGAAGCTTTGCTCGGAAGCAGGCGTCGGAACCATCGCCGCGGGCGTTGCCAAGGCGGGCGCACAGGTGGTCCTCATCTCCGGCCACGACGGCGGGACCGGCGCGGCCTCCAAAAGCTCCATTCAGGGGGCCGGCCTTCCCTGGGAGCTGGGCGTTGCCGAGGCGCACCAGGCGCTGATCCAGAACGGCCTCCGGGGCCGGGTGGTCATCGAAACCGACGGCAAGCTGATGACTGGCCGGGATGTGGCCATCGCCTGTATGCTGGGCGCCGAAGAATTCGGCTTTGCTACCGCTCCGCTGGTTACCATGGGCTGTTGCATGATGCGGGTATGTAATCTGGACACCTGCCCCGCAGGCATTGCCACCCAGAACCCCCAGCTTCGCAAACGGTTTGCGGGAAAGCCGGAGTATGTGGTCAATTTCATGTACTTCGTGGCCCGGGAGCTGCGGGAATTTATGGCAAAGCTGGGCATACGCACCGTGGACCAGCTGGTGGGCCGCAGCGATCTGCTGCGAGTGCGGGACAAACTGGTCACCCATCGGGCGGAAACGCTGGATCTCAGCGGGCTTTTGTACAATCCCCACGGAGACCATGTGCCCCATTTCGCCCCCGCCGAAGTCTATGACTTCCAGCTTGAGAAGACCGTGGACATGAGCGTTTTGCTGGAAAAGCTGGGGAAATCCCTAAAAGGCAAAAAGTCAGGAAAACTGGAGTTGAATGTTTCGTCCACTGACCGCGCCTTCGGCACTCTGTTCGGCTCCGAAATCACCAATCTATGCGGCAATTCCCTGACGGATGACAGCTATGTCGTCACCTGTCACGGCGGCGGTGGGCAGTCCTTCGGCGCATTCATTCCCAGAGGGCTGACTCTGGCTCTGGAGGGCGACTGCAACGACGGCTTCGGCAAGGGGCTTTCCGGCGGCAAGCTGTTCCTCTACCCGCCGAAAAGCAGCGTCTTCAAGCCGGGCGAGAACATCATCGTGGGCAACGTGGCGCTCTACGGCGCCACGGCTGGCCGGGCATTCATCAACGGAATGGCCGGTGAGCGGTTCTGTGTCCGCAATTCCGGAGCCGTCGCCGTGGTTGAGGGCGTGGGAGACCACGGCTGCGAGTATATGACCGGCGGCCGGGTGGTCATTCTCGGCCCCACCGGGAAAAATTTTGCGGCGGGCATGTCCGGCGGCATCGCCTATGTGCTGGACGAAAAGCACGATCTGTACCTGCGCCTGAACAAGGAACAGGTGTTGACGGACACGCTGACCGAGACGCACGACATTCAGGAGCTTCGCTCCCTGATCGAAGAGCACGTGGCCGCCACCGGGTCCCCCCGGGGCAAAAAGATTCTGGCCGCGTTTCAGTCCTATATTCCCTGCTTTAAAAAGGTCATGCCCATCGACTATGATCGGATGCTCCGAGCCATCGCCCAGTGGGAGGAGAAGGGAATGAACCGCCAGCAGGCGGAAATTGAGGCGTTTTACGCCCACGCGCGGGCATGAAGGGAGACAGAACTATGGGTAAAATCACCGGATTTTTGGAATATCTTCGCAAGGATGACCCTCAGCGTCCCCCTCTGGAACGGGTGGGAAACTGGGACGAATTTCATATTCCTCTGTCTGACGGCGCCCGCGCCCAGCAGGGCGGGCGGTGCATGAACTGCGGCGTTCCCTACTGCCAGGCGGGAATGATCTATGAGGGGAAGGTCTTTGGTTGCCCTCTCCATAATCTGATCCCGGAGTGGAACGACATGATCTGGTCGGGCAACCGCGGCCACGCGCTGAGTCGCCTGTTAAAAACAAACAACTTCCCGGAATTCACCGGGCGGGTCTGCCCCGCCCCCTGTGAACAGGCCTGCATCTGCGGGCAGTATGGCAGCGCCGTCGCCATCCGGGATAACGAGCTATGCATCATTGAGGACGCGTTTTCCTCCGGCAGGGTAAAGCGCCGCCGCCCGCCCCAATGGTCTGGAAAAAAGATTGCCGTCGTCGGCTCCGGCCCGGCAGGACTGGCCGCGGCGGACCAGCTGAATCACCGAGGTCACTCTGTCACCGTCATTGAGCGGGAGGCTCACCCGGGCGGACTGCTGACCTATGGTATCCCCGGCATGAAGCTGCCGAAATCCGTGGTCAAGCGGCGAATTGACCTGATGACCGACGAGGGAGTTTCCTTTGTCACCGGTGTGGATGCCGCCCAGCCAAAGACCGCCATGCGGCTCATGGATGAGTATGACGCGGTGATTCTCTGCTGCGGCGCGGAGCGTCCCAGGCCCATGGACTTTGATACCAAGGGTGTCACCGGCGTGTATTATGGCACGGAGTACCTGAAATCCGCCGTGGAACAGCAGGTTTTTGGCATGGAAATCGCTCCCGCTTCCTCTGCCAAGGGCAGGGATGTGGTAGTTATCGGCACCGGAGACACCGCCTCGGACTGCGTGGCGACCGCTCTGCGGCAGGGCTGCAATTCCGTCACCCAGCTCGTGCGGCGTCCAAGGAAAGACTATCTGGACGTCAATGGGAATCTCCCCACGGACTACGCCCACGAGGAAGCCGTCGCCATCTCCGGTGCGGACCCCCGGCGCTTCGGCGTTCAGGTCCAAAGTCTCGCCACCGGAGAGGACGGAGCGCTGACCGGCGTCGTCACCACGGAGGGCGACACCCTTCCCTGTCAGCTCTTGGTTGGGGCCACCGGCTTCTCCGGCTGCGCAGAAAATGTCTGCAAAGCCTTCGGCGTGGAAAAAGACAAAACCGTCCTGACGGAAAAGGGCCGCTTTTGCACCAACGTGGAAAAGGTCTTTGCCGCCGGGGATATGCGCCGGGGCGCGTCGCTGGTGGTCTGGGCCATCGCAGAGGGCCGGGCCGCTGCTGCGGAGGTAGACCGATTCCTGATCGGCTATACAAATCTTGTGGGAAATGTCTAATAGGCCGAATTATTTTGTGCAGAACTGCAACTTTCTTGGGGAATCCGCCGGTTGACGTATATCCGTTTCCATGGTAAAGTCATACCATCGTATCTGGCAAAGGCGCTGGAGAGAGCAAATCGCTCTCCAGCGCCTTTGCCATTTTTTGCGTGTTTATTTTGGGCATAAACAGGAGGAGAGGAAAATGAGTGCAATCAACACATTATGGGTCCTGCTAGGGGCTACGCTGGTCTTCTTCATGCAGGCAGGCTTCGCTATGGTGGAGACAGGCTTCACCCGAGCGAAAAACGCAGGCAATATCTGCATGAAGAATCTGATGGATTTCGTCTGCGGCACCATCGTCTACTGGCTGATCGGCTTTGGCATTATGTTTGGGCCGGAGCTGATTCCCGGCATCATGGGAACGCCTTCTGTGGCCGCCGCGGCGGATACGGACTGGACCTCCCTGATTTTCCAGACAGTGTTCTGCGCCACCTCCGCCACCATCGTCTCCGGGGCTATGGCTGAGCGGACAAAATTCAAGAGCTATCTCGTATACTCAGTCGTCATTTCCCTGTTTGTCTATCCCGTCTCCGGTCATTGGATCTGGGGCGGCGGCTGGCTCAGTACCCTGGGCACCGCGGGCGGCCTTCTTCCCAACCTAGGCGCTTACGGCTTCCACGATTTCGCCGGCTCCACCGCCGTTCACATGGTGGGCGGAATCAGTGCATTTATCGGCGCGCTGATTTTGGGGCCCCGCATCGGTAAATACGGCAAGGACGGAAAGCCCCGCGCCATTCCCGGCCACTCCATCACGCTGGGCTGCCTGGGTGTGTTCATCCTGTGGTTTGGATGGTTCGGCTTCAACCCGGCCTCCTCCCTGGCAATCGACGGACTGACCAACAATGTGAGCCGCATCTTCATCACCACCAATATGGCGGCTGCCACCGCCACACTCACCGCCATGATTATCACTTGGGTAAGGTACGGGAAACCCGACGTGTCCATGACGCTGAACGGTTCTCTCGCCGGTCTTGTCGCTATCACCGCCGGTTGCTCCACCGTCACCGTCACCGGTTCCGCCATCATCGGCATCATCGCCGGATTCACCGTGGTGTTCGGCGTGGAGTTCATTGACCAGAAGCTGAAAGTCGATGATCCCGTCGGTGCGGTGGGCGTCCATGGCTGCTGCGGCGCGATGGGCACGCTGCTGGTCGGTGTGTTTGCCTACTTCGATCCATATACCGACGCGGATGTTCTGACCAAGGGCTCCGGCCTCGGCCTTGTCTATGGCGGCGGCTTTGCCCAGCTGATCGTGCAGCTTATCGGCGTGTTGGCCGTGGCCGCCTGGGTCACCGTCACAATGACCTGTGTGTTCCAGATCATCAAGCATACCATCGGCCTGCGGGTCCCCCGTGAGGAGGAGCTGGAGGGTCTGGACTCCACCGAGCACGGCCTGCTCAGCGCCTACGCCGATTTTACCTTCACCCGCAACGACTACGACGACGAAGACGCCCCCACGGGCAGCGTTCCCGTTCGGGAAGCGGTTCCCGT
Source organism: Oscillibacter sp. (assembly GCF_040505565.1). Classification (GTDB taxonomy): domain Bacteria; phylum Bacillota; class Clostridia; order Oscillospirales; family Oscillospiraceae; genus Oscillibacter. The sequence continues at coordinate 35,773 of NZ_JBEUWZ010000018.1, read as the reverse complement.
GGAGCTGGTTACCCCCACCGCGCAGGACGCGGTCCCTGTGGCTCCCGCCGGAATAAAGTTGACGAAAATTGAGATTATCTGCAGTCAGGGCAAATTCGATACGCTTAAGTCCGCCATGTTTGATATCGGCATCACCGGCATGACCTGCACCAATGTTCTGGGCTGCGGCGAGCAGCGCGGCGCCAGCGAGTATTATCGCGGCGTCATGATGGAAGCCACCGTCCGTCCCAAGCTGAAGGTGGATATCGTGGTATGCAAGCTGCCGGTATCACTGGTGGTTTCCACCGCGAAAAAGGCACTGTACACCGGCCATATCGGCGACGGCAAGATCTTTGTCTACGATGTGGAGAATGTCATCAAGGTCCGCACCGGTGAGGAGGGCTATGACGCCTTGCAGGACGACGTCTGCTGAACCTTCCTCCCGCGGAAGATACACCTGTTTTTCCTTCTTAAAAGGGGAGACACCCGGAGCAATACTCCGGGTGTCTCCCTTTTCGGCAAAAGTGTTTTGAGCAGCGAAGCCACAGCGCTATGTGATTGTGGCATCCGAAGAAGGCGAAGAATAAACGATCCGCAGGGGTGCATCCTCCTCTTGACAAATCCAGTCTACAATTATAAACTATATGGAGTTTATAATTATAGACCAAGGAGGGCGTTATGACATATAAGCTCTGCGACAGTGAATACCGGTTCATGCAGGTGGTGTGGGACACCGCGCCGGTTCCTTCTCCCGCGCTGGTAGAACTATGTCTGGAAAAGCTGGGGTGGAAGAAGTCCACCACCTACACGGTGCTGAAAAAGCTGTGTGACAAGGGACTTCTGAAAAACGAAGACACGCTGGTATCCGTGTTGGCCCCCCGGGAGGCAGTGACGGCGGCGGCGGTGGAGGAATTCATGGAAAAAACGTTTTCCGGGAGTTTACCGTCGTTTTTGACCGCGTTCATGGGCAGTCGCACCCTCTCCGCCGAAGAGGCGGAAAAACTGAAACGGCTGATCGACGCCCACAGGGAGGACGCGGAATGACGACTTTGACAGCGGTCTTTCAAACCCTGCTGAATCTGAGCCTGACGGCGCTGCCGGTAATGGCGGCAGTGCTGCTTGCGCGGCTGTGCCTGCGCCGCGCGCCAAAAAAGTACAGCTACGCCCTCTGGGCCGTAGTGGGGTTCCGGCTCCTCTGCTCCGTGAGTCTTCCCTCTCCTATGAGCCTTTTTAATTCCGCACCGGTGCAGACCTCCCAAGAAAGCGCTCGAATTGCGGTGCAGCAGTGGGGAAAGATGGCTTCTGGAAACTCGTATGCCCCTCCCGCCGCCGAGGGCGTCGCCGGGATTGTCGGCGGGAACGCCGCCGGGTCTGCCCCTGTCGGAAACTTGTCCCTTGGCGCTCCGTCCGGCCTCTCCGCCATGGAAATTCTGGCGGTGATCTGGGCTGTAGGACTGGCGGCGATGCTGATCTGGGCGGTGGTCTCTTATCTGCGGGTCCGCCGGAGCGTGCGGCAGGGGGTGCGTCTGGAGGACGGCGTTTTCCAATGCGACGGGCTGAAGACGCCGTTCGTACTAGGCTGTTTCCGCCCAAAAATCTATGTGCCCTTCCGCATGGAGGCGGAGGAACTCGCTCATGTGCTGCTCCACGAACGGACCCACCTGCGCCGTCTGGATCCCTGGTGGAAGCTGCTGGGGTTTGGGATTCTGGCGGTCTACTGGTGGAATCCTGCGGTCTGGCTGTGCCACTTTTTGTTCTGTCGGGATATGGAGATGAGCTGCGACGAGGCGGTCCTGCGGGAAATGGGGCCGGAGGTGAAACAGTCCTACAGCCTGTCTCTGGTCTCCTTCGCCGCCGGACGGCACTTTCCCGCCGCCGGCCCCCTGGCTTTTGTGGAGAACGACGCAAAGTCCCGGGTGAAAAATATTCTCCGCTGGAAGCGGGCGGCCCCCGCCGCAGCGTTTTTGGCGGCGGCGCTGTGCATTCTGGCCGCTGTGATCTGCGGCACCGACGCACCCACAGGCCACGGTTGGGTTCAGAGCACCGGAACCGTCAGTGCCGGGGGCCGGATGGAGCTGCGTTTTTCCTACTCCGTGCCCAAAGATATCAACTCCTGCCTCTTTTACGAGGACGTCTATGAACACGGCAAGCTGATCGCCCGAAATCCGATGGCCTATTTTGATTTCAGCGGAGACTGGAATCATGTGAACCGCCGGGGAACCGCCGGACTGTCCGGCTATGTGGACAGCGACTTTGAAAGCGGCGGCTGGTACTTTAGCCGGACGAATGAAGACGGCAACAAAAGCGGCTTTAGCCATCCGTCCTATATTCCTCAGCGCTCCTATTGTGCCAGCAGTCTTGCATATGCGGGACAAAACGGGGATCAAACCCGCCGCACCCTCAACGAGCTGGACGCGGTGGCGGTCCTGTTTCTCTCCGATGACAACGGCAGATTGAGTTCGTACAATTTCTCCTCTCAGGATTTCTTCCCTGGCGATCTGTTCGCAGACGGTTTTACCGATGTGGCGGCGGTTCTGCGGGTGGAGTTCTCCCGTCTCAGCGCCGAGGATCTGCAGCAGCAATTTCTGTTGGGCGGGCCGGGAACCGGAACTGCTCAAGACGGCAATCAGGTTACGTTGAAGGGCGCCTCCAAAGGGGAACATGGTTCCCAAGGCGTGGGCGTGGACTTCCGTGCGGAGCTGGTAAAACCGGTGCGGTCCTGGGCTATTTACGAGGACGTGTACGACCACGGCGTTCTGGTCTCCAGCACGCCCCGTATCTCCGACGGCTTTTCGGAGGACGGCACCGGCGTCACATCCCGGCAGTTTTCCGGGACGCTGCTGTGCAAAGTCTCCAGCAGTGGTGGACGCTTTGACGGAAAACTGGATTGCAGCTATGGTGATACGGGCTCCCCCGCCATGGCAAATTGGTCGGTGCAACTGCCGTCTGAAGGCTACAGCGGGGCGGGCATGGCCATCGGCGGCACGGCCGTCGGCAAAGGCGGAACGGTCTCTTTGTCCGACGTTCATCAGACTGTCCTGCTGACCTATGCCTTCTCGGATACCAAAAATAAGGGCGCCACTTTTTTTGCATCGAAGGAAAATAACAGCGCCTTAATTAACGACGCCGCAGTGCAGTTCCGGCTGGTGACCTCCGTGGAGAGCGCAGAAGGCTCCCCGGGGCGCAGCGCTTTGCAGCTCTATTCTCTGAAGAATCCCTACGTGGGTGATATGGTGGCGGACGGAAAGCTGCTGAGTGCGCTGAACGTTGCAGACTTGGGGGCATATAAACTGGAATTGTTCACCAGCCAGCAGCCCTATATCCTCCAAATTGATTTTCAAAATGAACCAGAGGACCCGTACGCGCTGAACAACGCCATGGGCAGCAGGGCCACCATACTTCTGGCTCTGATCGGCAATCTGGACGAGGTCCGCTGGACCTATCCCCAGACGAAAGACGGCATCCCCAAGTTCTTAATTTATTACTTCGATGAAGCCAACGCACTCAAGCCCACAGGAATGGGCATCAAGGACTGCGGCGCGTCCCCGGCGGAATTGCAAAACCTGTTGAATTACGTGGGCTTGGACGATGATACCCAGCCTGCCGGGACAGCGGAGATTGCGGGCGTCCAAACCATCTTCACCAACATTTTGGGCCAATCCGGTTTTATCCGCCGGGAATGCAGCGCAGATACCTCCTCTTTTACCAATCATTATATTGCCAACATCGGCGGCCGGGAGACCTGCATTGCCGAGAGCTGGGGCATTGCACAGCAGGACGACACCGCTGTTGATTTGGACGGGGACGGAGTGAAGGAACTTGTGTGCAACGTAGGTCACCTGGCGGACGACTCATCGGGGGTGGTAGATAGCGGGGTGGTGGTCTACCGTCTGGCGGCCGACGGGTCTGTGGAGTGCGCCGACCCGCTGGAGCTGCTGGACGTCCCCTATCGAGACCAGGAGAACAATCCGCCTGGCGAGTCCTATCATGCCGGGGATAATACAGTGGACTTTTCCTATTACACGGAGGGGGAAGAGTACCCACAGTTTAAAACTTATCCTCTGGACATGACGCATTTGACCTTCTCGCCCTATGTCTGCTCGGAGAGTTCCGGCCAGCGGGCAAGCGTGCCTGAACGGGGGTAAACTCCTTCCGGGTCATTCTTCGCCTTCAAACAGGGCGTCAGTGACTCGGATGACCTTTTTATCGCGGTCTTTAACAGCCGCCTCGGCCTTTCCTCCCGTGTAGTCATAAAAGCCACGTCCGCTTTTCACGCCCAAGCAGCCGTTTTCATAGAGAGACTTCAGCAGGTCCGGGACATCTCCGCGGTTCTCCAAATCGTCAAACAGATAGGAGGCAATCTTATAAAAAACATCGATGCCTCCAAGGTCCACCGTCTCAAACGGTCCCAGACAGGCATAGCGCAGCCCAAGGCCGTACTTCATAGCGCCGTCAATGTCTTCAAGGTCGGCGGCCCCGCTCTCCACTATGGACAGTGCTTCCCTGAATACGGCGAGTTGAAGCCGGTTGAGCACAAAGCCGGGAATGTCCTTGACCCTGATCGGTTTTTTGCCGAGCCGAAGGGCCAGGTCGTAAACAAAGTCGGCGGTCTCCTTTGCGGTTTCCCCGCCGCTGATGACTTCCACCAGCGGAATCAGATGCGGCGGGTTAATCCAGTGCATACCGGCAAACCTCTCCGGCTTATAAACGGAAGTACCCAATGCGCTGATTGACAGGCCCGAGGTATTGGTTGCAAGGACGCAGTCCTCACGCACCAGCGGGCTGACATGGCGGAAAAACGCCTGTTTAACCTCGAGATTCTCCGCGATGCTCTCAATGACAAAATCAGTTTTCGAAAAGCAGCTCTCGTCCGTTTGGGCGGTGATACGCCCGATCAGCTCCTGCGATCCGGCTTCGGTCAGGCGGCCGGCGCTCACCAGCGCGGTCTGGTTGTTTTTGATGAGAGCCTGCGCTCGGTTGAGTCCTTCCCGGCTCCGGTTCCAAAGCGTCACGCGCAGACCGCGCTGGGCAAAAATCTGCACAAGCGACGCCCCCATGGTTCCGGCGCCGGCCACGACGACGCTGGATATTTCTGCAGCCTTCATTTGAACCTCTCCCCTTGTTTTAAAATGATTTTCGATTTCCGAATCGGCAGAGAACACTTGACCGAAAGGGAACAAATAATTACCTCTCGACTTTATAAAGCGGGCCCTCATCCCCATATCCATCGCGAAAAAAGCTGTTTTTTAGTAATACTGTTTGTGAAATCGTGTTGTCCGGTTCAGTCTGCGCGGTAATATGCCGTACACCATCTTGTGCCAACGCCCATTTTACAATTCCGCCTACTGCTTCCGTCGCATAGCCCTTTCGCCGGTATGCTTCGTCTATTCCGTATCCGATTTCGACGGTTCCCCCCGCATCCGGAGCACCTTTAAAGCAGATGCCCCCTACTGAAACCCCTGTTTTTAAATTGATCTTCCAAACCGCCCCCCACTCTTCGTGCCCATTCAGTCTCAGCATTGCATCCAGCATCTCCGCGTATGCTTTCTTCAGTTCAGGGTCCGCTTCCATATTGCATAGAGTCTCCATTTCTTCTATGCTTTTCGGAGAAATATATAATTTTTCGGTTTCAATGACAATATGGCTCATATCTTGTAAGTCCACCTTTCTGTTGTCGCTTAGCCTTATGATTTCAATAAGCAGCACCCACGCATCTGAGATGCGCCGGGGCAGTATTAAATTCCAATTTATTACAGGATATTTTTTTAAATAAGGGCCATAATATTGCTTGGGTACAAAAGTACCCAGCAGATATTTAGTTTGGAATCAGGAGATGATTGAGTTGAATCGATCTATCTTTGAACCTATTATGATTCGAGCTGTTTAGCTGAAAGATTAACGGGAGAAAATTAGGCTGATAAACTCCATTTTCCCATGAACAATTAAATACCAGCTTATAGGCAGAGGCTCTTAATAGAGCCTCTGTCTACTTACTTATTATGGTTGGAATGCAAGGTTGTAGTAGATTCGGATTTCATCAGCTTTTTGTACTGATACATTTGACCGTCAGCCTCTTTGAGTATTTTTTGAAGATCCGGCGTTCCCCCACCCTTGAAAATACTGAATCCGTAAGCGACCGTAGGCAACCGACCATTGATCCCCTGTTTTTCCGAGAGGGAATTTGTTAAACTCTGAAGCTGATATTGAATTTTCTCCGAATCGGTCTCGTTGCCGATGATATAAAATTCATCTCCACCGACACGATAGCAGGAATAGCCGTTATCCAAAGATTCTCGAATGACACCCGCCACCGTTTTGATTACGATGTCTCCATAATCATGGCCAAACGTATCGTTAACACTTTTGAAGTCATTGATATCAAGCACAATCATCGAAAACGCCTTTTGATTTTCTTTCTGTCTTGCCATTTTCTCAAAAGCCGCCCGATTGTAAAGGCCAGTCAAGGCATCAAAACTGCTGTCAAATTCGGAAAGCAAAATGAAATACAGAAGAATGGACACTGTGACACAGTGCCAGGATAAGTGAACCGAGGAATCAACAAGTTGAATGCTTGTACCGACAACTGTAAAAATGCATAGCGCAGTCATTTTCCCCTGAATCGGATAACGATACTTTTTACCGATACGCAGCATGCTGATAACAAGCAGCAGTAAATTGATGATATACGCCGTCACGAAAATAAAAAAGCAGTTTCCTCTGCTGTACTGATTGTCTGCATTAATATAGAAGACCCATCTAAAAGTGGGCGATAGGACAGTGGCAGCCATATTGATCCATGTTGGAATCAACAACCATTTATGCTCTCTGAGAATTCTTATATCAGAAATAGTGACAAAGGATAATGGAAGAACCGGAGTCAGTGCGAATCCCAAAATATTGAAGAGGATGCTGATACCGCGCAATCCCGGATCTCCACCTTCCGTCAGCATCGTTCCGGCTTCGGACAGAATGATGACCAAGGTGAGCACTATGCTCAAGAGAAACGGCTTCCTGTAGTGGTTCTCCATCAGATTGCTTCCGCACAACATACCAAGCAGTAAAAGGAGCGCAACAACATCTACAGAATATGTTGCAATGTACATTTCTGTCATCCAAATTTCCCTTTATTTCCGACATATGTCTTTTACAAAATGTCTTAATACCTTGAATGAATTTTAAAGGCAACTATAGTGGATACAATATTGGAATATTCTTTCTACTATTGAATATACCACACACCCCCGACACAATACTAGAAAATATTTATAAATTTATAATATAAAAGCAAGCAGAGCCACAATGACCATGTTAGTCATCGTGGCTCCATTTCATCTACTCAAATCCGTGCTAAAAAGTACCGTTTTTCCTTGCAATTGTTCCCTTTTCCCGGACGTTAGGTCTCACGGTCCTTATACCTCCTGCGCCGGAGCATCCGCCCCGCGGGCAGGCACGGCTTTCCGCGCCTTCACCTTCGCAGCAATATAGTCCGAAACCTCGTTCATCGGGATGTCCAGTGATGCGGCCAATTCACCGTTTAGAAGCTGCTCGGCTTCCTTCATAAAGTGCTCATCCACAGCCCCGAACTTTCGCTTTGTCTGCTCCACATACACCTTTTTCGCGTAGATGGACATCACAAGCTCCATCAGATCGGCACAGTCGCTGGTCTGCATCAAGGTCTGATAGTGGTTCCGCAGTTCCTGGGTACTGCCGCCGTAATAGGCCTGCACCCCAATGGTGGGAATCATATCCACCAGCCGTCTTGCCTCCGCCGCCGTCAGAATCGGGCGAATGAGCACCTTGGGGTTGTCCATCGGCGCATAGATTGTCCCGCCCTGATACAGAGGCTTGAGCATATAGTAGAGTTTTTTCTCCTCACCGGGTTTCGCCCGGAAGAAGTCCGGTGTGGTAATGTCCATTACCCGGCAAACCCCTGTGCGCCCATAAACTACCAGATCGTTTTTTTGAAACATATCTCCTCCGCTTCCCGATGACGGACGGTCCATCCGCCAAAATACGCCGTGCACCCGACGTAACTCCACGACGGGGCGCACGGCCTCAAACCCGCCTTTATTGCTTTAAAATAAAAGCGTACCAGTCCAACGACCGACTTTTCGGCTGCTGAACTGCATATCTACAATTTATATTTTAACACATTTTTTGCAAAAATGTAAGGGTATTTTTCAAAAAAATAATCTATATTAGCAAATTTTCAAAATATAGTAAATAATGTGACATTATCCATCGGTTTTGAGCGGCAGTTTTTCTTTTGCTCGGGTTCCCGCATTGCCGTCCTGTGAAATCCATCCGGAACCACAGGGCTGCAAACAGCAGCACGCCGGGTCACGCAGGTGAGCGTGACCCGGCGCATTTTTTACAGGAACAGGCACAGCAGGTTCGGCAGAAAAATTGCGGGTATCTAATTCATGATCTTCAACTTGGTGACTCCAAGAAGATACAAAATCCAAAACCGATTTGGTGAACAGCATCTCTTGGTTTGCTAAGGCAGCCGCGAACGCAGCGCGGGAATGCAGGATCAGCCCGCGTTAAAGTCCATTGCGACCTGCGCGTAGAGCAACACACTGTTGATCAGCGCGTTCTCATCCACCCGGTACTTGCCGGAGTGCTGGGGCCAGATGGCGCCGCAGGCCTCTCCGCCAACGCCCATCAGCGCGATCGCGCCGGGAACCTTCTCCATGAAATAGGAAAAGTCCTCACCGCCGGTAATTCGGTCAATCGTGATCACCGCATCGGGAGAGATCGCCTTGACCGCTGCCCCAATGGCCACCTGCGTCATTTGATCGTCGTTGATGGTGGGTGGAACAATGTGGTCGTAATTCAGCTTTGCCTCAGCCCGGAAGGTCTGAGCAGTCTGCGTCACGACCCGCTCCATCATCTCCGGGAAGCGCTGATACAGGTCCCGGGTGAAATAGCGGGTGGTGCCCTCCAGCCTGCCGTATTCCGCCACCACGTTCCAGCGGGTACCCGCCTCAATGCGCCCGACGGTCAGCACCGCCGGGTCGCCGGGATCAATTTCCCGGCTGACGATGGTTTGCAGGTTGGTCACAATCGCGCTGGCAACGACGGCGGCATCCACACACTGTTGGGGTGCAGAGCCGTGACCGCCCTTTCCCTTGACATCGATGGTAAACATATCTGCGGCAGCCATCCGGGGTCCCGGCGCCAGCGCCACTTTTCCGGCGGGCACATTGGACCACACATGAATGCCAAAGCAGCCATCCACACCGTCCAGAGCGCCGTTTTCAATCATGGATTTCGCTCCCTGGGCCGTTTCCTCCGCCGGCTGGAATGCAAGACGGACGGTACCGCACAGGTCCGCCTTCATGTCGTTCAGCACGCGCGCCGCGGTCAGCAGCGTGGAGATGTGGCAGTCGTGGCCGCAGGCATGCATCACGCCCGGATTCTCGCTGGCAAAGGGCAGTTCGGTTTCCTCCTGGACCGTCAGTGCGTCCATGTCGCCCCGGATCAGAATGGTCTTACCGGGCTTCGCGCCCTGGATCGTGGCCAGAATGCCGGTCTCCAGGCCGCAGGGACGCCAGGAAATTCCAAACTTGTCCAGTTCCGCCTTGACCCGCTTGCTGGTTTCATACTCTTTTCCGCTGATTTCCGGATGCGCGTGAAAATAGCGCCGCATCTCGATGAGGTAATCGCCGTATTTTGCGGCAGCTTCTTTGAGGTTCAACTCTCAGCACTCCTTGTTCATTAAAGCATTTTTGCGAACGCGCCGGCGATGAAGACCGACGTAATGGTAACCGTGACGAAGCCGCCCACGATCATGGACGGGAACATCTTGCTCATCAGATATTCCTTCTCTTCCGGGGTCTGTGACAGAGCCGTGCAGGTGGACTCGGTGATGATGGCGTCGCAGGGGAAGCCGTATAGCGCCGTGAGTCCGTTTGCAAAGGCCATGGGGAAGGACATCCGTAAAATCTTGGACACAATAAAGGACATGACCGCCATGCCGATGACGCCGATGACAATCAGGACGATCATCGGAAGGATGATGGACTTCAGCATGTCGGGCGTGCAGTCCTTCAGGCCGTCGAACACATACATCATCAGCGCGAACATAATGATCCCATAAGAATTGGCTTTGTTCAGGGAGTTGGCATCCAAAAAGCCGATGGTGGTGAAGAGGATGCCCAAAACCAGCGCCCAGATAGCGCCGCTGATCTTGCCGATGCCAGGGAAGACGATGCTGCCCAGCTGCGTGGCGACCCAGCCCACAAAGGCCAGCTTGATCAGGACCACCACGGCGGAGTCAAATCTCTTGGGAATCGCGGGAACCAGCTTCTTTTTGGCGGCTGCCGCGGCGGTGGCGGACTGGGCCTTGTTGACGGCTTCCCTGTCGGCTGCGGTCATGGTGACCGTTCCGGAGCGGTACTCCTTCAGCAGGCGCTTACCCTCCATCTGAAGGCAGACGGCGGTGATGGGATAACCGGCAAAGCCCTGAATGCAGTACATGGTAATGGCAAAGACAGCGGCGGTCTGAAGTCCGGCAGCCTTGGCGGCATCACGCATGATGGAGGCAGCCACAATGCCGCCGGTCAGCGGAGGCAGGCCGGCGATGACCAGCTCACGGTCCATCAGCAAAGGCGCCACCAGCAGGGACAGCGCGCACATACCGGCCAGGCCCATCAGGCAGACCACAATGGTCCTCCACTGCTCTTTCAGCTGCTTGAGGCTGATGACCGTGCCCATGTGGGTAATCAGCAGATAGATGCCGATGGTGCTGCCGAAGGGGATCAGCATGCTGTCGCTGACCAGGGTGGCGGGGAATACGGTCCAGTATCCGATCAGCATCACCACTGCGGTGACAAAGACTGAGGGGATCCATGCTTTCGTCGCGGTGGAAACTACCTCACCGATGATGAAAGCGGCTGCGCAGATGACGAATGCGAGTGCAAAATTGTACATGTCCTCTCCTCTTTCTGTCTTGCTTATTTCTATTCAAAACCCGACCGCACGACGCCGGAATACCTTTTGTCCAAGGCATTTATCCCGCCATCCGTTCCCGGGTCCGGAATACCCCTGTTAACGGTTCAGATATTCGATGGCGATGCTGGCCATGGCCCGGATACCGCAGGGCATGGCTTCCTCCCGAAGGACGACCTTGGGACTGTGGAGCGGATACAGCTCCTCCCCTCCCTGTCCGCCAAAGAGCATGAAGTAGGCGGACGGTGTGCCGGTCATCTGATAAAAATAGGCAAAATCCTCGCTGAAGCCCATGGGCCGTTCCAGCTCCACGATGGCGTCGCCGCCCAACTCGGCCGCGACCGCCTTTCTGGCGCAGTCCACCAGGTCCGCGTCATTGTAGGCGGCGGGATAGCCGTAGTAGTGATAGATATCCACCTTGCAGCCGGAAACGGACTCCATACCCTTGCCAATGGCAAACATCTGCTGGCGGATGGTCTCCCGTACCTCCTCGGAAAAGGCCCGGGATACGCCGCCGAATTTCACCTCACTGGGAATCACATTGGGTGCGTCGCCGCTGTGTATGCTGCCGATGGAAAGGATCCCCGTCTCCAACGGGTCGATCCTGCGGGCGACGATCTGCTGCATATCCACGATCATCTGGCAGGCTGCCAGAATAGGGTCGTCCGTTTTCTGCGGCTCGGAGCCGTGTCCGCCCCGGCCAGTCACCGTCACGTCGTACAGGTCCACGGAGGTAGTCATGGACCCCGCCCGCATACCGATCTTACCCATGCGCTCTTTATCCGGCAGCATGTGGATGGCATAGATGGCATCCACATGGGGATTTTCCAAAACGCCCTTTTCCACCAGCTCCATGGCGCCGCCAGGAAGCGTATCCTCGCTGTGCTGGAAGATCAGCTTCACCGTTCCGCGAAACTGGTCCCTCATGCCGCACAGCACCTTCGCCACACCCAGCAGCATGGACGCGTGCATGTCGTGCCCGCAGGCGTGCATCATCCCGGGCGTCTCGCTGGCAAAGGGCAGTCCGGTATCCTCGTACACCGGCAGCGCGTCGATGTCGGCCCGCAGGGCGACGCATTTACCCGGCCCCGCAGTGCCATGGATCAGGGCCACCACAGCCGTGGGGACGGGCTGCTCGATTTTGTCCACCCCGTATTCCGCCAGCTTTTCCCGAATCAGCGCGGAGGTCCGCACCTCCGACCGGCCGATCTCCGGATACCGGTGAATGTCTCTGCGGATAGCGACGATTTCGTCGATACATGCTTCCGCGCCAGTTTGAATCGCGCTCATGTTCATCAGGCTCCTTTCTCTTCTATCACCGCTGATACGTCATGCAAAATGCCTGCAAAAGCGGGCGGTTTATCGAAATTGGCTGCGAGCTTTCCCACCGAGTATTTTCAGATTTTCTGTGTTGAGAGAACTGCAGAACGAATCTTGATTTCCCGCTGCGGTCTATAAATTAAAGAGGGGCTTTTGTAAAACATCCACAAAAGTCCCTCTTAGACCAGTTCGCACAGACGTCTTTGCTCTGCTGTTTACTTTCCCAATCAAGCGTTTTTTGTCGAGCAAACAGTTAGTTTAGCTATTTAAATTGTATTATGACGTAAAACGCATAAACAGTCAATAGCTGTCAGCGAAAATTTATCCAAATTTTTTAAGGAATTCTCGTATTTTATGGTCTTTTTGCCCAGAAGTTGCATTGCAGGTTTGGCGTTTTCATGTGCTTTATCTTTTGAAAAAGTCCCCCGTAGAGCGACAATGTTGCAAAAATATGTACATATTGGAAAGTTGGCAGATTCTTGTCCGCTTTTAAAAAGAGTCTCGCCGTTTGGAATAAAAACCGCTTTTTATTTGCATTTTATGCAAAGCCGCGGCGGACGTCCGAAAGCAGGTAATGGCCGAGTCCGCACACAGTCAGTCCTCCTCCCGCCGCCCAATAGAAGACAAGCAGGGATGAAACCGTTCCATAGGTTTCAAGCACCCCAGAAAGACAGCACCCAACGCTCAGCGTCGCCATGGCGCAGGCCCACAGGCATCGGTAAACCCCGCAGGTTACGGCGTTTCCAAACCGGCTCCGGGTGGGAGTCCACGGTCCGAAAGTACGGACGCCCAGCGTCAGGGCCTCCGGCCAACGAAGCGCCGCTTCCGTCACGACGACGGCAAAGCCCCTCAACAAGAGCGAACGGACCATAGGCACAAGTGTTTCTCCCGGTTCGTAAGCTGGAATCAACGCAAATTTTCGCTGAGACACCAGATCATTTCCTTATATAGGCTTCTTTTGCCTGGCGGGCTCAGTGTATCCTTCAATGATTGATAATAACTATAAAATTCTTGTTGGCTTGCGCGCTTTTGGCGTACGTCTGCGCTATCGGCTTTTTTGCCAGATCGTTCAGGCGTGTAAAGCCCGGCGAAAAAGCACGGTTCAGAAACAACGCGGTGTCTCTTCGACGATCAAAACCGAAAAAAATGTATACAAATCACGCAGAACGTGGTATACTATGCTGAGTATTATCACACAGAGTTTTGTGTGCAGCGCGTTGAGCAGCGAATATTTGCCGCTCCGCCGCCGCAGAACGTTGGTTTTTGTATTTCACCGGGCAGAACTGCGGTTCCATTCCGGTTTAATAAACGGACAATCTCACAGGGTGCAGCGTGGACGCAGCGCGCCTTTCCGCCGGCGAAACGGGGTCGGACGGAGGCGGGTCGTCCATGATTTGGTGCGGCTTTTTGCGATGCAAGGAGCTTTTGCGCCTCATTTTGGTATGCGTTTTTTCGCCGGGCATTCCGGGAGATCTCCGTATTTTTACATACTTAAATAATAAAGGAGTTCTCTATCTATGGCAGAAAAACTGAAAATTATCCCTCTCGGGGGACTGGACGAGATCGGCAAAAACATGACCGTCTATGAGTGCGGCGGCGAGATGATCGTCGTGGACTGCGGCATGGCCTTTCCCGGAGATGACATGTATGGCATCGATCTTGTGATACCAGACGTAACGTACCTCATTAAAAATCGTGCACGAGTCCGCGGCCTATTCATCACGCACGGGCACGAGGACCACATCGGGGCCATCCCCTACGTGCTAAAGCAGATTAACCTCCCCATCTACTGCACCCGGTTCACCGCCGGTCTTATCAAGCTGAAGCTGGAGGAGCACGGGCTTATAAAATCCACCAAGCTCATCACCGTTGAATCGGGTGAAACCGTCCGGGTGGGCAAATTCAATGTGGAATTTATCCATGTGAACCACTCCATCGCGGATTCTGTGGCCTTTGCTATCCACACCCACATGGGGACGGTCGTCCACACCGGCGACTTCAAGATCGATTCCACCCCCATTGACGGCGAGTTCATGGATCTGGCCCGTCTGGGTGCGCTGGGGAAAGAGGGCGTGCTGGCCCTGTGCGCCGACTCCACCAATGTGGAGCGTCCCGGTTTTACCCCTTCGGAAAAGACCGTTGGAGCCACCTTTATGCGTCAGTTCACCGGATGCAACGAGCGTATCATTGTCACCACCTTCGCCTCCAATGTCCACCGCATCCAACAGGTGCTGGACGCCGCCGCCGCCACAGAGAGGAAGGTGGCCGTTACAGGCCGGAGCATGGAAAACATGATGAAAGTCTCCACAGAGCTGGGCTATATGAAGGTACCCAAAAACACGCTTTTGGATCTCAACAAGATCAAGGGTCTTCCGAAAAACAAGCAGGTCATCGTCACCACCGGCTCCCAGGGTGAGGAAATGAGCGCGCTGTACCGCATGGCGTTTTCCACCCACCGGCAGGTAGAGCTGGGCGCGGGGGACAAGGTCATCATCTCCGCCTCCGCCATCCCCGGCAACGAGGTCACGGTGGGCCGGGTCATCAATGAGCTGTTCCGTAAGGGTGTCAATGTGATCTATGATCGGGCGGATATGCTCCATGTCTCCGGCCACGCCTGCCAGGAGGAGCTGAAAATTGTCCACGCGCTGACGAAGCCCCGTTTCTTCATCCCGGTCCACGGTGAGCAGCGAATGCTCCAAATCCACTCCAATCTGGCCCAGTCCATGGGTATGGATCGCAATCACATTGCCATCGCGGAAAACGGCTCCGTCATTGAGATCACAGGAAAGAGCATGAAGCTCAACGGAACCGTCCCCTCCGGCGAGGTGTATATAGACGGCTCCGGCGTGGGCGATGTGGGCGCCGTGGTCATGCGAGACCGCAAACGTCTCGCAGAGGACGGTATGGTGGTGGTCATCCTGCCCATCTCCTCTCACGACGGGCAGCTGCTCTCCAAACCTGAAATTGTCACCCGGGGCTTTATCTACGTGAAGGAGTCCGACGATATGATGCGGGAACTGCAGAATATCGCCATGACGGCGGCCTCCAACGCTCCCCGCCAAAAAGGCCGGGACGACAGTGAGCTGCGCAGCGCGGTAAAAACCGCCGTCAGCAATTATCTCTTCAAAAGTACCCAGCGCAACCCCATGGTCATTTCCGTGGTCACAAAGCTATAATATCAACGCCTCCGGCTAAGCCGGAGGCGTTTTTTCCCCTCAGCGAAGCTGGGGATCCGGCGCAGATGCTATATTGACCGCACAACTAGGAAAAATAGATATTCTCAAAAGCGGTTTAAGTGGTAAATCGTCTCTTTTTGAGATTTTGGTCAGAGCAGACCGACGGCTTATTTCCATACAGTTCCAGCGTAACCAGCCGCATAGGAAAACAAATCCTGCGGATACTACATCCACCGAACCAAATGATACCTTAGGAGGAAGTTATAGATGAAAGCCACTGGAATTGTACGCCGCATCGACGACCTTGGCCGAGTGGTCATTCCCAAGGAAATCCGCCGCACCATGCGTATCCGCGAGGGCGACCCGTCACATATGACATTGACACAGTGGGCGCGGTTTTGCTATGGGATGTTGGATTTGGCAAAGCGCACGGGTTGGCAATATACATAGAGGAGACACTTTCCGGCCGGTGCCTGATTTGGCAGTCGGGTTCTTCTGCAAACTGAGGAGAGTCTGCAACAGATTGTGTTGCAGACTCTCCTTTTAGGAGGCGGATGGCCTCGTTCATTCCTCTTGTGTACTCCCAAATACATTTTCCACCGAATAAAGGCCCGCCGGCTTACCTGCCAGAAATGCCGCGCAATCGCAGGCTCCATGGGCAAAGCAATCCATATTGTAGGAGTGCTGCGCAATCTCAAGCCGCTCCCCCATACCTCCGAGAAAAACAATGTGGCTGCTGGGAATATCTCCGGCACGCAGGGAGTGGAAGCCAATGGAACCGGAGCTTCTCGCGCCATGCCCACGGCGGCCAAATTCGGCCACGTTCTCCAGGGCGACTCCCTGCCCCTTGGCGATCGTCCTGCCCAACTCCAGCGCGGTTCCACTGGGCGCGTCCAGCTTCCAGCGGTCGTGCATGTCCAAAATTTCTACGTCCACCTGGTCGCCCAGTTCACCTGAGACCATTTTAAGGAACCGGTTCATCAGAAATACCATTCGGGAGGTGTTGGCGGCGCGCACAATTGGAATCTGCTTTGCCGCCGCCTGGAAGAGGTTGTTTTCCTCCTCGTTCAGGCCGGTTGTCCCACAGACCAGAGCCTTTCGGTGCCGAAGGGCAGACTCCAGCACCATGGGAGCCATCTTTCTGACGGAAAAGTCGATGACCGCATCGCAGCCTTCAATCACCGTTTCCAGATTCTCCACCACAGGCACACCCAGGGCTCTTCCGACCAAGGCAACCTCGCCCAAGTCACGGCCTATATAGTCGCCGCCCGGAGCTCCCACGCCGGCGGCTAACTCCAGCCCCTCCCGTGCAGCAGCCACACGTACAATGGCACTTCCCATCTTTCCTCTTGGCGCGATAACAACCAGTTTCATATTTATGACCACACCTTTCCGCTGCGCTGCAAGACAAAAAAAGAGAAGAAACGCAGTGTCTCAAACGCAGCTTGTCTAAATTTGCCAAGCTCCTGGCAACGTGTCTCAAACTTCTCTCATTGCTCCTATTAAACGTCCCATCCGGTCCCCGTCCCGTTTATGCTGCTGCAATGCGGATTTCTACTTTTTAATCGATATACAGATCCCGAAACATGCAAATGGCTGTTTTGGAATAATCACAGCATCTCCAGTAGCGCCTCCATGCGGGTACGCAGCTGTTCCAAATCCGAAGTAGAATAATCCGCTTCGATTTTCAGATACGGTATTTTTAATTCATCCGCCAGGGAACAAACACTGTCTGCTTCCACCGCATAGGTGTGACACGCCTGTAAAACAATTTCGACGATGGCGTCCGCACGATAGTCCTCCGCCAGTTTTGCCAGCAGCTCCATACGGTGGCGGTTTGGCGTCATAACCGAGCAGCCAATGTTAAGATAGCGCCGGGCAATAGCCCCCACAATGTCTTCCGCCCCCTCATCCACCATCTGCCAGGCGGCCTTAATTCCGCTGCAGTTTTCAAAGCAGACCACTACGCCTCCCAGATCCTCGATGACCCCCACGGTCTTTTCCAAAACCCCGCCGATTGGGCACCCGGTAATCAAAATTCTCTTGGCGCCGGAAGGCACCGGACACTCTCCCCGCTGATAGGCTTTCACAACCTCGCCTTTCAGCTGTTCCAGCGACTGCAGGATTTCCTCCCGATGCAGCCGGAATCCGGCACCCTCCAAGGCCTTGTATAACTGGTAACCCCACATGGGAGGCGGGTCCAGCCGCTGTAATTCCATCAAGGAACAGCGCAATGCGCGTTCCTGGTTGCGAATATGAGCAGCCTGGCGCAGTTTTTCCTCGGTGATGTCTGCTTGAAACCGATCCTCCAGATAGGAGATAAAACGGCGCAGCTCCTGCGTCCACATTTCCTGTGCATAATCGCAGTCGGAGCCTTGGGGAAGATGGAGTACATAGACCTCTTTGATCCGGCCCAAAAGCTCATACATCTTCTTTTTCCCGTCACAGGTCGTCTCCCCCACGATCAAATCGGAAAAATAGGTGTAGGGACACTTGTCCGTCACAGCAAAACCGTAGCTTGATTTGATTAATGGGCACAAGTTCTTTGGAAGATGAGCCTCGGCGGCACCCACCGTCTCATTGCTCATGCCGCAGAGGCTCACCGGGATAATTCCGGCTGCGTCCAGAATTTCGCAGGGTGTGAACGTACAGAAGATACCCGCAATCAGGCCGCCTTCCTCCTTAATCTGCTTGACCTGAAGAAATCCGTTGCGCCTAGCCTCTGAAAATTCTTCAAATTGCTCGGGAAGACTTTTTACCATAGCATACCTCACCTTTCAAATTTCCGAAATAGGATGCTCAGCCCGTTTGCTCTTCTATATTACGGCAGGACTTTTGCGCAAGCCGTGCCGCCTGCCGTCAATTTTTATCCCCATCATACCAGAGAACTCAGTACTGTCAAGAGCTGTGCGTTTATGAGAACCGCCCGGGCCAAGCGTAACAAAAATGCATAGCAGAATGCGTTTTCTTCATGCCGCAATCCATTGCCTGTACGTTCAATAAATGTTAACATTTTAATGTTCCAGCTTCGGATACTGCAAGCCATCCAAAGCGGTGCATGGCAGAACTTTTTTGCGGTTTTGGCCTATTTTGAAAGAAAATGAGGGAAGAACATGGAAAACAAAAAGAAGTATCCTTTCGGGTTCTACGTCTGCTCCTTCACCTTTACGCTGGAGCGTATGGCGTTTTACTCCTCCAAATGGCTGATCGCCATCTGGATCGTTGCCGCAACCGCGAAAGGCGGTCTGGGCTTGGAACCCGCACAGGGCGCTATGATGTCTGCCAACTTTGTGGCGTTCACCTACATCACCCCCATGATCGGCGGCTATATTGCAGACCACTGGATCAGTCCCCGCATCTGTGTCACCGTCGGCGCAATTTTGATGGGCGCCGGTTACGTTTGCGGCTATTTTGCCACCGGCTCCGCCATGGTGTGGATGATGATTATCCTGGTCTCCATCGGCACCGGCCTTTTCAAGGGCAACCTGTCCGGCGTCAACGGCCAGCAGTTCAGCGACAAAGAAATTCTGGACTCCGCTTTTACCATTCAGTACTCCTTTGTCAACATCGGCTCTTTGATCGGCACCACGTTCGTCGCTTTTGTCGCCCGCGCCGTGAGCTACAATTTCTGCTTTCTGGTCTGCGGAGTTCTGCTGTTTCTGGATGCCGCCTGGTTCGGCATTCTCGGCAAAAAGCATCTGGGCGAGTGCGGCAAGTATCCCTTTAAGCAGGGCCAGGTCAAGGAGAGTACCGCGGTCGCTGCCAGAGCTCCTCTGACCCACTCCCAGCGGAACAAGGTATTCGCGATCATCATGGTTACCATTTTCTCCATCATCTTCTGGCTGGTCTGGTATCTGACCTACATGCCCGTCTACTATTACTGGGGTCCCGATTCAGGCTGCCTGAATCACGCCAACTGGATGATCGGCAGCTTCACCGTTCCCTCTTCCTGGTTCGATTCCGTCAACGGTCTTGCCTGCATTCTCCTCGGGCCGGTGCTGGCCGCGTTCTGGTCCAAGAAGGCACAGACTCCCAAGGGCGACCTGAGCATGTTCAAAAAGACCGGTCTGGGCATGGTCTTCATGGGCCTTGCTTTCATGGTGATGTGCTTTGCAGATATCATCCGCGGCGAAAACCAGGCAAGCCTCCTGTGGATTCTGGCTGTCGGCCTTTTGATGTCTTTGGGTGAGATGGTGTTCAGCCCCCTGGGCAACTCCTTTATCACCAAGTTCGCACCCAAGGAGCTGCTGGGTCTGCTGCTGGGCTTCTGGGCATTCGCCATTTTTATTCCTGCAAAGTCTTACGGCTATTTGTTCGCGATTCTGGAAAAGCAAAACTTTGTTGCCGGTTACGGCACGGTTGGCTTGATCGTTCTTGCCTGCGGCGTTGTTCTGTGGTTCGCCGACAAGAAGCTCAATAAGCTGCTCACCGCAGAGGACTAATTTCAAATCATCTGGCGTCTTTTTTCTCCGGCGCTGACGGGGCGTCTCAGCAGTTTGACTGAGACGCCCCGTTTCCAAAATATAATGGTCAGGGAGGTTCAGCAAATGAATGTTGCAGAACGGATTGTCAAGCTGCGTACGTTGATGGCACAAGCGGGCATGGACGCATATGTCGTTCCCTCTGCCGACAACCATCAAAGCGAGTATGTGGGCGAACATTTTAAGTGCCGCCGCTTTATTACCGGCTTCACCGGCTCTGCCGGCACTGCCGTCTTCACGCAGAACAAGGCAGGGCTTTGGACGGACGGCCGCTACTTTGAGCAGGCGGAGCGTCAGCTCGCCGGAAGCGGCCTTGAGCTGTACCGCATGCGCGAGCCCGGCGTTCCCACAGTGGAAGAATTTTTGACGGCAGAGCTTCCGGAAAACGGTGTGCTGGGTTTTGACGGGCGTGTGCTTTCCGTGGAGGAGGGCAAGGATTTTGAAGCCGCTCTTTCCTATAAAAACATCCGTTTTGCCTTTGAAGAGGATTTGGTCGGCAAGGTCTGGACGGATCGTCCGCCCCTTTCTGAAGAACCCGCGTTTCTGCTGGCGGAAAAGTACACCGGCGAAAGCGCCGCTCACAAGCTTGCCCGCGTCCGCGAGAAAATGCGTCAAGTCGGTGCAACCGTCCATGTGCTGGCATCTCTGGATGATGTTTCGTGGCTCATCAATCTACGCGGTAACGATATTGAATATTCGCCCCTGCTGTTGTCCTACGCATTGATTGATATGGATAAGGCACTGCTTTTCATGGATGAGTGCAAGCTCAATGCCGAGTGCCGCGCCTATGTGAATGAAAGCGGCTTTACTCTGCGCCCCTACAATGATATTTACAAAGAGATCACTTTTCTTGCAAAGCAGGAGACGATTCTCCTTGATCCCATGAAGCTGAATTTTGCCCTTTACAAAAGTATTCCTGACAATGTTCGCAAAGTGGAGCGTCCCAATCCCACCATTCTGATGAAGGCAATGAAGAACCAGGTGGAGCTGTCCAACATCCGTGAGGCCCATATCAAGGACGGCGTTGCCGTCACCCGTTTCATGCGCTGGGTCAAACAGCACGCGGGCAAGGATACTCTGACCGAGCTTTCCGCCACCGACCAGCTGATCGCTTTCCGCAAAGAGCAGGATGGCTATTACTGGGACAGCTTTGAACCCATCTGCGCATACCGCGATCACGCCGCCATGATGCATTATACCTCTACACTGGAGACAGATGTCGTCATGAAACCCGGCGCACTGTTCCTCAACGACACCGGCGGAAACTACAGCGAAGGGTCCACCGATATCACCCGCACCTTTGCGATCGGCTCCGTTTCGCAGGAACTAAAGGTTCACTTTACCGCCGTGCTGCGCGCTATGCTGCGCCTGGCCTCGGCCAACTTCCTCTATGGCTGTACCGGCTATAACTTGGACATTCTGGCGCGCGGCCCTGTGTGGGATCTCGGCATCGACTTCCGCTGCGGTACGGGACACGGCGTCGGTTACATGCTCAGTATCCACGAACCCCCCACCGGCTTCCGCTGGTACGTTGTACCCGCCAAAAACGAAACACATCCGCTGGAGGAAGGTATGGTGCTGACCGATGAGCCGGGCATTTACGTGGAAGGCTCTCACGGTATCCGTATAGAAAACGAGATGGTGGTCCAAAAGGGTGACGCCAACGAATACGGACAGTTCATGCATTTCGAGACGCTGACCTTCGTTCCCATTGACCTTGACGCCATTGATCCCGCGTTGATGAATGAGCAGGAGCGCGCATGGCTGAACAAGTATCACCGCTCTGTCTACAATAAACTAGCTCCCCGCATGACTGCCGATGAACGGGAGTGGCTGGCTCGGTATACGCGCGCCATCTAATCCGAAACAACCCGAAGCGGCGAGCAGGCGTATGGAAAAAGCAAACAGCAGGAAGGGTCCTTGATCCTTTCTGCTGCTTGCTTTGGAGCTTTAACTTTTTATTTCAGCGCACTTCGTTAACCTGCTGTGCCTCCCCACGGGCAAAGGCCGTCAAATCCTGAATCATACGACTTCGTTTCTGCCGCTGGTTCTGCCTGGGAATGACCATGGACAGCATACGCGTTTGTTCCGGCAAAAAAGGGCGCGCCACAACATTCGCACTGCTGCCCCGCAGCGTCATTTCCGTTCCCATGGAAACCCCCATGCCTCTGGCGACCATGGAGAGAATACAATCGTCGCCGCGTACCCGAAACCGCTTGGGCGGAGTCAGTCCGGTATTTCCAAGCACCTGCGTGATGTACTCGTCCGTTCCGCTTTCCTGCAAAATATAGGGATATTGCAAAAGCTGCATAGGCTCCACCGCCTCTTGCGCAGCAAGGGGGTGCTTTGGCGGCAGTACCGCCATGATCGGCTCGCGCAAAAGTTCTACGATCTGCGCCTCGATCACAGGATAGGGCGGCGAAGTGAATGCAACATCGATCACACCCTGCTTCGCCAAAAACTCAATCTCGCCATGGTCGGCAACAATGATCTGATATTCAAGCTGAGGATATTTTTCCAGCATGGACTGCATCACATTCGGCAGAAAACGCCGGGAAAAGCTCTCCGAGCAGGCAATGCAGAGCCGGTCTGAGGCTCTATACTTTATTCGGTGGACGATTTCATTGAAATCATCCGCATCTCGCAGCAGAATGCGTAGGTATGGCTCGATCTTTTTTGCCTCCGCGGTGGGGCGCACACCATCTTTCTCCCGCACCAGCAAGGGAAATCCGAACTCACCCTCCAATGAGGTGATCATGCGGCTCAAATTGGATTGCGTATAGTTCATCTGCTTTGCGGCCTTGGAAAGGTTTCCCACTTCCATGGCGTACAAGAGTGCGTAATACTTTGTCAGGTTCAAGGAAAGCCCTTCCTTTCACGTTTCTTCAGACCGCTTTGTCGCGCATAAAATAATCCTTGCGCGGTTTGAAAGCAGGTCGAAAAAACAGCCACTGCTCCAAAAGGACACAGTCCTTTTGGAGCAGGCTGCATTTACTCCTGCCTTGCCTGTAGCCGGCGAGGCTGAGAGACTCGCCAAATAAACAGCCCCAGTAAGACCACCAGCATCCCGCCTCCGATCAGCTCCGCCTCATAGGCAAGATTGTCCGCCTGCGTTTTCATGGCTGGCGCGGCGGAAAGTACCACGCTCAGCGCACAGGCAATCAGCGCAATCGTTGCAATCACCACGGCGCTCTGCGTGTTGCGGCACATTGCATACGGACGCACCTCATCCGGACGATCACTGCGCAGCTTGATATAAGCGGCAAACAGCAACACATAGGGAATCATCCCTGTCAAGGCCGTAATGTTGACCAAAATGTTATAAATGTACTCTACTGCCGGCAGCAACGACGTCCCCAGCAGAATCACGGTGACAAAGATCGCCTGCCCATAAACGGCGCGGGTCGGCATTCCCTCGGCGTTACACTCCATGATCTTATCGGAAAAAACGCCGCGGCTGACACTGCCGAACAGCATCTTGACCGGCGAGGCCACATACAGCACCACACTGCCTGCAACGGACACTGCAATTCCCACCGCCATCAGCCGCACGAACCACATGCCAATCCCCAGTGACGCCCCCGCGCGGGCGATGGCGTCAAGAATGCCGGTGGTTCCGGTAATTTCCTCCGTCGGCATCACCATGGTAATGCCGATTGAGCCAAAAATGTAAAACCCCGCGATAATAGCTGCCGCCGTAAAAATCGCCCGTGGGATTGTCTTTTGCGGTCGGTCAATGGAGGTGACAAAGTTCGCGCAGACCTCCGTGCCAGACAGGGCAAACATCAAGGTTGAATAGGCAACCATCGCGTCCATATCAATGTTTGGCCAAAGCTCCGTCCGGTAATCGGCGACACAGGGCAAGGTCTTCAGAAGCAACACGGAGGAAGCGGCAAGCGCGATCATCACCACCGTCGGAATGGTGGAGCCCATGGCGCTGGCAGTGGTGAACATTTTCGCCCGCGCCAGCCCCTTTGTGCTGATAAAAGACAGTATCCAAAACATCACCACGGAAACGCTCAGCACCAGCCATTTGTTTTCCGACAATTCTTTATGACCGAATACATAGGTCATATTGATCACGAAGAATGTCAAAAAACCGGCGTACCAGAAGGCTTTGCCTGTCCAGTTGAGCCATGCTGCCAAAAAGCCCGTTTTTTCGCCAAACGCCTCCCTCACCCACGCATAGAGCCCGCCGTCGGTGGGGTATGTGGATGCAAGCTCGGCACAGATCAGCGACTCCGGGATGAAAAAGACAACCACGCACAGCACCCACATCGGTATCGCGCCGACGCCAAATCCGAAGCTTGCCGCCGTGGACTTTGCAATCCAGCGAATGCCATATTGGGCCGTGACATTGATGAACACAAGATCCCAAAATTTAATGGTTGCCTTTTCTTCCATCATATCCCCCTATGCCGATTAAAGATCACACCACCAGCAAATCCTTCGTAAAGCGGTTCAGGACTTCGCAGCCGTCTTTGGTAATCAGAACCAGATCCTCAATCCGAACGCCGACCTCACCGGGGATATAAATGCCCGGCTCCACGGAAAAGACCATACCCGGCTTGATGACTTCTTCGTTGACAGAGGAGACATCTCCGAATTCGTGATCCTCGATTCCGATATTATGACCGGTGCGATGGGTGAAATACTGACCGTATCCCTTTTCGGTGATATAATCGCGGCAAGCGTTATCCACATCGCAGAAGCGATTGCCGGGTTTTGCGGCAGCAATGCCCCGCAGGTTCGCCTCCAGGACCACATGATAAACCTCACGCGCCTTTTCGGACGCCTCGCCAAGGAACACCGTGCGGGTCATATCCGAGCAATAGCCATCCTTTACACCGCCGATATCGAGCACGACGGCATCACCGCGCTTTCCCAGCGTCACCTTGTCGGTGGCATGGTGCGGATCGGCAGCGTTCGCACCGTAGCCAACGATTGGATCAAAGGAAACTCCTTCGCAGCCGGCCTTTTCATACTCGTCCAAAAGAATATCTGCAACGCCCTGCTCGGTCAGGCCGTCGGCAACGTGGCGATACAGTTTTTCCATAACCATGTCGTTCACCTGAGAAGATACACGCATCAGTTCCTGCTCCTTTTCATCTTTTATCTGGCGGATATGATCCACAAGCACCGAGCTGTTAACAAAACGACAGCCCGGGCGCAGCTCCATCAGACGCAGCAGGAATTTTGCGGGCCAGACTTTGTCAACGCCGAAGGTCTTTCCGTCTTTCACGTACTTGGCAAGAACTGCGACGCAGTCGTCGACATCATCGTAATACTCAATATCGAAGGTGAATTTGTTGCCCTGCGGAAACAGCTTGTTCAGAACCATCTGCACCTTGCCGTCAATGTTCAGGAACAGGGTCATCAGGCGTTCTCCCGGATGAATCCAGCAGCCTGTCAAATAGTAAATGGAGGCAGGATCAGAAATAATCATCTGTTCCACTTGGTTTTCTTCCATGGCTTTCATAATTTTTGCAAGTCTCGTATTTTCCATAGTAAACCTCCGCAATCAATAAAATAGTGATGCCGCTTCGATCCGTAACATCCTTCTTTACAGATTATGCCGTTTACCGAAGAAATAGCGCGTAAAAACCGCGTTATAACCGCGTTCCACTTGTGAATTTCTCCCATTTGATTCAATTGTTTTCAAATATTTTGTTAAAAACGCAAATAACCAACTTATAGAAACTCATGGACGCCTGACAAAAACATCGCCTAGGAAACTTCCCAGGCGATGTTTCTCTGTTCAAACGGGCGTCATAATTCCGTTGCCAATCGGCATACGGTTATGAAATACAGGAGTGCGGAACGGAGGCGGTCATACTGTATCAGGCAATCTTAGGCGCAATCCTGGCCGGTATTTTTACCGCTCTGGAATCCAGCGTCAACTCTCAGCTGGCAAAACAGCTCACACCCAGCATTGCAACGCTGCACAGCCTTGTTACCGGAGCTGTCCTCATGGCCGCCATCAGCATTCTCAGAGGCTCTTATACCCGCTATATCCGAGTTCTTCATATAAATCCGATCTGGCTGATCGGAGGACTTTTCGGCGCCATGATTATCTATTTATCCTCAAAATCCATCCCTGTGCTGGGCGTTTCAAAAACACTCACGCTGATTCTCTCCGCCCAGATCATCACCGGTGTTGTAATTGATACGCTGGTCAATCACATCGGTATTGATATTTACAAAATATTCGGCGTCGCATTCCTGCTGCTGGGAGCCAATCTGGTTATACGATGAAAACCGTCGCCGCAGGGAGCTGCTTGTCAGCAGATCGCCAGTGCGGCTTCGGCTTCGCTTTTCAGTTCTGCAATCAATTCCCGGACGGGGACAATTTCTTTAACCCTGTGCACATTACTGCCCACAAAAATCAGCCCGTCATCTACCTTTCCCGTCACCGCATTGATCAGAGCCTTTGAGATACAGTATGGTGCCACCTTTGGATTACAGCCCTTCAGGCAGCTGAAGCAGCCCTTTATATCGTCTCCGCATTCCGCCACTCTCTTTATGAACGCATTGTTCAGCGCTCTGCCCGGCATACCCACTGGGCTTTTGATGATGACTATATCTTCTTCCTTCGCGTTGACATATGCTTCCTTATAGGCACGATCCGCATCGCATTCGTCGGTCGCCACAAAACGGGTTGCCATCTGGACGCCGTCTGCGCCAGAGCGAATGCATTCGGCAATATCCGAGCCGTCAAAAATTCCGCCGCCCGCGATCACGGGAATATGCTTTTTAAATTTCTCCCCAAACGGTTTTACAGCTTCGATCACTTCTTTTACCGTATCAAGCAGCTTGGGCTTATCCGGTCCCGCTAAAACTTCGGGAGAATACCCCAAATGCCCGCCGGCCTCTGTCCCTTCTACCACAACCATATCTGCGGTAGCGTCGAAATGTTGATTCCAAAATTTCAAAATGACTTCCGCGGCCTTACCCGAGGATACAATCGGCGCGATCCGGGTTTTAGACCCCTTCACAATTCCGGGAAGCCTCAGCGGAAGCCCCGCCCCGGAAACGATCAGATCAATTCCCTCTTCGACCGCAGCTTTTGCCAATTCCTGATACTGATTCATTGCCACGAGTAAGTTTAATCCAATAATTCCCTTCGGAGCCAGCTGTCTCGCCTTTCGGATCTCGCTCACCAACGCCCGCAAATTGACCTCAAACGTATGATTGGAGAAGTCAGGTTCCCGATATCCGATGTTGACGCCGGATATCATTCCGATCCCGCCTTCATTTGCAACCGCTGCGGCAAGTCGGGCTCCGGACACACCGATGCCCATGGCTCCTTGAACAATGGGCACCGTCGCAGTGAGCCCGTTCAATTCAATTTTGGGAAGATTCATTTTGTACCTCACTTAATATGGATAAGTGGAGTATACCCTTTTTTGGCTTTTTATGCAATGCATAAATATCCGGAGAACCACTAATTTAACGTACAATAAGCATGCAAATATGGTAAAACAGAAGAAAAAGCGCAGACGATGGCCAGCGCGAGTCAGCCGAGCTTCAGCGAAAGAACGAACGATCACGCGTGCGCCCCGACAGATTGTCAGGGCGCACGCGTTCCGTTTCCCGAAATAATCGGTCGTTCTTTTCACCAGGCTAAAGTGTCTGTCTCAGTTCTTCTGAGCGCATCGTCAGCATGGCATTGGTTTCCTCACCCCAGCTATAATTACGCATATATTCGCCGTTATAGGCTCGGATCGCCCGTGGATCGCCCTCTAAAAAGCGATAGTAATCACAGTCCAGCAGTTTTACGTTGACACTGCGCTGATTGCGCATATCAATCAGAAGATCTCCGATCCCCGCATCCATCAGGTTCCGGCGCAGTTGGGTAAGCGTCTTGCGGTACACACTGCCGGCTAGGGAGTCATGGGGCCGCTCCTCCCACAGAACGGAAATTGCCTCCTCCGCACTGACCGACGCACCCCGCCGGTCAATCAGATAAGCTAGGAGCTCCTTCGCCCGCGCATTTGGAAATTTGACCATAACATCATCCACAAACACATCAAAATTGCCAAATGTAGTAGCGCGTATTCGCTTTACCGTACCCACCAGCTGCTTTTGCGCCGCTTCCACTTCTTCACGAATACGGTTCGGATGGGCGGGCTTGAGCAGATATCCATTCCCCCGTATGCCAAACGCATCAACCGCATATTGGGCGTGTGCGGTGACAAACACAAGATAAAGGTCAGGGTGCAGTCCACGCAGCTGCCTTCCCAACTCAATGCCGTTCAGTTCTGCCATTTCAATGTCCAAAAACGCGATATCGACCGGATTCCCTCGAGCAAACGTCAGTGCCTGCGCCGCGTTTTCAAATGCGTGCAGCGACGTGATCTGAGCATAGGCGCCCAGAGCACGGGTCATAAATTGTAAGGAAAGGCTTTCGTCATCAATCACGATACAATTCATGCCAGTCCTCCTTCCTTACAGTCAACCGCGTTTACGCGGCAGAATAAGAGTTACAAGCGTCCCCGTAGGTGTACTTTTGATTTGCAGGTCACCGGAGGCGTTGATTTGCAAACGGGTACGCACATTGTGAATTCCAATGTGCAGTTCGCCGTCAAAGGCGGGATCCTCCAGCACCCGCCGCGCGTCAAAGCCGTTGCCGTCGTCGCGCACAGTGACATAAATATTTTTTGTGTCTCCAAACGAATGAATTTGGATTTCACCGCCCGCCGTTTTCTTTGTTACCCCATAGCGAACCGCATTTTCAACGATCGGCTGAAGTGACAGGGGTGGAATGAGAAAGTCCTCCTCCTCCAGCACCCAGCGCACCCGCAGGCGTTTGCCAAAACGCATTGACTCCAGCTTCAGATAATTGCGGGTATGCGCCGCTTCCTCGGAAAAGGGAATCAGCTCCTGCTTTTCAAGAAAATTCATGTCGCTGCGCAGGTATTCCGAAAAATCCACGATGGCGGTCTCCGCCTGTGCCGCATCAATCACGCACAGGCATCGGATGGTATTGAGTACATTGTAGATAAAGTGCGGACGGATCTGACTGAGCATCATGGCGGCCTTTTGCTGCTCTGCGGAAATTTGCAGCTCCACCGCCTCCGCCGCCTTAGCGTGCAGCTCGCCGTTGATCAGCATGGAAGCATGGTATATATAACCCATGCAGGCCATTGTGGATAAAAGTCCGAAGCGCAGCGGCGTGTGATAATGATAGATCACAAAATCCGCCGCAAACACCATCAAATTGACCACTACCAGTGCAAAGGAGGTCAGCCGTCCGCTGGATACACCGTTACTTACAATCTGAGCGTACTGGTTGCGCATTATGCAAACAAACAGCACAATCATGTTTAAATGCTGCAAGATCATACAGGACATGGCGGGAACACCCGTGAGTGTTGCGATAAATACGGCGGCGTAAAAGGCAATATAGTAAACAAACAACAGCCGCGCCGTGCGTACGATGGAGCGATTCTCCGCCGCCTCGTTCAAGTAGCAAACCAGCGTCACCGGCAAAAGCCACAAGGCCGACAGCCCAACCCAGGAAAGCCAGTCCGGCATGGCAACCAGCACACGGCCGGAAAGCCCCTGATAAAAGTCCCATATGCCCAGTTGGATGGCCGCCATGCCAAGGGTCAAGAGCCGATAATCCGCCCGGTAATAACGACGGTTTTTAAAAAGGTTGAAATTTAATAGCAGATATCCGCCATAAAAGAGATTGGATACGCTCAGGAGGAAGAACGGAAGCTCCTTTAAAATCGAGTATAGCTGGCAAGCAATGCCGCTGTCAAGATACAAGTCGCCTATATAGACAACGGTATTATCCTTCCACGAAAGGTCCAATGTCAGGACCTTTCCCGCATCGGCGGGGGAAAGATCCACATACTGCCAGGAATACGGCATGGTCAGCGATTGCAGCGTACCCGTTCCGTCATAATGATAGATCTCCTTTCCGTCGATCTTGGCGGAAAGTGCAATCAGCGATGTGCGGAACATCAGCACATCGTCCGCATTCAAAAATCCCGGCAGACGGCGGAGCAAATGCAGCGTGTTGCCCTGTACGTGAAAATCTTCTCCCAGCGCCACCATTCGCGTCTCCTCTTGAGAGGAGAGCATCCAGTCATCGGTGAAGGAATAGGGCGTCATCCGCGTCAGCTGTTCCTGCGGCAGAAGGTTGGCATAACTGCAGATCAGCAGCAGTGACACCGCGATCGCAGTCAGCAGGATGGTCAAAAATTTGTTTCGTCTTTTCGTTTCCATCACAACCGCCCTCTCCGCTCCGTTTCTGCCGTCCTCAATGCTCAGTCGTTAGCATTCAGCCACTGGCGCATCAAAGCGATATACTGCTCATTCTCCTCCACAAAGCTCATATGGCGGCAGGCGCGGAAAAGCTCCCATTTTGCATGGGGAATCCGATCATACATGTATTTCGCTATATAAGGTGCGCACAGATCGTTTCCTCCGCTGATCACAAGCGACGGCTCGCGGATATCTTCCAGCTGCTTGGTCACATCGTAATTCCGCAGGGTACCCAGCGGGGTGAATTCATTGGGGCCCCAGCCGACCACATAGGATTCTTTTCCTTTTTTCACCTTGCGGCGCAAGCATTCGGGAGAATCCTCCGTCACTTTGCCCGCCGCGTGGCGCAGCATGTACTCATCCTCTGCGGCAGCATAAATCGGATCGCTGTAATCACCGGAAGCAGTCGCTTTTGCAATGGCATCCTGCATATCACGAGGCAGCTCGCAGATCATTCTCTGCTGCTCCTCCCCCCACATCCATGAGGCAGGCAGCGTGCTGGAGAGGATCAGACTTTTGAGGCCCTTATGCTCGTAATTGCACACATAGTCCAAAAGCAGCATGCCGCCCCAGGACTGTCCCAACAGATGTATTTCATCAAGTCCCAGATGTTCCCGCATCGCAATAAATTCCGCCACCCACGTTTCCGCCGTCCACAGCTCCGGATGTCCATCCACATAGGAATTGCCGCAGCCAATCTGGTCGTACATCACAAGCTGGCGCCCGTCCGCCTGCGCAAGCGCATCGAGCACCTCAAAATAATTGTGGGTCGAACCCGGCCCGCCGTGGAGCAGTACCAGCGGCTTTTTCATGCCTGTTTTTTCACCAACAATTCGGTAGTACGTTTTGTACCCGTGAAACGGCATATACCCTTCCTTGATTTTCATGATGCAGCATCCTCCTGTTACTATGTATTTGGTTGAGGGCACGGCATCCAGCCGTGCCTTTTTCCATCTTGTTTCGAATGAGAGGACAAGGGGTCTGACGAAATCCTCCAGGGTCTTTGTGCCCGTGCGTAAGTCAGCCATTCTCTTATTTGCAGGCTTATTCGGCGCCTTCTCCCGTTGGAAAAAAGCACCGTTTCCGCGCTTTATTATACCGGAATTTTGTGAAATTGTACAGATGAGGCCTATGAAAGAATCTCATAAAAAGCAACCATAAGTGAGTAACGTCCCAAAATAACGGAATGGACACAAGTTCTCCACGATACCTTGGCAAAACATCCGCATGGGCGGCCGCCTTTAACACGAGGCATTTCTGCCACTAATAAAACATCAAGGGAGCGACAGCACCAACGCCTGCCGCTCCCTTGAGATTGTTTACTCCGGTCGCTCTTTCCGAAAAACCAGCTGTATAAAAAGAGCAGTAATGCTTTGTTCTGTTCTTAATTCCCCATCTCCCGCTCAATTATGTGCGCCGTCATCTCTACACAGAAGGAGACAATCTCCGCGCATTTTGCTTTGCGGGACTCCATCTCCCGATTCGGAAATTCCTGAATCAGCTTGCCGCAGCAGGTGGCACCGAAGCGTTCACGCACCGCCTCGGCAAGCTCGCAGGTCAGCTTGTGGCATTTGTTGGCGCAAGAATCGCCCTGTGTCCGTCTTCCAAACACATAACCGATGCACATCGTACCGCCTGCTACCGCGCCGCAGAGGCAGCCCGCTCCGCCGAGTCCCCATGGAAAACCTGTGCTCATAGCAATGGCATCATCTGAAAGATTCGTCCAACCGAAATTTTTGCGAAGTGCATAGATCACGGATTCCGAGCAGGCAAAGCCGTGATGGAACACATCCAGCGCGTCCGCCTGCAATTGTGCATAATCAATCTTTTGTTCCATTCAGACATTCCTCCGAAATTTTTGGTTGCTCGCAAGTGTAGAAATCCTCAAGCTCAATTTTAGCAGCGGAGCACATGCAAGACCTTTCCGCAAAAAGCCGAGAAGGAGCCGGAACCAGCGGCGCCTCCCCGGCTGTTACTAAATTTTAGGGATTATGCCCTTGTGCTGTGCCGGGATCATCGGGTACAAGAGATACCCGATGATCCCAAGAAACAAGTCCGCCTTTCCGCCCTGCGCTGAAATCAGCGGTTCCTGCGGATCAGCCGACAATAAAGCCCTTGCCCAGCTTGTCTGTCGGATCAATTACATAAGTAGCTTCGCCGGTCAGGTAAGCGCTGCCGGTAACCATGGGGATCACGGCATCGAATGGCCCCATTTTTGCCTCTTCCTTTATGACGCCCTTAAACATGGTACCCATAAAGCTCTCGTAGATAAAGGGCTGTCCGATTTCAATCTGCTTGTGCGCGTACAGTGTGGCCAATTTTGCGCTGGTGCCGGTACCGCATGGGCTTCGGTCCGCCTGCGCCTCTCCGAAAATCACGACATTGCGCTTATCGGCGCCCTGCGTGACGGCGGGGCCGTAAAACTCGACCAGATCCACGGTGGTGATATCCAGCTCGGGATGCTTGATCTCAACCGTCTCGTTGATCTTATTCATCAGCGCCATGCCCAGTACCGTCAGTTCGGGAACGGTCTTGGAGTTGATGTCGATTTGCAGGCTGGGCTGCTGGGTGTCCACCAGAGCAAAGAAGGAGCCGCCAAAGGAGATATCGTATTTGATTTTTTTGCCCATGACTTCGGTTTCCAGATTTTCTTTATACAGGAAAGCGGGGACATTTGTCAAAGTGACATTGAGAACCTTGCCGTCCTTGCACTGGGCCTCGGTGTGAATCAGCCCCGCCGGCGCGTCCAGCGTCACATGGCTCACCGGCTCGGTCATAGGAACCATACCGGTCTCCAGCGCAACGGTAACGGCACCGATGGTGCAGTGACCGCACATGTTCAGCCATCCGCCGGTATCAATGAAGTAAATTCCGAAATCCGCTTCTTCATGGACGGGCTGGCAGAGAATTGCGCCAAACATATCGTGATGCCCGCGGGGCTCCAGCATAAGCGCCTTGCGATATTCATCGTAATGCTTTTGCAGATAATACTTGCGCTCCAGAATCGTGTCACCTTTCCCCTCGGGGAATCCCTCGTACACAACGCGGCAGAATTCACCCTCCGTGTGCGCGTCGATTGCTTTGAAGCAGGCTTCAAAACGCTTGGTATTCAGGACTGGTTTTGGTTCAAATGTCTTCATGAAAAACTAACATCCCTTTCCGTAATATTCTCGTTTTTTAAATTCGGGGGAGATCTCGCTTTCATTATGGCGTATCGCTTTGTGAAAATCAACCATATTTTTGATTTTATACACGGCATTTATAAGTCAAATACACCGTAGCTCCTTGAGGCAGGCTGTAATCATGCACAGAAAATTCCGCTAATTTGTTCTGTTTCTTGACAAGAACTTGTGAACTCTATACAATAACAAAAGCAAGGAGTTTTACGCCGGCGTCCACGCAATCGGGCAAGGCGCAGACATCGGCGTTCCGTGATAAATCCGGGAAACCTTCTGAATTTGGTTTTTTTACCCTGCTCGCGCAAAGCGGACCGGACAGTGACATGCCATAGGGCACAGACGAAAGGCAGAGGACAGATATGAAGCATATCATCATCGGAACCGCAGGGCATGTGGATCACGGAAAAACCTGCTTGACAAAGGCCCTGACCGGAATCAATACCGACCGCCTGAAAGAAGAGCAAAAGCGTGGGATTACCATTGAAAACGGCTTTGCGCAGCTGACGCTGCCAAATGGACAGGAAGCCAGCATCGTAGATGTCCCAGGGCATGAACGCTTCATCCGGAATATGCTGGTGGGCGCGTCCGGAATGGACGTTGTGCTGCTGGTAGTGGCAGCGGACGAGGGATTTATGCCGCAGACCAGGGAGCACCTCGGAATTTTGTCGCTGCTGGGCGTCAAGAGCGGAATCATCGTGGTCACAAAGACCGACATGGTGGAGGAGGAATGGCTGGAGGCCATGCTGGAGGAAATCCGGGAAAATGTGAAGGGAACGTTTCTGGAAAAGGCGCCCATGATTCCCGTCTCTGCGTACACCGGTCAGGGAATTGATGAGCTGAAGGCACAGATTATCTCTTTGGTGGACGGCGCGGAAGAAAAAAGCCACGTCCGCCCGTTCCGGCTTCCGGTAGACCGGGTTTTCACGGTAGACGGCTTTGGCACGGTAGTCACCGGCACAGTGGTGGAGGGTACTGTCAAAACAGGAGAGACGGTGACCATCTATCCTTGTGGGGAAAAGGCCCGGGTTCGCGGTATTCAAAGCCATGACCGGTCCATAGACCAGGCAGCAGCGGGAATGCGCGCGGCGCTGAATCTGATTGGGCTTGATCGACACGGGATCAGGCGGGGCGACACGGTGGCGAAGCCGGACAGCATGACGCTTTCCTCTTGCCTGGACGTGCAGATCAACATGCTGAATGACGCACCTTTCGCTTTGAAAAGCGGGACGAAAGTTCATTTTTATCATGACACATCGGAGCTTTTGTGCAAAGCGCGCCTGCTGGATGCGGAGACTTTAGAGGCGGGGCAGCAGGGCTTTGCTCAGCTTTTATTCGACCAGCCGCTGGCGGTAAGAAACGGAGACCACTTTATTCTGCGGTTTTTTTCTCCCACGGTAACGATTGGCGGCGGCGTGCTGCTGGACGTGGACGCCGCCCTCCACAAGCGCCGAAGCTCGGCTGTACTGGACAATCTGCGCGCCCGCGCTTCAGGCTCTCCGGACGAGGTTGTGCTGCGGGTATTGGAAAAAGGAACCGCGCCGAAGCACAAGGAGTTGGCGCAGGCCTGCGCTCTGACCGAAGAGGACCTGGACGCAGTGCTGTCGCCGATCCTGGAGAGGGGCACGGTGCTGAAGCTGGGCCAGCGGTACCTGCTCCTTTCTTCGGTGGAGGCGCTGTGGAATTATACGCGAGAGATTCTGAAGGCTTATCATCAGCAATATCCGCTGCAAGTCGGTATGAATCTGAACGAGATGAGGAGCCGTCTTGGGTCTAAAAGTCCCGTTTATATTACGGATGACTTAATTTCCTGTTTTACGCGTGATGGCAGGCTGAGGCTGGAAAACAGCGTGGTGGCGCTGCCGGACTTTGAGGCGGCCTATACGCCGGAATCCACCGCCATCCGGGCACAGGTGCTGGCCCTGTACGACGGTTACGGTCTCCAGCCGGACACCGCGGAGCACGTGGAAGCGGCGCTGGGCGTTGACCCGAAAGTGCTGTCCCATGTGATTGCGCGGATGCGGTTCGACGGGGAACTGGTCTCCCTTTCCCCGCAGCTTCTGGTGGATCGCGCCCATTATGATCTTGCCAGGCAGACCATGCTGGAGCTGTTTGCGCAAAAGCCTGAATTGGGACTGACGGAATTTCGGGATGCGCTTGGTATCTCCCTCAAATTTGCCCGGGCCTTTTTGGAGCACTGGGACGGAAACGGAATTACCCGCCGTACAGAGGGCAACACGCGCGTTTTGCTCAAGCAGAAGTAATTGCCCGGTCTCCCTTTCAAACTGAGAGCCGGATTCCATTTTGATTCCTACTGAAAATGCAGAGGGCCTGAACGCCGTCCTTTATGCTCTCCCGCAATCGGGTAATCGTGATCAGTTCCTGCCCCTCCGCAGAAAAGCCCGTCGGTTCT
>NZ_JBEUWZ010000017.1:0-87354 GCF_040505565.1 Oscillibacter sp. | reverse complement strand
GGATAAAGACATGGCTGGCGGCCATGTCCTCAACCAAATATATAGTAACAGGAGATGATTTTTTTGCTGAAAGAGTTAAAACGGCTGGCGGCAGCGGGATTGGCCTTGATCTGCCTCTTGGTGGTGCTGCCGGTGCCCGCCCGTGCGGCGGTCAGGTTCTCCGATGTGCACGCGTCCTACTGGGCGGCGGAGTCCATTACCCGCGCGGCGGAGCTGGGTCTGGTAAACGGCCGGAGCGACGGGAAATTCGGCGTGGGGCAGTCCATGACCAGAGCGGCTTTTGCCGCCGTGCTGTGCCGGGTGTTCCAGTGGAAGCTGGTCACTCCCACCTCCGGGTCCTTCCCGGATAATCAGGATTCCGCGAAATGGTATTATAGCGCGGTGGAGACCGCCTATCTCCACGGGGCGGTCACCCAGCAGGAGGAAAACTTCCGCCCCGGAGACGCCGTTACCCGGCAGGAGATGGCGGTGATGCTGGTGCGGGCGCTGGGATACGGAACACTGGCCAGTCTCGCCGGAGAGCGGACTTCTCCCTTTACCGATGTGACCGCCAGCCTTGGCTATCTGATCCTGGCCAATGATCTGGGGATTATGACGGGCAACTCCCGCGGCGCGTTTCAGCCGGACAGGACCGCCACCCGGGAACAGGCCGCCGCCGTGCTGATGCGGGTCTATGACAAACTTCACGCCGCCGCGCCGGACGTCTGCGGCGTGGCGCGGTCGGCAGAAAACTTGAGCCATGGGGACGTGGGGACCGTGGCGATACCCACCATGAAAATAGTCTACAACGGCAGTCTGCTGCTGACAACCGACCTTTCCGCGGAAACGGTTTCCGCCATCCGCGCCGCAACGGAGGGGAAGCGCCGGTTCATGCAGGTCTGTGGAACCAGCACCGGCTTTTCCGGCTCCGATATGGCGGAGCTTGCTAAAAAAATTGCCACCGCCGCAGATGAGGGTGGCTGGGATGGCGTGCTACTGGACATTCCCAAGCTTCGGGGCACGGAAAAGGCATCTTATACGAATCTGGTCACGGCCCTGCGCTCGTCGCTGAAACCAGGTGATCTTCTCTACGTAATGGCGGAGGCTCCCGTATCGCAGGGAAAGACGGCTTATAACGGCTATGACTTTGCCGCCCTGGCGGCTCAGGCAGACAAAGTGGTTCTGCGGGTCGCCCCCTATACCCAGACAGTCTCCGGCTTCCCCACGACGCCGCAGGAGCCCTTGGAGGAGGTCTTTTATACGCTTGAGACCGTCGCTGACACGATTCCTCCGGCAAAGCGGGCTCTCCTGCTCACCGCCTCCGGAACGGCATGGCGGGGGAATACAGCCCAGGGCGATGTATCTCCGGCGGAGCTCTCCGCCCTGCTGTCCACTTCCGGCGTCACGGGCTACTGGTCCAGCCGGTACGCCACGCCCTATCT
The DNA here is from genome assembly GCF_040505565.1 of Oscillibacter sp. Classification (GTDB taxonomy): domain Bacteria; phylum Bacillota; class Clostridia; order Oscillospirales; family Oscillospiraceae; genus Oscillibacter. The sequence goes on along the minus strand of NZ_JBEUWZ010000017.1, from coordinate 85,933 downwards.
CAGCTACACGGACTCCGGCGCCCGCGTGGTGGTCTGGTACAACGACGCCCGGGCCGCACAGGCCCGGCGGCAGCTGCTGGACTTTTTTGGCGGCGGAGGGTTGTGCATCAGTGACCTTACCGGTCCGCTGGACGGAGAGAACGGAATTCTCACCGGATTGAAATAATACCGATCTTCAGCCGGAACAAGAAGACGGCGGAATGTGCATAGCACACTCCGCCGTCTTTATATAAACCTATTTACAGAAATTTCTGCATTCCGTCGGTGGCCATCCCCAGATCGGCACTGATGGTAACGGTGAACTTGATGCCGTTTTTCTCGCCAAAGACATCCAGCCAATTCAAAAATTCCTCGGTCTCATGGTCAACATCCCCGCCGACCACTTTACACAGGTTGTCGATAAATACGTGGGATATGTCATAGTTCCCGGCGTACAGACCGCTGACAAAGCCGCGGAGGGACTCATAACCGTTCAGCCTATATTCCAGTGCGTCGATCAGGCGGATGCGATAGTGGATGTCGTAAGTCAGAGCGGAATTTGCCTCAATGCAAACCACGTTGCCCGGCTCGTCCTTCGCCGCGCTGTTGATGAGGTCGATGAGCTGCTTGGTCTTGCCGGAACCTTTGACGCCCATAATCAATCTGACCATAGTGTATCACTCCTGTTCTTCTGAAATCACGGGGTGGATTTCTGTGTTTTCAGCATAGCATAGATCCAAGGAAAAGACAATGCAAAATTCCCGCAAAAACTTTGTGAATAATGCCGGGGATGGGAAAACCACCCCCGGCATCCGTTCATCTTGCCAGTTTTGCCTCCAGTTCGGATCTCCGGTCCTCATATCCCGGTTTCCCCAAAAGCGCAAACATATTCTGCTTATATGCTTCCACACCCGGCTGGTCAAAGGGGTTCACGTCCAGCAGATACCCGCTCAGACCGCAGGCATACTCAAAGAAGTAGATCAGCTGGCCAAGAGATTCCGCGTTCCGCTCTCCAGCTTCCACAATCAAATTGGGTACACCGCCTTCCGTGTGGGCCAGAAGAGTTCCCTCAGCAGCTTTGTCCCGAATGAAGTCCATGGAACGGCCCGCCAGAAAGTTCAAGCCATCGCCATTCCCCTCGTCTGGGGCCACGCTGAATTGACGGGCGGAAGGCCCAAAGCGGACAACGGTCTCAAACATCAGCCGCTTGCCCTGCTGGATGTACTGGCCCATGGAGTGGAGGTCTGCGGTGAAATCAGCGCTGGCGGGGAAGAGACCTTTGTCCTCCTTCCCCTCGCTTTCTCCGAAGAGCTGCTTCCACCACTCCGCCATCATGCGGAACGCCGGGTCAAAGCAGCCAAGGATCTCAACGGATTTCCCGTCCCGATACAGCTGATACCGGGCGGCGGCATACCGCCAGGCGGGGCATTCGTAGCCGGAAACGGCGCACCGCTCCATCATAACCATCGCCCCGTGCATCAGCCCATCGATGTCCACGCCGGCAGCGGCAATCGGCAAAAGGCCCACGGCGGTAAGAACGGAGTACCGCCCACCGATGTCGTCCGGGACCACGAAAGTTTCCCACTTCTCGCTGTCCGCCAGCGCTTTCAGTGCGCCTCTGCGGCAGTCGGTGGTGGCAAAAATCCGCTCCCGCGCGCCCTCCCTGCCGTACCGCTCCTCCAGCAGCTTTCGGAAAAAGCGAAAGGCCACCGCGGGCTCTGTGGTCGTGCCGGATTTCGAGATCACGTTGACGGAAAAGTCCACGCCGTCGACCAGGTCCATGACGTCTCCCATGGCGTCGGAGCTCAGACCGTTGCCGACAAAGTAGATATTGGGGCCGTCTTTCTTTTTCAGATTGTAGTTGGGGGACTGAAGGCATTCCACCACGCCCCGGGCACCCAGATAGGAGCCACCGATGCCGATGACCACCAGTGCCCCGGAGTTTCCCCGGATTTTAGCGGCCGCCGCCTTGATGCGGGCATATTCCTCTTTATCATGATCTCTGGGCAGATGGACCCAGCCGGTGAACTCTCCGCCCGCGCCGTTGCCCTTTTGCAGCTTTTCCTGTGCCAGCTTCAATCTGGGGGCCAGCGCCTCTTCGTAAGGCATGGGAATAAAGGAGTCCATATGAAAAGTTTTCACGTCCAGCATAATAACGATCCCTTCCAGGTCACTTGCGTGATCATAAGATACGGTTATTATACTAGCTTTGTCCGACTGTCACAAGCGAAAAGTAGCGAAACGCCCCGAAAATTTCAAGTGGATGCCGGGCTGCCTAAAAACGCCGTACGCAGATACCGAAGTGCTAGCGCGCCCCAGGTGACACGGGGGACGTCCTCTCCCGCCACCAGCGGCACTTCCGCCAGAGTCTCTCCGCCAGAGGAGATAGTCAGCGTTCCCAGCACATCGCCCTTGGCAATGGGAGCCTCCACCTGTTCGGCGAGGGTCACGGACTTTTCAAGATTTGCCGCCTTGGCTTTTTCCAGCAGCAGCGAGCTCTCCGACGCAATGGGCTGCACCGTGGCATGGGTCCCGAGAGATACCGGTACCGGCGGAAGCGCCGCATCCGGAGCGGCCTTTGCCAGCGCATACGTAGAAAAGCCGTAGCTTAAAAGGGATTTTGCATCCTCGAACCGCTGGGCAGAGGTGGGCGCTTTCATGATGACGGCGATCAGCTCCATACCGTTCCGTTCTGCCGTGCCGGACAGGCAGTAGAGCGCGGAGTCCGTGGACCCCGTTTTCAGACCCGTGGCGCCGTCGTAGAATCGAATCAGCTTGTTGGTATTCACCAGAGCGGACGTTCCGCCCCGCAGGGTGTCCATCCAAATCGTGGTGTATTTCCGAATATCCGGGTGGTGCAAAATTAATTCCCGGCTCATAAGGGCAATATCGTTGGCGGAGGTGACGTGTCCCGCCGCGGGAAGACCCGTGGCGTTGCAGAAATGGGTGTCGTTCATCCCCAGCTCCGCGGCGCGCGCGTTCATTCGCTCCACAAAAGCGTCCTCGCTCCCCGCAATCTGCTCCGCCAGGGCGACCGCGCAGTCGTTGGCGGAGACCACGCACACGGCTTTAATCATGTCGCTCACGCTCATCTGCTCGTTTTCCTTCAGCCAGATCTGGCTGCCGCCCATAGAGCAGGCGTGGGCGGAGGCGGTAACGGTATCGTCATAGTGGAGGGTTCCGCCGTCAATGGCCTCCATGGTTAAAAGTAGAGTCATGACCTTTGTGACGCTGGCGGGTTCCAGCTTCTCGTGCTCGTTTTTTGAAAACAGGACGGTCCCCGTCTCCTTCTCCATCAGCAGCGCGGAGGGTGCCGACACCTCCAGCGCCCTGGCCGGAACGGTCAGCAGCAGCGCCGCCGCCAGCGCAAACAGCAGTTTTTTCATAACGTTCCCCCTTTTCTTGTTGTCCCAGTCTATGAGAAAAGGAAAAAACAAATGCGCCTCCGGGCATTTTTCGTCTTGCAAAATAAAGTAAGGTCTGCTATACTATCTTCACGTGCGATCTGCGGTCGTAGTTCATCGGTAGAACGGCAGCTTCCCAAGCTGCATAGGTGGGTTCGATTCCCATCGGCCGCTCCAAAGATTTCCCTTAGAGCCACAAGGTTTTAAGGGATTTTCTTTTTGCTCTTTATGCCCGCTTTTGCCGCTTGAAAGGGTGAAAATAGGCCGTTTTTTAAAGCGTACCAATCAAAGTACAGACCTTTGTGCTCGACGCAATTATAAAAATGCCGAGCGTGCATATATTTTCGCAGTTCGCCAATGGATGTTTATTTGTAATTGAAGTATACTAAAGGCCATCCTATAACTTTGCTTACGGAGTAACCGCTATGTATTACAATTACCACGCCACAGTTCGCCAATTGATTTCCGAAGGACATTTAACAGGCTATGAGTATCTTGACGCCTACCACGGAATAAGCCCGTGCCTGCTTCTGTATTTTGACAATCACAAGCCGATGCCGATCCGTGACTACCGGTGGGAAGAATATTTGCCGCTGCTGAAAGAAGCAAATTTTAAATGAGCTATGCCATGTAAATAAGCTCTGTGCAGCCTGCTTACATTTTTAAAATCACATCTGTATTTACACTTTATTCACAATTTTTTAAGGCCTCTTTTAGCTTTCTCAGATAGAATATGAACATCCTCAAGGGAATGAGCCACCTGCGAGGTGCAAAAGTTTTTTCATTTTCATCCTTTCCTTTTCATCTCTCCATAAAAACAAACCCGTCTCCTTGGTATTTCCTTGGAGACGGGTTTGTTTTTATATTATGCTACGATGGTATTCAGCAGTCACATTCGTGATCTGGCATTTTAGTTATACAATTGGATGCCTTAACTATTTCCGCCAGCGATAACTCCTTCGCTGCGCTAGCTGTTAGCAGGCTGCTTATCATGTCGAAAACCTGCTTCAGTTCACATAAGGTTCGCGCTTTTTGCAGCTCGCAAATAAGCCGGTCAGCGGCACTGCAAAAAAGTTCGGATTCACACTTGCTTACGCAGGTTTGATAATAGAGAACCGTCTTATCACAATCATGGCAGCGGCAGGGGAAAATGGTTTCCTCTTTCTTCGGCTCTGGACAATTAAATCGAAACTGAGGCATAGAAGAGCCATTGATCCGATTAAAATCTTCTTTATTCATCGGCTTCCGCCTTTCTGACGCACTTAAAACGGAGAAATTGGATCATCTCTGTTTTTAACAGCAATCGCCGCCATCGCCGGGGACTAAGCCCTTATCGGCCAAAATTTTATTTGCAAGCGCATTAAACAGAGCCGCCATCGCTTTTTCCTTGCAGGTGTATGCGCACAAGATATCCTTGATGATTTCGGCTTGCTCCGCAGGATCGCGGATCATACAGATTTTTTGAAGGAATAGTTCCAAGAAAAAGGCCAAGCTGGTCGCGATTCGCGCCTCAGCAGCTGCTACAATATCAACAGATTCAGCATCTGTCGGAACCGGAGGATGCGGGTAACCGCCAGAAACCGCATCAACTGCACCAGCAGGCACAGACTCAGCGCACTCAAAATCCCGAGGGAGAGTTTTATCCATAATGTTTCTCCTAAGAACATATTTCAAGATCACTCCTGATGGTGTAATCTTGCTGCCATATAATATGCATAGTTCGATTTGGTGGCTACTCAAAGCCCCCGGTCCAGATTGGATCGGGGGCTCGCAGCATTGCCAGCTGCCTTCAGCCGAGAGAAAACGCTCTTTTTCTACATCTCCTTGTCGTATTTGCAGCGATAGTAGATGGCAATTCCGGCCACAAGAAGGTAGGCAAAAACAAGCATCAATACGACATACGGAGCAAGGTTCATCAATCCGAACGACACAATCAGTGCGCCGAAAATATAGATCATGGCGTCAAATGCCTTTCCCTTGGCATAATTGCTGATTGCTATATTTCGTTCATCCTTTTTCTCAATTTCAATCTGTTTTTGAAGATTCCCGGCAGCTTTTAATGCAATCAGCTCTCCGACTCCGTGTCCGAATGCACCGCACCCAATTCCGATGCAGTAGTACGGCAAAACCCTCATCACACCCTGCGTCTCCGGGGCTGATTTGGCAAAATACAAACCGACGGCAATCAGCACGAGACCGATCACGCTCAGTGTAAAAAATACGCCTTTCTTCATTCTCCTTTTTCCTCCCCATAGATAAAAATGTCCTCAATGCGCATGCCAAAATAGTCGGCAATCTTAAACGCCAAAAGGATGGAGGGATTATAGCGGCCGTTTTCCAAAGAGCCTATGGTCTGCCTGGAAACTTCGAGCGCAGCCGCCAAATCCTCCTGCCGGATTCCCCGCTGTTTTCGGATTTCCTCCAACCGATTTTTCACAAATGCCCTCCCTTCAAACGGAAAGTGTGCTTTCCATGTTCCATATTACCGCAGAACCAGTAAAATGTCAAGTGTACTTTCCGTTAAAAAGTAAGAAAGCGCAGGACGGATGATAGCTCCGTCCCGCGTTAGCCTGCCGTGAAAACAGTTCCCCTTACAGGTTGGAAAACTTGCTCCGCACATAGCCGCTCTTTCGCAGCGCCGCTGCCAGAAAGACGGAGACCGCCACGCCGAAGCCCGCCTGCACCAGGTTGCTGGGAATTCCCGCCGCGCTGCCGGCAAAGCTGCGCAGCAGCAGCGCGTCAAACAGCCAGTAGCCTGCCACCATGGGAATCTCGCCCACCAGAGCGGAGAAAATCATGCCGCCGGACTTCTCCTTCAGTCCGCGGTACAAAAGGCCCGCTAGAATCGCCATAACAGCCTTGATGACCAACGTGGCGGGGACATAGACCATGTAGCCAGAGAGAACGTCCGCCAGAGCGGAGCCAATGCCGCCCGCCAGTGCGCCATACCACGGTCCCAGCAGAAACGCCCCCAGCAGCACCACCGTGTCGCCCAGATTCATATAACCTCCCGTGGGGGAGGGAACGCGGATCACCATGGTGGCAACGCAGGCCAGCGCCGCCATCAGCGCCGTGGTGACAATGGTCCGCACCCGCGTGTCCGCAGTGGGGGGGATTTCCGTCTTAACCGCTTTTTCCATGTTTCTCTGACTCCTCTCGGCTTCAATTAAATCTATTGTAACCGGTATATGATAATATTAAAATACTCAATTTATAAATTTTCGATAGAGTCAGATTGGAGCGTGGCATATGCTGACTTATTCCCTGGAAGACCGAGGCGGGCTAACCCTGTATGAATATCTCTACCGCCGCATTCGGGAAGACATCCTCTCCGGCGCATTGGCGGTAGGAGAAAAATTGCCCTCCAAGCGGGCGCTGGCGGAGCATCTGGGGGTCTCGGTCATCACGGTGGAAGGGGCATACCAGCAGCTGGAGGCGGAGGGCTATGTCCACACCCGTCCCCGCAGCGGTTTTTTCATCTCCCGGGTGGAGCCAAGTCTTTCCGTGCGGCAACCGGCCGCGGATGTACCGTCCCGGCCGACGCCGGAGTGGAAGCTGGATCTGAAGACAAACCGGGTGGATGCGGCCAGGTTCCCTCTGTCCACTTGGGCGCGGCTGACGCGGCAGGTTTTGGCGGAAGAGGGAGCTGCGCTTCTCTCTCCGCTGCCCCATCAGGGGCTGCCCGCCCTGCGGCGGGCAATCTGCAGCGACCTCAGGGATTTTCGGGGGCTTTCGGCGTCACCGGAGCAAATCGTGATCGGCGCGGGGGCGGAGTATCTGTACCTTCTGTTGGCCCAGCTGCTGGGACGGGACACAGTACTGGCGGTGGAGGATCCCGGCTATCCGAAAATCCGGCAGGTATACGAAAAAAGCGGTGTCCGGTGCGTTCCCCTGCCTCTGGACGGCGAGGGAATGAATCCCGATGCCCTGCGCGCCTCCGGAGCCGGGGCTGCACATCTGTCCCCCTCTCACCAGTATCCCACCGGGCTGGTGACCCCCATCCGGCGACGGCAGGAGCTGCTGCGCTGGGCAGAGGAGACCGGCGGGGTTATCATCGAGGACGACTACGACAGCGAACTCCGCTTTACGGGCCGGCCGATTCCGCCGCTGCAAAGCATTGACGGCGGAGGCCGGGTGGCCTATTTAAATACGTTTTCCCAGACCATTGCTCCGTCCATGCGGGTGGGCTTTTTGGTGCTGCCGTCCCGGCTTTTGGATCAGTACCGCCGGGAGCTGGATTTTTATGCCTGCACCGTCCCCGCCACAGAGCAGTTCGTCCTTGCCCGATTTTTGGAGGGCGGATACTATGAGCAGCACCTGGCTCGGATGCGGACGGAGTACCGCACCCGGCGGGCCGCCGTGCTGGAGGCATTTGCCCAGAGCGCCTTTGCCGGACGGGTCCACATCGCGGAGCAGGGGGCTGGACTGCACTTTCTGCTGCGGCTGGACACCGCCCGAAGCGATGAGGATCTTGACGCCAGAGCTCAGGAAAAAGGCGTCCGACTGGGCTTTTTGTCCGAGTATACCCAGCGGCGGGAGGCGGCGTTCGACCACACGCTGGTGGTGAATTACGCGGGCCTTGAAAAGGAGCGGCTGCCAGAGGCTGTGGAACTTTTGACGGAGATTTTCGCTGAGTGACTCCGGCGGCAGGTTCGTGCAAAAGCCGGTCAGTCGGCACATGACCCATAACAGCGAGAAAACAAAACGGGCGCCCGTGGTTCCCCACAGGCGCCCGTTTTTATGCAGCTTAAGAAATTAGCACTTCTCGAAGATCGTTGCAACGCCCTGGCCGCCGCCGATGCACAGCGTAGCCAAGCCCTTTTTGGCCTCGGGCCGCTTCTGCATCTCATGGAGCAGAGTGACGATGATGCGGGCGCCGGAGCAGCCCACGGGATGGCCCAGAGACAGAGCGCCGCCGTTGACATTCACCTTGCTCATGTCGAACTTCAGCTCGCGGGCCACAGCGATGGACTGAGCGGCAAAGGCCTCGTTGGCCTCCACCAGATCCATATCGTCGATGGTCAGGCCAGCCTTGGCCATGGCCTGCTTGGAGGCGGGAACGGGACCGACGCCCATGATCTTGGGATCGACGCCGCCCTGGCCCCAGGAGACCAACTTTGCCATAGGCTTCAGACCGTACTTCTCCACGGCTTCGCCGGAAGCCAGGATGATGGCGGCAGCGCCGTCGTTGATACCGGAGGAGGAAGCAGCAGTGACGCGGGGGGTGCCCTTGTCGGCGGTTTCCTTCACACCGGTGAGTTCAAAGGTGTGGACAACCTGGGGATTGGGAGACTCGGGACCCACGGGGAAAGAACCCTTCATCTTGGAAATGCCCTCGACGGTGGTACCGGCGCGGGGGAACTCGTCCTTTTTGAACTCGACGATATCCTTCTTGACCTTGATGGGGACGGAAACGATCTCGTCGTCAAACTTGCCGGCATTCTGAGCGGCTTCGCACTTCTGCTGAGAAGAGGCGGAGAACTCATCCAGCTCCTGGCGGGAGATGCCCCACACATCGCAGATATTCTCGGCGGTGGTGCCCATGTGATAGTTGTTGAACGCATCCCACAGGCCGTCCTTGATCATGGTGTCGACCAGCTTCTTGTCACCCATGCGGGCGCCCCAGCGGGCGTCGGGAGCGGCATAGGGAGCGGCGGACATGTTCTCGGTACCGCCGCAGACGATCACGTCTGCGTCGCCGGCCAGAATGGACCGGGCTCCCTCGATGACGGATTTCATGCCGGAACCGCAGACCATGCCCACGGTGTAAGCAGGAACAGCATAGGGGATGCCGGCCTTAACGGCGACCTGACGGGCAACGTTCTGGCCCAGACCTGCGGTCAGAATGCAACCGAACATCACTTCGTCAACCTGCTCGGGTTTTACACCGGCACGATTCAGGGCTTCCTTGACGACGATGGAACCCATTTCTGTGGCGGAGACGTTTTTCAGGGAGCCGCCAAAGGAACCGATGGCTGTACGGCAGCAATTCACGACATAAAGTTCTTTCATGATGTTCCTCCATTTTTGTTTTATAAGATTCTTCGCAAGACACGGACTAATTTCAGGCCCGTGCGGGAAAACAGCGGGAATGTGGCAGAGAAAAGCGGGATTGTCAAAACTCTGACGGGATTGTCAAAATTTTAGCAAACAAGCTTATTCCTAACCGTCTTTAAATCCATTATAAGGGAACTTGCCGTTTCCGTCAATGGGAAAAATGCTAATTTATAAATTTCGTTAAAACTTTATCAAAATCCCTTTCGTTTTCGTCACCTTGACGAAAACGAAAGGGATTTCGTACATGTCAGCTTCCTTTTTCCCGCCGCCAACAACCTTTCCTGCCGATGCTGCAGTGAGAGGAATCGCTCCTATTTCGCTGCAGCCCTTGCCGTGCACAGGCCTTCGTAAAACGAGGCGGCGGTAAAGCTGCCATATTCCTTCGCTAAAGTCACCTGCGCCTTTGCCGCCATATTTTGAAGCTGCGCGTCGAACCAGAGGTCTTCGGCGGCATCCTCGTCCAGCGCCGCCGGACGCAGAAGGTATACCCCCTTCTCCGTCTCCACAGGCTGGCTCCACTGGTCAGTCTGGAGCCCCGTCAAGGCGCTTTCCGCTGCCTGGGGCAATGTCCCGTCTCCCGGAGCGGCGGTAACGGAGGCATAGGTTCCGTCTTTCAAGGTCGCCGGATCCAGATCCGGATCCTTTTCAAGCTCGGACAGAGCCACCGCCGCCAGGTCCCCGCTGGGGAACAAGAGGGTATCCGCCGTGTAAATTCCAGTGGTCTGCGCATAAGATGCCACGGCCCCGCTCTGGGGGGCCAGATCGCTTCCCTTGGCCCGGGACAGCGCCCGGAGCTGCTCATACAGGTAATAATCGGCGGAAAACAGCTGCGCTCCTGCCTGATCCAAGCCCTTTTGCGCCAGAACGGCAAGATATGCGTCCTCCCCATCGGCAGCAGTCACCTGCTTCGTCCAGTCCTCGTTCATGGCGGCCAAATCTTCGGCAGTCAGCACGCAGCGGTGCGATTCCGCCTGAGACTCCACCGTGGCGTAAAATACCGCTGCGGACAAAGCCTGTTCCTTCACATATTCGTCCAGAGTCTGTCCGCCCGCGTCCTCGGTCCAGTCCGGTGTGCCGCCGGACTGCTCCGCCAGATAGTCGCAGTCGGCGGTCAGCCAGTAGAAATACCGGGCAGCCGGGACCTCACGACCATCCACCGTCAGCAGCACCGCGTCCGGCGCGATGCCGGAGGCCTCGTAGTAAAGTCCTGACGGCTTCTCCGCCTGCTTTCCGCAGCCGGACAGCAACAGCATAGCCGCCAATGCGGCCGTAAACGCCCGTTTCACAAACCTGCTCCTTCCTCCCGGCGGGGCAGGCGGGCGCACTTAACCCACCCGGCGCACGCCGAGCCACGTATTGCCGGGCCACAGGGAGAAGTCTACCAGTGCCCGGGAACGGATATTAGATGCGGGGACAAAGGGGTCCTGCCAGAAACGGCTGTCCAAAGAGTCGTCCCGATGATCCCCCATCAGGAAAACGCATCCGCCGGGTACGGTGAAGCTGTCTCCCTCGTTCTGAGGATAGGTAATCCCCTGCACGGGCAGATAAGTCTCTTCCAGCGCGGTACCGTTGATCAGCACCTGACCGTCCCGGAAGGAGACCGTCTCGCCGGGCAGGCCCACAACGCGCTTCACCAGCGTCTCCCCCAGCTCATCGCTGTCGAACAGCACGATATCCCCCCGTTCCGGCACCGGATCGCCCACCGCGTAGCTCAGATGCCAGCTCAAAAACACGGAATGAGTGGGCAGGGTGGTCTCCATGGATCCACTGGTAACAAAGCCCAGCAGAAAGATGCCCCGGAACAGCACCAGCATCACGATCACCGTAACAAACAGATAGCCGTAGCTGCGCAGGAAACGGCCAAAGGTCGTCTTCCCCCGCTCATTGGTTTCCTTCTCCGGTTTTTCGGTTTTTTTCGGCTTTTGCGTTTTTTGAGGCAGCTCCTGCCGCTCATTCTTCTCTTCAGACATGGCTGTTCTCCTTTTCTTTCGTATCGTCCGCCGCAAGGCGCAGGTCCTCCACCAGCACCGCCGCCGTTTCCAGCACGTCCGCGCCGGGCCGCAGCCGCAGCGTCAGCATGGGGATGTCTCCGGCACTGAGCGTCAGCAGCTGCCGGTATTTGGGCAGTGCGCACACCGCTGCCAGAGCCTCCGGGCGAAAAACGCCCAGTTCCAACCGCAGCCGATCTCCCTTTTGACTCAGGTCGGTAACTCCAGCGGCCTGGGCCGCCGCCCGCAAAAGGGCCACGTCCAGCAGAGCCAGCACGGGCTTGGGCGGATCACCGTAGCGGTCCATAAGTTCGTCCAAAATCTCACTGGAGTCCTCCGGAATCCGGATGGCGGCTATGCGGCGGTACAGATCCATCCGCTGTTCCGCCGAGGGGACATACCGCTCGGGGAGATGGGCGTTCACCGTCAGATCGGCGGTGCATTCCGCCGCCTGAGCGGGCTGCTCGCCTTTTTCCTCCAGCACCGCCTCCTCCAGGAGCTTCAGGTACATGTCGTAGCCCACGCTCATCATATACCCGGACTGCTCCGGTCCCAGCAGATTGCCGGCGCCCCGGATTTCCAGATCCCGCATGGCGATTTTAAATCCGGAGCCGAATTCCACGTATTCCCGGATAGCTCCCAGACGCTTGCTGGCGGTCTCCTGTAAAATTTTGCCCGGACGGTAAGTGAGGTATGCATAGGCCCGGCGGGTACTGCGGCCGATGCGGCCGCGAATCTGATGGAGCTGGGCAAGCCCCATTCTGTCCGCGTCCTCAATCACCAGTGTATTCACGTTTGGGATATCAATGCCTGTTTCGATGATGGTTGTACACACCAAAATGTCCGCCTCTCCGTCCACCATCCGGCCCATCACGTCGGAGAGCTCCTGCTCCGACATCTTTCCATGGCCGACGGCGATGCGGGCCTCCGGGCCCAACAGCTTCTGAAGCCGCCCCGCAGTGGCGGCGATGGACTCCACACGGTTGTGGAGATAGTATACCTGCCCGCCCCGACTCAGCTCCCGGCGGATGGCGTCCGTCACGATCTCCCAGTCGTGCTCCAGCACATAGGTCTGCACCGGCTGGCGGTCGGCGGGCGGCTCCTCGATGGTGCTCATGTCCCGAAGGCCGGACAGAGCCATGTTCAGCGTCCGGGGAATGGGAGTTGCGGAGAGGGTGAGGGTATCCACCTGCCTGGCCATTTCCTTGAGACGCTCTTTATGGGTGACGCCGAACCGCTGCTCCTCGTCGATGACCAGAAGCCCCAGATTCTTGAACTGCACGGATTTTTGCAGCAGCTTGTGGGTTCCGATCAGCACGTCCACCCCGCCGGTGCGGACAGCCTCCAAAATCCGCTTCTGCTCTTTTGGTGCGGTGAACCGGGACAGGACCTCCACATTCACGGGGAAGCCGCCGAAGCGGCTCATGGCGGTGGCATAGTGCTGCTGGGCCAAAATGGTGGTGGGTACCAGGATCGCCGCCTGCTTCCCGTCCAGAACGCACTTCATCACGCCCCGAAGGGCCACCTCGGTTTTGCCGTATCCCACGTCGCCGCAGAGCAAACGGTCCATAGGCCGGGGCCGCTCCATATCGGCCTTGATCTCCTCCACGGAACGGAGCTGGTCGTCTGTCTCCGGATAGGGAAAGGCGTCCTCAAATTCCTGCTGCCAGGGGGAATCCGGCGAGAAAGCAAAGCCGGGCTGCTTCTGCCGCGCGGCGTACAGGGCAATCAGCCCCTTGGCCAGATCCTTGGCCGCGGCCTTCGCCTTGGATTTGGAGCGGGCCCACTCCGTTCCGCCCAGCTTGTTCAGCCGGGTATGTTCGCTGTCCTCGCCGCCGCCGATATACTTGCTGACCTGATCCAGCGCCGTCACCGGCACATAAAGGCAGTCCCCCGCGGCATAGTCAATTTTGATATAGTCCTTCTCCACACCGTCAACCGGCATTTTGCGGATTCCCACAAACCGGCCCACGCCATGCTGGGCGTGGACCACCAGATCGCCGGGCGAGAGATCGGTGAAGGATTGGAGCTTTTGTCGGTTGGAGTCCTTTTTGGGTTTCTTCTGCTTCCGGGCGGAGGGAGCAAGCTGCCCCTCCGTCAGCACCGCCAGACGGAGCTGGGGCCACTCGCTGCCCGCGCTCAGCGCCCCGGCGGTCAGCCGTACCTCGCCCGCGGCGGGCATGGCGGCGTTCTTCAGGTCCAGCGTGGCCGGAATGTCCCGCTCCTCCAGCAGCCGCAAGAGGTTTTTTGCCCGCGCTTCACCCCCGCAGAGGATCAGCACGCCGTATCCCAAAGTCCGGTAGTGCTTCAGGTCCTCCGCCGCAGTCTCAAGGCTGCCGCCATAGGAGGGTAGCTGCTTTGTGGTGAGGTTCACCAGCGCCCTGGGGGGGATGGGATAGCGCGAGGTGGGGAGGGACGTCTCCATCACCGTGGGGAAGTCCGCCAAGCGGAAGAACAGCTCCTCTCCGGTCATGCTGAGATGAGAAAACGCTCCCGCCAGCACCCCGGCTTCCAGCAGCACCTCTGTGTCCTGCTTGGCCTGCAGGGCAAAGCCCTTGATGCGTTCCTCTACCCGTCCTGTCTCGCTGAAGAACACCACCGCATCTGTTGGCAGGTAGTCCAGCCCCCAGGCCTCCTCCGGATACACGGCGCAGAGATACCGGTCCGCACCGCCCAGGGCTCCGCCGTCCCGCAGCCGGGCTGCGTCTGCCCGCAGGCTCTCCGCGGCTGCGGCAAGCCGGCCCTTTTTCTCCAGCTTTCCCGCCTCTTTGTCCAGTGTGACGGCAAGGCCTTCCACTCCCCCGATCGCCTGATGGGGCAATACCTCGGCGGCAGGAAGCAGCAGCGCGGATTTGATGTTTTTCACCTGTCTCTGCGTGCCGGTGTCAAACTCCCCCAGGGAGTCGATTTCGTCGTCGAACAGCTCACAGCGCACGGGCTGCTCCATCAGCGGTGAGAACACGTCCAAAATCCCGCCTCGGACGGCAAACTGCCCCACGCCCTCCACCTGCTCGCACCGGGTGTATCCGGCGGCGGTGAGCTGATCCGACAGCAGGTTCAGGTCCAGCCTCCCGCCGATCTTCAGGGTCTTCGCTGCGGCGGAAAGCTTCTTTTTAGGCATAGTCCGGGTCATCAGCGCGTCCGCCGTGGCGATGCAGACGGAGACTTTTCCCTTTGCCAATGCGTATAGCGCGGCAAGGCGGTTCTGCTCCCACGCGCGGGAGGATACCGCCCCCGCCCGGAACTGCCACTCCCGACCCAGCAGAGTCACCGGCTCCGTCCCCGTCAGGGCGCGGAGATCATCCGCCAGGCGCCTGACCTCCTGCTCATCGCCGCACAGGAATACCGCCGGACGGCCCATGGACGCGGCAATAGCCGCGCCGACAGCGGCGCGGTGAGCAATTTGGAGACCGGAAACCGCCACGGGGCTTCTGCCGTTTTCAAGACTTGAGACCGCCTCGCGGAGTTCCGGGAGCTCATTCAGTTTTTTCAGGAGTTGTTCCATAAATGTTCCTTTTTAACGCCGTGTGCGACGCCGCCCCGATCTTTGAAACCGTCAAACGGCACCGGAGAGCTTCAGTTGAAGCAATTCATCGCTTTTTGGCAGTCGCCGTTCTCAATGATACACTCCGCCGCGTCGATGGCGCGGGCAAAGGTGTCCAGCAAGACCTTCCGGTCTGCCTGTGAGGGAACGCCCACGACCCAATCGATCATGTCCCGTTCCTCCCCGGTACCGCCGGGATCGCCGATTCCGACTTTTACCCGGGGAAACTGATCTGTGCCCAAGTGAGCGATGATGTTCTTAATGCCGTTGTGTCCCCCGGCGGAGCCGGAGGGCCGCACCCGCAGTTTTCCAACAGGCAGGGATACGTCGTCGTAAATGACCACCACATGGTCGGCGGGTATTTTGTAAAACTGCGCCGCCTCCTGTACAGCCTCGCCGGAGAGGTTCATGAAGGTCTGGGGCTTCATCACCAGCACCCGTGCGCCGCCAAACCGCAAAATATTATATGCGGATTTGAACTTCACCTTGTTCAGCTTTACACCCTGCTTCTCCGCCAGCAGGTCCACGGTGAGGAAGCCCATATTGTGCCGGGTCCTCGCGTATTTCTCCCCAGGGTTCCCAAGGCCCGCCAAAATCCAGTCCGCGCCGGAGGATTTGTTTTCAAACAGCATGGTTTCATTTCCTTTTAAATTCGTATTCATCCGCCCACATGAAAGAACACGGCGGCCGTAAAAGCCCATCTGCTTTTTCGTACAATTTTCCGAATTTTATTCAGTAATTTTTTAAGGACCTGCTTCTTGAGCCGGCCGGAACGGCCTTAAATACGTATCATGAATTCAACACGTACAAGGCGGGAAGAACCTCTCCCCGCCCTGACGATTCAGTTTCGCGGCGATTCCGATTAACGGAACAGCTTGGAGATGGAGACCTCCTGATAAATGCGCTCGATGGCCTCGGCAAACATAGGGGCCACAGGGAGGTACGTGATCTTCTCAGACTTGCTCGCATCGATGGGCGCAATGGTATCCAGCAGAGCCAGCTCCGTGATGACGCTGTTATTGATGCGGTCAATGGCCGGGCCGGAGAGGACGCCGTGGCTGGCACAGGCGTGAACGCTTTTGGCGCCGCCCACATCGATCAGCGCCTGCGCGGCGTTGCACAGGGATCCGCCGGTATCCACCATGTCGTCGAAAATGATGCAATCCATGCCCCTCACGTCGCCGATGACGTTCATGACCTCACAGCTGTTGGCCTTTTGGCGGCGCTTGTCCACGATCGCCAGGTTCATGTGCAGCTTCTGGGCGAAGGCACGGGCGCGGGCCACGCTGCCCACGTCGGGGGAGACCACCATCATATCCTCGCAGTTGGTGCCGAACTTCTTAGCGTAGTAATCCACAAAAATGGGATTGCCCGCCAGATTGTCCACAGGGATATCGAAGAAGCCCTGGATCTGAGAGGCGTGCAAATCCATGGTCAGCACCCGATCCGCGCCGGCGGCGGTGAGCATGTTGGCCACCAGCTTTGCGGTGATGGGGTCGCGGGCCTTGGCCTTGCGGTCCTGCCGGGCATAGCCGTAATACGGTATGACGGCGGTAATGCGCCCCGCAGAAGCACGCTTCAGCGCGTCGATCATAATGAGCAGCTCCATCAGGTTGTTGTTGACAGGGGTGGACGTAGACTGGACCACAAACACATCGCTGCCGCGGACCGTCTCATACAGGGAAACAAAAATCTCACCGTCGGAAAAGGTACCCACCTCCGACTCGCCCAGTTTGGTTCCCATCAGTTTGCAAATCTCTGCCGCCAGCTGGGGGTTGGAGTTGCCGCAGAATACCTTGACATCCTTGCCGTGAGAAATCATAACAACGCCCTCTTTCTTCTGTTCTGAATATTATTCATAAATTAAAATTGTATAGATGTTACTTGCCGTTTATCTTCCGCCGCCGCGCGGCCCAGCCGTCCTTGTTCTCCTGTTTCACCCGGGCCACGGCCAGCGCGTCCTCGGGCACATCCTTGGTAATCGTGGCTCCCGCCGCGATATAGCTACCCTTTCCAACGGTAACCGGGGCCACCAGATTTGTGTTGCAGCCGATAAAGGACTCATCCTCGATGGTGCAGCGGTACTTGTGGAACCCGTCATAATTTGTGGTGACGGTGCCGCAGCCGAAGTTGACCTTTTTGCCCACATCACTGTCGCCCACGTAGGTCAAGTGGGAAATCTTCGTTCCGTCCCCAATGGTGGAGTTTTTAACCTCCACAAAGTCGCCCACCTTAATATCGTCTCCGATGTGGGAGCCCGGGCGGACGTAAGCGTATGGACCCACATGGGTCCGCCGGCCAATGGAAGACTCGTTGATCTGGGAGGCATTGATCTCCGTTTCGTCCCCCACGATGCAGCTTGACACCATGGCGTTGGGACCGATGACGCAGTCACGGCCGATGTCCGTCCCGCCCCGCAGAATCGTTCCGGGCAAAACCATAGTCCCCCGGCCGATCTTCACCCGGGGGTCGATATAGACGGCGCCGGGGTCCAAAACCCGCACGCCGTTTGCGATGTGCCGCCGGACAATCTCGTCCCGCAGATGCAGCTCCACGTTCTGGATGTCGGCGCCGGAATTCAGGGCGATCCAGCCCCGCTCGCCGTCCACGTCCTGCAAAAAGATGGTGGCGGCCTTTTTCCAGCCCTCCGCCAGTGCGAAGCCCTCGGCGGAATAGACATACCCCTCTCCGGCCTGCTCCGCCGGGACCACCGGGCGGGGGATAACGATCACTCGCCCTACGCCGGAGACAAAGTCCAGCAGCCTTGGATGCTGGTCGGAAACCGTCACGTCGGCGTCGACCGGAAAGCAAGCGCGGGCCTCGTCGGCATATTCTGGACCGCAGACAGCAAAAAACCGCTCCACGCCGTCGTCTTTCAGCTTGCGGGCCACCCACGTCAGGATGGGGCAAAACAGAATGTCGTTCAGCATCAGCGGTTTTTTCTGCTCCGGGTCCTGGGAAGTCGTCAGGAAAATGACTGCGCGCTTTTGATCCATCGGTATTCCCTCCCTGAGAAAAATCTGCGGGGCGCGAACACCCCGGCAGTCACTGCGAGATCCGTCGCAGAATTGGTTGCAACGTTATTATAACAAAAATTTAAGGAAAATCCAGTGTTTACTAGTAAATTGTTTCAGAAAATTCCGGTTCTATTTCGGCAAAACGACGATTCTTTAAAGAAATATGTAGAAATTTTACGTTTTTTTATGGATTTGACCGTTGACTTCGGCATTTTGCAGAATTTCTCATAGTTTTCCAGTTATTTTCTCTAAAAAAACGTTTTTTTCCTATAAAGAGGTTGAATTTACGCAGGTAATGGATTACAATTGACCCGTCCGTGTCAAATGGAGGAATTTCATGCTGAACGTTGTTCTTGTAGAACCGGAGATCCCGCAGAATTGCGGAAATATTGCCCGGACCTGCGCCGCAACCGGCGCACGGCTCCACCTGATCCGTCCCCTGGGGTTTGATATCTCGGAACGGGCGGTCAAAAGGGCGGGACTGGATTACTGGCATTTAGTGGAGGTCTTCGATTATGAGAATCTGAACGACTTTTTTCGCCGGAATCCGGATGCCGGGGACATCTGGCTCACCACCACGAAAGCGCCCCGCCCCTATACATCCGCGGAGTTCCGCGACGGCTGCTGGCTGTTTTTCGGCAAGGAGACCGCGGGCCTGCCCGAAGACTTTCGAAAGTCCCACTATGACCGGTGCATCCGGCTCCCCATGCGCGCCGAGGCCAGAAGTCTGAATCTCAGCAACACCGTGGCCGTATGCGTCTACGAGGCGCTGCGTCAGATTGGTTTTCCCTGCCTTTCCGGCGAGGGTGAAATGGCGGAAGGGCGCTGATTTGGTTTCCCCTGCCCGTCTGCAAAACTGCGGCGGCGGACATACTATTTATGCGTAAGCTGCAATTTATCCGCACAAATCGAGCCGACATATCGTGCTGACATTTTCAGGGAGGATGCATATGAACTACAATAAGAAGACAGTCAAGGACGTGGATGTTCGCGGCAGGAAGGTTCTGCTTCGTTGCGACTTCAATGTGCCGCTGGATATGGCCACCGGAGCCATCACCAGCGACAAGCGCATTGTTGCGGCGCTGCCCACCATTGCGTATCTGCTGGACAACGGCGCGGCGGTGATCGCCTGCTCTCATTTGGGCAAGCCCAAGGGAGAGCGAAAGATGGAGCTGAGTCTGGCCCCGGTCGCAAAGCGTCTGGGAGAGCTTTTGGGAAGGCCCGTGATCTTTTCCGCCGACACCGTGGGCCCCGACGCCAAGGCAAAGGCCGCGGCTTTGAAGCCCGGTGAGATCATGCTTCTGGAAAACACCCGGTTTGAAGCGGGCGAGACCAAAAACGACCCCGCTCTTGCCAAAGAGATGGCCTCCTTGGCGGAGCTGTACGTCTCCGATGCTTTCGGCTCCGTTCACCGGGCACATGCCTCCACCGTGGGCGTGGCGGATTATCTGCCCGCCGTTTCCGGTTTTCTGGTTGCAAAGGAACTGGAGATTATGGGGAATGCGCTGGATAACCCTAAGCGGCCCTTTGTGGCGATCTTGGGCGGCGCGAAAGTCTCCGACAAGATCAATGTGATCGGTAACCTTCTCGGCAAGGCCGACACCATTATCATTGGCGGAGGTATGGCCTATACCTTTGCAAAGGCTCAGGGCGGTTCCATTGGCCAGTCCCTTCTGGAGGCCGACAAGCAGGAGTTTGCCCTGGAGATGATTGCCAAGGCCCGAGAACAGGGCGTGAAGCTTCTTCTGCCGGTGGATACGCTGGCGGCGAAGGAATTTTCTGCCGACGCCCAGCCCGTTGTGGTGGACACCATGGCCATCCCCGACGACATGCAGGGCCTGGACATCGGTCCCAAAACCGTGGAGTTGTTCTGCGATGCGGTGAAGGGCGCAGGCACGATCGTATGGAATGGGCCCATGGGCGTTTTTGAGTTCGACGCGTTTGCCGGCGGCACCCGCGCCATGGCTCAGGCCATGGCGGACAGCGGCGCGGTAACCATTGTGGGCGGTGGAGACAGCGCCGCGGCAGTGGAACAGCTGGGCTTTGCCGACCGGATCACCCACATCTCCACTGGCGGCGGCGCGTCCCTTGAATTTCTCGAGGGAAGGGAGCTTCCCGGCGTGGCCTGTTTGCAGGACAGGTGACGACTGAGGCTCCAGCGGCACATTTTTCAGGCGGAATAATACCATCGTGGCATCGTTCTCCTCTCACTGAGCAGCGACAATCGGAAAACCGTCCCCGGGAATATTCCGTTTCCCCTCAAACAACAGAACATATAGAAAAGGAAGTATATAATATGAATCGTCGTTACCGTAAAACTGTGATTGCCGGCAACTGGAAGATGAATATGACCGCCACTGAGACGAAGAAGTTTGCCGAGGATGTGAAGAAAATCATGCCCAAGGCCAAATGGTGCGACGCCCTGATCTGTGTCCCCGCCTGCAATATTTCCGTAGCTACCCGGGCCTTCAAGGATCTGCGGATCTCTGTCGGCGCGGAAAATGTCTACTTTGAGGAAAAAGGCGCCTATACCGGCGAGGTATCCGCAGACATGCTAAAGGATCTGGCGGTCAAGTATGTCATTGTGGGCCACAGTGAGCGGCGGCAGTATTTTGGCGAAACGGACGCCAGCGTGAACAAAAAGGTCCATGCCGTTCTGAACGCCGGCATGAGCCCCATTATCTGCGTGGGCGAGAGCCTGGAGCAGCGGGAGACCGGCATCACCAACGAGTGGATCGCCCTGCAGGTAAAGAGCGCGCTCAGCGGCGTCCCCGCCGACAAGCTGCGCCGCTGCATCATGGCCTATGAGCCCATTTGGGCCATCGGCACCGGCAAGACCGCCACAGCGGAGCAGGCCGGTGAGGTTTGCAGCAACATCCGCGCCACCATCCGCGCCCTGTATGGGGCCCGAGTGGCCCGGTCCGTCACCATTCAGTACGGCGGGTCCATGAATCCCAAGAACGCCGCGGAGCTTTTGGCTCAGCCGGATATTGACGGCGGGCTCATCGGCGGCGCCGCCCTTAAGCCGGAGCAGTTTGTCGAAATTATCAACGCCGCAAATCAGGACTGAGTCGTCGCAAGGTCCGGCGTTCCTGAGGGTGCGGCAATCCGCGGTTCCACGGTGAGAAGCCCGGAATAATCGGCAGAGTTAGAAAGAGGTACTTTAATTATGAATAAAACCCCCACAACACTTATCATTATGGATGGCTTCGGCATGTCCGGTGATCTGCGGGGAAACGCGGTCCGGGCGGCAAAAACGCCCTGCCTCGATCAATTTTTCGCGGAATTTCCCAATACGACTCTTTCCGCCTCCGGGCTGGACGTGGGTCTGCCCGACGGGCAGATGGGCAACAGTGAGGTGGGCCACACCAACATCGGCGGCGGCCGGGTGGTCTTTCAGGATTTGCCCCGCATCTCCAATGCCGTGGCTGACAGCTCATTCTTTGAAAATGCCGCCTATCACCACGCCATGGACGCCTGTAAGGAAAGGGGCTCGGCTCTGCATCTGATGGGTCTTTTGTCCAACGGCGGGGTCCACTCCCACATCGACCACCTCTTCGCTCTGCTAAAAATGGCAAAGGACAAGGGCCTTGAAAAGGTCTATATCCACGCGTTCCTGGATGGACGGGATGTGTCTCCCACCTCCGGGGCGGCTTTTGTGGCGCAAACCGTGAAAAAGTGCGGTGAGCTGGGCGTCGGAAAGATTGCAAGCGTCATGGGTCGGTACTACGCCATGGACCGCGACAAGCGCTGGGACCGGGTGGAACAGGCATACGACGCCATGGTGTACGGCGAGGGCGCAGCAACAAACTCCGACCCTGTGGCGGCGGTGAAGGACTCTTATGAAAAGGGCATTACCGACGAGTTTGTGGAGCCGGTTGTCTGCGACGGCAGCGGCACCATCGGCGACAACGACAGTGTCATTTTCTTTAATTTCCGCCCTGACCGGGCGCGGGAGATTACCCGCGCTCTGGTGGACCCGGAGTTTGACGGCTTTACTCACCAGTATTTTCCCGTGACCTTCGTGTGCAACACGGAGTATGATGCCACCATGCCCAATGTGGAGGTGGCATTCCCCCGTATCCTTGTGCGCAACGGTCTGGGCGAATATCTCAGCTCCCTCGGCATGACGCAGCTGCGCATCGCGGAGACGGAAAAATACGCCCATGTGACCTTTTTCTTCAATGGTGGGTCTGAGACTGTTTTCCCTGGCGAGGACCGTGTGCTGGTGGCCTCGCCCAAGGTTGCAACCTACGACCTCCAGCCGGAGATGAGCGCCCGTGAGGTCTGCGAGAAGTGCGTGGAGCGCATTGAATCGGGAGCCTACGACGTAATCATTCTGAACTTTGCCAACTGCGACATGGTGGGCCACACCGGCGTGTTCAGCGCGGCGGTGAAAGCCGTGGAGACTGTGGACGAGTGCGTGGGCAAGGTGGTAAACGCCACGCTGAAAATGGGCGGTATTGCGATGATTACCGCCGACCATGGCAATGCCGAGCAGATGGAGCAGCCCGACGGCAGCCCCATGACCGCTCACACCACCAATTTGGTCCCCTTTATTCTCTGCGGCGCGGGCAGCGAGCTGCGCAAGGGCGGAAAGCTGGCAGACATCGCCCCCACGATTTTGGACGTAATAGGTCTTCAATGTCCCCCCGAGATGACCGGAACGACTCTCATTATCAAATAATTTCACAAAAAGCTCCGCAGCGTTCGCGCCCGCAGGCGAACTTAAAAAATTTTCATTTCCGGCACGGCGCAAAATTTTTGCGCCGTGCTTTTTGTGTATAAATTTTCCTTTCCATGGACATACTGAAGGCAAACCAGTGGAAAGGACGGTTTTCTATGAAAAAACCAAAAATGGTGCTGGGCGGAGCGGGCTTCTACATAGTCCTGCTCCTGTGCCTTGCGGTTGTAGGAGTTTCGGGCTATATGATCCTGTTTCGCGGCAACGCGGCAGCTGAGGCAAAATCGGATGCGACGGTCTCCGTGTCGGCCCCGGACGCGGATCTCTTTGACGATCTGGACCCCAACGGGCCGTCGCAGGAGATTCTGGATCCGCAGACGTCGAAGGTACCGGATGAAACGGACGTTCCCACCGAAGCACCGGCGGAGATGCCCTCGGTAAAGGTAGACGACACGCCGGTGATGGCCACCGCTCCGAATCTCATCGTCTGGCCCCTTCGGGGCGCAGTGGTGGCGGCATTCAGCGTGGACAAACTATGCTATGACGAGACCATGGGGGATTGGCGAACGCATGCCGGCGTGGACCTGGCCGCTGAGGTGGGAACTCAGGTGATGGCCGCCTGTGCCGGGACGGTGAGCGCCGTGGAGAACGATCCCCTGATGGGGACCACCGTAGTGATCAAACACGGCGGCGGCTATCAGACCACCTATGCCAATTTGCAGTCCGTTCCCACCGTGAAGGCGGGAGACGCAGTCACAGCCGGACAAATCATCGGCGCGGTGGGCAATACCGCCATCGCGGAGGCAGCGGAGGCGCCCCACCTGCACTTTGCCGTGGAAAAGAACGGCGACGTGGTGGATCCCCAGACATTCTTGAAGGACTGAATTAAAAATGCGCGAGGCCGCGGCTTGAGAAGATTACATTCTCAGGCCGCGGCCATTGCTTGAGCGAGTACTTTGCGGTTTGCACGGAAAAGTCCATTGGGACCTTTCCGACAGCATTTTTCGGGTTTTCAGGGCTGCGCATCCGCCAGCGGCGCAATGTGCCTGCGGTATGTCCAGCGAAAAAACACAATGGACAGCATTAAAGAAACCACCTCCGCGATGGGAAACGCCCACCAGACCATCCCCAGCTTCCCGCTGAGACTCAGCAGCCATGCGATGGGCAGCAGCAAAACCAACTGCCGTGCCAGGGAGACGAACATGCTGAGGAAGCTGTTTCCCAGCGCCTGAAATACACCACTACAAACAATGCCCACGGCGGCCATGGGGAAGCTGAGGCTGATGATCCGCAGCGCCGGCGCACCGATGGACAGCATCTCGTCGGACGCGTCAAACAGCGCCAGCAGCCAGTTGGGAACCAGCTGGAACGCCAGCGTTCCAGCCACCATGATGCACACCGCCGTGGCGAGACTCACCTTAAACGCCTGCATGATGCGGCTCTTTTTTCGTGCGCCGTAGTTATAGGCCACGATGGGTATCACGCCGTTATTCAGACCAAACACCGGCATGAAGATAAAGCTTTGAAGCTTGAAATACGCTCCAAACACGGTGGCGGCCGTGGTTGTAAAAGGGATCAGAATGCGGTTCACTCCATAGACCATGACGGACCCGATGGCCTGCATGATGATGGAGGGAACGCCGATGAGATAGATGTCCCGGACGATCTCGCCGGAGGGCCGGAAGCCCTTGAAATTCAAAGGCACCTCCGTGTTTTTCGTCAGACAGAAAAACAGGGACAGGCACATTCCGCAGATTTGCCCGATGACCGTGGCTACCGCGGCGCCTGCGACACCCATCCGGGGCATCCCGAAAAGGCCGAAAATCAGGATGGGGTCCAGAATAATGTTGATGATCGCTCCCAGGCCCTGCGTAAACATGGTATAGAGGGTTCGGCCCGTGGATTGAAGCAGGCGCTCAAACGTGATCCCGAAAAACAGACCGAAGGATACGCAGGAGCAGATAGTGAGGTAGGTGATACCGCTGTCCACGATCTCCTGCACATCGGTCTGGGACCGGAAGAACACCGGCGAGATCAGAATGCCGATCAGGATAAAGGCGATGAAGCTCAGCGCCGCCAAAAATACGCCGTTCAAAGCCACCTTTTCCGCTCGTTCGGGGTCTCTCGCTCCCAAAGCCCGGCTCAAAAGCGCGTTGATGCCCACGGCGGTGCCGGTGGATACGGCGATCATCAGCGCCTGCATGGGAAATGCCAGAGAGACGGCGGTCAGCGCGTTTTCCGAAATCCGGGAAACGAAAATACTGTCCACCACGTTGTACAGTGCCTGCACCAGCATGGACGCCATAATAGGCACGGACATATTGTATACCAGCTTGCTCACCGGCATGACGCCCATCTTGTTTTCCGCAAACTTATTTCTGTTTTCTTCCATAGATACTCTCTTTCTTTTGCCTCTCAAATTGGTGCGCCAATGGGAAAACGGCGCGGCTATAAAGCCGCGCCGCAATTTTGCGCAATGCTTTCAGTTCCGGGTCCCACGGCTTACTTTTTCAGCTCGCCGGTGGCCAGCTGAGACAGGTAGGCGTTGATAAATCCGTCCAGATCGCCGTCCATCACGGCGTCAATGTTGCTGGTTTCGTAGCCGGTACGGGTGTCCTTCACCATCTGATAGGGCATGAAAACGTAGGACCGGATCTGGCTGCCCCACTCGATTTTCATCTGGACGCCCTTGATGTCTGAGATTTTCTCCGCGTGCTGTTGGGCTTTCAGCTCCAGCAGCTTGGCCCGCAGCATCTTCATGCAGTTATCCTTGTTCTGAAACTGGCTTCGCTCCGTCTGGCAGGAGACCACCACCCCGGTGGGGAGATGGATCAGGCGGACGGCGGAAGATGTCTTGTTGATGTGCTGTCCACCCGCGCCGGAGGAGCGGTAGACCTGCATCTCAATGTCCTCGGGCCGAATCTCCACATCCGCGTCGTCAGGGAGGTCCGGCATGACCTCCAGTGCGGCAAAGGAGGTCTGGCGGCGGGCATTGGCATCGAACGGAGAGACGCGCACCAGACGGTGAACGCCATTTTCGCTCCTCAAAAAGCCATAGGCGTTTTCGCCCTCGATGCAGATGGCGGCAGACTTGATGCCCGCCTCCTCGCCGTCCTCATAGTCCAAAATCTGATATTTAAAATCATGGCGTTCCGCCCAGTGGGTGTACATTCGATAGAGCATCCCGGTCCAGTCCTGAGCCTCGGTACCGCCAGCTCCGGCATGAAAGGACAAAATGGCGTTGTTGTTGTCATACTCGCCGGAGAGAAGAGTGGAAAGCCGCTGCTCGGAGATTTCCTCCTCCAGCTTGGCATAGCCTTCCTTCAATTCGTCCAAAAGGGATGGATCGTCTTCCTCCCGGCCCATTTCGCACAGAGTTTTCAAGTCCTCCCAATTGGAAACCATCTTCTCCTGCCGCCCGATCTTGCCCTGAAGACGCTTAAGATGCTGCTGCACCTGCTGAGAGCGCTCGAGATTACTCCAAAACTCCGGTTCGCTGGTCTGGGCCTCAAGACTGGCAGCCTCTCTTTTGGCAGTGTCGATATCCAGCGCCGCAGCCAGCTTTTCAAGCTCCGGGCCAAGGGCGGTCAGCTTCTGCTTGTATTCATCATATTCGATCAAAGCCATGACGCACTCTCCATTCCACATATTTCATCAGCCAAGGTATTATACAGGAGTTTTCCCCGTTTGTAAAGGAAAACCGTGTTTTTAGCTTTTTGCTTTTTTGCACTTACGAGCAGACAATGAAAACCCCGCTCCTTTCGAAGCGGGGTTTTCATTGTCTGCTTATTCCTGCGTTTCGGTGGCAGCGGGCTGAACCGCGCCGGGGAAGTAATCGTCAGGCACCTCCACCGTTTCCACCGTCTGGGTACCGTCTTGGTGAACCGTCAAAGCATCAATCGTCATTTATCGCACCCCCCAGATCGTGATTTTTGTTCCTGTATCCATGTGATAGTAGGGCTCTGCGGGAACCAGCAGAAAGGTTTTTAGTTGGGAAAAGGTCAGTGTGCCGCACACACCGCGGTAAAATGTACCGCCGTCGCTTTCTCCGACCGTAATGCAGGAGATCCGTTTCTCTCCACTCTTGCCCGGAAAGAAAATCGTTCGGTGCTTCTTGTCATTGTAATAGGCCGTCAACCCGTTGTTGGAGATTGGTCCGGAAGTAATTCCCAGCTGATAGTAAGAGGCATCGGTCGTGCCGTTGGGTCGCAGAAAACCTGCCCATGTCCCCAGAATAGCAACGTCCAGCCAGAGAACCTGCCAGTCCGCGAAGTTGATGTCAGATAAATCCAGATTTACTTGCGCCGCGCTCTGTGCAGTCACGATTTCCCGGAGCTTGACAAACGGGCTTTTTGCCGCCAGCACCGCCACGTCCGCCGTCCGCGCTACGGTCTCCGCGGTCACGGCGGCGAATGCCGCCCCCAGCGCTGTTTCAATGTTGGCATTGTCCCGATTGAAGTCGTCCATCATAATGCGGTCTGTCTCTTCCCATTGACTGAGCTTGTAATGTTCTGTCTGCTTCATAATTTCCCCCTTTCCCGCTCGGCGGAGGGGCGAAACACCGCCTGCGGGAGTAATATTTGCAGATATGCCTGCATTACTAAGCGAAGCAAAGAGAAGAGTTGCACGGACGCGTACATCAGAATAGTAATTTTTTGTGCCGGCCCTCCCGGCAAATGCCGCGCTTATCCTGAAGCGCCCGCTCCGGCAGGCAAACATATGGCCTTACGAATTCAGTGACATTTGTCATGGATTTTTTTCCTTATATGGAGTATTCTGTAATCAAAAACAAAGAAAGATAAAACGAACGGGCATGGTCATGGCTGCGTCCGTTTGCCAAGAGGTTAAAGCTGATGAAAATTTCTATGAGCGGCACGCTGTTCGCGCTCTCCTCTGCTCTTGACCATGTGGAGAGCGAGGTATTCGGCGTCACCACACATCACGCCAAGCGAGTGGCCTATCTGTGCATACGGATGGGCATGGAGCTCGGGTATGCTCCGGCGCAGCTGGCGGCTCTGGCGGGTGCCGCCGTCATGCATGACAACGCGCTGACGGAGTACATCGCCGCCCGACGGGAGATGGATGATTCCTTTTCTCTTGACAGCATTGCGCTTGGCCCGCACTGTGAAATGGGAGAACGGAACATGAGCCGGCTTGCCTTTTATGAGAATGTGAGGGGTGCCGTGCTCTACCACCACGAAAACGCGGACGGCAGTGGACCGTTTCACAAAACGGCGGCGGTTACCCCGAAATTCGCGCAGCTCATCCATGTTGCGGATCAGCTTGATAACACGTTTCATCTCGACAGCGTTTCCGAGCAGAAATATGAAGAACTGCTGCGATGGCTGACGGAAAACAGCGGCAAGCTGTTTGATGTCTCCCTGTTTGAACTGTTCCGGCAATCTGTCCCTTATTCAGAGCTAAAAAGGATGGAGGGAGACGGCATCTCAGCGCTTCTGGAGGAATCCCTTCCCGTTTACTCCCAGGAATACAACAGCGATACCGTCCTATCCTTTGCGACGGTCTTTGCGAAAATTACCGACTATAAATCCCACTTTACCAGTGCTCATTCCCTCGGCATTGCGGAAAAGTCCGCCGCCATGGGCCGATTTTATGGGGAGGACGCGGATACCTGCACCAAGCTGTATCTTGCGGGTGCGCTGCATGACATTGGTAAACTGACGATTCCAAACGAGATCCTGGAAAAGCCGGATAAGCTGACGGACAAGGAGTTTGCCGTTATGAAAACCCACGCTGGCGCCTCCTATGAGATTCTCAAAAATTTGACCGATCTTCCGGACGTGGTCGCCTGGGCCTGTCTGCATCACGAAAAGCTTGACGGCAGCGGCTATCCCTTCGGTAAGACCGCTGCGGAGCTTGATCGGAACGAGCGGCTCCTGTGCTGCATTGACATTTATCAGGCGCTTACCGAAGCTCGTCCCTATAAGGACGGCCTTTCCCACAGCGAGGCGATAAACATTCTTCGCGATATGGCCCGCGAGGGGAAGATTGACGCAAAGATCACCGAAGACATTGCCGTCTGCTTTAAAGCATGACCTAAAAGGGACGGGAGAAGATTGCTTTAATCCGTCGAGCCGCTCGAATATTGCGAAATTCCGAAATTCCGAAATTCAACCGGCTGGGCCGCTGCTAAAGCAGGCAGCGGCCCAGCCGGTTTTGCTCAGTCCATGTCCGCTTTCAGCAGTTTGCGGCACAGGTCTTGGTATTCCCCAGCAAAGACGCTCCCCCGCTCCCAGATGAGAGCAATGTCGTGCTCCACCTGAAAATCTCGCAGAGGGATTTCCCGCAGAGTGCCACTCCGGATGCCCTTCCGTGCCACAGCCTCATAGAGGAAGGAAATGCCTACATCGCGCTCCAGCAGCTGTAAAATGGCCTGCATTCCGCTGATCTGTACAATATCCGCAAAATCTGAAAGGGCCATGTTTTGGGCTGCCAGATGCTTTTCCAAAATGTCTCTTGTGCCGGAGCCCGACTCTCGGGCCAGTACCCGCTCCCGCAGCAGATCCCGCAGGGCAGTGGGAGGACAGGCAAACCGGTGATTCGCCGCGCACACGGCGAGGAACCGTTCCGTTTGATAAAGGGCGGAGTCAAACTCCGTCCGGTCAAAGTACCCCTCCACCAGGGCAAAATAAAGCTCCCCCCGGCGCAGCTTTCCCAGCAGTTCCTCCGTATTGCCCATCTCCATGCGCACATCTGCCCCGGGATGTTCCAGCAGGTACGCACTCAGCGGCCGAGCAATCAGAAACTCACCCACCGTCATAGTCACCCCAAAGTGCAGCGGTAGTTCTCCATTTGCCCCTGTACGCAGCCGTTCCCGCATCAGAAGCTCGTCGTTGCGCATGGCCGCGGCTGTCCGACGCAGCACCTCTCCCTCAGGTGTCAGGGTCAGGCGTCTTCCCTCGCTGCAAAAAAGCTTTGTGCCGTAGGTCTCCTCCAGATAACGGATATGCTGGGAGACTGCGGGCTGCGTGATGTGCAGCTGCTCCGCGGCCCGGGTGTAGTTCCGGGTATCGCAAACCGTCAAAAATGTTACAATGCGAAAATCCAACATGAGCACACCCCTCTTTTCATAGCTGTCATATTATAACACACATTTATGGTAACATAAATATTTATAATTTGAATTTATCTATTAACAAGCGTATTATGGCGGATGAGACTTTTAGAAAAGAGGAAAGACCGATGGGATTTTTAAAAAAGAACGGGCCGGGACTGCTGGTATGTCTGGCCATCGCGGTGCCGTCCTGGCTGCTGGGCAAGTGCTTTCCCGTGGTGGGCGGCGCGGTCATCGCAATTCTCGCAGGTATGGTAGTCACCATGTTTCTCCGGGATAAAAGCCGCCTGGAGAGCGGCATCAAATTCGCCTCTAAAAAGATTCTTCAATGGGCCGTGGTGCTGCTGGGCTTTGGGCTGAATCTGCGGGTCATCGCACAGACGGGGCGCCAGTCCCTGCCCATCATCCTGTGTACGATCACAACTTCTCTCGTTATCGCTTTTGCTCTGCACAAAGTTCTGCACATCCCCGGAAAAATTTCCACGCTGGTCGGAGTCGGCTCCTCCATCTGCGGCGGCAGTGCCATAGCCGCCACCGCCCCTGTCATTGACGCGGATGACGAGGAGGTGGCACAGGCCATTTCCGTCATCTTCTTTTTTAATGTGCTGGCGGCAGTGCTGTTTCCCGCCTTTGGAAGTCTGCTAGGCTTCAGCACCACCTCCGGCGAGGCCTTCGGTATTTTTGCCGGCACAGCCGTAAACGACACCTCATCCGTCACCGCGGCCGCCGCCACATGGGACAGCATGTGGAATCTGGGCACGGCCACATTGGACAAGGCCGTCACAGTCAAGCTGACCCGGACTCTGGCGATCATTCCCATCACAATGGTGTTGGCTTTGGTACGAACACGTCGGGAAAAGGCAGCCGGCGGCGAAGGTAAGGCCGTGAATTTCAGGAGTATTTTTCCTTTCTTTATCCTCTATTTTATCGCGGCGTCCGTGATTACAACCTTGGCTCTGCGCCTTGGCGTTCCGGCGGCCGTGTTTACACCGGTAAAAGAACTGAGCAAGTTTTTCATTGTGCTGGCCATGGCGGCCATCGGTTTGAACAGCAACCTTGTCAAGTTGGTCAGGACCGGGGGGAAGCCCATCGTGCTGGGTGCCTGCTGCTGGGCGGGCATCACCGCTGTCAGCCTTTTGATGCAGCATATACTGGAAATCTGGTAATACCGCCCCACAGAACAAACAGACGGCAGGAGATCAAAGACCTCCTGCCGTCTGTTTGTTTGCTGCTATTCTGAGACCGACCGCCTCCCACCGCATCCGTAACCCCGCGGCAGAGCGTCGTCGGAAATTGTAAGTCTACGGCTTACAGCAGATTCATCAGGTTAAAGCTGATGATCAGTCCGGAAAATACGATGGACACGGTGGAGCAGAGCTTGATGAGAATGTTCAGGGACGGACCGGAGGTGTCCTTGAACGGATCGCCCACGGTATCGCCCACGACGGCGGCCTTGTGGCAGGGAGAACCCTTCCCGCCATGGTGTCCGGCTTCGATGTACTTCTTGGCGTTATCCCAGGCTCCGCCCGCGTTGGACATGAACACAGCCATGGCGAAGCCCGTCACGGACACGCCGCCCAGCAGACCCACCACACCCGCAGGCCCAAGAATCAGGCCCGTAAGGATGGGGACGATGATGGCGAGCAATGCCGGAGCCACCATTTCATGCAGTGCGCCTTTCGTGCAAAGGCTCACGCAGGAGGCATAGTCGGGATCGGTGGTCCCCTCCATAATGCCGGCTATCTCTTTAAACTGACGGCGGACTTCCACCACGATGGACTGGGCGGCGGTCTGGACGGCGCTCATGGTAAACGCGGAGAACACAAATGTCAGCATGGCCCCCACGAACAATCCCACCAGAACCGTGGGGCTTGTGATGGACAGGTCCATGGTATAACCCTTGCCTTCCACAATATTGACATAGGACACCAGCAGCGCCAGTGCGGTCAGGGATGCAGAGCCGATGGCAAAGCCCTTGCCGGTGGCAGCGGTGGTGTTGCCCAGAGAGTCCAGCGCATCGGTGCGGTCCCGGACCTCTTCGGGAAGGCCGGCCATCTCCGCGATGCCGCCCGCGTTGTCGGCCACGGGGCCGTAAGCGTCGGTTGCCAGCGTGATGCCCAGCGTGGACAGCATGCCCACGGCTGCGATGCCGATGCCGTACAGTCCGGTGGAGAACTCTCCGCCGCCCGCGGCGAAGAAGCTGATGATGACCGCCACGGCCACAATCAGGATGGAGGCCACTGTGGACTTCATGCCCAGAGACAATCCGCCGATGATCACGGTGGCAGAGCCGGTCTCGGAGGAAGCCGCCAGATCCTGGGTGGGCTTATATGTATCGGAGGTATAATATTCCGTGAAATAGCCGATGGCGCAGCCGCCCGCAAGTCCGCAGAGGATGGCCACATACACGCCCCAGTTGCCCACGGTGTAATAGGTCAGCGGCGCGGCGGCGATGGCGGAGAGTATGGCGGCCAGATAGGTGCCGGTCCGCAGGGATTTCAGTAAAGACATCTGGGTGGCGTCCTCCTTGGTCTTGACAAAGAAGGAGCCGATGATGGAGCACACAATACCGCATACGGCGATCAGCATGGGCAGCAGCATCCCCGCATAGCCGTATCCGGCCACGGCGGACAAAGCAAACGTAGCCAGGATGGAGCCCACATAGCTCTCGTACAGATCCGCGCCCATACCGGCCACATCACCCACGTTGTCGCCCACATTGTCGGCGATGGTTGCTGGATTCCGGGGATCGTCCTCGGGAATGCCGGCCTCGACCTTGCCGACAAGGTCCGCGCCCACGTCGGCAGCTTTCGTGTAGATGCCGCCGCCCACACGGGCAAAGAGTGCCATGAAGGACGCGCCCATGCCGTTCATAACCATGATGTTGGCAAGCACGTTGGCGTCGGTAATGCCAAATGCGCTGTGAAGCAGGAAGAACCAAATCGAGATATCCAGCATGCCCAGACCCACCACGGTGAAGCCCATGACGGAGCCGGAGGAGAAGGCCACCCGCAGCCCCTTGTTCAGGCTCTCAGACGCGGCCTGCGCGGTGCGGGCATTGGCGTTGGTGGCAATCTTCATGCCGATGAAACCCGCAAGCATGGACCAGATGCCTCCGGTGAGGAAAGCAAACGGCGTAAACTTGGAGAGCATTTGACCGCCAGAGGCAAATGCCATGATCAGCAAAATCACAAAGACCACGGCAAAGACCTTTGCGACCGTAGTATACTGGTGCTTGAGGTAGGCGTTGGCGCCCTCCCGGATGGAGGCCGCGATCTTCTGCATTTTCTCGGTTCCCTCAGAGTAACCCATCACTTTGCCCTTTTGCACCCAGGCAAAGGCGATTGCCAGCACGAAGCCGACAAATCCGATCCAGAACATGTTTTCCATT
The DNA here is from genome assembly GCF_040505565.1 of Oscillibacter sp. Classification (GTDB taxonomy): domain Bacteria; phylum Bacillota; class Clostridia; order Oscillospirales; family Oscillospiraceae; genus Oscillibacter. The sequence goes on along the minus strand of NZ_JBEUWZ010000017.1, from coordinate 52,794 downwards.
GCTTTTTACGCTCCCTTTCTCATGACAGCTTTCTCTGTTAGCTATCGTTACGTCGTCTTTATTGTACCATACAGAACAATATTTGCAAGAAAATATTGTCCCTTTTGCTTCCAGTTTTTTCTTTTTCGGCTGTTTCTCAGACTCACTTTCAGGCCCCCCAATTTTTAAAGGCAAGAGACGGACGCCGCCGGCGACCGCCTCTTCAGTATCTGCATTATAAAAATATGCCGCAGCGCCGTTCAATATGCCAGCTGAAAATCCGTAAAGACCCAGCGGCCATTTACCTCCTGATAGGGGAATGCGTAGCACTCTACCCCTGCGACGGTGGTCTGATCGTTGTCCAGCAGATCGACGGTCACATTGATGAGGTACGAGCCGTCCTCCTTCTGCTCCACCGAGGCGGAGGCGCTGCCTTTCTCGGGGTCAGCCTCCCGTCCGCCGGGGTGGACGTACAACTCGCCGTCAATGTCCCGGTACCGGGGTATCTGCGCACCTTCCGAAATCAGGCGGGTGATCACTTCCTCGGAGAAAAGGCTTCTGAGATAAGTTCTGAGGTCGTCCAGCGTGTCAAATCCGGCATATTCCACCCGCTGGTACCCGATTCCATCCTCCAACACCACCGGTCCGCCGCAGGGCAGCGGATTCAGGTTGAACCACTCACAGGCGGTAACAGCGCGGTCATAGGCGGCGAGTATTTCCTCCTCCGTCAGTTCCCGGTCGTTCCCCCGGGTCCTTGCCGCACCCATGATCTCCGTGGACCCGGCAGCCGATTCCGCCGGTGCGACGGAGACGACCACGGCCAATTCGCCTCCGCTGCCGGAGGCAGCGGAGGATGTCGCCGTTTGCTCCGCCGCGCCGCAGCCGGACAGAAGTACGGCGGCCAAAACCAGGGCTGCGCACTTTCCCTCTTTCATAGGTCTTCTCTCCCCATCAGGTTTTGATCAAACACACTCGACAAAACCATTCCCTTTTTTCTAATCTATCATAAAATTATGCAAAAATCCACTGATTTTTACAATTTTCCGGGCAAAAGCGGCAGATTTCCAGACTTGATGAGAAAACCGCCCTTTCGGAGGGCAGCTATGCCGCTCTGTTTTGCTGCGGGTAATCAAAAACGCCGCTGAGGCTCTTCCTCCGGCGGCGTTATAATCCTTCGTATTTACTTTCGCACCCAGCGGCAGCGGCCTGCCGGGGCGCGTCCGCCTCCGGTTCAGGTCCAATTTCTTCCCAAAAATAGAAAAAACCCACGCTCTTTCAAGCGCGGCTCCGTTGCTGCTTTAGCGATCGCTGGGAACCAGTGTGGCAGTGCCATAAATCAGGTCATCCAGGTCAAACGCTGTGAACTTTTCGTTCTGCATCATCGTATGCGCCTCCTTTCTTTTCTGTTGTATCTTTATTATAACCGTCTTTTTTTTAAAAGCAAGTGCTTTTTGACAGTTGTTACAAAAATTTAATATTCTTTTATGCGGTTTTTACAATTCGTTTCCTTATTGGTCTTTAATCACTGGTTTCCAAGTTTGCCGGTACTGGCTGTCACGCCCGCGGTTTTGTCAGTTTTTACGAGGCGGCGCTCTGAAACGGCGGATTATTTTCCGTTCTTTGTTGAATTTTCATCTCGTCAAAAAACAGGGAACCATGGTATAATAATAGTAGTGTGATTATGATACGGATTTTACACGATTGCACATGCCGTTGAACGCCTGCAATACGCGTGTATTTCCGCCTGCGGCTCCGCAAAACACGGCACATGACCGCATGATGTTCCGGCATAATTCTGTTTTCATGTGATTTTAACCCTGCCACGCTGATTCAGCTGCGGCATGAAAAACGGTTTGAGGGACGCTGTTGATGAAAAAAGCAACCAAGCGGCGCCACCGCCTGCTGCGGGCGGTGCCGATTCTTCTCGCGCTGGCGGGCTTTGTCTGGTGGGACAACAACGCGCCGGAGACCAACCGGGTGGAGTTCTCTTCCTCCCGCCTTCCCGCCGCGTTCGACGGATTTACCGTCGTCCAACTTTCAGATCTTCACGGCAAGGAGTTTGGCGCCGGAAATAAAACGCTGCTGGACGCCGTCCGTGCGGAAGCGCCCGATTTGATCGCCGTCACCGGCGATTTGGTGGACGAAAACACGGAGCAGCCTTTGGAATATGCCGCCGGGACCGGCGGCGCTTTGGCGGAGCTGGCCCCCACCTATTTCGTGACCGGGAACCACGAGTGGGTGGCCCGGGAGGCAGAGGACATCTGCGCCGCGCTGGAGAGCGCCGGGGTGGTGTGTCTTCGGAACGAGACGGTTCCCATTGAACGCGGCGGAGCGCGAATCCTTCTTTCCGGCGTGGACGACCCGAATGCCTACGCCGAACAGAAATCGCCGGGGGATGTGGCGCGGGAGCTGCTGGAAACCTATGGCGAAAACGATTTTCGCCTTCTGCTGGCCCACCGGAACAACCGGTTTGCCTCGGAGTATTACCGGCTGGGCTATGATCTGACTCTGTCCGGACACGCCCACGGAGGATTGATTCGTCTTCCCTTTACGGACGGGCTGATCGACCCCCATCAGGGCTTTTTCCCCTCCTATACCGCCGGATTTTACTCGGTGGAGGGATCGGAGCTTTTTGTCTCCCGGGGGCTTGGCAACATCCGCCCCTCCTTCCGCCTGTTCAACCGGCCGGAGGTGGTGTCCCTGACTCTGCGCTGTGAAAGCTGATTTCAGTCCCATATCGGGACTTTTTTGAGGATTGACCATGACGGAATTTCATGCCGGACAATTTGATATCGCAGTGGTCGGCGCGGGCCACGCGGGAATTGAGGCGGCATTGGCCGCCGCCCGCCTGGGGCTTCACACCGTGGTGTTCACCATCAATCTGGACGCTGTTGGCAACATGCCCTGCAACCCCGCCATCGGCGGCACCGGCAAAGGCCACCTGGTCCGGGAGTTGGATGCTCTGGGCGGCCAAATGGCAAAAGCCGCCGACGCGTGCTGCATCCAATACCGTCTTTTGAACCGGGGCAAGGGACCTGCCGTCTGGTCGCTCCGGGCGCAGGCCGACCGGCGAAAGTACCAGGAACGGATGAAGCACACTCTGGAAAAGCAGGAGAACCTCACCGTCCGGCAGGGCGAAGTCGTTGAGGTGCGGGCCGCAGACGGCGCAGTGAGCGAGGTCGTCCTCTCCACCGGAGCGGCGTTTTCCGTGAGAGCCGCCGTGATTGCCACCGGTACCTATCTGAAGGGACGGACGCTGATTGGCGAGTGTATCGAATCCTCCGGCCCCGATGGGATGCATGCGGCAAACCGCCTGACGGATTCGCTTTTGAAGCTGGGTCTGCCCCTGCGCCGGTTCAAGACCGGCACCCCGCCCCGGGTCAATGCCCGCAGCGTGGACTTTAACGAGATGGAGCTTCAGCCCGGAGACGAGTTTCCCCTTCCCTTTTCCTTTACCACGCAGACCCCACCGGAGAACCGCGCGGTGTGCCATCTGACTTGGACCACGGAGGAGACAAAACGGATCGTCCTCGCCAATCTGGACCGTTCCCCCATTTACGGTGGGGTGATTGAGGGCGTTGGGCCCCGGTACTGCCCCTCCTTTGAGACAAAAGTTGTCCGATTTCCCGATAAAATACGGCACCAGCTGTTCGTCGAGCCCATGGGACTGAACACCGAGGAGCTGTACGTCCAGGGGTTCTCCTCCTCCATGCCGGAGGAAATTCAGCTTCAGATGCTCCACAGCGTTCCCGGCCTCACCCACGCGGAGATGACCCGCCCCGCATACGCCATCGAATACGACTGTGTGGACCCACTGTCCCTGTATCCCACGCTGGAGTCCAAGCAGATTGCTGGGCTTTACGGCGCGGGCCAGTTCAACGGCTCCTCCGGGTACGAGGAGGCGGCAGCCCAGGGCTTTATGGCCGGTGTAAACGCCGCGCTGAAGCTGCTGGGAAAGCCGCCGGTGATTCTGTCCCGGTCGGAATCTTATATTGGTACTCTGATTGATGATCTGGTAACCAAGGGTACCAACGAGCCTTACCGCATGATGACCTCCCGCAGCGAATACCGTCTGCTTCTGCGGGAGGACAACGCCGACCGGCGGCTGACTCCCATCGGTCACCGAATTGGTCTGATCTCCGAACACCGGCTGGCGGAGGTGGCGGAAAAATACGCCCGGGTGGACGCGGAGGTAAACCGTCTGACCCACACCGGCGTGGCTCCCAGCCCGGCACTGTCCGCCTTTCTCGCGGAAAAGGAGACCGCCGACGTGACTGACGGCTGCCGCCTGATTGACCTGCTTCGCCGCCCGGGCATCCACTATGAGGAGTTGTCCGCCTTTGACTCCGGCCGCCCCGTTCTGACTCCCGCTGAGGCGGAGCAGGTGGAGCTGAACGTGAAGTACGAGGGCTATATCCGGCGTCAGGAAAAGCAGGTAGCGGATTTTCGCCGCATGGAGGGCAGGGCGCTTTCCCCGGAGCTGGACTACGCCGCCATCGAGGGACTCCGGCTGGAGGCCCGTGAAAAGCTGGCCGCTGTCCGGCCCGCCGATATGGGCCAGGCCTCCCGCATCTCCGGCGTATCTCCGGCGGACATCGCCGTTTTAATGATCTATCTCAGCCGCTGACCCGCATTTTTAAGATATCAGGCAAAAACGGTGCGGCTAAAAAGGCCGCCGTGCCGTTTACTTTCAGGAAAAGGAAGTTATACTATGATTCTCGACCTGACACACACCATTCGCGAAGATATGCCCGTCTATCCCGGCTCGCCACAGCCCGCGTTCAAGCCCACCGGCAACCTGACCCGGAACGGTTACCGGGAGACCCTGATCCAGTTCGCTTCCCACACCGGTACCCACATGGACGCGCCGTCCCACATGCTGCCCCACGGGTCCAGCTTGGACGTGTTGCCCGTGTCCCAGTTCTGCGGACGGGCGGCGGTAGTGGACGTGTCCTTTCTCCCGCCCAGTGGGATCATCACGGCGGACTTTTTGCGCGGCCTCAATGGCGCCGTCCTCTCCACCGATTTTGTCCTTTTTTACACCGGCTGGGAGAAAAAATGGGGAACCGACGCCTATTTTGAAGACACGTTTCCCGTCCCGGACAAAGAGGCAGCCCAGTATCTGGTCTCCTGCGGGCTCAAGGGCGTGGGCACCGACGCGCTGAGCGTGGACACTCTGATAGACCCGGACCGGAAGGCCCACAAGACGCTGCTGGGCGGCGGGCTTGTGATCGTGGAGAGTCTGTGTCTGAAAAAGGTCGTGGGGCGGAAAGATATGATGTTCTTTGCTCTGCCCATGAAATTTTTGGATGCCGACGGCGCGCCTGTCCGCGCCGTGGCCGAGTTCCGCGACTTTTCAGAAAAGGAAGAGGGCGCTGACACATGATGAAATTTCTTGCCATTCTGGTGTGCAAGCTGGGCCGCTTTGTCGGAAAGCTGGTAGGGCGCGGCAGCTCGCTGCCCGGCCAGTACGCGCTGAAGATCTGCCCGGACATTCTACGGCAGATCACACTGCCCCGCTACATCATTGCCGTCACCGGCTCCAATGGCAAGACCTCTACCGTGGAAATGATCGCCGCCATTTTGCGGGCAGAGGGGAAAAATGTGGTCTACAACGAGGAGGGCTCCAACCAGATTGAGGGCGTGACCACCACGGTGCTGACCCACTCCACCTTTGGCGGCGTCATGAAGGCCGACGTGCTGCTGATCGAATCCGACGAGCGGTACGCCGCCCACAGCTTTCAGTTTTTCCATCCCACTCACTTTGTGGTCACCAACCTGTACCGGGACCAGCTGACCCGGAACGGACACCCCGAGTGGGTTTTTGACGCGCTCAAGCCCGCCATGTTCCCGGAGACCCGGCTCATCCTCAACGCCGACGACCCCCTTTCCGCCAGCTTTGCGCTGGATCGGGACAATGTGAGGTGGTTCGGGCTGGACCGCTGCTCCATCTCCACGGAGGAACCCTCCGGCGCTTACCGCGACGGGGCCTACTGTCCCGTCTGCAAATCCCCCATGGAATACCGCTATTACCACTTTAACCACATCGGCAGCTACCACTGCCCCTCCTGTGAGTTTGCAAAACCGGTCCGTGTGGACTATACCGCCACCGCTCTGGATTTGGAGACAGGCGTGCTGACCATCGACGAAGATCTCACCATCCATCTGGCCTTCCGCAGCATCTACAATGTCTATAACATTCTGGCAGCTTATGCCGTGTGCCGGGAATGCGGCGTTGGCGCGGAGCAGATCGGAAAGGTGGTCAACAACTATATTCTGAAAAACGGGCGCATGGTTCGGTTCCTCCTGGGAGCGCACCACGGGATGCTGCTGACCAGCAAGCACGAGAACTCCATCGCCTATGACACGAACCTGCGCTATGTCCGCTCCACGGAGGACCCCTGCACGGTGGTCATCATCGTGGACGCCGTCAGCCGCAAGTATTACACCAGCGAGACCAGCTGGCTGTGGGACATCGACTTTGGCCAGCTGAACAGCGAACATGTGCAAAAGGTCCTGCTTTGCGGGCAGTATGCCAGCGATCTTGCCGTCCGCTTCTCCTTTACCGATGTGCCTCAGGAAAAAATTGAGCTGCATCCCGATATCACGGAAGCGTGCAATTCCCTGAAGGCCGGCGGGGCGGAGGACGTCTACGTCCTCACCTGCTTCTCCGACCGGGACAAGCTGCTCTCGCAGGTGGAAAAGGAGGCGGTGTGAGATGGATCTTCGTTTTCTGCATTTTTATCCAGACCTTATGAGCCTGTACGGCAGCTGGGGCAACGTGGCTCTTTTGCGACGCCATCTGGAGGACCTGGGCAACACCGTAACGGTGGAGGAGATCCGTCCCGGCGAGCAGGTGAGCTTTGAAAATGCGGACTTCATTTTCATGGGCGCTGGGACAGAGCGCAGTCAGAAGGCTGCCCTGGAGGATTTCTCCCGTTTTGGAAAAGATATCCGGGACGCTGCCGACGAGGGTGTTGCCATGCTCTTCTGCGGCACGGCGATGCAGCTGCTGGGGCAGTCTATTACGGATGCGGCGGGTACGTATTTCATGGGCGTCCGTGTCGGCAATTTTAGCTGCACACAGGGCAAAAAGCGGTTCGTGGGCGATGTATACGGGCACACGGACCTCTATCAGTCCCCCATCGTCGGCTTTATGAACTCCTGTACGCTGATCTCCGGCGTTGTGACGCCGCTGCTGACGGAACTTTACATGGGCTTCGGCAACGAGCAGGAGCGTGGGCCGGAGGGTTTCCGGAAAAACAACGTGTTCGCCTCGGAGCTGACCGGACCCATTCTGGTAAAAAACCCACCCCTGATGCGCAAGGTGATCGCCGCGATTTACAGCCGCCGCGGGGAAGCCCTGCCGGAAGCTCTGCCCGTCTATCCGATGGAGGAGGAGAGCTTCCGCGTTGCGTGCCAGGAACTAAAGGCGCGGATCGAAGCAAAATAAGCGCGGCGGCGCTCGTTCCGACGCTTATTCGGGAAGTATTTGACAAAGACCAATGCGCCCGCCGTCCAAAAGGACAGCGGGCACATTTCTATCCATTTTTATCCGGTAAGGCTCCCTCCATGGTCTCAAGCAGGTTTTTCACGATGCGCCCTGTGAGCCCCCAGACGGCGTGGCCCTCCCAGCGCCAGATGGGGACCTCCATCTCGCCCGCCTCCCAGGGATAGGAGGGCGGAACCCCCACCGCGTCATAGGGAAAGTCCAGCGGAACACTGGGTTCCAGCGTATAGACGTGAATCTCCGGCGGATGGTTCTGAAAAAATTTCAGCGGCACGGTAAAAAACTCGCTCACCTCCGCCAAAGAGGGCCGCAGGGCGCGAAACCCCTCATCGTCCACCAGTCCCGGCACCGGCTGAAGAGAAAATTTCCCCGGCTGACAGAGATAGTCCGCCCGTCCCAGCAATTGAATATGGTCCGTAGGGACATGAAGTTCCTCCTCCATCTCCCGCAGGGCGCATTGCTCCGCCGTCTCCCCCGGCTCCATTCGGCCGCCGGGAAAGCAGACCTGGCCGCCCTGACGGCGCAACGACGCGGATCGGACTTCAAAGAGGAGGTGCAGCCCGTCCTCCTTCTCCACAAAGGGACACAGCACCGCATACTCAAGTTTCCGCCCCAGCAGTCCCGGCACGCGGTCCCGCCACAGGGTTTTCAGCGTTTCCCTGTTCATCCCAGCAAAAAGGAAAGGGCCTGCCGCTGATTTTCAATGTCTACCGACGGCACGGCGGGGGCATACTCCCCATCAAGGGACCAGGGCAGCTCCTCCTCCGTTTCCACATGGACGGAGGACACATGGCGAAATACCAGCCCGCCCTGATCATACTCCTGATTCAGCAGGGCGAGAATGAGGTTATTCAGGTCGATGGGCGTCTTTGGGTTGGGGATCAGCAGCATTTCAAACTTTCCATCATCCAGCACCACCCGTTCCGGGTCCAGCTTCATCAGTCCGCCGATGGAGGTGGAGTTGCACACCGCTCCGAACAGGTATTCCCCGTCCAGCGTCTCCCCGTCGGCGGTCAGCCGGATCCGGTAGGGGCGCAGGGTATTCAGGTCCTTCATGCCTTCCAGAATATAGGCAAAGTGCCCCAGCGCGTTTTTTGCGGCCTGGGACGCGGCGTAGGAGCTGCGCACAAAGGCCCCAAAGGAGGCCACGTACACAAAATATCGCTGGTTCCACTTTCCAATGTCCAGCTTCTGCAGTTCGCCGGCCATGGCGGTCTGCGCCGCCCGGACAGGATTTGCGGAGATATGGAGGCTGGCGGCAAAGTCATTGGTGCTGCCCCGGGGCAGATAGCCCAGCAGCGGCGGCTTTTCCAGCTGCATCAGTCCGGAGATGGTCTCGTTCAGTGTGCCATCCCCGCCCACGCAGACCACCGTGTCATATTTTGATCCCTCTGCCGCGGCAGTTTCCGTGGCGTCGCCAGGACCGGCAGTATTGTGAAGCTTAATCAGATATCCCGCGTCCGAGAATACGCCCATCGCGTCAAACAGCGGTCCTCCAGACTGAGTTTTTCCCGAGCGTGGATTCACGATCAGAAGCAGTTTTTTATCTTTCATTGCGATGCCTCCTGCTCATACAGCCGTAAAGAATCTGTAAATGATCTAAAACCGACTGCATTTCAGTTGTGTGCAATAGTATAACACGTCCAGCGCGGTATTGCAATTCTCTTTCCCTCCGTGTTACAATATCAGAAAGTGCCGCGTAAAGCGCGGAAAATTTGAAGGAGGCGAGGCACGTGCGGCAGAGCAGATACTGGAAAGTGGGCGTCACCGTGTTTTTGACCGCGGCGGCGATCCTTCTGTTTTACGATGTGCTCTTCGGTCAGCGGGACGCGGTGGTACTGGTTCTCCGCCTGTTCGAGGCTTTGAAACCTATTCTCTACGGAGCTATGATCGCCTACCTGCTGGCCCCCATGGTGGACTTTTTCGACCAGCTTATTTCTCCCCATCAGATGGCCGCCGCCAAGGGCGGCGGACGCTTCCGTTCCGCCGGAGTTCGGGCGGCGAGTCTGGTGCTGACGTGGATCGTCATTGCCGGTTTTGCCTATCTGTTGTTGAGCTTTCTGCTGCCGCAAGTGTACAAGAGTGTCCTGCGTCTGTTCAGCAATATGGAGACCTACTACAATACGATTAACACCTGGATCACTGGGCTTTTGGAGCAAAATCCGTCTCTTGAAGGCTGGGTAATGAATCAGTTGAGCGCCTATTACAAGGATCTGTCCAGCCTGATTACCAATCAGGTTCTGCCTCAGGCGCAGCAACTGATGTCCGCTCTGGGCGGCGGCGTCGTGTCTGCGTTGAACTTTTTTAAAAACCTGTTGATTGGCATCATCGTCTCCATTTACCTGCTGGATACGAAGGAGCGCTGCGCGGCTCACTGCCGCAAGCTGGTATGCGGATTGTTCCGCTCCTTTCATGCCACCTGGATCTTTCGGGCCGTGGGTACGGCGGACCGCATCTTCAGCGGATTTGTCCGGGGAAAGCTGCTGGACTCCCTTATCATCGGAATTATTTGCTTTATTTTTTCCAGCATCTTCAACTTTCCCTATGCGCCGTTGGTGTCGGTCATCGTCGGTGTCACCAATATTATCCCCTTCTTCGGCCCGTTTCTGGGCGCCATCCCCAGCCTGTTTCTGATCCTGCTGGACTCTCCCATCAAGGCGCTGTACTTTCTCATCTTCATTTTGGCCCTCCAGCAGGTGGACGGCAACATCATCGGCCCCAAGATTTTGGGAGACCGGACAGGACTTTCCAGTCTCTGGGTCATCATTGCGATTTTGGTGGGCGGCAGCTTCTTCGGCGTACCGGGAATGTTTTTTGCCGTGCCGGTGTTCGCCTGCTTCAATACCTTTGTGGACTTCTGCGTAAACTGTCGGCTAAAAAAACGGGGTATGCCCACATCGGTCTCCGCTTATCAGGGCAAAACGCCGACGCCGGAAGAAAAAATGCCGAAAGATTCTGGGAAACTGTAAAATCCCCTTGCAATCAGGGCAAATATCGTGTACAATACGGCCTTGCGGGAGCGTTATTTTTATGACAAACCCGTAAGGCCCCTTTTTGGGACAAAACTGAATAGGAGCCAAATATTTTTCAAACCCAGTCGACCCACCGGGCGGCCAGGGGAAGGAGAAAACATGAAAAAACGTATTTTGGCAGGGCTTCTGGCGACACTCCTGTGCGCCGCACTCTCCGGTTGTGGAGGCGGCAGCGAGGAGAGCGGCGCGGCGGGAGCACAAAGCAACGCGGGCAGCGCGAGCCCGGGGTCCACGGCAGATTCCATCACCGTGGGCATCGCACAGGATTTAGACGAAAGCCTTGACCCACACCTTACGGTATCGGCAGGGACCAGAGAAGTCATGTTCAACGTATTTGAGGGGCTGGTAAAGCCCACTCCTAGCGGAGATCTGATCGACGCGGTCGCCAGCCACCACGAGGTATCCGCCGACGGAACGGTTTACACCTTCACTCTGCGTGAGGGCGTGAAGTTCCACAACGGCGCGGCGGTGACAGCGAACGATGTGGTCTGGTCCATCGAACGCTGCGCCGACACCAGTGAGGGTAAAACCCCTTTGGTGGAGGCGTTTTCTAATATTCAGTCGGTGAAGGCACCGGACGAGAAAACGGTGGTCATTACCCTCAGCGCGCCGGACAGCGAATTTCTGGCGTCCCTCACCACCGCGATTCTTCCCGCAAACTACGACCAGCAGGCAACGGCGCCCATCGGCACCGGCCCCTTCAAATTCGTCTCCCGCACCAATGGGGATTCCATTGTTTTGGAGCGATTTGACGACTACTGGGGTGAAAAGCCGGAGCTGAAGACCGTGACCTTTAAGATTTTTGAAAGCGGAGACGCGATGGTGCTGGCTCTTCAGAGCGGGGCCATCGACCTGTGCGCCCATCTCACCACCACGCAGGCCGCGCAGCTGAAAGACGGCTTTAAGATTCTCAAAGGTACGATGAATCTCGTGCAGGCGCTGTACCTGAACAACGCGGTGAAGCCTCTGGACGATGTGCGGGTGCGGCAGGCACTGTGCTACGCCGTGGACAAGCAGCAGGTCATCGACCTCGCCACCGACGGTACCGGCACCGCCCTGGGGTCCAGCATGTACCCCGCCTTCACCAAATATTTTGACGACTCCCTCACCAACTATTATACCCAGGATATCCAAAAGGCCAAATCCCTTCTGGCGGAGGCCGGATATCCCAACGGCTTTGACCTAAGCATCACCGTTCCTTCCAACTACCAGCCCCACGTTGACACCGCTCAGGTGCTGGTGGAACAGTTGAAGGCCATCGGCATCAATGTGCAGATCGAACCGGTGGACTGGAACACCTGGGTCAGCCGGGTCTATACCGACCGGGATTATCAGTCCACGGTAGTGGGCGTGGATGCCAGCAGCATGACTGCCCGGGCTATGCTGGAGCGGTTTACCTCCACCTACGGTAAAAACTTTACCAACTACAGCAACGCGGACTATGACGCCCTGTTTCAGAAGACCCAGCTGGTCACTGCCTCCGGTGACGATACGGCGCAGGTGGACCTCTACAAGCAGATGGAGAAAAACTTGACGGAGAACGCCGCCAACGTGTATCTTCAGGATCTGGGCGACTTGGTTGCCATCCGCAGCGGCCTCACCGGCTATCAGTTCTATCCCATTTACGTGATGGACCTGTCTGGCGTGAAGGCCGAATAAACAGACTCGAATTTCAAACGCCTAGATATAGAAAGGAGGCGACGACCGTGAAATACGCAGTTAAAAAGTTTTTTATGCTGCTGTTGACCATGGTCGCCGTCTCCTTTTTGGCCTTTGCGGCGTTTCAGCTGGTGGCGGGGGACCCCGCCACCAACCTGCTGGGGACCGAGGCCACGCCGGAAAAGGTGGCGGCGCTGCAACACGAGATGGGGCTTGACCGTCCCTTCCTTGTCCAATACGGCAGCTGGCTTTATGGATTTGTCACCGGCAACTTGGGGGAGTCCTACTCCGGCGGGTCGGTTGTAGATCTGCTGGCTGCCCGCTTGCCGGTGACGCTGGTGCTGAGTCTGATGACCTTCGCGCTGACGGTGCTGCTTGCTCTGCCGCTGGGGCTTCGCTCCGTCCGGTACGGCGGCGGGGTCCGGAGCGCGGTCCATACGGTGGTTAATCAATTTCTTATGGCTCTGCCCCCCTTTTTTACCGGCATCCTGCTGACGTGGCTGTTTAGTATCTCACTTCACTGGTTTCGCCACGGCGCGTATCCCGGCTTTGCCGTAAATGTGGGCGGCTCCCTCTGGTACCTGTTGTTCCCCGCCGCCGCCATTGCCATACCCCGCATCGCCCAAACCGTGCGGATGCTCCGCAGCACCGTGCTGACGGAGATGGACAAGGACTATGTCCGCACCGCCATCGCCCGGGGCAATGACCGCCCCGGGGTTTTGTACCGCCATGTGCTGAAAAACTCGCTGGTGCCTGTGGTGACCTTTCTGGCCCAAACCATGGCCGAGATTGTGGCGGCCAGCATCGTGGTGGAGCAGGTATTCAACCTGCCCGGACTTGGTCGGCTGCTGCTGACGTCGATTGGAAGCCGGGATTATCCCACGGTACAGGCCATCGTGGTCGTACTGGCGTTCTGGGTGGTTCTGGCAAACACCGTCGCGGACCTTGTGAACCGTCGCATTGACCCAAGACTTGGAGGTGCGCGGACATGAAGACTCTCAAAAAGGCCGTGCTGGACCATCGAAACGGTTGTTTCCTTGCGGGCTGCATCATCACCGGCATCTTGCTGGCCTTGATCCTGCTGGGCGCGGTGTGGACGCCTTATGACCCCACCGCCATGATGACGGGGCCAAAACTGGACGGGCCGTCCTTCGCTCACCTTTTTGGAACGGACAACTTCGGCCGGGATATCTTCAGCCGCGTTCTCAAGGGAGCTGGCGCCACGGCTCTGGTAGCCGTTGGCACGGTGGTCATCGGTGCGGTATGCGGTACCTTAATAGGTGCTCTCACCGGTTATTTCGGCGGCGCGGTGGACGAGCTGCTCATGCGTTTCAACGACACCATCACCGCCTTTCCCAGCATTCTTCTGGCGCTGGTGTGCATCACTGTTTTTGGCTCTGGGAAGTACCAGGTTCTGCTGGTTCTGGGTATCGTGTTCATTCCCAGCTTCGCCCGCATCGCCCGGACGGCATTCAGCTCCCTGCGGGACGCGAACTTCGTTCAAAGCGCCCGGCTCATGGGGGCAACGCCCGCCCGCATTCTCTTTGTCCATATTTTGCCCAACACGCTCCACGTCCTTCTGCCCGCCGCCACCATCGGCTTTAACAATGCGGTGCTGGCGGAGGCGTCTATGAGCTTTTTGGGCCTTTGCGGTCAGCCGCCCGATGCCTCTCTGGGGGCGCTTTTATCCGAAGCACAGGGGATGATGGCCTCCGCCCCGTGGTACGCCCTTTGCACCGGCGGAGTGATTGTGGGACTGATTTTCGGAGTGGGCCTGATCGGAGAGGGACTTCAAGGCGGAAAGGGGGAGCGAAATGCTTGAGATCCGCGACCTCCATGTGAAATTCCACAGCCGCCACCGCGAGGCGGTGGCTGGCGTCTCCCTCTCCATTGCCGATGGGGAGATTCTGGGCCTTGTGGGCGAATCCGGCTCCGGTAAATCCGTCACCGCCATGTCGGTGGCAGGCCTTCTGCCCCGGAAGCAGTGCGATTATTCCGGGGACGTTTTGCTGGACGGCGCGGACCTGCTTCACGCGGACCGCTCCGCCCTGCGGAAAATCCAAGGCCGGGAGATCGGCGTGGTTTTTCAGGAGCCCCAGTCCAGCCTGGACCCGCTGATGAAGGTGGGGAAGCAAGTGGAGGAGTGTCTGTACCTCCACACCGACCTGACGAAAGCGGAGCGCCGCGCCCGCGCCCTCGCCGCCATGACGGCGGTGGAGCTGCCGAACCCGGAAACGCTCTATGACAAGTACCCCCATGAGCTGTCCGGCGGAATGCTCCAGCGGGCTATGATCGCCGCCGCCGCGGTGACACATCCGAAACTTCTGCTGCTGGACGAGCCCACCACCGCGCTGGATGTGACGATTCAGGCCCAGATCCTGGAGCTTTTAAAAAAGCTGAACCGGGAATACGGCATGTCCATGCTGTTCATCTCCCATAATCTGAACGTGGTCCGCAAGCTCAGCTCCCGCGTGGCAGTGATGCAGACCGGCGTCATCGTGGAGACCGGAGCGACGGAGGAGGTTTACGCCAACCCGCAGCATCCTTATACAAAAAAGCTGGTCGCCGCCATTCCCACCCGTAAGAGGGAAAATTTTTGATTACATTTCGCGATATTTTTTAATAATATTGCGTTTTGTATTTTAGAAGACGCGCATTTTGACAGAAGGGGGCCGTGTTATGACCGATGAACTGGCCTTGTCCGTCCGCCATCTCACCTGCGGTTACCGGGTGGGAGGCGGACTGCTTGGAAAGACCGTCCGGCAGGAGGTTCTGCGGGACGTGACCTTCGACGTCCGTGAAGGGGAAATTCTCGGTCTGGTGGGAGAATCCGGGACGGGAAAATCCACACTTGCAAAGGCGATTCTGGGCATGATTAAACCCGATTCCGGCGAGATTGTCCACCACACCAAACGGCCCCAGATGATCTTTCAGGACCCTTACAGTTCGCTGAACCCCGCCTACCCCGTATCGTGGATTCTGGAGGAGCCGCTGCGGATTTTCGGCAAATATGACGGTCCGGAACGGAAGCGCCGGGTACGGGACATTCTGGATCGGGTGGAGCTGCCGGAGGAGGTGCTGGACGCAAAACCCGCGGAGCTCTCCGGCGGGCAGCGTCAGCGGGTCTCCATTGCCGCGGCCCTGATCCAGCGGCCAAAATTTCTGGTGGCCGACGAGCCGGTTTCCGCTCTGGATGTGACGATTCAGGCGCAGATTCTGGAGCTCCTCAAAAAGCTGAATCAGGAGCTTGGGCTCAGCTACCTTTTCATCTCTCACGACTTGAACGTCGTCTATCAGCTGTGCCATCGGGTATTGGTGATGAAATCCGGCCGGATTGTGGAGCAGGGGACGGTGGAGGAGATTTTTAACCACCCGCAGCAGGACTACACCCGCCAGCTTCTGGCGGCGGAGTGAAAATATGAACGTGTTTTTTCTGAGGCACAGGAAACTTCATATCTGGCTGCTGGCGGAGCTGGCGATTCTGGGAGTTTTTCTCGCCGTCCAAAAAAACGGGGTCTGGATGACCGCGCTGACGCAGCGCGTCTCCAATCCCTTTCGTCGGGCATTGGGGACTCTCAGCTATCGCGTGCGCTTTTCCGTGATGGAGGTTCTGTGCATTGCGCTGTTGGTGTTTATCGCGGCGTACCTGATGGTTGGGATTGTCGCTGTCATTCGGGCGGGGAAACAAAGAAGCCGCCGGATTTACAGCATCCTTCTCGGCGCGGTGTGTACCGGGCTGACCATTTGGGGCGCTTTCTGCTGGCTCTGGGGTGTCCAATACGAGGCCGACGGATTTCAGGCCCGGTCCGGAATTTACGCAGAGGACGTGACACTCAGCGATCTGACTTCTGTGACGCAGTACTTCGCGGACCGGCTGGCGGAGACGGAAGGCCAGGTGGCGCGGGACAAAAATGGCCTTTTCGCCGTCTCTCGGGCGGACATTCTGACGCAGAGCACTCAGGTTTACGGTGCGGTTTCACAGCGGTTTCCTTTTCTTGCTTTTGACGATCAACCGCCAAAAGCCGTCCACTTCTCCCGCGTGATGAGCCTGTTGGATTTCACCGGGGTCTACTGCCCACTGACCGGCGAGAGCAACGTCAATGTGGACAGCCCCGCCGTCTTTCTGCCATCCACCATCGCCCACGAGCTGGCTCACCAGCGGGGCATCGCCTCGGAGCAGGAGTGCAACTTCATTGCCGTCCTGGCCTCCACCACGTGCAATTTGTCGGATTACGCCTATTCCGGCTGGCTCCTTGGCTACGTATACTTGGGAAACGCGCTGTACAGCGCGGACCGCGACCGCTGGCAGGAGATTTATGACGGTCTTCCCGAAAACGTCCGGGCGGATCTTCAGAACAACAACGCATACTGGGCGCAGTTCCGCAACTCCACTGTCAAAAAGGTCTCCAACAAGGTCTATGACCGTCTTCTGAAAAGCTATGGCGACGAAAACGGAATGAAAAGCTATGGGATGGTCGTGGATCTTCTGGTAGCGTACTACAAATAAACCGCCGCCCAGGCGGTGGTTTTTGCCTTTTGGTCCGAACTCAGGCGGGGTGATTTCTCCGCACCTCATTTCAACAACACAAGGCCCTTCTTGACTTTTCCCGGCCAAAGGCGATATGATAGTACACAAATCAAAGGCCTTCCGTTCCGGACTGGCCGCCGCAGGAAAGGAAGGTAACTGACATGGACATTTATGAGGAATATCAGGCAAAACTGCGCACACCGGCGGAGGCGGTTCAAGCCGTCAGGTCCGGCGACTGGGTGGACTATACCACCACTATGTGTTTTCCCATCCTGCTGGACGCAGCGCTGGCCGCGCGCAGAGACGAGCTGACGGATGTAAAAATTCGGGGAAATTTGATTTTCTCTCCCATTCAAGTGGCGGAATGCGACCCCTCCCGGGAGCACTTTTTCTACAACACATGGCACTGCTCCGCTTACGAGCGCAAACTCTGCGACAAAGGACTGTGCAACTATATTCCCATGATCTTCCGGAACGTAGTTTCCTATTACCGTCACTTTCTGACGGTAAATGTGGCCATGATGAGCGTGCCGCCCATGGATAAGCATGGGTACTTCAACCTCTCCTGCGCCACGGGCGTGGCGCGGGGAATTCTCGAAAAGGCGGATCTCGTCATTTTGGAGGTCAATGAGCATCTGCCCCGCATCTACGGCGGATTCGACGAGTCCATCCACATTTCGGAGGTGGACTGTGTGGTGGAGGGCGAACACGCTCCCCTGCTCCAGTTCCCCATCGCCAAACCCACGGAGGAGGATGTAAAGATCGCGGAGCTGATCGTGCCGCAGATCCCCTCCGGCGCCACGCTGCAATTGGGCATTGGGGGAATGCCCAACGTGGTGGGCTCGCTGCTGGCTCAGTCTGATCTGAAGGATTTGGGAATGCACACGGAGCTGTGCGGCGACGCTTACTACGAGCTGTTTCGCGCCGGCAAGCTTACTAATACCCGCTGCGCCATCCACCGCAACAAGGGCATGGCCGGTATCGTGTTCGGCTCTCAGTCCCTGTATGACTGGGTAAACGAGAACCCCGGCGTGGTGGTGGCTCCGCTGGAATACGTCAACGCGCCGGAGACCATCGCGCGGATGGACGACATGATCTCCATCAACAGCTGCATCTCTGTGGACCTCTACGGGCAGGTCTGCGCTGAAAGCGTGGGACTCCGACAAATCAGCGGCACCGGCGGCCAGCTGGATTATCTCACCGGCGCGGCGATGTCCCGCGGCGGCAAGGCGTTCATCTGCATGACTTCGTCATACATGGACAAGGCCGGTGTCCGCCATTCCCGCATTCTGCCCCACTTCGGCGGGGACATCGTCACCGACCCCCGCAGTCAGGCCTACTACATCGTCACGGAGTACGGCGCGGTGAATCTGGCGGGACGCTCCACCTGGGAACGGGCGCAAATGCTGGTTTCCATCGCTCACCCGGATTTCCGGGAGGACCTGATTGCCGCCGCCGAGCAGCAAAAGATCTGGCGGCGGTCCAATCGATAAACAGCTTCAGCGCCTCCATTAAATTCCCGCAATTGACTGGATTCCACCTTATAATATATCTCGGACAAACAGAAAAGCCCAGCAAAGGACGACGCATGCGTCGGCTTTTGCTGGGCTTTTATTTGACTGGCGCTGCCGCGATTCTGGTACTCCGGAAGAACCCGGAGAGAATTATTTCCCATCAGCTCCGGGAGATGTAACAGGTCTCAAACTCGGCGGTCGGCATGGGTTTTGAAAAGTAGTAGCCCTGAAGCAGCTCCGGGTGGTATCGGCAGACGGTCCTGCGGATATCGACTGTTTCGATTCCCTCAACGCAGACTTGAATTCCGGCCCGGTCGCACAGCTGAAAAATGTACTCGATAATGGCCTGATCCAGACTGCTATCTTTGATAGAGGCGACGAAGGTATGATCAATCTTGATCCACGGCGGTGCCAGCTCCCGCAGCATGGCAATGGAGGCGTACCCGGTGCCGAAATCATCCAGCGCCAGCTTGATCCTGTGTTCCGCAAAAAATTGGAAGTCAGCCTGCAATTGATCATACGCGGTTGCCCGGCAGCTTTCCGTAAGCTCCAGAATCAATCCATCGGCAGGCACACCGCTCCGCTCCAGTTCCCGAAGCACCATGTCCCGAAACCCGGGCCGCCGCATTTGCAGATAAGAAACATTGACGGAGACGGTAAAGCCGGGAAGCAGCTTTCTCCATTCGGCGGCCTGGCGCAGCGCGGTTCGTATGACCCAAGCGCCAACCTCATTGATGGAGCCGCTATCCTCCAGCACGGGGATAAAGTCCGCCGGAGTGACATGCGGCAGATTCGGGGCAGAAAAGCGCAGCAGTGCCTCAGCCCCGAAGACGGTTCCATCCGACTCGCAGATCAGCGGCTGATAATGCAGTGAAAATCCCTCGAAATCGTTGTAAATTGCTTTATAAAGGGCTTCCTGCAAACGAAAAAGATCCATTGCTTTTCGATGGAGATTTTCCGAATAATCGGCCATGCTGTCGTGTCCGTTCCTTTTTGCCTGTTCCAGCGCATATTCCGCTTTTGCGCGCAGGGCCTCAACCTTTTTCCCGCAAGTCGGATAGAGCACCGCACCGCAGGAAATGGAAATTCCAAACGCCGTTTTGTCAGTGAGGGGGAGAGCATGGGCAATATCTCGGACTCTGGAAAAAATCCTAGCAGCCTCTTTTCCCTCGTCTCCCGAAACAACGCAGGCAAACTTGTCCCCGTCCATCCGATAGAACGTGTAGCCCTGAAGCTTATGCATCTGCTGTCCCAGCGCACACAGCAACTGATCTCCGAAAACGAAGCCATACATATCGTTGATCCGCTTGAAGTCGTCAATGCCGAACAAAAGCAGAACGCCCCGTCGCCCGAGAGAAAGTTCCTTGTGCAGGCACCTTTGAAATTCAGAAGCGCTGAGCAGCCCGGAAACGGGGTCGAATACAGAGACACCGCCCAGATCGGTCATCATCCCGACGAACAGGCCGGGGGAACCGTCCGGATTGCTTTCGGCGGTTCCCTTGCAGTTGACCCATACATATTCTCCGCCGGCGTTGCGGGCGCGGTATTCGCAGTCGAATCGCTTGGATTCGCCGGTCAGGACTCTTCCGATGTCCTTCAAAAAGAATCGACGGTCGTCCGGATGAACATAGGAAGTCCAGACCTGCACCATATTCTCAATGTACTCGCCCGGAAGACCGAAGTAACTCACTGCGGCGGGGGACCATCTGGAACAGCCGCGTTTCAGATCAGCCATAAACAGGTACGGCTTCTCGGACGCGTTGCACAAAAGATCAAAAACGCAGGATTCCAGCATATTCGAATATTCCATTTCACCATCCCCTGATTCAAGCTGGCAGTGGATCGGGTTGTGTGCTAATACTATATCATCGTAGCACATTGCAGGAAAAAACACAAGATAGGCAAATGGGCTGTTCTCAGTCGCATGCACAGGAATAATTTCGCAGAGGTTCGCAGAAAAACCATTTTAGATTTTTCCAAAGCAGTTGCGTTACCTCTCCCAGATGCTTGTCCTTCCGTCAAGGGAGAGTTCTTTCGATGGGACCCCTGAAACGCTCAGTGACCCAGAAGTGGGGGTATCACAAATCGTGTCCCCCACTCCTGGGTATCATCGGTGCGAGTTTTTTTATCCGATCTACTTGAACAGCAGCTCATAGCCGTTTGAGCTCAATTCCCGTTCAATATCGTCCACATGCTGGGGGTTCCGGGTCTCCAGCACCATGGACACGATACACGCCCCCACATCGGAGTGTTTATCCTCCCGCGCATGGCTGACGCTGAGAATGTTAGCCCCGGTGTTGGCCACGATCTGAAGAAGTCCCAACAGGCTGCCCGGCTTATCCGCGATTTTTGCGGAGAACTCGGCGATGCGGCCCGATTTGGACAAGCCCTTCGTGATAATGCGGGACAGCGTGGTCACATCCACATTTCCTCCGGAGACAAGACACACGGTCTTCTTGTCGGTCACGTCTACCTTGCCGAACATGACGGCGGCCACCGGCGTGGCTCCCGCGCCCTCGGCCACAGTCTTCTGATCCTCCATCAGCGCCAAAATCGCGGTGGCAATCTCATCGTCCTTCACGGTGACGATTTCGTCTACATATTTTGCGCATAGCTCAAAGGTAAGATTCCCCGGCCTTTTCACGGCGATGCCGTCGGCAATGGTGGAAACGCCGGGCAGCTCCACCGGGTGTCCCTGCTTTTGAGAAATATACATGCTGGCCGCGCCGGACGCCTGAACACCCACCACCCGGCAATCGGGCTTCAGGCTTTTAATGGCGCAGGCCACACCGCCGATCAGGCCGCCGCCGCCGATGGGGATCACCACCTGCTCCACCTCCGGCAGCTGTTCCAGAATTTCCAGACCGATGGTTCCCTGTCCGGCCATCACCAGCTCGTCGTTGAAGGGATGGGCAAAGGTATAACCCTTCTCCTCCGTGAGCCGGGCAGCCTCCGCCGCCGCGTCGTCATATACGCCGGGAACCAGAACCACCTCCGCGCCATAGTTCCGGGTGGCCTCTACCTTACTGATGGGAGCACCGGCGGGCATGCAGATAATGGACTTGATGCCAAGTTTCGTGGCAGACAGGGCAATCCCCTGAGCATGGTTCCCGGCGGAGCAGGCGATGACGCCGCGCCCCCGCTCCTCCGGGGTCAAGGAGCGGATTTTATTGTACGCGCCCCTCAGCTTGAACGCACCGGTAAGCTGAAGATTTTCAGACTTGATGTATACGTTTTTTCCCAGCTTTTTCGCGGGATTCAGCGGCGTCACCCGGGCTACGCCCTTCAGCGCGGCCTGAGCATCCAGAATCATTTCCAAAGTCAGCATGATGTTTCCCTCCTGTACAATTATTTTGGGACCAACGACGGGCATGGGAAATACCGGCGCGCCTCTTCCGTTCTGCGCGCACGCAAAACGGGTCCCGTCAAAAATTCGCCGAAAGTAAAATATGTACTTGATGTGGGCACAAAGCTGCGCTTGTTTGTCCTTTACGTAATTATACGGTTACTGGGAGAAAATTTCAATACGCAGTACTTCCAAAGCTTTACACCACGGATAGGCATTCTTACGAAAAATTTCCGCCTATTTTGCCGTACGAGAAAGCAGGACCACAGCTTTCGCCGCGGCCCTGCTTTCTGTATGGACTCACCGCATCCTGCTGCGGCAAATCAAAAAGGTTAGAGGAGCGTAATCTTATTGCTTTGCATTCAGGGTCCTGTTAGCCACTCTGCGACGTCCGTACCAGAGGATCGCAGCCACGTAGGCCACAGCAGCGCAGAGACCGATGATGTAGGCGCCGGTCCACGGAATATGGAAACCGATCTTGGCGTTCATGATGTATGTGACGGTAACAAAGGCATAGAATGCGCCGGGGATCAACGGAACCCAGGCGAATTTGGCCTTGCCGTTTTCAAACATCCAGATGGTAATGGCCAAGAAGGCGAACAGGGATAGCGTCTGGTTGGACCATGCGAAGTAACGCCACAGGGTGCTGAAACCGGTGGGATTCGATTTGGCGAACACCAGAATCACAGCAACCAGCGCAAAGATGATGCCAGCCAGTGACAGGCGCTTGCCGTTGGAACTCTGATCCAGATGGAAAGAATCCGCAATGGTCAGGCGCAGAGCCCGCAGGGCCGTATCGCCGGAGGTGATGGGCAGAACGATGACGCCCAGCAGAGCGATCAAGCCGCCGGCGTTACCCAGCACGTTTCTGCATACAATGCCGATGGTATCGGTAGCCAGAGAGGGATTGGCCTCCTGCAGCCCCAGATTATAGACGCCCATAGCGCCCGCAGCCCAAACCATGGCGATGAAGCCCTCGAGGATCATCATGTTGTAGAAGGTCATGCGGCCCTGCTTCTCGCTCTTCACTGTGCGGGAAATGATGGCCGTCTGGGTGGAATGGAAGCCAGAGAGGATGCCGCAGGCCACGGTGATGAAGAAGATGGGGATAAAGTGGTTCTCACCAAAATAGTCGCCGTAGGCAATCAAGCCGCCGTTCCAGTCGTCCCACACGTTCATCAGGGGATAACCCTTTACAAACAGGCCAATAAACACGCCCACCGCGGAGAACAGCAAGATGGCACCAAAAACGGGATAGATCTTGCCGATAATCTTGTCGATGGGGAAGACGGTGGCGACCAGGTAATAGGCAAAGATGACACCGTAGATAACCCAGGTGGAAACGGAGGTTGCAGCGCCGTCAAAGCCGAAAACCTGCTTAGCGGCGATGTCTCCGGGGGTATAGATGAACACCGCGCCCACCAGCAGCAAAAGCACGCTGACAAAGACCTGATAGATGCCGTAAATTCCCTTGTTGCTGTACTTGCGGATCATGTCGGGCATCTGGCTTCCGCCGTCGCGCAGGCAGATCATGCCGGAAAAGTAATCGTGCATAGCGCCGCCGATGACGTTGCCAATGGGGATGGTCAAAAACGCGATGGGCCCGAACAAAATGCCCTGAATTGGCCCGATGATGGGGCCGGTGCCGGCGATGTTCAGCAGGTTGATCAGACTGTTTTTCCATTCTTTCATCGGAACGTAGTCAACGCCGTCCTGCTTGGAATAGGCGGGCGTCTCACGCCCGTCCGGGCCAAAGATCCTCTCGCAGAAACGGCCATAGGCCGCTGCTCCTCCCACGAGGATCAGTAGTCCAATGAGAAACGTTGCCATAAATACACACACTCCTTTTTTTGCCGCTCCCAGCGGCTTATTAGGTGTCTGTTAAAATCATAGCAGGTTTTCCAAGGATAATGCGTTCAGAAAACGTTAAAAACAATTAAGATTTCATTAGTAATGCTCTAATATTCGTTAAAATTTCGTTAATTAATATTTGCTTCTCGTTTTGGAGTAATTTAACCAACAGAAGCAGCCGTGGCTGGCCGGTGCTTCGCGAAAGGAACCGGGCTGGCTCCATCGCGCAAAGAACCGGTTTGCATCCCTGATTCCCGAATGCTCCGCTTGACTGCAAAGCTCTATTGCCTTGGCGGTTACCATTTTAGTAGGTCCCGGGGAAATTTTGCCGGATCTGCGCGCAAAAGCCCCGCTCCTTTCGGAGCGGGGCTTTTGTTATCTCAACACAGATGTGTTTTTGATAGAGCTAATCTCAGGAGAGATTAGGCGGTCACAGTTGCGGTGAAGGTATAAGAGGTGGTGGTAACGCCGTCAGCGGCAGTCACAACAACAGTGATTACGCTGTTGCCAGCAGCCACAGGCGTCACGGAGAAGGTGTTGCCGGAAGCAGCAGACACAGTTGCGGCTGCGGGAGTTGCACTCACAATGCTGGTCACAGTAGAGCCGGCAGCGGGAGTGAGAACAACTGCAGTGGAAGCAACCGTATTGTCAGCAAAGGTCATGTTGGGCAGAGTGCCCACGCCGATAGTCTGAGCAACGCCAGCATAAGTGACAGCAGTCAGATTAGAGGTGGAGTCCTTTGCATTGACAAGGACGATCTGAGCAACCTTGTACTGGTTGTCAGCGGCGGGCTTGTTGTTCAGGATAACCTTGACAGCAACCGTATCGGAGCTGGCAATCTCGGTGCAATCCTTCAGAGTCTTGCCGGAAGCAATACCATTATCGGTCAGGTCGATCCAGGTAGCGCCGGACAGGTTCAGAGAAGTGCCGCCCAGAGCAACGGTATTGGCAGCAGCAGTCATATCCTTCACATTATTCAGAGAAGCGATTGTCAGCAGGTCGTTGTTGACGGTGTTGACAGCACTCTTGCTCATGGTGAAGGTCAGAGCGGAAGTGGCAGAAGCAGAAGCAGTAACCTTCTTCAGGGTGTAATTGGTATCGCCCTTGGTGTAGGTTGCGAAGCTGCCGTTGTCGATCAGATCGGTAGAAGTGATGCTCTCCTCAGCGCCATTGATGTATGCGGTATAGGTATAGGTCTTGGTGCCGTTGGGAGCTGCACTGTTGGTCAGCTGCTTGACATACAGAACGCTATCGGACACAGCGTCAGAGGACTCGGTCATGACAACAATCGCCTTGACAGCATTGTCCTTGTTGACATACATCTGAGCATTGGCCAACTCGGCAGTAGTCACATTGGCCACACCGTTCTTGATGGTGACGTTCTTCACTGCGGTGCCCTTGTTGTAGGCAGCATCAGCGGTAACATCGGTATCCCAAGAAACGAAGATGGTCTTCACATCAGAGGCAACCGTGACGCCGTTCACAACGCTGGTGCTGGTCGTCAGAGCAGTGGTAGTGGTGGTCTTCCAACCAGCAGTATTAGAAGAATAGGGGGCGGCATCATGCTTCACAACGTACTCAGCAGAGCCGGTAGCGCCGGAAGTGGTGTAATTGATGACATCACCATACTTTGCGCCATCAACAGCCAAGGAAGAGCCAACATTAACGGTGATGATATTACCGGAGAAGTCATAGCCTTCCACGTAGTAAACCATCTTGCCGTTAACCAGAGACTGATAGAAGTTCTTGTAGATCATGAACTCAGAAGCAGCGCCGGTATCCTTGATGTAAGTGGCAAAGCCGTTGGCATCCACATACAGGGTGACGTCCTTCTTGGTGTTGGTCACGGTAGAGGCAGTCAGATCGGACAGATCCTTGCTGACAGCAGCCACAGAATACTTGGTGCCGGCAACAGTCACAGCGTTGGACGCACCACTGGATTTGGTGTACACGCTGGTCAGAGAGCCGGTGACCACGGTGGGAGCATAAGCCTGGAAAACTTTCCAGGAAGCAGAGGCAGAGGACTTGCAGGGGATGACCATGACATAGTCATCAGCCTTCATGCCGGAAACAGAAGCGAATGCATTGTCATCAGACATGACAGCGGCAACGCCCTGGCCGGAGGTGACCAGCTTCAGAGCAACCGTCTTGGAGGAAACGGAGCTGACCTGCATCAGCTGGGGCTGAATCACAACAATTGCGGAGATGGTATCAGCACTGTCGCCCTTGAAGATCTCGACGATGGTGCCGTTGCCAGTCAGCTTCTCAAGGCCCAGACCGTCCGTAGAGGCCAGAGACTTAACATTGCCGGCACCGTTCAGAGTGTAGGTGGCGGGAATGGTCTTATAGCCCTTCAGGCCCATGTTGGACAGAGCAGTATCCGCAGAGTCCTTGCCGGTATCGCCGACAGAAGCAGTGTACACGAAGTCAGCAGTCTTGGCAAAGTCGCCAATGGTGACCTTCTTGAAAGTCCAGGTGTTGGCGGGACGGCCGAAGTCATCATAGTGAGAGCCAGTCAGCATCTTCAGATCGCTGAAGTGCTCTTCGCAGAACTGATAGAGGTTATCGGGGGTGCCGTTCCAAGCCTGCGTGCTGGACTCGTTTTGGCGCTCGATCTTGGTAGCCTTGTTGTTGCCGACGGAGACGTTGATGTCTTTGCCGGTAACGTTGACAGAGCTGCCAGCATACTCAACCTCGGTGGCCTTCAGGGTGTTCAAAGCCAGCTGGCAAGCAGTCTGACGATCCACACCGGCATTGCCAGAGAAGCCAGAGATGTCGTTGAACAGGCCGGCAACATTGCCGATCTTGGCAACGTTCATGGTCCAGCCGGAACTGGTGAAGCCCTCAATTGCGCTGCTGTAACCCAGAGCGCCCAGCAGCATCTTGCTGAAAGCGTAGCCGGTCAGAGCGCCGGTGGGACGGAAGGTGCCGTCAGAGTAACCGCTGATGTAACCAGCAGTCTTGCAATAGCTGATGACGGCAGCAAAGGTGTTGGTCACGGGCACGTCCTTGTAAGGAGCGGCGGCGACCGTCAGGTTGGAAGCGGCCTCGGAGCCGATCATCAGAGAAACGATGATCTTGGCGGCGGCGCCGCGGGTCAGAGCCCCGGTGGGCTTAAAGGAACCGTCCTCATAGCCGGTGATAATGCCCAGCTTGTTGAGAACTGCGACTGCTTCCGAATACTGAATGTCACCCTTGTCGGTGAGATCCTTGTACTCGGTAGCGCCGGCGCCGATGGTGACCAAAGACATGGTCATAACCAGAGCCAGAACCAGAGAAAGGAACTTCTTCATGGATTTTCCTCCTTTAAAATTTGCCGCTTTTGCTGCGTTGCACGGCCTTTACCATTCGGTAATATGTACCTGTTTCGAAGCTTACACGGCATTATGTTTTGAACATCCAAGGAGGTCTTCCGTTGCCCGGCGCACATACCGTGGCTAGCCGGTCCCGTATCTGCTCCGGGAACTGAATAGGCCCCTTCTTCTGTTCATTGTGGATTGTAGCAGGTTTCTTTGGTGTATGCAACAAATTTTCCGATTTGTAATATACATGTAACACAGCGAACGGAATCGAAACGCGGCGAGACTTCATCACCACCCTTTGATTAAAGCAGCGAGTGGATCGCACCATCCATGCACTGATTGGGCGTAATGACCACTGGCATGTTCCGCGTGCTCATCAAAAGGCGGGAGCCAATATAGCCGCCAGGCTGCTCCGGAAACACGGAAGTGTCGTACATATTACCGAGGCCAGAGACAACCTTGACCAGAACAACCTTCCGCCGACCGGGTCTGGCAACATCGCAGAACTCCTCCTTGGTATAGGGCATATCGTCCAGCTGCCGCATCGCGCCGCGGATCTCATTGAGCAGTTGGTCGGCAGCCTGATGAGCGGCCTGAATGCCCTTGGCGGTGCGGCCCTCACCTTCCTCAAACAGGAAATCGATGTGCAGGATCACATCCGAATCAGCCGGAGTGCCGGCCTGATTCAGCTTGACCTGTTTTTCGAGAATTCCCTCAGAGGAGCCGATGTTGGAGGGCTGAAAGCCGCTGACATCCTCCACGCCTGTCAGCATGACGGTGACGCCGGTGAGCAAGTTCGTCTCTCCCTCGCCAAGGCTGCCGCGGGTTTTGCAGGCAATGGGCATATAGTCCAGATTGGAGTTTACGAAAAAGTTGTGCTCGCCCGGCTGGACAATCTGCACCGTCATGCTCTTGATCCGCGTCGTGGCTTCCAGAATTCGTTCCTCCATGCCCTTGCGCAGGGTCAGAACACCGCGGGTGACCGTTGTCCTGTCCCCGAACTCGACCTTGTGGATCGCGTATTTCTTTTGGGTCAGCCTCCGGAGCACGGTTTCCCCAGAAGGCTCCGCCAGTTCCTTCTTGCCCCATTTGTTCATTTTGTTTTTCAGCAGGGCGACCGCCTTCATCGCGTCGTAATCCGTCAGATTGTTGTCGCCTACGATGCAGGATTCATACCCGGAACTGTTCTTATTGAAATCGACAACGGTGTCCACATAGCGATTCGTACACACCAGACGCCCCTGCTGGCCGATATAGCTGATACCGATGGCGGGAATCCCTTTCAGCCCCAGCTGTTCAATTACATTGACAAAGTCAATGTGGTGGTTTCCCCAGCCGTCGATTGCGACGATCGCGCCGTCGGCGCGCATACACTCGGCAATGTATCCCGTTCTCTCCGCCGTAAATACCTTTTCGTCAAAGCCCTCGGAAACACCATTGATAATGATCCCATTGAACTCCAGATCCTTTTCCTTCTGAAGTACCAGCGAAACCGGGCAGCGGAAATGATGCAGCGTCGTCATTTTAATACTTGGTCCGAGTCCCATCATTTATTCCCCCATTTTATTCAAGTATTGACCGAAAGGCAGCGGGAGGGCGCAAATGATTTTTTGCACCCTCCCGCTTTTAAAGGTTTTAATAATTAGACGTTGTGCCTGTACTCATAGGGCAGCACCTTCAGGCCGTTGTAGCTCGGGCAGTCTCTGACCCACTCCAGGGTTTCCTTCAGAATAGCCGTCTGCATCGCGGGGTTGTTGGGCTCGCCGGCGTTGGAGCCGATGGGCACATGAGGCGCAGTGATCCGGGGAGCGCCCTGCTGGCGGGCGATGGGAGGCAGTGCCGCGATCACGCAGCAGCTCATGCCGGCTTCCTCGCAGCAACGAGTGACAATGGTGGCGGAACGATGGCAGGTGCCGCAGCCGCCGGTGCAAATAACAATATCCACGCCCTGCGCGGCCAGCTTTCTGGCAATCTCAGGACCGGTTTCACCGCGGAACTTCTCCACGTTGCCGCCGCCGCCCATGAAGGTATAGGTCTCTTCGGGCAGAGAGCCGATAAAGCCGGCCTTCACAAGCTCATGCAGACGGTCGATCGGGAACATGGCGTTGACGTCTTTGTTGATGTCGGAGTTATCAAAGCCACCGTGCGTCACCATCAGCTGGGAAGACGGGGTATCGAACCGCAAGGTGCGATAGGAAAAGTCACCGGAGGTATTAAAGGGAGTCTGATCCTTTTTGTGAATGCCGCCGGCCGTGATAAACGCGACTTTGCACTCACTGAGGGGCTTCTTCAGTTCCGTGAATACAGGCTTAGGGGTTTCCGGGACAAAAATCTCGGAACGCATTCCTTCCAATGTAGTTAATTTCATGGAATATTCTCCTCTTTGTTATTATTTCGTATGCGTGTGATGCGGAGTTGCAGTACCCAGTCAGGCCTGCTGCGCCGCTGCGCCGTTCTCCGCCCTGACCTGCATACGGCTCAGGTAGAATTCAACATTCTGACCGACCTCCAGCGGCACATCGGTAAACAGCCAGCGTCTTGGGACTGCAACCGTTCCCAGATCACTGTCGATCCGTATCTTTGCCGCTGTATCGTTCACTTCAATGATGCTGCCGCCCGTGAGACAGGGCTGAATCTCATGATTGCCGATTAATTCCGAAAGATCATAATCCAGCTTATCGGCTACAATCCAGATATAGCTGAAGTAAAATTCCACATTCTGTCCGGGATGAACCTGATCACCGTGCTCAAACAGGTTCTTTTTGACATAAAAGACACCCAGCCGACCGCGCAGATTGATCTTAATCGAATCGTCGAGAATCTCGTTTATCAGACCGCCCATGGGGGCAGGTTGAATCTGATAGCCGGGAGTGTCCATTAATGAAGCGTCCCGTTGTCCACCAGGACGGTCTCGGGCAGACCCATCAGCTTGTTGTTGGCGTTGATCACATCATGAGTCCACTTTTTCGGGGCGGCCTGCACTTCCACGCCGGACATTTTGTTCTTCAGCATCTGGATGGCGCGTGCAGCGACTTCCTTGGTCACGCAGGAGCAGCCGGCAATGTTGTTTTCAAAGCCGCCCTTGTCCATGTTCTCTTCGACCATGGCGCTTGCGTACTTGTTGCCGACGACCAGCTGGCCCTGATAAGCGCAATAGGAGACGCCGACGACCGGGATGCCGCGCTTGCCGGCTTGGCCGATGTGCTGAATAAAGTCGATGTGATTGTTGCCAAAGCCTTCGGTTGTGATGATGCAGCCGGCGATGTCCAGACCTTCCAGCATGGTGCCAAGCCGCTCGGAGACCCACATCTTTTCATCGTTGACTTGAGGAGAACCGACGAACACGACGCCGATCAAATCCAGCTCGGGATCGTCCGCAAGGCCTTCCACCAGGGGCTCACGGATGTAGTGGCGGGTCATTTCCTTGGTAGCCGGGCCAATGCAGGTCAGCGCATGAATGGAACCGTCGCGCACCTGATTCGGGGTCATGATCACAGGGACATTGCCGCAATCGACATTCTTCTGACCGCCCAGGACGCCGCAGGGCTCATTGGGGCAGAGAATGTTGTCGTGCATAGCGCCCTGGCCCATAATTTCCTTGACCAGAACAACACGGGGATTGCCCTTGCGGCGGACGTCTTCGCAGACTTCTTCCCGTACGACTTCGCCGTCATATTTCTTCAGCTCTTCGCGCAGCGCCTGAACAATGTAATCCTGGCACTTGTGAGCGGCAAAGGGGCCGGGACGAGTCATGCCGGTCAGTCTCTTGACCACGGCATGGCAGCGGATGATAATGTCGTTTGCATCCGCGCAGCCGGGATGACCGAAGAACATCTTTTCATCCAGATAGCCCTCGGAGGAACCGAACTCATGCACCTGCACACCGTCTTCGTCCACGCCGGTCAGCATGAACACGACGCCGTCGGCCACCTTGGTGACGCCCTCGCCGAGTTCGCCCTCGACCTTGGTAGCAATGGGGCAGATATCCATGATTGTCTCGGTATAGATGTGGCGCTCGTTGGGATGGATCACATCCAACGCGAGGCTGACGCAGAGGGGATCTTCCTTGACGGCATTATTCACGATGTCCTTGTCGATTGTGATCTTGCCTTCCTTGATGGAAGTCTCTTTGCCGATCTCGGCCTCTGTGATCTTCATATGGCGCTTGACCAGTTTCCGGATCACTTTCTTTTCGCCGGTCATCTCATCGGCCGCTGCGGGAGCAAAGCCCCCCAGTGCTACGCCGGCAGGGATATCCAGGGAAAGACCTTCCAGCTTGTTGATTTCAACATGAATCATTCCGTTACCTCCCACGCTTGTTTTGGCAGATGCCACAGGCGCTTTTTTCTCAGCTGCTGCGGGGGCGGGTGCCGCCACAGTCTCAACTGCATTGACTGAATCCAGAACTTCCTTGGTAATGGGCGTCAGTGCTTCCATGTCCGTCTTCAAGGTTCTGCCAATGACCTGCTCGATCGTCAGACCATCACTGGTGAGATTCAGCAGGCCGGCTTCCACCATGTCATCAAAAAGGCCTGGATCTTCCAGATCCGCCGCGCCGATCACGAGTCCCTTTTCTCTGCGACAGCAGAAGATGGCAGGGTCCTTCAGATGCTTCTGCAGTGTTTCCTGAGTAATTGACATATGCTACCACACTCCTTTTTTGTTCTATATCTCCACAGCCCCGAAAGGGAGCTGTAAAGGCTTAGTCCGCCTTGATTCTCCGGATCAGCTTGTGGTTGACCGCACGCAGGGCGCCGTCCGTGCAATGGAACACCGGCAACTTCAGCTGCGGTGCGCAGGACATAACCGTGTTGGTGCAATCCGTGCAGTTGCTGATCAGCAGCGCCTGCGCGCCGGCTTTTTTCAGCGCCATGACCTTCTGCACCTGCCCCGGGCAATGCCCCGGATTTTCACATTTCAGCACGCCGCTGTTCATGGTCTGCGCCTGCTTGCAATACTGCACATCCACCACAGTCGAACCCATGCTTGCGGCGATTTGCTCCAGCCGCTCCCGGTTGCCACCGCAGGCACAGACCAAAAGGCCCAGCTTTTCGGGCCCGGGCCAGAACACCTCTGCCGCGATCAGGCCACCGGTGGTTTTGAGAATGGGAGACTCCAGCGTGGTCCGCTTTCCGGTGAAGGGGCCGCCCATAATGATCTCGCCGTATTCCGGGCCAATGCCGCCGGCCTTTTCAAACACAGCGCTGACCGGAAGGCCCAGCGGTACATCGTGGAAAATTTTGATCATGCCGTCCCGCAGCTTACCCGCCACAGTCATGTCCTTATCGATCATGGGCTTTCGCAGATCCACGGCATCCCGGACTCTGCAAACAGTCTCCGCGTTGACTACGATGGCGTCGGCGGCCATGGGCAGCTGATCCACACCCAGCAGGATGTCCATCGTCTCCCTCACGATTGCCCGCTCCTCGCCCATCGGATACATATTGGGCAGATGTCCGATCGTGATCCGGGGATTGTCTATAGCTGCCTGCAACCGTTGAATGGCCGTGTCATGAATATCCTTGATGGCGATGATGCCCCGACCCGCATGCACTACATCCATCAGGATGTGGAGACCGCGCACCAGCCGGGCGGCGTCCTTTTCGATGGAATCGATATTATGGCTCAGGATCGGCTCACACTCTGCCGCATTCACAATAACGACGCCCTTACCGTCCTGAAACGGCGTCTTCAGTTTGGCATAGGTCGGAAAACCTGCGCCGCCCAAACCAACGATTCCGGATTCCCGGATCAGCTCCAGCGGTTCCTTCGAGGTCAGCTTGACATAATCATCTGTCTGCCGCTCATCCGCGGTGACCTGGATCCAGCTGTCGGAAACTTCCCGCACGGTGCCTGATGCGCTGGAAAACAAATTTGCGCTCAGTGCGTCCGCGGGTATGCGGGCAATCATTTGTCCCCGCAAAACTGTGTCGCCCGTTTGAACAATCGGCTCTGAAGGCGCGCCGACATGCTGCTTCAACGGGTAGGTAAATACTTGCTCCATTCCACTGTCTCCCTCCGACTTTGTTGTGCGATTTACTGATTATTATTTGTAATCTGTCTGAGTTTTTGTTGATTTCTTCCAGTGTTTCTACTATACTAATCTCGTAGATATTTGTAAAGCGACAGACTTTTCTTTTTGTTAGAAATAATATTCATATCTGAAAGCACAGAAGGGGGGATACGAAAAGTGGATTTAAATGTATATAAATTATTTGCTATGGTTGCGGAAACCGGTAATATTTCACGGGTGGCCGAGCTGACCGGCTATACCCAGTCCGGCATCAGCCATTCCATGAAACGGCTGGAGGAGGATCTGAATGTCCGGCTGCTGGTGCGGGATCGATACGGCGTTCATGTGACTCCCATCGGCATGGACATTCTGCAGCGGGTGCGGAAGGTACTAAACGCAAACGAGGAGTTAGAGCAGTTACTTTACGATGTACAGGGGCTGGAGGTGGGTTCACTGACCATCGGAGCCTTTTCCAGTATCGCCGTGAACTGGCTGCCGCAGATCGTGGGCAGCTTCAAGCATGCGCATCCGAACATCGCCATCAGCCTGAAAGAGGGCGGCACGGCCGAACTCCACAAGTGGATCGAGCAGCAGCAAGTGGACTTTGCGTTTTGCAATCCGTTGAAAAATCAGACCGCCGAATTTATCCCCTTAAAAACGGATGAGTTTGTTGCGATTTTTCCTGCGGACTATCCGCTGGACCCCACACTGACGGCTTACCCGCTGGAAAATCTGACCGGGCAGCCGTTCATTCTCTCGGAGCCCAGCTATGACTACAGCACAACGGATATGCTGCGTGAAAACGGCATTACCCCAGACATTCTCTTTTCCTCTCGGAACGACTATGCGATCATGTCCATGGTGGAGCACCACATTGGCGTCAGTATTCTGCCGGAGCTGATGATTGAGCAGAGAAAACCGCACCTGAAGTATCTGCCGCTGCAGCCCCGATACTACCGCAAACTGGGGATTCTGTTTTCCGCCCAAAAGGATCTGTCGCTGGCCGCGCAGACCTTTATCCACTTCACACTGGAGTATTTTCATCTGCCCGCCCGGAACCTCCGGGGATAAGCCACGGTGACAGAAGGACCAGGACCCTGTTCCCATTGTTCTCCTCTTTCATATCCATCGGCAGCAGCATGGTCGCATAGTCGCCATCTTCAATCATGTTGATTTTTTACATAAAAAGAGGGCACACCGTAAATCTGGTGTACCCTCTTGTATTCCGGGACTTCCTGCTCATGGAAGATATTTCGTGCCGAAAGAGTTAAACTCCCCCAGGCTTATTGCGTAACTTGATACCGTTTAGAGGACGGCGCTGGTATGGCTGATGTCGTCCAGCAGCGCAGAGATTTCATCAATTTTCCCCTTGATCTGCAGCATTTTATCCTTGGGCACGTTATACGTCATAAAAACATCCTTAACGCTCTGAATCGTGGAACATAGGGCCTGATTGACACTCGTAAACTCTGGAAATACATTGCTATTGCTTGCATTTTTAAATTGCTTCAAGTCGTCTTTGATGTACTGCACAATATCTTGCGGTTTAGAAAAGACGCCCGCGCCCGTGGAAAAAGGCTTTACCATTTGCAAAAAATACTGATTTTTGGAATTAATATTGTATACATAGAAAAGTTCTATTTGATCTAGATTGAAATGAATAAAGCTAACAAGACCATGCAGGTTGGTTACATTGGCTCCCATCTGCGTCAGCTGCATATCAACTTCCGCCAGATTAGCAGATAGATTATTCATGAGTTACACCTCCCGGCATTATTATATCAGATAAAATACAATTAAATAGATACTTGATAGAAAAATTGATAAAAGCATCAGAGGAAGTCCGTACTTCAGGTATTTTCTAAAAGTCAACCTGTGGCCGTGCTTTTCCGCCAGACCGGCAACAATTACATTGGCGGAAGCACCGATCAGCGTGCCGTTGCCGCCGAGGCATGCGCCCAGGGAAATCGCCCACCAAAGCGGCGTTATGTCCATACCGCTATTCGCACCGATAGCTTTGATCAAGGGAATCAGGGTTGCCACAAAAGGAATATTGTCCAGAACGGACGAGGCCAGAGCGGAAAACCAAATCAAAATAATTCCGGTCAGCAGCAAATTATCCTTTGTCAGTCCCACCAGTATCGAAGCAAGGTCATTGATTAAGCCGACTTTCTCCAAGGCACCGACCAGGATAAAAAGACTGCCGAAAAAAAACAGGGTCGGCCATTCCACATTCGAGAAAACTTCGTCAATACTCTCCCGGCTCAACAAGAGAAGAAGCGCCGCGCCACTCAGTGCAACCAGAGCGGAAGGATAATCCAGTTGCTCGTGGAAGGAAAAGCCCAAAATGACAAGTCCCAACACAATCAGAGATTTTTTCAGCAGGACCGGATCCTTAATCGCCTTTTTCTCATCAAACTGTAAAATCTCCTGCGCTTTTTCCGGGCTAAGGACAAGCTGCTTCCGAAACAGAACTTTAAAAATTAATAATGTGACGGTAAAAACAATGGCGATGATCGGGCCCAGATTCATAATAAAATCCATAAAGCTCAAATTGGTGGCGCTACCGATCATGATGTTAGGTGGATCGCCAATCAGCGTCGCTGTACCACCCATATTGGAGGCCATGATCTCTGGGATCAGGAATGGCAGAGGTTCTAAGTTCAGCGTGTCTGTAATCACAAATGTCATCGGAACAATTAGTAATACAGTAGTGACGTTATCCAGAAACGCCGAGGTGACAGCGGTAATGATACTCAGGCTGAGAATGATTTTCCACGGATCGCCCTTCACTTTTTTCGACGCATAAATAGCGAGGTACTCAAAGATGCCCGTATTTTTCACGATGCCGACGATAATCATCATACCGACAAGTACACCCAGTGTATTAAAGTCGATGTAGCTCAGGGCTTGATCGAATGTCATGATCCCCAGCAGAAGAATAACACTGGCGCCTGCCATGGCGGCAATGGTTCGGTTTACCACCTCGCTCATTACAAGTGCCATCACAATAACAAAAATAGAAAGAGAGACAATTAGTTCCATAGACAATTTCCTTTACAGTGTTTTACTCAGTTGGTTTCTGTGCGGTACTGCGTCGTCCCAAGGTCTAGCATAAGAACATGTAAACGACAAAACCGTCGGACGCCCCTATGAATCTTTCAGACGAAAGCCAGAAACAAACGGATTCAATCAAAACTCTCGTATCGATTCCATCACAGTTTTAGAAATCAGCGCGATTACCCTAGAATAGCAGTCCCTTTTTCGTTTGTAAAGGTTATTATGAGACATTTTTGACCAAAACTTTTCCACTCAGCCGCAATCTTTCCGTGAGCTTTCCCAATACATTACGTTTCTTCTGGAAGCAGGAATTGCCAAAAATGAATGATTGGGACTTTGCCAGGCAGACTTGGATCACGCGCTGCTGATATCAACCGGGGCGGCCTCGGTCAGGATTACGTGTGCCACTGTATCGGTGCTCGTCCCGCTTAAAATTTAAACCCGGACTCTGTACTCTTCGCATCTGCTGCATGCGGCAAATCAAGCGGCTCCGCAGGTGACGCTGCGTTAAATTCGTTTTCCGCCACTACCCCCATAGAATGAAAGTTGACGCGTCTTAGGGACATATAAGCTTCGAGCAATGTTATGATCGTTGCAGAGCGGGCACAGCAAGCTGTGTTATTGACCTTCCATTCTCCCAACAGCGGCAATAGACATCTGTGCATTTTTTATACAGCGCGAAACGTTTTTTTGCCTCTCGCTCGTCTCCATATACCTTCCAGCAGCCAACGCACTTAAAATTTCCGGCCCGATTCTCAATAAATCCTCGTACATCCTCCGGCGGATAACCGAGAAACAACCCGATTTCATGAGGAAAGCTCCCGCAGCTGTTCAGCCTTCGTATCAGCTCTGAGAGACAATGCACAGGTTCTGCATTTTGATACCCATTCGCCGACAGCACTCTGCCGGCATCCATGTTGGCTAGATCCCGTCTCAGCTGCGCTGGTCGGAAAAGATAAATCAACACACGCCCGTTAAAATACCGTAGGGGAAGCGCGAACAGTCCTTTTGGTATGAAAGTCTGGTTGAGCAGGCGTATCTCACGAATGGTGTCCTCCTTGGAGGAATAGGGGCAGGAGATAAGGCTCCCGGTTTTTAACCCAGCCAGAGTGGGTGAACAAAATTTTATCAGTAGTTCTTCCAGCATAGACATCTCCGTTTTGGCGTTTTCTTTTAAAAATCTCTCCTCATTTTGTGTAGCACGGCGCGGTTATTATTCGCCGGCCTATAAATGATTGTTTCATAACTATGTGTACCCGGCATGGGCGAAATCTAACGGGTGAAAGTCCCGGGCACGCCCGGCGGCCGGAAGTGCATAGCCAAGAGCAAGGGCGCCCAGGCATGCTTTCTCCATACCCTGCGGCTCCGTGTATATGCCCGTTTATTTCACCGGCTATCTCCCCGAAACCAGGCCGACTGGCGGTGAAAGGTTCTCCGATCAGTCGGCCTGGTGGCGGGCGGAACGGCTAAATATGCTGATCAGTGCCGAATATAACGCCTTTTCCGGCTCTGTGCAGGCGGAGATCCGCAGCTTGGAGCAGCGCTTTGACACGGAAGCTGCCGCCAACGAGTCAATTGCATCCGGGCTGATAGCAGAAGGCCATCGGGATCAGGCGTTTGTCATTTTAAACAACCAGATGGATCGGCACACCATGCTCATCCAGGAGCTTGTGGAGCGCCAGACGGCAGCGATTCAGGGAAAGCTGCTTGCTCGCGGCGGTCTGTGTGGCCCCAGGGCAGATTTCCTGAGAGAGTATTCCCAACGGGTTGAAATACCTCTGCTGTAAAGTAAGTCTTTGCAGATTATAAGAAACGGTGGATACACGTGTATCCACCGTTTCTTGCTATTTACGAGGAGCTTTTATAATTCATTTTAAGGAGCGCTCTATCATGAAGCGTTTTGTGTCCTTTAAAATATCTGCGGGTCCCGGACTTGCTTTTCCGGCCCTCCGCAGTTAAAATGGAGAACAATTACATGGAACAGCAGAAAAAGCCTGCTTCTGTCCCGCTCCTGATCCTGGGCGAATGGGGTCTGCAGAATTTTTTACCAAAAAATACGCAGAATATGATGGAGCTGACCGAGCCCTGATGCGGCAAAGCCCACACCATTATTATCGGATAGTTTTCGGGTTCAGCCCTGGACCGGCTCGGAAAAACGTTTACAGGTTCAATATTTTCGGAGAATTGATCAGGAAAGCACTGGTCCGGCGCCAATTAAAAAGGGAAATGGGCCAAATCGACACCTGTCCAAACGCCCTTTGGATGCGATGATTCTCTGGTACTGCGCAAATGCTTTGGTCGGAATATGATGTAAAATGGAACCGCGAACCGGACAAGCCCGACCAAGAGGTCTCTGCCGGAAAAGCTATTTTAAGAAAGAATTGGTGCCGTATGCCTGGTATGCATGAAAATCAAGACAGATCTATCTCGATCAATTGGATGCCGGATCGGGCCTCCGGTGTTCCTTTGTACAGTCAGATCGTCAGCTATTTCAGCGAGAAAATTTCCCGTGGGGAGTGGATGAGTGGACAAAACATTCCCTCTCAGCGGCGGCTTTCCGAACTTTTCGGCGTGAACCGCAGTACCATCGTGGAGGCCATGGACGAGCTGGCCGCCATGGGATTAATTGAAGGATGCTTTGGCCGCGGCACCCGGATCGCCAACGACAGCTGGGCCTCGCTGATTCAGGTCAAGTCTCCCAACTGGAAGAGCTATATTACAGCGGGAGGCTTTCGCTCCAACATCCCCATGGTGCAAATCATCAACCGGCTGGAATTTGAAGAGGGGATTACCCGCATGAGTACGGGGGAACTCTCCCCCGATCTGGTGCAGGCAGAACTGACCCAAAAGGCGCTGGACAACCTGTCCGAGCACAAGCTCTTTATGAACTATCCGGATCCTTTGGGAATGCCGGATTTGCGCCGGGCGGTGCAGGCGCATCTGAGCCGGAGCGGCATCAACGTTCCGATCTCCTGCATCCTGATCGTCTCCGGCGCTCTTCAGGCGCTGCAGCTTATCTCCAACGGCATTGTCCAGTCCCGCTCCACGGTCTATGTTGAGGAGCCCTCCTATCTCAGGTCCTTGAATATTTTTCAGTCGGTCGGGGCGACGCTGACGAGTGTGCCCATGGATAAAAACGGGATCCAACCGTGGATGATCCACAATCAACCGCGGGAGGGAACCTACTCCCTTCTTTATACCATTCCGACCTACCAGAATCCCACCGGGGTCGTTATGCCCGAATCTCGGCGTCTGGAGGTCCTGAAATACTGTTCAGAACAGCACATGCCCATCATCGAGGACGACGTATTCTGCGACCTGTGGCTGGACGCCCCGCCCCCTCCGCCTATGAAGGCGGCGGATGAAAGCGGCGGCGTAGTTTACATCGGGAGCCTGTCCAAGTGCTTTTCCCCGGGACTGCGGCTGGGCTGGCTGGTGGGACCGGAGCCGGTTGTGGACCGGCTGGCGGACATCAAAATGCAGACAGACTACGGTGTCAGCGTTTTGACTCAGCAGGTGGTGGCGGAGCTGCTGAACAGCGGCATTTACTACCAGGGGCTCAACTCCGTCAGAGAGCAGCTGCGCAGGCGGCGGGATCTGATGCTGAGTCTGCTGGAGGAATTCTTCGGCGATTTGGCCGAATGGAACCGGCCCGCAGGCGGCTTTTTCGTATGGGTAAGGCTAAAAAATCAGGTTTCTGCCGAGCGTGTTTTCAACCTCGCTCTGAAGGAAAAACTGCTGGTCCCACCCGGCAACATCTACGACCCGCTCTATACCTCCCACATGCGCCTGACTTATGGATACCTCTCGATGGAGGAGATGTCGCGCAGTATGCGCCGTCTGGCGGAGATTGTGCGCAGCCTGCGGTAAATGCGGCTTTTCAGTGCCCTGCCGGTAAGGGGCTCCGTTCACGCAAGAAGTATATACTTGTCACAGGCAAAGACCCCGAACCGGAAAATATCCGGTTTGGGGTCTTTGTATTCTGCCATTTGTGCAATGCCTCCTGAATAATTCAAGGCACCTTGTATCGCAAGATGGCAGCGGCTATTTGCATTTATAACTTTTAATTTTATTACAGAAGAATCAGCTTTTGCTCAGTTGATATTATATAACAAAAAAGAGCCGCTTTCCACAAAATTTGGTTGCTTTGATTCTTGACATTTGGTCGGTTACAAAACTCCGGTACGCCGATATAATGAGTACAATCCGTAGAGCAGAATCCTTGGATTATGTTAAGAACGCCAACTTTTTAAAGGAGAGAATGAATATGGGGAATCTGGATAATAGAATTGCTGTTGTTACCGGCGCCGCACAGGGAATCGGAAACGGGAGCGCCAAGG
This sequence comes from Oscillibacter sp., assembly GCF_040505565.1. Taxonomy (GTDB): domain Bacteria; phylum Bacillota; class Clostridia; order Oscillospirales; family Oscillospiraceae; genus Oscillibacter. The sequence goes on along the minus strand of NZ_JBEUWZ010000017.1, from coordinate 12,660 downwards.
TGCTGGCCAGGCATGGCGCCACGGTAATTCTTGTGGATTTTGCGGAATCCGTTGAGGCTGCCGCAGAGGAGATCGGCACCATGGGCTACAAGGCTGCTGCAAAGCGCGTGGACGTCAGCAATTTGGATGCCGTACAGAAAATGGTGGACGAGATCATCGCCGAATACGGTAAGATCGATATTCTTTTCAACAACGCTGGTGTGAACCGCCGCGTCAAGTTTGAAAACCTCGACACGAAGACCCGCGACTTTATTTTCGGCGTCAACATCAACGGAGTCTGGAACATGGCCCGGGCCGTGTATCCGTACATGCTGAAGGCCAACTATGGCCGCATCATCAATACCTCATCCGTCACCGGTGTCAAGGTGGTGGACGAGGGCCAGACGACGTACTCCATGACCAAGGGCGCCGTCCTGTCCTTTACCAAGGCGCTGGCATACGAGGCAGGCCCTCACGGCATCACCGTCAACGCGGTTCTGCCCGGCTGGGTCCGCACGCCGAAGGTGGAGCAGGTGGCCGCCGACAGCCGTCCCGAGGATCCCGAGGGCGCACTGAGCGATATGGCGAAGTTCATTCCGCTTAAGCGGCTGTGCAGCATTGAGGAGATCGGAGATCTGGTGGCCTTTCTGGCTTCTGATGACGCCAAGTACATCACTGGTACGGAAATGATAATCGACGGCGGCAGCACCCTTCCCGAGACCTTCGATATTCTCCACGCATAAGTCCATCCCGCGCTGATCCGCGACACGCCGGACCTTATTGTGGGAAGCGTCTTCACATCCACCATGCTCTCGGCTTTTTCTGCCGATTCTGGGTGCGCTGTTTCTAACGCAGTCACTTAAGCACGGCCAATGGCCGCAAACCTATTAGGAGGCGAACAAAATGATGCAGTATCCATACATCCCCAACAGCAACGAGGCTGTACGCAAGGAGATGCTGGACTTCATCGGCGCAAAATCCGTTGAAGAGCTCTATTCGTTTATTCCGGATGAGGTTCGGATGAAGAAACCTCTAAACCTTCCGGAGCCCTGCACTTCTGAGATTTCCCTCAAGAAGTACATGGACGGCATTCTAAAGAAGAACAGCTCCTGTGAGGAGAACATCAGCTTTTTGGGCGCGGGCTGCTACAACCACTATGTCCCCGCCGTGTGCGATGAGATCAACGGCCGATCCGAGTTTCTGACCGCTTACAGCGGTGACACTTACGCCGATCACGGCAAGCTCCAGGCCTTTTTCGAGTTTACCAGCATGATGGGCGAACTGCTGGACATGGACGTGGTGGGATTTCCCACCTACGACGGCGGACAGGCGGCCTCCACCGCGATCATGATGTCCCGCCGCATCAACGGCCGCAGCACCGCTCTGGTGCCCGCGTCCATGAATCCGGGCCTTTATTCCCAGCTCGCGTGCTACTGCGAGGGCATGAAGCTCGTGAAGATCGCCAGCTGCTCTAACGGCCAGCTAGATTTGAAGGATCTGCAGAGCAAGCTGAACGACGACGTTGCCTGCGTCTTCATCCAGAACCCGGCCTTCCTGGGCTTTTTTGAAGAGCAGAGCGGCGAGATCGGCAAGCTGGCCCACTCCGTCGGCGCAGAGTACGTCGTCTATGCCGATCCTTCATCGCTGGGCATTATCCTGCCTCCCGCGGATTACGGCGCGGACATTGCCTGCGGCGAGATTCAGCCTTTGGGTGTTCATATGAGCTACGGTGCCGGTCTGGGCGGCTATCTGGCGACCCGACAGGAAGAAAAGTACGTCATGAATTACCCGCATCATCTCTACAACATCTTCCGCAACTCCAGAGGCCAGTTCGGCTATGCCCGCGCTCTGCCGGAGCGCACCAGCTACTTTGCCCGGGAGGAGGCTGTGGAGTACCTAGGCACGTGCGTGGGTCTGTGGGCCGTCACGGCGGCGACCTATCTCGCGGTCATGGGCCCGGCGGGCATGAAGGAACTGGGTGAAAACATTCTCTACAAGAGTAATTATGCCGAAATGAAGCTGTCCGGTCTGAAGGGGGTCCGGCTCCCCTATTCCGCCAGCTACAGCTTTGTGGAATTCGTGGTAAATTTTGACGGCACCGGTAAGACGGTGTCCGAGATTAACAAGGCGCTGCTTAGCACCGGAATTTTCGGCGGCTACGATCTGAGCCGCGAGATGCCGGAGCTGGGCCAGTCCATGCTGGTGTGTGTCACGGAGAAGACCGAACTCTCCGACATCGACGCCCTGGCGGATGCTCTGGCAAAGATTCTGTAAGGAGGGAACAACCGTGTCTTATTCGAAACTGCGGAATTTTCACGAGGCTCAATGGGACGAGCCTGTCATTTTTGAAGAGAGTGTACCTGGCAGCCGCAGCATGCTGATTCCGGACGTGTCCGGAGCAGCCGAGCCCGTCACCGGCGACGTAAATTCGCTGCTGCCGGCCGGCTTGAAGCGTGCCCGGAAGCCCGCGCTGCCCGAAATGGCGCAACCTCAGGTGCTCCGCCACTACCTGCGGCTCTCTCAGGAGACCATCGGCCAGGACATCAATATCGACATTGGCCTGGGCACCTGTACCATGAAATACAGCCCCAAAATCAACGAGCAGTTCGTCCGTTCTCCCAAGTTCGCGGAGATGCATCCCTATCAGGACGACAGCACCGCGCAGGGCACTTTGAAGGTCATTTATGATTTTGAGCAGATCATGAAGGAGATATCCGGACTGGACGCAGTCTCGTTCCAGGCCGGCGGCGGCGGTCAGGGCATCTACGCCAACGCGGCCGTTCTGAAAAAATACTTCCGCGACCGGGGTGAGGAGAATCAGCGTACCCAGATCATCACCACCATCCTCTCTCATCCCCTGGACAGCGCCGCTCCCGCCACGAAGGGCTTTGAAGTAATCAGTCTCTATCCCGACGCCAACGGCTATCCCAGCCTGGAAAATTTGAAGGCGGTCGTCTCCGAGAAGACGGCGGGCATTTTTATCACCAACCCCGAGGACACCGGCGTTTTTAACCCCATCGTCCGTCAGTTCGTGGAAGTCGTTCACGAAGCGGGTGGCCTGTGCGTATGCGACATGGCGGACTATAATGGCCTGTTCGGTCTGGTCCGCGCCAAGGAACTGGGAGCCGATATGTGCCACTTCAATCTGCACAAGGCTTTTTCCTCCCCCCATGGCTGCATGGGTCCCGGCTGCGCCGCCCAGTGCGTCAGCGCCGACCTTGAGAAATATCTGCCCCGCCCCCGCGTCCGTTTTGACGGAGAGAGCTACTATACCGACTATAACGGTCCCTCCTCCGTTGGGAAGATCCGTCAGTTCCAAGGCTCTCTGGCGGCGGTGCTTCGCGCCTACGCATGGGTGATGAGCCTGGGACGCGACGGTCTGAAGACCGTCGGCGAGACCGCCATCCTGAACAATAACTATATGATGAAGCGCGTCCTAAGCGAAGTCCGCGGCATCTCCATGCCTTGGTCCGAGGAGGCCCCCAACCGTTTGGAGCAGGTCCGCTACAGCTTTGAAAAACTGCTGGAGGACACCGGTGTCAGCGCAGAGCACGTAAACCGCCACATGCTGGACTTCGGTTTCCAGCGCTTTTTCCCCAGCCATCACCCCCTGATTGTGCCCGAGCCCTATACACCGGAACCCACGGAATCCTACTCCAAGGACGACATCGACGAGTATGTCTCCGCGCTGAAAAAGATCAGCGACGAGGCGTACAGCACACCGAAGGTGGTCCTCACAGCTCCCCACAACGGCCCGATCTCCCCGTTGGAGAACGACTCCATTGAGCACGTTGACCAGCTTGCGGTAACCTGGCGCGCGTACCAGAAGCAAAATGGAAGCCACTAAGACGCTCGGACTGATTATCAATCCGATTGCCGGTATGGGCGGCAAGGTGGCTTTGAAGGGTACCGACGGTGAGAAAATTCTCGCCGCAGCCCGTGACAGGGGGGCGGTACCTGAATCTGCGGCAAAGGCGGAGCGGGCATTGAAAGCGCTTGTCCCTTACCGCAGCGGTCTTCTGATTCGCACGGCTTCCGGCGCCATGGGCGAGACCCTGTGCCGGAAGCTGGGGCTGCCCTGTGAGGTCGTTTATCAAGCGGGTGAGACAACATCCGCCGCCGACACCGTCGCTGCCGCTGCCGCCATCCGCGACAAGGGCGCCGCCCTGCTGCTGTTCGCGGGCGGAGACGGAACTGCCCGCAATATCTGTGAGGCGGTCGGTGGGAAGTTTCCTGTGCTCGGAATCCCCGCCGGCGTCAAAATTCAGTCCGCCGTGTTCGCGCTGCATCCGGAATCTGCCGGTTTCATTGCGGCCAAAATTGCCCAGAATATTCATATGTCCATGGTTCAGCGGGAGGTAGTGGATCTGGACGAGGACGCCTATCGCTCGGGCCGCGTTCGCGCCGCGCTGTTTGGTTCCATGCTGGTACCGGATCAGCCCAACGACCTGCAGTGCATGAAGCAAAGCGGCTTTTCCTCCGAGGAAAATCAGCTCCGCGGCATCGCCTCCTATCTCTGCGACCATCTGGAGCCGGGCGTTTTTTACGCCGTTGGCTCCGGCTCCACCGCCAAGTGCATCTCACGTCTGCTGGAGGTGGAGTACGAGCTTCTGGGTGTGGATATTATCCAAGACCGGAAGCTGGTTGAAAAAGACGTGACAGAAGAGCGCCTTTGGTCTTACGCCCAGACGGGCAGACTGAAAATTATTGTCTCGCCGATCGGCGGGCAAGGCTTCCTCTTTGGGCGGGGGAACCACCAGTTCAGCGCCCGCGTACTGCACGCGGTGGGCAGGGAAAGCCTCCTCGTCATTGCCGGGGAGTCAAAGCTGGTTTCCATCCCGCACCACCGGCTGCACGTGGACTGCGGCGACCCGGAAATCTGCCGGGAGCTGCAGGGTTACTACAACGTTCTGTGTGGGTACGGCAGATATTACTCTCTGCTTTGTGAATATTGATTAAAACTTGGATGGCTTAAACCACGACATTTGGTTGTGGCGGAATTTGCCGAAAGGTGCAATAATGCAATAAAGTAATAAAGCAATAAAGTAAAACGCACCTGCATATTTTCCGGTTTCCCGAAATTGCTGTTCGTGCCGTCTGGTATAGACGCGGGGCGGCGGCTCTTTGAAGCCGTCCGGATGAAGGAGGAGGAAAATCATGGCGACAGCATATGTCAACGGCACAGTTTACACCATGAAGGCGGAAGGCGACCGATGCAGCGCCTTTGTGGTGGAAGGCGATAAATTCCTGTACTGCGGCACGGAAGAAGAGGCGAGGCGTCTGGCGGGCGGCAATGTTGTGGATCTCCATGGTGCGACGGTGCTGCCCGGCATGATCGACACCCACCAGCATCTGTTTGCCTACGCCAGGGATCGGCTGAAGCTGAATCTCAAAAAGGCGGAGTCCTTTGAGCAGCTTCTGGAACTGATCCGCCGCCGGGCTGAGGAAACGCCCGATGGGCAGTGGATCCTCGGCACCGGCTTCGACCATGAAAAATTTACCGACCGCAAGGTTTTGCCCACCAGAGAGGATTTGGATCGGGTCTGTCCCAATAATCCTCTGATGATTACCCGCTATTGCCTGCATGTGAACGTGGCCAACTCCCTGGCTCTGAAGGCCGGCGGGATCGGCCCCGGCTTTCGCCCCAAGGTGGCCGGCACGGTGGAGTTCCGGCCCGACGGCCAGCCCACCGGCACGCTGCGGGACGCGGCTGCGGCGGATGTCATGGCACTGATTCCCGATCCCCTCTCCACGCAGGAAGGACGTAAGGATGCGGTGGAGGCAGCCTGCCGCGAGCTCAACAGCCACGGACTGACGGGCGTTCACGCCATTCAGGGCCTGCACTGCAACCTTCCGGAATTTACCGACGTCTATCAGGATTTGTCCGACGAGGGCCGCCTGACCGCACGGGTTTTTCTCGGCTTTGACCGGTTGCCCGGCTGCTCCATCCGTACGGGGCTGGGCGACGACATGGTCAAATATGGCTTTTACAAACTCTACGTGGACGGAAACATGGGCGGACGCACGGCGCTGCTGACGCAGCCCTATGAGGATGATTCTTCCACCTGCGGCATTCCCAACTACACGCAGGAGGAGTTGGACGCTCAGGTGAAGCTGGCCTATGACCTGCACATTCAGGTTGGCGCCCACGTCATCGGTGACAAGGCTGCCGAGATGCTGACCACCGCCATTGAACGCGCCCGGGCCGACCGGCCCAACGCCGATCCCCGTTGTTTCCGCATGATCCATATGTCCCTTTTGAATCAGGACGTGGTGGACCGCATCGCCAAGCTGCCGGTAGTGGTGGACATTCAGCCCATGTTTGTCTCCACCAACGTCCATTGGTCGGAGACTCGCGTGGGGCATGAGCGATCCAAATACCATTACTGCTGGAGGAAGTTGTTGGACAACGGCATGATCCTGACGGCAGGCTCCGATTCCCCCTGCGAGTCCTATGCCCCCATGGATGGTGTTTATGCCATTACCACCCGTCAGGGAATGGATGGCTGGCCTGCGGGCGGCTGGTTTCCGGAGGAGCGCGTTACGGTTTATGAGGCCGTTTCCATGTATACGCGAAACGCCGCCTTCGTCTCTTACGAGGAGGACATCAAGGGTACCATTGAGCCCGGCAAACTGGCGGACTTTGTGCTGCTGGACGCGGACGTGTTTCACACGGATCCGGAAAAAATCAAGGACATTGGCATCAAGAAGACTTACCTGGGCGGACAGCTCGTTTACTCGCGCGCCTGACTTCGTGTCGGATACGCCAAGCGTATTTGATAATAAAGCAAGAGGACCCAAAACTGTGAGGAGGATTGTGATGAGAAAGTTATTTTGCCTATTTCTTTCCCTGGCGATGGTCGCCGCTGTTCTGACCGGCTGCGGGAGCGGCAGCACTGACAAGACCCCCACGTCTGCAGGTAGCAGCGCCTCGGCATCTTCCAGCTCCAGCTCTAGTTCCAGTTCCACACCCGTAGAAGTGAAAACCAAGGTCACCTCCACCGACAAGATCACCATCCGCGTCGCGTACGACGTTGCAGAATCCCACCCCTCTCATAAGGCCACCGTCGAAAAATTCAAGGCCATGCTGGAGCAGGGCTCCAACGGTAACATCACCGTCGAACTGTACCCCAACTCTCAGCTGGGCTCTCTGGCTGAGAATATGGAGTCCATGCGGATTGGCGATCTGGAGATGGCCTATTTGAACGACGGCACGATCTCAGCTTCCGTTCCCGAGTTCAGCGTGGTAGGCCTGCCCTATCTGTGGACCTCCATCGATGCCGCGCATGATGCGCTGGACGGTGACTTCGGCCAATATCTGAGCCAGAAGCTGCTGGATACCTGCAACATCATCAACCTCGGCTATGCGGACGTGGGCTTCCGCAACATCACCAACAGCAAAAAGGAAATTAAGATCCCCGACGATCTGAAGGGCCTGAAGATCCGCACCATGACCAACCCCCTGCATGTGGAGTATTTCACCGCTCTGGGCGCTATCCCCACCCCCATGTCCTTCAGCGAGCTGTTCACCGCGCTCCAGCAGAAGACTGTGGACGGGCAGGAGAACCCCACCGCGCTGATCTACAACAATGGTATCTATGAGGTCCAGAAGTATATGACCATCACCGAGCACGTCTGGACCAGCTGCCCGATGTGCATTGCCGCCGATTTCTTCAACGGCCTGCCCTCCGACTATCAGGAACTGATTAAGGAAGCCGCCGCGGCCACGATCTCCTATCAGCGTGAGCTCATCACTCAGCAGAACGCGGACCTTGCCTCCAAGATTGAAGAGGCCGGCGTGAAAGTCACCACTCTGACCGACGATGAGAAAGCGGCCTTCAAGAAGGTTGCTGAGGACTCTGTTTACAAAACAGCCGCAAAGGATTACGGTCAGGATCTGATTGACATGGCCGCAGCCCACAATAAGTAAGAAGCGTAAAAGCGAACAGATGGGAATCTGTATGGGGGCTTTGGGCCCCCATACAGCCCATTAGAGAGAGGAGCGCCAACTTTTTCATGAAAGTTATGCATTTTTTAAATGAAAAGCTGGAGGAAATTTTTCTGGTGGTCTTGATGATCGCCGCCACCGTTCTGGTCTTCGCACAGGTTTTTACTAGGTACATTTTAAAGATTCCCCTGCCCTGGAGCGAAGAGATTGCCCGCTACATGTTCCTCTGGCTGACGTGGGTCGGTGCCTCCTTTGCAACGAAGGAGCGCAAGCACGTCAACATTGACGTCGTCTATCAAAAGCTTTCCCGGGCGGGACAGAAGACCTGTACCGTTCTTTCCACCCTCATCTGGCTTGCTTTCGTGTGCATCATGGTCTATATCTCCGTGAAGCTGACCGTCAGCGTCGCAAGCGGCGGCCAGATCGCCGTAGGTAGCGGACTGCGCATGTGGATCCCCTATGCCTCCATCCCCACCGGAATGATCCTGATGCTGTTCCGACTGCTTCAGAACTGCGTCCATGATCTCAGAGCCGCATCTCAGGCGAAAAAGGAAGGCGGTGAAGACTGATGGCATTGAATATTTTAATTCTGTTTGGCGTAATGTTCGTGCTGATGGTTATCGGTGCACCGATCGCCGTCTCTCTGGGCGTTGCGACCATCACCACCATGGTCTGCACCACCAATATCGGTCTGACTACTATCGGCACGGCCTGCTTCAGCGGCCTGGACTCCTTCCCGCTGATGGCCATTCCGTTCTTTATTCTGGCCGGCAATCTGATGAAATCAGGGGGTATCTCGCGAAGAATTCTTAGCTTCGCAGACGCGCTGGTCGGCTCCGTCACCGGCAGCACCGGCATGGTCACGGTTGTTGCGTCCATGTTCTTCGCCGCGCTGTCCGGCTCCTCTCCGGCCACCGTGACCGCCATCGGCGGCATTACGATCCCGGAGATGAAGAAGGAGGGCTATGAGCCCGCCTACGCCACCGCGTTGGCCGCCGCGGCCGGAACCATCGGCGTCATCATTCCCCCCAGCATTCCCTTTGTCATCTACGGCGTCGCGGCGCAGTGCTCCATCTCCGACCTGTTTCTGGCCGGCATTATCCCCGGCGTCATGATCGGCGTTGTGCTGATGGGTGTCAACTACTTTATCGCGAGGAAACATCATTACGGCACCAAGAAAGAGTTCTCCGCGAAGAACCTTTTCACCTCGTTCCGCACCTCCATCTGGGCGCTGCTGGTGCCCGTCATCATCTTGGGCGGTATTTACGGCGGCATCTTCACGCCGACTGAATCCGCCGTCGTGGCCATCGTCTACTCCCTCATCATTGGTGTCTTTGTATACAAGGAGTTGAATCTGAAGACCATTTATGAGGCTGTGCGCGACACCGTTTTGATTAACGGCCAGACGACCTTCCTGGTGGGTATCTCCATGTCCTTCGCCCGTTTCCTGACCATGTCCCAGGTTCCCGCCACCATCGCCGGAAGCATCCTAAATATCAGCAACCCCGTTCTAATTCTGCTGGTAATTAACGCGTTTCTGCTGGTCGTAGGCTGCTTCATCGATAACATCTCCTCCTGCGTCATTCTGACGCCCATTCTGCTGCCTATCGTGCTGGGAATCGGAATGAGTCCTATTCAGTTTGGTATTGTCATGACGGTGAACCTGGCCATTGGCTTTATTACACCGCCATACGGCTGCAACCTGTTCTTCGCCTCAGCCATCTCCAATGTGCCGGTTACGAGGATCGCCGCAAAGATTCTGCCCATGATCCTGGTTATGATTGGCGTTTTGATGTTGCTGACCTTCATTCCCGCACTGAGTATTGGCATTTTGGGATAACCTACCAGTTTCATGAAAAAGCCCCGGCGTGTCAAAAACACGCCGGGGCTTTTTCAAAACCGGACCGAAAAGATATCATGGAAGTGCAGAAGACAAGCACCCCAAATGTGATAGAATCAAAGGAAGAACAAGGTAGTATTTGCGATGCGCCGCTTTCTGAGAACGAGTGCCGGCGGAAAAGAGACTGCCAAGCTGCGGAGAGGCCGCGATTCACGACATATCTTTATGTCCTCCATAATTAAAAACGTAGTCGCTTTTTGTTTGTAACCTGTTATATCCTGTGTTAGAATTATTTATCAGTTCTAAAAGTAGCCTTTACGAAACAAAAGGAGCAGACCGATGATTCGTATTGCACTCTGTGACGACGAATTGCAGCAGCTTGAGCGAGCTAAGGGCTTGCTCAAGCAATATGCTTTTGAACACTCGCAATATGATATAAGAATTCATTCCTTTGCTGCGCCGCTAGATCTGCTTTCTTTTGTGTCAGCAAATGGTGGATTTGATTTATTGCTGCTTGATGTCTATATGGACGGTATTCTAGGAACAGATGCAGCACGAGAACTACGAGACATGGGTGATAAGTGCCAGATAATCTTTCTGACCACCTCGCGTGACCATGCGATAGACGCCTTTTCACTGGATGCCGCACATTATTTGGTTAAGCCATATTCTGAGAAGGGGTTCTTTTCGGCGCTTGACAAGGTGATGGATAAGCTCACAAAAAAAGACGAAGTTTATATTACAATCAAATCAACGGATGGTATCAGCCGTGTGGACTTAAACAAGCTCGTATACTCTGAAACAGAGAACCATGTTCAGAAATTATATCTGTCGGACGGCAAAGTTATCAGTGTTCGCAAATCCTCAACCGAGCTATTCGAATTGCTCGAAGAAGAGCCCCGTTTTTACAAATGTGGCAGTACCTATATCATAAATATGGACTATATCGTAGAGCTCTCGTCCAAAGACGTGGCTTTTTCCTCAGGCGCTAGGATTCCGATTCTTAGCCGGAAATATATGGAGCTAAAAAAGCTGTACATGGATTACAGCTGCCGCTTCTGAAAGGGGGGCCTTATGCGTATATTATTAGGTTTATTGGTTCTCTTTAGGTTTTTACAGACGGCAGCTTATATCAGTCTGTTTTTCTTTTCGCTCATAAAGCTGAAGGGGCCGAAAAGAAAACGGGTCGCAATTACAGTTGCGATTTATGTTGCGGTTGCCGGGGCATATTGTGCCTTCCTACTTGTACATGGGCAGGAGCTTGCGGAACGACTGATTGTACCCGTCGAAATTGGGTTGTGTCTGATTTTGCTTATCATTTGTTCTGCGGATAAATGGGCCATATCGCTTTTTGTCATGTTTACGCAGTTCAATTTATATCTTGGGATCTGTTATCTTTCGGATGTGTGCACCACGGAAGCCTCGGGGCTTACCTATCAGATTGAATATTTCATATACCGGACTGTGCTGTTCGGCGCACTTTTGTTTTTTAATTTCAAATGTCTGCGTCCTCACTTCCGCAGGCTGGTAGAGGTCCTGGGAAAAGAGTGGCAATTCATCACTCTGGCCGCCTTCTTCTTCTACGTTCTCGAGGCAGTTATTCTATATTACCCGCGTTTTTACTGGTATGAGGCGGACAACCGCTGGTATCTCGTTGCAAGCTCTTATCTGGTGTTTTTCAGCGTCTACTGGCTGATTTTTCGATCGATCGGTGCAATTGTGGGGAAATATGAGGCTCAGGAGCGGGAAAGAATCCTTGCTCAGCAAAACAAGCTGTGGGAGGAACAGTTGGAGGAGCAGAAAAATGCCGTCAATGCTGCCCGTCGCGACCGTCATGATCTTCGCCATCACTATGACACGCTTTTGTCTATGCTGGAGGGCGGAAAAACACAGGAAGCCGTGTCTTATCTGACTGCACAGACGCAGAGAACGGAGAGCGTCGTTCTGTCGGACGTTTGCCAGCATCCTGCAGCGAATGCCATCCTGTCAAGATGGGCGGCTCGGGCAAGGGAGAACGGCATCAAAACGGAAATAGACGCGAACATTCCCGCAAATCTTCCGATGGACGAGGTTGCGCTGGCCGGCATTCTTGCCAACTCCTTTGAAAATGCCGTGGAGGGCTGCCTGCGCACACCTGAAGGCACGGTGAGATTTATCACCGTAAACATCGCCTATTCCGTTTATAACGGAGCCGGAAAGCTTTACATTGCATTCAAAAACGCCTGCACGGATAACGTCGTTTTTGAAAGCGACCTGCCAAAATCACAAAAGCCAGGCGGCGGAACCGGGACAAGGAGCATCCGCTACACCGCTGAGCGGTACAACGGCATGGTGGAATTTGCCGCACAAGACGGTGTATTCAGGACGCGCGTACTTCTCCACTTATGAAAGCTAGACCAATCATCGACCTATTTCTACAGTTACGCCAAATATTCTGCAATAGCGCCACGGCCGAAAAACGGCCGTGGCGCTATTGCAGAATTCATGCTAAGAAGTCAGCTCTGAAGAAGCAATAGATTGCTTCCTTTTGGCAATCTCCCGCACGAGTCACTTCTTTCGGGTCTCTTCATTCTATATCATGCTTAAGTTTTCTAAGCCGCGGTTGACAAATAGTTGACAGTTAACCGGCAAACACGAGTTCTCTAGCGCTAAAGTTAATGTAACCTGACGCGCTATTCATTTTGCATAAAGGCCAACCCACACGCATCCCTCACAGTCGGAATCAGGTCCGGCGTGTAAACTATCAGTTACAACAGATCAAATTCATTAAATGTGGTCGTATCAGCCAGGCAACTTCTGACCTGCGCAAAGGTTTGTTGACCTTATAACGCATATGAGGGTCACTTGAAATACAACTCCTTTATCTGTTGGGTAGGCATTTTTTTGCCCGTCC
>NZ_JBEUWZ010000016.1:0-105004 GCF_040505565.1 Oscillibacter sp. | reverse complement strand
AGAACCGACGGGCTTTTCTGCCTCCTCTGCCAGAATGCGCTAAACAGAAGCTCGCGACGCAAATTATTTTCTTGCGAGGCGTATTAAATTATTTTCCAATTAAGGATCACATTAAAAAAGTAAGCAAAAATAACGGTTTGAAATTGGCCATCCGAAACATTTAATTATTGGAAAATATTAGGTGATTTAGGCCGCAGTTTTATAGACACTGCACCGATTTCAAAAGAAGGCGCGGAACCTGAAGTTGGGCCGTTATTATCGTTTTTTCCTGAATTATTGAGAGGTTATGCTGAAAAATTTAGTTAATAACACGATTCTTGACAAATTATTATGGAGTGAATATACTAAAAATTAGTGAATGCTACCAAAACGAAGCTTTGCGAAATTTTTGTCCTATCTGAGCAGTATCTGGAGAAGCGGTAAAGTCATAGAATAATAAAGGAGGGGAAATGTAACATTATGGGCAACGTACAGTTTCTATTAAAGCAGCATGTCGGCGGGCCATGTAAGCCAGCGGTTAACGCTGGCGATTATGTAAAAAAGGGTACGCTGATTGCGGAACCGGCCGGGCTTGGCGCAAATATTTTTTCTAGTGTTTACGGGACAGTGGAATCTGTGGACGATCAGATGATCGTAGTTGTTCCCGACAAAGAGCAGCCCGAGGAATATGTGAAACTGGAAAAGATGAGCAGCAAACTCGACATGGTAAAAGCAGCAGGTCTTGTCGGTATGGGCGGCGCAGGCTTTCCAACCGGCGTAAAGCTGGGAACAGATCTTCAGGGCGGTTATATTTTGGTGAATGCCGCGGAATGCGAACCGGGCCTGCGTCATAATATGGTGCAGCTTGAGACGAAAGAGCTGTGTGAGAAGACAGTGCGCGGCGTGGAATACTGCATGGAGATTTCCAACGCCGCCAAAGCTATTTTTGCCATCAAGGCAAAGAATGAGGCTGCCGTAAAATCGTTGAAAGAAGCGATCAAGGACAAGCCCGCTATGTCCATTCATCTGCTGCCGGATATTTACCCGATGGGCGAAGAGCGCGCGGTTGTCCGCGAGTGTCTGGATATCCTTCTGGAGCCGGACAAGCTGCCCTCTGCGGCCCACGCCAACGTCTGCAATGTGGAGAGCGTACTGCGTGTGGCGGAGGCCGTTGAGGACTGCAAGCCGTGCTTCTCCAAAAACATGACGGTCATCGGCAAGCTGAACGGCGGAAACGCCCCGCATGTATTTATGGACGTGCCTATCGGCACCAGCGTCGGGGATCTGATTGAAAAGGCGGGCGGCATTGAAGGCGAGTACGGTGAGATCATTATGGGCGGCGCGTTCACCGGCCAGCCGACCACTCTGGAGTCTCCCGTCACCAAGACCACCGGCGGCATCATTGTAACAGTTCCTTTCCCCGATCTGCACGGCGCACCTGTCGGCCTTCTGGTTTGTGCCTGCGGCGGCTCTGAAGTGCGGATGCGCGATTTGGTCGCCAAGATGAACGGCAAAGTCGTTTCCGTTACGTTCTGCAAGCAAGCCGTGGAAGTCAAGCCCGGCGCTCCCCGCAAATGCGAAAATCCCGGCAATTGCCCCGGTCAGGCGGAGCGCTGCCTGACCATGAAGAAGGAAGGTTCCGAATATATCCTCATCGGCAACTGCTCCGACTGCTCCAACACCGTTATGGGCTCGGCGCCCAAGCTGGGACTCAAGGTGATGCATCAGACCGACCATGTCTGCCGCACGATTGGGCATAAACTGTATCGCCATTTGACCGTTTCAAAAACAGTGGAGCAGACTATCTGAGTGGACGCGGCATGCTCCCTATCGTACGGGGACTTTTGCACCCGCGCCGGGAGTCATTCATGTATGCTTCATCCGAGAGGATGTTGCAAATAAAGATGGCCGTCGAAGCATGGCCATAAAAATTAAAAAGGAGGTAAAAACGTGTCTATTTCTCTTGATTATGCGATGGAACACAAAAATGATCCTGCTGTTTTGTGTTGCCGCACAGAGGCTGGTGTCGTACTGAGCGAACACAACCTGGAAGATCCCGCAATTTTTGACGATCTTGTGGATTCCAATTTGCTGAAGCTGGATGGTGCCCTGACAATCGGCCAGGTTATCGGAGCAAAAATGACAAAGACCTGCGATTCCCTGACCCCGCTTACCCCTGATAGTGTGGAGGGCTTTAAAGCAGCGCCTGCCGCTGAGAAAGCTCCTGCGGTGCCTGCCGCCGCCGAAGAGGCTGCTCCCGCGCCCGCTGCTGTGGCCGTTCCTATGGCCGTTCCTATGGCCACAATGGCAGGCGGCATCCTGAAGCTGCACATTGACGAAGGAAAGGGCATCGACATTGAGCTTCCCCTTGGTATGGGTTCCGCCGTTGCCACGGCAGGCGCACCCGTCGCCATGGAGGTAGGGCCAGCTGAATTGCCAGCTAAGGGGGCCGACGAGGAAAAAATCGTCCGCTCCCTGATTCGCAAGCACTACAAGATCACCGAGGTTAAAAGAGGTCCCGAGACCAAGATTGAGGGCACGACGCTGTTCATCCGCGAGGGCATTGAAAAAGAGGCGATCGACTCTCAGGAATTGGTGCACAATCTGAAGATTGACATCATCACTCCCGATCTGTATCACAACTATTCCGATACCATTATGGATGTTCAGCCAATCGCAACCAAGGAAGGCGAGGACATTCTGGGCACCGGTACGACGCGTGTTCTGGACGGCGTCGTGATGATGGTCTCCGGAACGGACGACGACGGCGTTCAAATTGGCGAATTTGGTTCTTCCGAAGGCTTCATGGATGAAAACATCTGCTGGGGCCGTCCCGGCTGCCCGGATAAAGGCGAGATTTTCATCAAGACCGAGGTAACCATTGCGGAAAAGACCAACATGGAACGCCCGGGCCCGCTGGCCGCTCACAGAGCAACCGACCTGATTACCCAGGAGATTCGTATGGCGCTCAAGACGCTGGAGGATGATCTGGTTGTCAACACTGAGACCTTTAACCAGGTTCGCCGCCCGGGCAAGAAGAAGGTTGTGATTGTCAAGGAGATCATGGGACAGGGCGCAATGCACGATAATCTGCTGTTGCCCCAGGAGCCTGTCGGGACCCTTGGCGCAAAGCCGAATGTCGACATGGGCAATGTCCCCATCGTCGTCAATCCGTTGGAAGTTTTGGACGGCTGCATCCATGCCCTGACCTGCATTGGCCCGGCTTCCAAGGAAATGTCCCGTCATTACTGGAGAGAACCCCTGGTTCTGGAAGCCCTGCATGATCACGATGTTGACCTGTGCGGCGTTGTATTTGTCGGATCTCCCCAGATCAACAGTGAGAAGTTCTATGTTTCCCGCCGCGTGGGCCAGACCGTTGAAAGCATGGATGTTGACGGCGCATTTGTGACCACGGAAGGCTTCGGCAATAACCACATCGACTTTGCCTCCCATATTGAACAGATCGGTATGCGGGGAATTCCTGTGGTTGGAATGTCCTTCTGCGCCGTTCAGGGCGCGCTGGTTGTCGGTAACAAGTATATGACGCATATGATCGACAATAATAAGTCTGAAAAGGGCATTGAGAACGAAGTCTTGGGCAATAACACGCTGTGCCCCGAAGACGCAGTCCGCGCTCTTGACATGCTGAAGTCATTTATGACCGGCGAGGAAGTCGAGAAGGCCGAGAAGAAGTGGAATCCCAATGTAAAGTCCAATAACATTGAACTGATTGAGAGTGCCACCGGTAAGAAATTCGATCGGGCTGAGAACGAGTGGTCTTTGCCGTTGAGTGAGAAACGCCAGAAAAAGTACGGCGATGAACCCCGGTAAAATGAAGTACGGTGATAAAATCATCTACATGGAGGGCGTCATCGTCGAAATTCATGACGGCAGCGTTGGGATTGATCTCAAAGGCCGGCTTGGATTTCTGAGTATTCCTGTGCGGATGCTGATTAGTGACTCCGAGCTTAAGATTGGACAGGAAGTCGGCTGGAATATGAGCTTTCCTGAACAGCTTTCACCTGAAGTCAATGAGAGCTATTTCAGCAATTTGGATGCGTATAAGAAGCGGCAAGCCGAGATGACTGCTGCAAAAAATGCTAAAAAGGAGGATCCAAAGTGAGTTACACTGTTATCAAGGGCTTACAATCTGAAATTTTTGTGCCCATTACCCCGCCATCCGTTTGGGCTCCGGTGACGAAGCCAATTAACGAGTGGGTTGTTGCCATAGCCACTGCGGCTGGCGTCCATCAGAAGGATCAGGAGCGCTTTAACCTTTCCGGTGATTTTACCTGGAGAGAGGTTCGTGACACGACGCCTCCCGACCAGCTGATGGTTTCTCACGGTGGTTACGATAACTCCGATGTGAACAAGGACATCAACTGCATGTTCCCCTATGAGCGCCTGCATGAGCTGGCAGAGGCCGGTTTCATCAAGGCTACCGCTCCGATCCACTGCACCTTCATGGGCGGCGGCGGAGACCAGGAGAAATTCAAAAATGAGACGGGACCCGCAATTGCAAGGCGCCTGAAAGAGGAAGGCGTCGATGTGGTCCTGATGACCGCTGGGTGAGGTACCTGCCACCGCTCTGCAGTTCTGGTGCAGAGAGCAATTGAAGAGGCCGGTATTCCTACCGTCATTATCGCTGCGCTTCCTCCCGTTGTTCGTCAGACCGGTACGCCCCGTGCCACCGCTCCGCGGGTGCCGATGGGCGCGAACGCCGGCCAGCCGCACAACATTGCGATGCAGACCGGCATCGTCAAGGATAGCCTGCAGTTCCTGCATGATTGCCAGACTCCAGGCAAGATTTTGGATTTGCCCTACGAGTATGTTGCGAAGGTCTAAAAGTTAACCCTGAAATAGGGCTGTCGCTGCGCGGCAGCCCTATTTCCCACTGAAAGATGGAGCGATTCTGTTTGCTCTTGTGTACGCGGCTGATTTTTTGCCGTGATATCATTCGTCAGGAGATGAGACTTATGGACGAAGAGATTAAACTGCGCCGCTTGGTCATTAAGGCGTACCATATGGACAAGGTGGAATGGGGCAACTGCAATAAGATTTCCACTGATGGTGTCATGACCGTCAGCAAGGAGATGCTGGATGGCCTTGTGTCTAAGTATTCTCAGATTCACAGCATCGACGTTCAGCTGATCCGCCCCGGCGATCTTGACCGCTGGACCAATACCATTATGGATATCATTCCAATATCCGCCAAGGTACTCGGTTCGATTGGCGAAGGCATTACGCATACCGTTACAGGCGTATATGTGCTGCTGACCGGCGTGGATGTGCAAGGCGAACAGGCCCATGAATTTGGCTCTTCGGAGGGAAATCTACGTGATGTGCTGTTTCTCGGGCGTGCCGGCACCCCGGGCGAAAACGATTATATGATTTCTTTCGACATCACCTTCAATGCCGAAATGGGACAGGAACGCGTCGGGGTCACAGCCGCCCATGCCGCTTGTGATGAATTTATCCAATCTTTCCGTGATCCGCTCAAGCGCTTCAATGGAGACGCCTGCACCGAACGCCACACGTATTACGACACCATCCGGCCCGGAAAGAAAAAAGTCGTCATTATGAAGCAAACCGCCGGTCAGGGAGCTATGTATGATACCCATTTATTTGGCAGGGAGCCTTCCGGCGCATTAGGCAGTCACTCCATCATTGAAATGGGTAATATGCCTGTCTTGGTGACTCCCAATGAGTATCGTGACGGAATTATCCATTCCATGCAGTAAGTCCCCAAACAGGGTCAAGGGCATGGCGGCGGCGGAATTGCCGCAATCTGCAGACCTTTGGATATTTTCTGCCGACTGCACATCTCTGCCGCTGCGCAGATGGAACGTATTACCTATTATAAGAGGAGGAAACAGAATATGGGTATCGGTCCTTCTACTAAGGAAACATCCTTGCATCATTTTCGTGATCCCCTTTTAAGTGTGGTATCAGCCGATGACGATCTGGATTTAATGGGCATCATTCTTGTGGGGACTCCGGATGTCAGTGAGGATAAGCTACGGGTTAGTACGCGTGCCGCTGTTATGGCGGCGGCGATGCGTCCGGATGGAGTCATCACTTCGACTGACGGCTGGGGAAACAGTGATGTCGATTACTGCAATATGGTGGAGCAGGTGGGGCGGCAGGGAATCCCTGTCACAGGCCTTCATTTTACCGGGACCTGCGGCCGCTTTGTGGTCTCCAACGACTTCCTGGGTAACATTCTGGACATGAACAAAGGCGTTGGAACAGAGACCAGCCGGGTGGGGGAAAATGCCGTCAACGAAATAGATGCCCGTAAGGCGGTTGCACGATTAAAACTTATGATGCGTAAGGCCGAGCAAAAGAAATAACCGAATGCGTTCCAGATATTCGAGCATTTGCTGATGGCGGCAGTGAAAATCGAACCGCTTATCCTATGTGATCCGTTCAAACTCTGCAAAAAAGCGGAATATATACAGCTTGCCCCATCATACGGTTATGCATATAGTTTGGCCTTCGTGTGCGTATGTTGTCGAACATCCGGACATGAAAAGGTATTCTCTGCAATTTTCCTTAATTTTTTTCCAATTTAACCAAAGTATTGCGGCAACTTTAAAAAAATATTAGTAAAAACATAAAAAAATCCATTGACACGCATAGAAAATCCTGCTATTCTTTGAATGGAGTTTGGCAAGAGAATCGTTCTATTCTCAAGCCTTCTTTTCGTACTCATAGGAAAGTTTTTTGGGGAGGGAAATTTTATGGTATTGGCACTTCAAATTATTCTCGCGATCTGCTTCTTTGTTATTCTGTTCGACTACATAATGAATGTCAGGGAAAAACCACAAGGGCGAATTCAAGGGTGTTTCCGGAAAAAAATGGGCATGGGCATTTGGCATCGGCATTTTTGCAAACCTGCTGGATACGCTGGGCATCGGTTCCTTTGCAACCTCTACTTTCCTTTATAAAGCATCCAAAAGCTGCCCAGATGAGCTATTGCCAGGAACTCTGAATGTCGGTGACACCTTCCCGGTGATTGTGGAAGCGCTGGTATTCACCACCGCAGTTGATTGCGACGGTCTGACGCTGGTTCTGATGTGCATTGCGGCAATGATCGGCTCCTATCTGATGGCCGGTATCGTCTGCAAGTGGGACGTGAATAAGATCCGCTATGTCATGGGCGCCGCCATGCTGTGTGTTGCCGTTGTGATGGCTTGCAAGAATGCCGGCGTCGGCCCCTTTGGCCTGATCGGCACAGCTACCGGCCTGCGCGGTTTCAAGCTGGTCATCGCCGTGCTTGTAAACTTCATTCTGGGTGCTCTTATGGATGTCGGTTTTGGCCTGTACGCTCCCTGCATGGCACTTCTGCTGCTGCTGGGTTGTGATGCTTCCGTTACATTCCCCATCTTCATGAGTTCCTGCGCTCTGCTGATGCCCGCTTGCTCCCTCAAGTTCATCAAGGAGTCCAAGTACGATGTGGTCTGCGTCATGGGCAACCTGATCGGCGGCATCATCGGCGTTATTCTTGCATGCACCATCGTGACCAGTCTGCCCATCCACGCGCTGATTTGGGTGGTCTGCTGCGTCCTGATCTACACGTCCGTCATGATGTTCCGCGACGCCTCGAAGTCTAAGAAGTCGGTCGCGCAGTAATTCATGATCAATAACCGAACCGAGTACTGAAAAGAAAACCGCTCGATCAAAATCGAGCGGTTTTCCTTTACCGCTCTCTTCAGAAAGTTCTGCGTGAGTGGAGTAAATATACACCTATCAGGCGGATGAGTTTGGAGTTTGCACTATAGCGAAAGCGTTTTTATGATCTTGGAGGGAATACCCCATGTTTCAAAATGAATACTGTATGGATATCAACCGGTATCGACATTGGACAAGTCCGATTCTGACAAAGGCAAAGGGCTTCCGGTTTTGGCTGCTGCTGACCCTGATCGGCCTGCCCACGGCTTGCGTGCTCTATGCAACCGGTGCAAAGCAGAGTTTTAAATCGGCGGCGCTTCTGATTACGTTGGCGGCATTTTACCGAGGATTTCTGTTCCGTCCCATGTACGCCAACAAACAGTTCCGCTTGCTGTCGGCACAATTCAAAAAAAAGTCCTGGATGACAAAAGTCGTGATAAGCGATACCATTCAACTTTTTATGGATGGAGAGCTAAATAACGAGGTTCAATGGAGCCAGGTAGACAAACTGGTGGAAGCTAAGTCCTATTTTGACCTGGAGGTCGACGGCGACTATCTCCGCCTCGACAAAGCAACGTTTACACAGGGGGATGCCGAGAGCTTTCTTACTTATATGAAAGAGTGCCACCCAGAGATTCCGTACCAGGAGGAGAAGCCGGAGTTCAATCGTTGATTTGACGGCACCGTTGTCCACACGCTGAATGCGGTAGCGGGCGTTGTGGTCCCATAGCAGCCCGGTCAGATCTTTTTTGTCTTTTCCAAACCTCGTCGGCTAATTTGACGTACCTGAATAAATTTTAATCGCTTTCATAAATCATAAGGTCAGCTTTCAAGGTATCTATCAATTGGATTATTCCGCACGTTGGAGCTATGATGAAACTATACCCGTCAGGGTTTATAAAGTCAGCAAGCCATTAGCTTTATTAAAAATTATGAAACAAGGGGGACCAAGTTGTGGCAGACAAGAATCATGAGATGTGGGAAAATCTGGGAATGGATCTGGAGACGCACGATCAACTCTGCTCCGTGCTCCCAACGGCTTTCGGCGACGTATTCCTGAGTCAGGAGAACCGTCCTGCAGGGATGGATTATTTCAATATGGTGGCGGCAGATATTCACGGTCTGCGTCCGGCGGAGCTGATTGACGAACAGAAGAAGGGCCGCAAGGTTTTCGGTACCTTCTGCGTCTTCGTGCCCGACGAGGTGATCATCGCCGCCGACGGCATCGTCACCGGCCTTTGCGGCGGCTCTCAATTCTGGGTACCCGAGGGCGAGAAGGTCCTACCCTCCAATACCTGCCCGCTCATCAAGGCGTCTTTGGGCGCGCGGTTGGGAAAGACCTGCCCCTACTTCCGCATCGCGGATATGTATGTAGGCGAAACCACCTGCGACGGTAAGAAAAAGGCCTATGAGATTCTGGGTGAAGACGTACCCATGCACATCATGCACCTGCCCCATGGGAAGCGCCCGCAGGACATGTCCGCATGGTCGGATGAAATCCGCCTGTTCATTAAGCGGGTGGAGGAGTTTACCGGCAACACCGTGACGCTGGACAAGCTGAACGAGTCCATCAAGCTTATCAACGCCAAGCGCCACGCGCTGGAGCGGCTGTATAACTGCCGGAAAAACGCGAACGTACCCATCAGTGGACGAGATACCCTGCTCATCATGCAGATCGCCTTCTTCGATGACCCGGCCCGCCTGACTCAGATGGTCAACAAGCTGTGCGATGAATTGGAGGCCCGCATCGCCGAAGGCGTTTCCATTGCCCCCAAGAAGGCTCCCCGCATCCTCATCACCGGCACACCGCTGGCCGTTCCAAACTGGAAGATGCACAACATCATCGAGTCCTCCGGGGCCGTGGTGGTCTGTGAGGAAAACTGCACCGGCACCCGTTATTTCGCACACGAGGTGAAGGAGGACAACAAGACGCTGGACGAGGCTGTGGATGCGCTGACCGAGCGGTATTTGGGCAACATCCACTGCGCCTGCTTTACACCCAACCCCGGTCGTCTGGACGATATCGTTCGTTTGGCCAAGGAGTATCAGGTGGACGGTGTGATCGATCTGAACCTGAAGTTTTGCACCCTCTATGACACGGAGGGCCGCCTTGTGGAGCGCCGCCTGAAGGAAGAGGGCATCCCCTGCCTGGGCCTCGAGACTGATTACACCGACAACGACGCCGAGCAGCTGCGCACCCGTGTGGAGGCGTTTTTGGAGCTGCTGCGGGGCTGATGACGGCCTATTACATTCTCTTCGACAACCATGAACAGGCGATACGGCTGCACGGCACGCTGCATGAGGCGGGATTGCCCACGACAATCTCCCCCACACCCCGGCAGGCCAGCGTATGCTGCGGCGTGTCGCTGATGGTTCCGGAAAACGAGATAGAAAGGGTGCGCGCATACCTTGCGGACCATTCTTGCATTTACAAGTCGGTGGAGCGGGTGGAGCAGGAGTTCAATGCGCGCCGGGACATATACTGCTGATGCATTATATCGGAATTGATATTGGCTCCACCGCCGCCAAGGTCTATGTGCAGGGAGCGGAGACCGCCTGGCGGTTTTCCCTGCCCACTGGCTGGAGCAGCCGGGAGACAGCGCGTCTGATCGAACAGCAGCTGAGAGGCGAGGGAATCGACGTGGCGGACAAGACGCATGTGCGCGTGGCCTCCACGGGCTATGGCCGTCAGGCGGTGGAGTACGCCGACGACGTGATCACGGAGATCACCTGCCACGGCCGGGGCGGAAGCCGTCTTGCCGGGGGAGACTGCACCGTGATCGACGTGGGCGGGCAGGACACCAAGATCATCTGTATGGAAAATGGCGCGGTGGCTGATTTTTTGATGAACGACAAATGTGCCGCAGGTACCGGAAAGTTCATTGAAGTAATGGCGAACCGGCTGAATGTGGAGCTGGACGAGCTGTTTTCTCTGGCCTCTACGGGGACGGTCCTCTCCATCAGCTCGCTGTGCACCGTGTTTGCCGAGTCCGAGGTCATCAATCTGATTGGCGCGGGTAACCGGCGGGAGGACATCGCCGCCGGGATCGTGGATTCCGTGGCGGCGAAGGTAGCTGGGATGTGTGCCAAGCGCACGGTCGCCCAGCGGGTCATCCTCACGGGCGGGCTTGCGCAGAACGACTTTTTTGTCGAAACGCTGGGCCGCAAAATCAAGCGTACGATCCTCCGGCATCCGGATGCCCGCTATGCAGGCGCCATCGGTGCAATGCTGACGGCACAGCGCCGCGGCGAACGGGGCGAACGGGGCGGATAATGCAGGCGTTTTGAATTTTTCGCGGTTTAAACAAGTATCCCGCCATTTCCTTTTTGGAAATGGCGGGATACTTCTGCACTTATTATGTCTCTATTTACCTTGCGGATAGCTCTCTATTTTATGGCAGACCCGCTCTGGTAAACTTTTTCAGCAGCAGTCGCAGGGGGTATTGTCGCAGACGTATTCGGGTGTGCCTATAATCTGAATGTCCTGATCAATTCCGAGCTTATCAATAATATCTTCAAAGAGTGAGAATTTCACCATGGTGGTCCAGATGGTGGTGGTAGCACTGGCACTGGCCAGATATTGATCGAGCACATCCACTTCGGGAGTCAGATTTCTCAAGACAATATAGGACTGAAGCGTCGGGTCATCCAGCTCGCACTTCCGCAGAACCGAGCTGAAGCTGGACAGCGGAATCGTGACGGTATATTCAAAGTTGGCATAGGCAGTTGCCGCCTGGTTGTATTTGATCACCAACTGTTCATATGGAAGCGCTACGTTTTGATGCTGAATAATCGGCGTACCGGCCGTGGGATTCAGAACGGTGGCGTCTACGAACGCTTTTGTGGTTGCGGCATTGTACTGTGTGAATGCCGAAAGGTCTCTTGGCAGCGTCAGCACATCAAATGTGTTGTCTTCGTATTCCACAATCAGAACCAGTTCAAAATCGAGGATCACCCTTGATTTCTGCGTGCAAAGAATGGTATTTCTCGGGTCTCCGTCGAGAACCCTTTTGCAGAGTTTCAAGCACCTTACCGGGGAACCGTAGTCCGTGTTGGGCGAATCAGCGTTTGCATCGGCGCCGTGGTTGATGATATAGAGCGTTAACGGGGCCTTCGTGCCAAGGGGCACCGGGGGATTCGCGGTTGAATAGTTTTCCTGGAAGACTTCCTGCATCTGAAGCAATTCGGCTTTCGCCAAAATTCTTCGAGCAAATATATCAAGGGTCTCTGGAGCTAAGTCGTTGCTCATAGTATTTCACTCCTAAACTAAAAGGTTAGAAAAGGAAATGTATCACTTCCTTTTTCAGTATATGCGAATCAGCGGCTAATGTTTAAACTACAATACAGGGAAACCAGCGGGGCAGCTTCATTTACTGATTACTTCTTTAGCTGCCAAAAGGCGGGTTTTTTACCCGCAGCCTCTTTTTCCTCCAAGCAGCTAAGTAAATTATCCGTTTTTTGACTCTGCTCTAGAACTAAGTCATTCAATGCATGAATATCAGCGCTGATTTCAGCCAATTTGTTCAGAATTTCAGTTTGCTTGGCAACTTCGCTACTATTGGCGTGTTTTCCGGTATTTTCGGCATCTTTCTTTAATTTTGCAGCGTCAGGCGGCATACCAACCGCGCTCGTCTCATTTTCCCGAACTAAGGGTCTCCATGCGCTTTTGTAATTCTGATAAAATTCGTCCATACCATCACCGTCCCGGTAGAAATTAATGTAAAAGCAAAATCTTTACAACATTATATTCCGACCGACCGTTTTCTGTTCCGCAAGAGCTTCCAGCTCATTCCGTTTCGGCGGAAAACGAAGCAGCGGCGAGGAACGATTCTCCTCCAGACTATGCAGCACGGCTCAAAACCCGTCCCCTTGCAGCGAGTGTCCGCACATGATACAATAGGGATAAAGTGGCTATACTTGATTCATGCCATTTATTCCGCCGCTGAAGCGGCAGCCGAAAATATGTCATACCGTGTGCGCACCGCCGACACGGTATAATGTCAAAAAAGAGGGGGGCGCCGCCGTGGCAAAAAAGAAGCAGTGGTACAAGCTGGACAATGCAGGCGTACTCTACTCCGCCATTCAGCGGGAGGAGTATTCCGCCGTGTACCGCTTCTCCGCCGTGATGGCGAAGCCGGTGATCTCCGCCGCCCTGCAAAATGCCATCGACGCCGTGATGCCCCGGTTTCCCGGCTTTGCCATGCGCATCCGGCGGGGTCTTTTCTGGTATTATTTTGAGCCCAACACCGCTCCGGGACCTTTTTTGAAGCCGGATGTGGCCGACCCCTGCCAGCCCATTCGGTTTCATGAGGACGCGGGGTGGCTGGTCCGGTTTTACTACTATCAAAACCGCATCTCCTTCGAGGCATTTCACGCTCTGGCAGACGGCGTGGGGGCGCTGACATTTTTCCGGACGCTGCTGGCCGAATACCTGCGCCAAACCGGCGCGTCTGTCCCGGCGGGTGAGGGTGTGCTGGACCTGAACGAGTCGCCCCGACAGGAGGAGATGGAGGACGCCTATGCACGTTATGTCGGACCCGTCGCCCGGAGACTGCCTCTGGTGAAACACGCCTATTCCAACCGGGGTCAGGCGGAGCCGTTTTACACCTTCCATGTCACTATGGGCTTTCTCCCGGTTGATCAGCTTCGGGAAAAGGCCCGGAGCTACCAGGTGTCGGTCACGGAGTATCTGGCGGCAGTGCTTTTGTGGGTGCTGGCGGAAAAGCAGCGCGGGGAGAACTATCACCGGATGCGGCCGGTCACGCTGGCGGTGCCGGTTAACCTGCGGTCCTATTTCCCGTCGGATACCCTTCGGAACTTTCTTGTCACCGTCCAGCCGGGCTTTGACCCGGCACTGGGAAAATACAGTTTTGGGGAAGTGGCAACGCAGGTACACCATTATATGAGGCTGCATACCACGCCGCAGGAGATGCGCTCACAGATCACCCTGAACGTCCGGTACCAGTCCAACCCGGCGCTGCAATTGATTCCACGGGTGCTGAAAAACCCCCTCGTGGCCCATAATTACCGGACCCGGGGCGTGCGCCCCTTCTCCGCCACCTTTACAAATCCCGGCGCGTTTACCGTACCGGAAGCCATGCGCCCCCATATCGGCCAGATGGAGGTGGTGCTGGGGCAGGCCACCGTCCCCCGGCCACATGTGGCCTCCATTAGCTACGGCAACATCATGGAGATCACCGTGGCGGGAACACAGAAGGACGTGGACTTGGAGCGGGAGTTTTTTCGCTTTCTGGTGCAGGAAGGACTTCCCGTCCGCGTTGAGAGCAACCGGACCGATACCGGAAGGAGGGTATAGAGATGCCTTATTGCGTACACTGCGGCGTGGAGCTGAACCCCGCCGTGAAGACCTGCCCCCTGTGCGGTACAGCGGTGAATGACCCAGCCGCCTGCCCGGCGGAGGACCGGCCGTCCTTTTTTCCCACCCGGCGGGCAGAGGTGGCTCCGGTGACGCGAAATGCCGCGGCGCTGTTAATCACATCCATGCTGGCGTCGGTGAGCTTGTGCTGCGCCCTTTTGAATCTGGTGCTGAAACCCCAGTATCAGTGGAATCTCTTTGTGGTGGGTGCGGCGGTGATGCTGTGGATCTGGTTTGTTCTGCCGCTGTTGGTCAATCGCTGGGTGCCTGTGTGGATACGGCTTACCTTCGATGTGGGCGCGGTGGCGGTGTACGTTGCCTTGATTGCCCTGGCGATGAACGGGTGGACTTGGTTTCGCGGTCTCGCGGTACCGATCTTGATATTGGCTGCGGTGGAGGTTTGCGCCCTGGGCTGGCTTCTCAGGCGGGGACACTCCGTGCTGACCACCGTGACGCTGAGCCTTACCGCCATGGGCATGTTCTGCGTGGGGGTGGAGGCCTGCGGCGACCTGTACTTTTACGGCGAATGGTCGCCGGTCTGGTCTTTGGTGGTACTGGCCACCTGTATGGGGCTTTGTATCCCACTGCTGGTGATACGGCGGGTGCCATCGCTTCGGGAGGAAGTTCGCAGAAGATTTCATTTCTGATATTAAAATCTATAGAGGTGGATAAATCTTTCCCAGCGCGAAGCTCGCTGCTATTGTATAAGACGGATTTTGCGCTTGAAGCAAGCGCAAAATCCGTCCCTGCACTTCCGTATTAAAAGCTGCCGTCCCGAAACCTGCCGCCGCTTGCGCTTTGATGCGCTGCTGGAAAAAGCGGTTGCAACGCCTTGTTTTTTTCAGGAGAATTATTATAATGAAAAGGTAATTCTGGTTCTGCGCGGAAAGGATCTTTCTTGTGAACATAAAAAAACATACAAAGTCAGTCGTCGTTTATCGGCTGAATCTGCCGTTGACACTGCTGGCGGCAGTGTTGTTGGCGGGGTTTTACACACTGCTGTGCCTGTGGATACAGCCCAACAGCCTGCGTTCCATTCTCTCTTTTTTTCGGGCGCAGCCGCTGCTCATTGTCCTCAACGCCCTGCCCATCGGACTTTTAATTCTGGCGTTCACCTTCTTTTTGGGGAACGTATTCTCTTCCGCCGCTCTGGTGGGAACGTGCTGTGCATTTCTCTCCCTTGCCAACCGCATAAAAATTGAGGTCCGGGATGAGCCGGTATTTCCCCGGGATCTTGGACTGTTGAAAGAGGCCGGCAGCGCCGTGGGATCCTACAACATCCATTTCCCCTGGCTCACAATCGCGATCGTAGCCGGAGTCTGCGTTTTTCTGCTGGTTCTGGGCATATTTCTGCGCTGTAAACCCCTTTTCACTGACAGACCGGGCCGCAGCCGGGCCGTCCGGCTGGGAGGCGGCGCAGCGGCGCTGGGCGTACTGGTAGGCCTGATCTTCACGGTCTACGCCTCCAACGAGCTCTACAACTCCTTTCCGGTGTCCAACGCCTACTATGTTCCCTCCGTGTTCAACGAGCTGGGGTTTCCCTACTGCTTCACGCATCATTTTACCGCCTACACCGTGGATAAACCAGCCGGATACAGCCGGTCGGCGGCAGAGAGCTGGGATAACGCCGCTGCGTCCACTGGGCAGGGGAAACCGGTGAATGTGATTATGGTGATGGACGAGGCGTTTTCCGACCTGACGGACCAGCCCATGTTCACCTATTCGGCGGGGGACAATCCGCTGAAAAATCTCCACGCCGCGCGCCAGAGTGCCCACTGCATCTCCGGCCATGTGGTGGTCCCCGGTTTTGCCGGGGGTACCGCCAACACGGAGTTCGACGTGCTGACGGGAATGCAGACCAACGCCCTTTCCGCGACAACCACCTCCGCCTTCCGTGCGGTAAACCGCAATCTGGACAGCCTGTACCGCATCTTTGACGCGGATGGCTATGCCACCTCTTTCCTTCACCCCGGCGACGCCTGGTTCTATAACCGGGAGAACGTCTACCGCTTTTTTGGCGCAAAGGAGACTGCGTTCGTCAACGACATGACCGATCTTACGTATAAGGGCCGCTGGGTCACCGATGATTATATGGCGGGTCTGATCGAGCAGAAGTTTGAATCCGCCGTATCCGGAGGCAATACCCTGTTCAACTACACCACCACCATCCAGAACCACATGTCCTACACCGCCGACAAGTATGGCCCAGACTATGTTTTTCCGCCGGTACAAACCTCTGCCAGTCTCTCCGACGAGGCCCGGACGCTGCTCTCGGTCTATATCGAGGGCGCGCGGGACGCGGACGCCATGCTGGGCCGCCTGACCGACTACTTCTCCGCCAGCGCAGAGCCGGTGGTACTGGTTTTCTGGGGCGACCACCTGCCCTATCTGGGCGACAATCAACTGGCCTATAAAGAGTTGGGCATGAATCTAACTCCGGAGGAAAACGGCTCGGCCAACTTCCTGCGGTCCTATGAAACGCCCTATGTGATCTGGGCCAACGACGCGGCGGCCCAAGCACTGGACTGGGACACGGCCGTCGCCTCCCTGGCTTTGCCGAAGGACGGGACCATCAGCGCCTGCTATCTGGGGGCCACGGTTCTGGAGCTGACGGGACACGCCGACGAAAGTCCCTGGTTCCAATTCATGGCCAACCTGCGCCGGGAATATCCGGTGATTCAAAAGGGAACGGCGGTTCTGTCCGATGGGACGGTAACAACACTGGACACACTGGATCAAAGTGGAAAGGGCCTGCTTTCCAAATGGCGCTGCTGGAGCTATTACAAGCTCAAATATAAGGATGTGGGCTGATGGGGCGCCAAAGCCATGAAATCGCCTTTTGCGGCGTGTCGGCGGCGCTGGGAACGGTGCTGCTGCTTCTGGGCGGTCTGATTCCCGGGGCGACCTATTGCGCGCCGGTGCTGGGGATGCTGCCTCTGCTGCCGGTACTCGCGGAATACGGCTGGCGGTCCGCTCTGGGCGTCTATGGAGTGACGGCGGTGCTGGCGCTGCTGCTGACGCCGGATAAGGAGTTGGCGGGCGTCTACCTGTTTTTGGGATACTACCCGGTCTTGCGGCCCGCGCTGGAGCGGTTTCACAACCGCCTTGTGCGTCTTATCTGCAAACTGGTTGTTTTCAACGCCGCGGTGCTGGCGCTGTATTTTCTGCTGCTGCAAGTGTTGGGGCTTGCTATGCTGGAAACGGAATTTGAAGAATACTCCACGCCCTTTCTGATAGCGCTTCTGGGTGGGGGAAATCTGGTGTTTCTCCTGCTGGACCGAGCGCTGGGGCAGCTAATGCTGTTGTGGCGGTACCGGCTGCGCAGACTGTTTTTCAGACATTGAATTTCTCACCCGCTGCAGTGCGTGTAAAAACAGGACCGCCAAACGCTCTATGAGCATTTGGCGGTCCTGTTTTGTCCGGCGAGCGTTCGCCTCTTTTGCAGGAAATCCCGTGTCAGCCGGGGTACCTTTCGGACTCGCCCCCGGCGGCGTTTTCCGGCTCTCCATGGAGGTGCAGATACACGCTCTTCCCGGCGGCAGCTCCGATGACGGTGCTAAGTTCTTCCGCCGTGGCGGCGCGAATCGTCTTCACCGTTCCGAAATGCTTTCTCAAAGCGTCCCTGCGCTTTGGCCCAATACCGGGGATATCGTCTAGTGCGGAGCGCAGCGCGTTTTTCCGGTGGCTGTCCCGGTTATAGGTGATGGCAAAGCGGTGAGTCTCCTCCTGGATCTGCCCGATCAGGGAAAACACCGCCTGATTCGCCTGAATGCCAATCTCCATGCCTTCCGGCGTCACCAGCGCCCGGGTCCGGTGTCGGTCGTCCTTTACCATGCCGAAAATGGGGATGGTCAGGCCGAAGGCCTCCGTCACCTCCAGAGCGGTCCTGGCGTGGACCTCCCCGCCGTCGATCAGCAGCACGTCCGGCAGGGGTAAAAACTTTTCGTCTCCGTCGGCGGCGCGCTGAAGCCTGCGGCGCAGAACCTCCCGCATGGAGGCATAGTCGTCCGGATGGCCGGTCACATCCTTGATCTGGAATCGCCGGTAAGCGCTTTTCAGCGGCCTATCGCCGCTGTACACCACCATGGAAGCCACAATTTCGCTGGAACCGGTGTTGGAAATATCATAGGACTCCATTCGCTTTGGCGGCTGGGGCAGACCCGCCATTTTTGCCAGCAGCAGCAACGTCTGGCTGCTGCGCTCCTCCCGGGTGGTGGCCCGCTCCGTCTCCTCGGCGGCATTCCTGCGGGCCATCTCCAGCAGCTCCGCCTTTTCTCCCCGCTGGGGAACGTGGACCCAGACCCTGTGGCCCGCCCGCTGGGACAGGACCTGGGACAACTCCTCGCAGTTTCCCGAATCGGCGGGAATTAAAATCTCGTGAGGCAGCAGTACCCGGGGCAGGTAATACTGAGCCGTGATGGCGGAGAGCATCTCCCCCTCATCCTCGTCACCGGGGGCGGCGAAGAGCTCCGTCTCCCGTCCCGCCAGATTCCCGTCCTCCATGTGGAGAATTGCGTAGCAGCACTTGGCGCCTTTATAGATGCCCCAGATGTCCGTGTCGGCGCAAAGACCCGCGATCACGGTCTGCTTTTTGCCCAGCGCGCTGATGGCTGCCATGCGGTCCCTGAGAACGGCGGCTCTTTCAAAGTGGAGCGCCTCGGCCTCTCCCGCCATCTCCTCCACCATCTCCCGGAGCAGCAGCTTTGACTTCCCCTCCAGCAGCGCCGCCGCCTGGGACATGCGGGAGCGATAGTCCTCCGCCTCCATACCGGGGCGGCACCAGCCGTCGCACCGGCCCATGTGATAGTTGAGACAAGGCCGTGCCCCGCCGATATCCTGAGGAAATTTTCGGTTGCAGGTGGGCAGCTTCAGCGCGGCGCATACCGCATCCAGCGCCTGACGCGTCTCGAATCTGCCGCCAAAGGGACCAAAGTACCTCGCGCCGTCCTCCGCATACCGGTGGACCATGGAAAAGCGGGGATACGCCTCTTTGGACATGCGCACAAAGGGATACCCCTTGTCATCCTTCAGCAGAATGTTGAAACGGGGCATATGCCGCTTGATGAGGGAGTTTTCCAGCACCAGGGCCTCCCATTCGCTGGAGACAAAGATGGTGTCGAAATGGTCCACCTCGGATACCATTCTCCGGGTCTTGGCCGTGTGGGACGCGCTGTCCTGAAAATACTGGCTCACGCGGTTTTTAAGCCGTTTGGCTTTCCCCACATAAATGACCTTGCCGGTCTTGTCCATCATCAGATAGACGCCCGGCTTCAGCGGCAGGTTGTTGGCCTTCTCCCGCAGCTCATCCTTCGTCACGTTTGGGCCCCCCTCCTTTTTTATGCGGCAAAAAGAAAACCCCGCGTCGCCGCAGGGCAAAAGAGACCCGCGGGGCCTCTTTTTTCTCTCTCTTATAAAAAGGATTTTAAAGCGCGGGTAAAAAGGTTATTCGCCGAAATTGTTCTTGACCAGCTCCACCAGTGCGGTGACAGCTTCCCTCTCATCGGTTCCGTCGGCAATCAGCGTAATGGTGGTCCCCATGACAATACCGAGAGACAGAACACCCAGCAAACTCTTGGCGTTGACCCGGCGGTCTTCCTTCTCCACCCAGATTCCGCTCTTGAATTCATTTGCCTTTTGGATAAAGAACGTCGCAGGCCGCGCGTGCAGACCCACCTCGTTGTTGACTGTGATCTCCTGTGTATACATATGCAGCACTCCTTTTCCCTAACGCCTTATTGAAACTCCGCATAATCTAATTTTCTCTCTTTATCATATCCGTTTTTTGCAAAAACGTCAACAGGGTTTTACAGAAACATTTTGAAAATGCATCGGTTTAATCTCCGCGCTTTTGTCTGATTTCACAAACATTCGTCTGTATTCCGGTTTCTCTTTTGTGCGTAATTTAATTTTCTCCAAAAGTTGTGAATTCCTCCAAATGTCCGTGCCCCGTCTGTTCGGTCAAAAGCTGGGGCTGCCGCTTTCGCGGCGGCCCCAGCCAACGAAAAATTTATTAATTAATAGTTGAGAGCCTTGATCTGAAAATAGCTCTGGGGATGATTACAGACAGGGCACACCAGCGGTGCGCTTTCCGCAATCTCCACATGGCCGCAATTACGGCAAAACCACATGACCTTCTCACCCTTCTTGAAAACCTCGCCCTTTTTTAGGTTTTCCAGCAGCTTCAAATACCGTTCCTCGTGGGTCTTCTCGATCTTGGCCACCCCCTCGAACTGCGCGGCCAGAGCCAGAAATCCCTCCTCTTCGGCAGTACGGGCCATGTCGGCGTACATCTCCGTCCATTCCTCATGTTCACCCGCAGCGGCGGCGGTCAAATTTTCCTCGGTGGACCCGATGCCGTCAAGGGCTTTAAACCACAGCTTGGCGTGTTCCTTCTCATTCAGAGCGGTTTCCTGAAAAATGTCTGCGATCTGCTCATAACCGTCTTTCTTCGCCCTGCTGGCATAATAATCGTACTTATTGCGAGCCTTGCTCTCCCCCGCAAATGCGATCCACAGATTGGCCTCCGTTTTGCTTCCCTTCAGTTCCATAGAGCAAATACCCCCTTTAAAAATTCTTTTTTACTTTTTCTGTTTTCTCGCACACTGTGAGCTGACGCCCTGCAGACGCGAGCTATTTGGTACATGCAATAATAGTAAGGTTGGTTATACTATAAATGCAAGTGTTTTTTATTTTATTTTGCAAAAAACTGCCACGGTTGCTTTTCGTTTGCGGAGCCATACTAATGCAGGGTATCGCAATGCAACAAAAGTCCACGCAAAGGAGGAAACGACTTGAAAAGGACATTTGCGCTCTTGTTAACTGCCCTTCTGGCCGTGAGTATGACTGCCTGCGGCTATACCAACGGCAATGTAAAAAGCACCACTCCCAACAAATCCGTCACCGGCACCGGTACGACCACCGGCACCGGTACGACCACCGGCACCGGTACGACCACCGGCACCGGCGTGACTAAAAACAACGGTACGACTAAAAGCACTGGTGTGACTAAAAGCAACGGTGCGTCCGGTACCGCTGCCAAGACAGCGGGCGATAGCATACTGAGTCGTGATAACAACGGTCTCGGCGCATCCAAATCCGTAGTTGTTAAAAACGGGGCGAACGCAACCACCGCTACTACTACCACCACTACCAAGAATGGGACTAACGGCAGCGTGATCCGGGGTGCGACCTATGGTCAAATGCTCCGCAACGCCCGCGTCCACGACAAGGATGGCTTTTTGCTGGACGGTGAAAACGCCGTGACGCCTGGCGCGGCATACCGCTAAACGTCGGAGTAGCAGTATAAACCGCAGCTCTGCCGCATAACCGTACGGCAAAATGATTGTTCCTGCCAGGACAAGCTGCAAAGAGCCACGGATCTAAAAAGCGCCGAGAAATTTCAAAAGAAATTTCTCGGCGCTTTCTCTCTTACAACGAACAGAGGGACAAACCATCCATGGTCAAAATCGCGGTTTCGGTAAATCCGGCGCTCCTTGCCGCCTCCGCCGCCAGATCGTAGCCAAACAGAATGGCGTCTGTGCTATGGGCATCCGAGGTCAAAATCACCTTTCCGCCCATGCCGCGCCACTCTTTCAACAAAAGCGGTGCAGGGTAGGGCGTCTTTCGATAACCCCGCTGAACGGCCCCGGTATTGATTTCCAGCAGCGTGACGGTCGGGTCGGCAGCATGAAGCGCCGCCAGCGCCGCCGCGCGGTACCGGGGTGCGGTCTCATCAAAAAACGCTCCGTCCGGATTGAGCTTTGTGAGGAGATCCATATGCCCCAGAATGGTGGGTTTTTGCCGCGCCAGAGCGGCCACGTCCTGATAGTACCACTCCGCCACGGACAGGAAGTCCCCGCCGCAGGCCTTGTCCCGACAGGCGGTCAGGCTCTCTGCTCCCCAGTCCACGCAGTAGTATTCCCCGGTTTTTAGAGAATGCAGTTCATGGACGGAGCCAATCCAATAATCGAAACCGTCGCGAACCCCGTCCGCCTGGCTGTCCCACTCGATGCCAAGCAGCACCTCCATCCGTCCGGCATACTCCTTCCGCAGGCGCAGGACCTCGGTCCGATAGGCGCTCAGATCTGCGTCCAGCACGCAGCCGGCATCCGAGGGCGACGGCGTGTGGGAGTGGCCTGACGCGCCGAAATACCGGACGCCGGCAGCGTATGCCGCCGAGGCCATCTCCGCCAGAGTGTTTTTCCCGTCGCACAGGGTGGAGTGCGTGTGAACGGAACAAACCTTGGCGTTTGGCTTCATAGCATCCGCTCCTGTTTCACCTTGTGGTCCACCACATGTCGCTTCTCAAGCTCCGCCGTGATATCCTTTACGGAAATCCCCATCTGTACCATCAGCACCAGAATGTGGTAGCATACATCGGCAATCTCAAAAACCGTCTCCTCTTTGTCGCCCTTGGCGGCGGCAATGATGACTTCTGTGGTTTCCTCACCCACCTTTTTCAAAATCTTGTCCAGGCCCTTCTCAAAAAGATAAGTGGTGTAGCTGCCCTCCTTCGGCTCCGTCTTGCGGCCTTTGATGAGCTCATACAGGCCCTCATAGCTGAAATGCTTCAACTCATCGGAGAGATACAGCCCGTTAAAAAAGCAGCTTTCCGCCCCGGTGTGGCAGGCCGGGCCGTCCTTCACCACCTCCACCACCAGCGCGTCGCAGTCGCAGTCCGCCGTAATGGAAACCACCTGTTGAAAATTACCGGAGGTCTCCCCCTTGCGCCACAGCTTCTGGCGGCTGCGGCTATAAAAACAGGTCCGCCGTTCATCGATGGTGATGGCCAGACTCTCCCGGTTCATATAAGCCAGCGTCAGGACCGCTTTCGTATAGTGATCCTGCACGATGGCGGGAATCAGGCCCCTTTCATCAAATTTCAATTCCATTTATCACAATCTCCCCTCTTGATTCTGCTGGCACCGAAGCCGCAAACCACGGTGCCTTAAATCCTCATTTCCACACCCCGGCTCCTCAGCCAGCGCTTCAGCTCTTTGATATCCACCTGTCTTGTGTGAAAAATGGAGGCCGCAAGCCCCGCGTCGATTCCCGGATGTGTAAAAAGCTCTCCAAAGTCCTCCGTCTTCCCCGCGCCGCCGCTGGCAATGACCGGCACATCCACTCTGCCGGTCAATTCGTCCAGCATTTCGAGATCGAAACCCTGCTTCATCCCGTCGGTGTCGATGGAGTTCAGCACGATTTCCCCCGCCCCGCTTTGAACTCCCCGCACGGCCCAGTCCATGGCGTCAATACCGGTATCCTCCCGGCCGCCCTTGGCAAACAGGCGGAACTGTCCGTCCACCCGTTTCACATCCATGGAGAGCACCACACACTGGTCGCCGTACTTTTTCGCCGCCGCCGCAAGAATGCCGGGGTCCGCAATGGCCCCGGAGTTGACGCTGACCTTGTCCGCACCGCATTTCAGAACCCGGTCGAAATCGTCCAGGCCCCGGATACCGCCTCCCACGGTCAGGGGAATAAAAATTTCGGAGGCCACCCGGCGCAGCACGTCCGTGAACAGCTCACGTCCCTCGAACGAGGCAGTGATGTCGTAAAACACCAGCTCATCCGCGCCGGAGTCGTTGTAAAACCGAGCCATATCCACCGGGTCCGCCATGTCCTTCAGGCCTTCAAAATTCACGCCCTTGACCACCCGCCCGTCCTTCACATCGAGGCAGGGGATGATTCTTTTCGCCAGCATGGTCCTCTCTCCTTTCAGGCAGCAACCTGGAATCTTTTAAAGCAGTGGCGGCTCGTCGTCGGATTGATCCGGGCGGTCTCCCGCCGCGTCCAGACACATACCCAGATCGAGCTTTCCGTCATAGATCGCCTTGCCCAAAATCGCCCCGGCGATACCCATCTCATTCAGCGCCCGAATCTCCAGAAGATCGCTGATGCCGCCGGAGGCCACAATATCCAGTCCATCCAACTCCGCCAGACGGCGGTATGCGTCCAGATTTGTTCCGGAAAGAGCGCCGTCCTTCGAGATGTCCGTATAAATGACGGTCTGTATTCCTGCGTCCCGCAGGCGGCGGCAGAAGTCAAAGCTATCCTCACTGCTGGTTTTCAGCCATCCGTTGGTCGCCACCTTGCCGTCCCGCGCATCTACGCCCACGGCAAGCTTCTCCCGATACCGCTGGGCCATGCGCTGCGTAAAGGTAAAATCCTCCACAGCCGCGGTGCCCAGAATGCAGCGGTTTATT
The DNA here is from genome assembly GCF_040505565.1 of Oscillibacter sp. GTDB lineage: Bacteria > Bacillota > Clostridia > Oscillospirales > Oscillospiraceae > Oscillibacter. The sequence goes on along the minus strand of NZ_JBEUWZ010000016.1, from coordinate 80,770 downwards.
CCCAACTCCAGATACTTCCGGATGCCCTCCTCCGTTCGGATGCCGCCGCCCACCTCAATGAATGCGTGACCCTGCTGCACCAACGCCTCAATCTCCACCCAGTTGGCCATGCTGGGCCGTCCGTCCTTCGCGCCGTCCAGATCGACAATGTGCAATTGCCGCGCCCCAGCCCGGATGAAACGGCGGGCAACGCCGCAGGGTTGGGCGGAATAAACGGTCATCCGGTCGTAATCTCCCCGCAGCAGCCGGACGGCCTTGCCGTCCCGCAGGTCAATGGCGGGAAAAATCTGCATAAAAACCTCCCCGCGCCCTTCGGCGCTCAAATCAAGATCGCCCATGCGGGCGTTTGCCGTAGGCGGCTTTGGCAGAGTGCGGTATGGAAGGCCGCACCGTACAATTGCGGCCTGCGTCTTAGAGCTCTCCGAACGCTTTGAGCAGCCGCAGCCCCGCGTCCCCGGACTTCTCCGGGTGGAACTGGGTTCCCCAGACGCTGCCCCGGCGCACCGCGCCCGGGACGGCCACGCCGCCGTAGTCAGAGACGGCCAGGGTGCTGTCCGCGCAGTCTTTCGCGTAAAAGCTGTGGACATAATAGACATATTCCCCGTCCTGAAAATACTTGAACAGGGGGTCGTCCCGCCGGATACGCAGGCTGTTCCAGCCCATATGGGGCACCTTCAGCAAGCGATCGTTCAAATCCGGCTTCAGGCTGTCCACCACGCCGGGAAGAAAGCCCAGTCCGTTGTGCTCCCCGTATTCAAAGCCCCTGTCAAACAGCAGCTGCATTCCAAGGCAAATGCCAAGCAGCGGCTTTTTTTTGCTTTCCTCCCGCAACACGGGCACCAGCCCCGTGGCATCCAGCTTTGCCTTTGCGTCACCAAACGCGCCCACGCCGGGGAGGATCACGCGCTCCGCGGCCCGAAGACGGTCCGGGTCCGCCGTCACCTCCGGCGAAAAGCCCAGAGACTTCAGGCTGGAGGTCAGGGAGAACAGGTTTCCCACCCCGTAGTCCACAATTGCAATCATATCACAGCGTCCCTTTCGTGCTTGGAATTTCCCCGGCTCGCTCCGGGTCCATACCCACTGCCATGTGGAGCGCCCGGCCCGCGCCCTTGAACGCGGCCTCCAGAATGTGGTGAGTATTCTCTCCGGAAAGCTGACGAAAATGGAGCGCACAGGGACACTGGCGCACAAAGCCCAGCCAAAACTCCTTGCCCAGCTCCGTATCAAACGTGCCCACCTTTTGGGCGGGCAGATCCAGCCCCCAGCCCAGGAAATCCCGGCCGGAGAGATCCACGGCGCACAACACCAGCGTCTCGTCCATGGGAAGCAGGAACTGCCCGTACCGGGCAATGCCCCGCTTATCCCCCAGCGCTTTCGTAAATGCCTGGCCCAGAGCGATGCCGATATCCTCCACGGTGTGGTGATCGTCCACGTCCGTGTCGCCCCGGCAAGTAACATTCAGGTCAAGCCGCCCGTGGGAGGCAAACAGCGTCAGCATGTGGTTCAAAAAGCCGCAGCCGGTGTCGATTTGGGACTTGCCCATCCCGTCCAGCTCCAGGCTCAGTTCGATCTTCGTCTCGTTGGTGTTTCTTACAATCTCCGCTCGACGCATGGCTCACATCTCCCCCAGCAGTTTTTTGATCGCCTCCACCATCTGCTCCATCTGCTCCGCGGACCCAATGGTGATGCGGTAAAAATCCCGGATGCGGTCCTGGTCAAACCAGCGCACCAGGATTCCGTTTTCCTTGAGCTTCCGATACAGTTCGCCGTTTGGAAAGCTTTTCGACGCGGCAAAGATGAAATTTGCCTTGGAGGGCAGAACGGTAAAGTCCAGTTCCTCCAGCGCTTTGGCCGTCCAGTCCCGGGTCTTTTGGATGGCGGCGGTGCAATTTTTGAAGTACGCCTCATCCTCCATGGCCGCGGCCCCTGCCAGAATGGAAAGGCGGTTCACATTGTAGGGGTTGAAGCTGTATTTCACCCGGTTCAGGTCCGCAATCAGGTCCGGGGCCCCCAGCGCAAAGCCCAGCCGTCCGCCGGCAAGATTCCGGCTCTTTGAGAAGGTCTGGACCACCAGCAGATTATCATACCGGCACAAAAGGGGAACGCAGCTCTCCCCGCCGAAATCCACATACGCCTCGTCCACGATCACCACACGATTCTGATCCGCCTCCAGCAGCCGTTGAATCTGGGCGGCGGGCAGCTCCTCGCCGGTAAGGGCGTTGGGGTTGGCAAGGAGGATGGTCCCAGAATAGTCCATGTAATCGTCCACATCAATGGTGAAGTCCGCCTTCAGCGGAATAACCTTGGCTTCGACGCCGTAAAACGCGGCCCAGACCTTGTAAAAGCCATAGGACACATCCGGAAACGCCACGCCTTTTCCCTCGCCGCAAAATGCCCGGAACGCAAAGGAGAGCAGTTCGTCCGACCCGTTGCCCGCCAGCACCTGCTCCGGTCTCAGTTCATACCGGTGGGCGATGGCACGGACCAGTTGGTCGCAGGTTGGGTCTGAATAGAGGTTCAGCTTCAAAAGCTCCGAGCGTGAAACAGCCTTCACCACCTTGGGGGAAGGCGGAAACGGGCTTTCGTTGGTATTCAGCTTAATATACTGCATATCCATGGGCTGTTCCCCGGGGATATAGGGCTCCAATCGGCCCGCCTCGCGGGAAATAAAGCGGCTCATTGCGCACTCCCCTTTCCGTTGCGTTGATCCCGCACCGCGATGGCGCGGGCGTGGGCCTCCAGGCCTTCCTGCCGGGCAAAGCTCTGGATCCGTGAGGAAACGGATTGCAGGGCCTCTCCCGTATAGTAGAGGAAGCTGGATTTCTTCACAAAATCGTCCACACTGAGGGGGCTGGAAAACCGCGCCGTGCCCGCGGTGGGCAGGGTGTGGTTCGGTCCCGCAAAATAGTCCCCCAGCGCCTCCGGGGCGTTTCGGCCCAGAAAGACGCTGCCTGCATTGCGGATGCGGGGCAGCAGCGCAAACGGCTCGTCCACACACAGCTCCAGATGCTCCGGAGCGATGCGGTTGGCGGCCTCCGCCGCCTTTTCCAGCGAATCGGTGATGATAATCTTTCCATTGTTGTCGATGGAGGCCCGTGCCACCTCTCGCCGGGGCAGCGTCTCCAATTGGACCTCCAGCTCATCCCGGACAGCCTCCGCCAGCGCGCGGCTGTCCGTCACCAGCACGGCGGAGGAAAGCCTGTCGTGCTCCGCCTGACTCAGCATATCCGCTGCCACCCATCGGGGGTCGGACTTTCCGTCCGCCAGCACCAGAATTTCGCTGGGCCCTGCGATCATATCAATGCTGACAAGGCCGAACACCTTCCGTTTTGCCGCAGCTACATACACCCCGCCGGGGCCCACGATCTTATCCACCTTCGGCACGCTCTCCGTCCCATAGGCCATGGCGGCCACGGCCTGAGCGCCGCCGCACTTCAAAATCTTTGTCACCCCCGCGATCCTCGCCGCCGCCAGAGCCGCCGGGGCGATGGTCCCGTCCGGAGCGGGGGGCGTCGCCATGAGAATCTCCCGCACGCCCGCAAGCTTTGCCGGAATCACGTCCATCAGGACGGTGGAGGGAAACGCCACCGGCGTTCCCGGCACGCAGACGCCCACGGACTCGATGGGGGTATATCTCTGCCCCATTACAACGCCCGGCTTGTCGGTGAGAACGAAATCATTGTGGATCTGGCGGCTGTGGAACGCGCGGATGTTCTCCGCCGCCTGACGAAGCGTCTCCAAAAGTTCCGGGTCCACCTGCGCCTCTGCCGCGTCCAGTTCCGCCTCCGTCACAAAAAGGTCATCCAGCTCCGCACCGTCGAACTGCTTTTCATAGCTTCGCAGCGCCACGTCGCCTTCCGCCCGCACGGCGGACAGAACGGCATCCACCGCCGCGTCCACATTCTCCTCCGCGAGAATCCCCCGGGTCAAAATATCCGATATGGGAACCTTGTCAAAATCAAAGAGCCGAATCACTCTCCGTCACCTCCGATAGCTTTCGCAGCAGCGCGGCAATTTCCTTGTTTTTAAACTGGTAACTGGCCTTGTTGGCGATAAACCTGGCCGAGATGGACATAAATTCTTTGATGATCTTTAGGTTGTTTTCCTTCAGGGTCGTTCCGGTCTCCACAATGTCCACAATCACATCGCTGAGTCCCAGAATGGGGGCCAGCTCGATGGAGCCGTTGAGTTTGATGATGTCGATATCCCGGCCCTTGGCCGCATAATACGCCTTGGCAATGCCCACAAACTTGGTCGCCACCCGCAGCGTCCGACCGGGGTCTTCCACGAAGTCCTTTGGCCCGGTCACGCACATCCGGCACCTGCCAAGGCCCGTGTCCAGAAGCTCATAGACATCCGCGCCGGACTCCTGCAAAATATCCTTTCCCACAATGCCGATGTCCGCCGCGCCATGCTCCACGTAAATTGCCACATCACTGGGCTTTACCAGAAAATAACGGATGCCCGCCGAGGGGTTTTCCACTACCAGCTTGCGGCTGTCGGCATATCCGCCGGGGCAGCCGTATCCCGCACCGGAGAGCAGGTCGTACACCTTGTCTCCCAGCCGGCCCTTGGGCAGCGCCACGTTCAGCATCACCTTTTTCCCGGCAGACTTCTCTACCAGCGGCTCCGGGGCCTCCAGCCTTTGAAGCTCATCCTGATACAGCGCAAAACCAATCGCCCGCGCACCGGGGGCAAACTGCTCCGCCAGCGGGTCATACCGCCCGCCCCGCAGGACGGCCCGGGGGATTCCCGCAAGATATCCCTGAAACACCACACCGTTATAATAGCTGATATCGTTGACCAGAGAAAGATCAAGTTTCAGCTTCTCCGTTTCGCCCCGCTCCTCCAGCATTTGGCAGACGGTTTTCAGTTCTGTCAGCGCCGCTCCCATAGCCGCGTTCAGCGCCAGCGGCTCGGCCTTGCTCAAAACGGTTTTCCACGGGCCCGCTAATGTAATCAGGGAACACAGCGCGTCCGCCCCCTGGGAGGATAGTCCCGCGCCGGAGGCAGCCTTTTGCAGCTCATGGGCGTTTTTATCCCGGATGCATCCAAGCAGCTTTGAATGGATGGACTCCGGCGCCCCCACCGCGTCCAGCAGTCCCGCCACAAAGCCCATATGGCTCAGCTCCAGCACAAAGTCCGGTCCCGCCAACGCCAGACTATTCAGGGCCAGCGACAGGACTTCCGCCTCGGTCTCATCGTTCAGTGCGCCGATGTACTCAAGCCCCGTCTGGCCGATCTCCTGAAAGGTGTGGCTCTCCTGACTGGGGCGGTAAACGTTTTCTGTGTAGTAGTAGCGCTTGCACTCCCCCGGCTCCGGCTGGGCATTTTTTGCGATGGACAGCGTCACATCGGGCTTCATGGCCAGCAGCCGCCCGTCAAGGTCTGTAAAGGTGAGTACCTGTTCGCTGGAAAGGAACCGGCGATATTCCTGATACAGACTGTATTCCTCAAATCGGCCCACATGATACTTGCAGCATCCGGCTTTTTCATATAACAGACGCAGGCGCAGCGAAAGCAGCTCCTGCGGTTTTAATATTCCCAGATCCAGCTCCATATGTCCCTCCGTTGTCCGCCTTAGTTGGACAGTTTAGTAAATTTATAATACTTCATCTTGTTATCAAAGTAAAGTGCATTTTTTTGAATGCTTCAAATTCCCTCTTTTGCACAAAGATACGCATTGCCCGTCTCCCGCACCCCGTCATTTTTCCCACGTTTCATTTACCTCCTTTAAAGGAAAGGGCCTTGGAACGAACTTGCAGGTAAAACCCGGATCGGAGTAAAAAGCTGAGAAACCAAGAAGTGCCAAAAGCTTGCATTCTAAATAAGCGACATATATAATACTCTCATAACTCATTTTTCATGAAACTTTACAAGGAGGCCCCGCCATGGATCAGTCCCGTAAAGTGCTGAAGAGCGCTCTCGCCCAGCAGCGTAAATCCGCCGAGACCCGCCGTCTTGCCCCCGCCATGCGGGTGCTGAAGGCCCTTCACAGCGCCGGGACGCCGGAGGCACAAACCTTGGAGGAGCTTGAAAAGCAGCGCCGGAACCAGGAGCTTTTGGGCAATCTCACCGCCGAAATGACAGACATGAGCTGGGAACCCTTCGATCTTGCCGGGATGCCCGCGGCGTGGATGCGCCTGCGGCGGCCCCACCGGCGCAGGCGCGCCGTTCTGTACTGCCACGGCGGCGGATATACCAGCGGAAATCTGGGATACTCCAAGGTTCTTTCATCCAAACTGACAAAGGCCACTGGCTACGATGTATTGACCTTTGAATACCGTCTGGCCCCGGAGCACCCCTATCCGGCGGCGGTGGAGGACGGGGTTCGGGCCTGGAACTATTTGATGCAGCTGGGGTACGGGGCGCGGGACGTGGTCTTGGCTGGGGACAGTGCGGGGGGCAATCTGGCGCTGGTTCTATGCCACCGGTTGAAAGCCGCCGGACGGATGCTGCCGGCGGCGCTGATCCTGATGTCCCCCTGGACGGATATGACCGCCTCCGGCCCGTCCTACACGGAGCGCTCGGAGATCGACCCCATTCTGACGGCGGAGTATATACACGGCGTCCGGGCTGTGTACGCCGGGAACCAGGACCTTCGAGACCCCAGTCTCTCTCCCCTGTTCGGGGACTTTACAGGCTTCCCGCCCACGCTCATTCAGGTGGGTACTCACGAAATTCTCTATTCCGACGCGGAGCGGCTGCGGGACACCATGCTCTCTTCGGGCGTGGAATGTCGGCTGGAGGTGTGGGCGGACATGTGGCATGTGTTCCAGCTGTTCCCCATCAAAAAGGCGGCGGCGGCCATGGAACAGACCACCCGGTTTCTGCTGGAGCTGCTGTAAAATACCGGCTCAAGGAAAATTTGCTCTGTTCCCGGCAGATTCCAGTTGATAATTTGAAAAGTTTATAGTAAAATAGAAGCGTTCTGAATCAAATCCTCCGCTTGCAGCCGCGGAGCCGGTCTCGCGCAATGGATGCCCGCTAACCATGTCAGGCGGGGAACCGAGCAGCATCGTGCGGGATATTCCATGTGCCGCGAGGACGCCGGTTCCGTGGCTGCAAACGGAGGACTTGTTTTGTTTATCGAAAGGAGATGCAAGGATGTATCAGGCACTGTACCGCAAGTGGCGGCCCAAGACGTTTTCTGACGTCATCGGCCAGTCCCACATCACCGAGACGCTGAAACGTCAGGTGGCGGAGGGCCGCACGTCCCATGCATATCTCTTCACCGGCACCCGGGGAACCGGAAAGACCACCTGCGCGAAAATTCTCGCCAAGGCGGTAAACTGCGAGCACCCTGTGGACGGTGACCCCTGTAATCAGTGTCCCAGCTGTCTGGGGATTGAAAACGGCACGTTTTTGGACGTACTGGAGCTGGACGCCGCGTCCAACAACGGCGTCGATCAGGTTCGGGCCCTGCGGGATGAGGCGATCTATTCCCCCGCCAACGTAAAAAAGCGGGTCTATATTGTGGACGAGGTCCACATGCTGTCCGTGCCCGCGTTCAACGCTCTTTTGAAGATTCTGGAGGAACCGCCGGAGCACCTGATGTTTATTTTGGCGACCACGGAGCTTCATAAGGTCCCCGCCACCATTCTCTCCCGCTGCCAGCGATATTCCTTCAAGCGCATCACGCCGCAGGACGTGTGCCGACAGCTCTCCTTTGTGGCCCGACAGGAGTCCATCAACCTGCAGCCAGACGGCGCAGAGCTTTTGAGCCGTCTGGCGGACGGCGCGCTGCGGGATGGGCTGTCTCTTCTCGATCAGTGTGCGGCGGCAGGCGGCGTGATCGACGCCCGCACCGTGCTGGACGTGCTGGGCTTGGCGGGCAATCTTCAAACCGCCCAGCTGATGGACTGCGTTTTGCGGCGGGACGCGAAAGCGGCTCTGCTGCTTATGAACCAGCTGTACGCCGGGGGCAAGGATGTGGGCGCCGTTTTAAACGAGCTGTCCACCCTGACCCGGGATCTGCTGTTGCGCCGGACTGCCCCGGAGGGGGGCGCGGCGCTGCTCTCCGGCGGATTTGACGGCTCCACGCTGGACAGGCTTGAAAAGGACGTGCCCGGCAGCAGGCTTTTGTATCTGGCAACGACCCTGCAGCAGGCCACCGCCGATCTCTATTACAGCTCCAACCGTCGGACCGATGCGGAGCTTTGTCTCCTGCGGTTATGTGACGAGACGCTCTCCGGCGATCTCAGTGCTCTCATGGCCCGCGTTCAACGGGTGGAAGACACGCTGGAACGGCTTCCGGCACTGCTGAACAGCGGTATTTCGGAGCAACCGGGAAAGCCCGCCCCGGCCAGGCCGGCGGCAAAGCCGTCCTCACCCGTCTCCGTTCCGGCGGACAGCCCTCCCTGGGACGAGGAAAAGCCACCCCTTCCGCAAAATCCGCCCCTTGACGACGAACGTCCCCCTTTACCGGAGGAACCGCCCGAACCGTCCTTTGAAAGGGAGCCGCTCGCAGAAGAAACGACTTCCACGCCGTCCGTGTGGCGGGAAACGGCGTCTCCTACTCCTGCGATGGGTCCGGCAAATTCCGCCCCGGCGGGTAACGCCTCCGGCGCTATCGGCGGTGCGGTCTGGTGGCGTGCGCTGGCGGAGGAGTGCAAGGGACGTCTGCCACCCATGTACCGGGCGTTTTTGGACAAGTGCAGAGGTGAATTGAAAGACGGCGTCGTCACGGTTTACGCCCCCGACGAGATCATAAGGGGACGTTTGGACAATGACCGGGTTTTGGGCACTTTACAGGAGCTGAGCGCACTGAAGGTCAGGGGACCGGTGACGGTGCGGCTCACCGTGGGCAGCGGCCCCGCTTCCTCGCCGGAGGACAAATTGCAGGGCCTGATCCAGATGGGAAGCCAGCTGGACAATTTCACCATTCAGTAGAAGCAGCCGCAGACTGTTTTTCGGCCACGCCGCCCCGAAACACCGGGACAACGGCGGCGCGCTTATCTTTGATTGCAGGGCAGAAAAAATACATCTGAAAAGGAGTAAAAACTTATGAGCTACAGTGCTCGTCACGGATTTTCCAACGGCAGTATGCGCCCCACCGGGGCCGCGCGCCAACAGGAGATGCAGCAGAAGATTCAGGAGATGCAGGCGGCCATGACCGCCGCGCAGGACGCGGTGGAGGTTCAGGAGTTCACCGCCAGCGTGGGCGGTGGCACGGTGGAGGCCAAGGTCAACGGCAAGAAAGAACTCTTGGCCGTGACTATCAAGCCGGAAGCCGTGGACCCGGAGGACGTGGAGATGCTTCAGGACCTGGTGGTCTCCGCTGTCAACGAGGCTCTGCGTCAGGCCACGGACGCCATGGAGAACAGCCTGAATACGGCCACCGGCGGCATGGACCTGGGTGGTTTTTCTCTATAAAAATCACGCTAAAAGTCCGCAGGCTATGCCGTGCGGGCTTTTTTGCAGACTGGAGGCAGTATGAGAGATACGGTTTCAAAGCTTCTGGCCGCGTCTATGGCACTTGTCCTTCTGGCGGGACTGACGGGCTGCGGTGCGCGGAAGCCGACGTTTCCGGACGGGCCTGTGAAGCTGGCTTATGTCCCGCTGGACGACCGACCGGACAATGTGGAACGGGTGGAATATCTGGCGGAATCGCTGGACTATGATCTGCTCATGCCGGGCAGGGATCTGTACGCCACAAAGCTGGACGGCCAGCCACTGAACGCAGACGGCACGCAGTCGGGCAACCGGGCCGCGCTGTACGAGTGGGTCCTCTCTCAGGAGGAAGCTGGCTGTGACCGATACATCCTCTCTCTCGACCAGATGCTCTCCGGCGGGCTGGTCAGTTCCCGCGCCATGACGGGGGAAAGCAGCGTAACGCTTACGGACGGCACGGCGCTGACGGAGCCGGAGCTGCTGGACAGTCTCCTGTCCCTGCTTTCCAAAGATAAAAAAAATCAGGTCTGGCTGCTGGACAGCGTCATGCGCCTGGCCCCCACGGTCGGGTACGGCGGCTTCGGTCTTAACGAGTACAACGCCCTGCGGGACTACGGCATTGCGGCCCGGCCTCACCTGGCCGGAGATGCGCTGAGCGTTGAAAACATCACGGCGGATTACCGTCTGGGGGCTGATGGTCAAGAGCTGGAGGTCCCGTCGGCGGAGCCGCTGCCGGACGGCGCGGTGGAAAATTATTTGGCGGCGCGGGTCCGGAAGCTGCGGCTCAGCGCCCATCTTCTGAGTGCGCTGGACGGTGGGGCCTACGCCAATTTTCATGTTTTAATCGGCGTGGATGATTCTTCCGCTGAAGACAGCATCCAAAAGAACGAGATCGCGTACCTCTCCGCAAACCTGCGGGCGGGGGATTGGCTTCTCTCCGGTGTGGACGACCTTGCATTCAAGGCCATCACGAAGCTGTATCTTCAGGACTGCGGCTGGAACGGTGCCAAAATCAGTCTGCGGTATATCGGAGGGCTTGAGGCACAGCCCGCCTGCAACTACGACTATCAGTCTTTGGAAACGTTGGTAGATCAGCATCTGGACTTTTTTGATCTGCAAAAACTCTCCAAGACCAGCGGCGCGGATTTTCAGATTCTGGTCCTCACCGCCCCAGTGGAACCGAAGCGCACCGGGGACTATGCCTGGGCGCTCAGCAACGCCCTCAGCGAGAACCGGAAGAACCGGATCCCCACCGTTTTGATCGACGCATCCAACGACGCCTACGGCGCCGTAATCCATGACGCGCTGGCGGAGCAGTCGGAGCTAAGTTCCCTTCTGGCCTATTCCGGCTTTCTGGACATGGCCATCGTCACCGGCACCGCCATCTCTCACGGGGTGGCGCGGTATGCGTGGCTAACCCATACGCCGTCCCCAGAAAAGGACGATGCGGCCAACACGGCCTTTGTCAAAACTTTGTCCGACAGTGTAATCAAGGATTTTGCCTTCCGCAACACGGTTCGCAACGACCTGTACGCCTACGTCCGGGATGAGCTGGGCGGAAGTCCGGATAATTTTTACAAACCGGAGATAGACCGGGCACAGGTTCTCTCCGCTCTGGAGGCGGACATGGCGACCTCCGCCGCGCCGGTGCTGGCCAATTTCAGCAGCGGAAAAATTCTTGTGAGCCTGTCCCCATGGGTGGAATCCGGCTGCGGTACGCTGACCCTCTCAAATTACCGCTTTCCCTGGAACCGGGTGTTTGAAATCGGCATGGATATCCACCGACAGACATCCGCGACGAAAGGCTGAGTAATTTAAAACGCTTAGGAAATCAAAAAGCGCCGCAGGACTCTCGTCCCGCGGCGCTTTCACATTCCGTTGTGATTCGCGGAGTTACAGCTCCTTGACGGTGTAAAACACCGCCAGTATGAAAATCGCAATTCCCAGTACCCACAGGGCATAGTAGGCCACGGTGGCGCTGAACAGGGACAGCACGGTGGCGGCGGCGGAAAGGCCGCAGGTGACAAACAGGATCGTACAGTCGGTCTTCTCGGGCAGGACGCGGATCGTACCCAGCATTCCGTCGGCCCGCTCCACCTTCCGTGCAGCCAGAGCAACAGCAGCCAGCAACACCAAATACGCGCAGGCGCCCGCGATCACATAGCTCCTCCAAAAAATATTGTTCACGCCATGACGGCAGACCCATGTGGCAAACAACCCGGTACCAAGAACCGCCATTGCATAGAAGCAGTCCCGCGCGTACAGACACCAGAGGACTCCCATCAGCATGGCCGCAGCCGCAATCACGGAGAGAATCACCGCGCCGGAGGGATACACAGCTTTAACGAGCCAATTTCCGGCGGAGAAAAACAGACCGGTGAAGACCACGATCCAAGCCAGCGTCCGCTTCCATCCTGACGCCTTTCTCCACACGATGGCCAAAATCACGCCCAGCGCCAGCACAGCGGCGCCGATTCCCATCAGGGTGGGCATTGCGGCGTCCCAGCCCAACATCTGATTCACATCGCCGTTGATGTAATACTTTCGGACCGTCATCAGATAAATCTCCGCTAAACAGCCTCCGATAAAAAATTTAAGCGCACCGTTCAAGGGCGCGTTGTTCTTCTTGAGTCCTTCCGCTTTGTTCTTTTTCGGCATTTATTGCAACCTCCATGGGTAATTTTAAAATTGGCGCAGAGAAACGCCCACACATACCGTGTCATTCTAGCAGATTGTCTGCGTTTTTGCAAGGGCTTTCACGAAAAAAGCGCCCGGTGGCAGTTCTCCCCGCTTGTCTGGCAGGCAAAACCGTGCTATACTGATGGTTCCCGAAGTATTCTGATTTCCTGCCAAATTTTCAAAGCGAGGACAAGCGCATGAGACGATTTTTTGCCGCCGCGCTGTGCGCGGTGCTGGCCTGCGGCCTGACCGCCTGCAGCCAAGGCGGAGAGCAGTCCGCAGATTTTTACGCCATGGACACCACCATGAACGTCACCGCCTACGGCGCAGGGGCGAAGTCCGCCGTGGACGAAACTGTGGCGGAGGTGAACCGACTGGACTCCCTTCTCTCCCGCACACGGATCGACAGCGTGATCTCTCAGCTGAACGCCGGTACCGCAAACCGGGCGGTGGGGATGGAGGTCTGGGATCTCCTGTCGGCGGCGGAAAAATACAGCGCCGCGACAAACGGCGCATTCGACATCACCATCGCCCCGGTGGTCTCCGCCTGGGGCTTTACCACGGACCACTATCAGGTTCCGGACCAAAGTGAGCTGGACGAGCTCCTGACCCATGTGGGAAGCGCCCACATCCATCTGGGTGAGGAAAGCATCGTCACTCTGGACAACGATACGCAGATCGACCTCGGCGGTATCGCCAAGGGCTACGCCTCCGACTGTGTGGAGGCAATTCTGGCAAAAGACGGCGTGGAAAGCGCCAAGGTGGCGCTGGGCGGCAACATCTATGTCCGGGGGAGCAAGCCGGACGGCTCTGCCTGGCGCGTGGGGGTACAGGACCCCGAGAACTCCGACGGTTTCGTCGGGATTCTCTCTTTGACGGACGCCTTCGCCGTTACCTCCGGCGGCTACCAGCGGTATTTCGAACAGGGCGGCAAGCGCTACCACCACATCATCGACCCCGCCACCGGCTATCCTGCGGAGAACGGACTGACCTCCGTCACCGTGGTGGCCCCCGGAAATGAGGAAGAAACAACCGGCGAGCCCGGCCACGGCACCATGTGCGACGCGTTTTCCACCGCGCTGTTCGTCATGGGGGAAGAAAAGGCGGTGGCGTTCTGGCGTTCCGGCGTCTATTCTTTCCAAATGGTGCTGGTGACGCAGGACGGCCGGGTGCTGGTGACAGACGGTCTCAAGGACAAATTTGAGCAGGAGGATGGCAGCGGCTATGCCTATGAAACGATCTCCCGAAGTCCGTCCTAAACCCGCCGATGCGCTGGTGGCGCTGGCGGTGCTCCTGCTGGCGGCTGCGCTGGCGCTGAGTGCATGGGGCGGAGGCATATCCGGCGGCCTCACCGCCGTTATCTCCGTGAACGGGCAGGTGACGGAGACGGTGAACCTCTCCCGCCTCTCCGGACCGGAGGTACGGGAATTGAACGCAAACGGCTATACGCTCCATGTCCGCCTGTCCCCCGACGGGGCGGAAGTAATCGATTCCACCTGTCCCAATCAGGTCTGTGTCCATACCGGACACATCAGCCGGGCGGGACAGAGTATCGTGTGCCTGCCCGCGCGGATTTCAGTGACGCTGTCCGGAGGGACGGAGGGCGGCGTGGACGCCGTACTGGGGTGAGACGATGAAACTGACGACAAAACAGCTGACGCTCTGCGCTGTGCTGACCGCGTTGGCGCTGGCCCTGAGCTATGTGGAAAATTTTCTCCCGCTGTCGCTGGCGGTTCCCCTTCCGGGGGTGAAGCTGGGCCTTGCCAACATTGTCACCGTATTCGCGCTGTACGCGCTGGGGATTGAACAGGCGTTCCTCATTCTGATCGCCCGGTGTACGCTTGGCGCTCTATTCGCGGGGAATCTGAATGCGTTGCTGTTCTCCCTTCTGGGAGGACTCTGCGCAATGGCGATCATGGCTCTGCTGTCCAGGTCAAAGCGTCTTTCCATCTACGGCGTTTCCATCGGCGGCGCTGCGGCCCACAACTGTGGGCAGGTGGCGGCGGCGGTGCTGACTCTGGGCAACACGGCCCCCCTCTACTATCTCCCCCTACTGCTGGGGGTATCCCTGTTTACCGGGGCCTTGACGGGCTTTGCGGCGGGGCTTTTGTTCCGGGCATTGGAACACACTTCTTTGATGAAAGCGTGAGCGTATGGACAGAAAAGATGTCAGTAAAAAGGACCAGATCATTTTGCAGCAGCTGGATGTAATCCGCACCATGACGGAAAACAACCTGGGCCGCATGGGGACGGATTTCTGGGGGCATCCCACCGCTCCGCCGGAGGCAGCGAAACCCCGGACGCCGGACGCGCCCTCTCCCGCTCCCCCGCTGAAAACCGGCGGAGGCAGGGAAGGCGCCGGCAATTCGGCCGCGTCCACCGGCAACGACGACACAAATGCCCCGGGGCAGACCGCTCCGCCCCCGGAGAAAATCGAGGATCTGCAAGCAGAGCTGGAGGGCTATATCGGCCTCACCGCCATTAAAAAAGAGGTCAAAAACCTCATCAATATGGTGACCGTCTATCAAATGCGGAAAGATCACGGACTCCCCACCACGGACCTCAGCCTCCACATGGTCTTTTCCGGCAATCCCGGCACTGGAAAGACGACCGTTGCTCGGCTCATGGCCCGTATCTACCACAGTCTCGGCATTCTCTCCAAGGGCCAGCTGGTGGAGGTGGACCGCAGCGGTCTGGTGGCCGGATATGTGGGGCAGACCGCCATCAAGACCACCAAGGTGGTCGACTCGGCTCTGGGCGGCGTGCTGTTTATCGACGAGGCTTACGCCCTCAATGGCAGAGCGGAAAACGACTTCGGTCAGGAGGCCATAGACACCCTTCTGAAGGCCATGGAGGACCATCGGGACGATTTGGTGGTCATCGTGGCGGGCTATGACGGTCTGATGGATGACTTCGTCCACTCCAATCCCGGTCTCGAATCCCGGTTCAACCGCTTTTTGCACTTTGATGACTATAATCTGGACGAGATGCTGTCGATTTTTGATATGCAGTGCAAAAAGGGCTGCTATCAGCTGGACGGAGAGACCCGGGAGATGGTCCGGGACTTTATTCAGGAGGAGAATACGAATTCCATCGCGTTTGGAAACGCCCGGGGCGTGCGGAACATTTTCGAGCAGATTCTGGTGAATCAGGCCAACCGTCTGGCCACGCAGGAAAACGTATCCAGAGACGACCTGATGAAAATGATACCCCGCGACATTTTGATGTCCCGGGGTATGGAAGAGGACTCGGAAACCGCCGCAAATCAGTCTCCGCCGGAATCCGTTGGACTCACCCAAGAGAAGCCCCCCGCTCCAAAGCCGCCTGAAAAATCCTCGGTAGAGAAAGACAGCTCCGCTGCGAACGAACACGAACCATTCTAAAAGGAGAGACATCGCATGAAAGCTTTGGTACTTGCCCCTAAATTCCGCTATGACCTCTTCGGCCCGGAGACTCCCGCCAGCAAATCGGTAGAACTGATTTTCTGTGACCGGGAGGGAACGGAGGCCCAGTGGCTGTCCGCCGGATGGGACGCGGACGCGTTGTTCGTCACCCCCGTCACCGTCATCTCGGAGAGCCTTATTTCCAAGATGCCCAACCTGAAGCTCATCCACTCAGAGGGCGTGGGTTTTGACCGCATTGACCTGAAGGCCGCGAAAGCCCGCGGCATCTATGTATGCAACAACGCCGGGTGCAACGCGGCGGCGGTGTCTGAGCTGTCCGTCACTCTGATGAGTATGCTGCTTCACCGGGTGCTCTGGGGAGACCGGATGGTCCGTCAGGGCCGTCAGGGTGAGGCTGTGCGGCTGGTAGAGGAAGATATTCCCTCGGATCTGTCCATCTCCAGCGTGGGGCTGGTGGGCTTCGGCGCCATCGGTCAGGCCGTGGCGGAGCGGCTGCGGCCCTATGGCAGCGAGGTTCTCTACTTTGCACCTCACCGCCGGGACCCTGAGACGGAGGCGCGGCTGAACGTCCGTTACCTGCCGCTGGAGGAGCTGGCGGCCCGGTGCGACATCATCAGTCTCCACCTTCCCGCCAACAGCGGGAGCCGCCATCTGGTGGACCGGGAATTTCTGTCCCGCGTGAAGCCCTCGGCGTTTTTGGTGAACACCGCCCGGGGCGCCATCATTGACGACGAGGCGCTGTGCGACGCTCTCCGGGAAAACCGGCTGGCGGGTGCGGCGGTGGACTGCTATGAGCCGGAGCCCGCCGGAGCCGACCATCCGCTGGTCCGTCTGGCGGCGGAGTACCCGGACAAGCTGATTCTCTGCCCTCACTTCGGCGGAGTGGCCAAGTCCGCGTTCCGCACAGCGCACCGGATGCTGTTTGAGGATTTGGAGAGCGTCATGGCGGGCAAACGGCCGCAGCGGATAGTCAACGGACTTTAAGCGGACCGCTCTGGGAAACAGTAGCCCGGTACGGACAATTCAGAATTAACCCGATCGGCAGGAACGCCGCAGAGGCGTTGGGTTCTTCAGCGGAGAAGGGAGATTTCTATGAAAATCGCACTGATCCAGCTGGCGGGCGGCACCGGCGATAAAGCCGCCGACATCGCTCTGGCCAGTGAAAAAATCCGGGAAGCGGCGAAAAACAGAGTGGACTTTGCCGTGCTACCGGAGATGTTTTGCTGCCCCTATGACAATGCCTGCTTCCGTGATTTCGGCGAGACGGCCGGCGGACAGGCGCAGGCCGCTCTGTCCGCGCTGGCAAAGGAGCTGAGCATTTATATTGTGGGCGGCTCCATCCCCGAGATAGCGGACGGAAAGGTCTACAACACCTCCTATGTATATGACCGGATGGGCCGGGAGCTTGCCCGGCACCGAAAGGTCCATCTGTTCGACATCGACGTGGCAGGCGGGCAGCGGTTTTTTGAATCCGACGTTCTCACCCCCGGCGATTGGATCACCACGTTTGAAACCGAGTTCGGCGTGATGGGCCTTTGCATCTGCTTTGACCTCAGATTCGAGGAGTTGGCAAGGTGCATGACTTTGCGGGGCGCAAAGTGTCTCTTCGTTCCGGCGGCGTTCAACATGACCACCGGTCCCGCCCACTGGGAGCTGCTGTTCCGCCAGCGGGCGGTGGACAACCAGTGTTTTACCGTGGGAGTCTCCCCTGCCCGAAACCCGAACGCATCCTATGTGGCTTACGGCAACTCCATTGCCGTGGACCCCTGGGGAAAGGTGCTGTGCCGCGCCGAAGCGGAGGCGGCAGTGCTGTACGCCGACCTGGACCTCTCCCGGATTGAATCTGTGCGCAGCCAGCTCCCCATTCTCTCCGCCCTGCGGACAGACCTGTACCAATTGCGGGAGCTGTAATGCCAGTGTTTTTCGCTTCCTAACGCTTTCGATCAAAGCAAAAAGTTCCGGGAGATTTTGTGGAAATCTCCCGGAACTTCCTTTTTGTTCTGTCTGTCTTACGCTTTTTCTTCATTCAAAACGTGAACATTCAAGTGATTATAAGTCATCTCCACCCGCTTCTCTTTAAATGCGCCCCGCAGGTTCTCGCCAAGGCCCAGATACACGTCCCAGTAATTCTCCGGCGCGGACCAGCAGTAAATACTGTATTCGATGGCGCTGGACTGATAGTCCGTCAGATAGACCGTGGGGGCGGGGTCGGCCAGCTTGCCGGGCGTTCTCTCCAGCGCCAGAAGGCAGGCGGCTTTCACTGTCTCCGTCGGCGCATCGTAGGACGCGGTTATCTTTCGGCAGATCCGGCGGCGGCCCAGCGCGGTGTAGTTTGTCAGCTTGCCGGAGGAAATCGTCCGATTGGGGATCAGAACCGTCAGTCCCTCCGGGGTCACCAGCTTCGTGTGGTTCAGGGTGATCTCCTCCACCGTTCCGGAGACGCCGTCGGACTCGATGAAATCCCCGATTCCAAAGGGATGGGAAGACAGCAGCACCAGCCCGCCGGCCACATTGCCCAAGATATCCTCCGCCGCGAGGGTGACGCCCAGAGAGGCCACGCTCAGCAGCGCCACCAGTGACGAGGAATGGATTCCCAGCGTTTCCACCACAATGACAACCGTGACAATGTACAGTGCCAGCTTCAACCCCGTCAGCAGATATTTCTGCACCCGCTCATCCAGTTTGGTGCGCTTTACAATCCGACGCAGCAGCTTCATGCTGATTTTCATGACAATCAGGCAAATCAGCAGCGTGATGACGGCGTATACTAGCCGGCCAACCGTCACCGCTGCCACGCCGGGCAGCGCCGCGTTCCACAGGGCCTCAAAGTTCACGGACGCACCTCACTTCTTCTCCGCCCGGTCGGCTTCGATCAGCAGCTTCAGAGCTTCCACCGCCACCTTCACAGACGCGGTAGTATCCTCGCTCATGTTCTGGTCCAACCCTGCCTTCTCCCTCTCCTGATTCCAGACCACATGGAAGCAGGAGCCGCACCGGACGCCCAACGCCGCCGCCACCACGAACAGGGCGGCGGATTCCATCTCGCTGGCCTTCACGCCCAGACGCTTCCAGCTCTCCCACTTCTGCTGAAGCTCATAGGAAACCGGCGACTTCTCCGGGCTGTGCTGGCCGTAAAAGCTGTCCTTGCACTGGACGACGCCGGTATGGAGCGGGTAGCTCAGCTTCTTTGTGGCCGCCGCCAAAACGCCGGTGATGCCGAAATCTGCCACGGCGGGGAACTCAATGGGCGCATATTCCATACTGGTATGTTCGAATCGGATCGCTCCCGTAGCCACCACGATATCGCCGGATTTTACGTCCAGAGCGATGCCGCCGCAGGTGCCGGTACGTATAAAGGTGTCCGCGCCGCACTTCACCAGTTCCTCCATGGCGATGGAGGCAGAAGGCCCGCCGATGCCGGTGGAGCAGACGGAGACCTTCTCCCCCAGCAGCATACCGGTGTAGGTGGTAAACTCCCGGTTCTGGGCTACCTTCTCCGCGCCGTCAAACAAAGCGGCGATGGCCGGGACGCGGCCCGGGTCCCCGGGCAGGATGCAATAGCGGCCCACGTCTCCGGGAGCGCACTGGATGTGGTACTGTTTCGGCAAATCGTGCATATTCCTCACCTCATCAAATTTTTCCGGCCCCCGCCGCGACGGGGGCCGTGCAAAAACAAACGTTCTTATTTCATGCTTACCACCGTGACGCCGGTCTCGCCCTCGCCGTAAACACCGAGGCGAAAGCTCTTGACCGCCTTGTTTCGCCGCAGAATCTCATGGACGGCCTTTCTCAGGACTCCGGTACCCTTTCCATGGATGATGGTGACGGTTTCCAACCGCCCCATCACGGCGGCCGAGAGGAAGTTCTCCACCACGCTCTCCGCTTCAATGCTCTCCATTCCCCGAATGTCCAGTTCGCTGGAGGCGGCGGTACGCAGCAGCTGCTGCGCCGCGTGAGACTGAACGGAGACGGCGGGCTTCTTCCTTCCGGCGGGTTCTTCGATCAGCCGCACCTCGTCCGCCTTCACGGTCATTTTCATCCGGCCCGCCTGCAGCTGGAGCGTGCCGTCTTTTCCCAGGTCGGTCACCTCCGCCAAGGTCTTCACGCCGGGGATCTCCACCCGGTCACCCTTTTGGATGGGACGGCTGGGCTTGGGGATGGGCTCCGGCTCAAATTCACGGTTGCGGAGCTTTTCCTCCGCCTCGTTCAGCCCCCGGCGGATGGCGGCCTGGGCCTCGTTGAGATTCTGGGCGGCGTCGGCTTTGGCCTGCTGTTTGCGCAGTTCCGCCAGTTCGTTCATGGTCTGGTCTGCGGCGGTCTTCGCGTCCCGTAGGATACGGCGGGCGTCAGCCTCTCCCCGGCTGCGGGCGTTGTCCCGTGCCCGCTCCATCTGCGTGCGGAATTCCCGGGCCTTGCGGGCGTCTTCCTCCCGTTGCTGATAGAGACGGTCCGTCTCCACCTGCTTTTTCTCCAGCGCCTGCCTCTTTTGCTCCAACTGGGTCAGTACGTCCTCAAACCGGACGCTGTCTCCGGCCATTTGGGCCTTTGCATCCTCCACCACGTCGTCGGGCAGACCCAGCCGCTTGGAAATCGCGAACGCGTTGGATTTTCCCGGGATGCCGATGAGCAGCCGGTAGGTGGGTTGCAAGCTCTCCACATCAAATTCGCAGGAGGCGTTTTCCACCCCCGCGGTGGTCATGGCAAAGGTCTTCAGCTCCGCGTAGTGGGTGGTGGCCGCCAGCTTCGCGCCAGAGCTCCGTACCCTCTGAATGATGGCGATAGCCAACGCCGCGCCCTCCACCGGGTCGGTTCCCGCACCCAGCTCGTCGAACAGCACCAGAGTCCGCCGGTCCGTCTCCTTCAAAATCCGGACAATGCCGGTCATGTGGGCGGAGAAGGTCGACAGGCTCTGCTCAATGCTCTGCTCGTCGCCCACGTCCGCCAGCACCCGCTCATAAACGGATATCTGGCTTCCCGACGCCGCGGGAATATGAAGTCCGCACTGGGTCATCAGCGTCAAAAGGCCCAGAGTCTTCAGGCTGACCGTCTTGCCCCCGGTATTGGGGCCGGTGATGACCAGCGTGTCGAAGCTGTCCCCCAGCTCGATGTCGATGGGGACCGCCTTGGCCCGATCCAGCAGGGGATGGCGGGCCTTACGCAGTACGATGGCCCCATCCCGCCGAATCTCCGGCCGGACACCGTCCAGTTTATAGGAAAGCTGACCTCTGGCAAAAATCAGGTCCAGAAGGACCAAGGCGTCGTAATCCCACTGGATGTCCTCCCGGTGATTTGCCGCGTCGGCGGACAGCTCCGCAAGGATACGCTCGATCTCCTTCTTTTCCTTGGCCTCCAGCTCAATGTACTCGTTGTTGGCCTGAACCACCCCCATAGGCTCCACGAACAGCGTTGCCCCTGTGGAGGATACGTCGTGGACAAGGCCCGGCAACGCCCCCCTCTGCTCCGCCTTCACCGGCACCACAAACCGCCCGTCCCGCTGGGTGATGATGCTCTCCTGCAGGACCTTGCTGTAAGACGGGGAGGAGATGATGCGCTGCAGGACCTGGCGGCTTTTCGCCTGCGCCGCCCGCATTTTCCGGCGGATATCGTTCAGCTCGGGGCTTGCATTGTCGGAGATGGTGTCCTCGTCCAGAATGACGGACTTAATTTTGTCCTCCAGAAAACGGTTGCCGTGGAGGGATAAAAACAGATGGTCAATGGCGCTCTTTTCTCGGTTGTCCCCGTTGAAATACTCCCGGGTTCTCCGGGCCGCGGTCAAAAGGCCCGCAATGGTCAAAAGCTCCCGGGTATTCAGTCCGCCGCCCCGGTCTGCCCGGTCCAGAGCCTCCCGCACCGGCTTGAGTCCGGAAAAGGACGGACTGCCCCGCAGCCCGATCATCTCCCGGGCCGCGTCGGTCTGGTCCAGAAGCCGCAGGACCTCCTCAGTCTCCGTCTCCGGCGTCAGAGTCAGGGCGCGGCGCTTCGCCTCATCGCTGACCGCCTGAGCCGCGAGCAGAGTCAGCACCTGAGGCAGCTCCAGCGTCCGCATGGATTTTTCAAACAATTCGCTCATAATCGATCCTTTTCGTATAAAACGTCCACAATAGTACAAAATGTATCATAAATTTGACAGGCTTTTATAATAGTCCAGCGTTCGGAATCCCCGTTCCAATTGGATGGCCACATATCGCTCCGCTGCGTCGGAGAGCTGATTCAGCCCCTCTCCGATCAATGTAAAGGCATAAAGCCGTCCGGGGTCTCCATAGACGATATGCCGCAGGGCGGCCACCGCCTCCGGACACAGCGGAAGCGCCCCCACGTTTCCCACGCCGCCGCAGGCGGCGCAGCGCAAAACGCCCTGTACCGGGTCCAGGCAGGCCTCCGCCGGGTTCTCCGCGCCGCAGACAGCGCACCCGTCCGCCAGCGGCTCGTATCCCGCAAGACACATCAGTCTCCACTCAAAGGCGGGCTTTGCCAGTTCCCGTGGCTTTTTTAGGGTATCCAGAGCGTAAAGTCCGTTGAGCAGGTGACTTAGCAGCTCCGGCGCCGGGATTTCCGGGGAGGAGACGGACTCCGTCAGCTCCGCGAAGTAAAAGCCCAGCGCCAGTGCCTCAAAGTCCGCCCGCAGACCATCGAACAGCGACAGGGTTGTCCCTTCATTCAAATAATACCAGTCTCCCCGGCGTGTCAGGGTCAACTCACTGTATACCAGCGTCTGGCAGGCGGCTGTAAAGCGGCAGGACTTGCGCCGTGCGCCCTTGGCGATCACGGATATTTTCCCGTGGTCGGGGGTGAGCACGGTAAGAATCTTATCCGATTCCTTCGTCTCCGTCTCCCGCAGCACCGCGCCGCGCGTCACCAGTTCGCTCATGGTTCCGCCTCCTCACGCCGAGGCAGTAGTCGCCTCCATAAATTCCCGGTACAGCGCATAGCATTCCGGCACACCGGTGGCCCAGAACAGGGTCCAGCAGGTCTCAGCAGTCATGTTTGATCACCTCTTCGGTCAGTATGGCCGATTTTGTCGAAAACATGGCTGGAAATGACTGTGAACGCCGCAGGCAAAGTGCCCCGGCCCCAGCAAAAGTCTCTGTGCTATACCGCATTATTATAGCAAAGCGGCAGCAAGTCTGCAAGAGGCGCAGTGGGGGTGCGCTATTCCTTCTTTTCCTCCAACGCCTTCGTCATTGCCTCCCGCATGGGACGGGCCTTTCCGTACAGATTGTTTTTCTGCAGAATATTTCGGATCTCTCCCGTGGTCTGGACCATCTCTTCGTGAAAACCGGCGGAGGAGACCCGCAGCGCCCCGTGGCCCAGAATGATTACCTGCTCCGCGCCGTCGGAGGAAACCACCCGGACCCGATGCTCCCGTCCGATCTGATAGGTGATCCGCTCGATGTAGGAGTCCGCAGTCTCCGTCTCTTTTGTATAAACTACCTGAATATTTTGATACCTTTCCTCCCGCTCGGTTCCGCCCTTGACCTTGTAAGCATCGAACACCAGAATGACCTCGCATTTGCGAAAGCTTTGATAATTGCTCATCAGGTCGCACAGCATCCGCCGTGCGGCGTCCAGCCGCTCCGCAGCCACGGTTTTCAGCTCGTCCCAGGAAAAAATCACGTTGTATCCGTCCACCAACAGGTATTCCGGCCCGGCGGGCCGGGGCGCGGCGCGGAGCTCCGCTTCGCCGGATACCGCAGGTAAAGGCTTTTGAAAGGTCCGGCGCTTTACCGGGCCGTAGGTCCGCTCAAATATAGCCTGCAATTCCCTGTCCTGTTCCACCGTTCCGGCGTAGGACGAGGAGCGGGCGGCGGGGCCCGCCGCGCGGTCCTCAGCGGGCCTCCCGTCCAGATGAAAGCCGCTGTCCACATGAGCATGGGATGGAACATCACTCCACTTCACCAGGTACCCCGCGCCGTGGGCACAGAAAACGGAGTCAGCCGGGTTTTCCAAATCCCGCTCCGGGTCGTACCCCGCCGCTTCCACAACGAATTCCTGCTTTTGGCAGGGTCGGTAGCCGCCTGGGACGCATACTAGCCGTCCCTGACCCCTTGTATAGGCGATTACCTCCGCCGCATAGTCCCGCAGGGCGGACACGGGCGCCGAGCCGGTAAACTGAGTGTCCTCCCCCTCTGCTTCCGGCGGCGCAAACTCTCCGCCCATTCGCTGAAGATCCGCCATGGCCCGGCCCGTCTGAGCTGTGGGGACCGTGAGAGAGAAATCGTACCAGGGCTCCAGCAGGACGCTTTGGGCGGACATCAGGCCCTGCCGCACGGCGCGCCATGCAGCCTGACGAAAATCGCCGCCTTCGGTATGTTTTTCGTGAGCCCGCCCCGCCAGGAGGGTGATCTTCATGTCTGTAATCGGCGCGCCGGTGAGAACGCCGGGGTAGCTCCACCCGGCAAGATGGCTCAGGATCAACCGCTGCCAGCCGAAGGCCAGCACATCCTCCGGACAGGCGGTGGCAAACCGCAGTCCCGCTCCCCGTTCCAGGGGCTCCAGCAGAAGGTGAACCTCCGCATAGTGCCGAAGAGGCTCAAAATGGCCGATACCGATCACCGGGGCGGCGATGGTCTCCCGATAGACCAAGGCTCCGGGGCCAAAGGTCACGTCGAGATCAAAGCGGTCCTTTAAAACCCGCTGCAAAATCTCCTGCTGGATGGTCCCCATCAGCTGGACGTTGATGCGCCCGGTCTGCTCCTGCCAGACCACGTGGAGCTGAGGGTCCTCCTCCTCAAGCTGCCGCAGCTGCATCAGCGCGGTATGGGGGACGCATCGGTCCGGCAAAAACACCTGGCAGGTCAACGCCGGTTCCAGCGTCGGAGGTGCGGACGCCGCCTCCGCTCCCAGTCCCTCGCCGGGGAAGGTACGGCTAAGACCGGTGACGGCGCAGACCGTTCCCGCCTCCGCGGCGTCGGCGGGCTGAAATTTGGCGCCGGAGTAGATGCGGATCTGGTCCGCCTTCTCCTGCCAGTCCTCCCCGTCCCGGCTGCCGGAGAGCAGATCCTTGACCCGCAGCGTCCCGCCGGTAACCTTGAGATGGGTCAGCCGCACGCCCTGAAGGTCTCTGGAAATCTTAAAGACCTTCGCGCCAAACACATCCCCATAAACCGGGACCGGGGCAAACCGCCGCAGACCCTCCAGCAACTCTTCCACTCCGTCCAGCTTCAGCGCCGCACCAAAGACGCAGGGAAACAGCTTTCGCTCCCCCACCAGCTCCGCAACGGTCTCGTCCTTCAGTTCGCCGGAGGCCAAATACTCCTCCATGGCCTCCTCTCCGCAAAGGGCAATCTCCTCTCCCCGCTCCGCCTCAGACCGGGAAAAATCCACGCAGCCGCCGTCCAGGCGGCTTTTCAGTTCCGCCAGCAGCGCGGTCCGGTCGGTCCCCGGCTGGTCCATCTTGTTGATAAACAGGAATGCGGGTATGCCGTACCGCATCAGCAGCCGCCAGAGCGTCAGGGTGTGGCCCTGAACACCGTCGGCTCCGCTGATCACCAAAACCGCGCAGTCCAGCACCTGAAGCGTCCGCTCCGCCTCGGCTGAAAAATCCGCGTGACCGGGGGTATCCAGCAGCGTCAGCTCCAGGCCGTCCAACGGCAGCACCGCCTGCTTTGAAAATATGGTGATGCCCCGCTCCCGCTCCAGCGCAAAGGTATCCAGAAACGCATCCCGGTGGTCTACCCGGCCCAGCTTCCGTAGCGCCCCGCCCACATACAGAAGCCCCTCGGTCAAGGTGGTCTTCCCCGCGTCCACGTGGGCCAATATCCCAATTGCCAGTTTTTTCATCGTCTTCTCCGCTTATCTTGTTTAAAATCGGTAATTTTTCTTTCAGTATAGCAGTCTTGGGCCGCAAGGTCAAAAATAACATTTGCTTTTATCGGAATATTCATTATACTGGCATTTGTGAAGGTATGCAAAATTTTGGGCAGCTTTCTCCGAATGATAATCGAGTGAAAATTGAGGTTTGTCATCTATGAAAATTATTATCGTGGGCGCCGGGAAAGTCGGGCTGGCGCTGACGCAGCATCTTTCCAAGGAACACAGCGTCATCGTCATCGACCAGAACCCCCAGCTTTTGGAGCACATCATTAATGTCTACGACGTGAGGGGAGTGTGCGGCAACGGCGCATGCGCCGACGTGCAGAAAGAAGCAGACGCGGGGCGGGCCAACTTGCTCATTGCCACCGCCTCCAGCGACGAGATCAACATTTTGACCTGCCTTGTGGCAAAAACCCTGGGCGTGCAGCACACCATCGCGCGCATCCGTAACCCGGAATACGAAAATCAGCTGCGGTACATGCGGGGGGAGCTGGGATTGTCTATGGCCATCAACCCGGAACGGGCCACTGCCCGGGAGATCGCCCGCGTCCTCCGGTATCCCAACGCGATGAAGCTGGAGTCCTTTTCCAAGGGTCGGCTGGAGTTGGTGGAATACCGCCTGGCTCCCGGCAGCACACTCAGCGGTGTACGGCTCAGCGATCTCTATAAGAACCTGCGGGCAAGGGTGCTGGTCTGTGCGGTAGCCCGGAAGGACGAGACCATCATCCCCTCCGGCGATTTTATCCTTCAGGATGGGGACACCATTTATATTACCGCCACCCCCCATGAGCTGGAACAGTTCTTCCGGCATCTGGGGGTGTTCAAGTGTAAGGCGTCCTCCGTCATGATCGTGGGTGCCAGCAAGCTGTGCTATTATCTGGCCACGCAGCTGATCGAAATGGGGATGACCGTCAAGATCATCGACCAGAACAAAGAGCGCTCCACTCACATGAGCGAGCTTCTGCCCAAGGCTTTGATTATCACCGGCGATGGTACGGACAGTGAGCTTCTGCGAGAGGAGGGTCTGGATCAGACCGACGGCTTCGTAGCCATTACCGGCATGGACGAGGCCAATATTCTGATGGCTCTCAGCGTGTCCAAGCAGTGCAAAAACTGCAAGGTGGTGGCGAAGATCAACCGTCAGTCTCTGGTGGATCTGGTGTCCACTGAGGGCATGATCGGCAGCGTGGTATCCACCGGCTCCGTCACCGCGGAGCTGATTTTGCAGTACGTCCGCGCGATGCAGAATGCCTCCGGCTCCCAGGTTAAAACCCTGCACCGCCTGATAGGCGGCACGGTGGAGGCGCTGGAGTTCGGCATCCGGCCTGATTCGCCTTTGATCGGCGTGCCTCTGCGGGACCTCGAGCTCCGCTCCGGTATTTTGCTGGCAGGCATCGTCCGGCAAAACGGAAAGATTGTCATTCCCTCCGGCGAGGACGCCATCAATGCGGGCGATGATGTGATCGTGGTTACTACCAGTACCTTGCGGGATATCCGCGACATATTGCGGTAAGAAGGGCGGATACCGTGAATAGAAGAATGATTGCCTACATCATCGGCAGAATTTTGCTGGTGGAGGCGGCGCTGCTGGCGCTGCCCATGCTGGTGGCCATGCTGTACCATGAGTCGGTGCAGCCGTTTTTGATTCCCATTCTGGCGCTGATCCTCTGCGGTATTCTACTGGGCCATGGCTCTCCCCGGTCCCGGGCGCTCTATGCCAGGGACGGCTTTGCCATCGTGGCACTTGCCTGGATTGTGATGTCTTTTTTCGGGGCAATGCCCTTTTACATCTCCCACTCCATGTCCACCTTTGTGGACTGCTTCTTTGAAACCGTCTCCGGCTTCACCACCACCGGCGCCAGCATTCTGACGGATGTGGAGCATCTGGGCCGGGGCGTGCTGTTCTGGCGCAGCTTTACCCACTGGGTGGGCGGTATGGGTGTGCTGGTGTTCGTGATGGCCATTCTGCCCACGTCCGACGGGCACGGAATGCATCTTCTGCGGGCGGAAGTTCCCGGCCCCGAGGTAGGAAAGCTGGTGAGCCGTCTGGGAGACACCGCGAAAATTCTGTACGGCATTTATCTGGTCATGACAGTGGTCGAGATCGTCCTGCTGCTGCTGGGCGGAATGCCGCTGTTCGACGCCTGCATCCACTCCTTCGGCTCTGCCGGCACAGGCGGCTTCAGCAGCCGGAATCTCAGCGTGGGAGCGTACAACAGCCCTTACATCGACCTTGTGATCGGTGTTTTCATGCTACTGTTCGGTGTGAACTTCAACCTCTATTTTTTTCTGCTCGTCGGCAAGGTGCGGGATGTGCTGCGGTCCGAGGAACTGCGGGCCTATTTTCTGATCGTGGCGGCAGCCACCGTCACCATCGCGTGGAATATCTCCGGCCTGTTTGAGTCCTTTTCCACTGCGCTGCGGTACTCCTTCTTTCAGGTGTCCTCCATTATTACCACCACCGGATACGCCACAACGGACTTCAACGTCTGGCCGACTTATTCCAGACTCGTACTGGTCCTTTTGATGTTCGCGGGAGCCTGCGC
Source organism: Oscillibacter sp. (assembly GCF_040505565.1). GTDB lineage: Bacteria > Bacillota > Clostridia > Oscillospirales > Oscillospiraceae > Oscillibacter. The sequence goes on along the minus strand of NZ_JBEUWZ010000016.1, from coordinate 52,935 downwards.
CGGGTCCACCGGCGGCGGCATTAAGATCGCCCGTCTGGTAATTCTGTTCAAGACAGCCGTCAGCGACATGCGGCAGATGCTGCATCCCAACGCCGTGACCACCATCCGAATGGAGGGCCGGACAATGAGCGAAAAAGTCCTGCGCAACACCCATGTGTTTTTGGTGGCATATCTGCTGGTCTTGAACTTGTCCACCATCCTGCTGAGTCTGGACGGGTTCGACCTCGTCACCACCTTTACCGCCGTAGCGTCCTGCATCAACAACATCGGGCCGGGGCTTGAGCTGGTGGGTCCCATGGGGAACTTCGCCGCATTTTCCCCGGCGTCCAAGCTTCTGCTGTCGTTTGACATGCTGGCAGGAAGGCTGGAGATGTTCCCGATTTTGCTGCTGGTACCGTCGCTGTGGCGCAGACACAGCTTACATAAGTGAAGCCGACAAACGGCGGGGGACGCGCTGCGTCCCCCGCCGTTTGTCGTTGGCAGAGAAAAAACGTCCAAAATTTAGCTTAAATTTATGTATCCTGTTTCTTAAACTCGCCATTGACAAGCGCGGTTGATTCCACTACAATATATCGTCAGAGTATGTACAAGCAGGAGGTACGCCATGAGTTATCTGCTGGCCGGCGGCAGTGTATTTTTGAACGGTGCTTTTCAAACGGCGGACGTAGCCGTTGAGAATGGCCGTATTGTTTCTATTTCCCCGTTTCTCCCCCGTGAGAATCAGTCCGTGATCAAACTTGATAATTTGTTTGTTGTTCCAGGTTTCGTCGATGTCCATGTACATCTTCGGGAGCCTGGATTTTCTTATAAGGAAACCATCGCCTCAGGCACGGCGGCGGCAGCGGCGGGGGGCTATACCGCCGTGTGCTCCATGCCCAACCTGAAGCCGGTGCCGGACAGTTCGGAGACCTTGCAGCCGCAGCTGGACGCCATCGCCCGGGACGCGAAGATCCGCGTCTATCCATACGGCGCTATCACCGCTGGAGAGAAGGGACAGGCTTTGTCCGACATGGCGGGCATGGCTCCTCGCGTGGCGGGCTTTTCCGATGACGGGCGGGGCGTCCAGTCCGAGGACAGGATGCGCGCCGCTATGAAAATGGCCAAGGCGCTGGGAAGGCCCATTGTGGCTCACTGTGAAGCGAACGAGCTGCTGACTCCCGGAGGCTGCGTCCACGACGGGACCTGGGCCAGAGCCCACGGCTTTCCCGGTATCTCCTCGGAGAGCGAGTGGCGGCAGATTGAGCGGGACATCGGCCTGGTCCGGGAGACCGGGTGCCAATACCACGTCTGCCACATCTCAACCAAGCAGAGCGTAGACCTTATCCGCAGGGCGAAAGCCGAGGGCCTTCCCGTCACCTGCGAGACCGGGCCGCACTATCTGGTTTTGTGTGAAGCGGACCTCATGGACGAGGGCCGGTTCAAGATGAACCCACCCCTGCGGTCCGCCGCGGATCGGGACGCGATGATCGAAGGGCTGCTGGACGGCACCATCGACTGCATCGCAACGGACCACGCTCCCCACTCCGCCGAAGAAAAATCCGGGGGCCTTCGAAAAAGCGCCTTCGGAATTGTGGGCCTTGAGACCGCGTTTCCCATTCTGTACACCCAATTGGTGCAAACGGGCATTGTCCCGCTGAAACTGCTTCTGGACCGGCTGTGCACACGGCCCCGGAGAATTTTCGGGCTGCCGGGGGGCGATGTGGCCGAGGGCGCTCCCGCCGACCTGACAGTGCTGGATTTAAACCGGCCCCACGCCATCGTCAGCAGTGCTTTTAAGTCTCTGGGCCGCGCAACGCCTTTTGACGGCTGGACCGTGGCCGCAGCCGTGGCCGCCACGATCTGTAACGGGAAACTGGTTTACACGGATTTGCAACGGGAGGACGTATGAAGCAATCTCTCTTTACCATCGAGCATACCCGCCAGCTCACCGCCGACACCTATGAGATGGTACTCTCCGGAGATACCTCCGCCATTACCGCACCGGGGCAGTTTGTCAACATTGCCCTGCCGCTGAGATTCCTGCGCCGACCCATCTCCGTCGCCAACTGGTCAAAGGACGCTTTGCTGCTGATCGTCCGGGTAGCGGGCGAGGGGACGCGGGAGCTGGTGCGCTCTGTCCCGGGGACGGAGCTGGACACCCTCTCGGGTCTTGGCAACGGATTTGGTTTGGAAAGCTGCCCGGAAAATCCCATTCTGATCGGCGGCGGCGTGGGCGCGGCTCCGCTGTTCGGGCTTGCGGGGCAGATGCGAAAGCTTGGCACCACTCCCACGGTGGCGCTGGGTTTTCGCACCGCGAAGGACGCATTTTATCTGGAGGAGTTTGCCACTCTCGGTTGCCGCCTCTTTCTTGCTACGGAGGACGGAAGCCTTGGGATAAAAGGCTTTGTCACGGATCTTGTCCGAGCGGTACCGGAGTGTACCGCCGCGTTTGTCTGCGGCCCCACGCCCATGCTGAAAGCCGTCTGGGCGCTGCCCCAGCTGAAAATTGGGCAATATAGCTTTGAGGCCCGGATGGCCTGCGGCTTCGGGGCCTGCGTGGGCTGCACCATCGAGACGAAAGGCGGCCCGCGCCGGGTATGCAAGGACGGTCCTGTGTTCCGGAAGGAGGAGATCGCATGGTAAATTTGGAGGTCTCCCTGGCGGGTGTGTCTCTTAAAAATCCGGTGATTCCCGCCTCCGGCACGTTTGGATACGGGCGAGAGTTTGCGCAGGTCTATGATTTGGACATCCTGGGCTCCTTCTCCTTTAAGGGCACCACGGCGAAGCCCCGGTTTGGAAATCCGCAGCCCCGCGTGGCGGAAACGCCCTGCGGGATGCTGAACGCCGTGGGGCTTCAAAATCCGGGCATTGACTCTGTGGTCACGCAGGAGCTGCCCAACATCGCGAAAATTTTCCACGGCCCGGTGATTGCCAACATCGGCGGCAACACAGCGGAGGAGTATGCGGAAAATTGCCGCGCTCTGGACGGCTGCGCGCAGGTGGGTATTATCGAGGTGAACATCTCCTGCCCCAACGTCCACTGCGGCGGCAAGAACTTCGGATCCGACCCCCGCGCCGCCGCTCAGGTGACGGCGGCGGTGAAGGCCGCCACGAAAAAGCCGGTTTTTATCAAGCTCTCGCCCAACGTGACAGATATCGCGGAGATTGCCCGGGCCTGCGCGGACGCAGGGGCGGACGGAATTTGTCTCATCAACACTTTGCTTGGTATGCGCATTGACCTGAAATCAAAGCGCCCGCTGCTATCCAACCGCACAGGAGGGCTGTCCGGCCCCGCCGTGTTTCCCGTGGCGCTGCGGATGGTGTGGGACGTATACGAGGCGGTAAAGCTGCCCATCATCGGCTGCGGCGGGGTCAGCTCCGCCGAGGACGTGTGCGAGATGATGCTGGCAGGGGCCAGCGCCGTGGAGATCGGCGCGGCCAATCTGAAAAATCCCTCTGCCTGCAAGGCCATTGTTGAAGATCTGCCCGGCGTTTGCCAGCGGCTGGGCGTGACCAAAATTTGCGAACTGACAGGAGGAGCGCACCATGAATAAAGACGTCATCATCGCCCTTGATTTCCCCACAGGGGCGGAGACCCTGCAATTTCTCGACCGGTTTTCCGCCGGAGAGAAGCCCTTTGTGAAAATCGGCATGGAGCTTTTTTACGCCGAGGGGCCGGATATGGTCCGGAAGATCAAGGCCCGGGGCCATAAGATTTTTCTCGATTTAAAGCTCCACGATATTCCAAACACCGTAAAGCGGGCCATGAGCGTCCTCAGCCGTCTGGATGTGGACATGGTAAATCTGCACGCCGCGGGCGCGTCCGAGATGATGAGGGCCGCGCTGGAGGGCCTTACCCGCCCGGACGGCACCCGGCCTTTACTGATTGCCGTGACCCAGCTCACCTCCACCAACGACGAGGCTTTAAAGAACGAGCTTCTGATCGATGTCACCATGGCGGAGGCGGTGATGTCCTACGCCAAAAATGCCGCCGTTTCCGGGCTGGACGGCGTGGTCTGCTCCCCGCTGGAGGCAGCGGACGTGAAGGCCGCCTGCGGTAACGGCTTCGTCACGGTCACCCCCGGCATCCGTTTTGCGGACAGCGCCGCAGGAGATCAAAAGCGCATCATGACGCCGGAGTTGGCGGGAAAGTCCGGCTGCGACTATCTGGTGATGGGCCGCCCCATCACGCAGGCGGACGACCCTATCGCCGCATACCGCCGCGCAGCAAAGGACTTTTTCGGTCAGTAAGCCACAAAGTCAAAGGAGATTTTAGAATATGAGTATTGAACGCGAGATCGCACACGATCTTTTATCCATCGGCGCGGTGTTCCTGCGTCCTGACGAGCCCTTCACATGGGCCAGCGGCATCCACAGCCCCATCTACTGCGACAACCGCCTGACCCTGACGGCTCCCGCTGTTCGCACCGCCGTGGAGACCGGCCTGGTGAATCTGATCTGCAAGCACTACCCGGACGCCGAAGTGCTGATGGGCACTTCCACCGCCGGCATCGCCCACGCCGCCATCGTAGGCCACCTGATGGGCCTTCCCATGGGGTACGTCCGGTCCGGGCACAAGGACCACGGTCGGGGCAACCAGATCGAGGGAAAGCTGGAAAAAGGCCGGAAGGTGGTGGTGGTGGAGGACCTGATCTCCACCGCCGGAAGCTGCATTGAGGTGGTGGACGTTCTCCGGGAAGCCGGGGCGGACGTACTGGGCGTGGCCTCCATCTTCACCTATGGGCTCCAAAAAGGCATTGACCGGCTGGCGGCGGCAAACGTCGTCAATTTCAGCCTGAGCAACTTTGACGCGGTGTGCGAAGTGGCCGCCGAGGAAGGCAAAATCAAAATGGAGGATATCCAGCGTCTGAAAAAATTCCGCGCCGACCCCAGTGACGTAAGCTGGATGCACGCCTGATCCAATCCGGCGAAACGCAAGAAGGGAGAATCTCTATGCCAAACCGCAATCTCATCGACATCACCGACCTGACCCCCGCCGAGATCGACGGACTGATCTCCACGGCGGAGGACATCATTGAAAACCCTGCGAAATACCAAAACCTCTGCGCCCACCGGCAGCTGGCAACGCTGTTTTTCGAGCCGTCCACCCGGACGCGCCTGAGCTTTGAGTCCGCCATGCTCTCTCTGGGCGGCACCGTGCTGGGCTTTTCCGAGGCGGCATCGTCCTCAACCGCCAAGGGAGAAACCGTGGTGGACACCGTTCACACGGTGAGCTGCTATGCGGACATCATCGCCATGCGCCATCCCAAGGAGGGCGCGCCCTTTGCCGCCGCCCAGCGCTCGGAGGTGCCCATCATCAACGCCGGAGACGGCGGCCACAACCATCCCACCCAAACCCTCACCGACCTTTTGACCATTCACAGGGAGAAGGGCCGTCTGAGCGACTTTACCATCGGCTTTTGCGGCGATCTGAAATTTGGTCGGACGGTTCACTCCCTGGTGAACGCCCTATCCCGTCAAAGCGGCATCCGCTTTGTGTTCATCTCCCCGGAGGAGCTGAAGCTGCCCGGCTATCTGAAGGAAAATGTTCTGGATAAGAACGGTCTTCCGTATACGGAGACGGACTCGCTGGAGGACGCCATTCCCAGCCTTGATGTCTTGTATATGACCCGTGTCCAGAAGGAGCGGTTCTTTAACGAGGCGGATTACATCCGGCTGAAGGACACCTATGTTCTGGACCCGGAAAAGCTGATCCCCGCAAAAAGCGATTTGTGCATTCTCCATCCCCTGCCCCGGGTAAACGAGATCGCGGTGGCGGTGGACAACGATCCCCGGGCCTGCTACTTCAAGCAGGTCAAAAACGGTAAGTTTATCCGCATGGCCCTGATCCTGTTGCTGCTGGGCCTGCGGGCAGAGTAAAGGAGACCGCAATGAATATCGACAGCATCCAAAACGGCGTGGTGCTCGACCACATTCAGGCCGGAAAGTCCATGGACATCTACAAGTACCTGCACCTTGACCAGCTGGACTGCTCCGTGGCCATTATCAAAAACGTCCGCAGCGGGCGGATGGGCAAGAAGGACATCATCAAGATCGACTCTCCCATGGAGGTAGATTTGGACGTGCTGGGCTATATCGACCCGAACATCACCGTCAACATCATTCGGGACGGAAAGCGGATGGCGAAAAAGCATCTGGAACTTCCAATGAAGCTGGTGAATATCATTCATTGTAAGAATCCCCGGTGCATCACGGCGGCAGAGCCCCAGCTGGATGCCATTTTCCTTCTGAGCGACCGTGAGAAACACACCTACCGCTGCGCTTACTGCGAAGCGGAAAAGAAACGAAAGCTGTAAAAAGCGGCGCGGCTGCTCCGCACCGGAAAGAGGCAAAAGCCATTGGAGAAACAATCAGAAATCGCGCTGGCCGAAGATGTGCCGAATAAAATCAGCCCGATAGCGTGCAAGCCGGAGAGCGGCGGGGCAGAAGCTACCGCAGTGGAAGGGGCCCCGTCCCTCCGCCTCACACCCCGGCTGGCTATCGGGCTGATTTTACTTCAGAGTCTGTTCTTCGGCCTTGGAGATCCCATTTCCAAGGAAGCCTATCACGTTGTGCCGGTATACGCGCTGCTCTCCATGCGGTATTTGCTGACGCTGCTCATCCTGTTTCTGTTTGCCGGAAAGCGGATCGTCGCGGGGCTGCGCCGCTGCCGTGTCCGCGACTGGATTGCTTCGTCGCTTTGTATCGCCTGCGCCCATATGAGCGGCAACGTTGCCATAAAGCTCACCGCCGCCACCAGCGTGGCGTTCCTGCGGTCATTGTGCACCGTAATGACTCCCCTTCTGGTTCTGCTGCTGTTCCGCCGGAAATACTCCCGGAAGCACATTCCCATTCAGATTTTGGTGGTACTGGGGCTGTATCTACTTTGTGGGTTGGGAGGGCTGAGCGGCTTTGGCGCGGGGGAGATGCTGTCCCTGCTGACGGCTCTGCTGCTGGCGGGGTCTCTGGTGCTGGGGCAGGAGTCTTTGAGTCGGGTGGACCCGCTGACCCTCTCCGCCGTCCAGACCGCCACGGCGGCGGTGATGGGAACAGCCTGCGCCTTTTTGTTCGACGGAGGCTGGACCTCACTCTCTGCTGTCACACCCCGGATATGGGGCATCATTGTTTATCTGGCCATAGCCTGCACAGTGGGCGGTTTTCTGCTGCAAAACGCGGCACTGACCGCTGTCTCCGCCCGGACCGTGGCTCTGGTTCAGAGCATCTGCCCGGTGATGACGGCGCTGTTCTCCTTTTTCCTTCTGGGGGAGCGGCTCTCCGCGCCGGGTCTTCTGGGCGCGGGCATCATCGTGGCCTGCGTGGCCGGCGAGAGTCTGCTCCCGGAGGATGGGCCTTGCAATCCCTGAAAAAATGCGCTAGAATTGAATTAGTTATGCGGCTCTGCGCCAAATGGCGAAGGGCCGCGTTTTTTTAGGCGCCACCCGGTGCGGACGCACAGGGGCGTCAGCAGCCGCGGATTCTGCGGTGCTGCGTTAAGGAGGTTTTTCTGTGTATGACGAGTTGACGGAAGTGGACATTCAGAAGATGAAGGAAGAGATTGCCCACCGCACCACGGTGCTGCGGCCAAAACTGATTGAGGATGTGCAGACAGCCCGGGGGTTCGGCGACCTCAGTGAAAATTTCGAATACAAGTGTGCCAAGCGGGATAAAAACCGCAACGACAGCCGCATTCGCTATCTTCAGCAGATGATCCGCACGGCAAAAGTTATCCGCCCCAAGACCTCCGACGCAAACTGCGTGGACCTGTTCGACACGGTGGTCATCGTCCCCGCGCCCACAAAGACGCCCCAGACCATTCGCATCGTCACCACGCTGCGCCAGGACGCGCTGAAGGGCCTCATCAGCAAGGAATCACCGGTTGCCAAGGCGGTGCTGGGCCGCAGAGCCGGAGAGACCGTTCCTGTGGATTTAGGCGAGGGGCGGGGTTATGAGCTGACGATCCAGTCTGTTGAAAAGGGCACGGACGACGCGTCTTTGGATATCAGCAGCTACTGAAGTTCTCCTCCCGAATGCAGCGGGGAAAAACTCCTATCAAAGAAACCCCCTTACCGGGCGTTCCTAAAAAAGCAAGCCCCTCAGTCCGCCATGGACCGAGGGGCTTGCTCTATATTCGTATGTATTCTCTCGCTTTTACCGCGCCCCAGCCGGGCAATTCTCGGTCAATTATTAAGACTCATGCCCACGGTGTGCATCACCTGCTCCACCTGCCGCGCGGTGGCGTCCTCGCCCTCCTGGCTGACGACGATCACGTCGGCGTACTTCGCATACAGCGGCTCCCGCTGGCGATAGATTTCCCGGATCGTCATGTCTCGGGGCGCGGCAATTCCCCGATCCCACAAATCCTCCGGCATTCGGTCCTCGATCTCCCGCAGGGGTGTCTCCAGCCAGACGGAAACGCCGTTTTTTCGCAGGCTTTCCATCGCTCCGCTGGAGAGCACCATACTGCCGCCGGTGGCAATCACCGTATCCTGAAGGTCGAGACTCGCGCCCACTTTTCCCTCCAGTACCAAAAAATCGTCCACGCCCATCTCCAGCAGCAGTTCCTTCAGTGTCTTGCCCGTCCGCTCGTAGATCACATCGTCCACATCCAGAAACGTATATCCCAAGCGCGCCGCCAGAGCCTTGCCCACCGCGCTCTTGCCCGTGCCGGGCATGCCGATCAGAATCAGATTTTTCACAAGCTCCTCCTAAAATGCCTTGACAAAATATCGAACGCGCCATACAGCGATTTTGTTTGCGCCCGCCTGAAAAGCGGGGCTGCAACCGTCCGGCAGATGCCATTATAACTATTTTGCGGACAAATGTCCACCAGTAATTTACACAAAAATGCGGCCCCGCCACAGCAGACAATCCCCGCAGAAACACGCGGAGAAATTCTGTGGATTTTGTCAGTTGCGGCAAAAGAGAAATACAGATATAATAGGTATGACCTTTAAGGTATTACCTATTGCCATAACGGCCATATGTTTTGATAATGAGGTGAGCTATATGAGCAGTCAGATTTCCCAATCCAAGACGATCCGCATGCAGCTGCTGATTGCCATGCGGGACGGAGCGTACGCCAATTGCGAACGTCTGCCCCGTGAGAGTGTACTGTCGGAGAAAATGGGCATCAGCCGCACCCAGCTGAGGGATATACTCGCCTCGCTGGAACGGGAGGGATTCATCACCCGCCGCCACGGAGTGGGTACGATCATCAACCGCCATGTTCTGAGTGTCCAGACCCGCATGGACATTGAACTGGAATTTCTGGACATGATTAGCCAGAGCGGGCATAAGGCCGCAGTGGCCTTCGTCCGGGTATCCGACGGTGAGGCGGATGAGAAAATCGCAAAGCAGCTCCATCTGCCGGTGGGCTCACCCATTATCCGCATCTCCCGGCTCTGCACCGCCGACGGAAAGCCCGCCATCTACTGCGAGGACATCGTCGAAAAGGCGTTGGCAAAGGGCAACTACACCATCAAGGACTTCAAGCTCCCCATCTTTCACTTCCTGCGCCAGTTCTGTGGGGTGGTCCCCTATATGGACCTGACAAACGTGCGCCCCGCGGCAGCGAACCCGGCCCTGGCGGAGATTTTTTCCATCCCCATCGGCACGCCGCTTCTGAATATGGACGAGGTGGACTTCGACATCGACGGAAAGCCGGTGTTCTGCTCCAACGAGTATTTTATAGACGGTATTTTCGACCTGACGGTTATGCGCAAAAAGCTCTGATGCGGCTTTCGCCGCCGTGCAGACCGGTTAAACTCTGCGGCGCGTGCGCCGCATGAAAAGGCAGAGGAGAGCAAGTATGAAAAAAGTTGCCGTAATCATGGGCAGCGACAGCGATTGGCCCGTGGTCAAGAGCGCCTGCCGGGAGCTGGAGAGCTTCGGCATTCCCTATGAGGCCCATATTCTCAGCGCCCACCGCACTCCGGCCCAGGCAGCGGAGTTTGCCAAAAACGCCCGGGCCAACGGCTTTGGCGTGCTGATCTGCGCCGCGGGGATGGCGGCGCATCTGGCGGGGGCCTTTGCGGGCAACTGCACTTTGCCGGTGATCGGTATTCCCATGAAGGGTGGCGCCATGGACGGACTGGACGCCCTTCTCGCCACGGTTCAGATGCCCGGCGGTATTCCGGTGGCGACCGTGGCCATCAACGGAGCGAAAAATGCAGCGGTGCTGGCTGCGCAGATTTTAGCGGTCTCCGACGACGCACTTTCCGCCCGGCTGGACGAGGCGCGTTCCGCCATGGCGGCCCAGATCGCCGAGAAAGAGGAAAAGCTGCAAGCCGAACTGTATAACGGCTGAACGTAATTGAATAATAAATAAAAGAAGAAAATTTTTGGGAGGAACACAAGATGCAAAAGCTGGAACAGATTTACGAGGGCAAGGCCAAAAAGGTGTTCAGAACCGATGACCCGGAGCGCTACATTGTGGACTATAAGGACGACGCCACTGCTTTCAACGGAGCAAAAAAGGGCACCATTGTGGGCAAGGGCGTCATCAACAATCAGATGACCAACTATTTCATGCGGCGCATGGAAAAAGCGGGCATCCCGACTCACTTCGTTCAGGAGCTTTCCGAGCGGGAGACGCTGGTGAAAAAGGTCTCCATCGTCCCTCTGGAGGTCATCATCCGCAATATCTCCGCTGGCTCCTTCGCTAAGCGTTACGGTGTGGAGGAAGGAATCGTATTCGACGCACCCACCATCGAGTTCTCTTATAAAAGCGATCCTCTGGATGACCCCCTGCTGAACGAGTATCATGCCCTGGCTCTGAAGCTGGCCACAAAAGAGGAGATCGAGACAATCAAGAAGTACGCTTTCGCCGTCAACGACGTTTTGAAGGCATTCTGGGCGGACTGCGGCGTCACTCTGGTAGACTTCAAGTTGGAATTCGGCAAAGTCTCCGACGGCGCCGTGGTTCTGGCAGACGAGATCAGCCCCGACACCTGCCGTCTGTGGGACAGCAAGACCCATGAAAAATTGGACAAGGACCGCTTCCGCCGGGACATGGGCGGCGTGGAAGACGCTTATGCCGAAGTTATGAAGAGAATGAAAGCCCATGACGCGAACTGAAGGTATTTGTGTCCCCGCCCGTCACCTCCATGAGGAATGCGGCGTCTTCGGGGTATTTGGCAAAGAGCCGCGGGACGTGGCCTCCCTCTGCTATTATGCGCTGTACGCTTTGCAGCATCGGGGACAGGAGAGCTGCGGCATCGTGGTGAACGATGACGGCGTGTTTTCCTCCTACCGGGACGTGGGACTGGTGGGCGACGTGTTCACACCGGAGCATCTGCAGCCTCTGGGGCAGGGCAACATCGCGGTGGGCCACGTGCGCTACGGTACCACCGGCTGCGACAACAAGCGAAATGTCCAGCCCATTCTGGTCAATCACCACAAGGGCCGCATGGCCCTGGCCCACAACGGCAACCTCACCAATGCTCACGAGCTGCGGGAGGAGCTGGAGTCTCAGGGTTCCATTTTCCAAACCACCTCCGACACGGAGGTCATCGCCTATATCATCGTGCAGGAGCGGCTCAAGCAGCCCTCTATCGAGGAGGCCGTCTACGCCGCCATGGGCCGCATTGAGGGGGCCTATTCCCTGGTGCTGTCCTCTCCCAGCAAGCTGATTGCCGTCCGGGATCCCCACGGCTTCCGGCCTTTGTGCATGGGCAGGCTAAAAAACGGCGATGTGGTGTTTGCCTCGGAATCCTGTGCGCTGGACGCCATCAGCGCAAAATTTGAGCGGGACATTCAGCCCGGTGAGATCGTGGTGGTGGATAAGAGCGGTGTCCGCTCCGACGCCCGCCGTTGCGGCTCCGCCCAGCGGAAGCTGTGTGTTTTCGAGTTCATCTACTTTGCCCGACCCGACTCCGTGATCGACGGCAGCAGCGTCCAGACCGCCCGCCAGCGGGCGGGGGCGTTTTTAGCGCTGGATCACCCCGTTCAGGCGGACGTGGTGGTAGGCGTTCCCGATTCGGGACTGGATGCGGCGCTGGGCTATGCCCGCCAATCCGGCATTCCCTATGCGCAGGGGTTTATCAAAAACAAATATATCGGCCGCACCTTTATCTCCCCCACCCAGGCGATGCGGGAAAGCGAGGTCAACATCAAGCTCAACCCCATCCGTTCCGCTGTGGAGGGGAAGCGGGTGGTTCTGGTGGACGACTCCATCGTCCGCGGCACCACCTCCCGGCGCATCGTGAACCTGCTCCGCGCCGCCGGGGCAAAAGAGGTTCACATGCGCATCTCCGCGCCGCCCTTTGTGGCTGCGTGTTATTACGGAACGGATATCGACGATAACAGCAAGCTCATCGCCGCAAACCACACCGTGGATGAGATCGCGGAGCTAATCGGCGCGGATTCCCTTGGATACCTGAGCCTTTCCGATGTTGAAAAGCTGGCGGATCAAACCGCGTCGGGCTTCTGCACCGCCTGCTTCGGCGGCGAATATGCAACGAGCATTCCCTCTGGGGGCAAGGACCGGTTTGAAAAAAAGATCAGCGAGAATGAGGAGGACAGCCATGCGTAGTTTTTCCGACAGTTACCGCGCCGCCGGCGTGGATATTGAGGCGGGATACAAGGGCGTGCAGCTGATGAAAAAGGATGTGGCGCGCACGATGGTCCCCGGCGTGATCTCGGATCCAGGCGGCTTCGGCGGCTTGTTTGCGCCGAATTTTACAGGGGTGCAAGAGCCGGTGCTGGTCTCCGGCACCGACGGCGTGGGCACCAAACTCCGCATTGCCCAGCTGCTGGACAAGCACGATACCGTCGGTATCGACTGCGTGGCCATGTGCGTCAACGATATTATCTGCTGCGGCGCAAAGCCCCTGTTTTTTCTGGATTATATCGCCATCGGTAAGAATGATCCGAAAAAAGTGGCCGCCATCGTCTCCGGCGTAGCGGAGGGCTGCGTCCAGTCCGGCTGCGCCCTCATCGGCGGCGAGACCGCCGAGCACCCCGGCGTCATGGCCGCGGACGACTACGATTTGGCCGGATTTTCCGTGGGACTTGTGGACAAGGCCAAGGTCATTGACCATGGCAAAATGCAGTCGGGCGACGTGATTCTGGGCCTGCCCTCCTCCGGCATTCACTCCAACGGCTATTCTCTCGTGCGGAAAATTTTCAATGTGGAACACACCAACCTGAATCTCTATTCCGACGAACTGGGCGAAACACTTGGTGAGGCACTGCTGACCCCCACCAAGCTCTACGTAAAGCCCGTGCTGGCCGCACTGGAGGCCGCGGAGATTCACGGTGTCAGCCACATCACCGGCGGCGGGTTCTTTGAAAATATTCCCCGATCCGTCCCCGATGGCCTGTGCGCAAAGATTGAGAGAACCGTTTTGAAAATGCCCCCCATCTTTAAAATGCTGGCTTCCATGGGTGACGTTTCGGAGCGAGAGATGTTCAACACCTACAACATGGGCGTCGGCATGACGGTCATTGCCTCCAAAGAAACCGCTGACAGGGCATTGGAGGCTCTTCGCACCGCCGGCTGCGCGGCTTATCCCATCGGTGAAATTGTCGCCGGGGAGGAAAAGGTGTCTCTATGCTGAAGCGAGTCGCCGTGCTGGTCTCCGGCGGCGGCACAAATTTGGAAGCTCTGCTGAACGCGCAGGAGAGCGGACGCATTCCCCACGGGGAGATCGTCCTGGCGGTCTCCGGCACCGCCGGGGCCTATGCCGTGGAGCGGGCGAAAAAGCACGGTGTTCCCGCCCTGACCCTGTCCCGAAAGGAACTGGGTCAGGAAGGCTTTGAAGACGCCCTTTCTGCCTGCCTGAAGGAATACCGCGTCGATCTCATCGTTCTGGCGGGGTTTCTCTCCATCCTCTCCGCGAGCTTTGTGGCCCAGTGGCCGGAGCGAATTGTGAACATCCACCCCTCCCTGATCCCCGCGTTCTGCGGCAAGGGGTTTTACGGACTCCGCGTCCATGAAGCGGCGCTCAGCCGCGGAGTAAAACTCACCGGGGCCACGGTCCATTTGGTGAACGAAATTCCGGACGGCGGGCGCATTTTGCTGCAAAAGGCAGTGGAAATTTCTCCGGGCGACACGCCGGAAATCCTTCAGCGCCGGGTAATGGAGCAGGCCGAATGGGAACTGCTTCCCCGGGCGGTGGAGGCTTTGTGCGAACAACTCACTCAGGAGTAAAGGAGAGGCATATGAACGAACTGGAACTGAAATACGGCTGTAACCCCAATCAGAAACCGTCCCGTATCTTCATGCAGGACGGCGACAGTCTGCCTATCGCCGTTTTGAACGGCAAGCCGGGCTATATCAATTTTCTGGACGCGCTGAACTCCTGGCAGCTGGTGAAGGAGTTGAAAGCCGCCACCCATCTTCCCTCCGCCGCCAGCTTCAAGCATGTCTCCCCCGCCGGTGCTGCCGTGGGGAAAGCTTTAAGCGATGTTGAAAGACAGATGTACTTTGTGGACAGCGGCGCGGAGCTCTCGCCCCTCGCCTGCGCCTATATCCGCGCCCGGGGGGCCGACCGGCTCAGCTCCTACGGCGACTGGGCGGCATTGTCCGACGTGTGCGACGCGGCCACCGCCGCCTATCTCAAGCCGGAGGTATCCGACGGCGTCATTGCCCCCGGTTACACCGCCGAGGCATTGAAAATTCTGAAAACCAAGAAGAAAGGCAATTACAACATTGTCCAGATCGACCCGGACTACGTTCCCGCCCCTACGGAGCGGAAGGACGTGTTCGGCGTCACTTTTGAGCAGGGCCGCAACGAATTCCGAATCGACGAGACCCTGCTCCAAAGCATTGTCACGGAAAACAAAGACCTGCCGGAAAGCGCGAAGACCGACATGCTGCTGGCGCTCATCACGCTGAAATACACCCAGTCCAACTCCGTGTGCTACGTGAAGGGCGGGCAGGCCATCGGAATCGGCGCGGGCCAACAAAGCCGCATTCACTGCACGCGTCTGGCCGGAACCAAGGCGGACAACTGGGCGCTGCGACAGCATCCCAAGGTCCTGGCTCTGCCCTTTGCAGAGGGCATCCGCCGCCCCGACCGGGACAACGCCATTGACATTTACCTCTCAGACGAATACGAGGACCTTTTGGCGGACGGTGTGTGGCAGGATACTTTTAAAACGCGGCCCGAGCCGCTGACGGCGGTGGAGAAAAAGGAATGGATTGCCGCCCAGTCCGGCGTCACCTGCGGGTCCGACGCGTTTTTCCCCTTCGGAGACAATGTGGAGCGGGCGCGCAAGTCCGGCGTGCAGTTTATCGCGGAGCCGGGCGGCTCCATCCGGGACGACCATGTGATCGCCACCGCCGACAAGTACGGCATGACAATGTGCTTTACAGGCATGCGTCTGTTCCACCACTGAGTCATCGCAAAGTCCGCTCCATCCGTTTCCGCTTCATTTGAGTTGACCCGCAAATTTCCACACGAGGAGGACCTTATGAACATTTTGGTCATCGGCAGCGGCGGCCGTGAACACGCCATCATCAAAAAGCTAAAAGAAAGCCCAGAGGTTTCCATGGTCTATGCGCTGCCGGGAAACGGCGGTATAGCCGCTGACGCGGTGTGTGTGGACATTGGCGCCAAGGATATTTCCGCCATCGTGGATTTTGCCAAAAGTCACGCGGTCGATTTTGCCGTGGTGGCCCCGGATGACCCCCTGGCTCTTGGGTGCGTGGACCGGCTCCATGAGGTGGGCATCTCCTGCTTCGGACCGGACGCCAAGGCCGCGCGGATCGAGTCCAGCAAGGTCTTCTCCAAAAACCTCATGAAGAAGTACAGCATCCCCACGGCGGACTACGCGGTATTCAGCGACCCCAAAGCGGCGCTGGTTTACCTGAAAACCGCAAAATATCCTACAGTCGTCAAAGCAGACGGCCTCGCCCTGGGCAAGGGCGTCCTCATCCCGCAAACCTACGCTGAGGCGGAATCGGCGGTAAAGGCCATTATGGAGGACAAGGTCTTCGGCGCATCCGGCAATGAAATCGTGATCGAGGAGTTTCTCACCGGGCCGGAGGTCAGCGTACTGGCCTTTACCGACGGGACCGCCATTGCCCCCATGGTCTCCTCCATGGACCACAAGCGGGCGGGAGACGGTGATACCGGCCCCAACACCGGCGGCATGGGCACCATCGCCCCCAATCCCTGCTACACGCCGGAAATTGCCGAGCTTTGCATGCAGACTATTTTCCAGCCCACCCTCGCCGCCATGCGGGCGGAGGGCTGCCCGTTCAAGGGCTGCCTTTACTTCGGGCTGATGCTCACTCCCGACGGCCCCAAGGTCATCGAATACAACTGCCGCTTTGGGGACCCGGAGACGCAGGTGGTGCTGCCCCTGCTGAAAACCGATCTGCTGACAGTGATGCAGGCGGTGGAGAACGAGACGCTGGCGGAATTAAGCGTGGAGTGGCGGTCCGGTGCGGCAGCCTGCGTGATTCTGGCCTCCGGCGGCTATCCCGGGCCTTACGAAAAGGGCAGGGTCATGGCTCTGCCGGAGACTCTGCCGTCCAACGTGACGCTTTACCATGCCGGGGACCGGCTTGAAAACGGCAGTCTTGTCACCTCCGGCGGACGCGTGCTGGGTGTTGCCGCCACCGCATCCACGCTGAAGGAGGCTCTGGCGGACGCCTATGCCGCCGCCGAGACCATCCGGTTTGAGGGCGTTTTCATGAGACACGACATCGGCCGGCGCGCGCTGGCCGTGATGGAGGAACGATAAATGGTACAACGCGTTTACGTGGAAAAAAAGGAACCCCTGCGGCAGAGCGCCGCGGCGCTACTGAACGAACTGAGGACCGTTTTGGGCGTCTCCGCTCTGACGGGGCTGCGGCTTGTGAACCGCTACGACGCGGAGGGCCTCTCCCCGGAGGATTTCCGGCAGGCGGTGAGCGCCGTATTCTCCGAGCCGCAGGTGGACGACGTGTACGCCGCCCTCCCCGCCGGAGAAACCGTGTTTGCCGTGGAGTCTCTCCCCGGCCAGTTTGACCAGCGGGCGGACTCCGCCGCCCAGTGCATCCAACTTCTCACCGGCAGAGAGCGCCCCACCGTCCGCACCGCCAGGGTCTACCTGCTCTCCGGGACGCTGACACTGGAGGACACGGAGAAAATCAAGCAGTACGTCATCAATCCTGTGGAGGCCCGGGAGGCGTCGCTGGACGAATTGGAAACGCTTTTGGTGGAACATCCCGCTCCCCCCGCCGTGGAGACCGTTGCCGGGTTCACGGGACTGGACGAAGCGGGTCTCTCCGCTTTGCTTGATTCCATGGGACTTGCCATGGATCTGGACGACCTGAAGTTTTTACAGGCCCACTTCCGGGATACGGAGCGCCGGGACCCCACCGTGACGGAGATTCGGGTGGTGGACACCTATTGGTCCGACCACTGCCGCCACACCACCTTCTCCACCCACATCGACAAGGTGGAAATTCTGGATCAGCGAGTGGAAGCGGCTTATGTCCGGTATCTCGCCGCCCGGGAAGAGGTTTACGGTGCGGAAAAAACAAAACTCCGCCCCCAGACGCTGATGGACATAGCCACCATCGGGGCAAAAGCGCTGAAAAAACGGGGTCTTTTGCAAAATCTTGACCAGAGCGAGGAGATCAACGCCTGTTCCATCCACGTTTCCGCCACAGTGGACGGCGAGGTTCAGGACTGGCTTTTGATGTTCAAAAACGAGACTCACAACCACCCCACGGAAATCGAACCCTTCGGCGGCGCAGCCACCTGCATCGGCGGGTGCATCCGGGACCCTCTTTCCGGCCGGGCCTACGTATACCAGGCCATGCGGCTCACCGGCTGCGGTGACCCCCGGGCCCCTCTGAGCGAGACCATTCCCGGAAAGCTCCCCCAGCGGAAGCTGGCCCAGACGGCAGCGGCAGGCTACTCGTCTTACGGAAACCAGATCGGCCTTGCCACCGGTCTTGTCAACGAGCTTTATCACCCCGGATACGTCGCCAAGCACTTGGAAGTAGGGGCCGTAGTGGGCGCGGCTCCGGCGAAGAACATAGTCCGGGAGCGCCCCGTCCCCGGCGACGCGGTGATTTTGCTGGGCGGACGCACAGGTCGGGACGGCATCGGCGGCGCCACCGGCGCGTCCAAAAGCCACAATCAAAAATCGCTGACCACCATGGCCAGCGAGGTCCAGAAGGGCAACGCCCCGGAGGAGCGGAAAATTCAGCGCCTGTTCCGAGACGGAGACGTGACCCGCCTCATCAAACGGTGCAACGACTTTGGCGCGGGCGGTGTCAGCGTCGCCATCGGGGAGCTGGCGGACGGTCTTTCCATCGACCTTGACGCCGTGCGAAAGAAATACGAGGGGTTAGACGGCACAGAGCTCGCCATCTCCGAATCCCAGGAGCGCATGGCGGTGGTGGTGGCCCCAGAGAATGCCGGAAAATTCATCGCCGCCGCGCAGGAAGAAAATCTGGAGGCATATCAGGTGGCCGTGGTAACGGAGAGTCCGCGGATGGTCATGACCTGGCGGGGCCAGACCGTGGCAGACCTGAGCCGGGAGTTTCTCGACACCAACGGTGCTGTAAAGCACACTGCCCTGCATGTCGCGCCCCATGCCCGGCCCACCGCCCAGCCGGGCGGCAAGTGCAGTCTTCGCGCGATTGCCGCCGACCTGAACACTGGCTTACAGCGGGGGCTGGCCGAGCGGTTTGACTCCACCGTCGGCGCGGGCAGCATCCTGATGCCCTTCGTGGGCAAGTATCAGCGCACACCCGCGCAGGTGATGGCGGCATTGCTGCCGGTGCTGCCCGGGCAGGAGACGGAGGACTGTTCCGTCATGAGTTGGGGCTGCGACGTGTTCCGCTCCGGCGGGGAGAACTGCTATGAGAGCGCGGCCGCCGCCGTGGTGGAGTCCCTTGCCAAGCTGGTGGCGGCGGGATGCGACTATCACACGGCATATCTCACCTTTCAGGAGTATTTTGAAAAGCTGCGGAATGACCCCGCCCGCTGGGGAAAGCCCTTTTCCGCTCTTCTGGGCGCTCTGGATGCACAGCTCAGCTTCGGCGTGGCCGCCATCGGGGGAAAGGACTCCATGTCCGGCTCGTTTCTGGACAAAGACGTACCTCCCACGCTGGTATCCTTTGCCATTGCGCCGGAAAAGGCGCAAAACGTTCTTTCTCCCGCCTTTAAAGAGGCGGGCCACCCTGTCTATCTTTTTGAGCCGGAGTCCGGGAAGGACTGGCCGGTGAACGCCGACGGCAACCGCGCCAACTGGGAGCGTTTTCATGCGCTAAGCAGGGCCGGAACCGTAAATGCCGCCTGGGCCGTGGGCGCGGGCGGCGCCGCCGAGGGCCTTATCAAGATGTCCTTCGGCAACCGGATCGGCTTTACGGAGGACGGCGAGAAGGGCCGCCTTTCTGCCGCCGTCCCCGGGACCATCGTGGCGGAGCTAACGGAGGACGCGGGCTTCGGCGTTTTGGTGGGCCATACCACAGTGGACGAGACCGTCTCCATCGGAGACGAGACATTATCCATCGCGGAACTGCTGGAGCTTAGCGAGGGCGTTCTGGAATCCGTCTACCCCACCCGCGTCAAGGCGGAGAGCAGCCCTATCCCCGTTCTGGAAGCGCCCGCGTTCAGCCGCGCCGCGCCCAGGGCAGGCGTGGCAAAGCCCCGGGTGTTGATTCCCGTCTTTCCCGGCACCAACTGCGAATACGACAGTGCCCGGGCCGTTACCCGGGCTGGCCTGGAGCCAGAGCTTCTGGTTTTAAACAACCAGAGCGCTCAGGGCGTGGCAGACTCCGTGGAGCGGTTTGTCAAAGTCGCCCATAAGAGCCAGATCATTTTTCTCCCCGGCGGCTTCTCCGGCGGCGACGAGCCGGACGGGTCCGGCAAGTTCATCACCGCCTTCTTCCGCAACGGCGCTGTGAAGGACGCGGCCCACGACCTCCTCAAAAACCGGGACGGCCTGATGCTGGGCATCTGCAACGGTTTTCAGGCGCTCATCAAGCTGGGCCTCGTCCCTTATGGCGAGATCGTTGACACCGACGCAGACTGCCCCACGCTGACCTATAACGTCATCGGGCGGCATCAGTCCAAAATCGTCCGCACCCGGATTGCCTCCAACCGCTCTCCGTGGTTGGCGAGGGCGGCTCTGGGCGGGGTTTACAACGTCCCCATCTCCCATGGCGAGGGTCGGTTCCTGTGCGGGGAAACGCTTTTACAGCAGCTGGCGGAAAACGGTCAAATTGCCACCCAGTATGTGGATACAAACGGCAATCCCTCCATGGATGTGGAATGGAATCCCAACGGCTCCGTCTGGGCCGTGGAGGGGCTCACCTCTCCCGACGGGCGGGTTTTCGGAAAGATGGGCCACGCGGAACGTATCGGCCCGAATCTGTACCGTGGCGTCCCCGGGGATTACGACCTGCACCTGTTTGACGCGGCCAGAGATTATTTCTCCATCTGATTGTTGCTTTTTGAGACAGATGTGGTATTCTAAGGAACAAGAAAAACCGTTTTGCGGTGCGTCTCCCCGGCTCTGCCGGGGAGATGATTCCATTAAGCTCAAACCAGAAATACAACGAAAGAGGTGGCCGCATGGCATATTTTTTTGAAGAACCCTCCCATACGTTCAGCGAATATCTGCTGGTACCCGGATACTCCTCCACGGAGTGCATCCCGGCCAACGTAACCCTGAAAACCCCCATTGTGAAATTCTGCCGGGGTGAAGAACCCGCCATCACCGCCAACGTCCCCATGGTCTCCGCCGTCATGCAGGCGGTCTCCGGCGATGAAATGGGCATTGCGCTGGCCCGGGAGGGCGGCGTCGCCTTCATCTATGTGTCTCAGCCCATTGACCAGCAGACGGAGATGGTCCGCCGGGTGAAAAATTATAAGGCCGGGTTTGTCACCAGCGACTCCAATCTCCGGCCTGAGAGCTCCTTGAGGGACGTTCTGGCTCTGAAGGAAAAATCCGGTCACTCCACCATGGCGGTGACCGAGGACGGCACCGGCACCGGAAAGCTGCTGGGTCTGGTCACCAGCCGGGACTACCGCGTCAGCCGCATGAACGGGACGGAAAAGGTCACCGACTTCATGACCCCCATGGAAAAGCTCATTTATGCCCCGGAGGGCACCAGCCTGAAAGAGGCCAACAACATCATCTGGAATCACAAGCTCAACGCTCTGCCCATCGTCTCCGCCCGTGGCAATCTGGTGGCCTTTGTGTTCCGCAAGGACTACGACACCCACAAAGACAATCCCCTGGAGCTGCTGGACAGCCAGAAGCGTTACGTGGTGGGCGCGGGCATCAACACCCGGGACTATGAGCAGCGGGTCCCCGCCCTGGTGGAAGCCGGCGCGGACGTGCTGGTGATGGATTCCTCCGAAGGGTATTCCGAGTGGCAGAAGCGCTGCCTTTCCTGGGTTCGCGAAAAGTACGGGGATAGCGTAAAGGTGGGCGCAGGCAACGTGGTTGACGGCGAGGGCTTCCGCTTTTTGGCGGACGCCGGAGCCGACTTTGTAAAGGTCGGCATCGGCGGCGGCTCCATCTGCATCACCCGGGAGACCAAGGGCATCGGCCGGGGACAGGCCACGGCGGTCATCGACGTGGCGGCGGAACGGGACCGGTATTTCGAGGAAACCGGCGTGTACGTCCCCATCTGTGCCGACGGCGGCGTTGTGCAGGATTATCACATTACGCTGGCGCTGGCCATGGGCGCGGACTTTTGTATGCTGGGCCGGTATTTCTCCCGATTCGATGAAAGCCCAACCCAAAAGGTACTCATCGGCGGAAGCTATATGAAGGAGTATTGGGGCGAGGGCAGCGCCCGCGCCCGAAACTGGCAGCGGTACGATCTGGGCGGAGACAAAAAGCTCAGCTTCGAGGAGGGCGTGGACTCCTATGTGCCCTATGCCGGCGCTCTGGCGGACGGCATGGCGACCACCCTGTCCAAAGTCCGCTCCACCATGTGCAACTGCGGCGCGCTGACCATACCGGATCTGCGGGAAATGGCCAAGCTGACCCTGGTGTCCTCCGTCTCCATTGTGGAGGGCGGCGCCCACGACGTGCTGCTGAAGGACACCACCAATTCCGGCAGTCGGAACTGACTTGTCTGATCCGCGGCCTGTAAGCTGCAAAAGACTGCGCCGCCCCAAAAGGGGCGGCGCAGTCTTTTGCGCGATCATGAGTCGCGCATTTCGCAATAAATAGCAGGATTTTTAATTGCAGACCGGCATTACGCATGTCTCCGCCTTCAAAAGGTCCAGAATCGCAAGGTCGGCACTCCAAAAATAGGCGCTCTCGCCCACCAGCGCGGTAATTCCTGCCCGGTCAAAATACGTACGGACAGATTCGGACACTCCGCAAAATGCCACCGTCCCGCCCGCCTGCTTCAAGCCCTGGCACAGCTCCAGCATCGTCTGGACGCCGGAAACGTCTACACTGGGCATTCCCCGCAGGGATAAGATTACATGGTCGTACGCGGGCATCTCACTCATGCAGCGATTAAATTCGTCCACCGCTCCGAAAAACAGAGAACCTGTGACATAGGCTACGCCGGAGGTCTTTAAGACAGGAGCCTTTCCCGCGGCGGCTCGGAGGCGGTCGGCGTCAATGGCGGAAAAGCTGACGGCGATACGGCTGGAGTGAGCCACATACAAAATGGCGGAGTACAGCACGCCCAGCAAGATTGCCACCGTCAAGTCAAAGACCACGGTAGCGAGCATCGTCAGGAGAAATTGGCTGATGCCGGACTTGAACCGGTGTGAGAAGATGTAACGGATCCCCGCCCAGTCGTTCATGCGCCAGGCGGTGACCATCAGCACTCCGGCGAGAGCCGCCAGCGGCAGCTTTGCCATGACGCCGCCCAGCAAAAACATGGACGCCAGCAGAAATACGGAGTGGAACACGCTGGTGAGTCTTGTCTGCTGACCGGATTTTACCGCCACACTGGTACGAGCGATGGCAGCCGTGGCGGGAACGCCGCCGAACAGGGGCAGCAGCATATTCCCCACGCCCTGCGCAATCAGCTCCTGGTCGGCATTGAACGTCTCATTTTTCATCCGGGCTGCGGACGCGCCGCACAGCAGACTTTCGATCATGCCCAATGCTGCGATGGTGACAATGGGCGAGATCAGACTTCTCAGCGTCGCCAGGCTGGCGCTGCTCAAGGAAAGCCGGTCGGTCAGCAACAGCGTGCGGGGGATATCGCCCACCACGGCCAGACCGTCCATGCCAAACGCAGCGGACGCAGCAGCGGCCAAAATAATCCCCGTCAGAGATCCGGGTACTTTTGTGCCCCACTTTTTCGGCCATGCCAGCATTACGGCCGTCACCAGCGCACCGATTGCCACGGTCCGCCAATCCGGGTGAAAGCCCAGTCTGCTATAGGAGAGCAGCCTTTCAAGATTGGAGCCGCCCTCGGATACAGTGCCAAAAAAATTGTCGATCTGCCCCATGGCAATGATGACCGCAATGCCGGAGGTGAAGCCCATGACCACAGGCATCGGAATGAAGCCGATGAGTCGGCCCATTCGGAGAATCCCCGCAATCAGCAGCAGCACGCCAGCGGCAAAGCTGGCCAAAAAAACGCCCTGCAATCCGCAGGTCCCCACAATACCGATCAGTACGGCGCTCATAGCACCGGTGGGGCCGGATATCTGATAGGACGCGCCGCCCAGAGCGGCGATCACCACACCGGCAATAATAGCGGTGACCAGGCCGGCGGCCGCCGTTGCACCGGAGCTGACGCCAAATGCCAGTGCCAGCGGCAGCGCCACAGCGCAGGCCGTCAAACCGGCCATTGCATCCCGGGCCAGTCCGGGTGCGTTATATCCCCGGAACTCATTTTTTAAATCAGATAGAAATCGCGAGAACATGACAAAATTCCTCCAAAGTTGTACTGAAAACATGCAATTTTTTATTATAGCACAGCCTCCTTGGAGGTACAAGCTTGAATTTGACTCC
Organism: Oscillibacter sp.; assembly: GCF_040505565.1. Taxonomy (GTDB): domain Bacteria; phylum Bacillota; class Clostridia; order Oscillospirales; family Oscillospiraceae; genus Oscillibacter. The sequence continues at coordinate 29,058 of NZ_JBEUWZ010000016.1, read as the reverse complement.
TGTGAAGGACATCTCCTGAAAGCAAAAAGATACTTCGACGCGCCGTTGCTGCAAAGCAACGGCGCGTCGAAGTATGGGTACGTCCGGCGTTTCGGAGCGCCCGAATTTACAGGTTTTCGTCCAGCACAGAGGTAAACGCTGCCGCCGGCATGACGCCGACCTTCCGGTCAACCTCCTGTCCGTCCTTCAAAAACACCAGCGTGGGGATGGACATGACCCCAAACCGCTGGGCAAGCTCCGGCTCCTCGTCAATATTGACCTTGGCCACCAGTGCTTTGCCGTCATAGTCGGCGGCAATCTTCTCCACAACCGGCGCCACCATTTTGCAGGGGCCGCACCAGTCCGCCCAGAAATCCACCATCGCCAGGGGCGCCGCGTCCACCGCCGCGTCAAAATCGGTCTTCTTCAAATGCTTCAGTGCCATTTTTGAAATCTCCTTTTATTTTTTATCTTTGGTTCTCTTTATTGTTTCCGCGCCAGAGCATCCACATACGCTGCGGCACTCTGACCGGCGATCAAACCCTCGCCTGTGGCTTTCGATACCTGTAAAGGTCCGCCGGTGCAGTCTCCCGCCGCAAACACGCCGGGGAGTCCCGTGGCCATGCGGCGGTCCACCTGCACGTAACCGTTCTCAATCCCGAGGCCGGGAAACAGGTCCGTGGGGGCCATGGCTGGCCGCAAAATAAACACCCCGGCCACCTTTACCGTCTCTCCGCCGCAGACCACTTGTTCCACCTTCTCCTCACCGGAGATTACGCAGTCTCTCGGCCTGTCAAAGTAATGCGCTTCACAGCCAATCCCCTGCAAAAACTCCGCCTCGTGTCGGGCAGCCTTGCTGTATCCCAGCACCGCAACGGGTTTACCCCGGTAGAGCATCCCGTCGCAGGTGGCGCAGTAGCTGACGCCGCGACCCAGAAATTCCGCCTCACCGGGAAATTTCTTTCCCCGGGCCACACCCGCGGCCAGAACCACAGCCTTGGCTTCCTGTACGTCGCTGCCCACGCTCACATACCACTCGTCCATCATAAATGACGCGGACAGTGCTTTTCCTGTCAGGAATTCCACACCGTCATCCTCCGCGTGCTTTTGCATGACCGTCAGCAGCTCCGCTCCGGTGACTCCGGGCAATCCCAGATAATTTTCTACTCGCTCCGATTTCCACAGGGGGTTTTCCTCGATGGAATTGGTCACAACCAATGCACTTTTTCCCCGCGCCCGAATGTTGATCGCCGCGCTCAGCCCCGCCGGGCCGCCACCGATCACCAGCACATCATAGGACATAGCTCTCTACCTCCTCTTGAAACAGCGCCGCCACCAACCGAGCCACCTCCGGCGACGCCGCCCTGTAATAGACTTCGTTTCCGCTGCGCTCCGCCGTCACAATTCCGGCTGCCTTCAGCTTTTGAAGATGCTGAGAGATGCAAGACTGACTCATTCCAGTCCCCCGCTCCATGCAGCCCACATTGCGGCAACCGGTGCTCAGCAGGCAGTGAACAATCTCCAGCCGAGTCGGATTGGCCAACGCCTTTAACAGCTCTGCCTGACGAATATAATTCACTTCCATCTCTCACCCACCTCTCATCTGAATTAGAACACTCGGCTAAAAACATAATCCGAATTTTCACTTGGAATTTCGTATTATTAGAATATCCTAATATATAAATACCTTCAGTAGTTTTTGCAACAATTCAAAAAATATTTTTAAAGAGAGCCGGGCGTAAACGCCCGGCTCAATCAGATTAAAAACATTTCAGGTGATAAGTGCGCGTCTTCCGGCTGCGCACCCGTTCATTTTTCGGTTCCCACGGTGGATTAGGCCCGTTTCCACACCGCGCCGCCGGATACGTCGGTGACTTCAATCCCCTGCGCTTTCAGTTCGTCGCGGATGCGGTCCGCCTCGGCAAAGTTCTTGGCTTTTTTCGCCTCCATCCGCTGCAATACCAGTGCATCAATCTCCGGATCGCCCTCGCCCTGAACGGTAAATCCGCCCACGGCGGAGCTGACTTGCCTTGCATCCTGCTCCCGCTTTTTTGCCGCCCGATCCAAAAGGCCCAGACCCAGCACGCTGTCGAACTCATTCAGCAGGGCCAGCTTTGTCCCGTCGGAGATGTCCGTCTTCAAAACGTCGTACAGTGCCGTGATGCCAAGCGACGTGTTGAGATCGCTGTCCATGGCGGACTTAAATTCGGCCCGCAGCGCATCCGCAGCTTCTCCCCCGGCCTCAGCCGGGCCGTCCTTCAGCGCGGCCACCCGGGCAATCAGCTTGTCATAGGCAGTTTTGGCGTTGTCTAGATTCTCATACGAGAACACCAGTGCCTTGCGGTAGTGGGACTGGAGGCAGAAGAACCGATAATCCAGCGGATCGTACCCCTTCTCCTCCAGCAGGGAGACGGTCAAAAACTCGCCCTTGGACTTGCTCATTTTTCCGCTGGTGGTGTTCAGGTGCAGCACGTGGAACCAATAGTTGCACCAGTGGTGGCCCAGATAGGACTCGGATTGGGCAATCTCGTTGGTGTGGTGCGGAAAGGCGTTGTCGATGCCGCCGCAGTGAATATCCAGGTCCTCGCCCAGATGCTTCATGGAGATGCCGGAGCACTCGATGTGCCAACCGGGATAGCCCACGCCCCAGGGAGAGTCCCACTTCAGCGCCTGATCCTCAAATTTGGACTTGGTGAACCAGAGGACAAAATCGTTTTTGTTCCGCTTGTTCACATCCTCCTCCACGCCCTCCCGGACGCCCACGGCCAGATCGTCCGCGTCGTGGTCGTTGAACACGTAGTACCGCTCCAGCTTGGAGGTGTCGAAATACACATTGCCACCCTCCAGATACGCGTACCCGGTATCCATCAGCCGGGTGATGATTTTGATATACTCGTCGATGCAGTGGGTGGCGGGCTCCACCACGTCGGGCCGTTTGATGTTCAGCTTGCGGCAGTCATCAAAAAATGCGTCGGTATAATACTGTGCAATCTCCAAAACGGTCTTGTGCTCCCGCTTCGCCCCCTTGAGCATCTTGTCCTCACCGGTGTCCGCGTCGCTTGTCAGATGGCCCACATCGGTGATGTTCATGACACGCTTGACGTTGTAACCGACGTACCGCAGGTACTTTTCCAGCACGTCCTCCATAATATAGCTGCGCAGGTTCCCGATGTGGGCAAAGTGATAGACCGTGGGGCCGCAGGTATACATTTTCAAGATGTCAGGGTGATTGGGTTTAAATTCTTCCTTTTTGTGGGAGGCGGAGTTGTAGAGATACATGGCTCAAGCCGTCCTTTCTTTTATGGTTTTCAACTCCTGTTCCAGAGAGTCCATCCGCTGGAACAGAGCCAGAAGCTCTTCCTGAACGGGGTCTTGTATATCGTTGATCTGGTCCACGTCGTTGGCAAAGCTGGCCTCTATCTTCCGCCCGCTGACCCGCACCACCTGAGCCGGGACGCCCACGGCGGTGGAGTTGGGCGGCACTTCGCTGAGCACCACGGCCCCCGCCGCGATGCGGGAGTTGTCTCCCACGGTGAAGGGACCCAGGACCTTCGCGCCGGAACCCACCATCACGTTGTTTCCCAGGGTCGGATGGCGCTTTCCCTTGTCTTTTCCGGTGCCGCCCAGCGTCACGCACTGGTAGAGCAGGCAATCGTCTCCGATCTCGGCAGTCTCGCCGATGACAATGCCCATGCCGTGGTCGATGACAAGGCGCTTCCCGATGCTCGCGCCGGGGTGAATCTCGATGCCGGTCCAAAAGCGGCTCCATTGGGACACGCACCGGGCCAGAAACTGCATGCGGTTCTTATAAAAAAGGTGGGCAATACGGTGATTTATCAGCGCATGGACACCGGGGTAAAGCAAAAAAATCTCCAGTTTGTTGCGGGCCGCAGGATCGCGGCGCTGGTAGGCGTCCAGCAATTCCGTCAAACGGTTCATATTCAAAAACTCCTTAAAATTCAAAATGTCGCGGGGAAGTCAATCCCGGGACATCGAAAGGCGAAAGTCTGCATCCAAAGCTCCTCCGAAATCAAAAAAACGCCCCTCGTACCTCAACAGGTACAAGAGGCGTCAGCGACGCGGTTCCACTCTTGCATATACTCATGCCGGCCCAGCAGCCGGACGGCCCGATAACGGCGGCTCTGCCGGAGGCCATTACGCCCCTCGCTCCCGGATGCACTTCACACTCCCCGCCGCAGGCGCGCTTGCAGCCGATGACGCGCCCTCTCTGCCCTTTGGGGAAATGCTACTCTTTCCGTTCCTCACGTGACTATTATATTATCAGGATTCACTCCGCGTGTCAAGAGGGCGCGGCAGCGCGCGGTGAGGGAGTGCAATTGCGGAAGGGGATGCGGCGGTCCGCCGCGCCCCTTCCGCGCAATTCTCACCGCATGCAGGGCCGTTTATTCATCCTTGTAACCGAGGTTTCTCACGTAATTGACGTTGTCCCGCCAATTTTCTTTCACCTTGACCCAGGTCTGAAGATAGACCTTCGTCCCCATGAACTTCTCCATGTCATGCCGGCCCATCGTACTGATCTTTTTCAGCATGGCGCCCTGCTTTCCGATGATAATGCCCTTGTGGCTGGACTTTTCGCAATAAATCGTGGCGTCGATCTCAATGACCTCGTCGTCCCGTTCGGAGAACTTGGTGATCTCCACGGCGGTGCCGTGGGGAATCTCCTTGTCCAGACACAGCAGCAGCTTTTCCCGCAGAATCTCCCCCATCACCTGCCGCTCCGGCTGGTCGGAGGTCTGCCCGTCCGGGAACAGCTGAGGTCCTTCCTGCGCGTATTTGCTCATCTCGGACACAAGATCATCCAGTCCGTCGCCGGTGTGGGCAGAGATGGGGATGATGGAGGCAAATCCGTCCCACGCCTCATTATACGCCGCAATCACCGGCAGCAGCTCGTCGGGCTTCACTGTATCCGTCTTGTTGATGCACAGGATCGTGGGGATTTCTTCCTCCTTCACCCGTTGGATGAGGGACGCTTCCGGCGCGCCCACGTGGGGAATGGGCTCCACCAGCAAAAGAGCGCAGTCCACATCGGAGAGGCTGGAAGTGACGATCTTCACCATATAGTCCCCCAGTGCGGACTTGGGCTTGTGCAGTCCCGGCGTGTCCATCAGGACGAACTGGGTGTCCCCCCGGTTTGCCACGCCGCAGATGCGGTTGCGGGTGGTCTGGGCCTTGTTGGAAACAATGGCGACCTTTTCGCCCACCAATGTGTTGGTGAGACTGGATTTTCCCACATTCGGGCGGCCGCAGACGGTGACCATGGCGGTTTTTTTGATTTCGGGCATAGATGATCCTCAACTTTCTTCATTTGAGCAATTTTTTGTCTGTAGTTTCGCTGAACTCCATCAGCGAAGAATTTTTCAAGTCCTCGGATTGGCAAAGTCCGGAGCTTGAACTGCTCGGGGCCGTCAACTTTATTTTTGCGCAAACACAATGCGCAGTATACCCTAGAACATAGTATCTCCCAAGCCTGCCTTTTGTCAAGTTGATCTAAGCATTGCCAGTAAGTGCTGACAAGTATTTTGTGGTGGAACCGTAGGGGCGAAGATACTTCGGTTGATTGGTTCAAATATGCCGTCTTATTCAAAATCACGGCATTTTTGTAACTATTGTAATTTGACAGAAATTTTTACATCGCATAAGATTCATCTGTTGGGTCTTTTTTTAAATAGAGGGAGAACGCAGCAAAAAAAGGAGAATATGATGAATAAACGGCTAAAGTTTAAAAAGTTTAGGATGAAGTCTCTTAAATCCAAGCTTGTGCTATGCACGGTTTCAATTGTAATTTTGACCGCCGCTCTCAATCTGGTAATCGGTACTTTTTCCAGTTATCAGGGATTGACGCAAAATGTCAACAGTGATTTAACCTCGATGGGCACGATATTGACTGAATCCATCTCGCATGGATTGGAAAACATGCAAACTCAGCTTAAGTCTTTGGCCCAGTCCGATGAAATTGGAGCTGCCGGGCTCTCGGAAGACCAGATCATAAATCTTTTGGATCAGGACAAGGATTCTTTTGGATATAAAACGTTGAGCCTCGTTAAAACGGACGGAACGATCATAAGTAAGGATTCCGCTCTGAACAACCAGAACATTTCTGATCAGGTTTATTTTCAAAGCGCCGCAAAGGGAGAAACTTACTTCTCTGTCCCTATGAATGACCCGGCGGGAAACTTCTGCATCCTTGCGTGTACTCCAATTTCCAGTGCAAATTTCAGCGGAGTATTGATGGCCACGCTGGACCCGTATAGCTACAGCCCATTTATTCAGAATGTTGTGGTGGGCAAAACAGGAAGCGCATTTATCATCGATAAAGACGGCGTTCTGATTGGCAATATCTCATCCAAAAAAATTGACGACCATAAAACTGCCGAAGTTTATAAGTATGCAGACTTGACGCAAAGCGGCATCACGATCTATTCCTATAGCGCGGGAGATCGGATCTGCTATCACGCCCCACTGCCGGGGACAGACGGATGGTCTTTTGGAATTGTTGCTCCCATTGCTGAAATGACCGCTTCCACTCACTATACAATCATAGGACTGGTTGCGTCATCCGTCTTCTGCATTATATGCGCAATTGTGATTGCTTTGTTGGCTGCGAAATCCATTGTCAACCCAATTACATATGTCTGCCGCAGACTTGAACTTTTGTCCGTTGGCGATTTGCACTCGGAAACCGTTGATATTCATTCGGATGATGAAACCGGAATCTTGGCAGAGTCTTTGAACAAAACGGTGCTGTCTTTGCGGAGCTATATTGAAGAAATCACAAACGTTTTGTCTGAAGTTTCTCGGGGTAATATGCGTATTGAAACGCAGATTCAGTTTGACGGAGATTTTCTTCCTATCAAAGAATCTCTTGAGAATATTACAAAATCGTTGGATGGGTCTCTTATTTCCATCAGTCAAGCCTCGGAGCAAATTGCCAGCGGTTCCGAACAGGTTGCAAGCGGAGCTCAGCTGCTTTCACAAGGTGCCACGGAACAGGCTGCTTCCATTGAAGAGCTGTCTTCGACCATGGAAGAAATCGCAGAAAATATTAAGACAAATGCAAAGCACGCCGGCCAAGCAAACGAAAAGGTTGCCGATGTCCGCATCCAAATCAATGAAAGCAACCAGCACATGAATGATATGTTGAACGCCATGGCCAAAATTGACCAGTCGTCCAATGAAATCGAAAAAATAGTAAAAACGATTGAAGATATTTCTTTCCAGACCAACATTCTTGCATTGAATGCAGCGGTTGAGGCAGCGCGTGCAGGTGCGGCCGGAAAAGGATTTGCCGTTGTGGCGGATGAAGTGCGGAATCTGGCCGCTAAGAGTGCGGAAGCAGTCAAGGGAACAACTCTGCTAATTAACAATTCCAGAGAGCAGGTTGAAAAGGGAGCTGTCGTCGCCAATAGCACTGCCAAGGCGCTGCAGGCAGTTGTGGAGAGTATGGAAGCCGTTTCTGAGAATGTGGAGCAGATTTCCAAGGTATCCAGCCAGCAGTCCAATAAAATCGAGCAAGTGTCTATGAGTGTAAATCAGATCTCCAATGTGGTCCAGACAAACTCTGCCACGGCGGAGGAGAGCGCGGCTGCCAGCGAGGAATTGTCCGGGCAGGCGCAAGTACTCAAAGAGTTGGTGGCAAAATTCCAATTGTAAGGGCAAAATTAAAAGAAGCTGTTGGTATCTGAAAAGAGATACCGACAGCTTCTATCTTTCTATCACGCAATTATAGAATCCGGAATTGTTCTGAATGCCGATCTGCCCAATACTAAATTTCCTGCCGTCCCTCCAGCGCGCGGGACAGCGTGGCGTCGTCGGCAAATTCCAGATGACCGCCCACGGGGATGCCGTAAGCCAGCCGGGTGACCTTCACCTGAAACGGCTTTAGCAGCCGCGCCAAATACATGGCGGTGGCCTCCCCCTCCGTGTCCGGATTGGTGGCCATGATGATCTCCTCCACGCCGCCCTTGGCCACCCGGTCCAGCAGCGGCTTGATGGCAAGATCGTCCGGGCCGATGTGGTTCATGGGGGACAGGACTCCATGGAGCACATGGTAGTGTCCATTAAATTCCCGCGCCCGCTCCAGCGCCGCCACATCCCGGGGGTCCGCCACCACGCAGATGACGCTCCCGTCCCGCTTAGACGACGCGCAGATGGGGCACAGCCCCCCCGCAGTGAAATTCTGGCACACCGGGCAGCAGGTCACGTTTTTCTTCGCATCAATAATGGCCTCGGAAAACTCCCTGGCCTCCTCCTCGGGAAGCCCCAGCACATAAAACGCCAACCGCTGCGCGGACTTTCCGCCGATGCCGGGGAGGCGGGCAAACTGTTCCACCAGTTTTTCCAGTGGTGCGGGAAAATACTCCATGCTCAGCCCTCATTCTCTTAATTTATCCAAGATCCATTGCAAAAAGCGCCGCCGCGCCGCCGGTGTGGACAAAGACCACCGCGCCGTCACCGGGAAGGGAACCCTCCTCCAGCATCCGGCACAGCTTGGAATATGCCTTCCCTGTATACACCGGGTCCAACAAAACACCTTCGTCCCGGGCCAGCGCCAGAATTTGGGGCGTATCCTGAGCATTGGGAACGGCATATCCCGCCCCCACGTTTTCCACCATCTCAAAATCGCCGGGATTTCCGGCGGAGGCACAGTCCAGCAGCTCCGCCGCCCCCGCGGCCAGCTCCGAAACAATCCGGTCGAAGGGATCGTCGGACACGGCCACACCGATGACCTTGGCGCTGGGCTGAAACAGCCGCGCACCCAGAAGCAGCCCGGCCGTGGTGCCGCCGGAGCCGGTGGCGGAGATAATGTGCCCCACCCGGACGCCCGCCGCCATGGCCTGCACCGTGAATTCCCGGACGCAGTTCACATAGCCCACGGCCCCCAGAGGCGTGGACCCGCCCAGCGGGATCAGACAGCACTTATGGCCCTGTCTCTCCAGTTCCGCGCCTCGGCAGCGCATCTCGGCATAGATCTCATCGTAGGAATCGGTGTCCATCAAATGGACCTCCGCGCCGTACAGCTCATCCAGAATCAGATTGCCCCGGCGCTCCGTCACACCGCGCTGCTTCAGCAGCAGCATGGCCTTCATGCCAATCCTCGCCGCGCATGCGGCGGTCAGCGCTGCGTGGTTGGACTGGGAACCTCCGGTGGTAAACACCGTGTCGCACCCGTCGGCCTTTGCCTGGGCCAGCAGAAACTCCAGTTTGCGGACCTTGTTGCCTCCCAGAGCCACACCGCACAGGTCGTCCCGCTTGATATAAACGTCCCGCCCGTATCTGGTGCTGACGGATTCCAGCTTGTAAAACGGCGTGGGATACTGCCCCAGGGGCAGACGGGGCAGATCGCTGATGTTCTTCATGGCGTTCTCCTCTCAGCCCCGCAGGAGCCGAATGCGGGCGGGAATGTCCGGCGCCTTGTACACCGCGCTGCCCGCCACCAGCACATTGGCTCCCGCATCGATGCAGGCACGGAACGTATCCGGGGCCACGCCGCCGTCCACCTCCAGCTCACAGACTGGATTCTGCTCGTTGATCAATTTTCGGATTGCGCGAACCTTAATCATCTGATCCGAAAGGAAGCTCTGCCCGCCGAACCCCGGCTCTACAGTCATGACGAGGATCATCTCCACGTCCCTGATATACGGCAGCACCGCCTCGGCGGGGGTTCCCGGCTTCACCACCACACCGGCCCGCTTCCCCTTGGCGTGAACTCTTTCAATGGCGTCGCGGAGATTCGCCTCCGTGTCCGACTCCACGTGCATCGTGACGATATCCGCACCGGCGTCGCAGAACTGCGCAGCGTACCGTCCCGGCTGGACAATCATCAGGTGGACATCCAGCGGCAGGGGTGTGGCGGGACGGATCGCCTTGACCACCGGAAGCCCGATGGTAATGTTGGGAACAAACACGCCGTCCATCACATCCACATGGACATAGTCGGCGGTGGAAATTTTCCGAATGTCCCGCTCCAGGTTCGCAAAGTCGGCGGACAGGATAGACGGCGAGATCTTAATCATAAAAAGCCCTCTTTTCATTGAAAAATCAACGGCTCCGTCGCGGTCAAGCCCTCCAGGCCGGCAGGAACCGTCTGGCCCGTCGGGCATAGAATATCCTAAGCGGAAGGGCGCCACGCGGCACCCCACGCGGTGTCCGGCCCCGACGCGGCGCCGCCGCTTTTTTGAATAGGGCCGGCAGGGCGTCCTGCCGGCCCGCTGTTTGATTGTTTCAGTATAGCAAACCATACGCAAAAATGCAAGGCTGCGGCCACCGCTTTCCTTGGTCTGCCCCGGCATAGGCATCCCCGTCTCCGACCGGTTTTGATGGATGTCCGTGCGATCGAAGAAGTGGGGCACCCGGAAGCTTGTCTACCTTCTTAATGACGGCGGAGCAGCCGTCTGCTAAGCAGGCGGCTGCCGGACTTTGATCAGCAGCAGCCGGTCTTCGTACCGGCTTTTTTCGAGTGCGGTTATTGCTGCTTCATGCCCCGCTCCAGTAAAACCAGCATTCGCTCTGCGTGGCGGTACTCGTCCTCGCTCAGCTCGTTCAGCAGTTTGGCAAGGCATGGGTCCGTGGTCTCATTGGCTGCCTGTGCGTAATGCAGTCCACCGCATGTTTCCGCATGATACCGTGTCCGCAGCGCCGGGCAAAGCGGCCCCACGCAGATGCGCTCGCAGCTGACCGCAGGGTGATAGCACTGGCCGGTGATGAGGTAATATGCTGCCATCAGCCTCCGGGCGTGACCTCCCTCGTCCTCGGCGGTGTCCCGCAGAGTCTGTCTGGCCCAGCCGGGAGCCTGACAGGAAAAAGCCATATAATACCGCCGGTCCGCCAGCTCATCCTCGATGAAGCCCTGTAAAGCTTCACTCATCTCCAATGCCGCCATGCCCATGCAGCACGAATTGTCCGCTGTTGCAGGGAGATTTCCGACCAGCGGAGCTGTACTTGGCTGAACCATATTGGACTGAACCATATTGGGTTGAACCATATTGGGTTGAACCATATTGGGTTGAACCATATTGGGTTGAACCATATTGGTCTGATTTGCTCCGGAGATCTCTGTCGCGGGAAAACTGGGCGCAGGGTTGGCGGCGGGAGGCTGAGCCGTACCATTCCCCGACTGCATTCCGGGATATGGGTCAAGCGTGGGAGAAACCCGCTGCCAGACCCGGTCGTATTGACGGTAGTCATATGTATCCTGAACCTGCTGTTGCATAAAAACGCTCCATTCCGCCGCTTCGCGTCGGCAAAAGTTACGGAAACTCACCGCATGCCCCGCCGCGCGAAGCAGTTTTTCGGCGAGGTCCGGTTTTCTCTCTCATCGTATGCGGCAAGCCGTTTCCGTGTGCACTGTGGCATATACGGCAGATAAATATGCCACTTTCGGATAGAATATCTCCAATCATAACCAAACGCATTGCTTTTTGGAAAAAAAACTGATAAAATACGAACGATCCAAAATGCACAAGGAGGTATGGCGCTGTGCTGGAATTGCAACACATTTATTACACCGTCCATGAACCGGACGGTGAACTGGGTATTTTAAAGGACATCTCTCTGACCATCGACGATCACCGTCTGGTGGTTTTCACCGGTCCCAACGGCGGTGGAAAGACCACCCTGGCGAAGATCATCATGGGACTTGTGACGCCCACAGCGGGCAGGATTCTCTGGAACGGAGAGGACATCACGGACCTGGGCATCACGGAGCGGGCAAAAAAAGGCATCAGCTACGGATTCCAGCAGCCACCCCGGTTCAAGGGGCTGACTGTCCGGGATCTGCTGACCATTGCGGCGGGAGACGAGAAGCTGTCCAAGGACCGCTGCTGCCAGTATCTGACAAAGGTGGGGCTGTGCGCCAACGACTATCTGGACCGGGAGGTGGACGCGTCCCTCTCCGGCGGCGAAGTAAAGCGCATTGAGATTGCCACCATTTTGGCCCGGAGCGCCCAACTGATGATTTTCGACGAGCCGGAGGCGGGCATCGACCTGTGGAGCTTCGCCCGGCTGACGGAGACCTTTGAGCAAATTCACCGGGCGGGCAGCGCCACCATGATCGTTATTTCCCATCAGGAGCGCATCATCGCCCTGGCAGACGAGGTGGTGGTGATCGGCGAGGGCAGCATCCGCCACCGGGGCTCCGTCGATGAAATTCTGCCTGAGATTTTGGCAGACACACTGGGAGCCTGCCCGGTTCTCACGAGAGGAGGTTCCGCACTATGATGGATACGGAAGTGGATCGTGAGCTGCTTGAAAAGATCGCGGACCTGGTTGGAAAGCCCGTGGGAGCCTTTAATATCCGCAAGGACTGCGGCTGCGACGGACGGCAGAGCACGGAGCACATTGAGATCACCGGTAAGACCGACAAGGCAGGCATTGATATCCGGGTAAAGCCCGGTACGGTGGGCGAGACCTGTCACATTCCGGTCATCATCACCAAGCCCGGCGTGCAGGAAATGGTGTATAACGATTTCTTTATCGGGGAGAACAGCAATGTGAACATCGTAGCCGGCTGCGGCATCCACAACTGCGGTGACCAGACCAGTCGGCACGACGGCGTACACACCTTTTATGTGGGGAAAAATTCCCACGTACACTACTCGGAAAAGCACTACGGTGACGGCGACGGCAAGGGCGGAAAGATTATGAACCCCCAGACCATCGTCTATCTGGAGGAGGGGTCATCCATCCAGATGGACACCACCCAGATCCGCGGGATTGACTCCACGAAGCGCTACACCAAAATCGTCTGCGGGAAGAACGCGGAAGCGGTCATCACCGAGCGTCTCCTGACTCACGGGGAGCAGGTGGCGGAAAGCGACATGGAGATCGTGCTGGACGGGGAAAATTCCCGGGGACGCGTGATTTCCCGGTCGGTGGCGCAGGACCACTCCCAGCAGCTCTTCAAGCCGCTGGTAACGGGCAACGCCAAATGCTTTGGCCACGTACAGTGCGACTCCATTATCATGGGCGATGCAAAAATCCGCTCGATACCGGAGATCGCCGCCAACTGCACGGAGGCGCAGCTTATCCACGAGGCCGCAATCGGCAAGATTGCGGGCGACCAGTTGCTGAAGCTGCAAACTCTGGGCCTCACCGAGGAAGAGGCGGAGGATTTTATTCTCAAGGGCTTCCTGGCCTGATATGGAAATTGCAAGAGGTCCCCACGGCACTGGCCGCGGGGACCTCTTTGTCTATACGATTCAGAATTCCAGCACCATGTCGTACCATACCACACCGCCGTGAACCGACTGGGACACGCCTTGATTTCGGTAACCGAGCTTCTCATACCAGGAAATCAATTGATCCTTACAGGTCAGAATACAACCCCGCCGTCCGGCGGTGCGGGCGTCGTCAGCCGCAGCAGCGAGCAGTTTGGCTGCCAGACCCCGGCGGCGATACTCCGGCAGGGTGTTTACGCCGAAAATTGCCTGCCAGGCCCCATTCTCCTGATGCAGCGACGCGTCGGCGTACATCTCGTCGCGGATGCTGGGCTCGTCTGTGACCATGCCGTTGACAAAGGAGACCACCTTGCCATCCTCCTCCAAAAGCCAAAAGTGATTAGGATAGACCCGGAGCCGGGCGGCAAAATCGGCTTCCCCAGCAGCCTCCGCCGGGGGAAAGCAGGCGGCTTCCACCGCCGTGAGCGCTTTCAGATCCGCCATCCCGGCGGTGCGGATTTTCATGATATAGCCTCCGATTGAATAGAATTTTTCCCGATTCGCAGCGTGCGATAAACGGCCGCGTTCAATGGAGCAGCTTTTTCAGATACTGCCCGGTAAAGCTCTCCGCACAGGCGGACACCTCCTCCGGTGTGCCGGTGCAGACGATGTTACCGCCGCCGTCGCCGCCCTCGGGGCCCAGGTCGATGAGATAGTCGGCGCACTTGATGACGTCCAGATTGTGTTCAATGACCAGGACGGTGTTCCCGCCCTCCACCAGCTTTTGAAGCACCTCCAGAAGCCTTCGCACATCCTCGCTGTGAAGCCCGGTGGTGGGCTCGTCCAAAATATAGATCGTGCGGCCCGTTGCAACCTTGCTCAGCTCTGTGGCAAGCTTGACCCGCTGGGCCTCGCCGCCGGACAGATCCGTGGAGGACTGGCCCAGCTTCACATACCCAAGACCCACGTCGCAGAGCGTTTGCAGTTTATTGCGGATTTTCGGCAAAGCGGAGAAGAACTCCGTTGCCTCCTCCACCGTCATGTCCAGCACCTGGGCGATATTCTTGCCCTTGTACCGGACCTCCAGTGTCTCCCGGTTGTACCGCGCGCCCTTGCAGACCTCGCAGGGAACAAAGATATCCGGCAGAAAGTGCATCTCGATTTTGATAAGGCCATCGCCGGAGCAGGCCTCGCACCGTCCGCCCCGGACGTTGAAGCTGAATCGGCCCGGACCGTAACCCCGGCTCTTGGCCTCCTGCGTGGCGGCAAATAAATCCCGGATGTCGTTGAAAAGGCCCGTGTAGGTGGCGGGATTGCTGCGGGGCGTCCGCCCAATGGGGCTCTGGTCGATGTCCACCACCTTATCAAGGAATTCCAGTCCCTCGATCCGCTTGCACCTGCCGGGCCGGGTCTTCATGCGCATCAGCTCCGCGCCCAGCTTCTTAAAGAGGATTTCATTTACCAAAGAGGATTTACCGGAGCCGGACACGCCGGTCACGCAGGTAAAGGTTCCTAGCGGAATCGCCGCGTCCACGCTTTTCAGGTTGTTCTCCTCCGCACCGATGACCTTCAAAAAATTGCCGCTTCCGGTTCGCCGGGTTTCCGGGACGGCGATCTTCCGCTTTCCGGAGAGATACTGCCCCGTCAGGGACTTGGGGTTTGCCATAACCTCCTCCGGCGTGCCCGCGGCCACGATCTCGCCCCCGTGGATTCCCGCGCCGGGGCCCACGTCGATGAGGTAGTCTGCCGCGCGCATGGTGTCCTCGTCGTGTTCCACCACCAGCAGCGTATTTCCAAGGTCTCGCAGGTGCTTCAGCGTGGAGAGCAGCTTGTCGTTGTCCCGTTGGTGCAATCCGATGGAAGGCTCGTCCAGTATATACAGAACCCCCATCAGAGAGGACCCGATCTGGGTGGCCAGCCGGATACGCTGGCTCTCACCGCCGGAGAGAGTTCCGGCGCTGCGGGAGAGGGTCAGATACCCAAGGCCCACGGACTGCAAAAAGCCCAGCCGGCTTCTGATCTCCTTCAGAATGCGGTCGGCGATCAGCATCTGCTGCTCCGTCAGCGTCAGGCGGTTCACCCAGTTCAGCTCGTCCAGCACGGACATCTGCGTGAAATCATAGATGCTCAAGCCGCCCACGGTAACCGCCAGCGCCTCCTTCCGAAGACGCTTTCCCTTGCAGGCGGGGCAGGGGCGCTGCGCCATGAAGTCCTCCAGCTCCCGCTTCACCGAGTCGCTCTGAGTCTCCACATAGCGCCGCTCGATGTTGTTGCATATGCCCTCAAACGCCTGGTGCAGAACCCCCTTGCCCCGAGGCTGGTCGTAGTGCAGGTCCAGCTTTTCGTCGCCGGTACCGTAAAAAATGATGGTCCGGATATCCTCGGGCAGGTCCTTGAAGGGTACGGTCAAAGAGAACCGGTACTTCTTCGCCAGAGCCTCAAAGTACATCCGGGAGATTCCGTCGCCCCGGATATTGTTCCAGCCGGAGGCCTGAATGGCTCCGTCCAGAATGGATTTTTCCTCGTCCGGCACAATCAGCGCCGGGTCCACCTTCTGCTGGCTGCCAAGGCCCATACAGGCCGGACAGGCGCCGAATGGATTGTTGAAGGAGAACATTCGGGGAGCCAGTTCCTCGATGGAGATGCCGCAGTCCTCACAGGCGTAGTTCTGGGAGAACATCAGATCCCGTTCCTCCCGGACGAGATTTACCAGCACGGTGCCCCCCGTCAGCGAGGAAGCGGTCTCCACGGAGTCCGTCAGTCGCTGGCGCACATCCTCCCGGATAATCAACCGGTCCACCACGACCTCGATGTTGTGCTTTTTGTTTTTATCCAGCTTGAGCTCCTCATCCAGTTCGTAGAGAGAGCCGTCCACTCGGACGCGGACATAGCCGGACTTTCGGGCGTCTTCAAAGGTCTTGGCGTACTCACCCTTTTTCCCCCGCACCACCGGGGCCATCACCTGAATGCGGGTGCCCTCCGGCAGCGCAAGCACCTGGTCGATGATCTGGTCGATGGTCTGCTGCCGGATTTCTTTTCCGCACTGGGGGCAGTGCGGCGTGCCCGCCCGGGCCCAGAGAAGGCGCAGATAGTCATAGATCTCCGTCACGGTGCCCACGGTGGACCGGGGGTTTTTGGACGTGGTCTTCTGGTCAATGGAGATGGCGGGGCTGAGGCCGTCGATATAATCCACGTCGGGCTTGTCCATCTGACCCAGAAACATCCGGGCGTAGGACGAAAGGCTCTCCACATACCGCCGCTGACCCTCGGCATAGATGGTGTCGAAAGCCAACGAGGACTTGCCCGAACCGCTGAGGCCGGTCAGGACTACCAGCTTGTCACGTGGAATCGTCACGTCAATATTTTTCAGGTTGTTGGCGCGGGCGCCTTTCACAACAATTTTGTCTTGCATTGCCTATAAACTCCTTATTGTTTCCCCTCGGGAAGTATAACCGCCGGTGAAGAACTGAATTTCCGCAGTCACTCCGTGATGAGATCGGCCGTGACCGCCTGTAAAAGGGCCAGCAGGCCCCCGACGGAGACCTCTACTTGCGCCCCGATCTTTCCGGCGGAGATATAGATGCTGTCAAATTCCTCCGCGGTGCGGTGAAACACGGTGGGAAACCGCTTCTTCATCCCCACGGGGCTGCATCCGCCCCGGATATACCCGGTGACGGAATTGATCTCCGCTACGTGGAGCAGTTCAATGGATTTCTCCCCGACCGCCCTGGCGGCCTTTTTCAAATCCAGGTTTTCCGCCACAGGCACTTCATAAACATAAATATTTTTTGACGCGCCCCGGGCTACCAGCGTTTTGAAAACCCGCGCCGCGTCCTGTCCCATTGCCTGAGCCACATGGAGACCGTATTCCCGGTCTCCCTCCGGCCCGTCTGATTCCTCGTAAAAACAGGCGGTATACGGTACCTTCTTCTGGTCCAGAATCCGCATCACGTTGGTTTTTTCCTCTTTTTGCTTCATGACTTCACCTCAAAATCACCACGCCCGTCAGGACGCACACAATTCCCACGGCGGTCAGCCCGCTCATGGGCTCCTGAAACACCAGAACGCCGATCACAGACGCCACCACCGGTTCAAGGCTCGCCATAATGGACGCTTTTCCCGACTCAACTCTGGAAAGCCCCGTCGTGTACAGCAGGTACGGCGCCACAGTGGACACCGCCACCAATCCAGCCCCCAGCAGCCACATGGACGGTGAACCGGCGGCTGCCGCCAACTCCGCCGGGCGGATAAAAAACAGGCCCCCCGTTCCGGCAAACACATAGGTCCACATGGTCATTGTCTGTGCGCTGTATCCGGCCCGCAGGGCGTACCGCCCGATGATGCTGTACAGCGCGTAGAAAAAGCCTGCCCCCAGACCCAGCAAAATGCCCGCCGGGGTGACGCTTAGATTTCCCGCGAACACGCCGCACACGCAGGCGCAGCCCACCAACGTCAGCCCCAGAGCCAACAGCTTTTTCTTAGTAATGGGCTCCCGCCAGAGAACGGCGGACAAAATCACCACGATGGACGGGGCCGTGTACAGCAATACGGAGGCCACCGCCAGCGAGCAAATCTTTTGGCAGGAAAAGTAGCACACGGTAAACAGCAAAACGCTCCCGACGCCGGTGCCGAAAAAGTATTTCAGATGCTCTCTTTTTATGCGGAATACGCTGCGGTCTCGGATGCCGAAGATTGCCGCCAGCAGCGCAAGGCCACCGGTATTGCGCACCAGCACGATGGACCACGGAGAAAAGCCCCCGGCAAACAGGCCCCGGTTCCAAAGGCCCATCATGCCCCAAAGAGCCGCCGCCGTCAAAATACAGGCATAGGCCCCCCGGTCTGCGTGGGGTTTTCCCGCCGTCTCCACGTCCTCCCTGATTCCCTCCACAGGTATCCCTTCCTCTCGTCCGTTCATTTCCCCCGCAGCTCGATGATGCGGTCGCGCAAAACGGCGGCATATTCGAATTCCAGCATCTTGCTGGCTTCTTTCATCTCTTTTTCCAAACGTGCGATCTCCGTCGCCCGCTCCTGATCGGTGAGCTTGACCTTATGGCGTTTGCGCGCCGTTTCCGGGTCGGCGGACTTGGAAATCTCCAGCGTGTCCCGGACCTCCTTGATGATGGTTCTGGGTACGATGCCGTGGGCCTTGTTGTAATCATCCTGAATTTTCCGACGGCGCTCCGTCTCGTCCATGGCCGATCGCATGGAGGGAGTCACGGTGTCCGCATACAAAATGACCCTGCCCTCCGCGTTTCGGGCCGCCCGGCCCATCGTCTGGATGAGGGAGGTCTCACTGCGAAGAAACCCCTCCTTGTCCGCGTCCAGCACAGCCACCAGACTCACCTCCGGAAGGTCCAGCCCCTCCCGCAGCAGATTGATGCCCACCAGCACGTCGAACTCCCCCAGCCGTAGCCCGCGGATGATCTCCATTCGCTCGATGGTCTCCACGTCGGAGTGCATATAGCGCACCTTGATCCCGGCGTTTTTGAAATACTCCGTCAGGTCCTCCGCCATCTTTTTGGTGAGGGTCGTCACCAGCACTCGCTCGTGCTTCGCAGATCTGGATTCTATCTCCGCGATCAGATCGTCGATCTGACCCTCCACCGGGCGCACCTCCACCTCCGGGTCCAGAAGACCCGTGGGGCGGATGACCTGCTCCACCACCTGACCCGCCCGCTCCCGCTCATAGGGGCCGGGGGTGGCTGAGACATAAATCGCCTGACCCGTACGGGTCTCAAATTCCTCGAATTTCAGCGGGCGGTTATCAAATGCGCAAGGCAGGCGGAACCCATAGTCAATCAGGCTCTGCTTGCGGGCGCGGTCACCATTGTACATGGCCCTTACCTGGGGCAGCGACACATGGCTCTCGTCCACAAAAAGCATGAAGTCCTTGGGAAAGAAGTCCAGCAGCGTCATGGGCGCGGAGCCGGAAGGCCGCTCGGAGATAATGCGGGAATAGTTCTCAATGCCCGAGCAATATCCCAGCTCCGTCATCATTTCGATGTCGTATTCCGTACGTTGTCTGATCCGCTGGGCCTCCACAAGCTTGTTCCGCTCCGTAAAGTACTGAACCTGTTCCTCCATCTCCCGGCGAATCTCGCCGATGGCCCGATCCATCTTGTCCTTGGTGGTTACATAGTGGCTGGCGGGATAGACCACCGCGTGCTCCAAAAGGCGGAAGGCTGCGCCGGTGATGGGGTTGAATTCCGTGATCCGGTCAATCTCGTCCCCAAAAAACTCCACCCGAAGAGCCTTGTCTTTATAATACGCGGGATAGATTTCCACCGTGTCGCCCCGAACACGGAACATATTCCGCTCAAAGGCAATGTCGTTGCGCTCGTACCGGTCCTCCACCAGCCGCCGCAGCAGCTCGTCCCGGTTCAGATTCATGCCCACACGCACGGAGATCATCAGTTTGGCAAAGTCCTCCGGTTCTCCCAGCCCGTAGATACAGGAGACGGAAGACACCACGATCACATCCCGCCGCTCCAGCAGAGCGCAGGTGGCGGAAAGGCGCAGGCGATCAATTTCGTCGTTGGTAGAGGCATCCTTGGCAATATAGGTGTCCGTATGAGGAATGTAAGCCTCCGGCTGGTAATAGTCGTAATAGGAGACAAAGTATTCCACCGCGTTGTCCGGAAAAAACGCTCTGAACTCCTCGCACAGCTGGGACGCCAGCGTCTTGTTATGGGCCAGCACCAGTGTGGGCCGCTGGATCTGCTCGATGACCTTTGCCATGGTAAAGGTCTTGCCGGACCCTGTGACGCCCAGCAATATCTGTTCGTCCAGGCCATTTTCAATCCCCCGGGCCAGTTTTTTAATGGCCTCCGGTTGATCACCGGAGGGCTCGTAGGGAGAGACAACTTTGAATTTTGGCATAAACCCTCCTCTCTTCCGTCACCCCGGACGGGGCGTGGCCTGTCATTTTGTAAAGTATCCGGAGTCTCTCATGGAAACGAAATCTCCGTCGGCCACGATAATGTGGTCCACCAGCTGAACGCCCACACTCTCAAGAGCCGTTCGCACCCGGTCGGTCGTGGTGAAATCCTCGCTGGAGGGCAGCGCCACGCCGCTGGGATGATTGTGGGACAAAATCACCGCGCTGGCATTGGTCATCAGAGCGTTTCCCACCAGCTTGCGGATGTTCAGCTCCGCGCCGTTGACGTCGCCCTCGGTCAGAAGCTTGCTCGCCAGGAGCTTTCCTTTCCTGTCCAGACACAACTCATAGACCAGCTCATTTTTCTTCCCGTCGAACCGGTGGAGCATATAATTCCCCGCCTTTTCCGTGGAATTTAGAATTACCAGGGCGTCTTCCCTCCTCCGGCTCCTCTCCGTCAGCATCGGGACCAGCCGCAGCAGCAGCGCCGCGCTCTCGCCCATGCCCTTCACCTTTTGCAGGTCCTCCACCGGTGCGGCCAGCACCGTCTCCAGAGAACCGTACCGTTCCAAAAGCTGATGAGCCAGGGCGTTGGTATCCCGGCGAGGAATGGCATAAAAGAGGAGAAGTTCCAGCGCCTCGTGGTCGGCAAAGCCGGCAAGGCCGGTCTCCAGAAAGCGCCGGCGCATCTTTTCCCGATGTCCGTCATGGATGCCCATGGGCGTGCCTCCCTTGCAGCTTTATCCTTTGAAGTCTGTGCCGAATTTACAGGAATATAATTATATCACAGGCCCTTTAATCGTACAAGTGTTTGTGCAGTGAAAATCATACGAACTTGTGGATTGGATGTAAATTCATACGCTGGGGAGTTGCCCTCATTGTTCACAGCTACCCCCGCATATTACCCTGTCGCAACCGATTCTTTTCTGTGGTTTTACCATTTTAGCGGTTGACATAGAGGACTTTTTGGCATACTATAAAGAGGAAAAGTGAATAGCGTCCGGTAGGTAAGGCTACCACAGGGATATGGGTTGCTGCCGCAAAATGATGGAGACATCATGAGAGGGTTTGAACAGGCGATATCGAATTTTAAGGTATCATCTAATGCAATTTCACTGCCTTGTGAAGCTAAAGCTTGAACGGTGGGGAGGCAATGCAGTCTCTCGGCAATGTTATTTTGAGATTTCCTCAATCGTACTGGGCGGCACGATTGAGGATTTTTATTTTTTGTGATGCCTGGCACCGCTGACAGAACAAAGGAAGGAGG
The DNA here is from genome assembly GCF_040505565.1 of Oscillibacter sp. GTDB lineage: Bacteria > Bacillota > Clostridia > Oscillospirales > Oscillospiraceae > Oscillibacter. The sequence goes on along the minus strand of NZ_JBEUWZ010000016.1, from coordinate 7,760 downwards.
ACCTGCGTATGTTTGAATTTGAAAACGAGCGCTCGGAACTGGTGGAAAAAATTGAGGAGTTCATCCGCCGAAAACAATATGCCGCACTGCGGGACCTCCTCAGTCCCATTGAGGCGGCGGACATTGCCCTTTTGATGGAAAATCTGCCGGAGGAAGACCTGCCGCTTCTCTTCCGCCTGCTGCCAAAGGGGCTGGCGGCGGCGGTGTTCGTGGAGTTGGACTCCGACGAGCAGGAGCTTTTAATTCAGGGCTTTTCCAACACGGAGCTGAAGGAAGTGCTGGACGAATTGTACCTGGACGACGCGGTGGATATTGTCGAGGAGATGCCCGCCAACGTGGTTAAGCGCATCTTAAAGCACTCTGACCCGGATATGCGTAAGAGCATCAACGAAATTTTGAAGTACCCCGACGATTCTGCCGGAAGCATCATGACCACGGAGTTCGTGGACCTGAAAACCTCCATGACGGTGGAGGACGCATTTAAGCGCATCCGCCGGACCGGGCCGGACAAGGAGACCATCAACATCTGCTATGTCATCGCCGACAACCGGAACCTGATCGGCCTCGTCACCATCCGGACGCTGCTGCTGGCGGAGGAGGATGCGGTCATCGGCGATATCATGGAAACCAGCATTGTCTCCGTCACCACTCTGGATGATCAGGAAGACGTTGCCGGCACTCTGAACAAATATGACTTTCTGGCGCTGCCGGTGGTGGATACGGAAAACCGGCTGGTGGGCATCGTCACAGTCGACGACGCCATGGACGTTTTACAGTACGAGGCCACCGAGGATATTGAGAAGATGGCGGCTATCCTTCCCTCCGACAAGCCGTATCTGAAAACCAGCGTCTATGACATGTTTAAGGCCCGCATTGTGTGGCTGCTGCTTCTCATGATCTCCGCCACCTTTACGGGGCAAATCATCGCCCGCTTTGAAAACGCGCTGGCGGCCGCTACCATATTGACCGCCTACATCCCCATGCTGATGGACACAGGCGGAAATGCCGGTTCTCAGTCTGCGGTCACCGTGATCCGCGGCATCTCCTTGAATGAGATCGAATTCAAGGACATTTTTCAGGTAATCTGGAAAGAAATTCGGGTTTCCGTGCTATGCGGAGTGGCGTTGGCATCCGCCAACTTTATTAAGCTGATTCTGATCGACCAGCTGCTGTTTCGCAATCCCTCCGTAACGCCGCTGGTGGCGCTTGTGGTTTGCTGTACGCTGGTGGTCACGGTGTTCACCTCCAAGCTTGTGGGCTGTATGCTGCCTCTGCTGGCAAAAAAAGTTGGCTTTGATCCGGCGGTGATGGCTTCGCCCCTCATCACCACCATCGTGGACGCCACCTCACTTTTGATCTACTTTCAATTTGCTTCGCTCATCCTGCATATATGAGTCTGAAAAAAGTTTTCAGAAGTTACAGACGCGCCCCCACGGATATACCGTGGGGGCGCGCTTTTCTTCCAAATATTCAGCTGGGCCTATCGATTACTTTCTTTTCTCCAATTCTCTGGCTGGGTCGGAAAAGAATTCCTTCACCAGCTTGAAGACCACCGGCGACAGAAGCAGCAGCGCCAACAGGTTGGGAATTGCCATCAGACCGTTCAGGGTGTCGGCAATATCCCACGCCAGCTGCAGCTGCATCGTCGCGCCCACTACCATGAAGATGCAGAACAGAACCTGATACGGTTTGATGATCTTGGTCCCGAACAGGAACTCCGCGCAGCGGGTTCCGTACAGGCCCCAGCTGAGGACGGTAGACAGAGCGAACAGCGTCAGGCCCACAGCCACGACCACACCGGCGGCCTTTCCGCCAAAGGTGGTTGAGAACGCCGTGATCGCCAGATTCGCGCCCGCAGACTTGCCAAACTCGATGCTGATGGCATCATTGCCGGTGAACGCGCACATTACGGTCAGCGCGGTCAGCGTGCAGATAACGATGGTATCCGCAAAGACCTCGAATACGCCGAACAGACCCTGCCGGACGGGGCTATCCGTATCGGCGGCGGCGTGAGCGATAGGCGCGGAGCCGAGGCCGGCCTCGTTGGAGAAGATGCCGCGGCCAACGCCCTTAGTAATTGCCTGTTTAATCCCGACACCGACGGCGCCGCCCACCACGGCGGAGGGGTTGAATGCGCCGCGGAAGATCATGCTGAACACGGTCCCGATGTGCTGGGAATTCGTGAAAATAACCGCCAGGCAGCCCACGATATAGATGATCGCCATAACGGGAACCAATTTCTCCGTCACGCTGCCGATCCGCTTTAATCCGCCCAGATACACCAAGGCGGAAATAGCCGCGACAATGATGCCGATTACCAGATAAATAATCTTCAAGGTACTCTCATCCAACGTAATGAACTCACCGATGGCAGAGCCGATCGTCGTGGCAATGGTGTTGACCTGCGTCATGTTGCCGATGCCAAAGGCAGCTAGCATACCGAACGTTGCAAACACCGCGCCCAGCCACTTCCATTTCTCGCCCAGACCGTTTTTGATGTAATACATGGGGCCGCCGACCCAGTCGCCCTTGTCGTTGCGCTCACGGTACCTGATGGCCAGGGTGACCTCGGAAAATTTGGTGCACATTCCAACCAGGGCCGAAATCCACATCCAGAAAATCGCGCCGGGACCGCCGGCTGCGATGGCGCCGCAGACGCCGGCAATGTTGCCGGTACCAACGGTGGCCGCCAAAGCGGTGGTCAGGGCCTGCACGGGCGTAACAGCGCCCTCCTTAGCCTCCACCTTTTTGAAGCACTTGCCGATGGTATTCTTCATTGCGTAACCGAATTTTGAGAACTGCAGGAATCCCGTGCGGATGGTGAAGTAGAGTCCGGTGCCAATGATCAGAATCATCATCGGTACGCCCCAGACGATGCCGTTGATTTTGCCGTTGATTAGTGCAATCATCTCTGCCATTGTATAGTGTCCCCCTCTTCCTTTTTCGTTCGCGGCCCCTCCGCGGATTTTTGAGCTATACAGTCTGCAAGGCATGAAAGACCGTATATGCCCCTCACCAATTTTATCTTACCACTTTCATTTAAATGTTGCAATAAACAGGTTTGAATTTTAAAATATTTGTGCATTTTTAACAGTTAAATCAAAAACAATTTTTATATTTCACATATTTTTCCAATTAAATGGCGATTTTCATGAAAAACGCAAGAGATTCTGGTGCTTATAACCACAGACGGTGTAAGCGCATGGCGGAGTAACGCTCCGGCTCCACGACGTATATACGAAAGCTCTTACTTGTAACTGTTTGAACTTCAGTTCGCTCAAATTTTTATAGATTCCATAAAAAAGTCGCGTCCGTCATTATTTACAGTCAATAGTCTAACTTTTACCGTTTTTATGACACTCTATCTCCATTTTTAACATTTCATTTTTTCATACCCGGCATGATGTTTGTTAATTTCGTTCTCCTGTCAAAAACATTTGTATTTGTGTATTGGATTTTGTGAAATTTTAGGATTGCGTTTTTCTTGACAAGGAATATGATAACATGCAAATCAGGTAAAGTGCAGACGGCGGCGGAGAGGCCGTCCGAAGCCGGATTTATGCGCTTATTCCTGAGAGAGTTCTGTATGTATGAGAAACCATTAAAGGAGAGAGCAGTCATGACATTTTCCGATCTCGTTGATAAAGTCGACGGATTTGTCTGGGGGCCTGTCATGCTGGTGCTGCTGGTCGGCACGGGCATCTTCCTGACAATTAAAACCGGCTTTCTTCCCTGGCGCAATCTGGGTTACGCACTTCACAGCGTGATGAGCAAGGAGGCCCGCACCACCAAGCGCGGTACCGGTGACGTTTCTCCGTTTTCCGCACTGATGACGGCGCTGGCCGCCACCATCGGCACCGGTAATATCGTGGGCGTTGCCACGGCGCTGGCCGCCGGTGGCCCCGGCGCTCTGGTCTGGATGGAAATTTCAGCCGCGTTTGGTATTACCTCCAAATTCTCTGAGTGCATGCTTGCGGTCAAGTACCGCGAAGTGAATGAAAAAGGCGAAATGTCCGGCGGTCCCATGTATGTGATGAAAAAGGCTCTGGGTGGCAAGTTTGGCGTGGTTCTGGGCTTTTTGTTCGCCCTGTTCGCGGTCATCGCCTCCTTCGGCATCGGCGACATGACGCAGGCCAACTCCATCGCCAGCTCTATCAACTCCACCTTCACGGTCCCAAACTGGATTACCGGCGCTGTTATCACAGTTTTGTCCTTGATCATCGTCATCGGCGGTATCAAGAGCATTTCCAGGGTATCCTCCGTGGTGGTCCCTGTGATGGCTATATTCTATCTGATCGCCGGTCTGATCGTGATTTTCGGCAACATCTCCGAGCTTCCGGGCGCCGTTGTCACCATGTTCAAAATGGCGTTAAGCCCCGCGGCGGCGGCCGGCGGCTTTGCCGGCACCATTACCACTTCCATTCTGGGCGCGGCCCGGTACGGCGTGGCCCGCGGCGTTTTCTCCAATGAGGCCGGTATGGGCTCCGCGGCTATTACCGCCGCCTCCGCCACCACTGACAATCCTGTTCGTCAGGGCTACATCAATATGACCGGTACTTTCTTTGACACCATTGTGATCTGCACCGTTACCGGCCTTGCTATCTGCTCCTCCGGCGTGCTGGGCGCCACCAATGCCGATGGCTCTGTGATCAACGGCTCCGCGCTGACCATTCTGGCATTTCGCTCCGTCCTTGGCGAAACGGGTGCGATCCTTGTTACGATCAGCATCGCACTGTTCGCTTTCTCCACCATCATCGGCTGGGAGTATCACGGAGAGAAAGCCTTTGAGTATCTGTTTGGTATGAAGCCCATCATGCTCTATCGCATTGCTTATGCTCTGGTCGCCTTTGTGGGCGCCACGCAGGAGCTGGCCGTCGTGTGGAACATTTCCGATATTTTTAACGCCCTGATGGCCATTCCCAATCTGGTTACGATGCTGCTTCTGTCCGGCACCATTGCCAAGGACATGAAAGAATTCCAGCCGGAAGTTGCTCTGCAAAAAAAGGCCTGGAAAGAAGCTCGCCGCCGTGGCGAGAAGGCGGTTGCCTGAGACGCCGTCATTCAAATCCGTGTGAAATAGGTCCAGACAAGCGCTTGGAAATTTCGGCCCCGTGTGTTCGTCCCCTCGTTCACACGATGATTTCCTGAGCGTCCCCTCACCGTCTGCCTGTTTCCAAGGCGGCGTCCCGAAAGGGACGCCGCCTTTTCCCTTCTCCCCGGACCGGCACGCCGGGAAAAAGCGTCCCCTTGACCGCATATCGCAGACGAAACGTGAGAAAATTTATGTACAGCGCATTAATTTTTGCTGAAAACATTGCAATTTTAGGAAAAAATGATATGATACTGGGTGTTGAGATACTCCTTAAATTAAAAGCGAAGGACTTGATTCCATGACAAAAATTGACATTATTTCCGGCTTTCTCGGCGCTGGTAAGACAACGCTTATCAAGAAGCTGCTGGCGGAAGCCTATCAGGGAGAAAAGCTGGTGCTGATCGAAAATGAATTTGGTGAAGTCAGCATTGACGGCGGGTTTTTAAAGGACTCCGGGGTCCAGATCTCCGAGATGTCCTCCGGGTGCATCTGCTGCTCCCTGGTGGGCGACTTCAGCAAGGCATTGAAGGACGTGCAGCGGCAGTTTCACCCCGACCGCATTCTGATTGAGCCCTCCGGCGTGGGCAAGCTCAGCGATGTGATTGCCGCCGTACAAAGCACCGTGGCGGAGACCCCGGATATGGAGCTGAACAGTTTTGTCACCGTGGCGGATGCCTCCAAGGTGAAGGTCTATATGAAGAACTTCGGCGAGTTCTACAACAATCAGGTCGAGTCCGCCGGAACCATTATTCTCTCCCGCACCCAGAAGCTGTCCGCCGAAAAGCTGGATGCCGCTGTGGCGATGCTGCGGGAGAAAAACCCTGACGCCGCCATTCTCACCACCTCCTGGGACCAGCTGGAAGGCAAGACCATCCTCTCGGCCATTGAAAAGGTGTCTCTTGCGGACGAGCTGCTGGAGCGCATCCGCAGGGAGCACGAGGCCGACGTAGAAGAGCATGAGCACGACGAGCATGACGACGACCACGACGACCACGACGAGCATGAGCACCATCACCACGATCATGACGACGACCACGATGAGCACGAGCACCATCACCACGATCATGACGACGAGCATGACGAGCATGACGAGCATGAACATCATCACCACGATCATGACGAGCACGACGAGCATGAACATCATCACCACGATCATGACGGTCACGAGTGCGACGATCCCAACTGCTCCTGCCACCACCATCATCACCACGCCGACGAGGTCTTCACCAGCTGGGGCGCAGAGACGCCCAAATCCTTCACGGAGGCGGGTATCCGCTCCATTCTTGAAAAGCTGGACACCGGCGATTACGGCAATATTCTGCGGGCCAAGGGCATCGTTCCCGCAGCCGACGGCGGCTGGATCAACTTTGACTACGTACCCGAGGAGGCGGACGTCCGCAAGGGCAGCCCCGATTATACCGGCCGTCTCTGCGTGATCGGCGCGGAGCTGAACGAGGGCAAACTAAAAACGCTGTTCGGCCTGTAAGCAGGAAGAGCAGTTACGTGTAAAGGATCTTTCATTTATGGATATTCCAGTATATCTGGTCGCCGGTTTTTTGGACGGCGGCAAGACTGATTTCATCAACGGCATTTTAAAGGACGGCTTTGCCCGGGAGGAGAAGACCCTTCTGCTCTGCTGCGAAGAGGGCGAGGCGGAATACAACAAAAACGCCCTGGACAACATCACGGTGGTAACGGTAGATGACGAAGAGGACCTGACCTGTTCATTTTTAAAGGAGTGCGAAAAGAAGTACAAGCCCCGCCAGGTGCTGATCGAATACAACGGCATGTGGCAAATGGAACGGCTTTACAAGGACGTGCTCCCAGCCAACTGGGTGCTGTATCAGATCATGTGCATGGTGCAGGCGTCCACCTTTGACACCTACGCTAGAAACATGGGCCAGCTGATGATGGAGAAGATCACCAATGCGGACATGCTGATATTCAACCGCTGCACCCCGGAACTGCGGGACAGCCTGCGAAAGCGAAATCTGCGGATGGTGAACCGCAGGGCGGACATCTATCTGGAGAACGACGACGGCACCAGCGAGGACTATCTCACCGGGGACGAGTGCCCCTTCGACATGACGCAGGATGTCATTGATATCCCCGACGACGACTTCGGCGTCTGGTATGTGGATGTAATGGACCACCCGGACCGGTACAAGGACAAGTTGGTCCACACGAAGCTGGTGATGTGCCACTCCAAGAAGTACCCCGGCGTGGACTGTCCGGGCCGATTCGCCATGGTGTGCTGTGAGAAGGACGTGACCTTCCTGGGCCTGCTGGCCCGGGGCAAGAATCTGGACCAGTATAAGAACCACGACTGGATGGAGGTCACGGCGAAAATGGGCGTGGAGAAGCACTCCGCGTACAAGGGTCAGGGCCCGGTGATGAACGTGGTCTCCGTGGGACCCTGCGAAAAACCCGCGCAGGAAATCGTGTCGTTTTAAGTGATTTTTGACTACTAAACGTAATATTTTGCGTAAAAGCTCCCCTTTGTTGTCGAACAAAGGGGAGCTTTTACGCCGCTTTTGTACGCAGCGGCATTCCCGGCTTGGTATTCCGGCTCCGCTAATGGGTAGTCCGCCCCGGTCAAGAAAAAGGCACCCGCCGCAAATGCGGCGGGTGCCTTTGTTGCTTGGTTCGTTTCCTTCGTCCCCTCCGC
>NZ_JBEUWZ010000015.1:70623-150298 GCF_040505565.1 Oscillibacter sp. | reverse complement strand
GACAGGTAGCGCCAACACAGAGCGGACAGTTTTTTGACTGTCCGCTCTGTACTTTTTCGTTTAGTGCAGTATGTTTTAGATTGAGCGGCAGATACTGCTATTAGCATATTTCTTGCATTTATAGGATTACTGTGCTAAAATGAAAATAATTGAGATACCTTATAAAAATGGAGGCAACGTCTATGGATCGCAAGACAACTGGAATTGTTGCATACCTGACTTGGATTGGACTAGTGATTGCGTTGATTTTTGGTGACCGAGAGGAAGCAAAATTTCACATCAATCAGGCACTGGTGATCTGGTTGGCAGGTCTTCTTGGCATTATTCCCTGCATTGGCTGGGTATGGGGTATTTTCTGCTTCGTCTGCGCGGTGATGGGCTGCATCAGCGCGATCAATGATGAGGAGAAGGAAGTCCCGATTCTGGGACAGTTCAAACTGCTGAAGTGAGATAGAGAAGCCGTGCGTTGCACGGCTTCTCATTTTCAAGGGAGGAAACGCTATGGAGCAAAGGTCCTGGGATCGGGAGTTGTATCCTGCGCTGGTAGTGACACTGGCGGTTGGATTGACTGTCTTCCTGATCTGGCATTTTTGCATGGACGCGCCTGCGCTTCCAACTTGCTGGTTCTTTACGCACTGGCACATTTACTGCCCCGCTTGCGGCGGCACTCGGGCAATGATCGCGTTGGCGCATGGACACGTCATGCAGGCGTGTCGCTGGAATCCGGCCGTGCCGGTGGGAGCGATCTCCGTGATAGCGTATTTGCTGACGCAGACGATCTGGCGGCTGCGGGGCCGATGCGGCTGGGTACTGCGATACAACGACTACTGGCTATGGGCGTTTTTGCTGCTGATGGCGGTAAACTGCTTGGTGCGGAACCTTTTGTGGTTTGGATTGGGAATCGCCCTGTAAAAGAAATTTTTCACATTGCAGAAGGCAAGCCGCAGCTGCAGCGGGTGCTTTTTTTACGGCGCAGGAGTCTCCGGTAAGGACCACACCCTTGCAATTCATAGTGTTTTTGGATATAATAGCACCTACAGAACGTTTTTGGAAATCAGGTGCCATATGCTTTATCATATTCTGGCCGTGGGTGATGTGGTGGGAGAGCCGGGCCTGTCCCATCTGGAGAGGACTCTGCGTCCGCTGAAAAAAATGAAGGACATTGCTTTTACCGTAGTCAATGGGGAGAATGCTGCCTCAATTGGATTGACGCCGCAGCAGGCAGAGCGCATTTACGATGCAGGCGCGGATGTGATTACCCTTGGAAATCATACCTTCGGCAAGCTTCAGATCGCCGATTTTCTGGATGATGCTTCCTATATCCTCCGCCCCGCCAACTATACCGGTCGGGCGCCGGGGAGGGGCTGCGGGATTTATGACCTGAACGGTGTCCAGATCCGAGTGGTGAACCTGATTGGGCGGTGTGATCTGAGCTGGGGAGCGGACAACCCTTTCACCGTGATGGATCAACTGCTGGTTGGGGAGAAAACAGATTTCACGCTGGTGGATTTCCACGCTCAGGCCACCAGTGAAAAGCTGGCGATGGGGTACTTTCTCGATGGACGGGTCTCCGCCCTCTGGGGGACCCACACCCATGTGCCAACTGCCGATGAGCGGATCTATCCAAGGGGTACCGGCTATATCACGGACTTGGGTATGACGGGTGCGGTGGAATCCGTGCTGGGTGTGAATCCAGAGCAGTCGGTGGAGTTGTTTTTGGGCGGCCTGCCGGGCCGATTTCAGAATCCAGAGGGCCCCTGTAAGCTGCAGGGGGCCATTTTTACGCTGGACAGTGCCACCGGTCTTTGTACCGGCGTGGAGCGGATGGATATTCGTTAATAAACACATAGAAAAAGGGGAACAGAGCTATGTCGATCGAAAAGGTGAGAGCCTATTTTAAAGCACAAGGCATTGAGGACCGTATTCAGGAATTCGATGTGTCTTCGGCTACTGTGGAGTTGGCTGCTCAGGCAGTGGGTGTGGAGGGTGCGCGGATTGCCAAGACCCTCAGTTTCAAGCTGGAAGATCGGGTGTTGCTGATCGTTTGCGCAGGAGACGCCAAGGTGGATAACCGCCGCTATAAGGATCGCTTCGGAGGCAAGGCGTCCATGCTGAGCCACGACGAAGCCTCCACGCTGGTGGGCCATGCGGTGGGCGGTGTGTGTCCGTTTGCCGTCAACAACGGCGTGGAAGTTTATTTGGACGAGTCTTTGCAGCGCTTCGCCACAATTTTTCCGGCGGCCGGCAGCAGCAACAGCGCTATCGAGCTGACTTGCGGCGAGCTGGAAAAATACTCCGGAGGAACCTGGGTGGATGTGTGCAAGGGCTGGCGGCCCGACGAGCAGTAAGCCATGTTTCGATTTCTTCATGCGGCGGATTTTCACTTGGACAGCGCGTTTCACGCCCTGTCGCCCCAGCGAGCGGCGGAGCGGCGGAGGGAGAGCCGGGAACTGGGCGCGCGGTTGGCGGAGGAAGCGATCCGCCGGGGTGCGGATCTGGTGCTCCTCTCCGGCGATCTGTTCGATGGGACCGACAGCTTTCGCGAGACGCCCGAGGATTTGGCCCGAGGGCTGGGGCGCGTCGGCGCCAATGTGTTCATCGCGCCGGGAAACCACGACTTTTACAGTCCCGAAAGTCCGTATGCCACCTTGGAGTGGCCTGAGAATGTATATATTTTTAAATCCGGCCAGATCGAGAGCGTGGATCTGCCGGATCTGAACTGCACCGTCCACGGCGCGGCATTTACCGGGCCGGAGCAGACGTCCGGCCTTTTGAACGGATTTGCCGTCCCCGAGGATGGCCGGGTCCATCTGATGACGCTCCACGGAGACGTGGAACCATCCGCCGCCCGCTACAATCCTGTCACGAAAGCGGAGATTGCAGCCAGTGGTCTTACTTATCTGGCACTGGGACATGTTCACGCCGCCTCCGGGCCGCAGAGGTGCGGAAAGACCCTTTGGGCATATCCCGGTTGTACGGAAGGCCGGGGCTTTGACGAGTTGGGGGACAAGGGCTTCTATTTCGGAACCGTGTCCGACGAGGGTGCGGTGACGCTGGAATTTGTGCCTTTTGCCCGACACCGCTATGGGATCATGACCGTGGATATAACGGCGAAGGACCCCCGGGAGGCGCTGGAAGCGGCTCTGCCCGCATGGACCACGGACGATCTGTACCGTGTTTTGCTCACCGGAGAGACGGACGAGCGGGGAATGGACCTGACGGCCCTGGAAACGCTCTTCTCCGGTCGGTTTTACGCGCTGGAGCTGCGGGACTGCACCCGCGTCCGGCAGGATGTGTGGGCAAGGGCTGACGAGGATTCCCTACGGGGAGAATTTCTTCGCCGCCTGCGCGGCCGGTACGACGCCGCGGCAGACGATAAAGAGCGGGAAACCGTGAATCGCGCCGTACGGTTCGGGCTTGCGGCACTGGACCATAGGGACATTTTGTGAGGGTGTGCGATGAGAAAAATTTTATTGATTGGAACCGGCGGCACCATTGCCTCTCAGGTGACGGAAGACGGACTTGCCCCGGAGCTGACCAGCGCGCAGCTTTTGGCCCATATACCCGCTATTTCCAGCATCTGTCACGTTGAGAGCCTGCAGCTTTTGAATCTGGACAGCACCAATATCGCGCCGTCCCATTGGCTGCGGATGGTGCGGTGTATCCGGGACCACTATCTATCCTACGACGGCTTCGTCCTGACCCACGGTACGGATACCATGGCATATACCGCCGCAGCTCTCAGCTATCTCATTCAGGGCAGCCCCAAGCCCATTGTACTTACCGGGGCTCAGAAGCCCATCGGGTTCGACGTGACGGACTCCAAGGTGAACCTGACGGACGCGTTCCGGGTGGCGTCGTCGGATATGCCCGGCGTGTCTCTGGTGTTCAACGGAAAGGTGATTTTGGGGACCCGGGCGCAAAAGGTCCGGTCCAAGAGCTTTGAGGCTTTTTCCAGCATCGACTATCCGTTCCTGGGCGTTCTGCGGGACGGTGTGTTGCTGCCCTACATCCGGCAGGACTGTAAAGACAGACCGTCATTTTATGAGGATCTGAATACCAGCGTCGCCCTGCTGAAGCTGATTCCCGGCACGGATCAGGCGTTGCTGGATTATCTGCTGGAGCGGAACGACGCCCTCATTATTGAATCCTTCGGTGTTGGCGGTCTGCCCGATTATGAGGGCGCGGACTTTTGTGGCAGCGTCTGCCGCTGGACGGCGAAGGGCAAGCTGGTGGTGCTGACCACTCAGGTGCAGAATGAGGGCAGCGACCTTGGCATCTACCATGTGGGTCATCGACTGAAGGGGATACCCGGCGTGCTGGAGGCCTTTGATCTGACCACCGAGGCGGTGACGGCGAAGCTGATGTGGATTATGGGGAAGACACGGGACCCGGCGGAGATCCAGCGCCTGTTTTATGCCCCCGTGGCCCACGATATTTTGTGGCCCGTGGAAAACTGACATGGAATTCATTCCGAAACAGGACTTCAATCTGGAGAAGATTGCGGACAGCGGCCAGAGCTTTCGGCTGAATCAGCTGGAGCCGGGTCGCTTTCGTCTGACGGCGCGGAAACGGTGCGTGGAGTTGGCAGAGCGGGCCGACGCCTGGATGCTGGACTGCCCGGCGGCGGAGTACGACGGACTTTGGCGAAGTTATTTCGATCTGGACACGGATTACGCTGCATTTCGCGCCGCCGTACCGGAAAAGGATGCGTACTTAACCGCTGCGGCGAAGTTCGGCACAGGTATCCGGATTTTGCGGCAGGATCCATGGGAGATGCTGGTGACGTTTATCATTTCCCAGCGGAAGAACATCCCCGCCATTCGAGCCTGCGTGGAAGCGCTTTGCGTCCGGTATGGGGAGAGCCTTGGCCGGGAATATGCCTTTCCGGCACCGGCGGCGCTGTCTGGGGCTGGGGAGGAGGGCCTTCGGACCTGCGCGCTGGGCTATCGCGCCGGATATGTTTTGGCGGCGGCGCGGCTGGTGCAGACGGGGGCGCTGGACCTTGAGGCACTGGCGTCTCTGGGAGATGGGGAGCTGCTGGAGGCATTGACAGCCGTCCCTGGCGTGGGGGTGAAGGTGGCCAGCTGTGTATCGCTGTTCGGTTATCATCGCATTGCCGCGTTTCCCCGGGATGTGTGGATCAACCGGGTGGTTCATGAGCACTACCGGGGTCGTTTTCCGCTGTACCGCTATAAGGGGTTTGCCGGGGTGATACAGCAGTATCTGTTTTACTACGTACGGTATGAAGGAAAAAATACAAAGAATTAAAGAGAGCACAACTGTGCGCCCCAGCATATAAGAACCAGCCCGGCAGATATATCCGCCGGGCTGGTTTGATTTACGTTACTTCTGTGGAGAGTTGTGCCTGCCGCCGCCCCGAAGAACGATCTGCTCCGCCAGTGTCCGATATAGCTTTTCCGGGTCCACAGGCTTGTCCAGATGGGCGTCCATTCCGGCGGAGAGGCTTGCTTTTACATCAAAATCGAAGGCGTTGGCGGTCATGGCGATGATGGGGATGGTTTTCGCGTCGATCTTACGGAGGGCACGAATGGCCCTGGTGGCGCTCAGACCATCCATGACAGGCATCCGGATATCCATCAGGATCGCGTCGTAATATCCCGCGCCGCGCTGAATAAATAGATCCACACCATGCCGCCCGTCCTCCGCATGCTCCACATCTACACCTACCTTGCTCAAAAGCTTTGCGGTGATCGTGGCATTGAGCGGATGGTCCTCACACAGAAGGACGCGCCTGCCCTGAAGGTCAAAGAAAGCCGCTGCATCGTCGGAAGCTGGCGGCTGATATCTCTCCAGCAGCTCAAAGGGTAACTCAACGGTCACGGCCGTCCCTTCGTTCAGCTTGCTGCAAAGGGCAATGGTGCCGCCCATCAGATGCACCAGGTTCTGCACGATGGGCAGGCCCAGTCCGGTACCCGCATATTTGTTGCTCTGAGAGTTCGGCTCCTGGGCAAAAGGCTCGAAGGCGTGCTTCAAAAACTCCTCGCTCATACCAACGCCGCTGTCGCGGATGGTTATCCGGACAAGACAACACCCGCTTTCCCGGCGCAGACATTCCAACAGGCATTCGATTTTCCCGTACCCGGGAGTGAACTTCACGGCGTTGGACAGCAGGTTCGTGAAAATTTGCCGCACCCGCACGCGGTCCACATTGATAAAATCATTTTGAAATCCTTTAAATTTCAAACTAATATTAATGCCCTTTGCCTGTGCGGACTGTGAGATGCCTGCGAGGGTTTGTGTAATCAGTTCAGCGGCGCGCACCGGCTCTTTGTGCAGTTCAACTTTTTGCCCCTCGATCCGGCTCATGTCCAACGTGTCGTTGATCAGGCTCAGAAGATAGTTGCTGGAATCGCGGATGGTGGAGAGATTTGCACGCGCCTCCTGGGAAAGGCCTGGCAGATCGATGGTCAGCGCGGTCATGCCTAGAATACCGTTCATGGGTGTGCGCATGTCATGGCTCATGCGGGAGAGAAAATCCGTCTTTGCCGCATTGGCGCTTTTCAGGGCCAGGTTTTTACGACTGGTCCGGTGGGCGAATACCAGCAGGGATGCCAGCGCCGCCAGCAGTCCGGTAAGGGCGGTCAATAGGACGAGACTTTGCACAGGGTAGTTGTGGATCAGGGCCTGCGGGCTGCTGGACTCTGGCCTGGCCGCCTACGCGCCGATAATCAGCTGCTCCATTTCGGCGTCGGTGATGGTGCTCAGCGTCTTGCTGAGAAGAGAGCTGAGCGTGTGGTCCCCCTGTGTGACGCCGAAGCAGATGCTGTGTGTATAGTCGTCTGTCAGAATGGGGGTTAGATTTCCGTACTGATACATGCTGAGATAGTATTCCGCAATGTAGTTATTCAGAATGGTGATGTCTGCCCGACCGGAGGAGACCGCCTGAATGCATTTCTCATAGCTGTCGAAGTACTGAATCTGCTCCGGGGAGAATTTCCGTTGGATGAGCTGATCCGGATTTTCAGAGCTGGGCACGACGGCCACGGTACAGGAAGAAAGATCAATCGAGGAGTTTTTTCGCTGAAGACAGTAGTAATTGGTTGTAAAAAATGGGTCAGTAATACTGACGCCATTCTCCTCGGCAAGGAGAAGATCGTTGGAATATCCCGGCAGAACAACAGTTTTACCCTGCGCGTCAAGCTCCGTCAGCATATCCTGGGAAACCGCCTCGTACCCAACACCCAGCTTTTCACACAGCAGCTTGGCAAGCGCGGGGAAGTAGCCCTTATAGTCGCCATCCTCCAACCGGGAGAGATACCCCTCGTCGTCGGCGAAGGCAAAGCACAGGGTTCCGGCAGAGGCTGCGTAATCGGATTCCGCCTTGGTCAGCGGAACAGAAACGCGATCCGGAAACCATTTCTTGTACAGGTCGGATAAAAAGTGGGGCTCGTCCTGTTCCACCTGACCCAGCGCATCGTCCAAAAGGAACAGAGTGGGATCGTTCAGCCGCATGGAAATGTGATTGGTGACATTGTTAAACTGGGCCAGCATCTTCATGTCATCGGTCAAATCCATTACATTGGAGATCACCGCGTCTACCTCTCCGGCATTCAGCTTGGCCCGGCACTCGTTGTACTCGCTGCAGATCACCAGCTGGTCCTCACGGATTCCAAGGCTAGGAAGAGAGGCGGCAATGTTTGTGCTGGACAGCAGGCTGTCGGAAACCGCAATTTTCAGGTTATGAAAGCTGTTATAATCACAGTAGTACAGCTCCTTGCTGGATTTGAGCGTCATAAGGACATGATAGGTGTATAGGATCGGGTGATTGCTGTAGCTGAACGTGGTGGAAGGAGTCGTGGGCAGAGAAACCGGCATCCGAATGTCGGCTTCGCCGCTGAGCAGCATCTGCCGGGTGCTCTCCCAGCTGGACGCTGGTACGTATTCAAAGGTTATTCCGGTGTACTGTGTCAGCTTGTCCAGAAGCTCCACGCCATATCCCGTCTCATAGCCGGATGCGTCATATTCAAAAAAACCGTCCAACGGGTAAAAAGCCACTTTTAGCGCGGTAGAAGGATGCGGTGTGCTTACTGAAGCGGCGCAAGGCAGAACCAGCCCCGCTGTCAACAGGAGCACGCCAAAGAGAGACAGCGCCGCGCGAAAAAAACTCTTTCTCATATCCAAACTGCCTTTCTCTGAACCGTGCTGAACGAATTCGGATATTGTCATGAAACCGCTATGCCCCATGACCCCATAACCGACAGTTTGCCCCACAGGGCGGACCGCAGACAATTGAAACGCCGGAGTGCGGGTATTCACTACATGCCGGTATCATAATAGTTCCGCCATTATGCCATAGCCGCAAAGCGGCGTCATGGTAGATGTATTCAAATCAAAAATGCTTGCTTTTTATATATTTTACCATATTGAGCGGAGAGAAGCAACCTATTCGACATATTCCTGAACCCTCACGCAGGCAGATTTGGCCGCCGCCTTGCCCCCCTGCCTGCGCTTCAGGAAAGCCCCCCGATACCTGAACTCACGGGCATCGGAGGGCTGGCAGTTTTCTGCTTCTCCGGCGGTCAACGGAGTTTGCTGAGAGGTGCCGTCCGTACCCTGAAAAAATGCTCTTCCGGTCTCATACTTGTACGAGGCTGGTTCTCGATCACTGGTCTTCAAACATCGGTTCCAGAATCTCTTTAATCAGCCCGATCCTGTCCCCGGGGTGTCAGGAAAAGCCCCCAGCCCGCCGCGGGTGTTCTTGTCGCTCAGAACAAAGACCGGCCCATCGTTAGATGGACCGGTCTAAAGAGATTCAATTTACCGCAATGCTGCGGGGTCCCTTCAACATTCAGCGCCGGAGGGCGGAATACGCAGAGAAAGAGATCCTTACTTGCAAAGCGCCGCGGTGTCGCGGGCGATCACCAGTTCCTCGTCCGTGGGGATCAGCAGCACCTTCACCTTGGAGTCAGCGGCGGAGATGAAGGCTTCCTTGCCGCGGCAGTTGTTGGCTGCGGCGTCCATCTTCACGCCCATGAACTCAAGACCCGAGGCGATATCCAGACGCTGGCCGACGGAGTTCTCGCCCACGCCCGCAGTGAATACGATGGCATCCACTCTGCCCATGGCGGCTGCATACGCGCCGATGAGCTTCTTCACGCCGTAGTTGAACATATCAACGGCCAGCGCGGCCTGCTCGTTGCCCTTCTCCGCAGCGTCCTCCAGATCGCGGAAATCGGAGGAAACGCCGGACACTCCCTGGACGCCGGATTTCTTATTGAGAATATTCAGCATCTCGTCGATGTTCAGCTGATACTTGTTCATCAGGTACTGGAGAATTCCCGCGTCCAGATCACCGGACCGGGTGCCCATGGGAAGGCCCGCCAGAGGGGTGAAGCCCATGGAGGTGTCCACGCTTTTGCCGCCGTCCACAGCGGTGACGGAGGAGCCGTTGCCCAGATGGCAGGTGATGATTTTTAGCTCCGCGGCGGGCTTTCCAAGCATGGCCGCGGCGCGGCTGGTGACATACTTGTGGGAGGTGCCGTGGAACCCGTACCGCCGCACCTTGTCGTTCTTGTAGTACTCATAGGGCAGAGCATAGGTGAACGCCTTGGCGGGCATGGTTTGATGGAAAGCGGTGTCGAACACGGCCACCATGGGTACGCCGGGCATGACCTTTTCACAGGCGCGGATACCGGTGATGTTGGCGGGGTTGTGGAGAGGGGCCAGAGGAATGCAATCCTCAATGGCATTCATGACCTCGCCGGTAATCCGAACGGATTTATTGAAGGCCTCGCCGCCGTGCACCACGCGGTGACCCACCGCGTCGATCTCCTTCATAGAGGCAATAACGCCGTTTTCCGGATCCACCAGAGCGTTCAGAACCGCCTGAATGGCTTCGGAATGGGTGGGCATGGCTACATCCACAGCCTTCAGGGTTTCTTTGCCCTCCACCTGCGGCTTGTAGGTGAACTTGCCGTCGATGCCGATGCGTTCGCAAAGGCCCTTAGCCAGCACGATGCCGGTATCGGGGTCCATCAGCTGATACTTCAGGGACGAACTTCCGGCGTTGATGACGAGAACATTCATGGTAATTCCTCTTTCCGTGAGCAGCCCTTGCGGACAGCCCCAAAATAATGTAAAATAGGCTTGCTCTTTCCACGAAAGGGCACACTATTATCATTATAGCAAAGTATTTCCAGGATACAACTGCTAATTTAACCGAATTGTCACTTTTTTGTAATGAAATCGAGGTGAAATCCGTGAAGACCGCTGGTATTATAGTGGAATACAATCCGGTTCACTCTGGTCACGCATACCAGATCGCCGAAACGCGGCGGGTTCTGGGTCCGGACAGCGCAGTGGTTTGCTGCATGAGTGGCTGCTGGGTTCAGAGCGCGGCTCCTGCCCTTGCCGACAAATGGCTGCGGGCGCGGCTGGCGGTGCTGAGCGGCGCGGATTTAGTTGTTGAGCTGCCCACCATGTGGGCCGTATCTTCGGCGGAGACATTTGCTCTGGGGGGCGTCAGTCTGCTGGCGGCCACCGGAGTGGTGACACATTTATCCTTTGGCAGCGAGTGCGGGGATATCGGGGTCCTGCAAGCCGTGGCGGAGTGTTTGGACTCGGAAGCTTACGCCGCCGGACTCCGTCGCTTTCTGGACGAGGGCATGCCCTTTGCAGCCTGCCGCCAGGCAGTGGTCACGGGGCTTTTGGGCCGGGAGGCGGGGGCACTTCTGGAAAGCCCCAACAACAACCTTGGCATCGAATACCTGCGGGCTCTGCACCGTTTGAACGCGGAACTTTACCCCATGACTGTCCGGCGGGAGGGCGCAGCATATCACGACTGCGCCACGCCGGAGGGCAGCCGGTTCGTCTCGGCCACTCAGGTGCGGCGTTGGGTGTCCCACGGCGCGTGGGCGGCGGCGGAGTCGTATCTTGTTCCCGGTGAGCTGGAGCTTTTGCAAAAAGCCGATCTGGCGCTGCCCCCGTTTTCCGATGCTGTGGAGCGGGCGTTTCTGGCCCGCCTCAGAACGATGACTCCCGCGGATTGGGCGGAACTGCCTGACAGCGCCCCGGGGGAGGGGCTTCCGGACCGTTTGGCCCGCGCAGGACGGGATACCCGGTCTCTGGATGAGTTTTATAAGCTGGCCAAGACGAAGCGCTATCCACATGCCCGGCTGCGCCGGTTGGCGCTGTGGGCGTTTTTGGGTCTGCGGGCGCAGGACCGGCCGGTAACGCCGCCGTATCTCAGGGTGCTGGCGGTGGGGGAACGGGGACGAGAGGTCCTGCATATTATGAAGGAGACCTCATCTGTGCCCATTTTGACAAAGCCCGCCCATGTGCGGGACCTCAGCGATGCCTGTCGCCGGAGCTTTGAAGTTGAAGCCCGGTGTACAGACCTGTATGGCCTGTGTCTGCCTCGGATTCTTCCCGGCGGACGGGAGTGGAGAGAGGGACCGGCGATCCTCTGAAAAGGAGATTTTTTATGCAGAAACGATTGTTACCTATACTGGCGCTGTCTTTGGCGCTGCTCAGCGGTTGCTCCAGCACATCATCGGCTCCTGCCGCCGGTTCCGCGTCGGCTTCGCTTTCTGATTCCAGCAGGATTATGGGCTCCAAGGTGGTGTCCTCCTCAGCGGAGGTACTGAATTTTGTGTTGGACAGCGACAGGCAGACCGACCGGCATGATGCGGACGACGGTACGGAGCTTGCCGCCTTTACTTACACGGTACCTGTGCTCCGGGTAGCGACGGAGGACGGTCAGATTCTGGGGTCTGCCGCTACTGCGGCGGAAAAACAGGCGCTGGATGTGGCCACCGCTTTTAACGCAAACTTTACAAGTTGGCTGGAAAGCACGGACTTCCAGGGAGTTTTTACCTGGGCAGATGAGGATTACGCGCAGCGCAAAGAGAGCGGACAAAGCTGGGAAACGCCCTATGACGAGGAATTCACCTATACCTTTTGGCGGTCGGACCGGCTCATCAGCATTGCGGGAGAATATTACAGCTATACCGGCGGCGCGCACCCGAACACCGTGCTGCTGGGCTGGAACTTTGATCTGCAGACCGGCCAGTTCCTCCATCCGACGGCGCTGGGGGCGGACTCGGAGGAATTTCAGACAATGGTCACGAAAGAGATCATCCGTCAGGCTGACCAGCGGGCCGCGGAGGGCGGCTATGCGCCCACGACCATGTATTGGGAGGACTATCAGGATATTGCTGCCCGCTGGCCTGACTATGCGGTGTATTTCACGGACAAGGGTATGACCGTGAATTTCTCCGCCTATGATTTGGCGTGCTACGCTGCGGGGCCCCAGACCTTTGAGATCAGCATTGACCTTTTAAAGCCCTATTTGAGCGAGGATGGCAGGGCGTTGCTGGGGATCGTGAATGATTCGCAGACAAAATCCGCTCCGTAAGCGCCGCGTTCCAACGTTTTCCGCCGCCGGTTTTCCGGCGGCGGTTTTTTACTTGACATACCTAGAAATACAAGGTATATTAAAAGCATCGATACTCGAGGTATTAACTGGGAGGCAGATATGGAAAAGCGGAAGGTTATTGAACACACCGGGCTGTTGGTGCTGTCGCTGCTGGCGGGAGAGGACATGTACGGCTATCAGATGATCGTGGAGCTGGCCCGCCGCTCCGACCGCACCTTCGACATGAGGGAGGGGACGCTGTATCCTATCCTTCACGGACTGGAAAAGGACGGGGCGGTGGAGGCGTATATGCAGGAGTCCCCCACGGGTAGGACGCGGAAATACTACCACCTGACGAAAAAAGGCGCGGAGCGGCTTCGGGCCGAAGAGACAGCGTGGCAGACTTACGCCGGGGCGGTGAACGCGGTCCTGCGGTTCGACGTGGGCTTCAGTCCGGCGTGAGCGAGATGGAACGGCAGGAATTCTGTGACCGGGTGCTGGCGAAGGTTCGCCATGCCACACCCGAGGAAAAAGCGGCTATCCGGGCGGAGCTGAACGCTCACATGGAGGACCACGTCGCCGCGCTGCTGGAAGCGGGATACGAAGAGGCGGATACGGAGAAACGGACGCTGGCCGCTATGGGCGATCCAGAGGAGATTGGCGCGGAACTGAACAGGGATTATCCGCTGGGCTGGTTGGTCCTGAGCCGGGTGAGCCTGATTCTGACGATTTTGATCTGCGCTACGTTTTTGTTTTCCTGGCCGATGCTGGGAAACACGCTGGATAGCCTGCAGGCCCGCATTTTCCCAGAGACCAGCAGCTTTGCCAGTAGGGCGAAATATACCTATGAGCGGGATTTGGACATCCGGGCGGAAATCGGAGACGATATTCTGCGCATTTACAAGGTGGGCCTGGATGTGAATCGGGACGGCGAGACGGGGAACGTGGGACTGTTCTTCTGCAACTACAACAAGAACCCCTTTGGATATACCGCGAATGGATTGAATCTTGAGTACGGGACCTCGGCTACCACGGAATCGGAGCGGCGCTATGACGACGGCGGAGGCGGCAATGCCGGAGCATCCTACAGCCTTGCGGCCAAAATTCCCGTTACCCGAGCGGATGGCGCGGTGGTGGTCACCTATGATCATTACGGCGAGTACGTCCGGTTGGAAGTGCCGGTGCCCTGGGAAGATGTCACATGAAAAAGACGGAACAGAAGACAAAACTTGAAACCCGGAAACACAAAGCGTTTCGCCGGACGCTGGTTTGCCTCGCGGTACTGGTAGTCTTTTCCGTGCTGCACCTCTATATGTTCACGCCTATGCAGGGCATTTACTACGCGGAAACTCAAAACGGGACGGGGCGGACCCATGTGGTGACCCGGATGCTGCCGCCCGGGGAATTACACCTGTGGGGAACCCTGTTCTATCTGACAGCCAATGAAAATGCCGTTCTCATGAGCGATGTGCAGTTTCATCCGCTGATGGGCTGGTTCGATACTATGGGCGCGTCGTTGGACTGCTCGGAGGAAGCCGCCATCCATGCGGGGCGGTGGAGCGTGGGCCACGAAGAGGTGTATGTCCAGTATGCCTTCGGGCGGGTGGATGACCCGGAGATTCAGAGCGTGGCGGTGTCCGTGGAGGAGGTGCGTTACAGAACCGGAGAAGAGGTGCGGGAGGAGCTGTTTCGTACGGAGATAGAGGACGCCCGTTGGTTTCAGAAGGGAGACAACCGGTATTTTGTGATTCCGGTTAAAGATCCGCGGGAGACAAACGACGACTTGGAAAGAGTGACCTATTCCGTTGTCGGTCTGGACACGGAGGGACGGGAGATCGCCCGGAGCATAGACGAATGGGGTGCATACACCGAAGTGCATATGGGATAAAACAAGCGGCGCGGGATATTGTCCCGCGCCGCTTGTTTTATTGCTTCAGTCTATCCAGTATGTTTTTTGCAAAATCGTCCAGCCGATGATCAATCCCCGGCAGCTTCATGGCGGCGCCCGCGTCGTTGGCCGTTTCCAGCAGGCAGAAATTGGGCGGCAGATAAAATCCCTTGTTCATGCACAGGGCGGACACCAGCTGCCGCGCCACAATATCCCCGCCGGAGTACCCGGACACCACGATGCCGAAGAGCGCCTTGTCGGAAAAGGAGGTGGTGCGGTACAGCGCCGTCAGGCGGTTGATGGCCGCCGTCAGATTGGCGGAGACTGCGTCGTTGTAGTTGGGGCACAGCAGCATCACCGCGTCCGCCTCCCGAATGGCGGGGTAGACGTCCTCCACCATGACACCGCCGTAAAAGCACCCGCCCTTTTCCCCAAAGTGGAGGCAGGTGGTGTAGGGACAGCCGCCGCAGTCCTCCAGCGTGCCGTTGCGAAGACCGATCTCCGTGACGGCACAGCCGTCTCCCAGCCGCTCCCGCACTCCGCCCCAGAGAGCCAAGGTGTTGGACGTGCGGTGACTGGAGGCGTGAAGTACCAGCAGCTTTGGCTTTTCCGTCTTTGGCGGGGAGAAGCTCAACACCCGGCCCGCCAGGTCCTGTATGGCAAGATGATAGGCTGTTTCCAGATCACAGCCGGCGTTTTTTGCCTGAACGGTGAAGTTCGCGAGGGACCCGATGGCCTCCACCAGAGGGCGGCCCGGGAAAGCGCAGCCCGCCGCGTTGGCCGCCAGCACCAGTTCCCGCGCGGCAGCTTTTGTGTAGAGGTCCCCCGCGCCGTCCACAATCACGCCGCCCACGCACCGGTCGAGGGAACCCGGGTGGGTTCGCAAAAATGCCAGAAGGTCATAATATCCATGGTTTACGCCGCTTTCGTCCAACGGTACGGCGAACAAAAGCACCCGGTTTTCAAGCGGCCCGGTCAGGCGGGTCAGAATTTCGCAGGGGATACTCCGCAGCCCCTCGCGCAGCGCCAGTGCGTACCGCTCCGCGGCGGTCTCACCGGGGCAGATCAGGGTCAGCATGTTCCCATCTCCTTATAAAATTTCCTTCAGTTTCGATTCTGTCTCCTTCAAGCGTCGGAACAGTGCATCCGGCAGCTCCAGAACCTCCGTCTCAAGCCCCTGGGCGGTGCTGCGGTTCCGCACGCCGAACCACACACCGCCCAGACACACGGACCCGCAGTGCCACAGCCCGCGCAGAGTGAGCAGCAACTGCATAGCCCCGGAGGATACGGCGGGAGCCACAAAGGGCTTGAACCCAAGCTCCCGGACGCGGAGATTGGCGGTCTTGACCTGCTCGGTCAGCTCACGGGAGATCTGATCGTCGTACTGATTAATGGAGTTGGCAATGACCAGCCCCTCTCCGTGGGGGCCAAAGCTGCGGCCGTCCGAGAGGAAGGAGAGAAACCGGAGATCCGTTTGGGCCAACGCCGCGGCGCGGGCGTTCATGACCCCCAGACCAAAACCCTGTACCTGTTCGGCAAGCAGGCCTTTCCCATCCCAACGCCCATTCTCGCCGGCGTTGGAGGCCAGATATGCCGCCTTGCACAGCGGATCCACAGGGTCAGACAGTACCACGAACAGCCCGCCGAAATTTGCTTCCCGCGCCTGCCGGGCATAGGACTCCACCAGGGGGCGGTTGGTGGCGAACTGCGCCATCCGCACGTCCTGAACCGGACCTCCCACCGCCGGGACAGATTTTGCGGCGGCGAACAGGAATACGTCGCAGTCGAAGAGCCGTCCGGGCTGCACAGCCTCCACCTTTGGCAGCGCCTCATAGTCCCAGGGCCAGGAGATCTGGCTCATTTCCGCTGCCCATCGGGCAACGGTCTTCTCGTTCAGATCACAGATGCCGATGCTTGCGATACAGTCGCCGCCCAGCAGCTTCAGCGCCGTCAATAAAGTGCTGCCCACATCGCCCACCGCCAGCAAATTCACGCGCTTCCGGTTGGGCCGACGCTGATCCGAGTTCGCCGCGAGCTGTTCCCACCGGGGATGCCGGAAGTTGAGGCATCGAAGCTCTCCGGCCTTCAGTCGGCGGAGAATGGTTTCCGGCAGGTCCGGCACGGGGGCGTCGATGCGGCGGCTGTCCAGCCACTCCACGCCGTCCGTCTTCGCGGTGAGCTGGCGGGGGTCCGTGACGAGAAAGCTGGCCCGGCGGTTCTCCGGCGGACAGTCGATTAAAAACGTCACGTCCTCGCCGTCCCGCGGCGCTCCGCAGCTCAGCAGTGCCAGATCCTCAAACGCCGCGTATTTTTTGCCCTGACAGGTATAGTAATACATAAAATCAATCCTCTCCATAGGGAAGCGGCGTCACGGCTGCTATTCGCTTCCACTTCACGGCTTCGGTCTCCTCTCCATTTCCCGCATCCGCAGCAGCATTTTCAAATCGTTTTCAAGACACTGGGAGGCGGACAGGTTCATATCGTAAGTCAGGCACCGCCCTTTGTCCGGAGCCAGAGGCAGGATCACCGCCTCATTGAGCCGGGAGAGCGTCAGGTTTCGCGCAAAGGTCCGGCGGTATTCACTCTCCAGACTCAGCAGGATGTCCCGGGAGTTTTCAATGCAGGTCCGGGAGAAGTGGAACACCGCCGTCTGAGCGCAGCCCCGGTAAAATCTGGGATAGATATAGGGCAGGATCATGTTGACCGACGGCGTCAGCTGGGGCTGGTCGTCCGCATCCCGGGCCACCGTGTCCCCGCCGATAAAGGGATACATGGTGGACTCCACAAACCAGGAGCGCATATTGGGTACGAAGTATACGCAGTCCACATTCCGCCCCTTGGACACGATCAGGTCCCGGCCCCGGCCGGACAAAAGCCCCACCAGTACCCGGTCGATCTCCACGCCCTCCGCCCGGAACAGGGGGTCCAGAGCGCTGATGCGGTTGCCGGAGTGGAGCAGGTCGTCCACGAGGATGATGGGACGGTGGAAGGCTTTCACGGTGCGGATCTGGCTTTCCAGCGGCGCGTACCGGGGGAACGCCTCAATGGTAAAGGAGTTCAGGTCCGGCGCAAATACCTTGTCGGTATGGATGGTTTTAGTGACGGTATTGGGGATGGCGTTGCCGCGGAGAATTTTCCCGAAGGGGACGCACATCTTTTCTCCCAGCACACGGGGATGGGTGGGTTCCGGCGGGACGTTGTTCAGCTCGATGATTCGGCCCACCAATCGGTGATAGATCACCTCCGCGTTCAGGGACAGCACCAGCACACCGGGATACAGATTGCAGATAGCCCGCTGAAAATTTTCGTGGGCTTTCCGCACGGCGGTAAGCACCTGCGGATTGGAGGCGAAAGGCTCCTTCAGCGTGGTGGGGATGTTTTGGATCAGTACGGAGGGGGAGCGCATGTCCACCAGCAGCAGCGGCCCCGCCCCGCCCGGCGGCGCGGGCCGGAAGCCCTGCCGCTGGAGAAGGTCCAGAGTCTTTGGGTCGGTCTGGCCCGAAGCAGGGTACCATACGGCGTATCCGCAGTCGGACGCCATGGCCCGGCTCAGCGCCTCCGTCAGCAGGAGCTGGCCCACGTCATAGGCCGCGCCGGAGGACTTCGCGGTGTGCAGTCCCGTCAAAAGGGCGATGCGCCCGGCGGTTCTCTCTCGGACATAGTTGGCAAGGGAAGCATCCCCCAGTGCATCGTAGAGCGTGGCGGTGTTCACCGTGCGCAGGGTTAGAAAGCCCAGAATTCTGGGCCGGGGGCCCTGCACCCGGAGGATCATGAAGGAGTCGCCCCACTCCAGCCGGAGCGGCAGAGGGCGTCCCTCGCTGACCGCGGCGGAGAGCTCCTCCATCAAAGTTCTGTCGGGCCGCTCCACAAAGGAGAAGTCCAGATCGCTGGCCCGCAGAATCTGCTTATACTGCGGTTCCCGCAGGTACAGGCTGTTGCGGTAGATATAATCCTGCACCGTGGGGTCCACCAGATTGGAGATATCCCGTCCCAGATCAATGTTTTCCCGAATGCGGGTGGAGCTGATGTCCTCCAGCTGCGTCGGCAGCTCCAATTGCAAAACCTTTCCTTTGATACAGCGAAGGTCCGGGTCGATCTCATGCCCCTCGGCGTCGCTGGACCGACGGAATACGATGTGATTCAAATACTGAACGGACCCCTCCACAGGGGCCGCGCGGTAAGAGGAGGCGTTGGCCACCACATCGGACCCCACGGCGAGGTACAGCTCCCGTCCGAAAAAGACCTCCCGCAGGCGGTTCAGGCTCCGGGGGTCCGCCAGATTCACGGGAATATCGTGGGGAAACAGGTAAACGCCAAACTGATCGGCCACGGACATGGAGACGATTTGCCGCCGGACCAGAGAGGGCTGGGCCTTTTTCGACCAGGAGAACTCGTCGATGGCGAGATAGACCTCGAATCCCCGGTCCCGGATGGCCTGTACGATGCCTTTGTGGGACAGGGAAAAGGGGTCGAAGGTGCCGGGGAAAAATGCCGCGGCGGGCGGCTGCGGGAAGTGAAACGGCCCGTCTTCCAGCAGATGGGATAAAATGAAGCGGTAAATGTGGGAGAGAGTGGCCGCGGCGTAGAAAAACGTCAATTCCCGTTCGCTGCTCTCATTCAACAGAAACAGAATCTTTTTCGCCATCAGGATGAACAGGGTCTCCTTGTCCTCAAACCCCAGCGCACCAGAGGCAAACAGCCCGTCGCCCAGAATGTGGAGCGTGGTCTGCCGGACGGACTCCCGGCAGGACGCCAGTCCCCGCAGCAGCAGTCCCGCAAGACGTGTGCGCCGCTGTGTAACGGTGGATTCATCCTCCTTAAACCGTCCGGCGTACACCGCGTAATATTCCAGCATGGACCCGATGGTCCGCAGTGCCGAGGACACCACTCCCGCGTTGGGAGACGAAAGCAAGGCCTCCATCTGACCGACCACCTCGTCCAGTTCTCTCGGATGGAGCCACAAGGAAAACCGGCCCAGATATTCCGGAATATATTTTGAGCTGTCCGCATCGCCGGTCTCCAGGGATTTGGAGAGCTCCACAGCGATCTCATTGCGTCGGTCCGGCGTCAGGAGAGACGCAAGACTCAAAAGGGAAGCGCCCGCTACCTGCCGGACGACTACGTTCTCACTGACCTTCATGAGATTTGAAAAGTGGGTGGCGATGTGCAGCACGTTTTGGTGGCTGCCCCGCTCCACCTGCTCCAGCAGGTACTCCACGCCCACGGCTTTCAAAAGCCAGGGAGTGGCGGTTTTCAGGTTGTCGAGGAACACGCTGCTGACGGCGCTCTGCCGGCGCAAAAACGCCTCCTGCTCCGTTAAGTCCAGCCCCAACCGACGGCACAGCTGGCTTTGCAAAAACAGCAGAGGGATGCTGATGCCGCACTCTGCCTCCGACACGGCGGAGCGGACGACATCCCGCTGGGCAGCGCCCTCGGGCATGGCCTCCAACAGGTGGCGCAGAAGACGCATGGCGGCGGCCTTCTGCGCTTCTCCACCGTTTTCCAGCCAATAGACGGCAAAGTCGGTAAAGACCCGCAGATTTTCCTCGCTGCACTGGGAGAGTGGAAAATTGACCACCGTATCCAGCAGCGCAAAAGCGGCGTCCTCCTCCACGGCGCGGGGATCGGCATAGTGGCGGAACAGCTCCGCGGCAAAGACCTCGCCGTCTGCCCGGGAGGCATAGGACAGCAGGGAGTCCACCGCCAGCTTGGCGGCGTAGCGGATCTTGCTGATCTGCATGGGCGTCAGCCGCCGGTCAGGATAAATCAGGCGGGCCAGATACTCCTTCCACAGCACGAAGGGCCGCTGGTCCGCCGGGTCCGGTTCCGCCCCGACAGGCAATTCCTTTTTATAGCCGGAGTTGAACCCCGCCAGCACACGACCCAAAAGCGCCGCAGCCCGACGGCGGACGCCACCATCGGGAATCAGCAGCAGATCATATAGAAATTCCAGCGTCTGCTCTTTTTGGGACGCGGACCAATAGGTGAAATACTCCTCAAAAATGCCCAGATACGCCCCGAGCCTGGCAGCGTTTTGCTCGCTGCGGGCGGATTCCAGAATGTTGGCGAAAAGCTGCTCGTGCCCCAGCCGGTGCATCAGCCGGATATTGTGATCCACGGCCGTCATCCGCAGAGCCGTCACCACCTGGTCCGGGCGCATCAGCACCGGGTCCGTCTTGGGCGGAGGAGGCGTGTTGGCACCGGAAAGGGTCGCATCCGTGCCGAAGGAACGAACATAGTCCTCAAAGTCCAGCAGCTTTGCATAGACGTGGCGGTAGCGCAGCTCTTTGACATAGTTCACGTTATCCAGCTTGCTTAGAATGACGTCAAAGGCCTCCTGAATGGAGTAGATGCGGGCAATCTCCTGCCCGCTTTCGTCCCGGGACTGCTTTACCCGGAAGTCGGCATACACCAGCGCCAGAGATTCCGAGGACAGGTTTTCAAGCTCCAGATCCCACACCGAGTGGTTCGACGCGATGTGGCCGATGGTCTCAAGCCCCCTCTGGGTAAACCACTGATCCGTATAGTGATAGTGGAGGTAGGGCACCCGCTCGCCGCTTTTGCAGCCGAACTTGCCGATGTCATGTCCCGCAGCCGCGCCAGAGAGCAGGGGCAGATCCACGCAGCCGCCGCACGCATGGTAGGGCCGCATAATGCTCATAGCCACATGATGAACCCCCGCGATGTGCTCCAGCGTGCGGAAGGGAGTTACCTCCCGGCCAAGGCGCATCGCCTCATAGACATACTCTCCCCGGAACCGCACCAAAAACTGCCGGTATTCCTCCGCGGTGCTGCTGTGGGCCAGCTCCTCCTCTGTACAGAATGCGAAATCAAATTGGGGATCAAAGGGAAGCACCTCGCGCTCCGCGTCGAACAAGACCTGCAAAATATTGAGATAGCACAGCGCCGCATCCCGCTGAGCGGCGGTGTGCTCCACATCCGCCTCGTCATAGAGAAGAGACACCGCCACGTGATAGGCATAGACCATCCAGCCCTCCTTCGGCGGGGGCGTCAGCCGATTCATGAGCGGCAGGGTCATCTCCAGCGCCTTTTCGCAGGTCAGCCGCTTTTCAAAGGGCAGCAGGGTGCTCAGCTGCGCGTCCCACTCCTGGGGCAGGATCAGCACGGCGGCGTCCGCCCGGCTCATGGCCAGCTTGCGCAAAAAGGTCTGTTCCTCAAACGCGTGGACCAGAACTTCGGTCAGCGATTTGATACTCTCCATATGTTTCCTCCGTTCCGCCCGCACGGGGCGCATGTTTTCTGAGTTTTGGCGGCACAGGACGGCAGGGGCCGCCTTTGCAAGTTATTATACAGCGCTTTTGCCCGGCAAAAAAGGAAGGCGCCCACTTTTTCTTCACCTTTGGCGGACTGCCTGAATTCCAACTGAAATATTGGGAAAAATCACAACGCTGAGAAAAAGAAAGACCGCGGACGAACGTCCGCGGTCCTATATCTGTCCGGTTACGAAGTAAAATGCTCGTGATTAAAAATGTGGTCCTCGCAGAAGCAATGGTAACCCGCGCAGCGGGAGCAGTACCGGAATTGGAGGTTGGGAAAGTCTGTGTCTGTCCGCCCGCAGACGCTGCACTTGTGGTGATAGCCCTGTTCCCGGGCCTTTTTTGCCTGCTGCTTTGCGGCGTTCTTGAACTGGATGGTTCGGTGGGAGTTAACGTGGGCGGCGTACCCACGCCGGCGGGCCACCGCATCGGAAATCTCCGTCCAGAAAAAGACGAAGAAGTTCAGGATAGCCACCACCGGCAAAAGCGCGCCGATCAAATTCAGTTGGAAGGCGGAGCCGAGAATGTTCACGGCGAACAGCGCCGCGTCCACCCAGGCCAGCCACTTCACCTTGATGGGAATGATGAAGAACAGCAGTATCTGCATGTCCGGGTACAGCGCCGCGAAAGCAAAGAACATGGACATATTGATGTAATAGGCTCCCCAAACGGAGCCGTTGCCGCCAGTCAGAAAAATAATAAAGCCCGTTAGAATGGTCAGCACCATGCCGGAGATATAATACAGGGTGAATTTCGGTGTTCCCCACTCCCGCTCCAGCATACTGCCGATCCAGAAGTAGAAATACAGAGAAATCGCAAGATTGAAGAGGTTGGAGCTGTCCGGGACGAAAATGAAGGTCACCAGCCGCCAGATCTCTCCGTGAAGCACTGCGCGGGGGTCGAAGGCGAGGAAGGAGATCGCACCGTTATTGCTGAAACTGAGCAGCAGAAATACGATCACGTTGCCTGCCACGATGAATTTCATCAGGTTGGGAATGCCAAACCGGGGGTGGGTGTAGGCGAACCGGTCCACGGCGTTGTTGAGCTTTTTCAATGCAGGACCCTCCAAGCATACAGGTAAAATACAATGTTAGTTATTATAACCGGATTCTATGGAAAAGTCATGTATAATTTTTGAATTTGTATTTCTCAGCTGCATTTTTATAGGATTGATACTTTTTTTTAAATTACATATTGACATACGGAAAAAGATTCTATATGATATTTCTACAATTTAATACCTTATCAAGAGTGGCGGAGGGAACGGCCCGATGAAACCACGGCAACCTGTCTTTGACAAGGTGCCAAATCCGACGGAATCCGACAGATGAGGAGCAAAAAGTATTTTTGCGCACTTTCTTTGTTGGAAAGTGTGCATTTTTGCGCTTCAGCCGTGCCGCCGCTCCGCGGCGGGAACGAAAGAAAGGACGATCATTATGGCAAGACACTATCTTTTTACCTCTGAGTCCGTGACCGAGGGCCACCCGGACAAAATCTGCGACCAGATATCCGACGCGGTGCTGGACGCGATTATGGAGAGGGACCCCCAGGGCCGTGTGGCCTGCGAGACCACGGCCTGCACCGGGTTGATCCACGTGATGGGTGAGATCACCACCTCCTGCTACGTGGACATTTCCAAAATCGCCCGAGAGGTGGTTCGGGAGATCGGCTATGACCGGGGCAAGTACGGGTTCGACTGCGACACCTGCGCCGTCATCACGTCGATCGACGAACAGTCTGCCGACATCGCGCTGGGTGTGGACAAGTCCCTGGAGAGCAAGGAGACCGGCGACAGCGAGCTCTCCAACGGCGCAGGCGATCAGGGCATGATGTTCGGCTACGCCTGCGACGAGACGCCGGAGCTGATGCCTCTGCCCCTGTCTCTTGCTCAGAAACTGGCCATGCGATTGACGGAGGTGCGCAAGAGCGGAAAGCTCTCCTACCTCCGTCCCGACGGCAAGAGTCAGGTCACTGTGGAGTATGACGAGAACAACCGGCCCGTCCGGGTGGATACCGTGGTGGTCTCCACACAGCACGACCCGGACGTGTCTCTGGACACCATCCGGGCCGATATGATCGAACATGTCATCAAAGCCGTCATCTCCCCGGACATGCTGGACGGCAATACCAAATACTACGTGAATCCCACCGGACGCTTCGTCAAGGGCGGTCCGGCGGCGGACTCTGGCCTTACGGGACGGAAGATCATCGTCGATACTTACGGCGGCAGCGCGCCCCACGGCGGCGGATGCTTTTCCGGCAAGGACCCCACCAAGGTGGACCGCTCCGCGGCGTACGCAGCGAGGTATGTGGCGAAAAACATCGTGGCCGCGGGCCTTGCAAGGCGCTGCCAGGTGGAGCTGGCCTATGCCATCGGTGTTGCCCAGCCTGTGAGCATTCTGGTGGACACCTTCGGCACTGGCACGGTGGGCGACGACAAGCTGGAGGCAGCTGTCCGCAAGGTCTTCGATCTGCGGCCCACCGCCATTATCCGGGACCTCGACCTGCGCAGGCCCATCTACCGAAAGCTTGCCGCATACGGCCACATGGGCCGCACCGATCTGGGCGTGAAGTGGGAGGACACCGACCGGGTGGACGCACTGAAGGCCGCGGTAAAGTAAAAAAACATCAAAATCAGGCGCTCCGGGGACTCGGCCCTGGAGCGCCTGTACTGCGGAGGCGCCGCTCCCTGAAAAGGAAGACCTCCCCTGCTGGCTGGTGGATTTGCCCCATGCAGGGAAATGTGGTAAGATGCCCGTGGCAGAAGCAGAATCGATTTGAGTGAAACGAGGCTTTTTATGTTTAAAACGGTAATTTTTGATCTGGACGGTACGCTGTTGGATACGCTGGGTGATCTGACGGACGCCAGCAACCACATCTGCGCCCAGAGCGGCTGGCCTACCTTTACGCAGGAGCAGGTCCGCCATATGGTTGGTAACGGAAACCCCAAGCTGGTGGAGCGGTTCACCCCGGAGCGCGAGCGGACGCCGGAAAGATTGGCGGAGTCCCTCAGACAGTTCATGGCGTATTACGACCTTCACAAAATGGACCGCACGGCCCCCTATCCCGGCGTACCGGAGGCGTTGGAGGCGCTGCGGGCGGCGGGGATGAAGACTGCGGTCTTTTCCAACAAGGCGGACGCATTCTGTCCGTCACTGGTGCGGCACTATTTCGGAGATGTATTCGACATCGTCCGCGGCAAGCGGGACGGAGTTCCCGCGAAGCCGGACCCCGCCGGGGTCTATGCCCTGATGCGGGAATTGGATGCTTCGGCGGCAGACACCGTGTACGTAGGCGACAGCGATGTGGATGTATTGACCGGACACAACGCGGGGCTCACCGTCTGCGGCGTCACCTGGGGTTTCCGGGGGCGGGAAGAGCTGGCCCGGGCCGGAGCGGAGATGCTGGCGGGCAGCGGAGAAGAACTGACGGCGCTGCTGCTGGGATAAGGGCGGAGCTTTGGCCCCACATGGTCCGGTTTCAGTTGACCGATGGGGAAAAATAGGATATAGTGTGCATATTGCAAAGAAGGAGTGATGTGGGATCATGCCGGGTATCTCTGTAATTGTTCCTGTGTATCAGGCGAAAAAATATGTTGAAAAATGTGTGGATAGTGTCAAAAACCAGACATTTTCCGACTGGGAGATGTTGCTGGTGGACGACGGCTGCACGGACGGCTCGTCTCAGCTGTGCGACCAGTTCGCCGCCGGGGACGAGCGCATCCGGGTATTTCACAAAAAGAAGAACGGCGGCGTCAGCGCCGCCCGGAACCTGGCGCTGGACGAGGCCAAAGGCGATTATATCGCGTTTTTGGATGTTGATGACCGGTATGAGTGTCAGTGCCTGGAGACGTTGTGGAATCTGCGGCTTCAGGCGGACGCCGACAGCGCGGCCTGTGCGCACCTGAATCTGTGGCCTGACGGGACAAAACAGCCCGAGACGGTGCTTCCCGCCGGCGTTTACGACGCTGCGGGCATCCGAGAGGGCATCGTGGGTCCCCTGCTGGGCGACCGGCTGACCCAGCCCGTATTCAACGGGTTCATCTGGCGGTTCCTGTTCTCCCGGGAGATCCTGCGCGGCGCCCACATCACCTTTGAAGGCGCGTATCTGGAGGATGAGCTATTTTTAATGGAGTATTTCTGCCACGCCCAAAAACTGGCCGTGACGGACCAGCCTCTTTACCGCTATTTCCACAACCCATCCTCCGCCACCCACAAGTACATGCCGGACTTCATGCAGGTCTTCAGCCGCTTTATGGAGCAGAAGGAAGCGCTGGTAAAACGGCACGGACTGGAGTCGCTGCGCCCTCAGTGGCGGGAGAATTCCAACTGGGCGGGGCTGCTGATCGCCATCGGCAACGAGTATGCCCGAGGGAATGAGAAGTCCATCCGCAAAAAGCAAAAAGCTGTTCAGGCGCTGTGCGCGCGCCCTGAGATGGCGAGAGCCATTGAGACGCTTACGCCGGAGGGCGTATCCTCCAACAAGCATCTGGTGGTCAAGCTGGTGAAGGGGAAGCATTTCTTCATGCTGACCCAAATGTACCGTTTGAAAAACGGCATCTGAAGAAACGGGGAAGATTGATCCATGTTTTCCATTCAAGAAAGTTTCCTTTTTACCTTCTGGACGGCGCTGTGCCGGGCCTATGAGGCCAGCGCGCTCCACCGGCTGCTGGTGGCGGCGGGCCGCTGGAGCAACCGCCGGATCGACGAGTCCAGGATTCTCGACGTCCTGTGCCGGGAGGGGACCGTGGCCCGTGCGTGGAGCGAGAGCCGGACCTGCAAAATCCTGAGCTTTTTGGCCAACCTGCCGGGAAATCTGCTCCATCATCTTTACACTGCGTTTCAGCGGCAGTTTGACCAGAGTATTTTCGCCGGACTGGCGTTTGCCATGGGAGATGAGACCGCCGTCGGAGAATCCTGGGTCATCATGGCGCTGTGGATCATCCCCTATAAGCGGTGGAGCAATGGCTATAGTCTTCTGGGCTTCGCGGCGCTGCTGATTCTGTTTTACGCGGGGTCCATGCGCAGATACAATACCTTCCGCCTGGATTTAAAATCCGTGGGGCCGTATGCCGCGGGGATGTTTCTGGCGGTGGTGCTGGGCGTGGCTTTGTCCACGTACCCCAGCCTCTCCGCCCGGTTTTTGATGTACCATTCCGCGTGCCTTTTGTGTGTGCTGGTGACGGTCAGCGCCGTGCGGAATACCGGCGATTTCAAGCGTCTTGCCGCCGGGGGAAGCGCGGTGGTGCTGGTTTCCTCCCTGTACGCGGTCTATCAGCGGATTCAGGGCGTGGAGATCAACAAGTCCTATGTGGATGTGGACGTCAACGCCGGGATGCCGGGGCGGGTGGAGTCCTTCTTTGATAACCCCAATACCTTTGCACAGGTATTGATTTTGCTACTGCCCATTGTGCTGGGGTTGATGCTCTGCGCAAAACGGCCTGTTTTCAAGGTGATCGCCGCCGGCGTTTTTATCGTGGGCGTCGGAGCGCTGGGCATGACCTACTCAAGAGCCAGCTGGGTTGGCATTGCCTGCGCCATGGCTGTGGCGGTGTTTTTGTGGAAGCCGAAGTTGATTCCGCTGTTTGTCGCCGGATGTCTGCTGGCTGTCCCTTTGCTGCCCAGCAGTATCCTCAACCGCATCCTGACCATCACAAACACCAGTGATACCTCCACCTCAGGGCGCATTCCGCTCTATCAGGCGGCGCTGGCCACCATCAGAAAATCCCCAGTCACGGGAGCAGGGCTAGGCATTGACGCCGTACAGCAGTTCATCAAGGACAACAATCTCTACCACGCAAAGGCTCCCTTTGTCCACGCCCACAATATCTATCTACAGGTTTGGATTGAAACGGGATTGCTGGGGGTGGTCTCCTTTGTGGGCGCCATGCTGCTGAACATTAAAAACGCGGCCCGGACCGTGCGGCACTGCGGCGATTCCGCCGCCCGTACCCTCACCTGCGCCGCTGCGTCGTCCCTTTGCGGCATTATGGTCTGCGGCCTGGCGGATTACCCCTGGCACTATCCACGGGTTATGAGCATATTCTGGTTTGTCTTTGCGCTGTGCATTGCCGGTACAAAGCTGTGCCGGCAGTGTGAACAAGAGGAGGAAAATCGGTGACAGGACAGATTTTGCCCTTTTTGATCGTCTGCCCGCTGGTATTTCTGGCCGGATTTGTGGACGCCATTGCTGGCGGCGGGGGGCTGATCTCCCTGCCGGCCTATCTGATTACCGGTCTGCCGGTCCACAACGCCATAGCCACCAACAAGACCTCCTCCGCCATGGGTACCGCCATCGCAACGCTCCGGTATGCCCGCAGCGGCTACATTCCCTGGCGGGAGGCGTCCGCCGGGATTGTGTTTGCTCTGGCTGGCTCCACTCTGGGCGCGAGGCTTGCGCTGATGCTGGACGACGGCGTTTTTCGAATCGTCATGCTGGTGATTCTGCCGCTCACCGCGGTGTATGTACTGCGGGGCAAGGCTCTGCGAGAGACCGAGGGAGGGGAGGAATACCCCCTGCGCAAGACCCTTGCCATCGTGATGGCGGCGGCACTGGTGATCGGTGTGTACGACGGATTTTACGGCCCCGGAACTGGTACGTTCCTGATTTTGATCCTCACCGGGGCGGCCCACATGGATCTGCGAAAGGCAAACGGTGTCACCAAGGCCATCAACCTGGCCACCAATGTGGCGGCACTGGCGGTATATCTGCTGAGCGGAAAGGTGCTGATGACACTGGGGCTGACGGCGGGACTTTTCAGTATCGCCGGAAACTACATCGGCGCCCGGTTCTTCTCCAGCAAGGGATCAAAGTCGGTGAAGCCCGTGATTCTGATCGTGCTGGGAATCTTTTTTATCCGCGAGTTGACGGAAATTTTGGGTTGACGTCGGAACGATTGGACTAAAACGCCGCGGCTGCGGTGTAAATGCGCAGGGAGGGGTATTCATGAGGATTTATGACAGCATAGAGGAATTGATTGGCAACACACCGCTGGTGCGGCTGCATCACATCGAATCTCAGTACGGTCTGGATGCCGTTTTGCTGGCGAAGCTGGAGAGGTCCAACCCCGCGGGCAGCGCAAAGGACCGGGTGGCCGCGCAGATCATCGCGGCGGCGGAACAGGCGGGCAGTCTGATTCCCGGCGGCACCATCATCGAGCCCACCTCCGGGAATACGGGAATCGGTTTGGCCGCCGTGGGCGCGGCGAAGGGGTATCATGTGATTTTGACGATGCCGGAAACCATGAGCGTGGAGAGGCAAAACCTCATCAGGGCCTACGGTGCGGAAATTGTTCTGACGCCCGGAGAAGAGGGAATGTCCGGCGCTGTCAGGAAGGCGGAGGAACTGCAAAGGGCCACGCCCGGCAGTATCCTTGGGGGCCAGTTCGACAATCCCGCCAATCCGGAGGCGCACTATTGTACCACCGGCCCTGAAATCTGGGCGGATACCGACGGGCAGGTGGATGTGTTCGTGGCCGGCGTCGGCACGGGCGGTACCATCAGTGGAACGGGGAAGTATCTCAAGGAGAAAAAACCGAGCGTGAAGGTGGTTGCCGTGGAGCCGTCCCGGTCACCGCTGCTGAGCGGGGGTCACGCGGGCCCCCACGGTCTGCAGGGGATTGGCGCGAACTTTGTGCCGGGGAATCTGGACCGGACGCTGCTGGACGAGATCGTGCCCGTCACCGACGAGGATGCCTATGCCCTTGGCCGCGAGCTGGCCCAAAGTGAGGGCCTGCTGGTGGGCATTACCTCCGGCGCGGCAGTCTGGGCGGCGATCCAGCTGGCAAGACGACCGGAGAATCGCGGCAGGACCGTTGTGGCGCTGCTTCCGGATTCGGGCGAGCGGTATCTTTCCACCCCTATGTTCCGGAACTGAGCCGACATCTGACTTTGCGCGCAGAAGTGCTGATTATGCCTGCCTGCCGGCTGCGGCAGCTTGAATGAACCCCTCTGCCACCTACGCGGCCCCGTTCCCATGGGAACGGGGCCGCGTTTTCTCCCAGCCAGACTGTTCCAGTTTTTCCAGCTTTTGCGGGTTGTAACTTTTTGTAACTTCCTGTATTATTTTTTATAGGAATTTCCAACAAAAATGGAAAACACAGTGCCCCTGAGCCGACTTTAACGCTTGGGGACAGCGCAGAAAGGACAATCGGGATGATGAAACGGGAAATCATGACAGGGCTGTTGGCGGCGGTGCTGACGGCTGGCGCCGTCGTTCCTGCCGCGGCGACGGCCCGGACGGTGTCGGTGCAGGTGGACGGCACCGTGCTGACTACGGAAAATTATCTGGAGAGCGGCGTGACTTATGTTCCCCTGCGGGCGCTGCTGGACGCCTTCGGCGGCTGGGAGCTTCACTGGGATACGGCGAAGGGAGAAGCCGTGGCCAGTTGCGGGACGACGCATCTGGAGGCGGACCCGACGGCCGACACCATCACGGTGGGTGGGCATACATACAGCGGCAGCGTGACAGTACGGTCCGGATGTACCTACGTTCCTCTGCGGCTCACCACCGCCGCCTGCGGCGGCGGAGTCGCGTGGGACGGCGCGTTCGGCGGCGTGGCGGTGACATCTCCAAACGCCTCGTATGATGCCGTGGAATTGTACTGGCTGTCTCATATCATCAGCGCCGAGAGCGAGGGAGAATCGATGGAGGGACAGGTTGCCGTGGGCAATGTGGTGCTGAACCGGGTGGCTTCCGACAATTTTCCGAACTCCGTTCAAGCGGTGGTGTTCGATAGCAGGGACGGCGTCCAGTTTGAGCCGGTGAGCAACGGCACGGTCTACAACACCCCCGCCGCTTCCGCCGTATTGGCGGCTAAGCAGGCGCTGGACGGCGCGGAGACGGTGGGGAAGTGTATGTACTTCTACGCGCCCGCTTTGTCAAAGGGCCTGTGGGTCAATGCCAACCGGACCTATTACACCACGATCGGCTGCCATCGGTTCTACCTTTGATTGACTTTTTTTCGCACGGGGGATATGATAAAGGCAACATTGAAAAAAGGAGCCTTTGTGCCATGTTGTTTTCCAAACATCCCAGAACGGTTTACGCCGATGCCCCTGCTCACGAGGTGATTTGCCAGTTCCGGTTTCCAACGATCCTTGCGATCAATGACACGGAACCCGCAGCGTTTCAGGACGCGATCCGGGAGGATTTCCCCCAGTTCATTCGGCGGGAGGACACGGTTCCTCCTCAGGTGGAGGGCCTCGGCGGGCCCAACCCCCAGATCAAGCAGCAAAAGCCGGTGACGAACTATCACTTTGTCGCCGCCGACAATCTGTGGAAGATCAATCTGACCCAGAATTTTATTGCCCTGTCCACCCTACGGTATACCGGATGGGAGGATTTTGCGAGAGAATTGGACAAGCCTCTGGCGGAGTTTATCCGTATTTACAAGCCCGCTTATTTTGAACGGGTGGGGCTGCGGTACGTGAACATCATCTCCCGCGAGAAGCTGAGTCTGCGGGACAGCGCGTGGACGGAACTGATTGCGCCGGCATATCTGGGCGCCATGGCGGAGCCGGACGTGCGGGAGGAGGACGTGCTGAACAGCGCGGTGGATTTGCAGTGTAAGCTGGATTCCAGCTGCGCGGCAAAGGTCCACGCCGGACCCGGCCGTCTGCGGGCGAACCAGCCCGACGCGCCTCAGGACACGGAGGTCAAGTTTATCTTCGACATGGACCTGTCCATGGGCGGACAGGTGAGCTGCAATCTCTCCGCCGGTGCGCTGGAGACGCTCCATGCCCATGCAACGGAGCTGTTCGAGGGAGCCATCACCGATACCCTGCGGACGGCTATGAAGCCGGAATAAGGCAAAATACGCGCTTTTTCGGAATATGACGGTATAAGAAAAGCCAGTGGGGAGAATGTTTCATTCTCCCCACCGGCTTTTTTGGTGGACGGACGTCTGCCGCCGCGCTGAAATGCAGCAGGGCAGAATATGACTGCGCGAACGGAAGCCCAACTTACCGATTGGAAACGCTGCGCATTTTTTCGGCCAGCCGTTTTGAGATGGCCAGCAGGGACTCCTCGTAGTTTACGATCTGACACCGGTGCCCTTCGTCGACCAGAACGGCCAGGTCGCCGGTGAGGAGGCCGTCCTTCATGGTTTCAAGACACGCGCTTTCCAGCTTTCCGGCAAACGATACCAGATCGGGCAGATCATCCAGCTGTCCCCGGCGGCGCAGAGCGCCGGTCCAGGCGAAGATGGTGGCGGTGGAGTTGGTGGAGGGCTTTTCCCCGGCGCGGTAACGGTAAAAGTGGCGGGTGACGGTGCCGTGGGACGCTTCAAACTCCGTGGACCCATCCGGAGACATCAGCACGGAGGTCATCATGGCAAGAGACCCAAAGGCCGCGGCCACCATGTCGCTCATGACATCCCCGTCATAATTCTTCAGAGCCCAGACAAAGCCGCCCTTAGAGCGCATGACCCGGGATACCGCGTCGTCGATCAGCGTATAGAAATAGTGGAGACCCAGAGCGTCAAATCGTTCCTTATAGGTATTGGCGAATTCCTCGTCAAAGGCTCTGCGGAACTCCCCGTCATATTCCTTGGAGATGGTGTCCTTGGCGGAGAACCACAGGTCCTGCTTCGTATCCAGCGCGTACTGAAAGCAGGAGCGAACAAAGGCGCGAATGGAGGTCTCCGTGTTGTGCTGTCCCTGAAACACGGCAGAGCCTTTCGTTTGGGCGATGGTGAGCGTTTGCTCCCTGCCGCTGTGTCCTTTGAAATTCAGAGTGGCGATGCCAGGTTCGTCCGTCACCAACTCCACGGCCTTATACATGTCGCCATAGGCATGGCGGGCCACAGTGATGGGCTTCTCCCACCCCGGCACCGCCGGACGGAGAAAGGGCAGCAGAATGGGGGCGCGGAACGCCGTTCCGTCCAGTACGGCGCGGATGGTTCCGTTGGGTGAGGGCCAGATTTCCGACAGGTGGTATTCCTCCTGCCGATGGCGGTTGGCGGTGATGGTGGCGCATTTGACTGCCACGCCCAGCCGCTCCGTGGCATTGGCCGCGTCAACGGTTACCTGATCCCGCGTCTCGTCCCGATGACCAAGACCCAGATCGTAGTACTCCGTTTTCAGATCCACGTAGGGCTTAATCAGCTCATCCTTAATAATCTGCCAGAGAACGCGGGTCATTTCGTCCCCGTCCATCTCCACCAGAGGTACCTTCATTTTGATTTTTTCCATATCAGCTGTTCCTCTTTCGATAGTAATTCATCAGGCAGCCGTCCAACAGGATTTCCTGTTCGTCCTCTGTCAGATTTTGTAGGTGGAGGATTAGGGACTCCGTCCTCCCGTCGCTTCGCAGCAGCGTGGCGGGAAGCGCTTCCTTCCCAGCGGCAAGGGACTCCCGGACGCCGGGGATGAAGACGCAGTCGCCATTTTCGCCGGTGAAATCCTCTTCCAGCGTGAAGGGTAAAATGCCCCAGTTGATGCAGTTGGAGCGGTAGCGCTTTGTGGCAAAGCTCCGGCAGAAGTTGGCGCAGCCCCCCAGCACCCGCTGGCAGGACGCAGCCTGCTCCCGGGCGGACCCGTCGCCGGGCTTGTTGGCGTAAATGGCGGAGCCGAATTGCGTGGTTTTCAAAAGCGTTGCCCCATCGCCCACGCGGTTGAGAAGCGAGGTCAACGCTGCCGGAGCTTTTCCCGACAGACGGTCAGCTTCTGCCATCGCTGCGGCTTTAGCGCGGGGCACGTACTGCGGTTCCCGGCGGGACAGGGTGAATTCCGCCAGACGCAGAGGGTTGGAACGGTAGGCCGAGGTCTCACCGGAGGGAATCAGCTCGTCGGTGGTGGTGACCTCGTCCCGCAGGACCGCCGCCAGTTCTACCAACAGGTTGTCCGCCAAAGGCTGGATCTCCGGCCAGTCCGTTATATTGGGCCCCATCACCAGTTCCGTCCCCGG
This sequence comes from Oscillibacter sp., assembly GCF_040505565.1. Classification (GTDB taxonomy): domain Bacteria; phylum Bacillota; class Clostridia; order Oscillospirales; family Oscillospiraceae; genus Oscillibacter. Next base: position 116,847 of record NZ_JBEUWZ010000015.1, on the reverse strand, counting down.
TTGGGGATTTCCGATGCCATTGTATACCCGCTTTACATAGGGGGAGGCATCGAACCGGTAGGGGAGGGGGCGGATGTCACAGTCCGTCTCCGTGGCAGGGGTGATCTTTCCGCCGTTCCGGGCGGTGGCGGCGATGGAGCGGGCGTCCATCAGGCACACGCCGGAGAATTGCCCGTCCCCGGGCTTGCTGCCCTCCCGGTTTGGGAAGTTGCGGGTGGTATGCCGCAGGCTCAGAGCGTTATTGGCGGGTACGTCTCCCGCGCCGAAGCAGGGACCGCAGAAACTGGGCTTGATGATCGTGCCGGTCTCCAGCAGGTCTGCGGTGACGCCTGCCCGGGTCAGGGCCAGACTCACCGGCACGCTGGTGGGATAGACGCTGAGGGAGAACCCGCCGTCTCCCACGCCGCCGCCCCGCAGGATGTCCGCGGCGGCGGTGATGTTGTCGAAAAGTCCGCCGGCGCAGCCCGCCACGATGCCCTGATCAGCCCAGACGCCGCCATCCCGGATCTTGTCCGTAAGCCGGGGCTTGACCATGGGCCAGCGCTTTTTTGCGTCCCACTCCACCGCAGACAGAATGTCGTCGGCGTTATCCAGAAATTCCCGGATTGGCCAGGCGTTGGAGGGATGGAAGGGAAGCGCGATCATGGGTTCCACTGTGCCGAGGTCGATGGTGACCATGCGGTCGTAGTAGGCGGACTCCCCAGGGCGCAGGGGCTTGTATGCTTCCGCCCGGCCGTGGGTTTCATAAAACAGCTTCACGGTGTCGTCGGTTTCCCAGATAGAGCTGAGGCAGGCGGTCTCCGTGGTCATCACGTCGATGCCGTTGCGGTAGTCTATGGGTAGGGAGGCAATTCCAGGTCCCGCAAACTCCAGAACCCGGTTGCGGACAAAGCCGCTTTCAAACGTGGCCTTCACCAGAGCCAGAGCCACATCGTGAGGCCCAACACCCATTTTCGGTGCGCCGGTGAGGTACACCAGCACTACCTCCGGATAATCGGCATCCCAGGTGTTTTTCAGCAGCTGCTTGCAAAGCTCCGGGCCGCCCTCGCCCACGCCCATGGTGCCAAGAGCCCCGTACCGGGTGTGGGAGTCGGAGCCAAGGATCATCTTTCCACAGCCGGCCAGCTGTTCCCGGGCATAGGAGTGGATGACGCTCTGGTTGGCGGGGACATAGATGCCTCCGTACTTTTTCGCAGCGGAGAGGCCGAAGGCGTGGTCATCCTCGTTGATGGTGCCGCCCACGGCGCACAGGCTGTTGTGGCAGTTGGTCAGCGCGTAGGGCAGGGGAAATTCCTGCATACCGGAGGCTCGGGCCTGCTGGATGATGCCCACATAGGTAATGTCGTGGGAGGCCATGGCGTCAAAGCGAATCTGAAGCTGGTCCTCACCTCCGGAGACATTGTGGCTCTGTAAAACAGACCAGGTTAGAGTGCGCTTCCGGCCCTCCCCCGGGGAGACGGATGCGGTTTCGCAGGGGACGCCGTTGGAAAGGAACACGCCGGAAGAACACAGCGCGATCATGAGAGATCCCTCCTGAGACTGCTGGTTTTGCAGTCGATTTTTATTATTATGTAATAGTTACCTTAATGTAACACAAAAACTTAGACATGAAAAGTAAAAAGTGGCGGAAACAGGACGCTATCCTGCATTTTCGTCGAAATGACCGCGAAAGTGAGACGGCAAGGCGAGAACTTTGTCACCGTCTTCCGAAAGCAAAAACCGCGCGGACAAAAGCAAACGCCTTTGTCCGCGCGGCAAAATCCGGTTTATACGTAGGTCTGATGATTCACGTCAAACACGCCCCGGGTGGTAATTCGCAGGGACGGAATGACGGGCAGGGCCATGAAGCTGAGAGTCATGAAGGGATCGATGCCCACTGAGACTCCCAGAGCATAGGCTTTCGCTTTGGCAGCCTCCAGCTCCCGGTTGACTACCGTCAACGGCTCTTCACTCATGATGCCGGCGATGGCCAGAGGTACCTCCGCCACAGATTTCCCCCCGTCCAGCACCACGATGCCGCCGTTCAGCTCCACCACCCGGTTTGCCGCCGCCGCCATGTCCGCCTCATTGGTCCCCACGACAATGATGTTGTGGGAGTCATGGGAAATGGAGGTGGCCACCGCGCCGGACTTCAGGCCGTAGCCCTGAATGTAGCCGATGCCGATGTGGCGCGTGTTTTTGTGCCGCTCCACCACGGCCAACTTCAACACGTCGTATTCCGCGTCGATGCGGTCGGAGTACCCCGCGTCCACCGTGGTGATCTCGCCGGGGACCATGCCGATGATGCCCCGGGGGCGTTTTTCCGTGAAATCCTCCGCTGTCAGCGTTCCCACATGGAACGTATTGTGGGAACGCTCCACCAGATACGGCTCGATGGGCGGCACGGGGAAATCCTTCACCTCGCCATTTTCCACAAGGAGCTCGCCCCGCTTATAGACCTTTTCAATATGGAACTTCTCAAAGCTGTCGATGATGACAAAGTCGCCCAGATAGCCCGGCGCGACGGCTCCCCGGTTATTCAGCAGGAAATACCGTGCCGCATTGTGGCAGGCCACCTTCACAGCCGTGATGGGGTTTGCTCCAAGGGCGATGGCCCGCTTCACGATATAGTCGATATGGCCCTTTTCCAAAAGGTCGTTGGGGTGCTTGTCGTCGGTGCAGAACATGCAGCGCTCGGAGTATTTGTCGCACAGAAGCGGTACCAGCGCCTCCAGATTTCGGGCGGCGGTGCCCTCCCGGATCATAATGAACTGGCCCCGCTGCAGCTTTTCGATGGCGTCGTTCAGATCGTGGCACTCGTGGTCGGAGTAGACCCCGGCGGCAATATAGGTATTCAGATCGTTGCCCACAAGATCCGGAGCGTGGCCGTCGATCTTCTTGTGATGCGCCTGAGCCGCCACAATTTTTTCAACGGCCTGCTCGTCACCGTTGATTACGCCCACGAAGTTCATCATCTCCGCAAGGCCCTGAACTCTTGGGTGGTCATAGAAGGAGTCGATGGCACGATAATCCAGAATCGCCCCGGATTCGTCCAGAGGTGTCGCCGGGACGCAGGAGGGCAGCATAAACCGTACATCCACCGGCAGGCCTTCCGTGGCCTGAAGCATATACTCGATGCCGTCCGTCCCCATGACGTTGGCGATCTCATGGGGATCGGTGATGACGGTGGTGGTTCCGTGAGGCAAAACGGCCTTCACAAATTCCCGGGGACTGACCAGAGAACTCTCCAGATGAATGTGGGCGTCCAGAAAACCGGGCAGGACAATTTTTCCGGAGCAGTCCTGTTCCGTCTCGCCCTCGTACCGGCCCATGCCCACGATCAGCCCCTCGGCCACGGCGATATCGGCCTGACACAACTCGTTTGAGAACACATTGACGTAGGTGGCGTTTTTCAACACCAGATCCGCCTTTTCCCGACCGGAGGCGGCGGCGATGATGCGCCGCTTTTTCAGCAGCTTTCGGTTGATCTTACCCGCATAGCTCTCAGACATGGAACCACTCCTTCTCAATATTAAATTTGCTTATTTCTAAGAGTAAGAAAAATAATAGCAATTAATTTGAGGAAAGTATACGCGTAAAAAATGCGTTTGTCCAGAGAGAAACCGAGAAAATTTTTCTGTTGCATAAACTGCTTTCAATTCTAAGAATTTTTGGTATATTAGAAATAATAGATATACTAAGTAAATTGCCGATAACGGCACAGGGAAGGGGCTTTTTTATGAGTGGAGCACTAAACGCAAAGGCCTATGATGTTATGGATTACGGTATGTATTTGGTTTCCTCGACCGCCAATGGCAGACGGAACGGCTGTATTGTTACCTCTTTTGCGCAGGTTACCTCGTCCCATCCGCCCCGCTTTATTGTTACCTTAAATAAGGATCACGCTACTACCGATGCGATCCTGGCCTCCGGTGTTTTCTCTGTGACGCTGCTGGCAGCGGACTGTACGGAGGAAATTATAAACACCTTTGGTTACAAGTCTGGCCGGGTGGGGGACAAGTTTGCCGGGTTCGAGGCGAAGACGGATGAAGCGGGCTGCCCGTATCTGACGGACCACATGGTGTCCCGGGTCAGCTGCCGGGTGGTGGAAAAGCTGGAGATCGGAAGTTATCTGCTCTTTGTGGGCGAGGCCAGTGAGGCGGAGGTCCTCGCCGGGGGAGCGGTATTGACGCTGGGCGCATTTTCGAGCCGCGGCAAAAGCACGCCGCCCACGGCCACCGTGGTACGGGAGATGGTGGGCAACGGATTCCGCTGCACCGTCTGCGGTTATATTTACGAGAGCGAGACTTTACCGCCGGACTATATTTGTCCCGTCTGCCACGCACCCGCCAGCAAATTCGTCCCGAACGATTAAGGTTAGCCGCGGGAAAGCAAGCATCAAGGCGTCCGCTTATAGCGGACGCCTTGATGCTTGCTTCTTATCCCTGTTTTCTGCAATCCCCATGGATTGAAAAGGGTGTCGGGCTCTTAAAAAAGAATAGCGGCTTGTTCTGCGAAAGCAGACAACGAACTGGCTGTCTGACACATTTTTGCATACAAAATACACATAAAACTAACTGATATACCATAGAAAAACGGAATATTTTCATAAAGTTAATAAACGGATTGAACTTCCTGTTGACTTTTTTTAATTAAGCAGTTATCGTAGGAAAAAACACCGGCGCAACAGAGCGTCGAGAGAGGAGAAAGCCATGACGATGCGCATGCGTACAAATACCGCCATGACTTCCACGGCAGCATTTGCCGCGGATGCTTTCTCCTGCGCCCGCACGGCTTTTCATACGGCCATTTTGATTCTGGACGCTGCATTTGCGGCGTCCTTTTTTGTTGTCCTGCTGGCTCTGGTACTGGTATCTCTGCTGGGCTTGCTGAACATTACCCTGATTAGCCTGATTACTCTGATTAGCCTGCTGGTTCTGCTGGTAGTACTGCTGATTTCTATGCGCCTGAAACGGTGACCTGCGTCTGATATTCTATTTTGGAAAAATCAGAAGCGGCTCCGCTGTCAGGCGGAGCCCCCCCCCCCCCCCCCCCCGCTTCTCTTTTTTATATTTTCAGTCTGGTAAAAATGAGAGGATGATCGATTATGGGAGTTTTAAAGTTTATGCTGGCAGTCAGTCCCATCGTGTTTGTGCTGGTGGGGATTCTGGCGTTCAAGAAACCGGCGATGAAAGTCGCGCCGCTGGCGCTGCTGTGGACGCTGGCTCTGGCCTTTACCTATTTCAACGTCACGGGTCTTGGCTTTAAGGAAAATGTCGCGGCCTATGACGCCTTGCTCTGGAAGGGGATCAAGGAGGGCGGAAAAATCGTCGCAATGGTCTTCGGAGCCTTCGTCATTCTCAATACGCTGAAGAAAACCGGAGCAATCGAAGACGTGAAAAACACCGTGGCCCACATCTCCGGCAGCGACCGCCGGGTGCAGCTGATCGTGGTGGGCCTGATGGTCCCCATTTTCCTGGAGGGCGCCGCCGGTGCCGGCGCTCCCGCAGCCATCGCGGCTCCGTTTCTCGTGGCGCTGGGCTTTGACCCGGTGATAGCCATTGCGGTGGCGCTGCTGGGCGATGCAACTCCCTGTTCCTGGGGCGGCGCGGGCCTGACTACCATTTCCGGCGGCGCGGCCCTGGTAGACGCGGGCGTTTCCACCGCGGCGCTGAATTCCGCCATGGTGGGCCGCATTCATATGTTCGGCGTGATGGTCATTCCCTTCATCATGGTGGCGATTGCTTTCGGCCGCAAGGGCTTTAAAAACATCGTCCCCTACCTCTGCTATGCGGGCGTCACCACGGGCGTCACCATGTTCTTCCTTAGCAATTTTATCGGCCCCGAGGTCACTTCAATGGGCACCGGCATCATCTCCATACTCTTTTCCGTGGCCTACGTGAAGCTGGTTCCCATCAAGACTCCTGAGGAGTTTCGCTACAAGACGCCTGAAAAGGCGGAGCGGAAGTACAGCGCATGGCGTGCCATGTCCCCGTATATCTACATGCTGATCCTGCTCCCCGCCGTGCGGTACGGCGTGCCTGCTTTTGTTAAAAACGGCTTTGCGCTGATGTGCACCTTCGGCTACATCGTCTGGGTGGACGCGGTGATCTTCCTGTGCGCCGTGCTGGGCGCCATCACCCTGGGTATGCGGGCCGAGGACTTCGGCGGCGCGTTCACCGGCGTTACCGGCGGCGGCTCCGTCACTGTGGTCCGCCAGAGCAAAGACGGCAAGGCTCCGGTCTATGAACAGGTCAGCGCTGCCCAGGCGCGGGCCATGGAGGGCCGCACCTTTTTCTCCGATGCCTCCGCCTGCGTGAAAAACTTTCCCAGCGCGGTTGGAAAGGCTTTGCGCCGCAGCGAGTTTGGTTCTGTCTGCAAGAGCACGATCGGTTCTGTCTGCCCCGTTTTGGTGACCATGGGCAGTCTGCTGGTTTTGGCCTATATTATGCAGTCTAAGACCACCGGCATGATGAACCTCATCGCCGGCGACATCTCCCGCCTGGCCGGCATGTTCTACCCCGCCGCCGCTGTGTTTATCGGTACCATGGGCGCCTTCATCACCGGAACGGGCCTCGGCTCCAACATCATGTTCGCGGGGATGCACACGCAGGCGGCCACGTCCCTGGGGATGAACCCCATCACCGTGTTCGCGGGACAAAACGCCGGCGCGTCTTTGGGCAACCTGATCTGCCCCAACAACACTGTGGCGGCCTGCGCCACCGTCGGACAGGTGGGCAACGAGTCCAAGGTCATGCGCAAGACCCTTCCCGCCTGGGGTATTATACTGACTCTGTACATGGCGCTCGCCATGGTATATACTCTGGTGGTGTTTCCCGGTTTCGGGATGTAAGCGCAAAGATCAAATATGCAATCGACTGGGAGAGGGGGAGCAATCCCCCTTTCCCAGTGAATAAAATCAGGAGGAACGTATAGATGAGAACAAGAAAAGTCGGTGTGATTGGTTTGGGTCATGTGGGCGCCCACGTGATGTATTCGCTGGCGGTGCAGGGCATCGCGGACGAAATTGTTTTGGTGGACCAAAATGAGGCAAAGGTCAGGAGCGAGTGTCAGGATCTGTTTGACGCCGTGGCCTATCTGCCTCACCGGGTGAAGGTCAGCGTGGGCGATTTCCCGGATCTGGGAGACTGCGACGTGATCGTCAACTCCACCGGCAAGATCGACCTGCTCCGGGGCAATCACAACCGGGTTACGGAGATGGACTTTACAATCCCCGCCGTCCGAAGCTATGTGGAGAAGGTCAAGGCCAGCGGCTTTAACGGGGTGCTGGTCAACATCACCAACCCCTGCGACATTGTGACGCGGGAGCTGGCGCTGGGTCTGGGTCTTCCCAAGGGCCGTGTTTTCGGCACCGGCACGGGGCTGGACACCGCCCGCCTCATCTCCACACTGGCCCGCCAGACCGGCATCGACCACAAATCCATCACCGCCTATATGCTGGGTGAGCACGGCAACGCGCAGATCGCCGCATGGTCCGCTGTGTCCTTCCGGGGCCGCAGTCTGGACGACTGGGCCAAAACCGGAGATTCCCGTTTCCAGTTTGATCGGGAGGCCCTCCAGAAGGAGTCGATCGGCGCGGGCTGGGCGACATTTTCTGGAAAATTCTGCACGGAGTATGCCATCGCCACCACCGCCGCCCGGATGGTCCACATTGTTCTGCACGACGAGAAGCAGATCATGCCCGCCAGCGCAGAGCTCTGCGGCGAGTATGGCGAGTCCGGCCTTTATGTGGGCGTCCCCTGCATCATCGGAAAGGATGGCGTGGAGGAAGTGGTGGAACTGCCGCTGAGCGACGGAGAAAAAGCGGCGTTTCACAACTGCTGCGAGGAAGTGCGGCACAACATGGAACACCTCAAGGAGATCTGATTCTCTTTCAAAAAGAGAGGCCCATGGATAACACAAGGTTATCCATGGGCCTCTTTATACGATTTGGAATCAAACGAGCGTATCCAGAATGGACTTGAAGTCCGCGATGATGTCCTCCGGGTCCTCAAGGCCCACGCTGATACGGACCAGCCCCTCGCTGATGCCGGCGGCTTTCAATTCCTCAGGAGTGTAGGTGGAGTGAGTCATGGAGGCGGGATGCTCCACCAGCGTCTCGGCGTCGCCCAGAGACACGGCGATGGTACACATCTCCAGCTTGTTCAGCGCGGCGGCAGTGGCGGCCCGGTCGGATTTCAGTTCAATGGACATCATGCCGCCGGGCAGCTTCATCTGCTTTTGCGCGATTTCGCGGCCCTCAAAATCGTCGAGGCTGGGATAATAGACCTTTGCCACGGCGGGGTGACCGTGAAGGAACTCCGCCACCTTCTGGGCATTGGAGCAGTGGCGCTCCATACGAATGCTGAGGGTCTTCAGGCCCCGGGCAATCAAAAACGCGTCAAAGGGACTCATGACCGCGCCGGTCATGTCCTTCAGCCCGAACATCCGGCACTGGCCGATAAAGTCCGCGCTGCCCACCACAAAACCGGCGATCACGTCCCCGTGGCCGTTGATGTACTTGGTGGCACTGTGAACCACCACATCAGCGCCCAGCTCCAGCGGCCGCTGAAGATAGGGGGAACAGAAGGTGTTGTCCACAATGACCCGAATACCGGGGTTGAACGCATGGGCGGTTTGGGCGGTGGCGGCAATGTCGATGATCTTCATAGTGGGATTGCAGGGCGTCTCAAAATAAACAACCTTCGTATTACGGGTCAGGTGTTTTTTGAGGTTTTCCGGCTTGCTGAGATCGGTAAAGGTCACATGGACGCCGAACTTGCTCATACCGTGCATCAGCAGGGCATACGTGCAGCCGTACAGCGTTTCATCCGCCAGAATCTCGTCGCCCGCCACCACGGAGGTCCAAAAGGCGGAGGAAATGGCGCCCATGCCGGAGGCGGCGGCCAGGGCGGCCTCGCCGTTTTCCAGAGAGGCCATTTTTGCCTCTACCTGCGTCAGGGAGGGGTTGCCGAGGCGGGTGTAAATGTATCCATTTTCTTTACCAGCGAATCGGGCGCCGCCCTGTTCCACGGAGGCAAACTCGAAGGTGGAGGACTGATAGATCGGGGTGCACAGGGAACCGGCGCTGTTGACTTCCTTGCCGGCATGGATCTGGCGGGTTGAGAAACCCAGCTGCTTTTCGTTTTTCATGGAACCATCCTTTCATCGGGCCCGCAGAGCGGGCAAATTGACAACTGCGGATTAAAAGTTTATTTGCTTGGGTGTGGCGGGGAATAGATGGCAGTCGTATCGAAGAAAAACGACCGACTCATCCAGAAAACTGTGCAATACTTCCATACATGGCTAAAATAAAAAAGAAAATTTATACACTATAACTACAATATAGCACCTTCTGAGAGAAGGCGTTAGCAAGTCTTTTCGGAAATCAGTTCCAGAATTTTCAGATAATAAATTTGACAAGTTCCCAAAAATTTTTATAATGAAAGGAGTGAACAGATTCGGAAGGAGGGGATCCGATGACATTCCAGCAACTCTCTTACGTGGTAGAGGTCAGTAAATGCGGGTCGATCAACAAGGCGGCGCATAACCTGTTTCTGTCCCAGTCCGGGATATCCACCGCCATCCGGGATCTGGAGGATGAGCTTGGCATCCACTTTTTCAACCGCAGCAATCGGGGCGTGGAATTTACGCCGGAGGGGGAGGAATTTGTCTCCTATGCGATCTCTCTGTTGGAGCAGAAGCGCCGGATCGAGAGCCTGTACACAAACGACCGGTTTGCGCCTGCTCCGGTGCGCTTTGCTGTATCCACCCAGCGGTATCCCTTTGCGGAGGATGCTTTTTTGCGCCTGCTGAGGGCCATGGATGCGCCGAGCTACAGCCTGTCTATCCGGGAGACGGGGATGGATGGGGTCATTCAGGACGTGTGCGAGCATCGGGTGGATGTGGGGGTGATTTTTCTCTCGGACCTGACGGAGAAGATTATCCGCCGCCGGATGGACACGCAGGATGTGGAATTTCACGAACTGGCGGCGGTGCCGCCCTGCATCTATGTTCACAGGGATCATCCGCTCACGGGCTGTGCTCCATTAACCGAAAAAGGACTTTTGGAGTATCCATATGCCTGTTTTGAGCACGATCAGGGTGCGGCGGCGGATTTTTCGGAGGAATATCAATTGCTTTCCGATCGAAAACCGGTCAGAACCATCTGCGTCAACAGCCGCACGGCCATGATGGAGGTACTGGCGGCCACGGACGCGTTTACCACCGGCAGCGGACTTCTGACGGCTGGTCTGAGCGACGAGAGGGTGATCTCCATCCCGCTGGAGGGCAGGGGCAATGTGCGCCTGGGCTGGCTTCGGGCGAAAAACACCAAGTCCACACCTCAGGCGGAGCAGTTTCTCCGCCTGCTGGCGGAAGCCACGGCGGACGCCGCGGCCTATACCCGTACGCTTCAGGAGCGGCGGGTGGTTCGGCGGGGATAACCGCAGGTTTTCACAGAGGCACGGCAAACATTCTTATGCTGATCCGACCGCCTCGTCCGAAGGACCGGGGCGGTTTCTTCTTGCGAGAGTGCGGCGCGAGTGATACATTTTATGATGCCGATTTCGGAAAAACAGGAGGAGTAACAGCGTGGAGGATCATCAGGAGGAAAAATTCAACCGAATGACAACGGAGTCCGTGGGGCGGTTGATCTGCGAACTGGCCGTGCCCTGCGTCATCAGTATGCTGGTGACGTCGGTCTATAATATGGCGGATACTTATTTTGTTGGAAAACTGAACAGCAACAGCGCCACCGGAGCGGTGGGGGTGGTGTTTTCCCTGATGGCGGTGATCCAGGCCATCGGGTTTTTCTTTGGCCATGGGTCCGGCAACTATATTTCCCGGGAACTGGGCGCACAGGACAGGGCGGAGGCCAGACGGATGTCCTCCACTGGGTATACGCTGGCACTGTTGGCGGGTGCGGCCCTGTGCGTATTGGGGGAGATTTTTCTGGCGCCCCTTGCCGACCTGCTGGGAGCGACCCCTACCATCCTGCCATACGCCAAGGACTATATGCGGATTATCCTGATCGGCGCACCGTGGATGACGGCGTCGCTGGTGTTGAATAACCAGCTGCGGTTTCAGGGCAGCGCGGCCTATGGTATGGTGGGAATCTCGGTCGGGGCGGTGTTGAATATCGGGCTGGACCCCGTCTTCATCTTCGCACTGGACATGGGTGTTGCCGGCGCGGCATTGGCCACGGTCCTCAGCCAGTTCGCCAGTTTTTGCCTGCTGCTGTGGCAATGTGGCCGGGGCGGAAACCTGCGGCCCCACCTAAAGGAGACGCAGATGAAACTGTTTTACATGAAAGAGATTGCCCGGGGCGGTCTGCCGTCTTTGGCTCGGCAGGGTCTTGCCAGCCTTGCGGCCGTCTGTCTGAACCGGGCATCCCGGGGCTACGGAGACGCCGTGATCGCCGCGATGGCAGTGGTGACCCGGGTGATGATGTTCGGTGGCTCCGCCCTGATCGGCTTTGGACAGGGCTTTCAGCCGGTCTGCGGATTTAACTATGGAGCGAAGCTCTATCACCGGGTGAGGCAGGGCTTCTGGTTCTGCGTGAAGTGGGGCACCGCGTTTTTAGCGGTGGTGTGTGCGCTGGGCGTGGCCTTTGCGCCGGAGATGGTGGCGCTGTTCCGGAACGATCCGGAGGTGGTCCGGGTGGGTGCGCTGGCCATGCGGTGCCAGTGCGTGGGCTTTGCGCTCTCCGGCTGGGTGGTCTTCAGTAATATGACGCTGCAGACGATCGGGGATACCGGACCCGCAACGTTCCTCGCCGCGGCCCGACAGGGAGTTTTTTTCATTCCGGCGGTGCTGTTCCTACCGCGGATATTGGACCTGTGGGGCGTAATTTTGGCGCAGCCGGTGGCGGATATCCTGTCGTTTATCACGGCGGTGCCGCTGATGCTCAAAGCTCTGAGCAGAATGAAGGAGGCGACTGCTGACGCCGGAAGTAAAACAGTTGACAATTTCCCGCAAACTGGATACAATAAAGATTCAGCAAAAACCCATGACAACGCTGATACTAAAAATATGAAGGAATGAAGAGTATGGAACAGGACAGAAGACAAGTAGAGGCCATCACATCCCGTGATATCGATTTCGCCCAGTGGTATACCGACGTTTGCAAAAAGGCGGAATTGATTGATTACACCAGTACAAAAGGGATGTTTGTCCTGCGCCCATACGGTTACGCCATCTGGGAGAATATTCAGAACATCCTGGATAAGGAGTTTAAGAAGACAGGGCATACCAATGTCTCCATGCCCCTGCTGATTCCCGAGTCCCTGCTGCAAAAGGAAAAGGAACATGTCTCCGGCTTTGCGCCCGAGTGCGCGTGGGTTACCATGGGCGGCAGCGAGAGGCTGGAGGAGCGGCTGTGCATCCGCCCCACCTCCGAGACGCTTTTCTGCGATCACTGGAGCCGGGTTGTCCACTCCTGGCGCGACCTGCCGATGCTTTATAACCAGTGGTGCAGCGTACTGCGGTGGGAGAGAACCTCCCGCCCCTTCCTGCGTCACCGGGAGTTTTTGTGGCAGGAGGGACACACCATCCACGCCACACCCGAAGAGGCGATCAGCGAGACGGAGATGATTCTGGAGTGCTATGCCACCTTCTGCGAAGACGTGCTGGCCATGCCGGTGATCCGGGGCCGGAAGACGGACAAAGAAAAGTTTGCCGGGGCGGAGGCTACCTATACCATTGAGTGCATGATGCACGACCACAAGGCGCTTCAGGGCGGCACCAGCCACTATTTCGGAAACGGCTTCCCCAAGGCCTTTGACATTACCTTTACGGATAAGAACAACCGTCTGACCACCCCCTATGAGACCTCCTGGGGCCTTTCTACCCGCATCATCGGAGGCATCATCATGACCCACGGCGACGACAACGGTCTGGTTCTGCCGCCCCGTATTGCCCCGGTTCAGGTGGTAGTCATTCCTGTGGCGATGCACAAGGAGGGCGTTCTGGACGCGGCGCAGAGCCTGAAAAAGCGTCTGCTGGACGCGGGTGTGCGGGTGAAGCTGGACGATTCCGACAACTCCCCCGGATGGAAGTTTGCCGAAAACGAGATGAAGGGCGTGCCCCTGCGCGCGGAGATCGGCCCCAAGGACATTGAGGCGGGACGGTGCATCGTGGCGCGCCGGGATACCGGAGAAAAGATATCCGTGTCGCTGGAAGAGCTGGAGACGACGATTGTAAAGCTACTGGATGAGGTGCATGACAACATGTATGCCATGGCCCTTAAAAACCGGGAGGACAACACCTTTGACATCAAGTCCCCCGCCGAGGCAAAGGCGATTGCCGAAGGCAAGGGCGGTTTCCTCCGCTCCAAATGGTGCGGCTCGGTGGAGTGCGAGATGGCCATGAAGGAGCAGGCGGGCGTTTCTTCCCGCTGTATGCCTTTGGTCCAGTCCGGAACGGAGGGCGTGTGTCCCGTGTGCGGAAAGCCCTGCAAAACCGACATCTACTGGGGCGTCGCGTATTAACGGAGAAGGCATTCCGCCGGTCCGGTCGGATGATATGGAACGGAACGCCCTCTGAATCGTATTTGCTTAGCTCCCTTTTCATTTTCCCATAACAATGCCCCCTGATGTAGGAACCTACATCAGGGGGCATTTTGTCGATTACCCGGTTTCGCTTGCTCTGCTCGAGGGAACCCAGCAGACTTACTCCCTGGGTTCAAAAAAGCCGGGACGGATTACTCCGCCAGATGGAGAATGGCAGTCATTTCCTCGGGGCCGATCTTCACGAAATTGCCAAAGGGGAAGCCGCCGGGTTTTTCGGCCCGGTGAGCGGTCATGCCTGGAATGTCCGCCGCGTTGGCGCCCACCTCCGACAACGTGGCCGGCATCCCGATGGATTTCAAAAACGCCCGGAACCGGGCAATGCCCGCCTTGGCGGTGATCTCCGGATGGACAAAGTCCATGTCGCAGTCCCATACCCGGACGGCGAACTGAGCAAACCGGTTCACGTCGTGGGGCAGAACGTACTCCATCCACGCCGGCATGACCACTGCCAGACCTGCGCCGTGGGCGCAGTCATAGAACGCGGAGAGCTCGTGCTCAATCTGGTGGCTGGCCCAGTCCTGAACCCGGCCTATGCCGCAGGAGTTGTTGTGAGCCAGCATTCCCGCCCACATGAGGTCCGTTCGGGCGGCGTAATTACTGGGATCCTCCAGTGCTTTCGGCACGGCGGAGACAATGGTTTTCATCAGCGCCTCGCACAGCCGGTCCGTGACATCCACATCCGGTGTGTTGGTGAAATACCGCTCGCAGATATGGGCGATCATGTCCGTCGCTCCACTGGCGGTCTGATAGGCAGGCAGGGAACAGGTGAGCCGGGGGTCCAGTACCGCAAACTTCGGCCGGAGCAGGTCCGACTTCGGGCAGCCCCATTTCAGATTTCCCTCTTCCAGAGTGATGACGCAGCTGTCGGATCCCTCAGACCCCGCCGCCGCGATGGTCAGCACCACGCCTACCGGCAAAACATCGGTAATGGGTGTTTTCCCGGAAAAGAAATCCCAGAAGTCGCCGCCGTAGCCCGTGCCCATGGCGATGGCCTTCGCCGTGTCGATCACGGAGCCGCCGCCCAGAGCCAGCAGAAAGTCCACACCTTCCTTCCGGCAAAGCTCGATCCCCTCATAGACTTTTCCGCTGCGGGGGTTGGCCTGCACGCCGGAAAGCTCGGCGAAGGGGATGCCTGCCGCTTCCAAGGAGGCGGTCACCGCGTCATAGGCCCCGTTCCGTTTCACCGATCCGCCGCCGATAATCAGCAGGGCCTTTGTGCCGCCGAACTGCCGCACCAGCTCCCCGGTGCGGCACTCCTCTCCGTCGCCGAAGGCAAACAGAGTAGGAGAGTAAAACGTAAAGTTATCCATTTTAATACCCCCGCTTCAGATCAACCAGGTGGTCCAGGGGTTTGCCCTGCGCGTATTTCTCCAAATTTTCGCAGAACATGGAGACCGTTTTGTCACAGGTGTAGCCCAGAGTCATGTTGCCCGCCACATGGGGTGTCAGCAGCAGGTTTTTGGTGTTCCACAGGGGATGGTCCTCGGGCAGAGGCTCCGGTACCATCACGTCCAGCGCCGCACCCGCCAGCTTGTCGGAATTCAGCGCCTCCATCAGTGTCTCCTGATCGATTGCGGTACCGCGGCCCACGTTCACCAGAATGGACGAGGAGGACAGCCGCGCGATGCGCTCTTTGGTCATGATTCCGATGGTCTCCGGTGTTGAGGGAAGAGACATGACGAGGATATCGGTCTCCGGGAGGACGTTGTCCAACTCCGTCATAGGGACGACCCGGTCATACACCGCGTCGGCGACCCGCCCGCTGCGGTTTACGCCGGTGATGGACGCGGGGCAAAGAGCCCGGGCCCGCTTTGCAAAGGTGGTGCCGATGTCGCCGGTACCCAGCAGTGTCAAACGGCTGCCCTGAATGGAGCGGATGGGCAGGTCGTTGGTCCAGCCATGACTTTGGATGACCTTTGTGTAGTCCGGCATTTTCCGCTGAAGCATCAGCGTTACCATCAGAATGTGCTCCGCGATGGTCACGCCGTAAGCCCCGGAGGAATTGGTGAGCATCACGCCCTCGGGAAACCGGAACGGCGGCTGATAGGGGTCCACGCCCGCATAGGAGCAGCAATACCATTTCAGATCGGGCGCCTCCTTCAAAAGTGACCGCCAGTGTCCGAACAACACTTCGCAGTCCGCAATTTGCCCGGCGGCGTCCTCCTTGGTCTGATAGTAGCGGACGGAAAATCCGTGCTTTTCCGCCACGGCGTTGATCTGCTTTTTGTGGTTCTCCGAGATGAATTCATTGACGACGCAAACAGTATGGCTCATTTCAATTCCTCCTGTATTTTAAGATAGCTGTTACAGCGTTTGTATGATTTTTTCAGCGCACCGCATGCCGTCCGCGGCGGCGGAGAGGATGCCTCCGGCGTACCCGGCTCCCTCGCCGCAGGGGTACAGGCCCCGAAGTGTACTCTGTCCCGCTTCGTCGCGGGGAATACGGACGGGGGAGGAGCTGCGGCTCTCCACCGCCGTCAAAACCGCGTCCGGTGCGGCGTAGCCCCGGAGCTTTTGGTCAAGAACCGGGAGCGCCTGTGCCAGCGTGTCGCATACGAAATCCGGCAGACATTCCCGCAGGTTTGTCCATTTCACGCCGGGGCGATACGTGGGCGTTACGCTTCCGGGACCGGTTGACGGACGGTTTTCAAGAAAGTCCTCCACCCGCTGGGCTGGGGCGCTGTAACCGCCGCCGCCCAGACGGAACGCGGCGTCCTCAAGCTTTTGTTGGAACTCCACGCCCGCCAGCGGGCCGTCTCCGCCGAAATCCTCCGGCGTCACATTGACCAAAAAACCGCCGTTGATGTTCTTCCCGTCTCGGGCGAAGCGGCTCATGCCGTTGGTGACCACCCGATTTTCCTCCGACGCGGCGGCCACCACCTCGCCCCCGGGGCAGACACAGAAGGAATACGCCGCCCGACCGTCGGGCAGATGGCAGGAGAGCTTATAGGTGGAGGCGGGCAGGCCGGGGTGGCCCGCATATTTTTTATATTGTACCGCATCCATGTCCGCCTGTAAATGCTCAATGCGCACGCCCACGGCAAAGGGCTTCGCCTCCATGGGGACCTTTGCGGCATGGAGCATTTCAAAGGTATCCCGGGCGGAGTGCCCCACCGCCAGAACAAGCTGGCGGCAGGGAAGTGCATACACGCCCTCCGGCCCCTCCACGGTAATTCCGGCGAGGCCTCCGTTTTCCGTCCGGAGTCCCGTCAGCCGGGACTCGAACCGGATGTCCGTCCCCAGACTCAGCAGCTCCTTGCGCAGGTTTTTCAGCGCGATGTGGAGCATGTCCGTTCCCACATGGGGCTTTGCGTCAATCAAAATGTCCTCCGGCGCGCCGCAGGAGACCAGCTCCTCCAGAATAAAGCGGTGACGGGGGTCCTTGGTGCCGGTATTCAGCTTTCCGTCGGAAAACGCTCCCGCGCCGCCCTCTCCAAACTGCACGTTGGAGCGGACGTCCAGTTCTCCGGTTTGCCAGAACCGTCCCACATCCGCCTGACGCTGCTCCACGGTTTTGCCCCGTTCCAGAAGGATGGGCTTTGCCCCGGCCTTTGCCAGCACCAGCGCGGCAAACAGCCCCGCCGGTCCCGCGCCCACCACCACCGGCGAAAGCTCCGGCGGAGCCGCCGGTTTCGGCAGAGCATAGTCCGGGGCCGGGACATAACGAGATACCTTTTTGTTGTGGCTGCGGCGCAAGACCTTTTCCTCCTCCGCCGCGTCCACCGCCACGGTGTATACCAGTTCCACGTCCTCCCGGGCGTCCACGCTTCGGCGCAGGACATGAATGGATTTTATATCGTTTTCACCGACCCGCAGAAGGCGGGCGGCCTCCCGCACCAGATCACGGGGCCCACGCCCGGGCCGCTGCTTCAGACCTTCAATTTTAAGCAAATTAATAGTTTCCTTTCCTTGATGTTCAGTATGGGCATCGTGCTCCGTTACCTTGCAGTCGGCAAGGCCGATCATCTGCCTGCTCTCCGGCTCCGGACGGGACCTCAACGCGCGCTATCATCAGTTATCATTATATCACGTTCCATGTCGTATTGAAAGAGTTCGTGCATCAGTATCTTACCGTTCAAGCCATCCACCACATACCCGGGGCTGCCGTCGGTCTTCACGCCGCTGCTTGTATCCATCTCTCGATAAAGAAACCTGGCGGGGCACTGCCCCGCCAGGTTTCTTGGTTTACACGTTGTACCAGGGCCGATACGCCCCGGTGATATTGGCATACGCCCGGTTGCGCTCCATCACGCAACCACCGTTGACCTGAGACGCAAGGGACGTGTTGCCCTCGTACGTGACCACCACTCTGTCCCTTACGGACACGACGATGCCCACGTGTTCCGTGATCGCGTCATTTTTCCCCCAGTGCATAAAGAGAATGTCGCCGGGTTTATAATTGCCTGTGACCCACTGCTTATGCTTTTTTGCGTAATCGGCAAGATCGGTGCAGCTCGCCGTTTTAACAGGCAGCGGCAGGTTGGCCCTGGCAAACACCCACTGCACAAACGCCATGCACCAGGCGTAATTGTGTCCGGCGGCGCCATAGAACCAATCATTGTATTTGACCTTGTTGGAGCCGGACGGGTACTCGATCACGCCCAGCTGGGACTCTGCCCATTTAAGGACGTTTGCCCGCTTTTCATCGTTCGTCATTTGTTCGCCCGCCATTTATTTGCCTCCGCTCAACTGCTTTACCGCCTGATTAACGCCGGTCGCCGCAAGGCCGCTCACAATACCCACGGCAATCGCCGTCAGCGGGTCGGTGGCGGGAAAGTTTGGAAGGCCGGTATACAGCGCCACAAGGCCCAGAATACCGCCCACAGCGCCACATGCGATGGGGATATATTTGTCGTTGTTGCATGGTGTGGCCTTGACCGCAAGGCCCACCAGATAGCAAATGGTTGTGATAGCGGCCACTGCCGCGATGCCAAGAGAACTAATATCCATAAATGCTCCTTTCGCACGGGGTCGGGAGCCGTGGGGCCCCTGGCCCCAAGCTATAGTATTCCGTCAGCGTGTCATCCTTGACACGATAACCCTATCGATAAACCGGGTTCGAAGTTCGATGCGAATGGTTGTTAAATTATAAAATTTGTGAAAAACAGTAAGGAACCTAGGAAAATAGAAAACGGATGCCGGTTTTAACATCTGCTTTTGTACCACTCCGATCACTTGAAAAAGATAGCCCTTTTGTCCTACTGATGCTTGCGCTTCAGAACTGCAACACAGGTTACTTTACAATCAATTGGTATTGCTGAAACGGATTTTACAAATACTTTACACAGTCGTGGTAACGGTTTTTATATTGGAAAAGGTATACTGAAAACACATCAAGGAACTATCAAAACAATTCATGAAAAATCAAAGGAGATTATTAAGATGAAAAAAGCGATGAGCGTGTTTCTTGCACTGGGGATGACCGCCGCCCTGCTGGCCGGCTGCGGCAGCAGCAACTCCGCCCCGGCTGCATCCGGCGCCCAGACTCCCCCGACCGTCCCCGCTTTGAGCGGCACAGTATCCACCAACGGTTCTACCTCCATGGAAAAGGTGATCGGAGCTCTCAGCGAGCAGTTCATGGCAGACAATTCCGGCGTCACCGTCAGCTATGACCCCACCGGCTCCGGCGCGGGTATCGAGGCCGTCAGCAACGGCACCTGTGACATAGGGCTTGCCTCCCGCGCACTGAAAGCGGAGGAGACCGGCCTCACCGCCACGACGGTGGCTCTGGACGGCATTGCCGTCATAGTCAACGCCAAGAGCAAGGTGGCCGATCTGAGCGTCGACCAGATTGCCAAGCTCTTCACCGGCGCGGTCACCGACTGGTCCGCCGTGGGCGGCGACGCGGGCGCTGTGGCGGCAATCGGCCGTGAATCCGGATCCGGTACCCGCGACGGCTTTGAGTCCATTACGAAAACCGCCGACGCCTGCGTCCTCTCTCAGGAGCTGACCTCCACCGGCGCGGTCATCGAGGCCGTGAAGGGTAACCCCAACGCCATCGGCTATGCTTCTCTCTCCGCAGTCGAGGGCCAGGACGGCATCAAGGCCGTCACAGTGGGCGGGGTTGCCTGCACCGAAGCGACGGTTCTGGACAGTACCTATGCCATTCAGCGTCCCTTCGTCCTGGTGACCAAGGACGGCGCGACACTCTCTGCTGCGGCTCAGGCCTTCTTCGACTTCGCCACCTCCACCGCCGCCAACGACCTCATCAAGGCTGCCGGCGCCGTGCCTGTCGCGAAGTAAGAATTCGCTTACGATTTACCCTCTGCCGACATACCCCCGCTCACCGTGAGCGGGGACTGTCGGTTTGGAAAGGAGCGCATTTTGGAATACGGTTCACTTAAAAATACGGCCGCTTTCTCTCAGGAGTGCGTGGCTGATGCCGCCGCGGCGCCCCGCCGCACGCTGAGGAAGGTCGGCGGGCAAAAGCCGCTGGAGGTCGTGATGCATGCGCTGTTTCTGCTGTGCGGCATCTTGGCTGTGGGGTTTGTGCTGGTCATCAGCGTTTACCTGATTGTTTCCGGCGTTCCCGCGATCCGCCAGATCGGCCTTTGGAACTTCCTCTCCGGAGAGGTCTGGGAGCCCACCGCCACCACGCGGGATCCGTCGTTCGGAATTCTGCCCTTCATTCTCACCTCTGTGTACGGCACTGCCGGGGCAATTCTGATCGGCGTCCCTGTGGGACTGTTCACGGCCTTGTTCCTCTCCAAGGTCGCTCCTCCAAAGGTGGCAAAGATCATTCATGGGGCGGTGGAGCTGCTGGCAGGTATCCCGTCGGTGGTATACGGTCTGGTGGGTATGATCGTGCTGGTCCCCGCTATTCAAAAGGCGTTTCAGCTCAGCTCCGGCGCCTGCCTGCTGGCGGCCGTCGTGGTGCTGGCGATCATGATCCTGCCCTCCATCGTCAACGTGTCGGAGACGGCGATCAATGCCGTGCCCAGAGAATACGAGGAGGCGTCTCTGGCCCTGGGGGCCACAGAGATGGAGACACTCTTCCGCGTCACCCTTCCCGCCGCCCGCAGCGGTGTGGCCGCTGCGGTGGTGCTGGGTGTGGGCCGCGCCATCGGCGAGGCCATGGCCATCGTAATGGTGGCGGGCAACGTATCCAATATGCCGAGCCTTTTGACCGGCGTCCGCTTCCTGACCACGGCCATCACCTCCGGTATGAGCTATGCCGCCGTGGGAAGCCTGTATCAGCAGGCGCTGTTTTCCATTGGACTGGTGCTGTTCCTGTTTATTATGCTGATTAACGCGCTGTTGAACCTGTTCATCAAGCGGAAAAAGGAGGGCTGAGCCATGGAAAAGCTATCCGCTCCCCGCCGGGCCTATGACCGAACCATGCGCACTTTGCTGTGGCTGGCCGGCGGCGTCACCTGTGCGCTGCTGATATTCATGCTCGGCTATATCTTTTTCCGGGGCGTGCCGAATTTGACCTGGCCGCTGCTCAGTGGTCAGAGCAGCTACCTGAAAAACACCATCGGCATTTTTCCCAACATCGCCAACACGCTGTATATCATTCTGGTGGCGATGGTGATCGTCCTCCCCATCGGCGTGGGCGCGGCGATCTATCTGACGGAGTATGCTACCAGCCACAGGCTGGTGGCCGTGATCGAATTCGCCACCGAGTCTCTGGCGGGGATCCCCTCCATTATTTACGGCCTGGTGGGCATGCTGATTTTCGTGCAGTTCATGAATCTGCAAAACGGCATTTTGGCGGGCGGATTGACGCTGGTCATCATGATCCTGCCCACCATTGTCCGCACGACGCAGGAAAGTCTGAAAACCGTTCCTCAAGCCTATCGGGAGGGCGCGCTGGCTTTGGGTTCCGGCAAGTGGCACATGGTCCGCACCGTGGTGCTTCCCGGCGCGGTGGACGGTATCGTAACCGGCTGCATCCTGGCCATAGGCCGCATTGTGGGCGAGAGCGCTGCCCTGCTGTACACCGCCGGATTCGGACTGGTGCTGAACGACTTTATGACCGCCCTCCACTCGTCCTCCGCCACACTGACCGTGGCGCTCTACGTCTATGCCAGCGAACGGGGTGAGACGGCGGTGGCCTTTGCCATTGCCACGATCTTGCTGCTGCTGACGCTGGTGATCAATCTGACTGCCGGCATAGCGGGCCGGAGACTGAAAAGGCTGTAAACTGCCTGCGCTTTTGTTTGCGCGCCGCCGGAAAGATGGCCGCGCGCCGTGAATCGGACGCGGACCAAACGTCCCCCCATATTTTAAAGACCGCCCCGGCGGCCTGAAACAGACAAGGAAGTGAAGTCATGGACTCGATCCTCTCGATTAAAGACCTGAACCTGTGGTACGGCGACCATCAGGCACTGTACTCCATCAACGCGGAGATTCCTGCCAACGAAATCACGGCCCTGATCGGTCCCTCCGGCTGCGGAAAGTCCACATTTTTGAAGACGCTGAACCGTATGAACGATCTGATTCCCGGCGTGCGTATCACCGGGGAGGTAAGTTTTCAGGATCAGAATATCTATGACCCGGCGGTGGACGTGACGGGGCTCCGGCGCCGGATCGGCATGGTTTTTCAGAAGGCCAACCCGTTTCCTATGAGCATTTACGACAATGTGGCATACGGTCCCAAGACCCACGGCATCCGCAGCCGAGTGAAGCTGGACGAGATCGTGGAGAACTCGCTCCGGGCGGCCGCCATCTGGGAGGAAGTAAAGGACCGACTGAAGACCTCCGCTCTGGGTCTCTCCGGCGGCCAGCAGCAGAGGCTGTGCATTGCCCGGGCGCTGGCGGTGGAGCCGGAGGTGCTGCTGATGGATGAGTCCACCAGCGCGCTGGACCCCATCTCCACATCAAAAATCGAGGAGCTTGCGGTGGAGTTGAAAAACAGGTATACTGTGGTCATGGTGACCCACAACATGCAGCAAGCTGCCCGTGTTTCCGATAAGACCGCTTTCTTCCTGCTGGGAGAGCTGGTGGAATTCGGCGGCACGGAGCAGATGTTCTCCAGTCCCACGGACAAACGCACAGAGGACTACATCACCGGCAGATTTGGTTAAGGGGGCTTGAAGCATGAGAACACATTTTGACGAACAGCTGGAACAACTCCATCTGGAACTGATTCGCATGGGCGCCCTGTGCGAGGACGCCATCTCCGCCGCGGCGAAAGCGCTTTTGGAGCAGGACGCGGCGCTGGCGGACAAGGCCAGAGCGGCGGAGGAGGAAATCGATCAGGCGGAGAGCGACGTGGAGCGGCTATGTCTGCAGCTGCTGCTGCGTCAGCAGCCGGTAGCAAAGGATCTGCGGGAGATATCCTCAGCGCTGAAAATGATCTCCGATCTGGAGCGTATCGGTGACCAGGCGGCGGACATCGCGGAACTGAGCAGCTATGTGGCCGACGCATCCGATACCGGCAGGACCCATATCGGGGATATGGCCCGGGCCACCATCGCCATGGTGACGGACAGCGTGGACTCCTTTGTAAAGCGAGACCTGGAACTGGCCCGCTCCGTCTGTGTGGCGGACGACAAGGTGGACGCCCTGTTTTTAGACGTGAAAAAGGAGATCATCAGCCTGATTTCCACCGATAGCTCCAAAGGCGAGCTGGCGCTGGATCTTTTGATGGTGGCCAAGTATTTTGAGCGGATCGGCGACCACGCCACCAATGTTGCTGAGTGGGTGGAGTATTCCCTGACGGGGGTCCACAAAAACAATAATTAGCGCCGGAGAAATCCGGCAGTCCATTTTTTCAGGAGGGGCCGACGATGATCTATCTACTGGAAGACGACGACAGTATCCGGGACTTTGTGATTTACACACTGAACAGCCAGGGCATGGAAGCAAGGGGCTTTGAACGGCCCTCTGCGTTTTGGGAGGCCTGCGCCGAGACACCACCCGCCCTGCTGCTGCTGGATGTGATGCTCCCGGAGGAGGACGGCCTCACTATTTTGAAAAAGCTGCGGGCAGACGGAAAAACCGCCCGTCTGCCCATTATCCTCCTGACCGCCAAATCCACGGAGTACGACAAGGTTCTGGGGCTGGACGGCGGGGCGGACGACTACGTGGCCAAGCCCTTCGGCATGATGGAGCTTCTCTCCCGCATCCGGGCGTTGCTGCGCCGGACGGAGACGGAGGAGGAACAGTTCCGCGCGGGTGACTTGACGGTGATTCCCGCCAAGCACATCGTCCGCGTGGGGGAGCGGGACGTGGCCCTGACCCAGAAGGAATACGAGATGCTCTGCCTTTTGATCCGCAACAGGGGAAAGGTCTTTTCCCGGGAACAGCTCATCGAGAGCGTATGGGGATACGCCTTCACCGGGGAGACCCGGACCGTGGACGTCCATGTCCGCACCCTGCGCCAGAAGCTGGGAGATGAGGGAGAGTGTATCGAGACCGTCCGGGGCTATGGCTATAAAATCGGAGAGACGGAATGACAAAACGAATTTTTCACGCAATTCTCGTCGTGTCGCTGGCGGCACTGCTGGCAGCGCTGACGCTGATCATAGGCGTACTTCACGGCTACTTTGAAAGCCGGACGGAGGCGGATCTGAACCAACAGGCCGTTACCATTGCCCGCGGGGTCAGTCTTGGCGGCATGAAGTATTTTGACGGGCTGAACATTTCCAGCCGCGTGACCTGGGTGGGCCGGGATGGCACGGTTCTCTATGACAACTGGCAGGATGCCGCCACCATGGAAAACCACGGTTCTCGGGAGGAGATCAAGCAGGCCATGACTCTGGGCAAGGGCACCGCCGTCCGCTGGTCGGACACCTTGGGACAAACTGCTATCTACTGCGCCGTCCGGCTGGACGACGGCACCGTGGTTCGGGCATCCAGCACCCGGTACTCCGTCTGGGTACTGGCACTGCAAGCGGTGCAGCCGATCCTGCTGGTGGTCGCCGCGGCGCTGTTCCTGGCGGCGTTTCTGGCTTCCCGCCTGTCTAAAAGCATTGTCCGGCCCATCAATGAGCTGGATCTGAGCAATCCCAGCGGCGTATCCGAAGACTTTTACGATGAGCTGACGCCTCTTTTGGCGCGCCTGCGGATGCAAAGCCATGAGATTCACCAGCAGATGGAACAGCTGCGCCGCCGCCAGGAGGAATTTTCCGCCATCACCGAGAACATGAGTGAGGGGTTTCTGGTTCTGGACATTCGCACCCGGGTGCTGAGTAACAATTCCGCGGCGCTGCGTCTTTTGGAAACAAGCTGCGTACCCACCCCCGGTGAGACCAGCGCCTTCGTCCTCAGCCGGGAGGAGGGGTTCCGCCGCTGCGTGGAGGAGGCCCTGGCGGGCCGCCGCAGCGAGCGGATGGTGCATCGGGAAAACCTCTGCCGGCAAATCATCGCCAGCCCTGTGATGCAGGACGGACATCTGGGCGGCGCTGTGTTGGTGATTCTGGATGTGACGGAGCGGGAGCAGCGGGAGAGCCTGCGGCGGGAGTTTACCGCCAATGTCTCCCATGAGCTGAAAACACCGCTGACTGCTATCTCCGGTACGGCGGAGATTCTGGAAAACGGCACGGTGAAACCGGAGGATGTGTCCCACTTTGCGGGAAATATCCACCGGGAGGCGGGACGCCTGATCGAGCTGGTGAACGACATCATCAAGCTCTCCCGCCTGGATGAGGGCGGCGCGGAGGGCCCCTGGGAACAGGTGGATCTGTACCGTCTGGCGGGGAACGTGCTGAACCAGGTGCGCCCCGCCGCGGAGAAGCGAAAGCTGGAATTGACGCTGAAGGGCGGCCCGGCCATGGTCAGCGGCGTGCCCCAGATTCTGGAGGAGATCCTCTATAACCTGTGCGACAATGCCGTGGCATACAATCGGGAGGGCGGCAGCGTTGCCGTGACGGTGGAGGACACCGGCGAGGGCGCGCGCCTCACCGTGGAGGATACCGGCGTGGGGATTCCCCCCGAGGCGCGGGATCGGGTGTTTGAGCGGTTCTACCGGGTGGATAAAAGCCATTCCCGGGGCGGCACGGGCCTGGGCCTTTCCATCGTGAAGCACGGCGCGGCGTATTTGGGCGCCAGTGTGTCGCTGCGCAGCGAGTTGGGGAAGGGCAGCACCTTTGTCCTGTCGTTCCCGGCTGTCGGAGAGGCACGGAACTGAGCGCCTCTTTGGTTTTCTTGGAAGTGAAAAAGTCACAGGGCTCCATCGTCTCATGAAGACGATGGAGCCCCGGTTTTGTGTTATGCCCGTAACCTTTACTGCCCGTTATCCAGCAATCCGCTTGTGGCAACAATTAACCCAATGATCGCAATAATAGCAAACATGTAAAGGGCGGGCGTAAGTCCATATTGAGATAAGTTCCATAAAGTCGAATGCTGCCCGTCTATTGTCCAATCGTTGCTCATGGAACCTGCCAGAAGCACTGCAATGGATAGGAATCCGGTTAAAAACAGAAATGAACCCAGAATTACCTTCTTCATATTTTACTACCTTTCTTCAAGCATAAATTTTCTTGCTGCCTTTAGCCGCCGGGCCGTGACAGAATACGCCTGATCGGAATAGCACCGTACCGGTAGGAGGCTTTTCAGCGAGCTCAGTTGAGAGTTTCCGCGTTTTGCGCGAACAGCTCCGCCACCCGCGCCGCCGTGGCGGGACAGGCGGAGAGCTTCGGGTCTTCCGCAAGGAGCGCATCCGCGGCGGACTGCGCCTCCTTTAAAAGCGCCGCATCGCAGCCCAGGTCCGCAATCCGAAGCCCCGGCAGACCGTGCTGCCGCAGGCCGAAAAAGTCCCCGGGGCCGCGCAGACGCAGGTCCTCCTCGGCAATTTTGAACCCGTCGCCGGTTTGGGTCATGATCCGAAGGCGCTGGCGGGTCTCCTCGTTTTTGCTGTCGGAGATCAGAACGCAGTAGGACTTATGACTCCCCCGGCCAACCCGTCCCCGGAGCTGGTGAAGCTGACTGAGACCGAACCGCTCCGCATTTTCCACCACCATCACCGTGGCGTTGGGTACGTCCACACCCACCTCGATCACCGTGGTGGACACCAGAATGTCCGTCTCACCGGCGGCAAAGGCGGACATGACCGCCTCCTTTTCACGCGCTTTCATCTTTCCGTGAACAAACGCCACCCGCAGGTCGGGAAAGACCTCTGTCTGGAGCTTTTTGGCGTACTCGGTGACAGCCTTGCGCTCGTCCGGCGCGTCTTCATTTTCCGATACCTCCGGGCAGACGATATAGCACTGCCGTCCCTCCTCCGCCTGCCTGCGGAGAAAGGCATACAGCCGCCGGCGGTAGCCGCCGGAGACAGCGGAGGTGCCGATCTGCTGCCGTCCGGGAGGCAGCTCGTCAAGAATGGACACGTCCAGATCGCCGTATAAAATCAGAGCCAATGTCCGGGGGATGGGCGTGGCGGACATGACCAGCATGTGGGGACTGTCTCCCTTGGATGCCAGCGCAGCCCGCTGTCCAACGCCGAAGCGGTGCTGCTCATCCGTCACCACCAGCCCCAGATCCTGATATTCCACTCCGCCTGAGATCAGCGCGTGGGTACCGATGACAAAATCAATTTCGCCAGTGGCCAGCTGGTCGGAGATGGTCCGCTTTGTCTTGGCGGACATGGAGCCGGTCAGCAGAGCGCAGCGCACGCCGAGCTTTTCCATCATGGGGGCAAGTCCGGCATAGTGCTGCTGGGCCAGAATTTCCGTGGGGGCCATCAGCGCCGCCTGACGGCTGTTTTTCACGCAGAAGTATACGCATGCGGCCGCCACCATGGTTTTTCCGGAGCCTACATCCCCCTGACACAGTCGGTTCATTGGCTTTCCGGAGCGCATGTCGCCCAGAGCTTCCTCCACGCAGCGCCGCTGGGCGGCGGTGAGCATAAAGGGGAGGGCGTTGTAAAACGCCGCCATGTCCACCTCGCGGCAAGGAATTGTCCGCACCTCGTCCCGGCGGGAACGGAGACGCCGCAGGCCGATGGTGAACAAAAACAGCTCCTCAAATGCCAGCCGCCGCCGGGCAAGGTCCAGCGCCTCGGCAGAGGCGGGGAAATGGATGTTTTCATATGCAAAGCCGATGCGGCAGAGCTGGTGCGCCTGCCGCACAGAGTCGGGCAGCACATCCGGCAGGATGTCCGCGCAGGCGTCCAGTCCCTGCCGGATGGAGCGGGACAAAATGAGCTGGCTCACTCCGGCGGTGAGCGGGTAGACGGGGACGATGCGGCCTGTCTGCTCTCCGCGGCCCAGAGGCTCCACCACGGGATTCGCCATCTGGCGGCGGAGAAGATTTCCCTCCGCCTTGCCGTAAAAAATATAGGTCTCGCCCGCTTTCAGACTGTTTTTCAGCCACGCCTGATTAAAAAACGTCACGTCCAGAGTGCCGGAGTCGTCCACCGCCCGCAGCTTCACCAGCTCCAGCCCCTTGCGGACGCGGGAGAGGGTGGGAGCCGCGGTGACCATCGCCTCCACGCAGGCGGTTTCGCCCGGCTGGAGGTCCAGAATGTGCCTTGCCTGCGTCCGGTCGTCGTAGGTCCGAGGAAAGTAGGAGATCAGATCGCGCAGGGTGCGGATGCCCAGCTTTTCCAAAGCTTTGGCCCGCTGGCCGCCGATGCCCCGGATGAACTGCACGTCGGTATTCAGCTCCGCCAGAAAGACCGCCTCCTTTTCCAAAATTTTTCCTCTATTATAATCGTTTACAGCCCAATTGGCAAGGCACTGCGGCGATGTGTAATCGATGCTCTGCTTGATGCAAAAACGGGTCTCCCCGCAGGGAGACCCGTTTCCTATACGCGATTTTCCGGTCTGGGGCGGGGTGCTTAGCGCAGCGGAGACCGACCCGGAGGCAAAAAGCTCAGAGGTTTCGGTTGAGATACTCCAAAAACCGATAGGATATCCCGTCCTCTACGATGGGCTCCGACTGGGTGACGATTTTCCAGCAGGACAGTTTATCCAGATTGGGAAAGAACGTGTCCGCGCCCTCGACCACGGAGTCCACGCGGGTCAAGAAAACTTTTTTGCACCGGGAGAGCATGGATGCGTAAATACTTCCGCCCCCTATAACCCACACATCGTCTGCGGCGGCATCCACCATACGCAGAGCGGCGTCTACACAGTGGGCGATCTCCGCGCCCTCCCGGATGAACTGCATGTCGTGGGTGACGACGATGTTGCGCCGGTTGGGCAGCGGCTTTCCTGCGGGAAGGGATTCCAGCGTCCGGCGGCCCATAATGACCGTTCCACCGGTCGTGAGAACACGGAAGCGCCGCATGTCCTCTTTCAGGTGGAACAGCAGCTGATTGTCTTTCCCAATGGCCCAGTCCTGCGCTGCGGATAAGATCGCGTTCATGAAAAAGCCTCCCTTTCAAATAGCAATGGGGATTTTTGCCTCAAAGGGGGCGGGGACATACCCCTCCAGTTTGAAGCTGTCCCGGGTGAACTGATAAAAATCCGTGACTGACGGGTCCAAGAGAAAACGCGGAGCGGCTGTGGCCACCTGCGTCAGCATTTCTTCGATAATGGGGATGTGACGGTCATAGATGTGGGCATCCGCGATGACGTGGACCAGTTCCCCGGCCTTCAGGCCGGAGACCTGCGCCAGCATATGGACCAGAGCGGCATACTGTACCACATTCCAGTTGTTGGCGGCCAGCATGTCCTGACTGCGCTGGTTCAAAATGGCATTCAGCGTGCGGTCGGAGACGTTGAAGGTCATGGAGTATGCGCAGGGGTATAGGTGCATTTCGTGAAGATCCTGAAAATTGTAAATATTTGTCAGAATCCGGCGGCTGGCGGGATTGTGCTTCAGATCGTACAGCACTCGGTCCACTTGGTCAAATTCTCCCTCAGGGTACTGGTGCTTTACACCCAACTGATAGCCGTAGGCCTTCCCAATGGACCCGGTCTCATCGGCCCACTGGTCCCAGATCTTGGCGTTCAGGTCGCGGACATTGTTGGACTTCTTCTGCCAGATCCACAAAAGCTCGTCCACCGCCGTCTTCCAGTAGGTGCGCCGTAGCGTCAAAATGGGGAACTCGGCGGAGAGATCATAGCGGTTTACAATGCCGAATTTTTTGATGGTATGGGCGGGAGTCCCGTCCTCCCAATGAGGCCGGACCTGCTGGTCCGTGTCCCAGACGCCGTTTTGCAGAATGTCCCGGCAGTTTTGAAGAAATAACTCGTCCGCGCGGCTCATATGACCACTCCTGTTCATTTTGTCCGTATTTTATTAGTATAGCAGACACCGTCTCCGGATTCAACGGTGACCTCTATGTGAGAATCAAAAAAAGATGCCGCATTAAATTGCAGCGCTTTGGCATAATTGTGGTTGCGGGCAAGCAAAAGGTGCGGTATGATAACAAAGGCAGTTTTAACGCTGCCTTTATAAGCGCGTCCGTCGCCTACCCCATGGGGACGAGGCGATGGAGTATCGCACTGGAATTATAACCGGAGGGGGGAACGGGCAATGCCGGAGGGACTGGAAGCGGATAAACGGGGATATCTTTTGGAGAATTTTCGCCTGTTTCACCTGAGGGACACCAGCACGAAGACATTGGAGTACCACTATCACGAATTTGACAAGATCATTCTTCTGCTGAGCGGCAAGGTGACCTATATGGTGGAGGGCGTGACCTATTTTCTTCGTCCGTGGGATTTGCTGCTGGTGCCGCGCAACCAGATCCACCGGGCGGTGATTGATCCGGCGGAGCCTTATGAGCGGATGGTACTATGGCTGGGGCGGGAGTGGATGGACCGAAGGAGCGACCCTGGAGAGCCCTTGTCCGCCTGCTTTGACCTGGCCTGCCGGCGGGGGTTTCATCTCCTGCGGACGGACAGGGAGCGCAGACCCTATTATATGCGTCGGTTTCAGGAACTGGAGGAGGCGCTTCGGTCTCAGGAGTACGGCAGCAAGCGGATGGCGGACATCTGCTGCCAGCAACTTTTGATCGGCGTGAATCGGGACAGTCTGCGAGACCGGACGGCGGAGCGGGATAAGGACGCCTACCGCTCAGATCCGAAAATCGAGGAGATTCTGCGATATATTTCCGGCAATTTAGAGCAGCCGCTGACGGTGGACGCGCTGGCGGAGCGGTTTTTTCTGAGTCGGTACTACCTGATGCACCGATTCAAGGAGGTTACAGGCTACACCGTCCACCAGTATATCAGTCAGAAACGGCTGCTGCTGGCGGGAGAGCTGCTGCGGCAGGGGGCGCCGGTGATGAAGGCGGCGGAACAGGCGGGCTTTGGGGACTATTCCGCGTTTTTGCGGGCCTTCCGCGCCACGTTCCACGCCAGCCCCCGGGACTTTCAGCCCCGCCGCTGAGGGAACTTAATCCGGCGGGAATAGACTTTTAAATAGTTAGAGAGAAGATACAAAATGGGTGGCATGGTTTCAACAAGATTTTCAAATTTGGACTTACGAAAGCTGATCGTCCCGCTGGTAGTGGAACAGCTGCTGGCGATTACGGTGGGCCTTGCGGATTCGCTGATGGTAGCCCGGGTGGGCGAGGCGGCGGTTTCCGCCGTATCTCTGGTGGACGCGGTGAATGTGCTGCTGGTCAGTATGTTTTCCGCGCTGGCCACCGGCGGCGCGGTGGTGGCGGGGCAGTACATGGGGCGCAGGGAGATGGAAAAGGCCAACCGCGCAGGCGCTCAGCTTCTGCTGTTCATGGGGGAGTGCGCCGTGGGCATCACCGTACTGCTCTACTGCATCCGCACCTTTGTGCTCGGTGTGGTCTTCGGACAGATCGAAGCAGACGTGGCGGCATACGCCAATACCTACTACCTGATCGTGGAGGCGTCCACGGTGTTTCTTGCCATCTACTGTGCCGGAGCGGCACTGTTCCGGGTGATGGGAAACTCTAAAATTTCCATGTGGGTATCCCTGTGGATGAATGTGATCAACGTGGTGGGCAACGGCGTGCTGATTTTCGGCTTTCACCGGGGCGTGGAGGGCGTTGCCATCCCGACTTTGATATCCCGGGCGGTGGCGGCGGTGGCGATGGTCGTCCTGCTGAGAAGGCCCTCCCTTCCACTCCATCTGCCGGAGAAGTTTTCCTTCCGCCACGAAAAGGCCATCGTGAAAAACATCCTCCTGCTGGGTGTGCCCAACGGGGTGGAGGGCAGCATGTTCCAACTGGGAAAGCTGTTGCTGCTCTCGGTGGTCACCGCCTTCGGCACTGCGTCCGTGGCGGCCAACGCCATTGCCAACACGATTGCAAGCTTTCAGATTCTGGCCCCCCAGTCCATTGGGCTGGGAATGGTCACGGTGGTATCCCGCTGTGTGGGAGCGGGAGAGTTCTCCGATGCCCGGACCTATACCCGCAAGCTGATGCGCTGGGGGTATGCGGCCATGCTGGCGACAAACCTGCTGATTTTTGCGCTGCTGCCGTTGCTGCTGCGGCTTTACGATCTCTCTGCGGTGGCTACGGATTATGCACGCATTCTTTTGCTGCTGCACGGCGGCATCGGCATCCTGATCTGGCCCGTGGCTTTTCAGCTGCCGCAGACACTCCGGGCCGCAGGCGACACCCGGTTTACCATGATTGTATCCTCCGCATCCATGTGGGCGTTCCGGGTGGTACTGGGCGTCATCATGGCGAAGACCTTTCAGATGGGTGTCCTGGGCATGTGGGGAGCCATGTTTGTGGACTGGGTTGCGCGCAGCATTGTGTTCATCCTGCGCTACCGGGGTCGCCGCTGGGAGAGCAAGGCACTGAAGGACTGATGAAGTGAGAAATTTTTGCACTGTGGTAAATATCATCTTAACAATTTAGAAAATTGTGATATTCTAATGTCATTAAACCGCAAAAAAGCCCGGAGAGCGCCGAGCGACGCCCTCCGGGAGGATAACAGGGGGGAAGATAAAGCCTTTATTTTTTGAGCGCCGCTTTCTTCTTGGGAGAGGTCAGCGCGGCGGCCAGACCGACCACGCAGACGACGATGCCCGCAATATAGCCGATGCTGGTGGCACCCGCTCCGAAGAAGGATGCGATTTGCCCGGACAGGATCAGGAGCATGCCCAGCGGAGCGAGGAGCTTCATGCACAGGGCGAAGAAGCCGTCGATGCCGGTGCCGCAGCCGGAGTGGATCTCATCCAGCATGGACTTGGGCTGGATTTCCCAGCCGATCATAATGCTCATCAGCAAAGCGCCCAAAGGCATTGCAAGACCCTCGGAGAGCATATCCATGAAGTCCAGCCAGCAGTCGTTCCAGCCGGCGATACCCAAAGACTGGCCGGGGACCCACACGCCGTTGGAGCCGAGGCCGTCCACAGCCACGAGAGTGGCTTCCACCATAATCGCGAGGCAGACGATCAAAACGGTTTTGGGGCGGTTGGGCTTTTTGCCCTGCTGGGTCGCCCGGTCCATGAAGAACGTGGCGATAACTTCGACCAGGGAGATGGCGGAGGAGATGGCGGCGATCAGCACCAGCAGATAGAAGATCACGCCGAACAGAGCGCCGACGCTGCCCATGCTGTTGAACACGTTTTGCAGCGTGACGAACAGGAGGCTGGGGCCGCCCAGAGCGATCTTGCCCACGGGAATGCCCTGCTGGATGCCATAGGCCACGGCGGCGGGGATGACGGCGATGCCGGCCATAATGGCGACCGTGGTATCGGCGATCACGATGATGCCGGAGTTCTTGACCAGGTTCTCCTTCTTATCGAGGTAGGAGCCGTAGGTAATCATGGCGCCCATAGCCAAGGACAGGGAGAAGAACATCTGCCCGCCGGCAGTGGAGATGACGGTGCCGAGGCTGGGAGCGGAGTCAATGAAACCGCCCGCCACCGCGTAGCCGGGGACGAACATGAACTTCAGGCCCTCGACGGCGCCCGGCATGGACAAACTCTTGATGATGATGATGACCAGCATCACGAACAGGGCGGGCATACCGACATTGTTGAATTTCTCAATGCCGCCGGAGATGCCGCCGCGGTTGATGAGGTAGCAGATGATCATGAACAGCAGAGTGTAGACCACGCAGCCCCAGGGATTTGTCAGCATCGCGCCGAATAGGTCGCCTCCGGCAATCGCCGGGTTCCGGAAGGCCAGATTGCTCAGGTTCAGAGCCATGTACTCGATGCAGTAGCCGCCCAGCACGGAATAGAAGCTCATGATGATGAACGGAGAAAAGACCGCCAGCCAACCGATCCACTTGAACCGACTGGACACGGCATGGTACGCGCCGATGGGTCCGGTGCCGGTTTTACGGCCAAGCGCCAGCTCTGCCATCATAATGGTGAAGCCCACAAAAAGTGCCAACAACAGGTAGACGATCAAGAAGGTAAATCCCCCCGATTTACCCATCTTGTATGGAAAGCCCCAAATGTTGCCGAGGCCGACGGCCGAGCCGATTGCCGCCAGCAGGAAGCCAATGTTACTTCCCCAACTGCCTCTCTCGTTTTCCACAAATAACCCCTCTTTCTTAAATGGATTTCTCGATAAAATATACTATGAATAAAGTGTGAAGTCAAGGGGAAGAGGTAAAAAGTATACAAAAACTTTTTATAAATTTGTGACGGAATTAACAAAATATACAAACAAAACCATAAGACTGCGTTTGCAGGGAGAATAACCGACTTCCGGCAAACCGGGAAAGGACTTAAGTGCATGCTGAATTTTACGCCGATCACCGCCGAGCACGGAGATCTTCTGCGCCGGTATTATGAAAACTGCAATTATGGGCTGTGTGAATATTCCACAGGGACGAAGCTGATGTGGGGAGAGCACCTCCTCCCTGCTTTTACGGAAGCCGCGGGCTGCCTGATTGTCCGCAACGGGGCGGAAAAAAAGATGGTGTTTGATTATCCCGTCCCCGGTCCTGAGGGGGATGAGGACGCGGCCCTTTCGGCAATAGAGGACTGGTGCATGGAAAATGGAATGCCACCGGTGATCTCTGTGGTCCCCGAGGCGAAAGCACCCAAACTGCTCCAGCGCTACCCGTATGCTGCGGTGCGCAATGTTCGCACATGGCAGGACTATCTGTATAAAACGGAAGATCTGCAGACCTTTTCCGGACGGAGGTATTCCGGCCAGCGCAACCATATCAAGAAATTCCGGACCGTCTGCCCGGACGCGGAGTTCAGGCCGCTGACGGCGGCGGACGTGCCGCTGATTGACCGGTTTTGGGAGGATTATGGCGGAGAGTTTGCCAAGGGGGACGATCCCAGAGCAGCGGGAGAGCTGAAGCTGGCCAAACGGATGATCGATCAGTTGGATAGACCATGGTATCTCTGCGGCGGAATGCTGAATGGGGACAAATTGATATCCCTTGCGCTGGCGGAGCGGTGTGGTGATACCCTTATCATACACATTGAGAAAGCACTGTATTCCTATGTGGGAGTCTATCCGACCATGGTGCAGGCGTTTGCGCAGCACTTTGGCGGAGGTTCCGTCTGGATCAACCGGGAGGACGACGCCGCCGACATGGGACTGAGGACCTCGAAGCTGCAATACGGACCGGATCATCTGGCCCCTAAGTATCATTTTGCCCCCCAGAATGAGCTTTTGTATCATGTAAAAGCCATTCCCGAGTTGAAGACGGCGCGGCTTACCCTATCTGAGCTGACGGAGGAGGATATCCCCGCTTACAATGCGCTGGTGTTGGACGGGGAGCGGAATCGCTGGTGGGGTTATGACGATGTGGCGGGATTGGACAATCCAATGACGGAGCGGAGCTTTTATGAGGTCACCCAGCGGGATTTCCACAATTGCGCGGCGGTCAATTTCGCCATCCGGCTGGATGGAAAGCTGATCGGCGAGGCGATTCTTTACCGCTTCAACTACCGGGGCGATGCGGAGCTGGGCTGCCGCATTGCGGAAGAATACAAAGGCTGGGGCTTCGGTACGGAGGCCTTTGCCGCCGCTGCGAACTGGGGGCTGTACGGCGTCCATCTGACGCGGATCGTGGCGAAGTGTTTTAAAAAGAACGAGGCGTCCCGGAAAATGCTCTCCTCCTGTATGCGGCCCAACGGCGAGGACGAGACTTATTACTATTTTGAAAAGCTGGTGTGAGCCAGTAAAAGAGCATGCTTTTTAATTGAGATTTGTATCAACAGCTGATAAGAAGGTCCCGGAGCGAGAGCTCCGGGACCTCCGCTTGCATAGCCGAATCCTCCAAAAATCGGTCGGCAGACCATCCCGTACGCAGTACGAGAGGAGCAGCCACATCTTTTTGACGTATCGGCGGTTTTTACATAACTTTACCGTTCAAAATCCATACTAAGCCACGAAAGGGAGGCGCAGTATGGAACAGCTTTCAAACCATTA
Organism: Oscillibacter sp.; assembly: GCF_040505565.1. Taxonomy (GTDB): domain Bacteria; phylum Bacillota; class Clostridia; order Oscillospirales; family Oscillospiraceae; genus Oscillibacter. The sequence continues at coordinate 81,120 of NZ_JBEUWZ010000015.1, read as the reverse complement.
CGACGACAATGTCCGATACATTAACACGCTGCTGGGCGTGGGCCGCAACTGCGATCTGGTTTCGCGGGACCTTATCATCGGCGGTCGGAAAGCCCGCATCTGGGTGATCGACGGATATGGTCAAGACGCCATTTTGGAGCGAATGGGGGCATTTTGGCTGTCCCTGAGTCCTGAACAGGTGAGAGCATTCACCCAAATGCAGGATTTCGCGGACCGGTTTATCACATTTTCCGAAACCAATGTAACGTCCGATCTGGTGGACATCGCGACCTCCGTTTTGCTGGGAAAGACGCTTCTTTTGATGGAGGGCATTTCTGGCGGTGCGCTGATGGACGCAAAAGGCTATCCCCTCCGCAGCGTTGATGAACCCGCGGACGGGAAGGTTCTGCGGGGCGCGCATGACGGCTTTGTAGAGGCTGTCGTTCCCAACATGGCGCTGCTGCGCCGCCGTATCCGGGACCCGCACCTGACGATGGAAAGTCACAAGGTGGGCGGACGGAGTCGGACGGACGTGGTATTGTGTTATATGGACGACCGGGTGGACCATAAGCTATTGGATCAGCTGCGCAGAAAGCTGGACGGCATCGACGTTCACTCCCTCTCCATGGGGCAGGAGAGCTTGGCGGAGGCCATCCGCCCAAAGCAATGGTATAATCCCTTCCCAAAAATTCGATATACCGAGCGGCCCGATACGGCGGCGGCCACGGTTCTGGAGGGGAACATTGTGGTGCTGGTAGACAATACTCCGGCGGTGATGCTGCTGCCCACTACGCTTTTTGATTACTCTCAGGAGATCAACGATTTTTACTTTCCGCCTTTGGTGGGGACGTATCTGCGTATCCTGCGGATGACTATGATGCTGCTGAGCCTGTTTATCACGCCGATGTGGTACCTGCTGGTAAACAAACCTAACCGTATGCCGGACTGGTTGATTTTTTTGGCGAAGCCGGAGCCCTGTGCACTGCCCCTGCTGGCACAGCTGATGGTGGTGGAATTCCTGATCGATCTTTTGAAGCTGGCGTGCCTCAACACGCCCAATGCGCTGTCCAATTCGTTTTCCATGCTGGGAGCCTTGGTTTTGGGGGATTTCGCGGTCCAGGCGAAGTGGCTGACTCCGGAGGTATTGGTCTATATGGCCGCCGTGTCCATTGTCGGATTTTCCCAGCCCAGCTTTGAGATGGGGTACGCGGTGAAGCTCTTGAGAATGCTGCTTTTGATTCTGTCGTCCGCTTTTGATTTTTGGGGCTTGATAGGGGGAACGCTTCTGATTATTTGGCTGGTTGTGACCAACCGGCCCGTGGTGGGGCCGGGATACCTGTATCCGCTTATTCCGTTTAACGGCAAGGCGCTAAAAAGGCTGCTGCTGCGGGAGCCGATCGGCAAACACAATACCTGACGGGAGACGGTTCCTACTTCTGGGGACCCATCTTTTTCCGCGCCGGAAAAGGATGGGTCCCAGCGCGTGGAGCGCCCAACTCTTGTCAGCAGAGTGCTTTTGTGGTATCCTGATATTCTATGCCGGAGTCGGAAAGCGCCGCGCCGCACGGGGTACGGACGGGGGACCCGCCGGCCAAGCGTATCCTGTCCGGTTTTATTTTGGCCCGTAAGGCCGCCTGTGAGGTGAACGGAAGTAGGGAGGAGCCGGCTGCGATCAGCCAGAGAGAGGGGGGGGGTAAAGAACATGAATCCAAAGAAAAAGCGCCGGCGGATTGAATGGCGGAATTACAGGGAAGCCATGCGGAAGGAGCTGCGGGAGCATAAGAGCTCGTTCGTTGTGTTTTCTTTTCTTCGGGTGCTGGTGTGTTTCACTCTGGCGCGTCAAATCTGGAGGGGCAGCTATGAAAGCGCGTTTTTCTGCGCGCTGACACTGCTGCTGCTCTATGTTCCCAGCTGGGTGCAGGTGCGGATGCGGATTGAGCTGCCACCTCCTCTGGAGATCTCTGTGCTGTGCTTTATCTTTGCGTCGGAGATTTTAGGCGAGGTCAACGCGTTCTATATTGTCATACCCCTCTGGGACACGGTTTTGCATGTTCTCAACGGCTTCCTCGCCGCGGCGGTGGGTTTTTCCATGGTGGTGCTGCTGAACGACGATCCCCGGCTGACCTTTGATCTGTCGCCGGCGTTTATGGCGCTGACGGCGTTTTGCTTCTCCATGACCAGCGGGGTGCTGTGGGAGTTTTTTGAGTTTAGCTGCGACTACTTTCTTGGGACAGACATGCAGAAGGACACCATTATCCACACGATCCATTCCGTGACGCTAGACGCCACGCGAACCAACAGGGCGGTGACTATCCCCGACATCACCGATGTGGTCGTCAACGGAAAGAGTCTGGGACTTGGCGGCTATCTGGATATCGGCCTCATTGATACCATGAAGGATCTGCTGGTAAATTTCATCGGTGCAGGCATTTTCTCCGTCATCGGCTTTTTCTATGTGAAAAGCCATGGCAGAAAGCAGACCGCGGCCCAGGTCTTTGTCCCCAGCCCCAAGGAAGCGGGCCGGGATTACCTGAAGCAGGCCCGGGAGCGTAGCGCCGCAGGAGAGTCGTCGAAACCCGCGCCGAAGAGGGATGGGGGCAGAAGGAAGAAACAAAATCAGAGAGCGGCCAAGGATAAAAAGGAGAGGATTTTGTGAGAGCGTTTCAACAATGGCAGACGGAGAACAGCTATGCGCGGGAGGTGGAGCTTGCCTTTGCCGACTGTGACCGGAATAAAAATGTCCGACCGGCAAAGCTTTTAAGTCTGATGGCGGCGATGGCGGGCTTTGACTACGATGCCCGGGGACTCACGTATCAGCGGCTTTACGCCATAGGGCAGGTATTTTTGCTGTCCCGCATGGCTTTGCGGATTCACCGCAGGCCCGAAAACAGGGAGGTGCTCACCGTGTCGACCTGGGAGGATGGCGTCCACGGGGCGCACATGCGCCGGGTGTATGAGATGACGGATGAAAGCGGAAACGTGTGCGTCAGCGCAAAGAGCGAGTGGATTTTAGTTGATCCGGCGGAGCGAAAGATTCTGCGTCCCTCCAGCTTTACGGGCAAGATTCTGACCACCTGTCCTAAGCCGATTGACTGCCCGGACTGCCGCAGGATCGCCCTGCCGCAGGAGGGAACGGAGGTACTGGGGACCCGCCTGATCCGCTGGTCCGATCTGGACGGCAACGGCCACGTTTACAGCGGGAATTACGGCGACATCGTTTGGGATTTCCTGCCTGCGGATTTGCAGGCAGCCCCGCTGCGGGAACTGTACATGAATTATAGCCGGGAGGCCACGCTGGGAGAGACTTTGACGCTCCGGGGCTTTCGAGAAAGAGACGCCTATACCGTGGAGGGCCGCCTGGGGGAGGAACACTGTTTCTCCTGCCGGTGCGAGTTCGGAACCGCTGGGCGATGAGATAGAGAGAAGAAGAGAGAAAAGAGGACTTGTTAATGAGAATGAAAAAGAGAAATTGGATTCTGGCGATGGCGTTGGTCCTGATGCTGGGGCTGACCGGCTGTGGCGGAAGCGGGGAAGAATATGAAGAGGGCCGCATCGGCGATGTGATGCACGATCAGTTTTTTGACTTCACAGTCAATAGTGTTTTCACCTGTGATACATATGAGGGATATACCCCTGAAGCGGGCAGACAGCTGCTGGTGGCGGAACTGACGGTCAAGAACACGTTCAACGAGACGATCCCTATGTTCGACACCGACTTTCAGGCCCAGTGGAATGACAAGGAGGATCAGGACAACGCGTTTTCCAATCCAATTGAGACCATTGTGAGTGGAGACCAGATGGAGGCGGAGTATAATCTGGCGGTGGATGAGGAACGGACGGGCCTGCTGATTTTTGAGGTTCCGGAAGACCTTCAGGATTTCTCCATCGTCTATCTGGAGGAGTTTGACGACGACACCACCGGAAATCTGTACCAGGTGTACTTCACCGCGAAAGACGCGGGAACAACCGTGTGACGGCGGAGAACGGGATAAAAAGCGGCGGCTCCGGAATTTGTTCCGGGGCCGCCGCTTTCTGCGCTCATGGAAGATCAGAGATTTTCAAGATCGCGGGGCGTCATAATCATATCCCGCCGGATATCAGATAGACTGTGGGCGCCGCACATGGCCATAGTGTCGCTCAGCTCGGCCTTCAGCTTGTCTACATAGATCTGCACGCCCTCGGCCTCGCCGCCGTACACCATGGTGACGAAAGGACGGCCGATGAGCACTGCGTCCGCGCCCAGAGCCAGCGCCTTGAACACATCCATGCCGGTGCGGATGCCGCCATCCACGAAGATGGTCAACTTACCGCCCACCGCGTCTACAATGGAGGGCAGAACCTCCGCCGTGGCGGGGCAGTTGTCCAGAACGCGGCCACCGTGGTTGGATACTACAATGCCGCTGGCTCCGGCTTTCAGGGCTTTCTTAGCACCCTCCACCGTCATGATCCCCTTCAGAATGAACGGCTTTTTTGCCCAGGCCGCAATCTCACGCAGCTCGTCCACCGTTTTGCTGCCGGCAGGGGGCTGCAAATTCTTCAGGAAGGGCAGGCCTGCGGCATCGATGTCCATGGCGACGGCAAAGGGGTCCGCCGTGGCGACCAGCTCCATCTTCTGCTGAATCAGCTCCATATTCCAGGGCTTGATGGTGGGCACGCCGTGTCCGTGGCTGGAGGCGATGGCCTTTACCGTACCTTCTACTACGGCAGGATTGGTGCCGTCTCCGGTAAAGGCGGCAATACCTGCGGCGGCACAGGCGGAGACTAAAATGTCATTATAGGTGAGATCGTCGTACTTGTCGCCGTAATGAAGAGTCATTGCGCCGACAGGAGCGGCAAATACCGGCAGATCAAAGGTCTGACCGAAGACCTTGAAGGCGGTGTCCACGGGCTTGTTTTCGCAGATGGTGTCCATGTTGACGCACAGTTCCTGCCACTTCTGATAGTTGCGGATGAAGCCGGTGCCGATCCCCTTGGCTCCGGGCCCCGGAACGGTGTTTTTACAGACCAGGCCATTGCAGACCGGGCAGGCTTTGCAGTGGGGGCCGACACAGGTGCGGGCGTTTTCCAGTACTTCCTGATATGTCATGATGCGACTCCTCCTAATGATGCGCGAGCATTCGCGCGTGTACTTTTACTATTACTATATTAACGCCGCTCAGGCAAAAAGGCAAGGAATCGTGCAACATTTCCAAGTGCCCTGCGTCTAAAGAAGCAAGTACCTCCGTTTGGAAGACGGAGGGTGAAAAAACAAGGAGGATGGAATGATGAAAAGAAAGCTTGCGGGGCTCTTGATTCTGATCTGCCTGATGACGCTGTCGGCAGGCTGCGGTGCGTCCGGCACATCCAGCACGTCCGGCGCGTCCGGCGAGACCGGAACGGAGATGTCCATGCCCGCCATGGACGGGAAGGCGACGGAAGGCTACGGAGGCATGGAGCTGTCAAGTACGGCCCAGACAGGTCAGGCTGACCGGGCGAGTAATGCTGACCGAGAAAATGAGGCCAAGCGCATCTATACCGCAGATTTGAGAATGGAGACCACCGCGTTTGATGACGCTGCAAAAGGCCTTGCCGCTCTGGTGGATGAGCTGGGCGGCTGGATGCAGAGCAGCAGTGTGGATTACGGCGGCTCCGGTTACCGGTACGGGAATTACACCGCCCGAATTCCCCAGGAGAAATTCGACCAGTTTATCAGCCGGGCGGGAAAGTTGTGTCATGTGGTCTACAGCAATTCCAATGTGGAGGACGTCAGCGAGGCGTATTACGATACGGCGGGGCGGCTGGAGACACAGCAGACAAAACTGAAGCGGCTCCAGACCCTTCTTTCCCAGGCAAAGGATATGGAGGACGTCATTACCATCGAAAGCGCCATTTCCGATACGGAGAATCAGATCGAATCCCTCTCCGGAGATTTGAAGCACTATGACTCTCAGATCGACTATGCCACGGTGACTCTTTCCCTGAGCGAGGTCTACCAACTCTCCAACGTGGAGCAGCCCGCCGCAGGCTTTGCCGACCGAATCGTTGGGGCGCTTTCCACGGGGGCTCACGAGTTTGTGAATTTCATACAGGGTACGCTTGTGATTCTGGCCTATGCCTGGGTGTGGGTGCTGCTGATTGCGGTCGTGCTGACTGCGGGGATCTTCATGATCCGCAGGAAACGGAAGACCCTGCAGAAGGCCGAGCAGAAGCCGCTGCCGGAAAAGCGGGATGACAAAGTGGAATAAATTTGTTATAATCATTCCAGAAGTGAGAAGGAGGGCATTTTTATGACTATCACATGGCAGGGCCACTCCTGTTTTCTTTTGGAACAGGATGGATTTCGAGTCGTTATTGATCCCTATACCCGCGTTCCCGGCTATCCGGCGCTGGAGCTGGAGGCCCATGCGGTTTTTTGCAGCCACGGCCATTACGACCACAATTACACGGATGCAGTGAAACTGCTTCCAAAGGTGGAAAGCCCCTTTTCCGTGGAGGAGGTGGCCTCGTTCCACGACGGAGAAGAAGGTGCGCTCCGGGGGGCGAACACCATCCGCGTCCTTGCGGCGGGAGGCGTTCGAGTCTGCCATCTGGGGGATCTTGGACATCCGCTCTCAAAGGAGCAGCTGGCCGCCATCGGCGAATGCGACGCGGTGCTGGTCCCCGTGGGCGGGACGTACACGGTGGATGCCGCAGGAGCGAAAGCCGTCTGCGATGCGCTGAAACCCAAAATTGTGGTCCCCATGCACTACCGTCACGCGCCTTATGGGCTGGAGAAGCTGTCTGGCGTGGAGGATTTTCTGCGGCTGTGGCCCGCGTCGGCGGTGCGGCGCCTGCCGGGCAGCTCCTTTACCTATCTTCCCAAAGAAAACTCCGGAACGGACGCGCCGGTGGTTCTGGTTCCAAAGTATCCCGCCTGAGTGCATAGTTCCCAGCCTTCTGCGTAAACTGTCCTCACAGGCAGTTTTTGGATGGAGGCGAGAGCATGGGCAAGGCGGCGCGGCGGCGTGGATTTTTTTGGGCACTGAGCGGTTTTCTCTTCACCGTGGCAGCGGGAACGGTGCTGCATTTTCTTTGGAAGTGGACGGGGCAGAACCGTGTCGCGGCAGCGTTCTCTGCCGTGAACGAGTCCACGTGGGAACACATGAAGTTGCTGTTTTTTCCGGCCTTCCTGTTCTCCATGATCGAGGTGTGGTTTCGGGATTCTCCCAATTTTCTCGCGGCGCGGGGACTTTCCCTCTGGATGGGAACGGCGCTGGTGCCGGTTTTGTTTTACACGTATACCGGGATCACGGGTATTCGTGTCCTGTGGGCGGATATCGCCGTGCTTGTTTTTTCAGCGGCGGCAGTTTTCCTGCTGGACCTGTGTCTGAGACGGACGGGGCGGTTCACCTCCGGATGGCAGCAGGCGGCAGGCCTGGCGGCGTTGTGGGTATTGGCGCTTGTGTTTGTCCTGTGGACCTACCGCCCGCCCCAGCTGCCTCTGTTTTGGGACGCTGCGGCGGGAGTTTACGGAATCCCTTCGTAAATTATTTGTAAACACCCCCTGAAACGATGGCGTTTCAGGGGGCTTTCTCTTGACCGGGGACTTTCAACGGGAGTATAATAACTTATTGAATTTTGAGGCGAGGAGGCCTTTTATGACGATCCATAAATCCGTTGCCCCATTTTACGCGGTGGCTGTCGCCGCCCTTGGGTACGCACTGTTTTTTCCCCTGTATCAACCCGCTCACTTTGCGCTGCTGACGGCCATCGCTCTGGCGGTGTTTTTCGGTGTGACGCTGCTGTGCAAAGGCGCGGCATCCAATGCCGCCGCAGCGGAGAAAAAGGCGGAGGAGAAACCGGCGGAGGAGAAACCCACCGGCAATGCGGAGCTGGACAAGGCACTGAAGGACGGCCGTCTGGCTTTGGCCGAGATGCGGCGGCTGGACGACAATATCGCCGATCCCGGCATCTCTGCCGATATTGTGCGGCTGGAGCAGGTATCTCAAAAAATCTTTGATTTTGTCAAAGAGCACCCGGATAAGCTTCCCCAGATCCGCAAATTCATGGATTACTACCTGCCCACCACACTAAAGCTCCTGAACTCCTATGACCGGGCCGCGTCCGCGGGCGTGGAGGGCGAGAACATCAACTCCCTGCTGACCAAGGTTGAGGGCATGATGCGCACCATTGTGGCGGCGTTTGAAAAGCAGCTGGACTCCCTATTCGGCAGCGAAAATCTGGACATCTCCACGGATATCACGGTGCTGGAGACCATGATGGCCCGGGAGGGCCTTGTGGGCGACCAGCTCCACGCCCAGACGAATCCACCCGACGGCGACATTAAGCTGGACCTTTGAAAACAAAAGCAACTAAGTGAACAATAATGGAGGAAGAAACAATGTCTGATGAGAACAGCATAATGCCGGAGCTTACTTTGGAACCTACCCAGGCCGCAGCGGCGGAGGCCGTCCCCGAGCTGACGCTGGAAAGTGCTCCCGCTCCTGTCGCTCCCGCGCAGGCGGCTCCCAAGCCGGAGATCACCCCCGTTCAGATGGATGAAAGCCTTCTGAACGATCAGGAAAAGAAGGCCGTGGAGGAGTTTTCCAAAAAAATTGACATCTCTGACTCCAATATGATCTTGCAGTACGGAGCGGCGGCCCAGAAGAATGTGGCGGGCTTCTCCGAAAGCGCTCTCAGCTCCGTGAAGACCAAGGATCTGGGTGATGTGGGGAAGTCTCTTTCCGAGTTGGTGGTGGAGCTGAAGGGCTTTGGCGAGGACGAGGAGAAAAAAGGACTGCTTGGCATGTTCAAAAAGGCTGGCAATAAAATGGAGACCATGAAAGCTCAGTATTCCAAGGTGGAGACCAACGTGGACCGCATTTCCCACGAGCTGGAGCAGCATCAGATCACTCTGATGAAAGACGTGGCGATGTTTGACCAGATGTATGAGTTGAACCTGAAGTACTATAAGGAATTGACCATGTACATTCTGGCGGGCAAGAAGAAGCTGAACGAGTACCGGGCCGGGGAGCTGGAGGCGCTGCGTAAGAAGGCGGAGACCAGCGGTGCGCAGGAGGACGCTCAGGCCTATAACGACAAGGTCCAGATGTGCGAGCGGTTTGAAAAGAAAATTCACGATCTGGAGCTGACCCGCATGATCTCCGTTCAGATGGGCCCCCAGACCCGTCTGCTGCAAAATAACGATACGATGATGGTGGAGAAGATCCAATCATCGCTGGTGAACACGATTCCCCTGTGGAAGTCCCAGATGGTGCTGGCGCTGGGACTGGAGCATTCCCGTCAGGCCACGGCTGCTCAGTCCGCTGTCACCAATATGACCAACGAGCTTTTGAAAAAGAACGCGGATATGCTGAAAATGGGGACCATCGCCACCGCCAAGGAGTCGGAGCGGTCCGTGGTGGACATTGAGACGCTGCAGCACACCAACCAGCAGCTCATCTCCACGCTGGACGAGGTTATGAACATCCAGCGGGACGGCGCTGTTAAGCGGAAGGCCGCCGAGGCCGAGCTTGGCCGCATCGAGGGCGAGCTGAGGCAAAAGCTCATGGAGCTGCACAATTAAGCGCGCCGCAGACTTTATCTGAGGACGCCGGCCATATGAAAAAAGGGAGGCCGGAGGAATCCGTAAAAAGGGGTAGAACATGAAGTTTTTTCAAAAACGCGGCGTGGCGGCGGTCGTCATGCTGCTGGCGCTGGCGATTTCCGTCGCCATCGGACAGGCGAAAAAGCCCTCCGAAAATACGCCGGAGGCATCTACCAGCGTGGTTGGAAGCTATACTTATGTGCTGGATGAGAAGAGCGTTTTGTCCGATCAGACCTGCGCGCATATCGATGCCATCAACGCCAGTCTCTTTGCCCAGACCGGGGCGCAGATTGCCGTGGAGGTGATCTCCACCACCGGAAACACGGACATCGGGGACTATGCCGCGCAGGAGTTCAACCGTTTGGGCGTTGGCTCCGCGGAGCGGAACAACGGAATTCTTCTGGTGTTGGCACTGGATAACTATTATGAAGGCCAGCCCGGCGGAGACTATTATGTAGGCTGGGGCAAAGGTTTTTCCACCAATGAGGGCGACTCCATCAACAGCATCATGAACAGCAACATGGAGTCCGACTTTGTGAAGGGAAACTACGATGGCGCTGTTTTGAGTACGTTCGACGCCCTGACAAAGTATCTGGCCCACGGGTACGGCGTCAAGGTGAAGGAGAACTACATTCCTGCCGTACAGGATACGTACTCCTCTATCGGCGGAGACTATCGCTCGGAGTCCAGCGGATACTTTGAGCCCACGGCGTCCTCCCTACTGGGGCAGGCAATTATGATGCTGTTGGTACTGCTGGTGATTTGGGTTCTGCTGGATCGGATGCGGTACAACCGCTATCGGCGGCGGTACATGCGGCCGGGTATGGGTGTGCCTACCGTGATGTATTACCCGGTCTTCTGGGGAAGACCTCACCGTCCTCGCCCGCCTCGTCCGCCGCACCACAATAACCGTCCTCCCAGAGGCCCGGGTGGTTTCGGCGGCAGCGGCGGAG
>NZ_JBEUWZ010000015.1:0-70523 GCF_040505565.1 Oscillibacter sp. | reverse complement strand
GCCGTGGTTCTGGCGGAGGCTTCGGCGGCGGTTCCTTCGGGGGCGGCGGAGGCCGCGGTTCTGGCGGAGGCTTTGGCGGCGGTTCCTTCGGGGGCGGCGGAGGCCGTGGTTCTGGCGGAGGCTTCGGCGGCGGTTCCTTCGGGGGCGGCGGAGGCCGGGGGTTTGGCGGCAGCTTCGGTGGCGGCTCCTTCGGGGGCGGCGGGGGCCGAGGGTTCGGTGGCGGCTTCGGCGGCGGCTCCTTCGGGGGCGGCGGCGGGCGCCATTGAGCTTTCCTGCGATTCCCTAATTGAAAACAGCGGAGATATCCATATCGGATGTCTCCGCTGCTTTTTTGATAAATCTTGCCTTAAGATTCAAATTATTTGCCCCGCCAGTCTTCAAAAGGACATTCGATAAAAGCGGGATAAAGAAATGCGGAAGTGACCTTCTGAGGCAAGTGAAGCGAGAATTTTTCAGGCATTTTGAACCTGCGACTTGGTTTGCGTAATTCCAAGAAAATTACATAGACTGTTCTTTTGAAGAAGTAGAAAGGATGTGTGGTATGAAAGCGCGGAGAGCGGCATTTTTGGGGATAATGGCCGCAGTGCTGCTGATTTGCTGTCGGGAAGAAAGCGCCTTACCGGCAGTGGCTCCGGCGGAGATATCGGAGACGAAGTATGTGGCGCTGACCTTTGACGATGGTCCACGGGCCAACACCACAGGTCGGCTGCTGGACGGCCTGCGGGAGCGGGGTGCCAGCGCCACTTTTTTCCTGATCGGACGGCAGATTGCCGGAAATGAAGACCTGGTGCTCCGAATGAAGGTCGAGGGGCATCAGGTCGGAAACCATACATGGGATCACGTGACGCTGCAGGGGAAACCCGCCGCTGTAGTACAAAAGGAGATTTGCAGGACCGACAATGCCATTCGGAATATTTTGGGGGACGGGAGCTACTGGGTCCGTCCCCCTTATGGCCTTTTAAATAAAAATCAGCGGTGCTGTTTTTCCACGCCGCTGGTCCATTGGAGCGTGGACCCGGAAGACTGGAAGCTGAAAAATGCAAAGAAGGTAGTCGACGCCGTCCTGAAAAAAGTTCAGCCGGGGAATATTATTCTGCTTCATGATATTTATGCGACTTCCGTGGACGCGGCATTCCAAATTGTGGATACGCTGGAGGCGGAGGGGTATGAGTTCGTCACGGTGGAGGAGCTGCTGGCGCTGTATGGCATTACTCCGCAGGCGGGAGTGTTTTACACCGATGCACGGGAGATAACGGAGTGAAAAGGCCGCCATGCGCGTCGGTCTCTTCGCGTCGGCAACTCCGCTGATTTTTAGAAGACAAAAAAAGTGTCTCCGTGAGAACTCTCACGGAGACACTTTCTAAAATAGAAATCAGATAACGTTCAAAGCAAGGGTAAAGACGATAAACACGGCACCGATCCACTTGGTGGCCCGGGCCAGCTTCGCGTCGGCGGTCTTCGCCTTATTCTTCGACAGGAAAGAGTCGGCCACGCCACCGATAGAGCCGGACAGTCCCGCGCTCTTGCCGGACTGGAGCAACACGACCACGATCAGGATCAGGCCGCACAAAAGCTGCAAAATCGTTACAAAAAGCTGCATTTCAAGATTCCTCCAAAAAAATCATTTCCGCAGAAGAATTGCGGAAGACATATTCACAGACTTGAATTTTACCACAGTTCTGACGGATTAGCAAGGGATTTTTGAAAAAAATGGCCACTTTCGGGGAAAACACGCAAAAAAATTTTAGAAACAAATGGAACATCTGTTTGCATTCCGCGGATAAATGTGCTATACTGTTTACAAAGCAATTTACAATATGCGCGTTTTGGCGTACCGTGCCGAAAAACTTGATTTTCGGGACGCCGATGAAGACGGCGCGCAGATAGATCGGGGCGCCGCATCATCTGCCGCCACAAGCCACAACCAGTGCGGTTTTCCGGCGCATGTCATGTCGAGGATAATGAAAGCGGAGGTACTCCTATGGAAAAACTCTCCAAAATGCAGCAAAAAATATACGATTATCTGGTGTCCTGCATCCGGGAGCAGGGCTATCCGCCTTCGGTCCGGGAGATTGGGGAGGCGGTAGGACTGAAGTCCCCCTCTACGGTCCACTTTCATCTGAAACATCTGGAGGAGGCCAAGTACATCGAAAAGGGCGCGGGCAAGGGTCGAGCCATTGCCCTGACGCATCCGGTGCAGGGGATGGCTGTCGATTTGCCTGCCTCCGCAGAGGAGGAGCAGCCTTTGGGGAAGATCCCCATTGTTGGGAATGTGGCGGCAGGGAGCCCGATTTTGGCACAAGAGTGTGTGGAGGATTATCTGACCTTTGACCCGGATGGTCCGGTGGATGAATATTTTGCGCTCCATGTCCGGGGAGAATCCATGATCGACGTAGGAATCCTGAACGGAGACCTGGTGGTGGTGCGCCGTCAGCAGGTTGCCAGCAATAGGGAGATCGTGGTGGCCATGATCGACGATGAGGCTACCGTAAAGCGGTTCTCCCGGAAAAACGGGCGCATCTGGCTTCTGCCGGAAAACCCGGAATACGCGCCCATCGACGGGACCCATGCCCAGATTTTGGGCAGGGTGACGGCTGTAGTGCGGCGGTACTGAGCGGCGGGAGTCCGGCATTCCGGAGTGCGCTGCGGCAACTGCGGACAAATAAAGACGAGGGGGCAAAGGCCAAAGGCTTTTGCCCCCTCGTTCGGCATTCGAGAAAACATTTGGAAGTCCTCAGCTGTCCTGCAGATGGACGGTACATTCCGCCAGCTTATAAAAAGGGTTGGCGGCGGTGGGGGTTAGGTTTTCTATCGTGCCACGCTGCACCAGAACGGAGACTGTTTTGAAGCAGACCGGCAGGATCGGCGCCTGAGTCTGCAGCCGGCGGCAGACGGCCAGCAGTGCCGAAGACCGGCTACCGGAGGATCGGCAGGCGGTCAGCAGCCCGTCCAGCGTGGGATCGGAATAGCCGCCGTAGTTCAGCGCGCCTCCCGTGGACAGCAGGGCGTGAAGATCCCAATCCGCCGTCAGCTTTACCTCGCCGTAATACAGGTCGAAATTTCCAGCTGCCAGCGCGGCGGTATATTCCTCCCAGGGCAGGACGCTAACATCAATTTTCAGATCAAATGCCGACAGCTGAGAGGCGATCTGCCGGGCGGCGGCCACCTTAAAGCTGCTTTCTTCGTTGACAATCATACGCAAAGAAACCTCCGCGCCGGAGGCGCGGCCCGCCGCAGTCATAGCTTGCTGGAATGCGTCGTAGGAATAGGCTTTTTCAAGAGTTCCCGGATAATCCTTTGACGCGGGGGATATCGGGAACTGGGCGGCTTTTGCGTGACCGGAGAGAAATGCGCTGACGGTCTGCCCACGGTCTATCCCCAGACTCAGCGCCTGCCGCACAGCCGCGTCGGACAGGGCGGGAGAGGCAATGTTGACGCCAACGTACTGAAAAATGGTTGAGTCCGCGTCGTAAAACTGAACGCTGCCGGTGACGCTGACCGGGCTGGACCCGGTTAGGTCGGAGGTCAGAAGCTGCGTTTCGTGAGAGGAAAATTGAAAGAGCATGACGTCCGGGTCATCGGCGGCCCGCAAGGCAACGTGATCCACCGGCTGCTTGCCGCCCTGCCAGTTGGGGTTAGCGGTGAGGGTGGCGGCTCCGCTGCCGGGGACAAAGCGGTAGGGCCCGGTGCCCACGGGGATCGAGTCCGCCGTTTCGGATTTTACAATGGGGATATCCAGCAGGGCCGGGAAACCCGTGTTTGGAGCAGAGAGTGTGACGGTCACCGCCCCGTCTCCCGCCGCGATGGAGGTTACATTGTTCAGCCGCGTACCATATCGCCCGGAGGATTGTGCCCGCCGCAGGGTATCGGCTACATCGGCTGCCGTAAGGGCGGAGCCGTCGGAAAACAGCACGCCGGAACGGAGAGAAAACGTGTAGACGGTGCCGGTTGGGTCGCAGGTGTAGGAGGAGCAGAGCAAGGGTTGAGGAGCAAAGGTTTCATCTAATTCAAAAAGCCCCTCGCACAACAGCGCCGCCACAGTCTGCTGTACCCCGTCGGGGCAGGTGATGGGGTCCAGGCTCAGCCCCGGGTAGTAGGGCAGCGCCAGTTCCTCCGGCAGGACGGCAGGCGTTTCGGCAGACTCCGACGCGGAAGATTCCGCGCCGGACTGATCAGGCAGAAGATCCTCATCGTCAGGGTCCGACACGGAGGAGCAGCCGCTCAGCAGCATCGCCGCACAGAGCAAGGATATCAAAACTTTTTTGAAGTGTTTCATACGTTCTCCGTTTCAAAAAGCTTGCGGTTTACCGCAGGGAGATCATTGCCACCTGCGCGCCCCGCTGCCCGCCTACCTTGCGGTAGGACCAGAACAGGTCCGAGCGGCAGTAGGTGCAAAGTTCGCTGACATCGATGTGCTCCGGCGCGACACCTGCACGCAGCAGCCACTGGCGGTTCAACCCGGCAAGATCCACATGCCATTTGGCACCCTTCTTTTCAAGGAACGGCGCGGCCTCCTTGCCAAGGCTGGCAGTCATGGCAAGAGGGACGTCGTCGTCGGTCTCAAAGCAGCACGGACCGATACAGGGGCCGATGGCTGCCAGAATCCGTTCTGCCTTCGCTCCGTATAACCGCTCCAGCTCACGGACAGTCTTCTCCAGAATGCCGTCGGCGCAGCCCCGCCATCCGGCGTGGACCGCACCGGCGCAGTTTGCCACCGGGTCGTGGAGTAAAATAATGCCGCAGTCGGCAGAGAAGACCACCAGAGGCAGATTACACTCATTGGTCACCAGCGCATCGGCGGTATAGTCCCGCTCCCGCCACAGGCCCATGCCCGTGCGCTCCCCCGTAACCTGTAAAACGGTGGTCTCGTGGACTTGATGAGCAAGGACCAACCGGCGCATGTCAATTCCGATGGCGCCGCAGAAGCGGCGATAATTTTCCTCCACAGCAGGGCGGTCGCCGCCCCGGTTGGGGGCCAGATTCATCGTGTCGTAGGGAGGCTTGCTGACGCCGCCCTTCCGGGTGGAAAACCCGTGGGCTATGCCGCCGCAGGCGTCCAACAGAGGGGAAGTGAAGTAGACGAGGCCGTTTTCCTCGTGAGTCGTCAAAGACATAGTCGCTCCTTTTTTGAAATGCAGAGCCGTTCCCCGCCCTCCCGGCAGGAGAACAGGGAACGGCCAGATTGTGTTGAGATGAGAGGGCTCAGTTGGAGTGATACTCCGCGCAGGTGCAGTTTTTGAACTTCTTCCCGCTGCCGCAGGGGCAGGGATCGTTGCGGCCGATCTTGTTGACCTTGCGGGGCTGCTTTTTCGGCGCGGTGTCGTCGCCGCCCACATTTTCAGTCATATCCTTGGCCACGCGCTCCCGTTTAACCTCTTCGTTGGTCTTGATGCGGACGGAGAACATCCGCCGCGCGGTCTCCTTCTGGATGGCGGAGATCATTTCCTCAAACATCGTCAGGGATTCCTGCTTATAGGCGATGACGGGGTCAGTGTTGGCGTAGGCCCGCAGGCGGATACCCTGTTTCAGATCGTCCATGGCGTCGATGTGGTCCATCCAGTATTCATCCACAACCCGCAGCATGATGACGCGCTCCAGCTCTCTGGTGATGGCGGGGGTGAACTCCTGCTCACGGGTATCGTATGTCTTTTCCGCCTCAGCATAGAACAGATCGGCAAAGTTCTGCTCGGTCTTCTCCGTCAACTCTTCCTCAGTGAACTGGAATAGGCCCTTGGGGAAATACATGCCTTCGAGGCCTGCCAGCATTTCGCGGAACCCAGCCTCGTCAAGCGCGGCCTGCTCGCCGAAGGCCTGAGCCACATGGTCGGAGATGGCGGAACGGGTCATGCCCAGAATAATCTCCTTCAGATCCTTGCCGTCCAGAACCTGCTTGCGCTGACCATAGATGATCTCGCGCTGCTTGTTCATCACATCGTCGTATTCCAGCACGGACTTTCTGGACTGGAAGTTCCGGGATTCCACGGTGGTTTGAGCGTTTTCAATGGCCTTGGACAGCATCTTGCTCTCAATGGGGGTATCCTCGTCCAGATCCATTTTCTCCATCATGGCGGTGATCCGGTCGCCGCCGAACAGGCGCATCAGATCGTCCTCCAAGGAGATATAGAACCGGGTCTCACCGGGGTCGCCCTGGCGGCCCGCGCGACCGCGCAGCTGATTGTCAATCCGGCGGGAATCGTGGCGCTCGGTGCCGATGATGAATAGACCGCCCGCCTCGCAGACCTTGACCGCTTCTTCGGAGATCTCCGTCTTGTACTTGGCCAACGCGTCGGCGTACTGTTTCCGGGCGTTCAGAATTTCTTCATCATCGGTCTCGGCATAACCGGTGGCCTCGGCGATCAGGTCGTCGGACATGCCGGATTTGCGCAGGACCGACTGAGCCAGATACTCAGCATTGCCGCCCAGCATGATATCGGTGCCGCGCCCGGCCATATTGGTGGCGACGGTGACGGTGCCCAGCTTGCCCGCCTGAGCGATGATCTCAGCTTCCTTCTCGTGGTTCTTGGCATTCAGAACGTTGTGAGGGATGCCTTCCTTGCTCAAAAGCCCGGATAATATCTCGTTCTTCTCAATGGACACGGTACCCACCAGCACCGGCTGGCCCTTTTCATGGCACTCCTTCACCTGCGCGATGACGGCGCGGTACTTGCCCGCTTCCGTCTTGTATACCACGTCGTGGTTGTCCTTGCGCTGGTTGGGACGGTTGGTGGGAATCTCAATGATATCCAGGTTGTAGATGGTGCCGAATTCCTCCTGCTCCGTCATGGCCGTACCGGTCATGCCGGAGAGCTTGTCGTACAGGCGGAAGTAGTTCTGGAAGGTGATGGTGGCCAGCGTCTTGTTCTCGCTGGCGACCGTGACGTGCTCCTTGGCCTCGATGGCCTGATGCAGTCCTGCGGAGTACCGCCGGCCGAACATCAGACGGCCCGTAAACTCGTCCACGATGATAACCTCGCCGTTTTGAACCACGTAGTCGATGTCCCGCTTCATAACGCCGTGAGCCTTGATGGCTTGATTGATGTGGTGGGACAAAGTGGAGTTCTCGGAGTCGGACAGGTTGTCCAGATGGAAGAACTGCTCGGCCTTGGTAATGCCGTTCGCCGACAGCATGGCGGTTTTCGCCTTCTCATCCACGATGTAGTCGGCGTCCTCGTTTACGTCTTCCTCTTCTTTGTTATCCACCTCGGCCACGACTTTTTTCTTCAGGCGGGAGACGAACATTTCCGCCATGTCGTACAACTGAGTGGATTTGTCGCCCTGACCGGAAATAATCAGAGGGGTCCGGGCCTCGTCGATCAGGATGGAGTCCACCTCGTCCACGATGGCGAAGACGTGGCCCCGCTGAACCATCTCTGTGGAGTAGATGCACATATTGTCCCGGAGGTAGTCGAAGCCCATCTCATTGTTGGTGCCGTAAGTGATATCCGCATTATAGGCCGCCTGGCGCTCCGCAGTGGTGAGGCCATGGACGATCAGGCCCACCTTCAGGCCCAGAAAACGGTGTACCTTGCCCATCCACTCGCTGTCGCGCTTGGCCAGATAGTCGTTGACGGTGACGATGTGGACACCGTTACCGGTCAGCGCATTGAGGTAAGAGGGAAGGGTGGCGACCAAGGTCTTGCCTTCGCCGGTCTTCATCTCCGCGATACGGCCCTGATGCAGCACAATGCCGCCCACCAGCTGCACGCGGTAGGGGCGCAGACCCAAAACGCGGTCCGCGGCTTCGCGCACGGTGGCGAACGCCTCCGGCAGGATGGAGTCCAGCGTTTCGCCGTTTGCAAGGCGCTCTTTGAACTGGGCGGTCTTGCTCCGCAGTTCCTCGTCGGAAAGCGCCTTGTACTCATCGGCCAGAGCGTCAATTTTGTCGACAATGGGATAAATCTGCTTTAGTTCGCGGGAGCTGTAATCTCCGAAAATTTTCTTGATAAAGCTCATAGGTGGTTAAAGATCCTTTCTGATCCAGCTTTTTCGGAGAAAAAGCCGGGATGATATTCCTCTATTTAATAGGTAGACACCAAAAGCAACGATAGCATACCACAATTTTTTACAAAATGCAAAGAAAATCGTTTCCCATGAGAAAAATTTACATTTGGGCAGTTTTTACGGAACAATTCATGGAGAATTATGCAAAAATACTCAAACCTCGCAACATCCCTGTTCCAGAAGTGCAACATGCCCGGTAATGGTCAGCGCGGAGATGCTGCGGTTGATCCATTCCGCAGAAACGGTGATGGTTCCGCCCGGTTGGCGCAGACTCACGGTTTTGGACGCGTTTGCCCGAAAAGCCAGGTACGCTCCCACGGCGGCAGTGCCGCTGCCGCAGCCGGACTCCCACACCGCCGTTTCGGTGGAGCGTACGTAGACCAGCGGCGCGAACGCAGCGGCAGGCTCGTCATAGAGCAGAATACCGCAGGCATCGGCCTCCAAAGCGGCGCAGAGAGGGCGGACGGCGGCCTCCGCCGCTTCGCGGGTAATGGCGCCCGCCGAGACGATACAGTGGGTAATCCCGTCAAATACCACGGCGGGAACGTTTCCTACGTACGGGAGCTCCGCCGCGTCGATCCTCTGGGGAAGGGGCATGCTTACCGTACCCCACAGCCCATCGTTCCGCCGATCCAGCCGACAGCGGAGCAGGCCGCCGTATCCGGATACCTCCAGCGGTACGTCCGGGGCGGTCAGGCCGTCCCGCCGCGCCGCATAGACGGCGGCGGACATGGAGGCGTTGCCGCAGAATTCTCCGCCCATCATCTGAAGGCGGAGCACCGCGCCGGGGAGGGAGGCGGCCTCCAGAAAGCCCACCTGCTCCACCTGGGGCCGGGCGGTCATCAGTTTTGCCGCCACCACCGGCTGCTCCTCACGGGAAACGGGCGTGGAGACCAACAGCGTGATGTTTTTTGTTGGGTCCCAGATGGTATAGTCCAGCTTCATAATGCGCCCTTCCAATTCCGGAAATCTCGGGTAATCCAATTTGCATAATACATTTTTGCATAATACATTAGTATAGCACGGACCTGCGGCAAAGCAAACCCTTTCCTGGTAAAATGAAGGTTTAAATTCCATTTTATCAAATTGGTGGTATAATAATCTCAAAGCGGCTGCCATAGGAATTTGACGCATATTCCGCTGCTGCGACAGAGAAAAACGACGGTACGGGAGGACGAAATGTTCAACGGATTTACGGACGAGACGGTGGATTTCATGTGGGGCATCCGATTCAACAATGAAAAACCGTGGTTTGAGGCGCACAAGGAGACTTATCTCACCAGCTTTTACCAGCCCATGCGGGGCCTTGGGGACGAGCTATACGAGTGGTTTGTGGAGCAGAGGCCGAACTTGCCGCTGCGGGGCCGGGTCTCCCGCATTTATCGGGATGCCCGGCGGCTCCACGGACGGGGGCCCTACAAGGATAACCTTTGGCTCAGCGTGGAGGCTCCGTCGGAGAGTGTGTGGACCAGTCAGCCAACCTTCTGGTTTGAACTGGGGCCGGAGGAGTGGAGCTATGGTCTTGGATATTACAGCGCCACCCCCGCCACCATGGCAAAGCTGCGTGCCCGAATGGCTCAGGACCCGCAGGTCATGGAGACTCTTACCCGAAAGCTGAACCGGCAGAGGGAATTCGTCCTGACGGGCGAGGAGTACAGGCGGCCCAAGGAGGGCGCGCCAAACAATCTGCTGGAGCCGTGGTACGCAAAGAAGAGCTTTTCCCTGAGCCACGACGAAAAGCTGGACGAGGTCATCTTTTCCCGGGATCTGGTGGACCGGCTGAAAAACGGCTACCAATTCCTGCTGCCCTATTACGATTATTTTGTGACGCTGGATGGCGACGCCGACCCGCGAAACCCCGACTGAGCGCATGGCTTGCAAACGCCGGGAGAAGGGCGTATAATGCGGTTCAATAGTTTGAAACGGAGGAGACATCCATGAAAGACTGTCCGGATAGAGAAAAAGCGCTGGCCCTGCTGCGCAAATACAACGGCGAACCGTTCCACATTCAGCACGGACTGACGGTGGAGGGGGTCATGCGCTGGTACGCCAATGAATTGGGATACGGCGAGGACGCGGACTTCTGGGCCACGGTGGGCCTTTTGCACGACGTGGACTTTGAAAAGTGGCCGGAAGAGCACTGCAAAAAGGCACCGGAGCTGCTGCGGGAAATCGGCTGCGGAGATGATCTCGTCCACGCGGTTTGCAGCCACGGCTATGGGATCTGCTGCGATGTGGAACCCGTGGAGGAGATGGAGAAAGTCCTTTTCGCCGCCGATGAGCTGACGGGGCTGATCGGTGCGGCGGCGCGGATGCGTCCCAGCAAGAGCTGCCAGGACATGGAACTGAGCAGCCTGAAGAAGAAATTCAAGGACAAGAAATTCGCCGCGGGCTGTTCCCGGGATATCATCCAGACCGGGGCGGAGCGTCTGGGCTGGGAGCTGGACGAGCTGCTGAGCAGGACTCTGGAGGCCATGAAAGCCTGCGAGGAAGCCGTCAACACCCAAACGGCGGAGCTGTAAGGACTCTTGGGCACCGGCTATGCGTGCCGGGCAACACATAAAAAATTGGGAGCGCGGCGATTCGCCGCGCTCCCAATTTTGTTTTGAGGATTACTCGCCCATGGGCGCTCCGCACTGAGGGCAGAATTTGCTGTCGGACACCGCCCCGCAGATGGGGCAGGTCTTGGTGGCGGGCCGGGCCTGCGCAGGCTCGGCAGCCTCTTCCTTGATGGGCTTGCTGGCTTCCAGCTCTGCAATCTTCGTCTTGGAAGCCATGACCGCGTCCACCAGATCCTTTACCGCGGGAGGAATCTCACCGCTGTATTCGCTGACATACCACTCGCCGATGGTGCGGTAGTTTTTGTCCATCTCCCGCTGCTCCCCGGCAATAGCCATGTTGATCTTAGCCAGCTCCGCAGCATCCTTCGCCTTGTCGGCGGCGACGGCGGCGACGGCCTGCGCCTTTCTGCCCAGATCATTCAAAAATTCCAATGCCATACTAAAAGACCCCTTTCATATCGTGCGCTTGCGCGCTGTATCCCTTGAATTTCAGTCACTGATCGGATTTGTTGGACTCAGTATACATTGCCGGTTTTCAAAACGCAACCGATTTTTCCAAAATTCACAGTTCGTTTTCAAAACGGTATCGGTTTGTTAAAATTTGACCGGCGCGCAGCGCATTTTGTTATAGCTCCGGCTCAATCCAACTCCTTGCCCGCTCCACGGCCCGGCTCCATCGCTTAAGATCCGCCCGACAGGACGCCTCGTTCCGCTGGGGATGGAACACGTTCTGACTGCGGCGCAGAGAAGAGAGCTGATTCAGGTCGGTCCATACGCCCGAGGAAAGACCCGCCAGCGCCGCCGCACCAAAGGCGGTGGTCTCCACCTGAGCGGGTCGGTCCACCGGCAGCCGGAGAACATCCGCCTGAATCTGGAGCAGAATATCGCTGACAGACGCGCCGCCGTCCACTCGCAGATCGGTCAGGGGACGGCCTGCGTCGGCGGCCATGGCAGACGACAGATCGGAGACCTGAAACGCGATGGAGTCCAGAACCGCGCGGCAGAGATGGGCTTTGGTGGTGCCGCGGGTAACGCCCAGCACCGTACCCCGCGCGTACATATCCCAATAGGGAGCGCCAAGCCCGGTAAAGGCAGGAACCAGCAGCACGCCGCCGCTGTCCGGCACACTTTCCGCCAGCCGGTCGCACTCCGGGGCGCTGGAGATCAGTCCCAGTTCATCCCGCAGCCACTGGATGGCGCTGCCCGCGTTGAACACGCTGCCCTCCAGTGCATAAGTGGTTTCACCCCCCAAATTCCACGCCACGCTCGTGACCAGCCCGGCCTTGGATCGGACCGGCGTCCCGCCCAGATTCATCAGGGTGAAGCAGCCCGTACCGTAAGTGTTTTTTACCTGCCCCGGCTGGAAGCAGCCCTGCCCGAACAGTGCCGCGGGCTGATCTCCCGCGCTGCCGCAGATGGGAATGCCCGCCAGATCTTCAAGGCCGGGGATGCCCTCCGCCACCGCGCCGTATCGTTCAGAGTTTCCCATCGGGCGGGGGAGAAGTCCCATGGGAATACCCATCTCCCGGCACAGCTCCGCGTCCCATCCCAGTGTATGAATATTGAACAGCATGGTGCGGGAGGCGTTGGAGTAATCCGTTACGTGGACCCGGCCGCCGGTCAGATTCCAGATGAGCCAGCTGTCCACCGTGCCGCAAAGAAGGTCTCCCCGCTCCGCCCTAGCCCGGACGCCGGGGAGGTTGTCCAGCATCCATTTGATCTTCGTGCCGGAAAAATACGCGTCGATCAAAAGACCGGTCTTCTCCGCCACCGTTTCCCCAAGGCCACGGGCTTTCAGCCCGTCGCAGATGCCCGCCGTCCGGCGGCACTGCCAAACGATGGCGTTGTATACCGGCTGGCCGGTTTTCCGGTCCCAGAGGACCGTTGTTTCCCGCTGGTTGGTGACGCCGATGGCGAATATTGCCTTCGGGTCAATGTGGGCGGTGTCCACCGCCTCTTTCAACGCCCGCTTTTCGGTCTCCCAGATGTCCAGCGGGTCATGCTCCACCCAGCCGGGCTGGGGATAGATCTGACGGAAGGGGTGCTGGGCGCGGGCGACGATTTCTCCCGCCCGGTTAAACAGGATTGCGCGGGAACTGGTGGTGCCTTGGTCCAGGGCGGCGATAAACGGCTCCATGGCAAAACCTCCTGTGGAAATTTTACGCGGTGTGTGCTATCATGTTTGTATTGTGGTCAGTATAGCACGAAAAGGAGCGAGCCGCCATGGTTAAAAATGAATTTATACTTCCCTCCCGTGACAAAAGGACTGCGCTCCACGCGGTGGAGTGGCTGCCGGAGGGGAGAACCCGCGCCGTGCTGCAAATTTCCCACGGGGTGTCGGAATATATTCTGCGCTACGGGGATTTTGCGGAATTTCTGACGGCGCGGGGCTTTGCCGTGGTCGGAAACGACCTCCCGGGTCACGGACAGTCCGTGTCACAGGGGGAACCCCGGCTGTATTTCGGTCCGACGGGCAGCTGGGACACGGTGGTGGACGACATCTATGCGCTCCACAGGCTGGAGAGCCAAAAATTTTCCGGCCTGCCGTATTTTCTGCTGGGGCATTCCATGGGGTCGTTTCTGGTCCGGACCTATCTGATCCGTTACCCCGGTACCGTGGACGGAGCGATCCTTATGGGTACCGGCCATATGTCCCCGGCGCTGGTGGCGGGAGGCCGGGCCATCGCCGCCGCCGAAAGCCGCAGGGTGGGGGAGAAGAATTCCAGCCCCACCATTCAAAAGCTTGCGTTCGAGACCTATAACAAAGTTTTTGCCCCCAACCGGACGGCGTTCGACTGGGTGTCATCCGACGACTCCACGGTGGACGGCTACGTGTCCGATCCGTATTGCGGGGAGAACCCAAGTGTGGGGCTGTTTCGGGAGATGCTGAGGGGCATCGCGTTCATCACCAGGCAGCGCAATGTGGAGCGGATGAACCGGAATACGCCGGTGCTGTTCGTCTCCGGTGGGGAAGACCCGGTGGGGGAGCGCGGAAAGGGTGTGCGGCGGGCCTATCAAAGCTTTCACAGGGCAGATGTCCGGGACCTTACCGTGAAGCTCTATCCCGGCGCGCGGCATGAGATTCTGAACGATACCTGCCGGATGGAGGTCTATGGGGATCTGGTGGCTTGGCTGCTGGCCCGGCTGCCGATACCGGCGGAGGTTTAGGCTCAGGCCTCACCCCGCAGCGCTTCCACGCTGTGGGTGACGGCGAGAAAACGGAGGGAGCACACAAGGTCGGCGGTGAAAACCAGCAGCGCCAGGTATGTGACAAACGGTGGGATGCCGGCGATCAGCGTTTCCAGCGGCGGCTGGATGAACCAGAGCGCCAGAGCGGTCAGCCCGCCCCAGGCCAGGGAGAAGAGGACGCATACCCGCCCCTGCAAATTGCCGCATACGCCGGAATAATCCCAGAATTTCACGCCCAGCAGAACCTCGCAGGCCCAGTGGTAGAGATACTCCACAAGGGTGGTGGCCGCGGCCCCCGCCACCGGGAGCCAGATCCCCTGCCGCATGGATGCGGGCAGGGCAAGTACCGCTATGACGCCCAATCCGTACACCGGGCAAAGAGGCAGAAACAGCAGACACCGCCGGACGGGATGCTCCTCGCCGGTGGTGCGGTGGGCGTAAGCCCGCTCTAAAAAGCAGCCTGCCAGACTGTAAAACACAAAGACCCAGAACCAATACGCCAATTGAACACCCTCCGTCTGTTTTTTTTTCAGTTTGTCCGACGGCGGCGAAATCATGCGGCGGAGCACAGAAAAATTATCCGGTGAGGAGGAACGGTATGGACGATTGGCGGAATCTGCGGCGGGAGTGCCTGGAGTGCCGGGGATGCGGTCTGGCGGAAAAGCGCATCCATGTGGTATTCGGGGACGGCTGCGAGACGGCGGAGGTGCTGCTTGTGGGCGAGGGGCCCGGTCAGAGCGAGGATGAGCAGGGCGTCCCCTTTGTGGGCAGGGCGGGTCAGCTGCTGGATGACATGCTGAAGATGATCGGCCTGGATCGGACAAAGGTGTATATCGGTAACACGGTGAAGTGCCGCCCGCCTCAGAACCGGGACCCGCTGAATGTGGAGATGGCGGCCTGTCGGGGCTGGCTGGACCGGCAGATTGGGCTGCTGCACCCGAAGATTCTTGTGTGTCTGGGCCGCATCGCGGCAAAGGAACTCATCAAGGAGGATTTTCGCATTACTGCCGAGCATGGACAGTGGTTTACCCGGGACGGAATGCAGATGACGGCGCTCTATCATCCTTCCGCCCTCCTCCGGGACCCGATGAAGCGGCCTGAGACCTTTGAGGATTTAAAGGGATTGCAGGCGAAAATCAGGGAACTGTGTCCCCATACAGAGATCTGACTTTCATTTATGATCTCCGTTTCAGTGTTTCAATACGCGGCGGCGAAATCCGAAGACACCTTTCGAAAGGCAGCAGTCCCGGCGGACGCTCTGCATCCGCCGGGACTGCTGCCTTTCGATATGAGATAGCTTATTCCATGGAAATAATATAGTAGTAAACGGGCTGCCCACCGGAGAGAACCGCCACCTCCGCGCCGGGACAGACAGATTCAAACATGCGGGCGGTCTTCTGAGCATCCTCCTCGGACACATCCTCGCCGAAGTAGACCGAGATGAAGGAACTCTCCCGCTTTTTCGCGTCCTGAGCCAGCTTCTCCGTCAGCGCGTCGATGGACCCGTCGGTGCCGAACAGCTTGCCCTCTTCCAAAGCCAGATAGTCTCCGGCCTTGATGTTGAACCCGTCGAAATCGGAATCCCTGGCGGCATAGGTGATCTGGGCGGTGGTGACGGAGGAGAGTGCACCGGTCATGGCGTCGGTGAGGGTCTGGACGTCCGGGGCCTCAAAGTCCACGTTCATCATGGCGGTGACGCCCTGAGGAATGGTCTTGGTGGGGATGACCACCACGTTTTTCTCCGTCAGCGCGTCGCACTGCTGGGCAGCCATGATAATATTGCCGTTGTTGGGCAGGACGAACACGGTCTCGGCGGGGATGGCGTCCACGCCGTCCAGTATGCTCTCGGTTGAGGGGTTCATAGTCTGCCCGCCGGACACCACGCCGTCGGCGCCCAAGTCCTTGAACACGGCTTCCAAGCCCGTACCGGCGCAGACCGCCAAAAAGCCGTATTTCTTCTCCGGCGCTGCGACCTTATGGACGGACTCCTGCGCGGGCGCTGATTCCAGCTCCGATTCCACCGCGTCCAGATCGTCCGTACTCTGTGCCGCTTTCCCGGCGGCCAGAGAGTCTGCCTGCGTGCGCATATTTTCAATTTTCGCCAGTTCCAGAGTACCGTACTTTTGGGACTCCGTCAGAGCGCTGCCGGGAATATTGGTGTGGACGTGAACCTTGAACGCCTCGTCATCCTCTCCGATCACCAGACTGTCACCGATGCTGTTCAAGTATGCCCGCAGAGGATCCAACGAGAGGTTTCGGGGCGACTTGCGCACAATGAACACCGTGTCGAAGGCAAAAGTGATCTCCTCAGTGGAGAAGGCATTGAAATCGGCTTTCTCCTTTTCCGGCGCGCCGACCTCCGCAATCTCGGGCATGGCCTCACCGCGAAGCTCCGCCAGCATCCCGTCGAGGATCAGCAGGTATCCTTTGCCGCCTGCGTCCACCACGCCAGCCTTTTTCAGCACCGGATTCATGTCGGTGGTCTGGGCCAGAGTCTCGTAGCCGACGCGGATAGCGGCTTCCAGCATGGCCTCTATGCCCATCCCCGCCGCCGCCGCGTCCACGGCACGCTTGGCGGTAAGACGAGAGACTGTGAGAACCGTGCCCTCCGCGGGCTTCATCACCGCCTTATAGGCAGCCAAGACGCCCTCTTGCATGGCGGCGGCAAAAGCGGCGGCATCCGCCGTCTCCCGGCCCTTGAGCCCCTTGGAAAGCCCACGGAACAGCAGGGATAAAATAACGCCGGAATTGCCTCTTGCGCCCCGCAGCAGAGCGGAGGCGGTGACCGCCGCGGCGCGGTCGATGCTCTCCGGTTCGCACTTGCGCAGCTCGGCGGCGGCGGTGGCAATGGTCATGCTCATATTTGTACCGGTATCCCCGTCGGGGACGGGGAACACGTTCAGGTCGTTGATCGCCTGTTTCTGGGCCGTGACTGAGGCGGCCCCGTGCAGCACCATCCGTTTGAAGAGAGTGCCGCTGATCTTTTCGTTCATCTGTTTTGAGACCTCCCTCGGCTCACAGGGTCATGGAGTCGACACAAACGTCGACCGCCCTGACCTCCACACCGGTGTTTTTGGTGACCATATACCGTACCTCATTCATAATGGAGCTGCACACCGCGGGGAGGTTGACGCCGTTTTCAACGATGATATGAAGTTCGACGGAGATGGTGCCGTCGTCATTGCTGGTAATGCTGACGCCCTTACTCATGGCCTCACGGCGCAGGAGGTGGACCAGGCCGTCCGTCATAGAGCGGTAAGCCATACCCTTGACGCCGAAGCAGTTTGTGGCGGCAATGCCGGTGATATTGGAAAATACGGCGTTGCTGATGGTGACGGCGCCCTGCTCGGAATTCAGTTGGATCATAAGCGCATCCTTTCCTTTCTTAGATCGGCCTGCCGGGAAAGCCCCCGACCCAAAATGTGCCGTTTCGCATAGTCAGGAAATTATTATACACGATTTTCTACCAAAGCACAAGGGCAGCGCCACACAATTCTGAGTGCTGGCTACACAGCGGAATTTTTTTGGCACATTGCCCAAAAAGCGCAGCGGTATGGTTCCTGGGCTGAACGGTTAAAAAGAAAGAGACAAACGGAAGGATTTCTTATTGAAAAAAGCGGCGCTTTGTCGTACAATTGCAGTGCAGGTTTTATGCGGCCGTGAGGGCCGGAAGAAATTGGCTAAGCTATGAGCATGGCGCATTATATAGGGGCTGTCAACGGCTCCTACATCATTGATGCCAGCCTTGCCTATTGTATAAGGAGAGCAAGTTATGCGTGTAATTACCGGCTCCGCGCGGGGCAGACGGCTCAAGGAGCTGGAGGGTATGGAGACTCGCCCTACTACCGACCGGGTGAAGGAGGGCCTTTTCAGCGCTCTTCAATTTGAGGTGGAAGGACGAAGAGTCCTGGATCTGTTTGCCGGAACCGGTCAACTGGGGATCGAGGCGCTGAGCCGCGGCGCGGTTGGCTGTGTCTTTGTGGATCGGCGGGCCGATGCTGTAAAGCTGATTCGGGAGAATTTGAAGATCACGGGACTGACCGATCGGGCGCGGGTTGTGACCGGAGACTCCATGGAATATCTGGGAGCCCTGCGGGAGAAGTTCGACCTGATTTTTCTGGACCCGCCCTATGCGGCGGGACTTCTGGAGCCGGCTTTGGCGCACATAGCCCGGTTTGACATTCTGGCGCCGCATGGTATAATTGCAGCGGAAGCACCGGCGGAGAAGACTCTGCCGGCTATGGCGGAGCCTTATCGGGTCAGCCGCATATACCGCTACGGAAAGATCGGACTGACGATCTACCGCCGGGCGGGAGACGAGGAAAACGAGGAGTCAGCCATATGAGAACAGCAGTCTGCTCCGGCAGCTTTGACCCCATCACACTGGGGCATTTGGATATCATCCGGAGGACGGCGGCCTGCTTTGATCAGGTTTGGGTTTGCGTCAGTCCCAATGCGGAGAAAAAAAATCAGATGTTTACCCCGGAACAAAAGCTCCGGCTGGTAAAAGCCGCCGTGGCGGAATACGCAAACGTCCATGCGGAGCTGTGGACGGGGCTGCTGGCGGACTATGCCGCGAACCATGGGGCCTGCGCCATTGTCCGGGGCGTTCGGAACGCAACGGACTGGGACGTGGAGCGGGAGCTTGCCCGGATCAACGAGGATCTGCATGCCGGACTGGAGACGCTGCTCCTGCCGGCGGCGGCAGAGTATGAGCATTTCAGTTCGTCCATGGTGCGGGAGATGATCCGCTATGGACAGCCACTGGAGAAATATTTGCCTGCGGCGGCAGCGGAACAGGTGCGGAAAATAAGAGAAGAGACGAACAGAGAGGAAGCGAGAAACTGATGCCTAACAACGCAAATGATGTCAACCGTCTGATCGACATGATTTATGAGCAGATCGAAGACGCAAAATCCCCGGCGCTGAAGCCGAATATGAGCATGGTGGACCGAGACGAGCTTCTGGATCTGCTGGATGAATTGCGCGCCCAACTGCCTATCGAGATCAAGCGGGCGCAGGAGCTGCTGGCGGCACGGGAGAAATTCGTGGAGGACGCAAAGCGGGACGTGGAGCGCATCACGCGGCAGGCGGAGCTTGAGGCCAAGGCGAAGGTGTCTGACAGCGAGATCCTCAATGCCGCCCGACAGAAGAGCCAGTCCATCGTGAACAACGCGGATGAACGGTCAAAGCGACTCTATCAGATAGCGAACGAGTATGCCGAGGATGCTCTGGCCCGCACGGAGGAGGCGATCCAGATGGCCTTGGATGAGGTGAAGCAGTCCCGCATCCGCTTCCGCAGCGTCTCCGCAAATAAGATGCAGGAGCAGCGCCGCCGGTTGGACAATCCCGATCAGGGGAAGGATTCAACTTCCAATCAGAGCGATTCCTGAAAAGTTTGTGAAAAATCACAATGAGAAAATGATGGCTTTCTGGTTGCCCCCCATATTTGGTACTTAGGTTACATTATTGAAGTTTCCTAACACAAGACTTTGTGTTAGGAAACTTTTTTGCTTTATGTCAACGAATGCAACCAAATGGAACATTTGTTTGAAAATACAGAATTTGCGGTGAAAATCGTCAAAAATCATTCTTTTTCACAGCCAGCAATTCTAAAAAAACATCTTGCAATTCCTTCGCAATTTGATTATACTCAAAAATGCGGGTGGGGAAAAGTGGTGATATTCGGTGACCGGTGGGTGAAGAGCTAATCCCCAGCCCATAAAGTAGCAAAGGGGGATGGCGCTGATGACGGGAACCAATCAACACAATATCGACGCCAAGGGCCGTTTGGCAATCCCCGCCAAGCTGCGAGAGGAGCTGGGAGACGTGTTTTACGTCACCATCGGCCCCGATCCCTGTCTGACCATCTACTCCGACCAAAGCTGGGCGCGGCTGACCGAGAAATTCGACGCCCTGCCCTATTCCAAAGCCAGAGCGCTGCGCCCCCTGTTTTCCAATGCCGTCAAGTGCGAGCCGGACGGACAGGGCCGCATCCTGATTCCCCAGAAGCTGCGGGAGTATGCCAACTTGAAAAAGGACGTGTCGGTGATCGGCGTCAGCTCCCGGGCGGAAATCTGGGACAGCGCCACATGGCAGGCACAGGAGCAGCAGGAGCTGGAGAGCGGCAGTATGCTCTGCGCCATGGAAGAACTGGACTTTTGATATGGAATTTTATCATAAACCCGTGTTGCTCCGAGAGAGCATTGAAGCGCTGAACATCCGTCCCGACGGGATCTACGTGGACGGGACACTGGGCCGCGCAGGGCACTCAAGAGAGGTTGCCCAAAGGCTGACTACCGGGCGGCTCATCTGCATCGACCGGGACGGGGCCGCCATCGACGCCGCAAAGGAGCGTCTGGCGCCTTGGCTGGACCGCGTGACACTGGTCCGGGGAAACTTTTCGGAGCTTTCGGATATCCTGAAGGACTGCGGAGTTCCCGCCGTGGACGGATTGTTGTTCGATCTCGGCGTGTCGTCACCTCAGTTGGACGACGCCGCCAGAGGCTTTTCCTATATGCACGACGCGCCGCTGGACATGCGGATGGACACCTCCTCCGCGCTTACCGCCCGCGAGGTGGTGAACGGATGGAGTGGGGAGGAGCTGCGGCGTATCCTTTACGATTATGGCGAGGAGCGGTATGCCCCCGCCATTGCCCGGGCCATTCTCCGAGCCAGAGAGGACAAGCCCGTTGAAACCACCCTGGAGCTGGTGGAGATCATCAAATCAGCCATGCCCTCCAAGGCTCTGCGGGAAAAACAGCATCCCGCGAAGCGAAGCTTTCAGGCGGTCCGCATCGCCGTCAACGGCGAGTTGGATGCGCTTGAGCCCATGGTAGAGGCGGCCACCGCAGCGCTGAGGCCCGGCGGGCGGCTGGCAGTCATTACATTCCATTCTCTGGAGGACCGCCTGATCAAGCGGGCCATGCTAGCCCAGGCACAGGGCTGCACCTGTCCGTCGGAGTTCCCCGTGTGCGTGTGCGGCAAAAAGCCGAAGCTGAAAATTCTAACCCGCAAGCCCGTCGTTTCCGGGGAGGACGAGCTGGCGGAAAACCCCCGCGCCCGCAGCGCAAAGCTCCGGGTGGCGGAAAAATGTGAATGATAACGCCGTAAATGGAGTGGAATGCGAAAGGAGAGGATGGTATGCGGCCCAGATTTGAGCAGATTTATACGCAGGGGACTCTGACACAAACGGAGATCTGGGTGGACCGGGAGACCGGCGTCCACTATCTGTTCCACCGTAACGGCAGCGCCGCGGGCGTGACGCCGCTTCTGGATCAGGATGGCAAACCGGTGATTTTTGAAAAGTAAAACAGCGGGAGCGGCGCTTGGTGAGGTTGGGAGAGAACCTTGCAAATGCGCCCTGTGTGTGAAGTACGAAGGAAGAGGAGGGAGACGGCATGGCGGCTGCGGCAACGCGGGACCTGCGCTATAACCGAAGGAGCGCAACTTACGGAGATCTGGCTTATGATCTGGACAGGGAACTGCGGGAACGGCAGCTGTCCCACGCGGGCGAACTACCCCGGCGGCGAGAAGAGGCCGTGGCGGTTCCTCAGGTGCGTACCGTCTCCCATGTACAGGTCCGGGAACGGCAGCATATTTCCTTCTTTGCGGTGCTTGGTTTTTTAGCATTGGCGGGTCTGGCGGTAATGACGCTGTTGTGCTATGTGCAGCTCACCGGCCTTTCCAACGACGTGGTGTCCTTGAACAAGGAGCTGGCTCAGCTCAAGACGGAAAACGTGATCCTCACCGCCCAATACGCCCAGATGTTTGATCTGGACACCGTGAAAGAAGCGGCAGAGTCCGTCGGTATGGCCAAGCCCAGCAGCGGGCAGACGTATTACATGGACCTCAGCGGCGGAGACAGCGCCGTGGTCTATCAAAAGAAGGAGGCGGGGCTGCTGGAACAAATTCTGGCCTCGCTGAACCACGGTGTTTACGCGGTGGTGGAATATTTCGACTGAGACGCAATACAGTGAACAGAGGGAGTAAGAAGGAGGACCACTCCTTCTTACTCCCTGAACCTTGTCGGGATTTGCGGGACGGTGGCGACCGTTTGGAAAGTGGAGGATGCAATGACAAAGCCAAACAAGCGCAGAAAAAGTGACGCGGCCCGCTGGGCCAACCAGACCATTCGCAGCCGGACGGTGCTGATGATGGGTCTTCTGGGCGTGGCGGTGTTCGCGGCGCTGCTGTTCAAGCTGTACAACCTGCAGATCGTGCGCCACGAGGAGCTGCAGGAGAAGGCCGTGGCGCAGCAGACCCGCAGCGCGGTGGTCACCGCCTCCCGCGGTACAATTTTTGACAGGAACGGAGAGATCATGGCAGTCTCCGCCTCGGCGGAGACCGTGTGCATTTCTCCCTATGAAATTGAAAACAGCAAGGAGACCCAGGACAAGGAGTACGTTGCCCGGGGTCTTGCCCGCATTCTGGAAATCGACGAGGATACCATTCTTGAAAAAATGGGGAAGACGGATTCCCAGTATGTGGAGTTGAAGAAAAAGGTGGAGCAAAAGACCGCCGATGAGGTTCGCCGCTTTATCAACGGCGAGATTGACGACGAGGGAAACGCCCTCACCACCGTCAACGCCGCCGGGAAAACGGTCCTGATTAGCAACCCGACGAAAGCCCCCTCCAAACTGCACGGCATTTTCCTCAATGCCGACTCCAAACGCTACTATCCTTATGGGACGCTGGCGTCTCAGGTTATCGGCTTTGTGGGAAACGACAACGCGGGCCTGTACGGTTTGGAAGCAAAATATGACGACGTGCTGGAGGGCACCTCGGGCCTGACCGTCACCGCCAAGACCAACACCGGCGAGGATATGCTCTATCAGTACGAGCAGTATTACGACGCCAAGAACGGTGACAGCCTTATGACGACCATCGATGTCAGCGTGCAGTCGTGTCTGGAAAAAGGGATTGAGTCCATGGTGGATAAATTCGGAGCCAAACACGGAGGTACCGGCATCGTCATGGACGTGAACACCGGCGGAATCCTCGCCATGGCGTCCTATCCCACCTTCGACCTGAACGATCCCTTCACGGTGTACGACACGAAGCTGGCCGCCCAAATGAGCACGGACCTGTCCGCGGCCCTGAAGGGGCTGACGGAGGGAACCGACGAATACACCGCCGCCCGCAATAAAGTGGTCAGCGCGGCCCTTGGCGAACAGTGGCGCAACCGCTGCATCAGCGACACCTATGAACCGGGCTCCACCTTTAAGCCCATCACTCTGGCAACGGCGCTGGAGGAGGGGCTGGTGAACCTGAACACCACATTCACCTGCACCGGCTCCATCAGGGTTCCCGGTTGGTCCAAACCCATTTACTGCTCCAAACACTCCGGCCACGGACTGGAAACTCTGATGGTAGCCACCGGCAACTCCTGCAACCCGGCCTTTATCTCTATGGGCTTAAAAATCGGAACGCAGAAGTACTACCAATACCTGAAATCCTTCGGCCTGATGGAAAAGACCGGCATCGACGAGATCAGCGAGACGACGGGTATGTTTGCCGGCGAAAAGGACTTCAACTCCAACGTGGTGTCCCTGGCCTCCTACGCCTTCGGACAGACCTTCACCGTCACCCCACTGGAGGTCATCCGCGCCCAGGCCGCCACCATCAACGGCGGCTACCTGCGGACGCCCTATCTTGTGGAGCAGGTGGTGGACGATCAGGGCAACATCAAGTATCAGCACGATTCCACGCCTATTCGTCAGGTGGTCAGCGAGGAAACCTCTGCGACCGTGCGGCAGTGCCTTGAATATGTGGTTGCCTCCGGCACCGGCAGAAACGGTCAGGTGGTGGGCTACCGCGTCGGCGGCAAGACCGGTACTGCCGATAAGACCGGCAATCCCGACAAGGAAGTCGTGGTATCTTTCATGTGCTTCGCCCCGGCGGACGATCCCAAGGTCATCATGCTCATCACCATGGATACCCCCAGCCGCAATACCGGAGTCTATGTCTCCGGCGGCAACATGGTAGCACCCACCGCCAGCACCGTTATGGGAGAGATTCTGCCCTATGTGGGCGTGGAACCGGACTATACCGCTGAGCAGATGGTGGGAGCCGACGCCACCGTCCCCAACGTGGTGGGCGAGACGGCGGAAGCGGCAAAGAAGAAAATCACCAATCTGGGCTTTGCCTGCCGAACCGTGGGCAGCGGGGAAACCGTTACCGACCAGACACCGCTGGGCGGCGCCATTGTTCCCGGCAGCGCGTCGATTATCTTGTATCTTGGTGAGGAAAAGCCCAACACGCCCTGTACGGTCCCCAATGTGGTAGGCATGACGGCGGCCCAGGCCAATACGGCGCTGACCAACGCAGGCCTTATCATGAAGGTTTCCGGCGCCACAGCCGCCAGCAGCGGAAATGTATTTGCTCTGAACCAGTCGGCCTCCGCGGGTACGGAGGTCTCTGCCGGAACAGTGGTCACCGTTCAGCTGGGCGCGCAGGGAAAAACGGCGGACTGACAGGTTTTGCATGGTTTTTAGCACCTTCTCCCGTATACTTTGCAAATCACGCCGGATATACTGTGTAAGATGAATTTTCTAGTCATACACACTTAAAAAGGGGCGTGTTTTAAAATGAAATTGAAGGATTTACTAGCCGGTGCGGAGGTACTGGAGCTTCACGCGGATGAAAATCTTGAAATCACCGGCGTCAGCTATGACTCCCGGGAGACTCAAAAGGGCGACGTGTTCGTCGCAATCAGCGGCTATGCCATGGACGGTCATGCCTATATCGGCAAGGCGGAAGAGGCTGGGGCGGTGTGCGCCGTGTGTGAGCGCAAGCCGGAAACTGGCATTCCCTATGTGCTGGTGAAGGAGTCCAGACGGGCGCTGGCCATGCTGGGCGTCAACTGGTTCGGCCATCCTGCGGAGCACATGGTCATGACCGCTGTCACCGGCACCAACGGCAAGACTACCACCACGTATCTGCTGAAGGCTGTTTTGGAGCAGGCGGCAGGGGCGAAGGTGGGACTGATCGGCACCAACCAGAACATGATCGGCGCGGAGGTCCTGCCCACGGAGCGGACCACGCCGGAGTGCTTTGAGCTGCAAAAGCTGTTCCGTCGGATGCTGGACGCCGGCTGTACGCATGTGGTGATGGAGACCTCGTCCCACGCGCTGTACGAGGGAAGAGTCCACGGAATCCGGTACGACGTGGGAATCTTCACGAATCTGACCCAGGACCATCTGGATTTCCACAAGACCATGGAGAACTATTGCGACGCAAAGGCCATTCTCTTTCAAAATTGCGGCATGGGCGTTTATAATGCCGACGATCCTTGGTCTGAGCGGCTGATGAAGGATGCGCCCTGCGAAAAATTTTCGTATGCTGAAAAGGCGGAGGCCGACCTGCGGGCGGAGGAAATCGAGCTTGGTGCGGACCATGTGGCCTTTACCGCCGTGACGAAAAGCGAACGGGTAAAAATTTGGGTTGGCATTCCGGGCGGATTTATGGTATATAATACGCTGGATGTTTTAGCGGCGGCGATGAAACTCGGAGTGCCTCTTGAAAAGAGCGCCGACGCCCTGCGCCGGGTCCCCCATGTGAAGGGCCGGGTGGAGGTGGTCCCCACGCCGGACCGGGATTACACCATCCTGATCGACTACGCTCACAGCCCCGACGGGCTGCAGAACGTTCTGACCTCAGTAAAGGGCTTTGCCAAGGGCCGCACCATAGCGGTGTTCGGCTGCGGCGGGGACCGGGACCGGACGAAGCGGCCCAAGATGGGAAAGATCGCGGCGGAGATCGCGGACTATGTGGTGGTGACCTCCGACAATCCACGGACGGAGAAGCCCGCCGCCATCATTGACGAGATCCTGACCGGCATGGAGGGAACTCCCACGCCCTACGCCGTGGTGACGGACCGAATCGAGGCCATCCACTATGCCATGGACAACGCCCGAAAGGACGACGTGATCGTCCTTTGCGGCAAGGGCCACGAGACCTATCAGGAAGTGAACCACAAAAAGCACCACATGGACGAACGGGAGATCGTGGCGGAGCATCTGGGCACGGCGCGCTGATGTACCCGTGGGGGACCGGCAGGGGACGCTGTGTTGCGCGGAGCTGATTCCAATTTGTATAACGGAAAGCAAAAAAAGCTTTTTGTATAGAGACTAGGAAAGGCCCGGTTGCGCCGGGCGAGAGGAAAACATATGGACATTTCAAATTGGCTGGCGCTGGCCGTCGGTTTTCTGCTGACACTTCTGATCGGTGTGCTTCTGATTCCGGAGCTTCGGAAGCTGAAGGCCGGACAGGAAATTCGCGCCGACGGCCCCAGATGGCACGCGGGAAAGGCCGGTACTCCCACCATGGGCGGCATCATGTTCATCATCGGCACGGGTGTGACGGTGGTGGTTCTGGGCTGGCGGCAGATGCTGGCCGGGGAGTTCGCCCATTTGTACGTGTATCTGTTTGCGCTGGTATTTGGACTGATCGGATTTGTGGATGACTACCGCAAGGTGCGTCACCACCAGAACGAGGGGCTGACCGCCAAGCAGAAGTTTGTTTTGCAGCTGGCGGCGGCCGTGGTGTTTTTGTGTCTGATGCGGTATGAAAGGCTGCTCACCAACGAGCTTTATATCCCGTTTGCAAATGTAACCCTGACGGTCAACTGGATCGTGTATCTGATTTTCGCGGCCTTCGTGATCGTGGGCTGCGTCAACGCGGTGAACCTTACGGATGGGATCGACGGACTGGCCACGAGCGTCACCTTTGTGGTGATGGCGTTCTTCAATGCCACGGCTATAGCTGCCTACGGCATGGGCCTGAGCCTGTTTCCGGCGGCGCTGGCAGGGGGGCTTGCGGCGTTCTTTGTCTACAACCATCACCCGGCCAAGGTCTTTATGGGCGATACCGGGAGCCTGTTTTTGGGCGGAGCGGTGGCGGCGATGGCGTTTGCGCTGAATGTGCCGCTGATATTGATCTTGGTCGGCGTCATATACATTGCGGAGACGGTGTCGGACATTATCCAGGTCGGATATTTCAAAGCGACCCACGGCAAGCGCTTTTTCAAAATGGCCCCGCTGCACCACCATTTGGAGCTATGCGGCTGGAGCGAGGCGAAACTGGTGACGGTGTTCTCTCTGATCACGCTGGCGGGCTGTGTGCTGGCGTGGCTGGGGCTACAGGGAAGATTTTGACAGACTCCGCGCGCGGACGGAAGGGAGAATGCCGATGCTCCGGGAACGAAAACCGAATAACAGCCGGTCCCGCAGTCCCCGCCGGGACGGGGACAGAGACCGGGGATACAGTTCTGTCCGCCGCCCCTCCGTCAGTCGGGAGGAGCTGCTGGCCCGCCAGCGGGCGAAGGAGGAGCGAATGCTCCGGGAGCAGGAGAGCCGGGAGCTGGCAAGAGGCCCCATCGACCTGCCGTTTTGCCTTCTGGTAATGATGCTGACCATTATCGGCCTCATCATGCTCTTTTCTGCCAGCTTTCCCCGGGCCTATTTCGAGGACAGCAATCCCACCTACTATGTGGCGCGGCAGGGCGTGTTTGCCATCATGGGCGTGGCGGCCATGGCATTTGTGGGAAAGGTCAATTACCAGCGGTTCCGGGGGATGGCAAAGCCACTTTTATATCTGGCCGCCGTGCTGCTGGTGCTGGTCATTATTCCGCATAACCCCATTGCGCTGACCCGAAATAACGCGACCCGCTGGCTGGGGATTCCGAATACGGCGCTGCAATTTCAGCCTTCCGAGATTGCAAAGCTGGCGGTGGCGCTCTACTTTTCTGATACTATTTCTAAGAAAAAAGAACGGATGCAGACCTTTCGGTATGGGATTCTCCCCTACGCCATGATTTTGTGTGCGATTGCGGCACTGATGATGATGGAGCCGCACCTGTCCGGAACGCTGTTGATTCTGGGCGCGGGAGCGGCCATTATGCTGGTGGGCGGTATCAGCTGGACATGGGTGGTCGGCGCGTTGGGCGTGGCGGCGGCCGGCATGTATACCGTTGTCGGGATCGTCGGATATGGCGCTTCCCGCATTGCCATGTGGCACGATCCGTTTATTGATGCCAGGGGAGACGGCTATCAGCTGGCCCAAAGCCTCTTGTCCATCGGATCGGGTGGCCTTTTGGGCGTGGGCTTGGGTAAAAGCCGCCAAAAATTTATGTATCTGCCCGAAGAACATAATGACTTTGTCTTTTCCATCGTGTGCGAGGAGCTGGGCCTCATCGGCGCGGCCATCATTATGCTGCTGTTCGCAGCGCTGATTCTGCGGGGATATTGGATCGCCCTTCACGCACGGGACCGGTTCGGGAGTCTGCTGGTGGTGGGCATCACCACTTTGCTGGCCTTTCAGACCTTTTTGAACATGGGCGTGGTGACGGGTTTGCTGCCCACCACCGGCGTCTCCCTGCCGTTTTTCAGCTACGGGGGCACGGCGTTGACAATTCAGCTTTTTGAAATGGGAATTGTATTGAGTGTGTCGCGGCAGATGAAGATTTAACCGGGAAATCCGAAGGTTTTAAGGAAGTGTTGGTATGGGAAAAGCGCCGAGGCGGGTCATTTTTACCTGTGGGGGAACGGCCGGGCATGTGAACCCGGCGATCGCGCTGGCGCAGCTGATGCTGGAGCGGGAACCGAATACGGAGATTTTGTTTGTGGGTGCGGAGAGGGGCCTTGAAAAGGACCTGATTCCAAAGGCCGGCTACGCATTTCGGACCGTCCATATTTCCAGCTTCCACCGTTCCATGAAACCGGCGGAGATCCGGCACAACCTGATCTCCGTGGGCAACTATTTCCGCGCGCCCCACGAGGCCCGGCGAATTTTGAGGGAGTTCGGGCCGGAGGTGGTGATTGGCACCGGCGGATACGCCAGCTTCCCCTTGGTAAAGGCCGCGGCGAAAGCGGGAATTCCCACCGCCATCCACGAGTCGAACATGGTGCCGGGGCTGACCACCCGGCTGCTGGAGCCCTTCGCGGACCGCATCATGGTGGGGTTCGAGGAGTGCCGGGGGCAGTATCGGGACCCTGACCGGGTGGTGGTCACGGGGACTCCGGTACGGGGAGACTTTTTTACCCGGACGAAAGAGCAGGCCCGGAAAGAGCTGGGTATTCGGGATGAGCGGCCTTTGATCGTGTCCTTCTGGGGCTCTCTGGGCGCGGCGGGAATGAACCGTCAGATGGCGGATTTTCTGGCGTTGGAGGCGGCGAAGGAGCCCTTCCGCCATATCCACGGCGCGGGGGGCGGCTATGAAGCGCTGGTGAGCGCGCTGAGGGAGCGGGGTGTGGACCTGACGGCGCATCCGGCGCTGGAGGTGCGGCCCTACATCTACGATATGGACCGGGTTCTCCGGGCGGCGGATCTGGTGCTGTGCCGGGCGGGAGCATCCACTATCAGCGAGCTGACGGCGCTGGGTGTTCCTGCTCTGATCGTGCCGTCTCCCTATGTGACCAACAACCACCAGGAGAAAAATGCCCGGGTGCTGGAAAAGGCGGGCGGGGCCTGCGTGATGCTGGAAAGCGAGGTAAACGGGCCCGCGCTGTTTCAAAAGAGCTGCGATATTCTCCACGACCCGGCGCGGCGGGCGAGCATGTCCGCCGCTATGGAGGCTTTGGGTATTCCGGATGCCACGGAGCGCATCTACCGGACGGTGCTGGAGCTGCTGTAACCTCTGGGGGCTTCCCTTGCATACGATGGACTGTTGAACCAATCTGTATGCGGAGGGAATTGCATATGAGTCAGATTATCGTGAAGGGTGGAAGCACCCTCTCCGGCTCCATAGCCGTTCAGGGCGCGAAGAACAGCGCGCTGCCGATTTTGGCAGCTACGATCCTGAATCGGGGGGAGACGGTGCTGCGGGGCTGCCCCCGGCTGCGGGACGTGGACGCGTCCATCCGTATCCTCCGGCACCTGGGCTGCCAGGCCCGTTGGGAGGGAGACGCGCTGGTGGTAAATACGGCCAGCCTGAACCGCAGTGATATTTCTGATACACTGATGCGGGAGATGCGGTCCTCTG
This sequence comes from Oscillibacter sp., assembly GCF_040505565.1. GTDB lineage: Bacteria > Bacillota > Clostridia > Oscillospirales > Oscillospiraceae > Oscillibacter. The sequence goes on along the minus strand of NZ_JBEUWZ010000015.1, from coordinate 40,790 downwards.
CTATTTTTTTGGGGGCCATACTGGCCCGATGCGGGCAGGCGGACCTGAGCTATCCCGGCGGGTGCGAGCTGGGACCGAGGCCCATTGACCTGCATTTGACGGGGCTCAGGGACATGGGGGCCGTCATCCGGGAGGACAGCGGGCGGCTTTGCTGCACGGCTCCCCGCCTTGTGGGGCGGGAGCTGATGTTGAGCCTGCCCAGCGTGGGGGCCACAGAAAATCTCATGCTGGCGGCCTGCGGCGCAGCGGGGATCACCACGATCTGCAATGCCGCCCGGGAGCCGGAGATTGAGGACCTGCAAAATTACCTTTGTACATGTGGCGCAAAGGTTTCCGGCGCGGGAACCTCCACCGTCACAGTGGAGGGCGGCGCACTCCTCCACGGCGGCACCTATACGGTTATGCCGGACCGTATCGCGGCGGCGACCTATCTCTGTGCGGCGGCTGCCGCCGGAGGAGAGGTGCGGCTCACCGGGACGAAAGAACGCCTTTTTGCCACCGTGACGGCGGCGCTGCGGGAGGCGGGCTGTGCCGTGACAGCGGACAGCGGGGGCATTACCCTCCGCAGGGAACGGGAGCTGCGGGCGATCCGACCTATCCATACCGCGCCCTACCCGGGCTTTCCCACCGATGCGCAGGCCGTTTTGATGGCCACGCTGGCTCGCAGCAGGGGCACCACGGTTTTTGAGGAAAATATTTTTACGAATCGCTTCCGCCATGTTGACGAGCTGACCCGTATGGGCGCGGATATCCGGGTGTCCGGCCGTGTGGCGGTGGTCATCGGTGCGGAGCGGCTTCACGGAGCTGCCGTTCGGTCCACGGACCTGCGGGGCGGGGCGGCGCTGTGTGTGGCCGCGCTGGCGGCGGAGGGTGAGACCTTCGTCTCCGGTGTGGAACACATCGACCGGGGATATGAGGATATCACTGAAACGCTGAAGGCGTTGGGCGCCGATATTCACCGGGACAATAGTCCTGGTGCGGAATAAAAACAGACTGGAGACAGCAGATGGCCAGACGAAGAAATTACAACCGGCACAAACGGGGGAGATTTGGATTCCTCTATAAGCTGCTGTCCGTTTTGGCTATCTGTGTCGTCATTGTGATTGCGCTGACGCTGTTTTTCCGGGTGGATACGATCACCATTACCGGAGAGAACCACTATTCGGAGTCGGAAATTATCGAAGCCACCGGCTTGAGTGCGGGTGACAACCTGTTTTTGCTGAATAAGTATACCATTGCGGAGAATCTTCTGAAAAAGCTGCCTTATATCGCGGAGGTGCGCATTAACCGAATCCTGCCGGATACGCTGACCATCGATGTGACGGAGAGCGACGCGATACTGGCCGTGGTGCAGGATGGCTCCGCATGGCTGGTGAGCCCGGAGGGAAAGATCGTGGAGCAGCGGGCGGCGACCGCAGCCGCCGACCTTGGAAAGATCGACGGCTGTGAGCTGCTGGCTCCCACCGTGGCCACCTCCATTGCGCTTTCCACCGACCGCAGTATCCAGCAGGAAAGTCTTTTGGCCCTGATGAAGGCTCTGGACGAGATGGGGATGATCTCACAGGTCCAGAGCATCCATCTGGACGACCTGACGGTGCTGAGCATGGACTATGCGCAGCGGTTCCGTGTGGAAATGCCCTACGGCGCGGACTATTCATATAAGCTTCGGACGCTCCAGACGATTCTGGACAGCGGAAAGATCGAATCCAATGAGACAGGCACCATCCGAATGACGGGGAACAACGGACAAAACGTATTTATCAAGAGCTGAGAGCGAAAAACTGCCGGAAAAATTTCGGGAAGACTTGACCCGGACGGCAAAGTGTCTTATTATGATAGGGTATAATTTATACGCACCATGTGATACGACCAGTGGGGATACTTTCCCGATACGAACGATAGCAGGAGGCAACTTCTATGGCATTTGGATTGGAGACCGGCCCGGACGCCGTTGTCAACATTAAGGTAATCGGCGTCGGCGGCGGCGGCAATAATGTGGTCAACCGCATGGTTCGCTCTGGCACTAAGGGTGTGGACTTTGTGGCCATCAATACGGACAAGCAGGCACTGAACGTGTCCAGCGCTACTTATAAAATTCAGATCGGCGAAAAGCTGACCCATGGTCAGGGTGCGGGCTCTGATCCGGAGGTGGGGCGCAAGTCCGCAGAGGAGAGCCGTAGCCAGATTGCCAAGGCGCTGGAGGACACCGACATGGTGTTTATCACCGCCGGCATGGGCGGCGGCACAGGCACCGGCGGCGCGCCCATTGTGGCGGAGATCGCCAAGGAGCTGGAGATTCTGACTGTAGCGGTGGTGACCAAGCCCTTCGGCTTTGAGGGCCGCCGCCGAATGCAGCAGGCGGAGCAGGGTATCGCGGAACTGAAGGATAAGGTGGATTCTCTTGTCATCATCCCCAATGAGCGGTTGAAACACGCCACCGATCAGAAGATTACCTTTGCCAACGCGTTCGAGATCGCCGACGATGTGCTGCGCCAGGCGGTGCAGTCCATCTCCGATCTGATCCGGGACACCGGGTTCATCAATCTGGACTTTGCCGATGTGACCACCATCATGAAGAATGCGGGCCTAGCGCACATGGGCGTGGGCCGCGCCGCCGGAAAGGGCAAGGCCGAAGAGGCCGCGAGAATGGCGATTTCCAGCCCGCTGTTGGAAACTTCCATAGCGGGTGCTCACGGCGTCCTCATCAACGTCACCGGCTCCATGGATATCGGTCTGGAGGAAGTGGAGCAGGCTGCGTCTCTGGTCCAAGAGGCGGTCAGCGTTGATGCGATCACGATTTTCGGCGCCCAGTTCGATGAGAACCTGGACGACGAGATCCGCGTCACCGTCATTGCCACGGGCTTTGAAAAGGGCTCCGGAGAGGTGCCTGTTGCGCCCCAGGCGCCTGCGCGGGCTCAGGCGGTACCTCCTCCTGCTGTCCCTGTTGCTCCTGCCGCAGCGGCACAGCAGATCACGGCGGCTGTGCCGGAACCGCTGAGTACGGTGGATGATCGCAAACCGGAGGAGCCGGAGGATGATCCGTTTGAGGATATTTTTAAGATATTCAGCAAGCGGGACGACTGATTCGCCCTGGAATGTGAGTGGAGCCGGGGCCTGTTGTGGTCTGCGAAATCGTTGACCACGGTTAGAGAAATGTTAATTTGTGGAAATCCGCTGAAAAGCCCGTTAAGGGGCTTTTCAGCGGATTTTTTGAGCTTTTAAACAAAATTTTGGAAAAAAAAGATAATTCTGCATTCGATATTCTGAAAACCGGCGAGTATCTTGGCACAGGATGGCGTTTCCATGGCAACGCCGCCGCTTTTTTCAACGGCAAAAATCCGGCCTTTTGCAAATAGTAACTCTGTCGGTAAAAGCACAAAAAATTAAAAAACCGAATCCTTTTCTGAAAGTCCGGTGTAGTCCGGGCTTTCAGAAAGGGGCGATTCAATGGATGAACCGACTGAAAGATCGGAAAAACCAAAGAGTGGCCGCAGGGGCGGTGCGGCGCTTTGGCTGGCGGTTTTGCTGCTCGTGTCTGCATTGACAATTCCGTCAGCGGCAGCGGATCTCTCTTCCGTCCAAACTTTGATTCCCGTGGGGCATACCGTTGGCATCAAATTATTTTCAAGAGGTGTTTTGGTTGTGAAGCTGGCGGATGGCGACACGCCCGCCAAGGCCTGCGGTCTGGCTGCCGGTGATGTCATCGTGCAGTGTGCCGGAAACACGGTCACCTCCACGGAGCAGTTTCAATCCCTGCTCCAGGATGCGGCGGGTAAGTCCGCAGATCTGGAAGTCCACCGGGGCAGCAAAACGCTGGATCTGAGCGTTACCGCTGACGACAGCGACGGCGACGGGAAGTATGCCATCGGCGCCTGGATTCGTGACAGCATGGCGGGAATTGGCACTATGACCTTTTACGACCCGGTCACAAACACCTTCGGAGCTCTGGGCCACGGTATTACCGATGTAGACACCGCCGCCCTGATGCCCTTTTCCTCGGGCTCCATCCTGCCCTCCACCGTAAAAACAGTGAAGCGCGGCGAGACAGGCGCGGCAGGAGAGCTGAAAGGCGATTATGATTTGACTGGCGACACCGGCAACCTCTACGCCAACACCTCCGGCGGCGTCTTTGGAACCCTGACGGATCAGGAGCTGATTGAACATTTAAGTGAAAATGCGCTGCCTGTGGCGGAGAACGATCAAGTCCACACTGGAAAGGCGACGATCCTGGCAAACGTGGACGGCGATACGGTGAAGGAATACGACATCGAAATTACAAAGATTCTGAGCACCGATCCCGCAGGGCGAAACCTGATGCTCACCGTGACTGACCCGGAGCTTTTGGAAAAAACGGGCGGCATTGTGCAGGGGATGAGCGGTTCGCCTATTCTCCAGGATGGGCGTCTGGTGGGTGCGGTAACGCATGTTTTGTTGGGCGATCCTACAAGCGGATACGGACTTTTTATTCGAAATATGTTGAAAAACACATGAACAGCATACGATTTGCCGAACTTCCTGTAGTATCTGCAAAACGGGTCGAATAAAAAATACCAATTATTTACAATTCCATCTTGAAAACTCTGTCCGTTTATGGTAGATTATAGAAAACGTGTTCCGAACTTTTGGGAAACCAAAGGGAATTCAATGAAGATATGGAGGACAGGGTTAATTATGGAGATCTGCAGGAAAGTGATCGTGGCCGACGCGAACGATAGCTACCGCGCTATGCTGCGGGAGACAATCGAACAGACCGGAGAATTTACGGTGGTTGCCAGTGTGGGCGACGGGAAGGGTGCGCTTCAGCAGGTCCGGGAGCTGACCCCGGACCTGCTGCTGTTGGACGTAGTGCTTCCCGAGCTGGATGGTTTCAGTGTGCTGGAGCAGATTCACAGGGAGGAACTGCCAGTGCGTACGATGATGGTTTCTTCGTTTTTTACGGAGCAGGTGGTGGCGGAGGCTCTGGAAAAAGGCGCGGCTTTTTTTATGCCGAAGCCCTTTGAAAACAACGCTCTGCTGGAACGGATGCGTTCGGTTTGCCGGCCTGTTCAACCCATTTCCCATACTAAAAGTTTAAAAAACATGGTGACCGATATTATCCACGAGATCGGCGTCCCCGCTCACATCAAAGGTTATCAGTATCTGCGGGAAGCCATTTTGATTGCAGTGGAAGATATGGACGTGATTAATGCGGTGACAAAGGTCCTCTATCCTGAGGTAGCACGGAGATTTTCCACTTCGCCTTCCCGCGTGGAGCGCGCGATTCGTCACGCCATTGAGGTGGCTTGGGATCGGGGCGATCTGGAGACGCTGCAAAAGTTCTTCGGCTATACGGTTTCCAACACCAAGGGCAAGCCCACCAACAGCGAGTTTATCGCCATGATCGCTGACCGGCTGGTGCTGGAGGGCCGGAGTTCCGGCGGTGTGGCCTGACGTTTCCCGCGTACAGCGTACTTGACGAAACCACGGTAATATGGTATCCTTTCCCAGAGCATTGAGATCGGAAAGGATGCGCAATATGACAGCTACATTTCGTCCCCAAGGCACCTGCTCTCAGGAGATGCGAGTCCAGCTCAGCAGTGACAACGTGATCGAAAAGCTGGAGGTTCTGGGCGGCTGCAGCGGAAATCTGCAGGGCATCGCGGCGCTGGTGCAGGGAATGCCTGCCCAGGAGGCCATCACAAAACTGAAGGGCATCCGCTGCGGGTATAAGACCACCTCCTGTCCCGACCAGTTCGCCAAGGGTCTTGAGAGGGAGTTGGCCAAGCAGGCGGAAAAAATGGAAAGATGAAAAAGAACGAGCCGACCCCGTTTCCACCGGAGTTTTGAGTCGCTTTTCAGAAAATCCTCTTGACAAGCTGGGGAACAGCCGGTATAATAGATTTGTTAAAGCCATAATTTATGGCCCTTAAGTGCTGCGGGTTTCCCGGCATTCTGGAGGGAGGGAAATATAGATGTCTGAAATTCATATCAAAGAGGGCGAGAACATCGACAGCGCCCTGAAACGTTTTAAGCGCAGCTGCGCCAAGGCAGGCGTTCTCGCGGAGGTTCGTAAGAGAGAGCACTACGAGAGTCCCAGCGTTAAGCGCCGCAAGAAGTCCGAGGCCGCTCGGAAGAATAAGAATAAGCGTTTCTATTGATCAGATGAAAAGCGCCGTGGAGGGAGTTCCACGGCGCTTTTTTTGCAGAGCGGCGATCAAGGAACAGATTCAGTATTTTTTCACGCCGCGTTGGAGCTATTGACTGCCATTGTTTCCAAACAGCTTCCCCAGCAAATCGTCGACCTCCGGATACTGAAAAAATGCCGTCTGCGCGCCCATGCTTTGACCAGTCCGCAGCTTTTGGAGCAGGGTGTCCGCATCGTCAAACAAGACGAAATGAGTCTCGTTCTGACGGGTATAGGTGAAGTACCGGGCGCACAGATCCGGGGAAAAAAACACGGAGGGACGCTCCCTCTCCAGCAGCTCCGACAGATCTTCACGCCGCAGAGGGCGGCCCTGCCCGCCGGGGCAGGGGAGAGGGAAATCCATCATCAGCCTCTCCAGATCCAGCGCCAGCCATCCCCCGTTCCGAGAGGATGCCGCATCTCGCAACCGCTGAGCCAGATTTCCACCGGACAGGGCGGTGCATACCGGCACCACGGCCATAGGCGCCGCGGAGGCGTAGGCTTCAGGTACGTAGAGTGTCAGCCGGTTTTTTTGAAAGAGGGTTCCGATCGTCCCGGCCAGCAGCAAAAGATCCCCTCTGGGGCGGGGAGACTCCCAGTCCAGCACCGCGCCGCTGTATCCCCGACGGATACACTCCCGTAAAGCCGCGGCAGCCAGCTTTTCCGGCTCCTCCACGGTGGGTGCATCCCGGTCGCTGAACCCCAGCAGACCGCCCCGGGTTTGGACCAACAGATTCTGGCGCAGCAGCGTGGACTCCGGACCGATGCGGTAGGCCATATGGACAAAGGAACGGGTGAAGCGGGACGCTTCCTGAAGCTGCATGGGTGTGACGGCTAGATAGACCTGCAAGTCAAGCCCCCCCTTGTTTGCATTGAAGAAAATTGGTATACTAAGAGGTATGCCAAGATGAACTCGTAAAATGCTATGAAGAAGGGAGACCGATTATGTCTTTTTCCTTGGTGCCGGACCGGATTTTTGACGATTATGCCGCTGTAACGCCCACCCTTCTGCGGGACCTGGGGGTGACGCTGCTGCTGAGCGATCTGGATTTTACTCTGGCGGCAAAAGCCACCCGGCATCCCGACCGGGCGCTTAAGGATTATATCGCGGCGCTGCGGGATGCGGGTATCGGGTTCATGATCGTCTCCAACAACCGCTCCGGAGAGCGGGTGACGGAGTTTTGCGCGGAGCTTGGCGTACCCTACCAGGGCAGGGCGGGGAAACCGTCGCCCCGGGGTGTTTTTGCCGCGATAGACCGCGCGGAATGCACACCGGCCCACACCGCTATGCTGGGCGACAAGCTTTTGACGGACTGTCTGGCCGCGAAGAGGGCGGGGATTCTGGCCCTGACGGTGGAGCCGGTGGGCGGTGCGGTGACGGCCTGGCAAAAGGTGCTTCACGCGCTTCAGGCTCCCTTTAAAGCCGTCTGCCGCCGAAGAATGCGGAAAAAAAGGGCATAATATCGTATTCACAAAAACAGGCATGCTCAAGGGTGATGAAAGGAGCGAGGGCACCATGCGGCAGGTTTTGAAAGAAGAACTCATGGAAGCTTTGCAGGAGCGCAAAGGCGATGCGTTGGTGGACATGCAGGATGTTCGGTTGGAAAATATGGATTTGTCGGGTATGAAGCTTCAAAGAGTCGATTTTTCCGGTGTGACCTTTCAGAATGTGCGTTTGGAAAAAGCGGATTTCTCCGGGTGTAAGCTGAAGAATGCCTGGTTTGAGGACAGTCCCCTTCGGGGAGCAATCCTGCAGGATGCAGATATGAGTAGCTGTATGCTGCGAAAAGCGGATATGAGAGAATGTGACATCCGGGGGGCAAATTTATTTTCTGCGGTGTTGGAAAAAGCAAAGCTGGATGGAATTATTTCGGATGAAAGGACACGGCATTTTCGTTTGCACTGTCCTGAAAAAGGAGCATTTCTGGCATACAAGAAATGCTGTTATGACAGGATTGTGGAGTTGTTGGTGCCTGCCGATGCAAAGCGCTCCTCGGCTACGATGAATACTTGCAGATGCAGCAAAGCCAAAGTACTCGTGATTAAAAGCGTAGACTGCTCGGAATATTATGAGGAGGCATGGTCCATAGTAAACGAAAACTTTGTTTACCGCACAGGCGAGTGGGTGGAGGAGCCTGCTTTTGATGAAGACCGATGGAATGATTCCACCAGAGGAATACATATCTGGATGAGCCGGGAAGAGGCCATTGCCTATTAGCTCGAAAGCGAGTTCTCTTTCGCCAGTATTTTGGGAAATTACACGGCCAACGGTTCCTGCTTTTTCACGAATTATGGGAAAACGCTTGCATTTATCCTATAATTGGGGTAAAATACTTTAGGCTATTTTATAAAATGAAGACAGAGAAAATGTCCTCCCGACAGGTCGTTTTCTCGTTGATTTGTAAGGAGGAAACACTATGCCAACAATTACTGCCGGCGAATTCCGCAATGGCGTCACCTTTGAGATGGACGGCAAGATCATGACCGTGGTGGAGTTCCAGCACGTCAAGCCCGGAAAGGGCGCGGCTTTCGTCCGTACCAAGATGAGAAACGTGGTGACCGGCGGAGTCACCGAAACGTCCTTCAACCCCACCGCTAAGTTCGAGCAGGCGTTTGTGGAGCGCAAGGAAGCTGAGTACAACTATCAAGACGGCGACCTATACTACTTCATGGACCCCGAGACCTTCGACATGACCCCGCTGAACCGGGACGTGCTGGGCGACGGTTTCCGCTTCGTTAAGGAGAACACCGTCTGCAAACTCTTGAGTTACAAGGGTAGTGTCTTCGCTGTGGAAGTTCCCAACTTTATGGATCTGAAGGTTGCCGAGACTGAGCCGGGCCTGAAGGGCGACACTGCCACCAACGTGATGAAGCCTGCTACACTGGAGACCGGCGCGGAGATCAAGGTTCCCCTGTTCATCAGTACCGGCGACAAAATCACCATCGACACCCGGACCGGCGAGTACCTCTCCCGCAGCAAGGAGTAAGCTGAGATGAGGGGGACTGCGTTCCCCTTTTCCATTGTCCGCTGAAAAAGAGGGAAAACTTCTTTTTCGGCGTATAATAGTGTGATATCAAAGAACGAACGAACGACGACGTACGATGAAAGGAGCGTAAGCTATGGAAATCACCGAAAGAGTCGCTTATCTGAAGGGCTTGACCGAGGGCCTGAGCTTGGACACCGAATCGAAGGAGGGCAAGATCATTGCCACGATGATCGATATTCTGGACGACATTGCTCTGGAGCTTCAGGATCACCAGGACCAGATTATCGAGATCTCTGATGGTTTGGATGCCGTCAGCGACGATCTGGAAGACGTGGAAGATATCGTCTACGATGAGGATGACGAAGACGATGACGAAGAGGACGAGGAGGAGGACGACGATTCCGAGGACTGCTACGCCACCACCTGCCCCACCTGCGAGGAGACCGTTTACTTTGACGAGTCGATTTTGGAAGACGGCGAAGTAATTTGCCCCAACTGTGGGGAAAAGCTGGAATTTGACCTCTCCGACTTGGAAGAGGACAAAGGCGACGACAAGGAATAAGCAACCCTGTTAGCGCATTAAGAGGCGGCTCCTGACGGAGCCGCCTCTTTTTTTCAAAAAACGGAGAGCGGAAGGCAGCGCCTGCTGCTCTATCGATAATTCCCCCACACCGTAAAATCTTCTTACCGCTTGTCTCCGGGACGAAACAGCAGCGCCATCAGAGCCCCAAAAATGACCGCCGCCGCGATGCCGCCCGCCGTGGCGGTAAGCCCGCCGGTGAAGACGCCCAGCCAGCCTTTCTCCTCCACGGATTTTTTTACGCCCTTTGCCAGCGCGAAGCCAAAGCCGGTGAGCGGAACGGTGGCTCCGGCTCCGCCCCAGTCCACGATGGGCTGATAAACGCCCACCGCCCCCAGCAGTACGCCCGACACCACGTAGCCAGTTAGAATGCGGGCGGGAGTGAGCTGGGTCTTGTCAATCAGGATTTGCCCGATGGCACAGAAAATTCCGCCGCAGAGAAATGCTTTTAGATAATCCATAAAGAGCCTCCAAAACCGAGTTTTACCATCCCAGTTTCTCCACTTTTGACCGAGTTATGCGAAGAATTTAAATGGCAGCCTGCGTACCGGGTGTTTTTCTATCTCTCTGCGGAAATACACACCGCATGGCAAACGCCGGGGATGGACTCCCCCTGAAAGCTGGAGGTGGGGGAGAGCAGCGCGCCGGTAGGGGCGAACAGAATCCGCCGCCACTTACCTGCCCGCAGACCCGGCAGCAGATAGCCGCACAGCACCGCCGCAGAACAGCCGCAGCCGGAGCCACCGGCGTGCATGTCCTGCTTTTTCCGATCGTAGAGCAACATACCGCAGTCCAGATAATTTTTGCTCATGTCCACGCCGTCCCGTTCAAAAAACCCCTGTACGATGCTGTGGCCCAGCTCACCCAGATCACCGGTGAGAATGAGGTCAAAGTCCGTGGGTTTGGTCTTCGTGTCCCGAAGAAAGGCGGAGATGCTGTCATAAGCTGCGGGCGCCATAGCTGCGCCCATGTTGTTCACGTCGGTGATGCCCTTATCCACAATCTTGCCGCAGGTGACGTGGGTGACGTAAGGACCGTTCCCCTCCCGGCCCAGAATGCAGCACCCGGCGGCGGTGGCGGTCCACTGGGCGGTAGGTGTCCTCTGATTTCCGTAGGGAACCGGCATACGGTATTGCCGTTCCGCCGTGCAGTAGTGGGAGGAGGTGACGGCGGCGGTCTTTTCCGCAAAGCCCCCGTCGATGGTCATGGCCGCCAGCGCCAGCGATTCCCCCATGGTGGAGCAGGCGCCGTAGAGTCCAAAAAAGGGAATGTTGAAGTCCCGCAGGCCAAAGGAGGTTCCGATGCACTGGTTCAAAAGATCCCCCGCAAAAATATAATCCAGATCGCCTGCGCGCAGCTTTGCCTTGTCCAGAGCGGATTGCACCACCTTTTGCTGCATGCGGGACTCGGCCTTTTCCCAGGTTTTTTCCCCAAAAAAGGAGTCCTCGTGCAGCTCATCAAAACAGCCCGCGAGAGGTCCCTGCTTTTCAAGCTTCCCACCGATGTTGGCGCAGGAGAGGATGGCGGGGCTGCTGCCCAGCTGGATGGTCCTCTGCCCAATACGTTTGTTGCTCATAAAAAACACCGCCTTGTGATGATTTTCCATAGGTTGCCCGGTTTGGAGAAAATTATCGGTGGCAGACTCTTTCACCGCCGCCGCTTTTGACAAAAAAATCCGGTGGGAGAGCTACTCCCACCGGCGAAAGCCGTGCGCATGGACAGAATTACCCGAAAATACGCTGAAAAAACACGGGGACAATGATGTATAGCCTGCAAATCAAGATTGGCAGCAGGCAGGCGGGCGTCATATTCATGACCTTGATTTTGGTGACTCCCAGCATGTTCAGGGACAGGGCGATGATGAGCAGGGACCCCACGCAGGTCATCTCCGCAATCACTGTGCCTCCCAGAAGAGGGGAGATCAGGGAAGCCAGCGCGGCGATCAAACCCTGATAGAGGAATACCGCCACGGCGGATAACGTCACGCCCACGCCAAGGGAGGATGCGAAAATGACGGCGCTGATGCCATCCAAAAGGGACTTGGCAAACAGGGTGGAGTGGTTGCCGGTCAGGCCGTCCTGCAGTGCACCCACAATGGCCATGGCCCCCACACAGAACAGAAGGCTTGCGGTAACGAAGCCTTCCGACACGGAGGTGGTGCCGCCGGGAGCCAGACGCTCCATTTTCTTTTGCACCCAGTCGCCCAGGGAATACATCCGCCGGTCCAGATCCAAAAGCTCGCCGATCAGCGTGCCGATCACCATAGAGAGAATGGAGATCAGCGTGTTTTTACCCTTGAGACATCCGCTGATGCCGATGAGCAGCACGCACAGGGCGACGCTCTTCATGAGGATGCTCTGGAGGCGCTGCCCCAGATCTCCACTGCCGTTCGTAGGCAGATGCTTTGCGAGGCGCGCCAGACACAGTCCGGCGGCTGAGCCGACCAGAATGGCCAGCGCATTGACCAGCGTTCCTGTCAGCATGATTGAACCTCCGGTTCCGTCAGCAGCTGCCGCACCACGGCGCTGCCCAGCAGCAGTCCGGCGGTGGCCGGGATCCATGGATTGCTGGCGGGGACGCTGCGCCGCCCCGGGGGCGGCGTTTCCAGCTGGGCGGCCTGGGATGGTTCCTCAGGACTGAACACCACCTGCAGGTGATGAATACCCCGATTTCGCAGTTCCTTGCGCATCACCCGGGCCAGCGGGCAACCGTGGGTCTGAGAGATGTCCGTGATTTGAAGAAGCGTGGGGTCCAGCTTGTTCCCGGTGCCCATCGCCGCGATAATGGGCGTGCGGAGCCGCAGGGCGGTCTCCGCCAGATCCAGCTTGCAGGAGACCAGGTCGATGGCGTCCACGATGTAGTCGTACCGGCAGCCTTCGGGAAAGAACCGGACCCGATGGGCGGCGTCGTACAGGGCGTGGATGGGGTGGAGCTTCAGATCGGGATTGATGTCCCGCAGCCGCGCGGCCACGGCTTCCGTTTTGGGCTGGCCCACGGTGGAGCGAAGGGCCTCCAGCTGACGGTTCAGATTTGTCAGCGACACAGTGTCGCTGTCCACCACTGTCAGTTCGCCCACGCCGGACCGAGCCAGACACTCGGCCGTATAGCTCCCCACACCGCCCAGGCCGAACAGAATCACGTGGGCTTTCGCCAGACGCCGTTGGCCCGCACCACCCCACAGCATTTCATTGCGCAGGAATTGATTTTCCATAGTTCTCCCCTCTTGTCTGTTTTAGGGCAGCATTGCATAATCCGCGGCGCTGCCTCTCCGCGCCGTATCTTAAAAAACACGGGCCGGCTTTAGCCGGCCCGTGTGTCATGCGTTTTTCAGCCCACGTATTTGGCACCGTTGGCCACCTCGCCGGTGTAACCGGCGGTGACACTGCTGTACCATGCGCCGTAATCCTTGTTGCGCAGCGTGCTGTCCACCTTTACCTGCCAATAGGGGCGATCAGTGCCCACAAAGTACATAACGTGGTAACCGTAATCCGTTTCCACAACGCCGGTGTCTCCGCTCTTGCGGCTGGAGTCGAAGCACCAGTCGTTGAACGTGCCGACCATCTGACCCTGATAGACCTGCTTATACAGGCCGCCGTCGGCACTGGAGCCGCCATCGGAGGAGTTCTTCTTGGCAAGCTCCGCAAAGGAATCCTCGGTGGCGTCTCCGGCCTTCCACTGGGCCAGAAGATCCTCGGCCTTCGCCTTGGCGTCAGCCTTCAGCTTAGCCTGCTCGTCGTCATAGCCGTCCTCACCCTTGGCAATGGTGCCGGTCTCGGGTTGAATCAGGATGTGGCGCACATCCACGGTGGTGTATTCCTGACGGTAGCGCTTGTCAAAGGATACCACGTAGTACGCAGAGCCGTCCTTGTCGGCTAGAACGGCGGAGTCGCCGCTCCGGCGGGCGTTGTCGAACAGCCAGTCCATCAGGACGCTGCTGGAATAGGAACCGGCCTTGCCGTCGGTAAAGGTTGCTTTATCGTTGCCATCCGCCAGATCCGAGAGACTTTTGCCGGCCTTGAAGCTGGCATACATGGTGTCGGCGGTGGATTTGGCGGTGCTCAGCGCGGCGGCCTTTTCCTCATCGGTGGGGTCAACGGTTTTGCCGTCGGCGCCGGTCGTGGACGCGGCGGAGCCGTCGATCTTGACGCACTTGTAATCCACCACATCATAGTTGTTGGGATTGGCGTCATATTCGGCCTGCATCTGGCTGTCGGTATAGGTCAGACTGTCGTTGTGGCTCTGGGAGAAATCGCTGGCCCGGATGACCCGTTTCATTTCGGATTCATAGACGCTGCGGCTCATGGTCACGCCGTAGATCCGCTGCAGATACTTGTTCAGGTTCATACCCGCCGCGGAAGCATTTTTATTGATGGTGTCCATGTTGGAGTCAAACGTGGACTGCATGGTGTCGTTCCAAGCATAGCCCTCATCTTCGGCCGCCTTGTTCAGCGCGTAGATGGAGGACATTTGGCTCAGAGTCTGATTCATGAAATAATCAAACCAGGACTGATTATCGCCGCCGGGATAGGTCTGGCCTCGCAGGTCCTTGCTGGTATCCAGCCCCAGATAGGAGATGTAGGAGGAGTTCTGCTGAACAAAATTATGGTAGATGTTGGTAAAGTAATAACTCACCTGAGGTACGCTGACGTCAGCCAGCTTGGTCTTCTCGGCGGTGTTGCTGCTTGCGGAGGAAGAGCCGGCTGCGGAGGAACTGCTTGCGGAGGAAGAACCGTCCGCACTGGCGGCTTCCGCGGAATAGTACAGCGTTGCGGCGGTGGCGTGCTTTTGGATGACGTTGGATTTCCACACAAATACGGCCACAGCCAGAAGTACAAACAGCACACCGATGGTGCCGTACAGTATATTGCTGCGGCGGGCCTCCTTCTGCTGCTGCGCCTCCCGCGCGGTCCTGGGGTTCATATCGTTTGCGCTCATTAGTTTCAGTCCTCTCAAAATCTTAAGTGACGGTGCGGAAAATTCCGCGAACACACGTTCATATATTATAGCGGATAAACGACAAAACTGCAAGCGGAATTTCAAAAGCGTGATTTTCAAAATTTTGCCGCGTCGTAGACAAATCTATTTTACCCCGTGTGGCTGAAATAAACCTGAAAAGGCGCCGCCGGCATAGCCGACGGCGCCTTTTATATGTATCTAACCAGCGGACCTGGCGGAGCTTTGCTGCGCGGACACGTCATCGCCGGCCCGCATGACAGCTGGAAGGTTGATTTCCAGAATCAGCTCGTCATAGTTGCGGCTTTTCACCACGCGCTGAATGTAGGGGGATTGACTCATCAGCTGATGCTGTGTGCCCAGTTCCTCCTCCTCCACCGTTTCCACGGACAGCACCTCGTCCACTACCATGCCGAGGCCGGTGTCTCCGCTGAGTACCAGCACCATTTCTTGGAATTCGCGGACCCGGAAGATTTCCTTGGCACTTTCCAGTACATCCAGCACCTTCGGCATATATTCGTCTCGGGCTTCTTCGAAGACGGATTTTTTGCAGTCGGCCACGGCATCCCGGTCGCGGGCTTCGATGCAGTGTTCGGCGCGGAGAGCCACCTCGTGCAGCTTGCGGTGGGGTTCTTCCAGTCTGGCGAGGTGGGCGGACAGCTCGGAGCTGTTGGTCTTAAAGTTGTCGTACCATTTTCCCAGATTGCACTTGTGGGGGTCTGTGGCCAGGGTAAAGCGTTCGCTGGTTTCGATGGAGCGCTCCAGAGCGGAAACCCAGTTGACGTGATCCTGCTTTCGGGCGTCCAGCATGGAGGTGAAGTCGCTGAAATCCTCGTCCATGGATTTGAGCTTCAAAGCGGCGCGCAGGTCGAACATGGTGACGCTGCCGCCCCGGAGGGGAAAAATCCCGCTGATGTAGGGCGGAGTGTCCGGCAGGACGGTAAATTGCGGAAGCTTCATGATGGTGGAGACGTAGCGGCTGTCCGCACAGTATAGCCCTCCGTTCAGTCGGAACAGAATCGACGGGCTCTGAACACTGTCTTTCAGGGGTTGGTTATCCATGGCACAGATGTCCTTTCTTTTAAATGTAATAGAAAGCATGGGCTTCAAATGCGCTCGACGGAGGAAAGACTATGAAACTGGAAAACACAGGTATTTGTAAATCATTTTACTTATTGTATCATGAATTTTCCGTGATGCAAGAAGCAATCGTTTTTGATGAAGAGATTCCGGAACTTTTTGACTGCCGACTTGACAAAAAAGGGATACGCGGTTATACTAATCTGAAATATGAAAACTGCGATGATGGAAAGCAGTACCCGCAGACGGACGCAAAGAGAGAGGACGGAAGGTGCAAGTCCCCGGGAAGTCCGCGGCGAAGTCGTTTCGGAGCATTGGTCTGAAAAAGAGTAAGCACCAACGGGACCTCCCGTTACAGAGGAGCGGCGTGGCTGCGCCGCGTAAGCGCGGGAATTTCCCGAATCCAGGTGGTACCACGGACTTTTTGTTCGCCCTGAGCCGAAAGGCTCAGGGCGGTTTTTTGTTTGGAGGGGAAATGGAGCGATTTGTATTTGAGACGAACCAGGGCGCGGTGCTGGAGGCCGCGGAGGAAGCGGCTCTGATGGATTATGCCCGTGTCCGGGCCAACGCGGTGCGGCCATGCGTACTGGTCGCCGTACTGACGCTGGGTTTTTCCGGTTGGTTTCTTTTCAGGCAGGACTGGACGACCGCGCTGTATACGGTTCTGCTGGGATTGCTGCTCAGCGCGTTTTTCTGGCTTCCCATGCTGGGAAACAAACGGTTTCGGACCAACGTCCGAAATGCCCGCGCGCAGCGGGAAAACCTGACCAATACCGTCCGGGCCAAGCCCATACGCTTCGTATTGGAAGGTGACGGCTGCCGGATGCTGGACGGCAAGGGTGAGGAGGTTCGGTTTTGGGAAGACTTTCACATGGGAGAGGTCCGGGAGAGTGACCGGCTTTTCTGGCTCCCCGTGGAGGATACGTCCGTTCTGCTGCCGAAAAGCGCTCTTAAGGAGGGAACGGAGGATAACTTTCGCAGATGGCTGAAGAGCCACAGCAGGCGCTATCGTGTCTGCAAGGTGACGGACCGCCTGCGCCGCAGTCTCGAACGGGAGTAACGAGCAGGCTGCGGATGGAAGGGTCAAATCAATTTGTTATTTTGAAGTTTGATAGCTGATAAAGGAGAATAAACCATGAAAAAAGAACTGCCAAAGGTCTATGACCCCCAACAGGTGGAGTCCCGCATCTACGAAAACTGGATGGAAGGCGGCTGCTTTAAGGCGGAGCCTGATCCCAGCAAAGAGCCCTTCTCCATTGTGATGCCGCCTCCCAACGTCACCGGCCAGCTCCACATGGGCCACGCGCTGGATTCCACGCTTCAGGATATTCTCACCCGCTTCAAGCGGATGCAGGGCTATTCCACCCTGTGGCTTCCCGGCGTGGACCACGCGGGCATCGCCACCCAGATCAAGGTGGAGGAGGAGCTCCGCGTCAAGGAGGGCAAGACCCGGCACGACCTGGGCCGCGAAAAGTTTTTAGAGCGGGTCTGGGTCTGGAAGGAAAAGTACGGCGACCGCATCGTGGAGCAGCAGAAGAAGATGGGCGTCTCCTGTGACTGGGACCGTTCCCGCTTTACGATGGATGAAACCTGCGCCAGGGCCGTGCGGGAGACCTTCTGCGACCTCTATGAAAAGGACATGATCTATAAGGGAAGCCGCATCATCAACTGGTGTCCCCACTGCACCACCGCTTTGTCCGACGCCGAAGTGGAGTATGTGGATAAGCCCGGCCACCTGTGGTATATCCGCTATCCGCTTACCGACGGGTCCGGCGATCTGGTCATCGCCACCACCCGGCCCGAGACCATGATGGGCGATACCGGCGTGGCGGTAAACCCGGAGGATGAGCGCTTCAAGCATCTGATCGGAAAGACCTGCATCCTGCCCATCATGAACCGCGAGATTCCCATTGTGGGCGATGAATACTGCGAGATCGGCTTCGGCACCGGCGCGGTGAAAATGACCCCCGCCCACGACCCCAACGACTTTGAGGTGGGCCTGCGGCACAATCTGGAGGTCATCCGCTGCATCGCCGACGACGGGCATATCAACGAAAACGGCGGACCGTACAACGGGATGGACCGCTACGAGTGCCGCAAGGCGATTGTAAAGGATCTGGAGGAACAGGGATACCTGGTGAAAACCGAGGATTACAGCCACAACGTCGGCACCTGCTATCGCTGCCACAACGACGTGGAGCCTCTGATCTCCGCCCAGTGGTTCGTAAAAATGGAGCCGCTGGCGAAAGAGGCGCTGCGGGTTGTCCGGGACGGCGAGGTGAAATTCGTCCCCGAGCGGTTCTCCAAGACCTATATCAACTGGATGGAAAACGTCCATGACTGGTGCATCTCCCGCCAACTCTGGTGGGGCCACCAGATCCCCGCGTGGTACTGCGACGAGTGCGGACACATCAATGTTGGACGGGAAGACCCCACGAAATGTGAAAAGTGCGGTTCCACCCATTTGACGCGGGACCCGGATGTACTGGACACCTGGTTCTCTTCCGCCCTGTGGCCCTTCTCCACCATGGGCTGGCCGGAGAAGACTGCGGATCTGA
The DNA here is from genome assembly GCF_040505565.1 of Oscillibacter sp. Classification (GTDB taxonomy): domain Bacteria; phylum Bacillota; class Clostridia; order Oscillospirales; family Oscillospiraceae; genus Oscillibacter. Next base: position 22,469 of record NZ_JBEUWZ010000015.1, on the reverse strand, counting down.
ATTACTGGTATCCCACCTCCGTCATGGTCACCGGCTACGACATCATTTTCTTCTGGGTGGCCCGGATGATCTTCTCCGGTTGCGAGCAGATGAAAGAAATTCCCTTCCACACGGTTCTGATCCACGGCCTGGTCCGTGACGACAAGGGACGCAAGATGTCCAAGTCTCTGGGCAACGGCATTGACCCGCTGGAAATGGCCGAGAAATACGGCGCCGACGCTCTGCGCTTTAACCTCATCACCGGAAACAGTCCCGGAAACGACACTCGGTTCTACACGGAAAAGTGCGAGGCCATGCGGAACTTTGCCAATAAGATCTGGAATGCCTCCCGCTTCGTGCAGATGAACCTGACCATCGACCAGTGTGCCCTGCCTGAAAAACTGGAGCAGGAGGACAAGTGGGTTCTGACCAAGCTGAACGCTCTGATCAAAGAGGTCACGGAGAATCTGGATGCCTATGAGATCGGCGTGGCCTCCGCCAAGGTGTACGACTTTATCTGGGACACCTACTGCGACTGGTATATCGAGCTGACCAAGACCCGTATGAGCGGCGACGATCAGGAGAGCAGGCTGGCGGCGGAAAACGTGCTGTGCTATGTGCTGATTGAGATTTTGAAGCTGCTGCACCCCTTCATGCCCTTTATCACCGAGGAAATCTGGCAGACCCTGCCCCGTCAGGCGGGCGAGACGGCGAATCAGTTCCTGATGACATCCCAGTGGCCGGTGTATGATGAGAAGCTGAACTTTTCGGCCGAGGCGGAGGCCATGGAATCGGTGATGGATACCATCCGTGCGATCCGTGCCCGCCGTGCCGAGATGAATGTGCCGCCCTCCAGAAAGGCGGAGCTGATTTTGAAGACCGACGAGCCGGAGACCTACCGTCAGGCCATGCACTTTATTACCCGCCTTGCCTACGCCTCCGACGTAACGGTCTGCGCCGATGCCCCGTCGCAGATGGACGGACAGGTGTCCATCGTCACACGCAAGGCGGTCGCTTATATTCCTCTGGCGGAGCTGGTGGACGTAAAAGCGGAGCTGGAACGCATCGCCAAGGAGAAGGAGAAGGCTGAAAACGGTCTGCGCATCACGGAGGGGAAGCTGAAAAATGAAAAATTTGTAGCCAACGCCCCTGAGTCCGTGGTGAACGTGGAGCGGGAGAAAATCGCAAAGTACAAGGAACTGATTGCCAAGCTGGAGGAATCCGCCAAGGCGATGCAGGGCTGATTGTTCAGAATTGAAAAATGGAAAGGACGCGGGCTGCCAAAACCGGCCCGCGTCCTTTCCCGCTTGAATTTGAATCTTGCAAATGCGAACATTTGTGCTACAATTGAAGCGGAGATTTACACCGGAAGCTTTAAGGAGGGGGGACGGCGGGATGGCGCGCGTGATTCTGCACTGCGACATGAACAGCTTTTTTGCCTCGGTGGAGCTTCTTTCCCATCCGGAGCTCCGGGACGCGCCGGTGGCAGTGTGCGGCGACCCGGCCTCACGGCACGGGATTATTCTGGCAAAAAACGAGGCAGCGAAAAAGTTTGGGATTGTCACCGCCGAGACGATCTGGCAGGCGCAAAAAAAATGCCCCGGTCTGGTGCTCTTGCCGCCTCACCACCATCTGTATCGGGAATACTCGCATAGGATTAACGCGATTTACGACCAGTACACCGACCTGGTGGAACCCTTTAGCGTGGACGAGAGCTGGCTGGATATAACCGGGTCGCTTCACCTGTTGGGCGGGGAGGGAAAAGCCGTCGCAGATGAAATTCGCACCAGGGTGAAGCGGGAACTGGGGTTGACGCTGTCTGTGGGAGTCAGCTTCAACAAGGTTTTCGCAAAGCTGGGCAGCGATTACAAAAAGCCGGACGCAACCACGGTGATTTCCCCTGAAAACTGGAAGGACTTAGTGTGGCCCCTGCCGGTGGGCGATCTGCTCTTTGTGGGCAAGGCCGCCCGGGCAACTCTGGCACAGTTTGGCGTGAAGACCATCGGGGAGCTTGCCGCCATGGACGCAGGGCAGCTGGAGACGCTGATGGGAAAAATGGGCCGTCAGCTCCATGAGTATGCCAACGGGTTGGAGCGGGAGCCGGTGCGCCCCCGGAACGAGACGGAACCGCCTAAATCCGTCGGCAGCGGGTCCACCTTCCAGAAGGATTTGACTCGAAAGGGAGAGGTGAGTGCGGCGCTGAGTCTGCTGGCGGACGATGTGGCGACGCGGCTGCGCCAATGCGGGATGTATGCCGGCGGCGTGGCGGTGACGCTGCGGACGCCGGACTTCCAGGACCGCTCCCGGCAAAAGCGGCTTGCCTCGCCCACCCATCTAATGCGGGAACTGGCGGACGGCGCCATGGAGCTGTTGGATACCTTCTGGAAGCCGCCCGCCCCCATCCGGATGCTGACCGTTACTGCCATCGCTCTGACGGACAGCGCCGAAGCCTATGAGCAGGTGGACCTGCTGGACGATTATGGTCCGAAACGGGAGAAACAGGAAAAGCTGGAATCCGCGATGGACCGGATTCGCGGCAAATACGGTATGGGCGCGGTGCGCTTCGGCGCGTTGAGCCCGGAAAAAAAGGAGGACCCCCTGTCATGACGATTGCAGAGGAGAAAAAGGAGATGCGCCGGCGCATCCGGACGCAGGAGCGGGAGCTCTCTCCCCGCTATAAGGAGCAGTCCGCTGCGGCGATTGCGGCCTTGGTCTGCGCGCTGCCGGATTATCGGGATGCGGACACGGTGTTCTGTTTTATGGGTACCGCGCGGGAGATCGATACCCGCGCAATTTTAAACGACGCGCTGACAAGGGGAAAGCGGCTGTGCCTTCCGCTGTGTACGGCGGAGCCCGGCATCATGGAGCTGCGGGCCGTAGAGTCTCTGGACCGACTGGTCCAAGGAGCATACGGAATTTTGGAGCCGGCTCCCGAATGCCCGCGCCTGATGCCGGACGAGGTGGATTTTGCCGTACTCCCGTGCCTCAGCTGTAGTCGGGCGGGGCATCGGCTGGGTAAGGGCGGCGGGTACTATGACCGTTTCCTCGCCGCCTACCGGGGCAGCGCGGTGCTTTTGTGCAGGGAACAGCTGCTGCGGGAGGACATTCCCGTGGAGCCCCACGATATGCCGGTTCCTTGGGTAGTGACGGAGAGCGGGCTGTATGAGGACGGCGTCCCCGCCCGGATCGAGTGAGCTGCGGCAATCCGGTCTGCACGAACGGAGAAGAGGGACTAGCGGCTGAAAAGCAGGGCACCTGTCAAAAGGCTGCCCTGCCTTTTTGCGGGCTTTTGCAGGAAAGGGTTGAACTCTGCAAAATAAGGCGCAGAGGATGCGGGAGCCTTTTTGCGTATACGCACTGCATGGAGGGGAAAAATAGGTTTATCTCTCTTCACAAACAGAATTACGTGTGATATGATGCTATAATAGCCGGAGTATCCGGCAGGCTGCGTGAGCATTCACGCCGGCTCTTACCGCGAAAACACACAGAAAGACAGAGGAGTTTTTGACATGATGCACGAGACCATGGATTTTATTTCAAAGTTTGACCCCGAGGTGGGAGCGTCCATCAAAGAGGAATTCGCCCGTGAGCGCCGGAATATCGAACTGATTGCCAGCGAGAATATCGTCAGCGAGGCGGTCATGCTGACCATGGGCACCTGCCTGACCAACAAATATGCCGAGGGCTATCCCGGACACCGGTATTACGGCGGATGCTACGCTGTGGACGTGACCGAGGAGATCGCCCGCAAGCGGGCATGCGAGCTGTTTGGCTGCAATCATGCCAACGTCCAGCCGCACTCCGGCGCCAACGCGAACTTGGCCGCGTTTTTCGCTCTGGTAAAGCCCGGCGATACCGTGATGGGTATGAACCTGGCCCACGGCGGACATCTGAGCCACGGCAGCCCCGTGAACATCTCCGGCAAGTATTTCAATATCGTCCCCTACGGTCTGGATGAGGCGACCGAGCAGATCGATTACGACGCGCTGATGAAGACCGCACAGGAGTGTAAGCCCAAGCTGATTGTCGCGGGTGCCTCCGCCTATCCCCGGACCATCGACTTCAAGAAGTTCCGGGAGGTTGCGGATGCGGTGGGCGCGTATCTGATGGTGGACATGGCCCACATCGCGGGCCTTGTGGCCGCAGGCGTCCATCCCTCTCCTATCCCCTATGCCGACGTTGTGACCACCACTACCCACAAGACCCTGCGGGGTCCCCGGGGCGGCATGATCCTTTGCAACGACGACGAACTCTATAAGAAGATCAACTCCGCCGTGTTCCCCGGTACTCAGGGTGGCCCTCTGGAGCACATCATCGCGGCCAAGGCCGTGTGCTTCGGGGAGGCGCTGCTGCCGGAGTTCAAGGTGTATCAACAGCAGGTGGTGAAAAACGCCGCAGCCCTCGCGGAGGGTCTCATCAAAGAGGGCTTCCGGCTGGTCTCCGGAGGAACGGACAACCATCTGATGCTGGTAGACGTGCGGAATTTCCATATCACCGGCAAAGAGTTCGAGCGGCGGCTGGACGAGGATCAGATCACCGTTAACAAGAACTCCATTCCCAACGACCCGGAGAAGCCGTTTGTCACCTCCGGTATCCGGGTGGGAACTCCCGCCGCTACCTCCCGTGGCTTCAAGGAGCCGGAGATGGCGAAGATCGCCCACTGGATGGGCGAGGCCGCTCGGGACTTTGACGGCAGCGCCGCGCAGGTCAAGGCAGAGGTCAACGCCCTGTGCGAGGCGTTCCCGATCTATCAGTAAAAGCGCATACTTTCTGAAATACTTCCCCCGGATGAGACAGTGTTTTTCACTGTCCCATCCGGGGGAACGTTACTGGACGGCGCTTTTTATACGGCTTTTGACTAAGCACGGTTTCAGACGGCATTGACGCCCGGAAGCGGCGCTTTGTTCAGAGTGTCTCCGATACGGCACAGCAGGTGCTGATGGACGGACAGGGACTGCGCGTCCACAGAGAGCGCGGCCTCATGGGTGCAGCCGTCTACGCCCCCCGCCCCCACTACGGCGGACAGCAGATGAAATTCCTCCTCCGGGGAGGGAAGCAGCCAGCGGCCCGTGGAGGCGGACAGCAGGGCCTCCACGCCCCATCCCCACCAGTTGGATACACCGGCGACCAGGGTAAAATCCGCTGCCTCCACGGCGGCAAGCTTCACGCCGTGGGGGACATGCGCTTCAATTACCGTCCGAAGCGCGCCCATTCCCAGCTCGTTTCCCCCGTCGCCGACGGCGATGGTGACGGCGCCCAAGCGGCGGGCCAAAGGCAGGAGAAAATCTGTGTCCGTCACCATGGAATCAATGACGTCGCCGCGCATGTTGTGAAAATGACCGTCCGCACCCCTGCCAGGGCGTTCGATGGTAAAAAAGTGAGTGGGCCGGAGCCGTGCCAGTAGCGCCCCCGCAAAAGCCTCCGCTCCTTCGTCCGGAAGGCAGATTACCTCCGCACCGGAGGCCAGACAGTCCGCGGCGGCCCGCACCAGGGGCAGGGAGACAGGATCCGTGAGAAGGGTGACGGCGCAGCCAACCGCCATCAAGGTGCGGGCCAGATTCGCCGCACCTCCGGGACCGTCCGTTTCGCCGCAGAGGCGTGCGCCGCAGGTTACAGGAAAGCCTGTGAGGATCACCGCCTGTTTTGCTGAGAGAAGCGTGTCCGTCAGTGCGTAAAAATCCGGGGCGGGCGCTGATTGAGCCAGCCCCCGGCCGGTTGCGTCCCGGCTCAAAAGCACCCGAAGCTGTGTGTGAAAATCCATGTAAGTGCCTCCTGGGGGGCCTCTCCAACAAAAAAAGACCCACTGATTTTGTGTGACACAAAATTCGTGGATCTTGACCGCGGGAGCAAGCGCCTAAGGGGCGTTTTGCGCGGACAAAAACGAATTATAAAAGCCAAAGTAAACCACTTAGGCTTGCTTTCAGTATAACAAGAGGGTACAAACTCGTCAAGGCGGCGAAACGGCAAATTTCGAGCTGGATATTTGGAGGTTTTTATGGTAGAATGACCACAGAACAGTACAAAAAGTGACACAGAGGAGAGATGTGCCGTGAAGTATCCGGAGAATGCGGTTCTGGTGGTGGGACAGGCGAAGCCCAGCCGCGCCGACGCCATCTATCAGACCCACGGAGAGTTTTATATCAGTCTGGTGATGGAGCGGGACACGGGGCGGATTCTGGACATGACCTGCAATACGATTCTGGACGTGACGGCGGAATTCGTCCGGGACATGCTGATCGGAAAACGGCTGCCGGAGGACCTTCCGGCGCTGGAAGCGGAAATTCGCACCCGCTATTTTGCCCTGACGCAAAAACCGCTGATCGCCTGTCTGAAGGACGCGGCCAACCGTTACCGCGCGGCGCTGAACGGGGAGAGTATTTGAACAAAAAAAGCCATACCGAGAGCGCGGACAAAGTCGGCGCCCCGTATGGCTTTTTATTTCATTTACGCCGGAGATTTCTCTCCGCTTTTTGCCGGGAGCAGTTTTTCCGCCGCCACACACAGGATCACAGTGAAGACCATGTCCGGCAGGGTACTGCCAAGCGGGGTGTCTACACCCATCAAAACACGATAGGCCGCAAAACCGACGACCCAGATCACCAGATTCCGCACGTCTGCGCTCCGGTTTCCGCTGCTGCGATGAAGCAGAAATACATCCGCGATCTGAATGGCGATCATGGGGGCGAATACGGAGCCGATCAGGTAGAGAAAATTGGTGATGTCGTCCATGGGGAACAGAAGAGCCCCCACCGTGCCGACCACGGCGACCGCCACCGCCGTCCACCGACCGGAAAACTTTTTGCTGAGGGATTCGGCGGAGATACCTGCGCTCCATGCGTCCAGAAAGGTGGTGGTGACGGTGGAGAGCACCAGAATCACCAGCGCTGCCGCGCCAAGACCCGCCTCCAGCATGATCTGGGCGATGTCGCTGCCGCCGGTGAAGATGGCCGCGCCCATGCCGATAACATACATCCAACAGGAGACCACGCCGTACACCACCGCGGAGGTAAGCGTGGCTGCGCGGGGCTTTTCAGCTTCCCGGGTATAGTCGCTGATCAGGGGCAGCCAAGACAGGGGCATGGCTACCGCCAGCTCCACCGCCGCGCCGAAGGACAGAGAATCGTCCGCCGCGGCGGCCAGTGTCCCGCCGCCGAAGATCACGCCGCACAAAATCACGGTCAGCACCAGCAGCGCCGCCATGGCAATCCGGTTGACCCAGCCCAGATTCGTAAGACCAATCAGAATCCACACCACGATCAGTCCGCCGATTACCACGGCCCAGAGCCGGAAACTCCCCCCGATGCCTCCGGCGGAGACGGCCCCGTCATAGATCATGATTGCGGTCCAGCCCACTAATTGCAGCACGTTTAAAAACGCGAACAGCAGGCCGCCCTTTCGGCCAAAGCTCAGCTTTACGGTCTCCATGGCGGAAAGGCCGGTTTTACCGCCGATCAGTCCCGCAAGATAGAGAAGCGTGCATCCGATCAGGTGGCCAAGCAGGATGGCCGCCAGCCCCTTTCCAAAGCCCAGAGGCGCGAAATAGGTACCCGTCAGGATCTCCGCGATGGAGACCCCGGCCCCAAACCAGATCAGGCCGTTTTGAAGCACGGAGGTCTTTTTCATCTTGCGGCCTCCTCTTTGTATTCCGGCTTGATGTCAAAGGCGTGGTCCATGGGTCCGGACCCATGACCCAAATTCAGCATGGCTCCCAGCGCGCCGGAGAGATAGGTCTTGGCCCGCTCCACGCTGTCTTCCAGGGAAAAGCCCTTGGCGAGATTCGCCGCGATGGCGCTGGAGAGGGTGCAGCCGGTGCCGTGGGTGTTTGGATTGTCAATGCGGCGGCCCTGAAACCAACGGCTTCCGCTCTTTTGCCAAAGGAGGTCGTTGGCGTCGTTGACCCTGTGCCCGCCCTTCAGCAGCACGGCGCAGCCATACCGCTCACCGATGGCCCTGGCCGCCGTCTCCATTTCCGCCGGGGAGGTAATGGAAAGGCCGCTCAAAAGCTCTGCTTCCGGAATGTTGGGGGTAATGACCTGGGCCAGGGGCAGGAGCTGACTCTTCAGCGCGCCCATGGCGTCCTCCCGCAGCAGCCGGTCGCCGGAGGTGGCGACCATCACAGGGTCCACCACCACACAGTTCGCTCCGTACTGCCGCAGCTTTTTGGCGATTACCTCGATCAGCTCCACAGAGGAGACCATGCCGGTCTTCACCGCGTCGGGGGGAATGTCGGTGAAGACCGCGTCCAGCTGTGCTTCCAAAAAAGCGGGCGGGACCTCCAAAATGTCTTTGACGCCGGTAGTATTCTGGGCGACCAGAGCCGTGACAGCGCTCATGGCGTATACGCCATTCACCGTCATGGTTTTCAGGTCCGCCTGGATGCCGGCGCCTCCGCTGGGATCGGTCCCGGCGATTGTCAATGCTGCTTTCATACGTTCTCCTTTCAAATTGACAGCCATTGATTTTATAAGACGACGCAAGGTGGTGCCCCCAATGCGCCGTCGGAAATTCTCTGCCCCGCTCCGTTTCCCGCTTTGCGGAAAACTGCGCAGGGAAGGTGATTTCCTCCGTTTCCGCGCGAAGCATGGCTTCGCGCCGTTCAGGACGGGAGATGCGTGGGACGGGGGACGCGGCTCAGCGGGCGATCTGCTCGGACAGGGACAGCATCTGCCGCGCGGCGGCCTTCACGTCGACTTGGGCAAAGAGGGCGGAAACCACCGCCACGCCGTCCAGTCCGCAGCCGGAAAGCTGCGAAATGTTGTCTGCTTTGATGCCGCCGATGGCGACGACGGGGATGCGCACAGCGGCCGTGACGGCGCGGATCATCTCCTTGGAGAGAGGCTTTGCCTCCGCTTTGGTATGAGAGGCGAAAGCGGCCCCGATGCCCAGATAATCCGCGCCCGCGGCCTGAGCGGCCAGCGCCTCGGCCACATTATGGACGGAGACGCCGACGATCTTATCCGGACCCAGGGCGGCGCGGGCTTTCACTGCGGCCATGTCCTCCTGCCCCACGTGAACACCGTCCGCGCCGGAAGCCAGGGCAATCTCCACACTGTCGTTGATGATACTAACGGCGCCAAGATTTTTGCACAGGGGTACGAACCATCTGGCCTCCGCCAGAAACGCCGCATCGTCCAGCGCTTTTTCCCGGAGCTGCACGATCCCCGCGCCGCCGGCAATCGCGTCTGTCACCTGCGATTCCAAAGCTCCGCCGTTCAGCCAGGCGCGGTCCGTAACGGCGTACAGCCGGAGACAATTCCGCTTTAATTTCATAAACAACACTCCTTCAGAATATGCATAAAAAAATCCCGCAGACATTCCAATGTGGAATCTCTGCGGCAAAGCTCGCGGTATTTCCCTACGTTGGCATGATCCAAATCAGGTTACGGGTCGGAGCCTTTCAGCCCCCTCTCAGCCCGCGAATCAGCGGACTCCCCTTTTTATTTGTACATTCATTATACGCCTTTGTTCTTCAGAATGCAACTGTTTTTCGCTGCCTCTTGACAATTTTCGCGGAGAATGGTATTATGTCGCAAAAAACAGGGGAGCCGAAAGGCTGAGAGGAAGCGCACGCTTCGACCCGCGAACCTGATTTGGGTAATGCCAACGTAGGGAGCAACAGGGATGCAGCGGAGGCGTGTCACGCCCCCGCTTTTTATTTTGCAGACTGCGGAGAGGAGATGGCAAATACGACGCCCGGTCAGGCCGGGAGCGGAAGCCGGGGGAGCGCCCGGGATTCCGTGTCGGAGACAAGAGAATATGCAGCGATGGGAAGCCGTGTTCCGGCGTGAGAGGAGGCCAGTGAGCCTCGACCGAAGAGGCGGGGGACGACGGTCCGCCGTCTCATCCTCGCAAGGGGAAGCTGCGTGTTTCTCCCTGCCATTAAAAGAAGGAGTCCTTTCCGATGAAACAAAATGCTACTGTAAAAAAGCTGGCGCTAGCCGGTGTGCTGTGCGCCGTGGCCGTGGTGGGCAGTCTCTTCTCTTTTCCCGTGCTGGGCAGCAAGTGCGCCCCGGTGCAGCACATGGTCAACATAATTTGCGCGGTGTTCCTTGGCCCGTGGTACGGCGTGGCTGTGGCGTTTGTGGCAAGTCTTCTACGGAACCTCTTGGGGATTGGCAGTCTGATGGCCTTTCCCGGCAGCATGTGCGGCGCACTGCTGTGCGGCGTCGTATTCTGGAAGTCGAGGAACCTGCCCGCCACGCTGGCAGTCGAGGTGCTCGGCACCGGTGTGATCGGCGGACTTTGCGCCTATCCCATTGCCACGATGTTTATGGGCGTGGACGCCGCCGCGGTGGCGTTTTACGCTTATATCATCCCGTTTTTGATCTCCACCGCCGCCGGGTCCATTCTGGCGGGGCTGCTGGTTTTTGCCCTGCAAAAATCCGGCGCGCTGAATTCTATGCGCGCCACACTGGAGAGATGATTCATGCTGCCCTTTGACCGTCTGGACGAACTGCGAAAGGCCCGGCCTCTGATCCATTGCATTGCCAATCTGGTCTCCGCCAATGACTGCGCCAATGTGCTGCTGGCAGCGGGGGCCTCTGCCATGATGGCTCAGGCTCCGGAGGAGATGGAGGAGATCGCCGCCATCTCCTGCGCCACCGTACTGAATACCGGTACGCCCGATGAGGAGAAATTCACGGCCTGCCGACTCAGCGGCGGCTTTGCCGTAAAAAACCAGCCGGTAGTGCTGGACCCGGTGGGCGTGGGTGCGTCGGCATGGCGGCTGAAAGAGACAGAAAAACTGCTGGAGAGCTTTACTCCCTCCGTCATTCGGGTGAACTTTGGGGAAGCATGGGCGCTGCTGCACCGCGCCGGAGAAGAACAGGGCGTGGATTCTACTGTTGGCGCGACCCCGGCAGCGCGTCTGGACTGTGCCCGGGCGCTGGCGCTGAAACGAGGAACCACAGTGCTGCTCTCTGGTACGGAGGACGTCGTCACCGACGGGGTGCGGGCCTGCCGCGTTTTGGGCGGCAGTGCATGGATGGCCCGCGTCACCGGAACGGGGTGCATGCTGTCTGTCCTCTGCGGGGCGTTTACCGCCGTGGAACCGGATCTATTTCTGGCTGCGTCGTTGGCCTCCGCTTTCTGGAAGGTCTGCGCGGCAAAGGCGAAGGATGCGCTGGCTTCCGGACAGGGTGCGGGAGCGTTCCGCTCCGCGCTGCTCGATGCTGCCTCAACGCTTGAGACGGGAGAGTTTGCCCGGCTTACCCGGGCGGAGATGCTTTAAGGCGGCGGAGTCGCTGCGCAAAATCTGTGAGGATAGTTGCCTGCGTGGGTCTCTCCCTTGCTGCCGGACGAAACCGGCGGAACGGGAGAGACCTATGCTTTTTTACGGAAAAGAAAAACGCTTGATCCCTCTGAAAGATTCGATACTTCCAAATATTATGTTGTATTTTTAGGTGAGCGGCCTATAATAAATGTTGGTAGCAAATAAAACATGCCGCACGCCATTTTGCGGCGATGACAAATGAAAATACGAGATGATGTATGGAGCACCGAAATGATTGAGGAGAGCTTCTATGGAAGATAGACAAATCGCTATGGCAGATAGACAAATTGCAAGGGATGCATCGATTGATTTCATGAAAGTCATTGCAATTATTGGCGTTGTAACGATCCATACGTGCATAGGCGGGTATTCGTATCCGATCGGTTCTTGGAATTGGGTCGCGAGTTTATTTTGGGGCAGTCTCACGCGGGCAAGCGTGCCTCTTTTTTTTATGTGCAGCGGCGCCCTTCTACTTGATCCGCACCGTGAGTTAGGCTTAAAAAAATTATATTCGAAAAATATACTCCGGGTTTTGACTGCACTGTTTTTTTGGGCAATACTCTATAAACTGTTTTTTCTTCTGACAACAGGCACTTTTTCACGTCATACAGTTTTTGCGGCCATAAAAGAGGTGGCGCTTTTCAAGCAGGAAGATCATTTGTACTATGTGCATATCATTCTTCTTGTTTATGTTTTCCTGCCAATTACCAGAGCGTTTGTAAAAGCCGCAGATGAAAAATTGATGCAATATGCTTTAGCATTGTGGCTTGTTCTTGGAATTCTGTTTCCAACCGTTATGGTATTCTGGCCGTTTTCGCTCTTGGTCGGCATTCCTTTGCAATGGATGCTGAATCTGACATATGCTTCCATTGGATATGGAATACTTGGCTATTATTTAAAGCACCACAGCTTCAAACCTACATACTATCTGATAATCGGCTCTGTTGGGTTTGTTTTGACGTTCGGTGCAACATGGTATGGATCTGTGCGGCAAGGCGAGCTCTATCAGCATTTTTTGGAGGGCATGTCTTGCGGCGTGGCATTTTTTGCGGTTGGCATCTACGGGATATGCACTAAACTGACAGAAAAGCGAAAATTCTCTTTAAAAATTTGCAGGGCACTGTCTTATGGATCAAAAGCCTCGTTTTGCATTTTTTTGGTACACGTTTTCTTTATAAAAATTTTTCCTTCAATTGGCCTTACCGTAACCCTTTTTCCATGCCTACTTTCCATCCCCTTTTTGGCGGCCCTCAACTTGGCGGCAAGCCTGTTTTTCTATTGGATTTTGTCATATATTCCAATTCTAAATAAATGGGTGGTTTGAGCGGAAATCTACAAAAGCGACCCGTCTTATTTCTAAATTACTTTGGAAATAAGACGGGTTTTTAGCGCGGCTGCTCTTGAAAAGTATCGAGAAATATGTTATATTTAATCGGTTGCATTTTTAAACCAGCTAAATTTTCAACCGAAAAAGTTTCTGTTTCTACTATAATAACTGGAAGCGAGGGGACCAAAACTGAACGAAGTATTGAAGCGCTTTGTATTGCCGAAGGAACTGGGTGCCATCGTGGACTGCAGTCCCAGCGTCATCGTGCCAGAGAGCAAGGAGACGCTCTATGAATTGATTTTCGGCAATGAGCACACCAATCGGATCGATGTGGTGTACGATGTGGAGGGCCGGCCAGTCCACGAAGCGGATGTGGTACGCTGTAAAAACGGGGCCGTGGTCAATTATTCCGAGGACTATATGCGCCGCCGGGACCCGGACTGTATGCGCATCGCCGATGACCAGCCCACGGACAAGCCCCGGTTTGAGGATGTCTATGGCTATTCTTTTGCCGAGGTACGCAAGGAGACGTTTCAGTGGCTTTCCACCCAGGAGCTGATTTTGGTGCCCTTCAAGGCCGGCGGGTATGACCACGGCTACGAGGCGGCGCTGGTCTGCCCGCGAAACGCAGCGTTTTTTGCCTTCGCCGTATCGCAGCTGCAGGCGTTCGTCAACGTCCGGGAACTGAAAAAATTCACACCCCGGGCCATCATTTACGTAGCACCGCCCCTCCGACACACCCGCTTCAATGGAAAGCAGGTGGTGGTTCACAGCCGCAGCCGGGATCTGCATGAGATTTTCTCCTATAATCTCTATCCCGGCCCCTCCGCTAAAAAGGGCGTTTACAGTGTTTTACTGGACATCGGCGAGCAGGAGGGCTGGGTCACCGCCCACGCCTCCGCCGCCCGGATCATCACTCCCTATGAAAACGAGATGGTGATGATGCACGAGGGCGCGTCCGGCGGTGGAAAGAGCGAGCTTTTGGAAGATGTCCACCGAGAATCCGACGGACGGGTTCTGGTGGGCGTGAACACCATCAGCGGTACACACCACTATATCAGCATGAGCGATACCTGCACCATCCAGCCGGTGACGGATGACATGGCCATCTGCTCCCCGGAATTTCAGCCCGCCAACGGAAAGCTGGCTCTCACAGACGGGGAAGACGGCTGGTTTGTCCGGGTGGACGGCATCACGGAATACGGCTGCGACCCGTTGTACGAGCGTATCACCATACACACGAAGGAGCCGCTGATCTTCTTTAATCTGGACGGCGTGCCCGACGCCACCTGTCTCCTTTGGGAACATACGCTGGACACCACCGGAAAACCCTGTTCCAATCCCCGGGTGATCATTCCTCGCCGGTTGGTGGACAACATCGTCACCCAGCCGGTGGAGGTGGACGTGCGGAGCTTCGGCGTTCGGATGCCTCCGTCCACGGCGCAGCACCCCAGCTACGGCATTGTGGGCCTGCTGCACATTCTGCCCCCGGCCTTGGCATGGCTCTGGCGGCTGGTGGCCCCCAGAGGGTATAATAACCCCTCCATCAGCGGCGATTCCCCGCTGGCGGCGGAGGGCGTGGGCTCCTATTGGCCCTTTGCCACCGGACTGCGGGTGAGACAGGCAAATTTGCTGATGGAGCAGATACTCCGATGCACCTCCACCCGATACGTGCTAATCCCCAATCAGAACATCGGTATTTACAAGGTGGGCTTTACCCCGGAGTGGATTTCTCGGGAATATCTGGCCCGGCGCGGCGGTGTGAATATGCGGATGGACCGGCTGGTCCCGGCCCTGTGCCCCATTTTGGGCTACTGCCTGAAGGACATGAAGGTGGACGGACAGCACATTCCACCCAAGTTTCTCCGCCCGGAGCTTCAGGAGCTTCTCGGCAAAGAGGGATATAAGGTCGGAGCGAAGATTCTGACCGACTTTTTTGCAAAGGAATTGAAGGCTTACGACATGCCGGAGCTGCACCCCGTCGGCAGGCAGATTTTGGACTGCTTTGCCTCCGGCGGAAATGTGGAGGATTATTGCGGGATTATCCCGTTGGGATTGGAATAGAGCATATGCGGATTCCCCGGCATGGAACGCTTTCCATGCCGGGGAATCCATCTTTTTTGGGAGGGCGGGTTATTATTTACTCGTTCCGGAAGAGGAGGCGGCATTTGCGGTGCCGCCTTCGGCGGAGGGCGCGGCGCTGTTCCCTGCACTGCTTCCGGCTGCCACCTTCTGCCGTCCGGTATGATCAATGGTGTAATCCTGATTACAGGTGCCTTTGACGATTAGCTGCGAAATTGGCACGACAGAGTATCCCTGCCCAATCAGGTATTTGAGAATCCCAGGCAGGGCCTCCGGGGTATGCTTTGCCGCGTTGTGAAACAGGATAATGGATCCCGGCTGGACCTTGGAGGTGACCCGCTGCGTGATCTCATCCGCCGAAATGCCCTTCCAATCCAGACTGTCATCATTGGCGTCATTTGGAGTAACAGTTATCCCAAATCAAACTGATACTTCCATTCAATATCCATGTGGTCGGGGAACAGCAGAATGCGGGAAATCAGCAGTTCCGCGATACGGTTTTTTCCCACGAGGTCCAAGCTGTCCCACGTGGTTTCAAGGTCCTGAACTTCCTTTGCAATGGCCTCCTGGCGGCCCTCCTGCAACTGATTGAGTTCTTCTTCCAGCCCACAGCGTTCCTTCTCCAGCTGGCTGACCTTTTCGTCCAGATACCGGGATGTGATTTGGCCGGACTCCGCCGCCAGATCAATCAGCCTGTGGATGCTGTCGTCCAGTTCTTCCATCCTGCAGCTGAGCTTGTTGCGCTCCTGCGTATTCACCGCGGCGTTTTCACTCCGTAAAGCGGAATAGCGCCCGGCCCAGAGGAAAATGCGGTCACGCACAGCGTTTTCAACAGTATCCAGCCTGCCTAGGTTCCCCTCCACATCACAGCAGCTGTAGGAAATTTTTCCGGAACAGTAGAGGTTGTGATAGCGTCCGAAATTACTGGATTTGGGGATGGCTGCGTGTTCGCATTGACCGCACTTGATGAGGCCGGTCAGCCAGGTAATCTGGGAGCGTTTCCGATTGTCAATCTGCCGGTTGCCGTCCAACCGTTCCTGACAGCGAAGAAACAAGTCTGAGGGAATCACGCCGTCATTAGGGGCCAGTGACAGGGTGTGACCGCTGAAATCCGTATATTTCCGCTGGTTGGAATTCCGCTTCCCGTAGAGGTAGCAGCCCTTTCCAAAGGCAAAATCGGCGATGTCATTTGTGAAGCGGATACCCCGGTTGCGGTAGTAATGATACAGCTCAGCGCTGGACCGCGCTGCGGCCGGATTGCGCAGAATGCGGGAGACTTTGCTGGAATCCCAATGGTTGCCCTTGGGTGCCCAAACAGCCTCCCTGTTAAACTGCTTGGCAATTCCGCAGAGGCTCATCATGTCTTCCCCGTACATCTTGAAGATGCGCTCTAGAGTTTCCACCGTGTCGGGATTGGGCTCCAGCAGCTTCAGCCGCCCCTGCTCCGTGCGTATCTCGGTTTTGCGGAAGCCGAACGGCGCAGGACCGCCCAGATACATCCCCTTTTCCCCCCGGGCATAGTAGTTGTCCCGAATGCGAATCTGAATGGTCTCCCGCTCCAACTGTGCGAAGGTCATGACAATGGTCAGCATGGCCCGGCCAATGGGCGTCCCGGTGTCGAACTGCTCCTGTGTCGAGTTGAAGGAAACGCCGTGTTTGTTGAACAGGTCCACCAGATTTGCAAAATCCAGCACGCTGCGGCTGATACGGTCCAGCCGATACGTGATGATGCGGTCAATTTTCCCTGACTTCACATCCTCCAAAAGATGCTGAAATTCCGGGCGGTTGATGTTGCTTCCGCTGTATCCCTTATCGGGGTACACCACGCAGGGGATTCCATCGGAGAGCTGTCGTTTGCAGAGCTCAATTTGGGTGTCGATGGAAATGCTGTCCTTCTTGTCTATGGATTGTCTTGCGTAAATTGCGACCATGATAGTCCTCCTATACAGAATGGGCGCACGACTTGCTATCGTGCGCCTATTCTGTCATTTTTTGCCGGTGCGTTCAATACGACTGCCGGTTTGGGTCAGCAGCTTGGAAATCTGGGTTGCGACCCGCAGCTGTTCCGCTTTGGTAAACGCGCGGTTCGGGTATACATCCCGAACTCGATAAGTATCCGGTGTGGGCGCCGGTTTTGATGATGCCATGCGACAAGCCCCCTCTGCTGTACCAATCTATGCATGAGGGGGATTTCGTTATGTGCAGCAAAGACGCGAGCGCGTTCCTTTCTTTCGCGTGCCTGCCTGATGCAGGTGGGAGGAGCAAAAGAGCACCTGCCCCAACTGGTGGTTGGGTACAGATGCTCTCTGGGGTGCTCCGGCACAGGCCGGAGCCGTATTGGCGACGGAATAAACCGCACGCAAAGAAAGGAACTGGAGGATTCTCGTGCGCTTATGTTGTGGTCACTGCGGTGCTGGATGCATCGTGTGGGACACGCTCAATAAAAAAGACGCAATAACACCCATCACTCGCACGTCAGCTTCTCAAGTTCGTTAAGGGTTTCCTCAAAAATTCCGAGTGCATTTGCAACTGTATCGGGCTTTGTCAAATCAATGCCCGCAATTTTCAGCTCATCCAGCGGATACATGCTTCCGCCGGTGGTGAGAAATTCAAGGTAATTACTGGTGTCGCCCGTTTTCAGAATATTGTCCGCGATGGCAACAGCGGAGCAGAAGCCCGTTGCATACTGGTAGACATAGAACGCATTATAGAAATGAGGTATGCGCGCCCACTCGTAATCCTGCAACTCGTTGATCTTTACGCCGACGTAGTATTGTTCGTTCAGCCTGCGGTACACCTGTGAAAGGCTCTGGGCGGTCAGCGCATCCCCACGCTGATATAGATCGTGCGCCTCTCGCTCGAATTCCGCAAACAGCGTCTGGCGGAATACGGTGGTGCGGAAGCCTTCCAGAAAGTGATTCAGAACATAGGCGCGGCGCTTTTTGTCGTGCTCGCTTTTCAGCAGATACTTCGTCAGCAGAACTTCATTTACGGTGGAGGCTACCTCGGCGACCATGATGCGGTAGTCGTGGTTTGCATAGTCCTGATTTGCGTCGGATAGGAAGGAGTGCATCGAGTGGCCAAGCTCATGCACCATGGTGAATGCATCGTCCAGACGATTTGAGAAGTTAAGCAGGACATAGGGGTGAACGCCGTAAACGCCGCTGGAGAAGGCCCCCGTTGTTTTGCCTTTGTTTTCGTAAATATCCATCCAGCGCTCCTGAAAGGCGCGGTCAAGCAGTTTTGCATAATTCTCTCCAAGGGGCGCGGTGGCCTTTTTCACAAGCTCTTTGGATTCTTCAAGGCTCATCTCCCACTTGACATCGTTGACGATCGGACAGGAAAGATCATACATATTCAGCTCGTCAAGGCCAAGGAGCTTTTTGCGGAGTTTCAAGTAGCGCTCCATGGTGGGAAGGCCACTGTGGACGGACTCAACAAGACTATCGTATACGGACAAGGGCACGTTACCCGAAAACAGTGCGCGCGCGCAGGCGCTGTCAAACCCGCGGACGTCAGCGTAGTAACAGTCCATCTTTACGCTTCCCGCATACATGGCCGTCCAAGTATTGATATATTTTTTAAACTCGCCGAAATACTTCTCAAAGGACTCACGGCGGACATCTGCAGAGGCGCTTTCGCGGAAAACGGAAAAGTTGCCGTGGGTCAGCTGCTGCTCATTCCCACTTTCGTCCTTAATCTTCGGGAACTGCATATCAACGCTTTCAAGCATGGTAAAGCAGTTATCGGGGGTCTGTGCCACATCGCCCAGCTTTGCCAGCAGCTTCTCGCCTTTTTCATCGAGGGTGTGGGCTCTTGAACGGTCAATATCCTCGATCATATGGCGATAGCCCTTGAGCGTATCGTTTGCAAGGTACTCCTTCAGCTTCTCATCAGGAACGGCCAGAATTTCAGGGTCAACGAAGGCGATGGAGGTATCAAGCGCCACGTAAAGGTTCATGGCCTTTGCGGACATTTCCTGATACTTGCTGTCGCCGTTGTCCCCGCTTTTGAGAAGCGACGCATAGGAATAGACAAGCTCCACCTTTTGTAAGGCGGTAAAAATCCGATCAAGTCCCGCTCTCATGCTCTCGGCCGATTGGCCCAGAGTGCCAGCGACGCCTCCCGCCTCATCGGCAATCTTCTTTGCCTCCGCGTAGGCTTTTTCCCAATCCTCTAGACTTTTAAAGATTGGGTTTAAATCCCACTTAAATGTTTCTTCAATTTCATTTCTAATTTTAAGAGTCAATGAGATTTCCACCTTTCAAAATATGAACTCGGAATATGGGCAGAAGGATTCAGCCGAGTCATTACACTGGACTAAATACTAATATGCCCTTATTTGTTATAAACATAGCACGAAACCGCTGGCGCGGTGATATCTGATGATTCGCAGAAAAATAAAACAATTAAGCTTGCCTGTTGAGGACGGCGTGGAAGAAACCCTGCGCAGATTTACCCTCAGAGCAGGATGAGCATCATTAAAAAAACACAGGCCAATGTCACAAGAACGTGATATCGTCACGGAATGAAGACAAAAAGAGCGATATACTACAGACAGCAAAACAAAAGGAGGCGTGAGTAAAATGGTTTTCGGATTTGGGCGTAAGGCGGCGGTTGAAAGCAACGCTGAAAAGACATTGTCGGTGAATAAAAGGCGATGCCCGCAAAACCACCCCTGTCCCTCGGTCAAGGTTTGCCCGGCGGGAGCTTTGTTGCAGACGCGTTTTGAAGCTCCCACGGTGGATCAGGAGAAATGCATTCGTTGCGGCAAGTGTGTAAAGTTCTGCCCCATGAGGGCACTCACACTGGAATAATCGAACTATATCGGAGGAATAAAAATGTCTGTGCTAACGATTACGAAGGAAAACTACCAGAAAGAAGTCACGGAAAGTGACCGCCCTGTGCTGCTGGATTTCTGGGCCAGCTGGTGCGGCCCCTGCCGCATGGTCTCGCCCGTGGTGGATGAGATAGCCGAGCAGAACGCGAATGTCAAGGTCGGAAAAGTCAATGTGGATGAACAGCAGGAGCTGGCGGCGCAATTCGGCGTCATGAGCATCCCCACGCTTGTGGTCATCCGGGGCGGAAAAATCGCAAATCGGGTGGTCGGCGCAAGACCTAAGGCGCAGATTCTCTCCATGCTGTAAGCAATGCAGTATGTCCTAGTATTTCTCGAAGGAATTATCACCTTTGTCTCCCCCTGCCTGCTGCCCATGCTGCCAATCTATGTGGGATACTTCATGGGCGCGGGCGAGGGGGAAAGCTCCCACCGTACGGTGCTGCTGCGAGCATTCGGCTTTGTGCTGGGTTTTACGATCCTGTTTGTGGTGATGGGAGCCTTTGCCGGCACCATCGGAAGCTTTTTCGTAAAATACGCGACAGCTGTGAATCTGGTGGGCGGGGCTGTGATCACCGTGCTGGGACTTATCTACCTCGGCATACTCAATATTCCGATATTCAATGGCGCAAAGAGCGGCTGGCACGGCGGCGGCTTTTTTACCTCGCTGCTGATGGGCGTGGTGTTCTCCGTAGGCTGGACGCCCTGCGTGGGCGCTTTCCTCGGCAGTGCGCTGGTGCTTGCCTCCCAGTCCGGCAGCGTTCTGCGGGGTGCCGCCATGTTGCTGCTCTACTCCCTGGGGCTTGGAATACCGTTCCTTCTCGGTGCGGTGCTGATGGAGCGACTTAAGAATGTGTTCAATTGGCTGAAAAAGCACAGCGGAACGGTCTCACATATCTCCGGCGGGCTGCTGGTAGCCCTCGGCATACTCATGATGACGGGACTGCTTGGACGGCTGTTAGGTCTTGTATCGTGAAGAAGGAGGGCGTATGACAAACCGAAAAACGACAATCATCGTTGCCGCAGCTCTCGTCGTTGTGCTGCTGGGAGCGTCGGCGCTGTACCGCTCTTTGTCGGAAAGCGAAGCCTCCGCGCTGGCGGAGACACAAAGCGCGGTGCAACCGGAGGATGAAAGTATTGCCGCCCCTGATTTTACCATGCTGGACGCGGAAGGCAACAGCGTGGCGCTCTCCGATTACATTGGCACACCCATCGTGCTGAATTTTTGGGCGAGCTGGTGCGGCCCCTGTAAAAACGAGATGCCCGGCTTTGACTCCATGGCGGCGGAATTAGGGGATCAGGTTGATTTCATAATGGTCAATCTCACCGACGGAGGGCGAGAGACCGTGGACGGTGCGACGCAGTTTATCAAAGAGCAGGGCTACACCTTTCCCGTTTATTTCGACACGCTTTTAGAGGGCGCAACGGCCTATTCCGTGCGTTCCATCCCGGTGACGTATTTCATCGACACCGAGGGGAACGTGAAGGCCTATTCCGCCGGAAGCATGGAAGAGGATACGCTTCGTCAGGGCATCGACATGATCCTGGCCGAATAAGAGCAGACCGCCGCCCGGCATCGGGTGGCGGTTTGCTCTTATTCAGATAACGCCTTCGGCCCCGGCTTGTCGGTCCGCTTCACGCTGCCGCAGGTCAGGCTTACGGCGGTGGTTTTTTTGAGCAGTTCCCGGCAGGCGGATTATCGCTATAAAGCCCTGCCGCACCAATCAAAGACTGATGTGGCAGGGCTTTAACACAGTTTATTTTTGAACGCTCCTTGCGAACTCCCCAATCTTTTTATCCATGATGGAGATATGCTTAGTCAACCAGTCAACAATCATCTGGTTAGCGTTGAGAACAACCAGAATATTGCTACCCGATGCAGTATAATCACTTCGCAGCTTTTTTAATTGAGCAATAAAAGCGGTATGGGCAGCTTTTTCCTCCCCGAACTGAGGATAGTGAATGCTCAGCATGTATCGTTCTTCATCAGCAAAGTGCTTCTGGGTGTAGCTTTCCAAAAAGTCCAGCAACTCCCCAATATACTCCTTGGCTTGATTGTTTTTGCCTGCTTCAAAAAGCTTCTCTGCCTTTTCAAACAAAAGCTTATGCTGGTCGTCGATTTGCGCAACTCCGACAGACAGGTTCGGTGTCCATGGCATGGTGATTTCCCCCTTTTTATATTTCTGAGAGTTCAACATGCTTATTTTAAAGCACTATTGAAGAATATTCAAGTGTTAAAAAAGTTAACCAGACCGTCTCTCTTTGATTGCAAGCTGTGCGCCGGATTACTCCAACTGAGTGGAGTGCTTCCACATCCCATTGGATGGGCTCCAGCCCATAATCCCTCACGGCGCAGATGACATGGTTGTCGTATTCTCCGTAAGGACAGCGAATCAGAGTTGGCCGTACGCCGGAGGCAGCCTCGATTTTGTCGCAGCTCTCCTTCAGGTCGGCGGTGATCTGTTCGGTGGACAGGGAGTTATAGTGGTCATGGTGGGCGGAATGGCTCATGACCTCTTGCCCTGCGTCGTGCAGAGCCTTGACGGACTCCGGGTATTTGTCCACCCAGTCGCCCACTACGAAGAAGGTGGCCTTCACATTGTACGATCCCAGAATATCAATGAGCGTTTGCGTGTCCTCGTTCCCCCACGGTGATGGAACTATGCGGCAATTTTACCGCCGTCCCACTCGGTGGGCAGTCGGTATTTACTGCCGATGGGGGCGGGAATAGCCTCTGGCGCGGAAGCTCTCATGGAGCCCAATCGTTCCAATCAAAGCCGATGAGATAATCCCCATCGTAAGAATCACCACAATCAGCCGTGTTTTAAACTTCTCTTCAAGTAAATCTCCTTTTATATACCGCTTTCACGCAGCAACCAAAATATTCCGGCAAAAAAGTGAAAAGCTTAACAAAAAGTGCCACCACTTTTTGACAGGGTAAGCCCGTAAGCGGCTTTTTCAAGAACAGCGCG
>NZ_JBEUWZ010000014.1:0-153286 GCF_040505565.1 Oscillibacter sp. | reverse complement strand
CTGTCTTTTTACCTCCATCCTCAGTTTTGGGGTTGACTTCTAATAGTTAATCTTTATAAATTGATTTAATCAATCAGCAACAGCTGTCCCCGCAGGAACAGGCTGATTTACTGGTTTTTCCCTCATAGAAAGCTTTCAGATGATCCGTACTCCGCTCTCCCTCTTATATAATAAATCCCTGAATAGCGTTGAAAAAGTAACCCACCAAGATAATGCCCACCGTACAGATTGCGATAAACAGCGCCAGCAGCTTCGGCTTGACCGCCTTGCGGAGCATGATCATCGATGGCAGGGACAATGTGGTAACCGCCATCATGAACGACAAAATGGTGCCAAGCTGCGCCCCTTTGGACAGCAGAGCCTCCGCAATGGGAATCGTACCGAAGATATCGGCATACATCGGGACGCCGACAAGCGTCGCCAGTATAACACCGAACGGATTGCTGCTGCCAAGTACCGCGGACACCCATCCCTCCGGAATCCAGTTGTGGATCATCGCGCCGATTCCCACGCCGATCAGAACATAGGGGAACACCTTTTTAAAGGTGGACAGCATCTGCTCCTTTGCGTAAATCAGCCGGTCCTTCTTTGTCAGGTCCGGCGCTTCGATATCCACGCTGCCGGCATTCAGAATAAAGCTCTCCACATAGTTCTCCATGTGCAGCTTCTCAATAATCGTACCACCGACGACCGCGACGATCAGACCGACGACCACATAGATGATAGCGATCTTTGCGCCAAAAATGCTCATCAGCAACAGCAGCGACCCGAGATCCACCATGGGGGAAGAAATCAGGAACGAAAACGTCACGCCCACCGGAAGCCCCGCGGAGGTGAAGCCAATGAACAGCGGTATGGAGGAGCAGGAACAAAACGGCGTCACCGTCCCCAAAAGTGCCGAAATGCAGTTAGCCCAGAGCCCGTGAAACCGCCCAAGGATCTTTTTGCTTCGCTCCGGCGGGAAATAGCTCTGAATATAGCTGATGAGAAAAATCAAAAAACACAGCAGCACCGTAATCTTTATAACGTCATACAGGAAAAACTGAATACTCCCGACCCAACGATTGCTTAAATCCAGTCCCAGGGCCGTTAAACCGCTTCCAATGACACGGTTCAGCCATTTCATGGCGAGTATCTGATACTGAAAAAAATCCCAAATCGATTTCAGTATTTGCATAAAATAGAAACCTCGCTTTCCATAAACGGACATACAAATCAAACAATTTTGATTTATTGTGGTTTTTAAAAGCCATCGGGCGATGGCTTTTAGGATTTGCAGCAGATATTCTCTTCTGTTTCCGCGTTGGGCGTTGTCAGTTTCTTCAGCAGAGCGCCGGCATAAACGCTGCCCTTCTCGCTGATTTTATAGTGCGTCCATTTTCCCTCCTGCCGGCTTTCCACAATGCCTGACTCCACCAGAATCTTCATGTGATAGGACAGTCCCGATTGCCCCAGGTCCAACTGCTCCAATAAAACGCAGGCGCATTTCTCACCGCCGCGCAGAAGTTCAAGTATTCTCAGGCGCTTTTCATCGCAGAATGCTTTGAACACCTTTGCGTGTTCTTCATAAATTGTTTCCAAAGCATCACCTCATATCAACATTATTTGATATGTCAACAGTATATGCTTCAAATCAATTTTTGTCAATATAAAATATGATTGATAGGTTCATCAGCCGAACACACAGAACTCTCAAGCCATACCATGGGATACAGGCAAAAAACGGAGCGGATCTATTTGTATCGGAAGCTGAGCATAACCATTGAACAGAACGATACCGCCGCCTTCATTTGAGTGAAAGGCGGCGGTATCGTTTATTACGTGATAGACTGTCATGGTCTGCACGGCTAGCCCCGGGAATCAGAAAATATAATCGGCCTCCTTGGCCAGCTTTTTCAGCGCGTCGAGAGAGCTTGGAGGAGGATCTTTTGCCAGGATCTGCGCCTGAATTACTTCAGGAAGGTCATTGAAATATGCCGCCGCACTCGGATCTGGGCCGATATTTGCGTACATGTCGGTATAGGTTAATCCCATTTCATCACCCTTGCATATGGTTTCCCAAAAAGCAATCTATAACCCATCCGATCAGTATCAGTATCTGGAAGTTGCCCCCGGCGGATGCGCCCATGAATTGCCCGTTCCGAAAATTCAAAATGCCAAAGGGGCCGAATTCATGCTGAAACGAATCAGGCGTATAAGCTGAGTCCGACAAGCAGACATCCGTTCATATACGGCAGCTGATTTTCCTTCAGATAGGCAATCAGCTCCTCACTTTCGGCGCCGGGCTGAATGACCGCGCATTGAAACTTCTTTTTACACTCCTGCATCAATGCAAGCCCTTTGGCCGGGTGAATGCACAGGTCAATGACGTCAATTTCCTCCGGAACGTCATTGATCGAGGAAAGCTCCTTGCCGACGGCAAAGACCTTGTACCCCTTTTCCGTGAGGCCCTGCTTGATTTTATAGGCATATTTCTCCGAATTCAGAGTATCTCCCACAACAGCAAAAACACGCTTCTTCATGATCTCCTGTAGTTCCATAAAGCAACCTCCAAATAGTTCTATTTTGCGTTCTCAAGGAAATTCTATCACAGATCCGCCGCATAGCAACAAAAATGAAAAATCACCAGTGGTCAACAGAGCGAACATCCAACTGTGAATCCGAGAACGGCTCCGGAGCAATATCAGACGCCTCCATTTTCTCCAGTATGGTCTGCGCGGCATTTTCGTCCGAGGCTTTCCGATAGTCTTCAAATTGCGTACTCGTCATAAGCTGAACTCCAATTCTCTCCATGTCCGCAAGGTTGGCGTCTTGTATTTCCTGAGTAATTGAGGAGCAGCAATCCTTTAGAATCATCACCTCATAATCCAGCGAAATCGCGTCATACGCGGTTGTTCTGATACAGTTCGGCGTTGCGGTTCCGCAGAGAATCACTGTTTTTACCTGCAGCCTGCGAAGAATCAGATCCAGCTCCGTATGAAAAAACGCGCTGAAGCGCGGCTTGATAATTGTGTAGTCGCCCCGCATGGGCCGAAGGCCCTCCGGGGCCTGGGCGGAACATTTGCCGGTGCTGGAAGGGCCAAGCGGCCGCCCGCCTTCTTCCCAGCGCTTGTAACGGGTATACTCCACATCGGAACCGTCGCTCCGGTAAATCCGCTTTACAAAAAAGACGGGGACGTTCTTCCCCCTTGCACCGTTTACAGCGCGGGTGCAGGCAGGAATCGTTGCTTCGGCCATCGGATTGCACAGGGGGCTTTCTTTGTTAATAAAAGCATTTTCCATGTCAATGACCAGCAGCGCGGACCTTGTTGTGTTTTCTCTCATTCAGGAGCATCCCTTTCCCTCTGTTTTTAATGACAGTATAACAAAAATTGAATTTGCTGGCAAGGTCATTCATCCAAATTCCGGCTTTATGCACCCGGGATGTAATCTTTTGAAAGCGCAAAGCAAGCCGGAGCGTCCTGTTGGTGCTCCGGCTTGTGTGCAGCTGCCGTTTTCAGCAGTTATTTGGAGTAAGCGGTTTTACTTCCCCTTGTTTTGTCTGGACTTTTCGTTTGCTTTCCTCGCTTCTTCCACTGCGGGATCGCCGGGCATACCGGAACCGGAGGAAGGAATGACCGAGTCGCTTGCAAAGCTAGTTGCGGAATTCATCGCGGAATTGGTCGCAAAATTCATTGCGGAATTGGTCGCGGAGTTGGTTGACTTCTTATTTTCCTGACGGGCCTGCTGAAGGGCAGATTCATTCATATCGTTATAGGAGCTTCCGGGCTGCGCGCTTTTTGACGGCCGAGATTTTGCAGTTATTTTCTTTGCTTCTTCCAAACTCTTATCCATAAAAATACCCCTTTCTGAGTCTCTGACTCCGGACTAGTTTATCCAGAATTCCGGGCTTTTATAGAGGAAAAGAAATCCACATTGGTGGATGTCCGAACTGAGAGTTTTACGTTCACTTCCGTTTGTTTGGAATTATAAAATTTTTCATTTTTTAATGCTCCGGGATTTTGTTGGAAGGCGGCAGACAGACGCCGTCTCCGCACACATAATAGGTAGTTGCTCCGTTAAGCAGCGGATGAGCGGAGTTCTTCGTCACCTTGAAGATCCAGTCAGATTTAATTTTGATTTTGTTCAGATCAGAGCATTCTTTTAAGACGCAGACGATCTCGGTAGTCGGGAGCATGGAGTAGAGGTAAAAGCTATTTCCGGGAGGGTACCCGGCCGAGGAAGCATTCATAAACGCCTCCTGCTTTTTTAAAACAGTATAAAATGCGTCTGCGTTTGTTAGAGCATATAGCCTCGTCAGATTATATACCATCACGGAATTGCCGGATGGCATTGCGCCATCATAGGTTTCTTTTGGATTGAAAATAAGTTTTTCATTACTCTTCCCGGAGAAGAAAAATCCGCCGTCTTCCTGATCAAAATATTCTGAAATCGCCTTGCTTTGCAAACTTTGCGCCCTTGCTAGAAATACAGGGTCCTGTGTGGCCTGGTGCAGACAGATCAGCGCGTAAATATAAAAGGCATAGTCATCCAAAAGGCCGACGCTTCCGCGCACTCCGCTTGTAACGCCGGAGAACACGGTGTCGCCGTCCGTCAGCTCCCGATCCATAAAACCCACGGTCTTCAAAGCGATATCAAGGTACGCCTGCGTCCCGAGTATCCTGTAGGCGTTGGCATAAGCTGCAAGTGCCAGTGCGTTCCAAGAGGTCAGTATTTTGTGGTCCGTCCGAAGGGAAGTTTTGGATTTGCGGTATTCGTATACCTTTGGCAGGAACTCATCCATCGAAGAATCAATTTTGCCGTTATTGATCAGATTGGGGATATTCCGCCCTTCAAAGTTTCCGTTTTGCGTGATGCCGAAATACGCGTTGAATCGGCGGCCATCCGTTTCGCCCAGAAGCGCAGTCAATTCTTCCGGTTTCAATCCATAATATTTCCCCTCCTCGCCGTCGCTGTCGGCATCCTGTGCGGAGAAGAAGCCTGCGTCGGGACTTCCCAGATCTCGTTTCATATATAGGAGGGTTTTCTCTGCCACAGACCGATAGATTTCTTTGCCGGTCAGCTCAAACGCCATCAGGTAGGCCGTGGCAAGCAGCGCGTTATCATACAGCATTTTTTCAAAGTGCGGGACAAGCCAGAACCGATCGGTGGAGTATCTGGAAAAGCCAAAGCCAATGTGATCGAAGATGCCGCCCCTATACATCTGAATCAGCGTTTTTTCAGCCATATCCGGCTCGGTTTTCAGCAGCAGATATAGGATATGCGGCGTTGGAAATTTCGGAGCCTGTCCAAACCCGCCGAATTCTTCATCAAAGGTTTGCTTCAATGCAGATACCGCCGCATGAATCGGCGCGGTTTGGAGCGTTTGCGAAAAGTTTGTTGGTTGACTAAGAGCTTCCGATATTCTTTTGCCCTGGTTCAGCAAGGCGGATTGATCCTCCGCCCATTTTTCGCTGATTGCCTTCAGTAAATCAAGAAAATAAGCTTTGGGAAAATAGGTTCCGGCAAAAAAGGGCTTTTGATCTGCGGTCATGAAAATGCTTGTAGGCCACCCGCCTCCACCGGTGAATGTCTGACAAACACGCATATAAATATTGTCGATATCCGGCCGTTCTTCCCGGTCCACCTTGATGGAAACAAAGGATTGATTGAGCGCTTCGGCAACGGACGGATCCTCAAAACTTTCCTTGGCCATCACATGGCACCAATGACAGGTTGAATAGCCTATGGACAGAAAGACCGGCTTGTTTTCGCGCTCTGCTTTTTCAAAAGCTTCTTCGCCCCACGGGTACCATTCGACAGGATTATATGCATGCTGGAGAAGGTAGGGTGATTTCTCATTGACCAGTCGATTGGGATTTTCACTGCTGATAATTGTCACTTCTTTCCTTATAACAAGTTTGACTGTTTCAGATAAATTTCCCCAGATGACCAGTTTTTATTCCAAGGGTTTCCAACGCCAGAGTCTCACCGGATGCGGCCGTTTCAGGCCGTTTAAATTCTGCTGTCTGTCGGCATTCCTCTTCCTATAATAAAACGCCCCGCTTGTTATACAGTATATCATACTGTATAACAAGCGGGGCACAGTTTAATTAACTAAAGCGAAATTGGATGGAATGAGTACGTCAATGTGGCAGGCGCAAACAGTGTACCGTGAATTAAATTCTTCCGGTCTCCATAAACGCCGTGCGGTCATAACGCCCGGTCAACAGATAGGGAACGATGGCCTCCGCGTCCAAATGCTCCACCAGATTCAGCTTGTGCACCAGCAGGCTATTGTTGGAATAAGCGCCGCCGACGATGGTATTGATGGGCAGCTCAGCCCACGGGTCATCCGGGGAGGATTGCAGCTTGAGATCGGCGAAGCCCGGTTCCCAGGACTTGTAGTTGTACTCGCACAGGTTTTGCAGCAGCGCGCCGTTCATGAAACGGCTGACGCCGTTTTCATCCGGTTCACGGTCGAAATGAAAGTAGAAACCGCCGCCGAAAACCTGCTTACCTGCTGCGGGGGCCTGATAGAGCGCGTGAGTCAAGGGACTATTATAATGGCCTAGCTCCAGCTTCAAATCCACCAGCTGCGTTCCCCTGCGAGCGACGCCTGCGGTGACGGTAGCTCCGTTGCGGCGGATGACGAACTCCGCCCCCAGCTTCTTGGGAATGGAGCCGTTGTCCCGGCCGCATTGAACGGCCATTTCCGCGCCCGGTCCGCCCAGGACCAGAGAGATGGGGTACAAACCCAAGGACTTGCCGTAGGTGCAGTACACGCCTAGGATTGCCTCGTAGTAGTCGTCGGCAAAGGTGGGTTTGCGGATGTGGCAGACCGACAGCGTCACCACCGGCATGGAAAAGGGCTTCAGCGGCGGTGGCAGAATTCGGGCAATTGCCGCCGGGTCGGTCAGATAGGCCATGTACAGGCCCTCCTGCTCATCCATCAGAGACACCTTGCCAAAATTGGGCAGCTCATCGGCGGGGGTATAAAATGTGGTGACCTTGGGCTGCTTCACAAACAATGAGCGGCCAGCCTCGTAGCCGGTGCGGGTAGCGGGAGCAATGGTGCCGTCTTTCACGGCGCTGCCCACGGCAATAACCTGCAAGCCTTTTCCCTTTAATGCCTCCGCCAGCGCGGTGTCGGGTCTGTATCCCAGAGACACGACCACCGCGTCGGAGGGAATGGTAACAACGGATTTGTCGGCCTGCTTTTCCAGTACCACGCCGTCCGGCTTGATTTCCTGCAGCGCGTGACCGAGCAGGAACTTTGTTCCGTACTTGCTCAGCCGTCCGCATACATCGGCCACATTGGTGTGGTTGGCCAGGGGCGCCACCTGCTCCAGCAGATCGACGATGGTGACCTCTGCTTTGCGGGCAGCCAGATATTCGGCGGTTTCAATGCCGGTGATGCCCGCGCCGACCATGGTTACCTTCTTGCCGGAGAGGTCGGCTTTGCCGGAGAGCACCTGCTCCACGGTGTAGACGTTGGAGCCCGTGATGCCGGGGATTTTTGCAGGGACGACCGACTTGGAGCCGGTGCCGACGATGACGGCATCGGGCTGCATCTCCGCCACCAGATCGGCGGTAGCCTCGGTGTTCAGCCGTACCTCCACGCCCAGCTTCTCAAAGGCGGCGCGGTAGTAGTCCATAACCCACTCCATACGCTCTTTCAGCGGGGGTGCCTTTGCCTGATTGACGGTGCCGCCCAGTGTGGAACCTCTGTCCATCAGTGTCACTTTACAGCCGCGCTCGGCCAGCGTCTTGGCTGCCATCATACCGCTGGGGCCGCCACCGACCACCACCACGCTGTGTCGGGCGGAGTCATAAGGCAGATCCCCATATTTCTTCTCCCGGGCCATCCGGGGATTCAACGCGCACTCGGGTGGAAGCCCAGCGGCGTTCCACTCGTTCAGGCTCTCAAAGCAGCGCAGACAGCTGATGCACTTGCAAAGCTCGTCCTCGCGGCCCTCCTGAACCTTCTTGCCCCACTGTTCATCTGTCAGCCAGCTGCGGCCCATGGAGATGAAGTCCTCCACGCCGTCGGAGAGAAACTGTTCCGCAACGGCAGGCTCACGAATAACAGACACGCCAATGACGGGGATTTTGACATGATCCTTCACAGCCTTGATCAGGTCGCGCCGCCAGCCCTGCTGGAACGAAATCGGCTCGATGCAGGTCATGCCGGTTTCATACAGACCCACGGATACATCCAGGAAATCGATACCGATCTGCTCCAGCGTCATGGCGATCTTCACGCCGTCAGAAATGTGAATGTAATCCTCGGTGACGCCGGTTTTATCCAGAAATTCCTCTACAGTCAGCCGCACGCCGATGGGAAAATCAGCTCCGCATTTTTCCCGGATACCGGAAATGATCTCGGCAACGATACGCAGGCGGTTTTCAAAGCTGCCCCCGTATTCGTCGGTGCGCTTGTTGGTATAGGGAGACAGAAACTGCTGGAGCAGATACCCGTGGGCGGCGTGGAGCTCCACGCCGTCGCAGCCCGCCTTTTGCACGCGGACAGCACCGTCGATGAACTGGCCGACCAGTTCCCTGACCTCCTGCGTCGTCAATGCGCGGGTGGGCTGATTGAGCAGCTTGCAGGGAATGTCGGAGGCGGAGACCACCGGCGCTCCGCCCAGCAGAGCGGACACCGTTTCACGACCGGGGTGGTGCAGCTGAATGAACAACTTGCTGCCGTGCTTGTGGACGGCGGTGGCCAAACGGCTCAGCGGCGCAATGTGACGGTCGCTGGTCACGGACAGCTGGCGCATCAATCCGGGGCCGTGGACATCATTCACCCGGGTAATCTCAGGGATGATCAGACCCGCGCCGCCGATCGCCCGTGCCTCATAATAGGCGATCATTTCATCGCTTGGCGTACCG
The DNA here is from genome assembly GCF_040505565.1 of Oscillibacter sp. Taxonomy (GTDB): domain Bacteria; phylum Bacillota; class Clostridia; order Oscillospirales; family Oscillospiraceae; genus Oscillibacter. The sequence continues at coordinate 144,412 of NZ_JBEUWZ010000014.1, read as the reverse complement.
TCCAGATTGGCAAGGCCAATGCCCATGGGAGACATAACCAGCCGATTTTTCAGGGTGACCTTGCCTATTTGCCCTGAAGAAAACAGTTTTTCGTACATCATCATCGTTCCTTTACATTTCAGTTAAAAAATGGTATAGCCGCCGTCAACCGCCAGCGCCGCACCCTGTATATAGGAGGAATCGTCGGAAGCCAGGAACAAAATGGCCTTTGCCACCTCCTCCGGCTGACCGGGACGGCCTGCGGGACTCATCTTGATCTTCATGTTCAGGGGATGCTGCGGCATTGCCAGCACCCGAGCAATCATTTGGGTATCAATGGGGCCGGGCAGCACGGCGTTGATGTGGATGCCTCCGTGACCGTGATCCAGGGAAACCTGACGGGTCAGGCCCAGCAGGCCGTGTTTGGCGGTGGTATAGGCGATGCCGCCCCGGCCTGCGCCGGTGGAAGCCATTGAGGCTACGTTCACGATGGAACCGCCCCCCGCCTTTTCCATCACGGGGATGACGCGCTTCATGATTTGGAACGGGGCGGTCAGGTTCGTGGCCAGCACCTTGTCCCACTCTTCGTCGGTGATCTGATCCATGTTGGCAAGGCTGCCGCCCACGCCCGCATTATTCACCAGAATGTCGATCCTGCCGTATTTGTCCAACGCAGCCTGCACCAGTGCGTCCAATTCGGTGCCGGAGGTAACGTTGGTCTTTTGGAAGAATGCCTCACCGCCCGCTGCCAGAATTTCAGCCACCACAGCATTGCCCGCCTCCTCGGTGGTACCCACGATGACCACTTTTGCGCCCTCGGCTGCCAGCAGCTTGGCTGTGGCGCAGCCAATCCCCTTGGTAGAACCAGTGACAATTGCGACTTTATCCTGAAGTCTCATAAAACGGTCTCCTTTTCAATTTTTTTGGGTTTGCTTTTCCACATTATAATCAGCCGTCCGGACAAAATGAACGGTTGTACCAAACGAAAAGAAGTTGACGGTTTGTGCATCATGCACTATACTGGTGGTGAGGTGTTGAAAATGTTGTTCACAACGCTGATCAATCAAATATCCGCAGGAAATTCGGTCAAGATTATCCACTCCACAGATTTATTCGATATTAAAGACACTGCCCTGATCGACGGAAGTTGTGCGGAATATCGTAATTCTACGCTTTATTTTGGATACTTTGAACAACTTTCAGACGGTAAATTACCGCCTCAGTGCGTTCTGGCGCGGACTCCCGCCAGCGAGGCACTGAAAAACAGTTCCTCCAGTCTGGCTCTGGTGGATTGCGGAGAGCTGTTTTTGGCAGTCAATGCCGCTAAGACTGCTGTGGATGAATCCCGTGAATCGGGTTTTTACGGGGAACTGATGGACTGCGCCGCCCGCTCCGGCAATCTGGAACCGGTGGTCAATCTGGCGGCATCCAAGCTGGGGAACTCCGTGGTACTGCTGGATACGGATTACAAGGTGCTGGTCCACTCCACCATTTACACCATCGACGACCCACTCTGGGCGCAAAATATCGCGCAGGGCTATTGCAGCTATGAATTTGTTAACGCGGTTCAAAAACTGGACTCCGTGAAGAACGCGCAGCCCACTTCCGACCCTGTGGTGGTCACCTGCTACGCCTCGCCGCTGCGCAAGTTGTCCAGTAAAATTTTCATCCATGAAAAACTGGTTGGAATTGTGCTGATGCTGGAAAAAGAGACACCTATCTCCACGGCGCATATGCTTCTGCTGCCCGTCATCAGCGCTGCGGTGGGGGATGTCATTGCCCGCTATGCGCCGTATATGATTCCCGGCAACACCGCCTATCAAAAACTGCTCTATGATTTACTGATTGGGGCGCCTCCCTCGCAGATTGCCCCCCAGTGCGTGGGGCTGCAATTCTCACCCCATCTTTGCGCCCTCTGCATTCGTCAGGCCCGTTACCTGGGGCAAAGGCATTTAAAGGAAGACGTGGCGGCGAAGCTGGTGTACCGCCTGCCCCAGACCCGGTTTACCTTCCACGAAAACGGTATTGCCGCGCTGGTTCCGCTGGGCGACGCGCTGGAACTGCCGGTGGAACAGCGACAGATTTTAGAGGACCTGGCCAGCGGGGAATACCTGCGCATTGGCGTTTCCAATACATTTTTTTCACCGGAAAATTTCGCAAAGCGCTATGTTCAGGCCAGGCGCGCACTGGATTTATCCGGGCAGCTGCAGCGTCCCGATACGGTTTGCTATTATGCAGACTACTCCTTTTACGACCTGTTGGACAGCTATGGAAGCCCTGAAACTCTGGGGCTTTTTTGCCATCCTGCGCTGTCGGTTTTAAGCCGTTATGACCATGACAACGGCATGAACCTTTATCACACGTTGGAAGCCTATCTGCAATGTGATTGCAGTGTGAAAGACACTGCGCAGAAGCTGTTTATTCACCGCAATACTCTCAATTACCGCCTAGAGCGCATTCAAGCTCTGACTCAAATCGACCTCGGCAACAGCAACCTGCGGTTTCTTCTGGCTATGTCCTATCGAATTGACCATTTTACCGGCCGGGATTTTTAAGTTAAACATACCGCAGAGGACCGTCTATTACGACGGTCCTCTACGGTTCCGGGTCAGTTAATTCTGGCAGGCTGTTGTGCTTGGTTCCGGCATACAGGCCTTTTGCCGTATGAATCAGCATGTAGCCGTCAAAATCAACGCCGTGAATGTGGGAGGAGACACAACTCCCCACAAGCCCCTCGCGCAGGCAAACGCAACGGTCAGGGCTGATGCATTTTTTTCTGATTATATTGGCACAGACACTGTAATCGCAGTCGTGGGCGTTGTACGCAAACCAGCTCTCGCTTATACCGCTGCGACGAGGTGTAAAGCCGGGGATCAGTTGCATTTCAAATTCACTGTTTGCGTATTTGGTGATACGCTGAATTGTGCAGTCATAATTCTCAATCCTCTCATTGTGTTTTCATTCAGTCAATCTTCCTATATCCAGAAGTAAAAAAGAGCGGTTATGTTCTCGTATAAAAACGAAGAACGTAACCGCTCCTAATTTGTTTGATTTACTTTTGTTTGATCTGTCCATTACGAGATGTCATCTGTAGAAGGGGCAAAAAGTCGAGGCCAAAAATGCTTGTTTTTTCGATTTTACTCATTTTCCGCTTCAAAACACAATATCCTGTGGTCAAACTCCTCGATTTTCACTTATCACCACAATACGTCATCAATACTACCGTCTCAACATGGCAAGTGCCCGGGAACAGATCGGCGGCGACGGCGCGCTCCGCCTGATAGCCAAGCTCCCCGAACCGCTTCAGGTCCCGGGCAAGCGTGGCGGGGTCGCAGGAAACGTATACCACCCGCTTCGGCTCCATGGCCGCAACGCTGCCAATCACCTCCGACGTCAGACCCTTCCGGGGCGGGTCCACGCAGATTACTTCAGATCGCAGACCGTCCCGTTCCAGCTTCGCCGCAATATCCGACGCGTCGCCGCAAAAAAACTCCGCGTTCCGAATACCGTTCCGCGCGGCGTTCTCTTTTGCGTTTTCAATGGCCTCCGGCACAATCTCCGCGCCGATCACTCGTTTTGCTCTTTCGGACATGGCCAGCGTAATGGTCCCCGCACCACAGTACAGATCCAATACCGTCTCCGTCCCCGTCAGCTCCGCGAACTCCACAGCCTTGCGGTACAGCGCCTCTGCCTGTTCCCGGTTCACCTGATAGAACGACGGTACGGACAGCTTGAACTGCAGGCCGCACAGCTCGTCCATCAGGAAATCCTGTCCCCAGAGCGTGCGGTATCGGTCGCCCAGAATCACGTTATCCCGACGGGTGTTGCTGCTGAGCACCACACCCACGGTCTGCGGCGCAGCGGCTAGAATCATAGCGGCCAGCTCCGGCTCCCGGGGTGCGATTTTTCCGTTGAAGACCACGCAGCAAAGGCTTTCACCTTTGCGGTTGATCCGCACGTAAACATGGCGCACCAGCCCCTTCCCCGTTTTCTCGTCATAGCCCGGGACGCCGTACTTTTTCATCCACGCGCCCACACCCCCGGCACTGGCATCGGCGGCTGGCGCGCAGATCTGACAGTGCTCCACCGGAATGACCTGATGGCTCCGCTGGCGGTAGAATCCCACCGCGCCGTCAGATCCCACCGGGTACTGCGCCTTGTTGCGGTAGTGGAGCGGGTCCTTCGCACCCAGAATCTCCTCCACCTGCAAGTTAAGTCCCCCAATGCGCTCCAGCGCATCCTGCACCTTCTGCTTCTTGGCCCGCAGCTCCTCCGCATAGCTCATATGCCGGTAAGCACAGCCGCCGCATCGGCCAAAATAGGGGCAGTCCGGCTCCACCCGCTCTGACGAGGGCGCCGCAATGCACTCGATCTCCCCGGCATAGCAGGACTTCATCACCTTCGTAATGCGCAGTTTCACCGTTTCGCCGCGGACGGCGCGGGGTGCGAATACCACCGCGCCGTTGATTCGGACAATACCAAGGCCCTCGCTGGAGTAGCCCTCCACCGTTCCGATATAGAAATGATTCAGTAATAAACGTTCCATAACTGTATCCTTATTTAAAGAATGCCGTCCGTCGGGGGCGGGGCAGGCGCCTTACACATCCCACTTCTCCAGCACTTTTTTCAGCTGGTCCGCGAAATTTGCCAGACTCTTGTTGTCCCGCTTTTTTGCCCGCTTGATGGCTTCCACCACCAGCTGGCCCACGGCCACCAGGCGCTCGTACGCCGAGGAAACTTTCGTCCCCTCCACAACCTTCGCCTTGCGTTCGGGAAGATAGCCCGTCTGCAGCTGCTGGCAGGAGACCAGATCGTAAACCTCTGTATACTGGGGCGCGTGGGCTGTAAAGCCCATGCCCTGGATGGTCTGGGCAAAGAAGGGAGCCACTTCCCGGTCTCCGTGGACCACGAACACATGCTGGGGCTTCGGCTCTTTGATATCGGAGATCCAGCTTAGCAGATGATCCCGGTCGGCGTGGGAAGAAAGGCCGGTGTAATTGACAATTTTGGCCCGGACGGTGATTTCCTCGCCGAACATTTTGACGCTCTCCGCGCCGTTGAGCAATAAGCGGCCCAAGGTCCCCTCGCCCTGATAGCCCACGAAGGCCACGGTGCACTCCGGGCGCCAGAGGTTGTGCTTGAGATGGTGGCGGATACGGCCAGCGTCGCACATACCGGAGGCGGAGATAATGACCTTGGGCGTGCGGTCTTCATTCAGGGCACGGGACTCATCCACCGTCTCGGTCATACGGAGATTCGTGAAATTGAACATATTTGTGCCGTCGGCCACCAGCTTCAGCGCGCCCTCGTCCAGATATCCGTGGAGGTTACCAGTAAAGATCTGAGTGGCCTGTTTGGCAAGGGGAGAGTCAATGTAGACCGGGAAATCCGGGTTGGACTTCACCATCTTTCTATCCTTGATCTCCCGAATGAAGTACAAAAGCTCCTGCGTACGGCCCACCGCAAAGGAAGGGATCACCACGTTGCCGCCACGGGCCATGGTCTCGTCGATGATCTTGGCCAGATCGTCCGTATAGCTCCAGACCTCCGTGTGGTTCCGGTCGCCGTAGGTGGACTCCATCACTACATAGTCCGCCCCGTGGAAGTGAACGGGGTCCCGGATGATGGGCTGATCCACATTGCCGATATCGCCAGAGAAAACGATGGTCTTCTCCACGCCGCCCTCGTTCAGGTCCATCCAAATGGAGGCGGAACCCAGCAAATGCCCGGCATCCGAAAATTTTACCCGTACGCCCTCGCACAGGTTGATTTCTTCATCGTACTCGCAGGTCTTCAGGTACTCCGCCACCTTCTGAGCATCCTCAATGGTGTACAGCGGCTCCACCGGCGCGCGCCCTGCACGCTCGCCCTTGCGGTTCTTCCACTCGGCGTCCTGCTCCTGAATGTGAGCGGAGTCCAGCAGCATAATGCGCATCAGGTCCGCGGTGAGACGGGTGGTGAGGATTTCACCGTGGAATCCCTGGCGGATCAGCTTGGGAATGCGGCCGGAGTGGTCGATATGAGCATGGGTCACCAATACGTAATCCACGCCTGCGGGGTTGAATGGAAATTCCTCGTTGGATATCTCATCCCGTCCCTGCTGTAAGCCGCAGTCCACAAGGATGGTTTTGCCGTTGATCTCCAGGCAATGGCAACTGCCGGTGACGCACTGATCGGCGCCGAAAAAGCTGAGCTTCATGGAATATCCTCCTGTATTCTTTTATTTATGATCCGCCCGTGGGTCTTCCGGCCGGGCGGCAGGTTCTCCTTGGCAGGGTACGCGCTGTCAGCGGTTCAGGATTTCCGCCTGCAGCCCCGCCAGCACATCCAGGGTCTTTTCGTTGAGCTCTGGGTCAAAGCTCGCGGTGAGCTTTGCGTCCACCACAATGCGGGCCTGCGGGTAGCGGCTTTGAAGCACCGCCGCGTTGCTGACCACACAGATATTGGATACCAGCCCGCAAAGCTCGATGCGCTCCGCCTTCTTTGGCAGCGCCGCAAGCACCGCCGGGTCGCCGGTATCCATGCCGAACGCGGCCTTGTCAATACCCACCGCGCCCACTTCTTCCAATGCTTTTGCGGTTTCACCATAGTTCTCCCAGCCGGGTGTGTCCCTCACACAGTGGACCACGGGAAGGGACCTTCCCTCCCGGGTATTGAGGTAATCGGCCGCATGGGTATCCCGGGTAAACCAGACGCGACCCGGGCCGTACTCCCGAACCCGCGCGGCGATGGCCCCGTCCAACTTTTCCGCGCCGGAGAAGCCCAGCGCCCCGTCCACGAAATCCTTTTGGTAATCGATGACAAACAAGCAGTCCATATCGGTATCCGTCCTTCTTTCCGCCTACGGCGGGTCTGCTGTGTCTTTTTATGATTGTACCATTAAATTCTAAAATGTACAATTGAAAAAATCCCGCGCAGGCGGATGTACAATGCCCCTCCGCTGGACCGAGCGGGGCCCGACTTCCAGCAGTTTTTTTACAAACGATGGTTCTGCCGGAAATACTTTACATTTTTTGTTGAAAACAGATAAATTTTCAGGTGAAATTGACAATCGCGTGTCAAGCCGCTACAATTATTTCATCTCAAAGTTCCGAATATCACATGGTTTCATGGTTTCAAGGAACTTTGAGATAAACTATTTGGGAGGTTCTTTACATGAAAAAGTTGTTTGCGCTTGCTCTTGCACTGGCCATGGCGCTCTCTCTGGCAGCCTGCGGGAGCAGTCCCGCGGCATCCTCTTCCGCCGCCGCTTCCGGCTCTGCCGCGGCGTCCGGCTCCGCTGCGAGCGGAAAGGTGTACAACGTGTGCAACCTGGTAAACGGCAATCTAGGCGACAAGTCCTTCTTCGACTCCGCGGAGGCGGGTCTGGAAAAGCTGAAAGCCGACGGCCGCATCACCCTGAACACCATTGAGATGGGCGGCACCGACGAGGACCAGCCCACCTGGCTGTCCACCTTGTACGAGGTTTCCGACTCCGGCGAGTACGACCTGATCGTCTGCGGTACCTATCAGATGCCCGAATATCTGAACGAGGTGGCCGCCAAGTATCCCGACCAGAAATACCTGATCTACGATTCCGAGTCCAGTCAGCCCAATGTGGTAAACATCAACTATAAGCAAAATGACCTGGGTTACCTGATGGGCGTGTTCGCGGCCTGCATGACCACCGACACCAGCGTTGCCAACATCAACGAGGAACCGGTGCTGGGCTTCGTCGGCGGCGTTGACAGCCCCGTCATCAATGACTTCCTGTACGGTTTTATTCTGGGTGCCCAGAGTATCAACCCCGACGTCAAAGTTGACACCCGTTACACCAACGACTATGTGGACACCGCCATCGCCAAGGAATACGGCCTGTCCATGATCAACGACAACAAGTGCGACATCATCTGGGGCGTAGCCGGCAATTCCGGCAACGGCGCCGCCGAGGCCGCTCTGGAGACCGGCAAGGCCTGGTTCCTGGGCGTGGACTCCGATCAGGAGCTGACGCTCTCCTCCGATCTTGCCGCCATCACCCTGACCTCCGGCCTTAAGAACATTGGCAACTCCCTGATCTGGTTCTTCGATCAGTGGGATGCCGGTGAGGATCTGTTCGGCCAGAACATCCTGCTGGGCATCCCCGAGGGCGGCGTCGGCCTCGTCACCGATAAAAACTTCTCGACCTATGCCTCCGATAAAACGAAGGCCGCCGTGGAAGCCGCGCAGCAGAACATCATCAACGGCTCCGTTACCGTGCCTTCCGCCATTGATGACAACGACGGGGCTATTGCCCTGCGCGAATCCGTCCGTCCGTAAACTTCCCGCTTCTTTGCAAAGAGGGGGCTTTTGCCCCCTCTTTGCCACTCCCGACCAGGCGTTTTGGAAGCGGTGAGCCGCTCCCAGAACGCGTGGTCGGGAAGCCGCCCCGTCGCGGCCTGCCCGAAAACCGCAAACTACAAAAAACACAGGAGGGGGAATCCCATATATGGCAGAGGAATACGTCGTCCAAATGAAGGGGATTACAAAAGTATACCCCAACGGTATTGCCGCCAATCAGGATGTCGATCTGAACATCCGCAAAGGAGAGATACACGCGCTGATGGGAGAAAACGGCGCGGGAAAATCCACACTGATGAAAATGCTGTTTGGCCTGGAACAGCCCACTAGCGGCGAAATTTGGATCAACGGCGAGAAGGTCGCTCTCACCTCCCCCACCGTCGCCATCGCCACGGGCATCGGCATGGTCCACCAGCACTTTATGCTGGTGCCCAGCTTAACCGTGGCGGAGAACATGGTGCTGGGGATGGTTCCCAAGAAATCCGGATTGTTGATCGACAGCGGAAGTGCTATTGAGATTACAAGGAAATACTCGGAGAAATTCAATCTCCATGTGGACCCCACCGCCCGGGTCTGCGACATCCCGGTGGGGATGAAGCAGAAAGTGGAAATTCTGAAAGCTCTGGTTCGGGGTGCAAAGATCCTGATTCTGGACGAGCCCACCGCCGTTTTGACCACGCAGGAAACTACGGAGCTCTTTAAGGAGCTGATGAGCCTGAAAGAGCAGGGATATACCATTATTTTCATCTCCCACAAGCTGGCGGAGATCATGCAGATTACCGACCGCATGACCATCCTGCGGGGCGGAAAATCCATGGGCGTCTATGAGACAAAGGACGAAAGCCCCGAGAAAATTTCCCGGCTGATGGTGGGGCGTGACGTGGTTTTGAAGGTGGAGAAGGGAAAGGCTCAACCCACCGACACGGTGCTGCGGGTCCGGGACCTGGAATACATCAACGAGTGGGGCAAGAAAATGCTGGACAAGGTGTCCTTTGACCTGCGCAAAGGCGAAATTCTGGGGGTGGCCGGCGTAGAGGGCAACGGGCAGAAGGAGCTGGTGGACATGCTGTTCCATCTGAACCAGCCCAACGCCGGATCTGTGGAGGTCAACGGTACCAGCGTTCTGGGACTGTCCCAGCGGAAAATTCGGAGTGAGGGCGTGGCTCTGGTGCCGGAGGACCGAATGCTCTATGGCATCGCGGAGGGCGGAACCATCGAAGAAAACCTGATCTCCGACCGAAGCGGCTCGAAACGGCTGAACAGAGGGCCTCTCTTTGACATGAAGGCCATTCATGCCGAGTGCGACCGGCTGATCAAGGACTATACCGTCCTGTGCAAGTCCGGGGCCCAGAAGGTAAAAATGCTCTCGGGCGGCAACATTCAAAAGGTGGTGGTGGCCCGGGAGTTTTCCAACAATCCAAAGCTCATTATCGCCGACCAGCCCACCCGCGGCATTGATGTGGGCGCCACGGAGTTCATCCGCCGGAAGCTGGTGGAACTTTCCCGTTCGGGCGTCGCGGTGCTGCTGGTATCCGCAGATCTGAATGAGGTCATGGAGCTGTCCGACAGTCTGATTGTCATGTACGGCGGACGGATCTCCGCCTATTTCGAGGATACGGCGGACCTCAGCGACGATTTGATGGGCGAATACATGCTGGGCCTGAAGCAGCAGGCCCCCGAAGAGGTTGGGAGGGTCTGTCATGAATAAGAAGCAAAGCCTGCTCTTCAGCCTGGTCCGTGGTACCGCGGCGATTCTGATCGCTCTGCTGGTAACCACGCTGCTGATTTTTATCTGCGCGGACGCGCCGGACGGCGCGTCCCTCGGCGCGGCCATATCCGCCAAGCTCACCCAGACGGGCGGCGCTCTGCACCAGCTGCTGATCGGCCCGGCCTTCCGATCCAACGGCAGCATCAGCGCCAAGAACCTCTCCGACATTCTGGCAGCCATGATCCCCACCATTTTCACGGGTCTTGCCACCTGCGTCATGTTCTCCGCCAATCAATTCAATCTGGGCGCGGAGGGTGGCATCATGCTGGGCGCCTTTGTGGGCGCGCTGGGCGCCATCTATCTGAGACTGCCCGCGGGCATTCTGCCGGTGGTTTGCGTGCTGATCGCGGCGGCGGCGGTGGGCGCCATGATGCTTATCCCCGCCGTGCTGAAAGCAAAGCTGGGCGTCAGCGAGATGGTAAACTCCCTGATGCTGAACTACGTGGTGATGTACTTCATCAAATACCTGCTGAACACTCATCTGGCGGACAAGAGCAAGGGTCAGGTCCAGTCCTATCCCTTTCAGGCAGACGCCGCCATTCCCCAGTTGGTAGACAATGGGTCCAAGCTCTCCTGGGGCTTTATCGTGGCGCTGGTCTTCGTGGTGCTGACCGCGCTTTTCATGTACCGCACCCGCTGGGGCTATGCCATCCGCATGATCGGCATCAATCAGGACTTTGCCATGTACTCCGGTATGAAGGTGGGCGGCATTGTGATTTTGTCTCAGGTGCTGGGCGGCGTTCTGGCCGGTATGGGCGGCGGTATCGAAATGCTTGGCCGCTACACCGCTTTTTCCTGGAGTGCCTTGCCCGGATACGGCTGGACGGGCATCACCGTAGCGATTCTGGCCGGAAACAACCCGGCGTTCGTGCCCTTTGCGGCATTCTTTATGGCGTATCTGGACAAGGGCTGCAACCTGATGTCTACATACTCCGGCATTCCCGCCCAACTGATTGACATCATTCAGGCGCTGATCTTCCTGTTCTTTGCGGCGGAGCAGTTCCTGTCCCGCTATCGGCAGAAGCTGGTGGTCCGGAACACGCAGGCGGAGCTGAAGAGCAAAGCCGCGCAGACGGAAGGGAGCGTGAAGTAAGATGCTGCTGCAGCGTATTTTTACCACGGATTTCTTCTTCTCCATCCTCCGCATCACCGCACCCATCCTGTTCGCCACTCTGGGCGCAGTCATCGGGGAGAAAGCCGGTATTTCTAACATCGGCCTGGAGGGCATTATGATGATCTCCGCCCTCTTCGGCTCCCTCACCGCCTACTGGACCGGGAACTGGGCAGCGGGCGTCCTGCTCGCCCTGATCGTGGGCGTAATCGTATCGCTTCTGATGGGCTTCTTCTCCTTCAACCTGAAAACCGACATCATCCTGACCGGCGTGGCCGTGAACATGATCGGCTCCGGTGGCACACTGTTTCTCGTAAAGGTGATCACTCAGGTGACCGAGGGTACCGCTCTGGCCTCCACCACTTCCCTCATCACGAAGAGTGTTCAGGTCCCGTCCGTCAATATCCCGCTTTTGAAGGAGATTCCCATTCTGGGCGACATTCTCTCAGGCCACAGCGTTTTAACCTATCTTGCATTTTTGCTGGTGTTTTTAACGTGGGTCATGCTGTATAAGACTCCGTTGGGGCTGAACATCCGGTCCGTGGGTGAGAATCCCAACGCAGCGGCCTCCGTGGGCGTCAGCGTTCTGCGGGTCAAATACATTGCCATCGGCCTCTCCGGGGCCATGGCGGGCCTTGGCGGAGCGTACATGTCCATGTACTACGCCATGGGCTGGTCCCAGGACATGGTGGCAGGCCGCGGTTTCATCGCTCTGGCGGCTCAGGCCATGGGCGCGGGAGAGCCTCTGGGGTCTATGCTGGCCGCTCTGGTCTTCGGTCTTGCGCAGGCACTGGGCATCAAGGTCTCGTCCTTGGGCGCGGATTCTAACCTGGTCTCCCCCATTCCCTATCTTGTGACGATTCTGGGTCTGGTGGTCTTTGCCCTGGTGGGGCGCAGCCGCGCCAGGCAGCGGCACTCCGCCGCCGCGCTTCAAGCCGCCGCGGCGAAATGAACCGCAGCAAAACCATCCTGAAAGGAACCTGCGTATGATAAATTCATTAATTCGTCCGGTCATTCTGGACGGCGACCCCGGTCACGACGACGCCATGGCATGGATGCTGGCAAAGGCCAGCCCCACGCTGGATATTCTGGCCGTCACCTCTGTGGCCGGAAATCAGACCATTGAGAAAACCACCTATAACGCAAGGCGCGTGTGCGCTTTGCTTGGCATCCATGCCCCCATCGCCATGGGCCGCCCCGGGCCGCTCCTCGCCGATCCCATCACCGCCGGGAATATCCACGGCCAGACGGGGCTGGACGGCCCCAGCCTCCCCGAGCCGGATCGCCCCCTGTCCCCCATGGACGCGGTGGAGCTGATGGCAAAAACGCTGCGGGAGAGCCCCGATCCGGTGACCATCATCGCTACAGGGCCGGAGACCAATGTAGCCGCCCTCCTGCTGGCTCACCCGGAGCTGAAGCCGAAAATTGCCCAAATCTCCGTCATGGGCGGCGGCATTGCCTTCGGCAACTGGACCCCGGCGGCGGAGTTCAACATTCTGGTGGACCCGGAAGCGGCGGACATCGTCTTCTCCTCCGGCATCCCGCTGATGATGTCCGGTCTGGACGTTACGGAACAGGCGCTGATCTTTCCGGAGGATTTTGAGCGCATCCGCGCCGTGGGCAATCAGGTGTCCGGCGTCGTAGCGGACTGGCTGGAATTCTTCTTTAGGTTCCACCGCGAGCTGGGCTACGATGGAGCGCCCGTCCACGACGCGGTGGCGGTGGCCGCTTTGCTTTGTCCCGAGCTGTTTACCATTCAGGAGATGTACGTCGCCATTGAAACTGCGGGTGAATACTGCCGGGGCGCCACTGTGGGCGACCCCCACGGCAGGCTGGGCCGCGCTCCCAACGCCAAATGCGTTCTGGGCCTCGACCGGGAGGGGTTTGTGGACCTGATGGTGCAGGCTGTCAAAACCTACGACGGGCGGGAGGTGCGCGTATGAACCGGATTCCCATTTGGTTTGACACGGATTTGGGCGTGGATGACGCGGTGGCTCTGCTGTCCATCGGGAAGCTGCCCAATCTGGATTTGCGCGGCATCTCCGCCGTGGCGGGCAACGCGGAGCTGTGCCGGACCTTTGAAAACGCGCGCAACGTATGCCATCTCGCGGGCATCCACGTCCCCGTCTATCCCGGCGCAGAACACCCGCTGTTCGTCCCTCTGCACACCGCGCCGCTGGTCCACGGAGAGAACGGCGTGGGTGAAGTGGAACTCCCCCCCTCCCCCGCGCCGAAGGAGACAAAGCCCGCGTGGGACGCACTCTATGAGGCGGCGAAGGCGGCCGAGGGGGAATTGCAGGTGATCGCCGTGGGTCCGCTGACCAATCTGGCCATTGCCTTTGGCAAGTACCCGGAGCTGAAAACCCTGCTCAAACGCATCCTCATCATGGGCGGCGCGGCCAAGGGCGGCAATGTCACCCCGGCGGCGGAGTTCAACATCTACGGAGACCCCCACGCCGCCCAGATGGTCTTCCGCGCCGGCGTGCCCGTGGTCATGTGCGGACTGGATGTGACCATGAAAGCCTATCTCACCCCGGCGGAGGTGGACGAGATCGGCGGCCGCGGCACGCCGGTGTGCCGCTTCTTCCATGACAGCAACCAATTGGCATTGAAATTTTTTGAGCGGATCACCGCGCCCGGCCTCTGCTGCCACGATACCTGTCCGGTTTTGTTTCTCTCTTGTCCGGAGCTGTTCTCAGGCGAGGAAGCGGGGGTCTATGTGGAGACCCGCGGGACAGTCACTCTTGGCAAAACCGTCACCGATCTCTGGAGCGACAAGCAGTTCGCCGACCGGCACGTCTTCGTGGTGCTGGACGTGGACCGAAACCGCTTTGCCGCAAAGGTGCGGGAGCTGCTGCTGGCCTATTGAGACTTTCCGCATTTCGGCGGTACAGCTGAGCTGTACCGGATACAGTAAAAGAGAAGCGACATTGAGAAACTCCTTCTCAATGCCGCTTCTCCTTTGTCTTTTTCTAAAGCGTGGGACCGCATTTCCTGGCTCAGCGGTCGTTTTTATGAAGCTGCTTACCCACCTGCGCAATCACATGCAGCATGGTCAGCGCCGCCAACCGCTCCGTGCAGCCGGTGGGGTCGTACTGGGGAGCCACCTCCACCAGATCCATACCGATGACCTTGCCGGTCTTGCAGATGGCAGTGAGCATCTCCATGCTCTCGTCGTACAAAATGCCGCCGGGCAGCGGCGAGGCAGCTCCGGGAGCAAGCGGCATATCGTAGCCGTCGATGTCGAAGGTGATGTAATATGCCTCTGCGTCGGGAATCTTGTCCAGCACATAGGGTACGCCGTTGGCGTGCAGCTCCCGGGCGGAGATCAGCTTGCTGCCGTAAGCTTTGGCGTCGTCATAGTCCTGCTTCTTGCCGCTTCCCATGCCCCGCAGTCCGATCTGGACCATCCCACCGATGTGGTCCATCTCGGAAAGCCGCCGCATGGGACTGCCGTTGCCCTGAAACTGGGGCCCCACGTGGCTGGTCCAATCCAGATGCGCGTCGAACTGGATCACACAGATTTTCTTTCCACACTCCTCCAGCGCCCGGCCCACCGGGATGGTAACGGAATGGTCTCCGCCCATGAGGATGGGGATGCTGCCCGCGCGGATGATGCGACGCACTGCCCGTTCCACGCACTTAAAGGAGTACTCCCGGTCACCCTGAAGCACGTCGGCGTCCCCGCAGTCGGCGATGGTGATGGGAGCGCAGAGCATCTGCTCGTCCGCCTCGTAATCATAATACCCCGCCTCACCGCGGCCGTACTGGGTGGACGCCTCCCGGATGCGGCGGGGGCCCAGACGCGCCCCGCTGAGGAAGCCCACGCCCATGTCGTAGGGAATGCCCAGCACGCCGAAATCGGCATGCAGCTCGTCCAGATCCAGGCAGATGGGATACCGGCCAAAGGAACAAATGCCCGTAATGGGCTGGTTAATCAGTTCAGGACGCATCAGTAAAATCTCCTTTTCATCCGCGGCGGAAGCGGCTCGCTCCCGCCAGTTGTATATCTGTCTTCGGGAAAATCCCCAAAAACGCTTCTTACAGGCGAGTCTCCAGAATCTGGTCCATGCGGAAATTTTCAATACGCAGGTAATATTCCGCGCAGTCCACCAGCGCTGCCATAGGCGTCAGGCCAATAATTTCGCTGCCCACCACATTGACACCCCAGCGCTGCGCCTCCATCTTCACCGTCTCAAACACACGGTAGAGGGAGGTCTTCGTATAATCCGTCATATTGATGGAGACCTGCGCAAGATTGCGATCCTCCAGCATCACGCCCATGGACTTCACAAACCGGAAACCGCCATTGATATAACGGATGCGGTGCGCAATTTCGTCGGCAATGCGAAGATCTGAGGTATTCAGATTGATATTAAACGCCACCAGCGGCATCCGGGCGCCGACGGCTGTAACACCCGCGGTGGGATGGATGGTGTCCGGACCAAAATCGGGGCGCCACATTGGTTTCTTCATTTTCTCCGCCATGCCCTCGAACTGACCCTTGCGGATGTTGGCAAGATTCTCCCGGTGAGACGCCGTGGCGGACTTCTCATAGAGAAAAACCGGCACGCCGTATCGGTCCGCAATGGCAGCGGCCGTCTCTTTCGCAATGCGGTCCGCATCCTCCAGCGTGCAATTCCGCACGGGAACAAAGGGCACCACGTCGGTAGCGCCCATGCGGGGGTGCTGACCGTCGTGCTTGGTCATGTCAATCAGTGCCGTGGCCGTGCCGACAGCCTCGATCACCGCGTCCCGCAATGCCTCCGGCTCGCCCACGGCGGTGATTACGCAGCGGTTGTGGTCCTTGTCCGTGCTGTAATCCAGCAGCTTTACCTGTTCCTTCGCACGAAAGGTGCCCGCAATTTTCTCCACCTTTTCAAGATCCCGCCCTTCGCTGAAGTTTGGGATACACTCCATGATCTGATTCAAATTTTTTCGCTCCTTTACTCAACCCGAGGTTTCCACGGCGCGTTTTTATCCCTGCGTCTTTATATTTTTAATATATCACTTGTACAATAGCAAAAAAAATCCGGTTCCGCAACCGTTTTTCCCAGAACTTTTTGCTGCTTGTGTTACTTTTGACGCAAATTCAACGCGGGAAGTATATAATCATATCTGTAAATCGGCACGAACGCTATCGTGCACGGCGCATTGGCAGTAAAAGCGAGCACTTTCGTAAACTGATGCGCTGTCTGAACAGTAGGATACTGCAATAGCGATTTAATTTGTTGAAAACAGCTAAATACTTGTGCATATTTTTATTAATTTTGTTGATTTTATCAAATCCGAGTGATACAATGTTTTTTAAACGAGGTAATCCTTAACTGCCCGGGCCGGAGTTCATTCGGTCGGCAGAATCCAATTTTCAGGAGGAACGACCATGGCGATTTTCGATGTTGACAAGGCTATGACAGTAAAGCTGGACTATAACCTGCCAGAGTACCCCACCTTTGAAGAGGGTATCCGCCGGGCTCCCCGCCGGGAATCCCATCTCACCGAGGCCGACAAGGAGTTGGCCATCCGCAACGCCCTGCGGTACATCCATCCCGACCACCATGCCCAGATGGCCAAGGAGTTTGCGCAGGAGCTGGCGGAACACGGCCGGATCTACGGCTATCGCTTCCGTCCCCAAGGCCGCCTGTCCGGCAAGCCTATCGACCAGTACAAGGGCAACTGCATCGAGGGCAAGGCTTTTCAGGTGATGATTGAGAACAATCTGGACTTTGATGTAGCCCTGTACCCCTACGAGCTGGTGACCTATGGTGAAACCGGTCAGGTCTGCCAGAACTGGATGCAGTACCGTCTGATCAAGAAGTATCTGGAGGTGCTGACCGACGAGCAGACACTGGTCGTCATGAGCGGTCATCCTCTGGGGCTGTTCCACTCTCACAAGGGCGCTCCCCGCTGCATTATCTCCAACGGCCTGATGGTCGGCATGTTTGACAATCAGAAAGACTTTAACCGGGCTGCCGCTCTTGGCGTTGCCAACTACGGCCAGATGACCGCCGGCGGCTGGATGTACATCGGTCCGCAGGGCATTGTCCACGGTACGTTCAACACCTTGCTCAACGCGGGACGTCTGAAGTTGGGTATTCCCAACGATCAGAATCTGGCCGGCCGCCTGTTCGTCACCGCCGGTCTTGGCGGAATGAGCGGCGCGCAGGGCAAGGCCGCGGAGATTGCCGGCGCTGTCTCCATCATTGCCGAGGTCGATCTATCCCGCATCATGACCCGCTACAGCCAGGGCTGGGTCAGCGAGAAGACCGAGAGCCTTGACGAGGCTCTCGCCATGGCGCAAAAGCACATGGCCGACAAGACTCCCTGCGCCATCGCCTATCACGGCAACGTGGTGGATCTGCTGGAGTACCTGTATGAGAAGAATGTCCACATTGACCTTTTGAGCGACCAGACCTCCTGCCACGTCCCCTATGACGGAGGCTACTGCCCGCAGGGCCTGACCTTCGAGCAGCGCACTGAGATGCTGGACAAAGACCCCGACGGCTTCTGCAACCTGGTGGACAAGACCCTGCGCCACCACTATGAGATGATCTGCAAGCTCCACGAGCGGGGCACCTACTTCTTTGACTATGGCAACAGCTTCCTCAAGGCCGTGTACGACGCGGGTGTGAAGAGCATCTGCAAAAACGGTGAGAACGACCTCGACGGCTTTATCTTCCCCTCCTATGTGGAAGACATCCTGGGTCCCCACCTGTTTGACTATGGCTACGGCCCCTTCCGCTGGTGCTGCCTGAGCCATAACCCCGACGACCTGGACAAGACGGACGCGGCCGCGGCCGATTATATCAAAGCCCACAACCGCCGCTATCAGGACTATGACAATTATATCTGGGTCCGCGACGCGAAGAAGAACAAGATGGTGGTTGGCACCCAGTGCCGCATCCTCTATCAGGATGCCATGGGCCGCTTGAACATCGCCTTGAAGTTCAACGAGATGGTCCGCAACGGCGAGATCGGCCCGGTCATGCTTGGCCGCGACCACCACGACACCGGCGGAACCGACTCCCCCTTCCGCGAGACCTCCAACATCAAGGACGGCTCCAACATCATGGCTGAAATGGCTACCCAGTGCTATGCGGGCAACGCGGCCCGCGGCATGAGCCTGATCGCCCTGCACAACGGCGGCGGAACCGGCATCGGCAAGGCTATCAACGGCGGCTTTGGCATGGTGCTGGACGGCAGTGAGCGCGTGGATACCATCCTGCGCATGTCCATGCCCTGGGACACCATGGTGGGCGTCGCGCGCCGCTCCTGGGCCCGCAACGAGCACGCCGTGTCCACCGCGGTGGAGTACAACGAGATGTATAAGGGGCAGGATCATATCACCCTGCCCTACGTGGCGGAGAACGATGACGAAATCATCCGGGATGCCATCAAAAATTTGAACTGAATTTTCTGTACAAATCTTGAAAAAGGGGCCTCTCAAGAGGCCCCTTTTTCCCACATTTTGCAAGGGAGGATACCTTTATGGCAAATCTGTTGCTGAAAAACATCGGTCTTCTGGCCACCCCCACCGGCTCCGCCGCCAGGCGCGGCAGGGAACAGGGCGAGATCACCCTTCTGAAAAATGCGTATGTTCTTATAAAAGACGGAATGATCGCCGCCGTGGGCAGCGGAGAGGTCCCTGCGGGGATGCTGGAAAACGCAGAAGTGGTGGATGTTAAGGGACGTCTGGTCACCCCCGGCCTGGTGGATGCACACACGCACCTGATCTTCGGCGGCTGGCGTCAAAACGAGCTGGGTCTCAAACTCCACGGCGTCACCTATCTGGAGATTCTCGCTCAGGGCGGCGGTATCTTGTCCACCGTCCGCGCGACCCGCGCCGCTTCGGAGGAGGAGCTGGCGGACAAGGCCGCCAAGGAGCTTTCCACTATGCTGCGTATGGGCGTCACCACCTGTGAAGCCAAAAGTGGTTACGGCCTTGACCCCGAAGACGAATATAAGCAGCTGCGGGCGATCCGCCGCCTGAACGAGACGCAGAAGGTGGAACTGATCCCCACGTTTTTGGGCGCCCACGCGCTGCCTGAGGAGTTCAAAAACGACCGGGAGGGGTTTTTGCGCCTGCTGTGCGAGGAAATGATCCCCACAGTGGCACGGGAGCATCTGGCAGAGTTCTGCGACGTATTCTGCGAGACCGGCGTGTTTACCGCCCAGGAGTCCCGCCGGATTCTGGAGGCCGGCAAAAAGTACGGCTTGACGCCGAAGATCCACGCCGACGAGATCGACCCCATCGGCGGTTCTCAGCTGGCCGGCGAGATCGGGGCGATTACCGCAGAGCATCTGATCGTCTGCCCGGAGGAGGGCATCGCCAGCATGGCGAAGGGCGGCACCATCGCCTGCCTGCTCCCTGCCACCAGCTTCTACCTGGGGGCAAGCTTTGCTCCCGCCCGGGCCATGATTGACGCCGGGGTCGCCGTGGCGGTGGCTACGGATTTCAATCCCGGCTCCTGCCCCAGCTCCAACTTGCAGCTGGCCATGAACATTGCCTGTCTCAAATACCGCCTCACCCCGGAAGAGGTCCTCACCTCCGTTACGCTCAACGGCGCGGCCGGTATCCGCCGGGCGGACCGAATCGGCTCCGTGGAGGTGGGCAAGCAGGGAGACCTGCTGGTCTGGGACGCTCCGGACCTGGACTATATCTGCTATCGGCTGGGTGCCAATCTGGTGGACACCGTTATTAAAAAGGGCGAGATCGTCCGGTTCTGAGCTTTCGGCCCGCGCAATTTCGCGTAATTTTCTGCCATTTGGCGGCGCGTCTTCTTAAAAGGAAACCGGCAGGCCTGGAAAGTCTTTGACTTTCCAGGCCTGCTTTTATAAAACACCTGCTCATTCCGTCATGAAGTTTTTATTTTTGCTGTAAAGGTTTTCCACCGTGAGAGGCTTTGCCTGCCGGACGCTGTACTTCAGGCAGTCTTCCAGCTGCTCGCTTTCATACGCGCCCTTGACACCCCGCAGACGCTGCATTCCCCGGTGGCAGTAAATATCCAGCGGACGATAGAGATAGTGATCCAGCTCGTTGCCAAGAGCGTGATCCTGGTCCAGCTGCCGACGCAGTCTCGCCAGCACGCTGTCCCGAATCCCCTGCTCCACCAGAGAGCTTAGCTTGCTGGCGGAGTCCCACGAAACAGCCAGCAGTTCCACCGCCGAAGCGTATCTTCCGTCCTGAGCGGCATAGTACGCGGTGTAGGCTTCCGCCAGACTCCGGCCCGGCAGCTCATCCGTTTTTTCAAATATCTCCATCGCCCGGGCAAACATCTGCCGGGCCTTTCTGTCGTCTCCCAGCGCCATGGCCGCCCGCCCGTAGCAGGTAAAGAGGAACCCGCTGCCCGGCCAGGGGGCCAGTCCCGTCGTTTGCTCCACGGCCAGCTGATACATCTCGCAGGCCCCGGCAAAGTCCTTCTGGCGGCGCTTCCACTCCCCCTGCCACGTTCGGACATAGCCGCAAAACATGGGATAGCGTTCCGGGTGATCGAACAATCCCAGAGACTGACGGAAGAAGTAATCGCTGCTCTTATAGCTTCCCTCTTTGCAAAAGTCGATGCCCCGCAGCAGCAAATAACAGGCCCGCTGGCGCTTCAGCCCCGACTCCTCCGCGATTTCAAGTCCCCGAACGATCTGTTCCGGCTCTGGCTGATCGGTCTGCACACTGTAGGCGATCCGCTGACGCAAGACCCACAGCAGCAGGTCCGTATCCTCCGCGGCGCAGGGTGTCAATGCTTGAAGTAGCATCTCCGTGACGCCCAGCCCCTCCTGATACCGCCCGGTATAGATCAGTGTCCGCGCCTTTGCGCATAAGAGCATCCGCTCTGGCTTGTCCAGTTCTCCGTTCTGCGGCCCCGACGGGTACCGGCGGCGCAGCCGATCAAGCTCCTGCTCCAGCCTTCGCACCTCGTCCTCCAGTGTGATTCCCTCCGGCAGCGGCGTGGGGGCAGAAGCTTCCGCCGGAACCAGCGGCGGAAGCTCACAGGTCCAAGAGGTCCGCCAGTACAAACCAGCGGCCTCGCACCGGAAAGCCCGTAGGCCGTCGCCCCCCGCCCGGCAGTGATGGGCCACGCGGGCCAGTGCGTCCACATCCCCCTCCGGTAAAGTCTTTTGGAGGCAATCCGCGATTTTGAGATGCAGAGGCTGGCGCTGGAAATAGGACTGTGCCTGATAGAGTGCCTCCCTCATATGGGGGTGAAGGAATTCCAGATAACTCTCTCCGTCTACGCAGCACTCTCCAATCAAAGAGTGCTCTTCCAGCTCCACAGAAAGAGAGTAGAGCTGTGCAGTCTGATAGCCGGTGATCTCAGAGAGCAGACGGCAGGGCGTCTTATCCGGAAAAAGGGCCAGAACATTTGCCAGATGCAGCGCCTGGGTACTCAGTCCCGCCATGCGCTGGCGGAGAATCTCGTTGGCGTCCGGCAGCGCATCCGCCGTCGGCTCCTTGCCCCGCAGGTTCTCCGCAGCCCCCGCCAGCAGCCGGGGATTCCCCCCCGTGGCCTCGTAGATGTGGCTGCGGACTGCGTCAGTCAGGTCCGCGCCCAGCGCCGCGTCCAGATACCGGTCGGTCTCCTTTTCGGTAAAACAGGGCACGCAAACGCGCTCCAGTGCGGACTCGTCCTGCATGAAATTCACGTCCACGTTCAGCGTCCGGCTGGAGGCAAGCAACAGCAGCTGACCTCCGCCCAACCGACGGATCACCTGGCACAAAAGGTCCTGACTGGCCGAGTCCATCCACTGCAGATCCTCAAACACCAGCAGGATTTTCCGCTGCGCCGCCGCCAGGGACAGCAGCAGCGCCACCGCGTCCGTCACCAGTGCGCCGCAGCGGTTCTGCTTGAACTTGCAGGCCTCCCGCTGCTCGCCCGCTTCATCGGAGAACACAGGAAAAACCCTTGCAATCGTGCGCCGGGTAGCAGGCGGGATTGACAGGTTCCGTTTTACAGTCTCCTCCGCCACAGCCAGCATCACGTTTTTCCATGGCTCCAGATACACGCCCGCCTCCAATTGCGAGCAGTGACCCGTCAGCACAAGTACGTCTGAAAAATCCCCGTCCCGAAGAAAGTGTTGCAGGAGGTAGCTCTTCCCGCAGCCGGACTCGCCGTAAAACAGCAGCGAGGACGTCTGGTAACCGTCCCGAAAGGACTGATACCGCTCCTGTATCTTCTGCAGCAGACGGCTGCGGCTCTCCGCCAGAGGAAAGTTGGTCTGTTCGGGGTCGTCTTCCGTGGTCTCGTTCCACCGGTTCACAATGTCATAATACAGCGCGGCTGTCTCGTGAAGCGGCGCGATACCCAATTCCTCCGCCAGCCGGTCCTTCAGCTTTTGATAGAGGCTTGCCGCCTTGTAGTACCGCCCGTCCTTCTGATAGAGCTTCATCAGGAACATGACCATCTTTTCATCCAATCCGTCCCGGTTCAGATACTCCAGACTCAGCCGCTCCGCCTGAACCAGATCGCCTTTATCCTGTGCCTCCGTCGCGCCGGCGAAGAGGTCGCTCAGGGTCTGGGCGGCCATCTGCTCCCGCATCTGGTCAACCCAGGCGTTGAAGTTAGGGGCGTTCTTCACCGTAAATCCCCGCAGGAACTGCTCCGTATCCGCAGTTCCCTCCGTCCCGCACCGATCGAAATCGGAGACCAGCTCCCACGCCGGGTTCAGCCGCACCTCCGTTTTTGGAACCGTCAGAATTAAGTCGGACCCCAGCACCTTTCGCAGGGTATAAATCGTATGGCGCAGATTTTTGTAGCCCACCTCTTCCGCACAGTCCTCCCACAGGAGATCAACCAGCTCCTGCCGCGTTGCGGTTTTCCGGCAGATCAGATAGTAGAACAGCGCGTCCACCCGCTTGAAGGGAAAGGTCACCTCTTTTCCTTCAAGCTTCACGCAGGGTATCTGAAACAGCTGTACTTCAATCTTGGGCATTGGCCATTCCCTTTCTTCTTCCGGAAATGATTTTTCCTTTCATTATACACGGCTCCGCCGTTCAGCGCCAGATATATTTGTGTTCCTTTTCCCGCGTTGATAAATCAGGGCAGGCCTTAACGGCCTGCCCTCCGATTCGTTGGAAAAGTTCACGGGCTTTTGGCGTTCCCAGACGCCACAGTTTTCTGTCCGCAAAGCAGTCTGAAAATCCGCCGCCTTTTTCAAGTCGTCCGCCCAAAGTATGCCCGAATCTCTCCCACTTGATAAAGTGAGCCAAAAGCACAGACAATGTCCTCCGGGCCCTTTCCGTCCATTGCCATGGCGAGGCCGCTTTTCACGTCGCCGCCGCACCGGGCGGAAACGCCGGTCAGCGTCTCAATCTTTTCCCGCAGCTCCTCCGCCGGAAGCGCCCGATGGCTCTCCGGCGTGACCGCCACAAATTCGTTGGCGAACGGCGCCATCATGGCAATCATGTCGGCATAGTCCTTGTCCGCCATCACGCCCATCAGCAAAGTCATCTTCCGCCCGGGCAGGTATTCCCGAA
Organism: Oscillibacter sp.; assembly: GCF_040505565.1. Taxonomy (GTDB): domain Bacteria; phylum Bacillota; class Clostridia; order Oscillospirales; family Oscillospiraceae; genus Oscillibacter. The sequence goes on along the minus strand of NZ_JBEUWZ010000014.1, from coordinate 120,769 downwards.
GGCACTTTGTAAGCTCGGTCACACCGTCGGGATTGTGTGCGCCGTCCACCAGCACCAGCGGATCTCTTTGCAGCACCTCGAACCGCCCCGGCCAGACGACCGCCGCCAGACCCGACCTCACGGCGGATTCCGGAATTTCGTATCCCCTGCGCTCCTTCAATACATCCACCGTATCCAATACCACAGCCGCATTTTTAAACTGATAGTCGCCGATCAGCCGCAGCCGCAGGTCTCTCCGGTCCCGGTAATCCAGCGTCTGCCCTTCCAGTCCGCAGGCAAGCAGCTTTTCCGCCTTCGGGTCCGTGATCCGCAGGGCGCAGCCCCGCTCCTCGCAGGTCCGGCGCACCACGGTCTCCACCTCCGCCGTCTGAGCGGAGAGAATCACATCCGCGCCGGGCTTGATGATGCCGGACTTCTCTCCGGCAATCTTTTCCAGCGTGTCTCCCAGCACCTCCGTGTGCTCCAGAGCTATGTTGGTAATCACCGCCGCGTCCGGCGCGTCGATGACGTTGGTAGAGTCCAGGCGTCCACCCAAGCCCACCTCCAAAACCACCACGTCGCAGTGCTTCTGCTGAAAATACAGCAGCGCCATGGCGGTGATCCGCTCAAATTCCGTGGGCGGGTCCGCCATTTTCTCAACAAGTGGCTTCACCTGCTCTGCAAGCCGGGCCAGTTCGTCATCGGAGATGTCCGCACCATTCACCTTCATCCGCTCGTTGATGCGAAAGAGATGGGGGGATGTATAAAGTCCCGTGGTATATCCGGCCCGGGTCAAAATTTCGGCCAGCATGGCGCAGACGGAACCCTTTCCATTCGTCCCCGCCACATGGATGAACCGCAGCTTTTTCTGCGGGTCGCCCAAAAGCTCCATCAGTGACGCGATGCGCTCCAATCCCAGGCGGCTCCCCTGCCAGGACGTGGCGTGGATAAAATCCAGTGCCTCGGAAAAATTCATGCCATCGCCCTCTTTCCATAGCGGCCCAAAGCCTTTGTCATGACGCCGATCACAATGAACTGCACCGGAATCAACACCGCAGTCTGCACAATTCGGGTGAGGAACAACGGGCCATAAGGCGCGCCGTACAGCATGGAAATCCAAAGCGTGTTCAGCAGCAAGCTCAGCACCAGCTGATTCACCGCCACTGCGCCGCCGATGCGGACCACGGTCTGCCGCTTGTGTAAAAACAGGCCGAGTACAGCACCGGTCAGGGCCGCAGTCAGGGTAAAGCCCGGGAAATAAGGCCCGATGGGAAACAGGATGGCACCCACAAAGTCACCCAGCGCGGCCACCGCCGCCGCAGGGGCAGCGCCGTACAGCACCGCCGCCACCGCAACAGGTACAAAGCTGAAGCCGATCTTGATATTCCACGCGGAAATGGAGCAGAACCGGGACAGCACGATCTCAATCGCCAACAGCATTCCCAGAGTTGCCAACATGGAAATTTTTTGCTTTTTCATAAAAAATATCCTCCTTTATGTGATAAAAACCAAAGCGATCTTTTTGATCTGTTTTGGCAGTCGCCACTAGGGAGGAAATAGTTCCTTCTTTGTGGCAGCGGATGCGGGTTCAGCAACGCGAGGCTTTCACCTCTTCGTCCAACGGCGACTTCCCATCCGTCGGCACTTAACGCGCTGGCCCTACTCTGTCGTCGGAGCAAGCTCCATATCCTTCGCTTCGGCCTCCGGCCAAAGCTCTCTTATTTCGCTGCACCCCCTCCTCTTTTAAAAAGAATTTAACTTTACGCTGTCCGGACGGTGGTCTTTCGGTGCGTTGCCCAGATCAGGGCGGCAAGACCGCAGCCGCCAATGAGATTTCCGATGGTTACCGGAATCAGATTATGCAGGAGAAAGTTCCCCCATGTCAGGGCGGAAATGTCGATTCCCGCCCCCGCCGCAAGCTGTCCGCAGTCCGGCATCGTCCGCGCAAACAGCCCTGCAGGGATAAAATACATATTGGCCACGCAGTGTTCGAATCCGCAGATGACAAAGCAGCAGACCGGACCGAAGGCCCCTACCGCGCGCCCTATTATGTCTTTGGCACACAGGGCCATCATAACGGCGGCACAGACCAAAATGTTGCACAGAATTCCAAGGCCCAGCGCTCTCCCGAATGGCAGTGCACACTTTGCGGCGGCGGTGGAGACAGTCTTAAGTATCAGTCCGGACGCCATCCCCGGACCGCTGAATGAGATCATCGCCCAAGCCAACAGCAGCGCGCCCAGAAAATTGCCCAAATAAACGACGGCAAGATTTCGAAGCATCCCCTTCAGGTGAATACGCCGCTCAAAAAGAGAAATCGTCATCAGGCAGTTTCCGGTAAACAGCTCCGCGCCGGTTATGAGCACCATAATCAGCCCCAGCGGGAACAGAACACCGCCGATTATTTTCGCGACTGACGTGTTTTCGATGGAAAAGGTCGCCGCGGTGGTCACCGCGCCGCCCACACCGATGGCAAAGCCCGCCAGGATTCCCGACAAGAGCAGTTTCAGGACCCCCGCGCCGGCTTTTCTCTCGCCGATTCCGGCATAGCTTTCCAAAAATTCAGCGGGACTCAGCATCGTTCTCCCCCCTTACGCTCCCACTGCATACGAACCGGGAGACTTTCAAGTTAGCGCCTTCAAGTAAATGGTCGCGGTCCCGGCGGAGCCGAAAGGCCCCGCCGGGAAAATGTTAAAACAGTCCGGTGATCTTTCCGTGCTCGTCCACGTCGATCCTGTCGGCGGCGGGGACCTTGGGAAGGCCCGGCATGGTCATAATATCGCCGGTCTTGGCCACCAGGAATCCGGCGCCGGCATTCACCTTTAGTTCACGCACAGTAATCTTGAAGCCGCGGGGTGCGCCCAGCTTGCTGGGATCATCGGAGAAGGAGAACTGGGTTTTAGCCATACAGATAGGAAGCTTATCGAAGCCCAGTTCTGTGAGCTGCTGAAGCTGCTTCCCGGCGGCGGCGGTAAGCACCACACCGTCGGCACGGTAGATCTTGGTGGCAATGGCGTTGAGCTTGTTTTCGATGCTGTCCTCCGCATCGTAAACAAACTGGAAGTGGCTGGGCTGCTGGCACAGGCGCACAACCTCCTCGGCCAAAGCCCTGCCGCCCTCGCCGCCCTTGGCCCAGACTTCGCTGAGGGCCACGTTGACGCCAAGCTCCCGGCACTTATCCTCAACCATTTTGAGTTCGGCGGCGGTGTCGGTGGGGAAGGCATTCACGGCCACCACGCAGGGCAGACCAAACACCTTCGTCACGTTCTCGACATGCTGGAGAAGGTTGGGCAAGCCCTTTTCCAGAGCTTCCAGATTCTCGTTGTTCAGATCAGCCTTTGCAACGCCGCCGTGATACTTCAGGGCACGAACGGTGGCAACCACCACCACGGCGTCAGGATGGAAACCGCCGGCGCGGCACTTGATGTCCAAAAACTTCTCCGCGCCCAGATCGGCAGCGAAGCCGGCCTCGGTGACGGTATACTCGCTGAGTTTCAGCGCAGTCTCGGTGGCCTCGATGGAGTTGCAGCCGTGGGCAATATTGGCGAAGGGGCCGCCGTGAATCAGCGCGGGGGTGTGCTCCAGCGTCTGCACGAGATTCGGCTTAATCGCGTCCTTCAAAAGCGCGGCCATGGCGCCCTCGGCGTGCAGATCGTGGGCTGTGACTGGCTTGTCATCCCGGGTGTAGGCCACCACCATTCGAGCCAGACGCGCCTTCATATCCATCAGATCGCTGGACAGGCACAGCACGGCCATGATTTCGGAGGCCACGGTGATGTCGAAGCCGTCCTCCCGGGGCACGCCGCTGGCCTTGCCGCCAAGGCCGCAGATGATATGGCGCAGCTGGCGGTCATTCATATCCACCGCGCGTTTCCAAACAATCTTGCGCACGTCGATATCCAGCGCGTTGCCCTGCTGAATGTGATTGTCCAGCAGCGCCGCCATCAGGTTGTTGGCCGCGCCGATGGCATGGAAGTCACCGGTGAAATGGAGGTTGATGTCCTCCATGGGCACCACCTGAGCGTAGCCGCCGCCGGCTGCGCCGCCCTTGACGCCAAACACAGGGCCAAGACTGGGCTCCCGCAGGCAGACCACGGTCTTCTTGCCCAACTTGTTCAGCGCGTCGGCAAGGCCCACGGACGTGGTGGTCTTGCCCTCGCCGGCGGGGGTGGGGCTGATGGCCGTCACCAGCACCAGCTTGGCCTTCCGGGGCAGATCCTTCAGCGCATGGATATCCAGTTTTGCCTTGTAGTGTCCATAGGGCTCCAAGGTCTCCTGACCCACCCCCAGCTTCGCGGCCACCTCTTCGATGGGAAGCATGGTCGATTCCTGGGCAATCTCAATGTCGCTTTTAAATCCCATGAATTGTCTCCTCCTTATCGTTCATCATTTTTGGATCTTCGTCTCCGCCATCTCGCACAGCAGAAATACGGACGCCGCACCGCACCGCAGCAGCGGCTCGGCATTCTCCGTCTGCACCGCCTCGCCTTTGGCAAACCGGACGGTCTCCCCTGCCGCAGTAAGCTCACCGTCTCCCTCCGCGCAGTAAATGAGGAAGGTGTGATGCGCTCCCGTCAAGCCCACGGTGCGGCTCAATCGGGCCGTGCCGAGCTCCCCCAGGTGCAGGCAGCGCATCTCCCCGCTGCATTTCCCCTTGCGGAGCATCAGATTGAAGTCGGTACATTTCCCTTCCGACCGAGTGACCGCGCCCCCGTCGAACCGGTGAATATTTCCCGGTGTCAAAGTCAGCGGCACGCCGCCGTCGTGGGCTATGCGAACCGAGCCCTTCAGCGTAGATAAAAACCGCTCATAGTCCGGAAGGGGCGTGAAATCCGATGTCTCCAGCTCCACCGTGGCGGAGCTGACGCGCCAGAGAAAATCCCGATCCGCGTACTGCGAAGCGGCGGGCGCGATGGCAATTTGGGTGGTGGCGCCGCCGCCCCAGCGGGTGGTGACGTATTCCGGGGCAGTGATATGCCGAATTGTATCGCTCATTATATCACACTTTTCGATTCATTCAATCAATCCCGTTGGCTTTACAGGGAGTTCAGGACTTTTGCATAAATGGAATCCGCCAAAGGCAGTGCTTTTTTAAGCAGTGTTTCCCCTTCGGAGCGATATTGCTCGGCAAATGCCTGGTCTTTCAGCCCGCCGATGTTGATCAACACGTTCAGCCACGCACCCTGAATGGCGGCCTTCAAGCTCAGGGCCGCGCAGCCGAGGTCACTGGCGGCACTGGCGTTGGAACGGCCTACGATGCTGTCGGTCAGCTCCAGAGCCTTCACCGCCAGTTCCATCATCTCAAACGGGGTCTTTGTGCAGCCCTTCAGCGCCTCCTGCATGGCGGCGGATCGGGCAGCCTTCTCCTCGTCGGTATCCTTGGGCATGGAAAAGACGGCGGAGACGGCATTGAACGCCTCTGTGTCCCGGTCGATGACATCCACGTACTGTGCTTTCAGCATCTGAGCCTTCTCGCCCACTTCCGCGGTCAGCGCCGCGTACTCGGCATATTTCTTTTTCCCCTGCGTCAGCGCACACACCATGGCGGTCAGCGCCGTACCCAGCGCCCCCTCCAGCGCGGCTGCGGAGCCGCCGCCGGGAGCCGGCGCGTCAGAGGCCATAAGGTCCACAAAGGATGTAACAGTCTGGTCAGCCAGTTTCATGTCGGCCCCCTTATTCCATGTCGATCAGGTGATACTCCATCACCTGCTTGCGGCAGTCAAAGTTCTCGATCTTCAGGTAATACTCTGCGCAGTCAATCAGTGCCTTAGCGGGAGTCAGGCCCACCACCTCGGTGCCGAGAATCTTTACGCCGTACCGATCGGCCAGCGCGCGGACCATTTCATAGGTGTAGTACAGCGGAGTTCCCTCGTAGTTCACCATGTTCATGGAGACCTGGGCGATGTTCCGATCCTCCAGCAGCAGTCCGATGGCCTTGCAGTACTTGAAGCCGCCGGAGGAGCCACGGATTGCCTTGGCAATGGCCTTGGCCACCTCCACGTTGTCGGTGTCCAGATTCACGTTGAAGGCAACCAGAGGCATCCGGGCGCCGATGGCGGTGATTCCGGCGGTGGGATGGATCTTCCGCTCACCGTAGTCAGGAGCCCACTCGGGCTGGAGCAGCTTTTCGGGCATTCCCTCGAATTGGCCCTTGCGGACCTTCGCCAAATTCACCCGGTCGGGGGAAGTGGCGGAGTCCTCGTACAGGAAGCTGGGGACCTTCAGCTCGTTCCAGATGCGCTGGGCGACGCGCTTGCTGATCTCAACGCACTCCTCCACTGTGACATCCATGGTAGGAACGAAGGGGATGACGTCTGTGGCGCCCATGCGGGGATGCGCACCCTCGTGCTTGGTCATATCGATGGTCTCGGCGGCCTTTTTGCACAGTTGGAAAGCCACTTCCTCAATGCCCTCCGGGGAACCCACCAGCGTAAATACGCAGCGATTATGGGTGCCGTCCGACTGAACGTCCATCACCGTGCAGCCGGGAACGGAGTTGGCCGTATCCACCAGGCCCTGAAAAACCGGCTCATCCTTTTCTCTGCTGACGCTGAAATTGGGAATGCACTCAACAAGCTTTGCCATAAACGATTTCCTCCAAAGATTATAAAATTTAATGTCCGGCCGGTATGCGGTCGCGGCCGCCGCTGCGGCTGTATCCCACATCCCTGCCAAACTTGTCTCTTCCGGACACAGTATAGCAGGGCTTCATCCAAAAAGCGTCTAATTTTGAAGGCAAGGTACAAGTATTGATTCTCATGTACCATTTGTTTTTGAGGATTTCAGACTTTAAAACCGCAAAGGAGTGAGCTCTTATGCAGGTTTAAGTTATCTCTCCAAAAAGCGTCTAATTTATGGATGGCTTCTTTCAGTTAACCATTGAGCAGAGCGATTTCTTCTCAGTTTGAAACGCCCGGAAGCAGCAATGCGCAGGGGAACCTCTCACCGAAAGGTTCCCCTGCGCACGTTGATTGGCTTTCTAAGCGGCCGCCATTATTTCAGGAATTTCCGCAACATGTTCAACAGCTCCTCCTGGCGCACCGGCTTGGAAAGATGTGCGTTCATCCCCGCCGCGCGGGTCTCCTGGCGGTCGCCTTCAAAAGCATTTGCCGTCATGGCGATGATGGGGATACTCCCGGCGTCGGGCCGTCCGGAGTTGCGAATGGCCTTGGTCGCCTCAAACCCGTTCATCACCGGCATTCGAATATCCATTAAAACCGCGTCGTAATACCATGCGTCCGCGTTCAGATAGCTGTCCAGCGCCGCCTGCCCGTTCTCAGCGTGGTCCACCAACAATCCGTGACGGCAAAGCATTTTTTTTGCAATCTCGGTATTGACCGGGTGATCCTCCGCCAAAAGGATCCGTTTCCCCTTAAGATTGATCTGACCGTCGGTCTCCGGAGTTTTTTTCTCGGTCTCATCGAGCGGATGGCCCTTGGGCACCGTGATCTGCACGGTAAATTCGCTGCCCTTTCCCAGCTCGCTTTTGACGCTTACCGTGCCGTCCATATGCTCCACCAGATTTTTCACAATGGCAAGGCCCAGCCCCGTACCCAGCTGAGGGTCCTGATAACCGTTGGCCTCCTGCTCAAAGGGATCAAACACCCGGTTTAAAAATTCCTGACTCATACCGCAGCCCTGGTCCCGGAAAACCATGATGCTGGTAATCTTGTCCTCTCCGCATGGAATATGCCTCACCAAGCAGGAAATCTCTGAGCCCGGTTTGGAAAACTTGATGGCATTGCTCAGGATATTGACATACACCTGCTGGATGCGCAGTCGGTCAATCACCACATACGGCGTGGTTACCCCGCTGGTATCCATCCGGAACCGGATGTGCTTTTCCTCCAGGCGGGGGAGCATAAGATCCCGGATTGCCTTGTACATCGTTTGCACGTTCACGTTTTCAGGATGCAGCTCAATACGTCCCGATTCGATCCGGCTCATATCAAGCACATCGTTGATCAATCCCAGCAGATACTCGCCGGAAACCTGAATCTTTTCCAGCGTCTCCACCACGTCCGGAGCTTCGGCATCCTCCTGTGCCAGTTGAGTCAGGCCCAGTATGGCGTTCATGGGCGTGCGTATCTCGTGGCTCATGCGCGAAAGAAACTCACTCTTTGCCTGATTGGCCCGCCGGGCCTCCTCCAACGCGGAATACATCGCCTCGCTCCGGCGGCGTTCCTTGACAAAGACGTCCGTGGCATCGGTCACGGTACAGCAGACCAAGCTGCCGTTCCTGTCCAGCCATATGAAGGCATAGCGCAGCCGCCGGACGTTTCCGGAGCTGTTGCGGCAGTCGGCATACACCACATACTCCGCGTTTTTCTCCAACTGAATGCGTATTTCCTTGAAGCGCAGGCGGCCCAGCGTGTCTGCCAGATCGTCGCCTGCATAGGAGTCCCGGACAGTGTCCAGAATGGACGCCTCCGCCTGCTTGATCTCATGAATCGAATTCTGCCCGGCCTGAGCAGAAAACACCCGGGCGGTATCCGCCGTCAGGTCAATCCGCAAAATCATCAGATATTCACGGCGGATTACGGTATTCATGATCTGCTCCATGAATTTTTGGTCGTCGATGTCAAACGAATAAATGTTGGCTTCCACATCGCCGGTAACGGGGTTTCTGGTAATGTCCGCCCGCACCATCAGCCAGCGGCAGACTCCATTGATCCAGCAGTTCCGTTCATAGGTCAGCAGCGAGGTGCCCCGCTCATAGGCATCCAGCATCGCCTGCCGACTGATGCGGGCGCCGAATGCCTCGGCCTCTTCTGCGGTAATCGCGCGGCTTTTCATTCTCTGGAACGCGGCGTCCGCGGTTCCTTCCACTCCCGCCAGCAGCTCCGGATAGAGAGAAGGTCCGGGTAGCCAGGTATTCTTCGTCAGATTCATCTGGACGGACGCCACTGCGTTGGGCAGGAGCGTCTGGATACGCTGGTTCTGCCGCTCATACCGCTCCATCTCCTGGTGGCGCTGCGTGCAGACCAGGCTGGTACAGAACACCTTTGTCCGATTCCCCTCCGTGTCGTACAGCTGCGTCATCCGGATCTCTACCCATTGGTCTTTGCCGTTTGGAAGATGCTCCCGCACCTCGCAGACGGCATGTTCTTCGCCCCGGTCAATCGTCGCAAACGCCTCTTGCAGCTTGGGCACGTCCTCATCAAAGGTAATCTGCTGGGCAAACCAGGACTGCGGATAATCTGCCATCTCCTCCGGCAGACCGAACAGCTCGCAGGCGCGTTTGCTTTGGTGCAAGGTATGCCGTTGGGGATCGTAGAGCCAATAATCCACATTTGCGTGATCCATGGCTGTCTGCAGCGTGCGCTCATCCTGCTCCAGATGTTCCTGCAGGCGCTTCAGCACATCCACATCGCTGAATACGCCGTAATAAGTCCGGCTGCCGTTTTCCTCCTGTGCCAAAGATGCCTGCAAAGACATCCAGATATAGGTTCCGTCATGCCGCAGTATCCGAAAGGTCTTCTGAATATTCTCCACGCCCTGCCGGCAAAGGCAAATCTGTTCCCCAAAGGACTCCCGGTCGTCGGGGTGGATATTCTGCAGCAGATTGGCATTTTTGTTCTCTGACGGAGCCGGGTACCCCAGCAGCTGATAAAAGGCGGTGTTGAAATGGATCATTTCAACATGATCTCCTTCGTCCACCCGAAACGAGCAGATACCACCCGGTACCAGATCCATGACATTCTGAAGCTGCCGCTCCCGTTCCTGCACCTTGCAAATCAGCGCTCTGCGTCTGCGGTTGTCCCGCAGCAGCAGGGCCGCCAGCGCAATGAGCAACACAATGGCACTCACGCCGCCAAGCAGGACCCGCTTATATTGGAGGACGGCGTCACGAACAGGGTCGTTGAGGTATTCCGTATCCCCGGGCAGACTGCTTCGCAGGACCCCACACCGATCCATCACGCGCTTATCAAACCGGGTGATCACGGGCATTTTCAAAAGGCCCACATCCGTCGCAGCCGTCTTGCCGTCCATAATCTGGCCGGCATACTGCCCAACCTGAAAGGCCATGTCGTCCGGCGAGATCACGCACCCGCCCAAAAAACCGGTGCCCAGGCTTGCGGCGTTGGCAGAAAAAATAGGAAGTGAAGTCATTGCCGTCAGCATTTCCGCCGCCTGCAGATCACTGTAGATATTTCCGCTGCCGTCATGGCTCACCTGGGCATAGATCAGGATCGTCTCCTCCCCGTATCCCTCCATCAGCTTTTGAATCCCGCTCTTGGGCATCTCCCCCAGATCCAGACTCTTGAAATCGAGCTGTGGAAAGGTACTTTCCAGACAGTAAAACGTCCCCATCATTCCCCGGGCCGCATCGGTGCCATCTCCAATGCAGACCACCTGTTTGGCATTCGGATAAAGCTGGGCCGCCAGTGAAATCGTCTCCCGAAAGGGAACGGCGCTCTCAGCGCCGGAGATCCGTTCCTTCTGCGCCGCTGTGGCGGCCAGTAGGGGCTGGCGAATATCCAAAAAGAGGATGGGCAGCCTGGCGAAATATTCATCCTGATAGTTCATGGCAAATTGCAGCGCCGCGTCGCCGCTGACGATCACCGCATCGATGGTGGGCAGCAGCTTCCATGTATCCAGCCGGCGGCAAAGCTCCTGCGACGCCGCCCGCTCGCTCTGGTTACGGGTATCCATAAAGAGATATTTTACGCTGGCCCCGCTGTTCAGGGCCTTGGTAATGGCGTCCAACTGAACGGGAACGTTTTCAAGCTCATAGGAGTAGGCGCTGATGTACAGGACCTGATGGACCCCGTCCACGGCGCGGGCGGAAGAAGCGCACAAAAAAAGCAGCAGGGCAAAGAACGATAGGCACATCGCTCTTTGCCTTGCCGTATTGCATTCTCTCCGCCTACCGCCCATACCCTTCCGCCCTTCCCTGAATACATATTCGCATTCGGTTAGCCAGTGAATAGTATATTCTATTTCGGGGAATTTGGCAAGGCAAGTTGTTTAAAACTACCAAAAGTTATGGTTTACAGCACGTAGAAATAGATCGCCGCATAGTGGAACAAAGACCCCGCCAAAATCAGCAGATGGAACAGCTCGTGAAAGGTCCAATCCGCGGAAATGCTGGGCTTTTTGACCGCGTAGAACACCGCGCCCACAGAGTAGCATACGCCGCCCAGCGCCACCAGCGTCATGCAGGGCTGGCCCACCGCCGCGAAGTCCTTTGCTATAAACAGCACCGCCCAACCCATGATGAGGTAAATCACCGTGGACAAAATACGGGGCGCGTTGATCCAGATGAACTTCATCAAAACCCCCGCCAGTGCCACCGCCCAAAGCGTTATGCAGAACCGGACACCCGTTGGCTGAGGCAGCATCACCATGGCAAACGGCGTATAGCTTCCGGCGATCAGCACATAGATCATGCTGTGGTCCATTTTTCGAAGGAACCGCTTTGCTCCGGCGGTAAGCTCATTGCCGGGATAGTAATGGTAGACTGCGCTGGCCGTGTACAATGCCAGTGCCGACAGGCAGAATACCAGCGCGGCCCACAGTGTCGCCGCAGGGACATTCAGCCCCACGCCCCGCACCGCCATAATGATACAGCCAACCAGCGCGGCCAGCGCGCCCAAGGCATGTGTCTCGAAGCTGACGCGGTCCTGCGCCTTCGCTACCAAATCACGCATATAATTTAACTCCCTTCAGCTAATTGCAAAATGTAATTTACAATATTATATTACATGGTTTGAAAAATATTTCAAGTAGTTTTTTAAATTTTGTTTCGTCGTTTTACACAAAACAGCACCTAAAAATTTTTTTGCCCATCTGCTTGCAATTTATGCACAGGTCCGATACAATAAAGTCACAATGAAAGAATGATAGCTGGAACGAAGTGCTGTTGCGCACGGGCTGACACCTATCATCTTTTGGTGGGTGTTTCAGACCGGAGATGGTTTGAAGCGCCTTTTCTTTTTATATGGCGTGAAAAACATGGAACTATGACAGGAAGACAGGAGGTTTTTGAAATGATTTTACTGGCAAACGGAAAGGTCATCACCCGGGACGCGGAAGGCGCCGGCTACTATCCTGACGGCGGCGTAGTCACCGACGGAGGAAAAATTGTGGCCGTGGGCGACACCGCGGAGCTGAAGGCTCAATACCCGAAGGCGGAATTCGTGGACGCCAAAGGCGGCGTCATCATGCCCGGTCTCATCAACGCCCATACCCACATCTATTCCGCTCTGGCCCGTGGCCTGAGCATTGCGGGCAATAACCCCACCAATTTTTACGAGGTCTTGGACGGCACCTGGTGGGCCATCGACCGCCACCTGGATCTGGAGGCCACGAAGGCCTCTGCGCAGGCTCTGGTGATTGACTCCATCAAGCAGGGCGTCACCACCATCTTTGACCACCATGCCTCCTTCTGTGAGATTCCCGGCTCTTTGATGAAAATTGCAGAGGTCACAAAGGAATTTGGGATGCGGGCCTGCCTTTGCTACGAGGTGTCCGACCGGGACGGCGAGGAGAAGTCCCTCCAGTCCGTACAGGAAAACAAGGATTTTATCGACTATTGTGAGAAAAACCCCAGCGATATGCTGAAGGCCCTGTTCGGCGGACACGCCCTGTTCACCATCTCCGACAAAACCTTTGACCGGATGGTATCCGCCAACAACGGCCGGGTGGGCTTCCACATGCATGTGTCCGAGGGCATGAACGACGTGTACGACAGCTTGCGCAATTACGGCCGCCGCCCTGTCCAGCGCTTGCAGGATCACGATATTCTGGGACCGAAGACGCTTCTTGGCCACTGCATCCACGTCAACACCGCCGAGATGGAGATTATCAAGGAAACGGACACCATGTGCGTCAACAACCCTGAAAGCAATATGGGAAACGCCGTGGGCATCTCCCCCGTTTTGCAGCTGTACAAGAAGGGGATTCTGGTTGGAATGGGCACCGATGCCTATACCAACGACATGCTGGAATCCATCAAAGTGGCTCTTTGTTCCCAGCGGAACAACGCGTGCCTCCCCAACGTAGGCTGGTGTGAGGTCACCGACATGCTGTTCCGCAACAACGCCAAAATCGCGGGCCGCTCCTTTGAGACACCGCTGGGCGTTCTGCGCCCCGGCGCGGCGGCGGACGTCATTGTCATGGACTACAAGCCGTATACGCCGTTTTCCGACGAGAATATCGACGGCCACATGCTCTTCGGCATGACAGGCCGTCAGTGCCAGACCACCATGATCGACGGCAAAATTCTGATGCGTGACCGTGAGCTGACGGAGGTGGACGAGGACGCGGTCAACGCCCATGTGCTGGAGAGCTCGAAACGCCTGTGGGGTCAGCTGAACCACAAAACCTATTAAGGAACGCAAGACTTGGAACCGCCTGCCGCGCCCGCGGTGGGAAAAGTTCGGTCCTCCCATAATTACGAGGGAATCTAAAATCGGAGGTAAGTAAAATGAGCGAATTAATGACCCCTATTCCCTTTCGGGAACTGATGACCTGGATCACCGCGGAGCACCAAAAGGAAAGCTCCGTGTTCGGCGTTCACCGGCCCTATCAGGCCGGGATGAAGACCCTTCCCATTTTTGGGGAGAAGATTGAGACTCCCTTTGGCCCCGCCGCCGGACCCGCAACCCAGCTGGCTCAGAACATCATCGCCGGATATTACGGCGGGGCGCGGTTTTTCGAGCTGAAGACCGTTCAAAAGATGGACGGCGCAGAGCTGGCCGCCTGTGTTCACAAGCCCTGCATTCTGGCAAACGACGAGTGCTATAACTGCGAGTGGTCCACGGAGCTGTATGTCGCGCAGGCATTTGAGGAATACGTGAAGGCGTGGTGCGCCTGCAAGATGCTGGCCCATCTATATGGTTTGGGCGACCCGGACGGATTTGTGTTCAATATGTCGGTGGGCTATGATCTGGAGGGAATTAAGGGTGCGAAGATCGACACCTTCCTCAACGGCATGATCGACGCGTCCGGCACCTCCATTTTTCAGGAGTGCATCGCGGTTTTGCGTCAGATGTTCCCCGGCGAGGAGGCCTTTATTTCCACCATCACGTCCCATGTTTCCCGCAGCGTCACCGTCTCCACTCTGCACGGCTGCCCCCCGGACGAGATTGAGCGCATCGCCAGCTACCTCCTTGCGGAAAAACACCTGCATACCTTTGTTAAGTGCAACCCCACCATTTTGGGCTATCAAACGGCCCGGTCGGTGCTGGACTCCATGGGCTATGACTATATCGCTTTTGATGAGCATCATTTCAAGGAGGACCTGCAATACGCCGACGCGGTACCCATGTTCCGTCGTCTGATGCAGTTGGCTGCGAAAAGCGGTCTGGAATTCGGTTTGAAACTCTCCAACACCTTCCCGGTGGACGTGAAGCAGCAGGAGCTACCCTCCGAAGAAATGTATATGGCGGGCAAATCCCTCTTCCCCCTGACCACCATCATGGCAGCCCGCATTTCCAAAGAATTCGACGGGAGACTGCGCCTCTCTTATGCGGGCGGCGCGGACTATTTCAACATTGACAAGCTGTTCGCCTGCAATATCTGGCCCATCACCATGGCCACCACAGAGCTGAAGCCCGGCGGCTATCAGCGCTTCAAGCAGATCGGAGAAAAGCTGGAAAAGCTCTGCTACAAGCCGTTTACATCCGTGGATGTGGACGGAATCGAGGCTTTGTCTCTGGCCGCGCGGAGCGATCAATACCATGTGAAGGCCGTCAAGCCCCTGCCCCGGCGGAAGCTGTATGAAAAGGTTCCCCTGCTGGACTGCTTCACCGCGCCCTGCGAAGGCGGCTGTCCCATTCAGCAGGATATTCCGGAATACATTGAGCTGTGCCGTCAGGAGCGTTTTGAGGATGCTCTGCGGCTCATCACCGAGAAGAACCCTCTGCCCTTTATCACCGGCACCATCTGCGCCCATCACTGCATGGACAAGTGCACCCGGAATTTCTACGACGACCCGGTACAGATCCGGGCAACAAAGCTTGTGGCGGCGGAAAAAGGCTACGACGCGGTGCTGCGCGGCCTCAAAGTCCCTGTTCCCGCCGAAAACGGCGTGAAAGCCGCCATCGTGGGCGGTGGACCTTCCGGTCTGGCCGCGGCGTATTTTCTGGGACGGGCAGGCGTTCCCTGCACCATTTTTGAAAAGGCTGATCATCTGGGCGGCGTGGTCCGGCAGGTGATCCCCGGCTTCCGCATCAGTGACGAGGCCATCGATAAAGATATTTCGCTGGTTCTGAAGATGGGGGCGGAGGTCCGGTGCGGCGCGCCCGCGCCCTCGGTGGCGGAGCTGAAGGCTCAGGGTTACACGCACATTTACTTCGCCGTGGGCGCCTGGAAGGCCGGGACGCTTGCGATCCCCGGCAACGTGGTGCCGGTCATCGGTTGGCTGAGGGATCTAAAGGTCGGAAAAGACGTGTCTTTGGGCCATGTGGCCGTGGTGGGCGGCGGCAACACCGCCATGGATGCGGCCCGCGCCGCCCTTCGGGCGGGAGCGAAATCCTCCACCCTGATCTATCGCCGGACAAAGAAATACATGCCCGCAGATGCGGAGGAACTGGAGCTGGCCATTGCCGACGGCGTTGGGTTCCTGGAATTGGTCGCCCCCGTGGAGCAAAAGGACGGAACTCTGCTGTGTAAGAAAATGAAGCTGGGCGAGCCGGATGCCTCCGGGCGGCGCGCTCCGGTGGAAACCGGCGAAACCGTGGAAATCAACTGCGACACGGTGATCTCTGCTGTGGGCGAGAAGGTGGACGCGCAGCTGTTCGAAGACAACGGAATTCCGGTGGACGCCGGCGGCACTCCCGCCTTCCGGACGAATTTGGACGGCGTTTACTGCGGCGGCGACGCTATGCGCGGCCCTGCCACGGTGGTAGAGGGCATTGCGGACGCCCAAGGCTTTGCAAACGAGGTGCTTAAAGCTGTCCATCCGACGAGCTTCCCCGTTCGCTCTTCTGCCTCACGTACGGATGCAGTGGCAAAACGCGGCATCCTGTGCGAATCCGCAAAATGCGAGGGCGAACGGTGCCTGAGCTGCAACGTGGTGTGTGAAAGCTGCGCGGATGTATGTCCTAACCGCGCCAACGTATCCATTGAACTGCCCGACGGGCGGCGCGAAATTCTGCACGTGGACCGCATGTGCAACGAGTGCGGCAACTGCGCGGTGTTCTGCCCCTATGACTCCGCGCCCTACCGGGATAAGTTCACCCTGTTCCACAGCAGGGATGACTTTGACGGGACTCCCAATTCCGGTTTTCTCCCGCTGGGCGGGCGCAAAGTCCTTGTCCGGCTGGACGGGAACGTGTTGGAAGCGGATCTGGACGGGGAGAACCATCTGCCTAAGGGTATTGAGTGCATGATTCTGACCGTGTATAGCAAATACGGATATCTAATGGGATAAGCTCAATTCTCGATTTACTCTCCGTTGGGGCGATAGCTTCCCAACGATCTGAAAAGATTCGCCAAATGCCGAATGGCATTTGGCGAATCTTTTGCGGGTATGTCTTTGTCTGGCTGTCCCAATGCCGATTATACGCAAAAAGCAGCGTGACGTGCCACAGGCACATCACGCTGCTTTTTAAAGCGTTCAAATCATTCTGAAAATCGCCCAAACAGCGATTTCTCAGAGATTCTTACTTCTCCTCGATGTCAATGACAGCGCCGGAACCGACGGTACGGCCACCCTCGCGGATAGCGAAACGCAGGCCCTTCTCAATGGCGATCGGGGTGATCAGCTCAACGTCCATCTCGACGTTATCGCCGGGCATGCACATCTCAACGCCCTCGGGCAGAGTGATGACGCCGGTGACATCGGTGGTACGGAAATAGAACTGAGGACGATAGTTGTTGAAGAACGGAGTATGACGGCCGCCCTCATCCTTGCTCAGAACGTAAACCTGGCCCTTGAACTTGGTGTGGGGGTGAATGGAACCGGGCTTCGCCAGAACCTGGCCGCGCTGCACACCGCTGCGGTCAACGCCGCGCAGCAGAACGCCGACGTTATCTCCGGCTTCAGCATAGTCCAGCAGCTTGTGGAACATCTCGATGCCGGTAACGACGGTCTTCTTCTTCTCCTCGGCCAGACCGACGATCTCGATTTCCTCACTCATCTTCAGCTTACCGCGCTCCACACGGCCGGTAGCGACGGTACCGCGGCCGGAGATGGTGAACACGTCCTCGACGGGCATCAGGAAGGGCATATCCTCCTTGCGGTCAGGAGTGGGGATATAGTCGTCGACCGCATCCATCAGCTCCTTGATGCAAGCATACTCGGGAGCCGCGGGATCGGTGGAATCAGTGGTCAGCGCATTCAGCGCGGAACCCTTGATAATGGGAATATCGTCGCCGGGATAGTCGTACTTGCTCAGCAGCTCACGCACTTCCATCTCAACCAGCTCAATGAGCTCGGGATCGTCGACCTGATCGCACTTGTTCAGAAAGACGATCATCGCAGGCACGCCGACCTGATGGGCAAGCAGAATGTGCTCGCGGGTCTGGGCCATGGGGCCGTCGGAAGCAGCGATGACCAGGATAGCGCCGTCCATCTGAGCAGCGCCGGTGATCATGTTCTTGATATAGTCGGCGTGGCCCGGGCAGTCCACATGGGCATAGTGGCGCTTGTCAGTCTCATACTCAACGTGGGCGGTATTGATCGTGATGCCGCGCTCCTTCTCCTCGGGAGCCTTATCGATGGAATCATAAGCTTCGAACTTGGCCTTGCCCTGCAGGGATAGCCACTTAGTGATAGCGGCAGTCAGGGTGGTCTTGCCATGGTCAACGTGACCGATGGTACCAATGTTTACATGTGGTTTGGTTCTCTCAAATTTCTGCTTAGCCATTTGATGATCCTCCTGTCAATTTCAAAAATCCTTGCGGGCAGCGCAGTTTTATTCAGCACTGCTCATTTTACAGTAAAACGCGGGGAAAATCAATCCCCAATTATTCCGCTTTGTTCCCGTTTCGGGTGGCCACAATCTTGTCCCGGATGTTCTTCGGGATCTCGATATAGTGGCTGGGCTCCATGGTATACTGGCCACGGCCCTGGGTGCGGGAGCGAAGATCAGTGGCATAGCCGAACATCTCTGACAGAGGCACATGCGCGTCGATCTGCTGAGCGCCGGGACGGGCCTCCAGCTGAATGATCTGGCCGCGGCGGCTGTTCAAGTCGCCGATGACGTCGCCCATATACTCGTCGGGGACGATGACACAGACCTTCATAATGGGCTCCAGCAACGTGGGGTCCGCCTTGCGGCAGGCCTCTTTGAAAGCCATAGAGCCGGCGATCTTAAATGCCATTTCAGAGGAGTCGACCTCGTGGAAGGAGCCGTCGTACAGCGTGGCCTTCACGTCCACCACAGGGAATCCGGCCACAACGCCGCCGTTCATGGCGCCCCGAATACCGGCGTCGACTGCGGGAATATACTCCTTGGGGATGGCGCCGCCCACTACGGCGTTGATGAACTCATAACCCTTACCGGACTCGTTGGGCTCCACACGAATCTTGACGTGACCGTACTGGCCCTTACCGCCGGACTGGCGGGCATATTTGGTGTCCTGCTCGACCTTCTTCTTGATGGTCTCCTTGTAGGCAACCTGAGGCGCGCCCACGTTGGCTTCCACCTTGAACTCGCGGAGCATACGGTCCACGATGATGTCTAGATGCAGTTCGCCCATGCCGGCGATGATGGTCTGGCCGGTCTCTTCATCGGTCCAGGTCTTGAAGGTGGGGTCCTCCTCCGCCAGCTTGATCAAAGCCATGGTCATTTTTTCCTGACCGGCCTTGGTCTTGGGCTCGATGGCCACGCGGATAACGGGGTCGGGGAACTCCATGGACTCCAGAATGATCGGGGCCTTTTCATCGCACAGGGTATCGCCGGTGGTGGTGTTCTTTAGGCCCACGGCGGCTTCGATATCGCCGGCATAGACCTCTTCAATATCCTCCCGGTGATTGGCGTGCATCTGCAAAATGCGGCCAATGCGCTCCTTTTGGCCCTTGGTGCTGTTCAGCACGGAGGAACCGGTGGTCAAGTGACCGGAGTACACCCGGAAGAAGCTCAGACGGCCCACATAGGGGTCGGTCATGATCTTGAACGCCAGCGCGGAGAACGGCTCTTCGTCGCTGGGCTTGCGGTCCTCTTCCTCATCGGTCTTGGGATTCACGCCCTTGATGGCAGGAATATCCAGAGGAGAGGGCATATAGTCCACAATGGAGTCCAGCAGCTTCTGCACGCCCTTGTTTTTATAGGACGTACCGCAGGTGACAGGGACCATTTCGTTGTGAACGGTGGCCTTTCGGATTGCCGCGCGGACCTTCTCCGCAGAGACGTCCTCCCCGGCCAGATATGTCTCCATAATGGACTCATCCACCATGGAAACAGCATCCATCAGCTTCTCGCGATACTCCTTGGCCCGGTCCAGCATGTCGGCGGGGATATCCTCCTCGCGCATATCCTTGCCCTGGTCATCGTAATACACGTCCGCCTTCATGTCCACCAGATCGATGATGCCCTTAAAGGTATCCTCGCTTCCGATGGGAAGCTGGATGGGAACGGCATTGCACTTCAGGCGCTCTTCAACCATCCGCAGAACGTTGTAATAGTCCGCGCCCATGATATCCATCTTGTTGACGTAGATCATGCGGGGGACCTTGTAGGTATCGGCCTGACGCCACACAGTCTCGGACTGGGGCTCCACACCGCCCTTGGCGCACAGCACCGTTACGGAGCCGTCCAGCACACGCAGCGAACGCTCCACTTCCACGGTGAAGTCCACATGGCCCGGAGTGTCGATGATGTTGATGCGGGTGTCCGGGAACTGGTCCTTAGACCCCTTCCAGTGGCAAGTAGTGGCGGCGGACGTAATGGTAATACCGCGCTCCTGCTCCTGCGCCATCCAGTCCATGGTGGCATTGCCGTCATGGACCTCACCCAGCTTATAGTTCACGCCGGTGTAGAACAGGATACGCTCGGTAGTAGTCGTCTTGCCCGCGTCAATGTGGGCCATAATGCCGATATTGCGGGTGTTTTCAAGCGAGTTTTTCCTCGGCATAGTCTATCTCCTTAATAGCGGAAGTGCGCGAACGCCTTGTTAGCCTCGGCAGCCTTATGGACTTCCTCGCGCTTCTTTACAGCGGCGCCGGTATTGTTGGACGCATCCGTGATCTCGTTGGCCAGACGCTCCGCCATGGTCCGCTCGCCGCGGGAGCGGGCGTAGGCGGTCAGCCACCGCAGACCCAGGGTCTGACGGCGGGCGGGACGGACCTCCAGGGGAACCTGATAGGTCGCGCCACCGACACGGCGGGCTTTGACCTCAAGGCTTGGCATAATGTTTTCCATAGCCTGAGCAAATACTTCAACGGGGTCCTTTTCGGTCTTCTCCTTGATCTGATCGAAGGCCGCATAGACCACCTTCTGGGCCACACCCTTCTTACCGTCCAGCATCACGCTGTTGACCAGTTTAGTCACCAGAATGGAACCATAGACGGGATCGGGCAGAACCTCTCTTTTGGGAACGTTACCTCTTCTCGGCACGATACTTCCCTCCTTCATAATAATATGATGTCATAGGTACTCAAAAGGCAATTTTGCCTTCCGTGAATGCCTGCCAAAGAGGTAAAATATATATAAACCTATTCGGCAAAGCTTTCAGTTTTAGTCCTTACTTGGACTTGGGACGCTTGGCGCCGTACTTGGAACGGGCCTGCATACGGCCGGACACGCCCTGGGTATCCAGAGTACCACGGATAATGTGGTAACGGACGCCGGGGAGATCCTTCACACGGCCGCCGCGAATCATGACGACGGAGTGCTCCTGCAGGGAGTGACCCACGCCGGGAATATAGGCGGTGACCTCGTAGCCGTTGGTCAGGCGAACACGGGCGATCTTACGCAGAGCGGAGTTGGGCTTCTTGGGGGTAGCCGTTCTCACAGCGGTGCAGACGCCTCTCTTTTGAGGGGAGGGCAGATCGGTGTTCTTGTTCTTCAGGGTATTCAGGCCGAACTGAAGCGCGGGGGAAGTGGACTTGTAGGTGGCCTGCTCCCGTCCTTTACGGACCAGCTGGTTAAAAGTAGGCATATTGTTCTCCTTTCTACTAAATATTCGGGCTGTAAAACACACAGCCTTTATTTTTTGCGGAAAGCCGACAGACTATTCCGAAAAAACCGAAGTTTTCCATCCTTATTTCAAAAGGACGGCAACGGCAGCGCCCACGCTGATGCGGCAGGCGGTGCCTAGCTGCGCCATCGTATAGCTCCCCTCCACGGGGACACCATTTTCCTCGCAGCTTTTTTCAAGGGAATCCAGCAGCTCCGGGTCCGCGTCGCAAGCCAGAAAAACCTTAGCGGCTTGACCTTGGGCGATGGCCTTTCGGGACTGCTTCACGCCGACGACTCTGGATTTTCCTGCTATTTCCTCCAGCACGCGGTACTTCCCTCACATTCGCATAGCAAAATTCGCGGAATATCCGCGCAGATTGGAATTGTACCATGATTTTTGAACATAGTCAAGTATTTATTCCCATGATTCATTTATAAAACTTGGATTGGCACCGGCGGGCAATTCGCGCCGCGTCACGGCTGCGCCTATCAAAGCAGCAAATTTTCACACTGGCGGTCCTGTGCTCCCGGGCGCACATAACTGCCCGATTTTCTGCATAGGATGGAGCAACGCAAGGCGGGGAGTGTTGCTTTTTGAAGGGAAACATGGAGGAGCGGGCCGAGCAGCTGGCCCAGTACATCATAGAAAACCGCGCGACGGTCCGCGCCGCCGCGGGAAAGTTCGGAATTTCTAAATCAACCGTACATAAAGATATTACCGAACGTCTTCCCAGAATAAACCCGGCGCTGGCGGCGCTGGCGCGTCAGGTACTGGACGTAAATAAACAGGAGCGCCACATCCGCGGCGGCATTGCCACCAAGGAAAAATATCTTCACGAGCATCGGTGACGCAGGGCGGACAATGCGCATAAGATGGCATAGTCAAGAAATTGGAGGGATTTCCTATGGCAAACCGTTCCAACCGCTGCCGGACTGCGCCCGCTGTCGCGGCGGCGACCGCTTGCGAACCGGAGGTTCACCGGTGGCCTCACCCCATTCCACAGCCCTACACCCAGACATCCACGGAAGCTACCCTGCATTACATATGCTGCGCGCTCAGCTATCAAAATGAGTTGCTCAGCGAGATCAAGACGCTGCTGGAGCAGACCGCCGTGAATCAGCCCGACAAGGATGCGCAGAGCTGACCGTAAAAAGCAGGGGAACTCTCCCCTGCTTTTACACGTAGGTCTTCCGAAAAGGCCGGCGAACTTTTCAAATGCCAAAAAAGCACAAAACAGGCCAGCCGGCAGGCTGACCTGTTTTGCTTTGGAAGATTGGATGAAAAGAAGTTTTGTCTCTTGCAAGTATTAAGATACAGGAGTTCTGTTAACAAAACCAGCCGGAATTGTTACAAAAGTCTTAAATCTATGCTTGTCATCGCTTTTTTAGAGATTTTGTAATTATCCGTAAATTCTTCGTGCTTTCAGTGGTTTGCTGGACTCCTGAAAATTCGTCGTTTGAAATGTTCTGAAATATTCTCGAATTATCTACGACACAGTAAATACACAGTGAAATCCAAAAAGCCTCTTAAAATCTACACAGTGTAAAACTCTGTGGAAAACTATCCGTGCTTCTCCCCGCTCAGAATAGACTGCTCCAGCGCCGTCACATATTCCGCCAGCTTGTCCGCCGCGCTCTTTTTGTGGCCATCCCGCAGATGGGTGTAGACCGCCTCCAGAACCTGGGGCGTATCGCCGACAATCTCCGCAGCCTGCCGGGGGTCAATCCCGGCCTCGTAGCAGATTGTAGCGAAGCTGTGACGGAGGCAATGCGGTGTCACAGGAAACGTCTCCATGATCTCCCCGCTGTCGATCTGTTGGATCTCATTCAACCCGGCTTCCCGACAATAGGCTTTCCAAATGGCGTAAACTTCCGAGTGCCGCATAAATCCGCCATCCTTGCCGGGGAACAACAGCCCAATCCGATTTTTGGGGACACGTGCTGCCAGCGACGGGAGAAGTGGAATATCCCGCAAACCATTGGCGCTTTTCAGGTGGTCTTCCAGCACCGGAACTTGACCGTCCGCATAGGACAGCTTTTTCGTGATGTGGATGCAGCCGGCCTTGAAATCAATATCACTGTAAGACAACGCCAACGCTTCCCCACGGCGGCAGCCAGTAAACATGAGAAAGTTACCCAAGGGACACGCCCTCGCCTTTCCTGTGGTCTTCCAGCGCCACCAGCGCCCTCTCCTGCTCGTCCGTCAAGGATTCGCGCCGCTTTGGAGGTATCGTGTGCTTTGGGATCCGTACCTTGTCCGCCGGAGAAGTGGCAATATCTCCAGATACCACGGCGGAATCGAAAATCATTTTCATGACGGCCAGTTCGATTTGCGCGGTGTTTCGGCTGTGGGTCTTTGCAAAGTCGCTGATCTGCTTTTGCAGCTCCTGCGGAGTGACCTCAGAGGCGAACTTGTCCCCCACTGAATCAACCAGCCGCGCGACGGAGTAAGAATAGACGTGGCGGGAGCTTTCCGAAATCTCGCTTTCGCGGGAAATCTCCCACCCTTTTGCAATCTCCTTGACCTTTCGGCCCTTCTTTGCAGTTTCCTTATATTCCAGGATCTTCTTGTCTACTTCGCGGTCGGACTTTCCCCGGAATGGTACGCGCTTGCCATTGATGGTCCTGATGGACTCGTGCAGCCCGTCTGGCCGCACATAATACTTTGCCATAGTAAAAAATCCCCCTTTTCATCGCGTCGCAACTGTGATAAGATAGGGGCGCAGAGACCCCAAGGATAAAATCCCCCTTGAAAATCTGCTTGCCGTCCCGGTGTTGGTAGCGCCGGGGCGGTGCTTTTTTTGTTACAACTCGGGCAATGGGAAATGCTTTCTTGTCATGACTCTCCCCTGGCACACAAGAGACTGGTTACTATCCCTCGTAATCACCACGTCACAGTCCGCCCGCTCCCGATTCAAGGAAAACAGATACGTAATCCCCAAAACCCTATCATAGTGGTATTGCTTGCAGACCGTACCACCGTCTACGCAGAATACTCCGATGTCTCCATCCGCCAGTGCATCGTGATTCACAAACGCCGTTGAACCGTCTGGGAAATACGGCTCCATGGAGTCACCCTGAATGCGTATTGCAAACGCTGCTCCCGGCGGGTCGCCCGGCCCCAGTTCGTATGGTTCATAGTCCTGACCAACGAGCGGCGTTGCGATGCCTGCGGCAGCGGGTTCCAGATACAGGTTGATAACTTTGGGTTCATCAGGAATAACAGAGTTTTCCTTAAACGCGGCTTCGTCTTCTATGCGAGACAATTCATTATCTGCCACATTACGGACCTGCACGCGCCCCCATTTGTCGAGTACATCATAGTCTTTCGCCAGCTTCAATGCTTCGCCTGAATAAGGCGAGGCGTTTTTTTGTTTTCCCTGGCTAATTCCCAGGGTGCCAATCCCCTCTTTCATGAGCTCAATTATGGCCTTACTTTGCGAGTTGATCCCACTTTCAAATCTGAATTTATTTACTATATCTAATTCTTCATCGCTTAAAGAAATTGTATATCGCATTTTATCGGTTGCCATATTCTACACCTCCTATGCGCACATTGTATCATGGGTTCATCACTTTGTAAAGAGAAAAAGGATGCAGTGATGTCTATAAGTGATGTACTTTTCTGTTGAAAATGTCAATTGTAGTGTTGCACTAATAATGTTATGCTTCATTCAGTACATCACTGTTGCCCCGAATGTCGGCAGTACAACACTTGGAGGAAACTATATGACTAATATGAAGCGCATTACAATCTCGCTCCCCAAAGATCTTGAGGAAACCCTGTCTATCCTTAAAACGGATCCTCATTTTATGGATATGACAAGTTCTCAAATCATTCGTTATCTGCTTCGCATCGGAGCCAAAGCAGAAACCCGCAAAACATAATTGAAAGGAGATGGGCGCGCTCTAAAATCTTTTTGCTCTCAAACGACTCAATAAACAAGGAACCTTCTATGGGGTCACCTCGGCGGATTGCACTTTGAACAGGGAGTGTATCCCTGAGACTTAGCGTCGGATAACGAAATGGCAATTTGGCTTTGACGAAGATACTGACAACCGTCACGGTGATATTTTTCACCAGTCTTCGTCACATACACCGTTACAGTTTGAGTATCTTCGGTGGCAATAGATGATTTGCTCGTATTAGATGTATTGCTGGTGGCTGTAGCCGTGCTGCTTTTAATAGATGCTTTCCCGGCAGATACCCCCTCGGCATAGCCCGACTTATATCCGGCATCTTTACCAGCAGAAAGACCTTCAGCATAGCCAGTGCTATATCCAGCATCCTTACCCGCAGAAAGACCTTCAGCATAGCCAGTGCCATGCCCCGCGTCTGTACCTTCGGAGTATCCGGCGTCCTTACCTTCCGCATATCCGGTATCGTAGCTGACGGCCAAGCCATCCTGGTATCCGGCCGCCTCGCCCGATTGATACGAAATGCCGGATGCTCCCGCCAAAAGGAATACCGCAAGAATACCACTGAGTATTTTCTTTTTCGTGATTTGCATACTGATACCTCCCCCTAAAATTTACCACAATTCTACATCTAAATGCAAAATTTGCCAATATTAAAATAAATGAACCTACTCAAAAATGAGTAAGTTCAAAACAAAGGAAGCAGAACAGGTTTCAACCCGGTCAAAAATGTCCGGGCTTCCGATTTCACCGGAGCAAAAGGAAGGAGGCAGGTTTATGAACGAACTAATCAAGGTTACTTACGACAACGACCGCCCGCTTGTGTCGGCGCGGGAGCTGCATGACTTTCTGGAAGTCGGCGCGGACTTCCCGCACTGGTTCGCTCGCATGTGTGAGTACGGTTTCACAGAGGGTTCAGACTATCGGACATTTTTGACTGATAGGTCTGACGGCCTCCCCGGTAAGCCCAGACAGGACGCCATGCTCTGCATGGACATGGCAAAAGAAATCTGCATGATTCAGCGCAACGAGAAAGGCAAACAGGCACGGCAATACTTTCTCAAACTTGAAAAGGACTGGAACAGTCCCGAAAAGGTCATGGTGCGGGCGCTCCAATTTGCGGACAAGCGGATTCATGAATTACAAGAGAGGGAATTGGCGAACGAGAACAAAATCCGGTTTGCCGAGGTGGTCGGCGCGGCTTATGCGTCCATCCTGAAAAAAGAGGTGCCACAGCTTCCCACCGTCCCTGCTGATCTCGTCAGGATGAAAGAAGAACGAACAGAAGAAAGGAGGCTCAGTATGAGCCGTGAATCAGAGTTTTATCGGGACAATCTGGAGCAGGTCCTCAGATTCTCCAAAGGACGCCAGATGTTGAATATCAAAGAGACCATGGAGTTTACCGGAATTAAGAGCTATGCAACGGTGGGCAAGCTGTTTCCCTTTGTCGGAGGTTACATAAGCGCCGCTACACTTGCCCGCTGCATGGCAAGAAAAGCGGATGCATGATCTGCTTTTTTACTCTCGTAGGCGTCGGCACCTGCACAACATGGTTTTTCAAGATCATTGACCGCATAGAGCAGCCTAAACATATAAGAAGGTGGTACAGGTGAAACCTCGTTACCTCATTTGCACCCGCTGCTACCGGTGCTGGAATGTCTCCCGGCTGCGTGACGATCCCCGGCCTTATCTCTGCCCATTCTGCCGCACACAAAAAGAGCCGCCCCCGGTGAGTAAGACCGGAGACGGCAAATGAAAAGAGAACTTACGGCCAATATAGGCCGGAAAGTGAGATTTGTCAAGTGAAGACAGCAAAATGTCGTGACGCGCCAATACCCCTTACACGCAAGGAAGCCGCAGCCGCTCTGGGGACTTCGCCCTATCGGCTTAAACAGATGATCGCAGCTCACCTTATCCGAACGGTGCCGCCGAATGGGCGGGTTCTTCCGAGTGAGTTGGAGAGGTTCAAGGCTGTCAACGCCAAAAAGATTGAGGCGGCGCAGGCTGAGATTATTCATGCCTATGAAATCGGCCTATCCATGAATCTTGTGGAGAACGTAGCTACTATGGCGCTATGCGCGCAGAATCCTCTGCTGCCCGGTAAACCGACCGCGCGGCAGTTCACATATAAAACCGTCTATGACTACGTAATGAAGGAGAAAAACGAAAATGGCTAATAAATCTGATCTGACCCTTGGCCTTTGCCTGAGCGACGAGAACATTCAGGTAATGAAGCGGTTCTGTGACTCCGTGGACTTCTTGAAGCAGGCGTCGCGGTCCGGCGCGGAGGTTAAGCTGCAATGGCCCGAAAACCCTACCGCTGCGCAGAGTGCTCCTGCATCGGCTGCGCAAATCGTGCCCATTGTGCCGCCCACCCCTGCACCGAATCCTGCACCGACGACTGCTGCCCTGATTGCGCCCGCTCCCATTCCTGCGCCGGTTGCAACCGCGCCTAGTGTAAACCCTACCCCTGCGGTTTCGGCTTCTGTCCCCATCCCCGGATACATGCCTGGTGTCCAGCCGCAGACCGCTGTTCCTACCACCGTGCCCGCGCCTAACTTCACCCCGGCGATTCCGTCCATGGCTCCGCCCGTTCCTATGGCGGCTCCTGTAACACCCACTGCGGCCCCCACGTACACCCTCGACCAGCTCACGAAAGCCGGTGCCGAACTCGCGCAGGCCGGCAAGATGCCGCAGCTCCTTGGTCTATTGCAGCAGTTCGGGATTCAGGCGGTGAATATGCTCCCGGAGGCACAGTACGGCGCTTTTGCTACAGTGCTTCGGGGACTGGGGGCGCAGCTCTGATGCCGACGCCTGAATACCACGCCAGAAAGTCCCCGTCCTCTGCGCACCGCTGGATTCACTGCCCCGCGTCCATCAAGCTGAGCGAGGGTATCCCGGCAACGACCAGCCCCTACGCAGAGGCGGGCAGGCTGGCGCACTCCATTGCGGAGCTGAAAGCCCGCAAGCGCTTCATGGTGCTGAACAAGCGTACATATAACGCGCAGCTGAAAAAGCTGCAGGAAGATCCTCTCTACGAGACCGAAATGGACGGCTACACCGACCTGTATGTCGAAACGCTGGAACAACACGCCATGACGTTCCAATCTGCGCCCTTCATTGCACTGGAAACCTCTGTTCCTATCGGCCTTTTTACCAGCGAAAACAAAGAGGACGGGACCCCGGCCACCGGGACCGCTGACTGCACCCAGATTGCCGAAAGCGTCCTGTGGGTCACGGATTACAAGAACGGCGCGGGTGTGCCGGTGGACGCTGACCACAACCCTCAAATGATGACCTACGCGCTGGGCGCTCTGGCCATGTATGCGCTGATTTACGGTGACTCGATCCAGACCATCAAACTGACCATCGTGCAGCCTGCGCTTCATAGCTTGTCCGACTGGGAGATCAGCCGGGCGGAATTGGAGGCATGGGGGCAGGAAGTCTTGACCCCGGCGGCAGTCCGGGCAGACAGCGAGGACCCCGGAGAGCCTTGCCCCGGCGACTGGTGCCGGTTCTGTCCCACGAAATATACCTGCCGGGCACGGGCTCAGCAGATGTTCCAGCTGGAGACAGACTACCACAAGGGTGTACCTGAAGGCTCACTGCCCGCGGGCTGGGCAGAAACCATAAAGCATGATGGACACGGCCCGTTTGGTTCAGAGACAAAGCGCCTGCTCTCCGACACGGAAGTCGGACAAGCCCTGCAACGTGCGGAGGGGCTGCTATCCTGGTACAACGACCTGAAGGAATACGCGTTGCAGGCTTGCCTAGCTGGTAAGCAGATCGCAGGCTTTAAAGCCGTGGAGGGCCGGAGTTCAAGAGACTGGGATAACCTGGACGCAGCCTTTGCAGACTTCCAGCAGTGTGGTATTGCCGAAGCAATGCTGTGGGAGCGCAAGCCCGCCACCGTGGCCGGACTTGAAAAGATTCTCGGCAAGAAGGCTTTTGCCGAAACTGCCGCCGGTCATGTAATCGCGCATCCCGGCAAGCCCACACTAGTTCCTGAATCCGATAAGCGGAAACCGTATAACTTTGCAGAGGTCGCATTTGGCGATCAGAAAGGACTATAACCTATGAACGCATCTACTTTTACAACTGGTGAGGTTCGCGCCTCTTTCGTCCATCTGTTTACCCCCGACGCGGCCCCCGGTTGCGACCCGGCTTATTCTATCACGGCTCTGATTCCCAAGACAGACGCGGCCACTCTCGGGGCATTCAGTGCCGCCTATGAAGATGCTAAGAACTACGGCATTCAGAAAAGGTGGAACGGTGCGTTGCCTCCGGTATTGCTGGGGGGCCTCGCTGACGGTGACGGTGTCAAATCCGATGGCACACCCTATGGTCCTGAGTGCAAGGGCTGCTACGTGCTAAAATGCAAATCAAACGTTGAAAATAAGCCGCTGGTTGTAGACCAGCGAAATCAAGAAATCCTGGATTCTCGCAAAGTGTATAGTGGCTGCTACGTCCGTGTGAACGCTACGCTGGTTCCCTATAACAATCAGTCCAAGGGCATTACTTCGATTCTCAACGCCGTTCAGTTCGTTCGTGACGGCGAACCGCTTGGGAGTGGTCAGGTAACTGCCGCTGAAGCATTTGGCGCTCCTGTGGCCCAGCAGCCCGCATCTATGCCCGCAACGTCGGGTTACGCAGTTCCCGGATATGCCCCCACGCCGGCAGCTGCGCCCATGTATCCGCAGCAAGCCCCCGCCTATCCCCAACAGGCAGCGCCCGTGCCTGCGTATCCTCCCCAGCAGGCAGCACCCGTGCCCACCTATCCCCAGCAGGTGACACCCGTGTATCCGCAGCAAGCTCCGGCGTACCCCCAGCAGTGGCCGGTGGACCCCATCACCGGACAGCCCATCCCCACCGGCATGCCGGTCATGGGAATGTAAACAAAAAGGGCCCCTTCGGGGGCCCTTCCAATCCGGGAGGTAAATCATGCAGCACCACTTAAATATTGACCTGGAGACATATAGCTCCGTACCGATTGCCAAGGCCGGTCTCTACAAATACGCCCAGAGCCCGGACTTTCAAATCCTGCTTTTTGGATACAGCCTCGACGGAGCGCCGGTGCAGGTCATGGACCTAACCCAGCCGGGGGCCTGCATCCCGCAGAATGTCGCGGGCTGGCTGTTTGATTCGCAGTGCATCAAGCACGCTTTCAACGCCGCGTTTGAGTGGTATTGCCTGAGTCGGTACTTCGGACTTGAGAACTACACTTCTTATTCACCTGAAATCTGGTTACCACAGTGGCGCGACACCCAGCTCCACGCGCTTTACTGCGGATACCCGGCGGCGTTGAAAAACGTCGGCCCAGCAATGGGCCTGCCGGAGGACAAGCAGAAGCTCCGCACCGGCGGAGCATTGATCCGCTATTTCTGCATCCCGTGCAAGCCCTCAAAAGTAAACGGCGGCCGCACCCGCAACCTGCCGCAGCACGACCCCGCAAAGTGGGATTTATTCAAGACCTACAACGCCGGGGACGTTGTTGCAGAGCAGGAGATCGAACGCCGACTGTCTGCGGTGCCGGTGCCGGAGGAGGTACAGCAGCAGTGGGTCCGCGATCAGATTATCAACCTTCACGGCGTGGCCGTGGATCAGCAGCTGGTGGACGGCGCTATTGAAATCGGCTCCATTGTCCACAAAGTCCAGCTGCAGGAGGCCAAGGAGCTTACCGGCCTTGCAAATCCCAACAGCCGGGACCAGCTTTTAAAATGGCTGAATGAAGAACTGGAAGACGATCTGCCGGATGTCCGTAAAAATACGGTCACCGATTTGCTTGCCCAGGGTGTACCTAGCGACAAAGCCTCCCGAATGCTGGAGCTGCGGCAGGAACTCTCCAAGACCTCCACCAAAAAATACAACGCCATTGAAACCTGCGTATGCGCGGATGGACGTATTCGCGGACTGCTGCAATTCTACGGGGCCAACCGGACAGGCCGGGAGGCGGGGCGGCTGGTGCAGGTCCAAAACCTGCCCCATGACACCGTGCCGGCGGAGGCCGCAGCGCGGGGACTGGTGAAGTCCCGCAATCTGGACGGATTGAAAGCGGTCTATGGCAACGTACCACAAGCTCTCTCCGCGCTGATCCGCACGTCCCTGATCGCCGCGCCGGGCATGACCTTTGTAGACGCCGACTTTTCCGCCATCGAGGCCCGCGTGATCGCGTGGCTGTCCGGTGAGGAATGGGTGTTGGACGTGTTCCGCACCCATGGCAAGATTTACGAGACCACCGCGGCGCAGATGTTCGGTGTCCCCTTCGACCGCATCAAGAAAGGTAACCCGGAGTATGCCTACCGCAAAAAGGGCAAAGTTGCAACGCTGGCGCTGGGCTATCAGGGCGGCAAGGGCGCCCTCATTAACATGCGCAAGACTCTGGGCATGACCGAAGAAGACCTGCCGGAAGCCGATATGCCCGACATCGTCCGGCGCTGGCGCAGTGCCAACCCGCACACGGTCCAATTCTGGTATGACGTCAACGACGCCGCATACAGGGCCGTCACGTCCGGGCAGGCTACCAGAGTGGGCCGCGTGACCATCGCCCGGGAGATTTACCGGGCGGCGGGGCTGGACTTTATGACGATCCTGCTGCCCTGCGGCCGCAAGCTCTACTATCCCGGCCCGCATATCGGCAAAAACCACTTCGGCGAAGACAGCATTCTATATTGGGGGCAGGACGGGGCCAACTGGAAACCCGTCGAGACCTACGGCGGCAAGCTGGTGGAGAACATCACGCAGGCTGTGGCCCGGGACTGCCTGTTCTACGCCATGGAGCAGCTGAACGCCGCCGGGTATCCCATTGTCTTTGACATCCACGATGAAGTTGTTTTGGAAGTGCCGCAGGAAATGGCCGATCTGGACAAGGTTGTGGGGATCATGTCCCGGCCCATTCCGTGGGCCCCCGGCCTGCCGCTGAACGCTGACGGCTGGGTGGATACTTACTTTAAGAAGGACTGAGAATCACCACTTACTTTCGGTTATGAAATTTCGTAGCCCATATCATTCCAATATGCAATAACGGCATTCCAATAGCTATCAATTCTTTCAAAAGAAATGGTATTAGCTAAAGAAATACCCGCTTGAGTTAAAAGAACATTACCTATTTTTAATCCATTACCATGAATTTTAACTTGTTTGCCATCAAAATAATCGGCTCTCTCTGCATCAGATTTCAGAACATACGCGTTGGATGGATCAAAGCTAATCAGGCCTAAAGAATCCAGATTTTTTAACGCCATAAAATCAACGCCACCAATATATGGCTTTGTATTGTCCCAAGGAAAAACTAATTTGACGGCGTGATTAGATCCTGTGAAGAACCTGACACGACAATTACTTATAACTGAAAATGTCTTAGCTAGAGAGGTGTCCAAATTCGTAAGAATACTTATTAGCACTTTGGGTACGGTTCCTGGTGTAGCGCATTCATTTGCAAGCAATTTCCCCCACATCAATTGTATTTCCCGATTTGATACATGCTTAGCAGAATCCATAAATCTCGAAAGCCATTCATCATCGATATCTTCGGGATGTGCATCTCCCTGAATTTCATTAAGTGCTTTCGCTACAATACCCGCCTGATTACAATATTTCTTAATAGTTTCTCTGGAACAGGATATATAAGCGGCCTTTTCTAGAGGAGATAATGACTTGTTCTCTTTTATATCATTGATGTATGACTCATTTGCTTGTTCAAAATCTTTCCTTTTTCCTGTCATAACGCAAAAACCAACTGCTGAACCGATCTTATCGATTAAATGCTTGCCGACATCCGCGGCACCAGAAGCGGCGGCGCCAGAAACAATTGTTAATGCTTCGCCCTCAGTCATGCCGATCCCTCTTTCGTACATTTTTCTCCATAATATCCCAATTTTCTCCGTTTGTAAAGGAGTACCCCTCCATGATGATAAATGACCGAAAAATAATAATCAGCATCGGCGCAAGCCGGCAGGCCAAGGTCTGGACACCGCAGACGCTGCTGATTTCCGAACTATATGCCAAGCTGCAAACACCCGCCCGGGGGCAAGAGACGCTGGACGCCTACATGTCCATGCAAAAGGCTCAGCAGGACATGCTGAAAGACGTGGGCGGCTTCGTCGGCGGGGAGATCGTCGGGGGCCGCCGCAAGGTTGGCTCTGTGCGTGGCAGGGACGTCCTGACCCTCGACCTTGACCACATTCCCGCAGGGCAGACGGACGCCGTCCTGCGGCGCGTGGAGGGGCTGGGCTGCGGGTACTGTGTGTACTCCACCCGCAAGCACTCTCCTGCTGCGCCGCGGCTGCGCATCGTCGTGCCGCTGGACCGCACGGCCACGCCCGACGAGTATGAGGCCGTCGCCCGAAAGCTGGCGGAGATGATTGGCATTGAAATGGCCGACCCGTCCACCTTTGAGCCGTCCCGGCTCATGTATTACCCGTCTTGCTGCGCAGATAGTGAGTATGTCTATCAGGTCGGGGACAAGCCCCTGCTGTCCGCTGACGGGATGCTGGGGCTGTATGCGGACTGGCGCAACGTCGCCTCATGGCCGCAGGTTCCGGGCACAGAAAAAGCCCCCAAGCGCCTTGCC
This sequence comes from Oscillibacter sp., assembly GCF_040505565.1. GTDB lineage: Bacteria > Bacillota > Clostridia > Oscillospirales > Oscillospiraceae > Oscillibacter. Next base: position 87,229 of record NZ_JBEUWZ010000014.1, on the reverse strand, counting down.
GCGCGGCAAGGCGACCCGGAGGAAAAGCAGGGCGTTATTGGTGCGTTCTGCCGTACATACGACGTACTGCAAGCCATGGAGGCGTTTCTGCCCGGAGTCTATGAGCCTGTACCGGGCTTTGATGACCGTTATACCTATACCGGCGGCAGCACCACCGGCGGCGCGATCATCTACGACGGCGGCAAATTTCTCTTTTCCCACCACGCCACGGACCCCTGCGGGGGCAGGCTGGTAAACTCTTTCGATATGGTTCGCCTGCACAAATTCGGAGACCAGGACGATGACGCGGCCCCCGGAACCCCGACTAACCGGCTCCCGTCCAATATGGCCATGCTGGAGCTGTGCAAGCACGATACCGCCGTCTCCGACCTGCTGCATAAAGAGCGGGGCGCTGAAATTTTGGAGGCATTTCAGGCAGCAGGAACGCCGACGCAGGCCAACGACGCCGAACTAGCTATGTTTCTGGGCGGCTTGAAAGGCGAGGTGCTGACAACCGATGTCGTTCGCCGTTTGGTGGCGATGCTGGGCATCCAGATTAAGCTGAACGAGGTCACATGGCACGTAGAGCTTTCCGGGTATCCGAAAGAGTGGTCACGGGCCAATGCGGAAAATCTGCTGCCGGTACGGCTGCTGGACCACCTGCGTTCCGCTGGGGCAAAGGGAGCGGCGAAGAACACCATAGCGGACTGTCTGGACGTGATCGCGGAGGAAAACCGCTTTAACCCGGTGCTGGAAATGTTCACGGCAACGCAGTGGGATAACGCGGACCGCGCAACGGAGCTTTACGATATCTGGGGGGTAACCGATCCTCTATCCCAGACGCTAATCCGTAAGTGGCTGCTTCAATGCGTAGCCATGGCCTATAACGATGAATATAACCCGCAGGGTGCCGACGGCGTTCTCGTCCTGCAAGGAGAGCAGGGCCTTGGCAAAACAAGCGCACTGCGTCAGCTGGTGCCGCTGCCGCGTATGTTCAAAGAGGGTGCTAAACTGGATCTGCGGAATAAAGACACTTACATGCAAGCGCTCAACAGCTGGATCTGTGAGCTAGGAGAGCTTGACCGCACGACCTCCCGCGACAGCGCCGGACTGAAAGCGTTCCTCACGCAGGACATGGACGAATACCGAACCCCATACGCCAGAGACGCCGTCCGCAGGCCGCGCAGAACATCCTTCTGCGGCACGGTAAACCCCGGGGAATACCTGATTGACGACACCGGCAACCGTCGTTTCTGGACGGTCCCGGTGGACCACATCGACCTTGACCGGCTGTTTGCAATCACCAACGAGTGGAAAATCCAAATATGGGCGCAGATGCGGCAAGAGTATCTGACCACGCCCAATGCGTTCCGCCTGACGAAAGAAGAACGCCAGCAGCTGGAGAGTGTCAACACCGCATACACGCGCTCTCTTGACTTTGAAGACGAGCTGCGGGATATGCTCAATTATGACCTGCCTGCGGAGCAGTGGGGAGAGTTTACGTCGGCACAGGTGGCGTCCAGACTGGAGGCAAAGCCCTCCGCAAACCGGCTGGGCCGGGTGCTGGCGAAGCTGACAGCAGAGGACGGCAGAATTACGGCTAGATTGCGAGAAGGCCGAAAACTATACCGACTGCCCCTCCTGTGCAATTGCGTGGTTTCGTCATTCCCGGCGGTAAGTTCAGCGGAGGAAAGATTATGAAAGAAAGTGCAATCGAGGCCAAACTTGGCAAGATGGTACGCGCCCAGGGCGGCCTATATTTTAAATTCGTCTCTCCCGGCAATCCCGGCGTCCCGGACAGACTAGTTCTCCTGCCCGGGGGCCGGATCGTATTTGTCGAGTTGAAGACGGAGCTGGGACGGCTGGCGGCAATACAGAAATGGCAAATATCCGAAATGCAGAAACGTGGTGCCGATGTTCGGGTACTGAAGGGGCTGGATCAGGTCAAAGCGTTCGTAGAGGGGGCGGTTCTGCGATGAAGTTTGTACCGCACCCCTACCAGCGCTATGCGATTGAGCGAATCATACAGGACCCAGCAATTGGCCTGTTCCAGGATATGGGCCTTGGGAAAACAGTTGAAACCCTGACGGCAATCAACGACCTGCGGTATAACCGCTGGCAGGTTTCCCGGGTGCTGATCGTAGCGCCGAAGAAAGTTGCAGAGGCGACCTGGCAAAACGAGGCGCAAAACTGGGACCATTTGAATCACCTGCGCATTATACCCGTGCTGGGGACCGCGAATCAGCGGATGAAGGCCCTGTACACACCTGGCGATATCTGGACGATCAACCGGGAAAATATTCCGTGGCTGGTGGATTACTACCAGCAGGATTGGCCTTTTGATATGGTGGTCTTGGACGAGTCCAGCAGTTTCAAAAATCCACAGGCCAAGCGGTTTAAAAAGCTGAAACTGGTACGCAGTCGTGTCAAGCGCATTGTGGAACTGACCGGCACACCCGCGCCGAACGGCCTCGAAGACCTTTTTGCACAAGTATATTTGCTGGACGGTGGGGATCGGCTGGGCCGGACGATGACCAGCTACCGGGAGCAGTTCTTCACACAGGATTACGCCCACCCGGGGCAGCAGTACCGAACCTATTCACCGCAGCAGGGAGCCGCCGACAGCATCCAGCGGGCAATCTCAGATATTTGTATCAGCATGAAAGCGGAGGATTACTTAACCCTGCCGGACTACATCGAGGACATTGTGCCGGTGGTGCTGGACCCGACAGCGAAAAAGGCGTATGACAAGCTGGAACGGGATATGCTGTTGGAAATCGACGAGGATACCATAACAGCCGGGAGCGCCGCAGTGCTGACAAACAAGCTGTTGCAACTGTGTAATGGCGCTGTGTACGATGCCGACCGCCGCGTAACAGAGGTTCACCGTTGCAAGATTGAAGCCTTTCTGGAGGTCATAGAGCAGCTTCACGGAGAACATGCGTTGGTGTTCTATAACTTCCAGCATGACCGTGATCGCATTTTAGAGGCGCTGTCCGGGTCAAAATTACGGGCGCGTGTCTACAAAGGGCCGCAGGACGAAAACGACTGGAACGCCGGGGAAGTAGACATTCTTCTGGCTCACCCGGCCAGCTGCGCGTATGGCCTGAACCTGCAGGCCGGCGGGCATCACGCCATCTGGTTCGGGCTGACGTGGAGTTTAGAACAATACCAGCAGGCAAACAAACGCCTACACCGCCAAGGTCAGCAGCACCCCGTAATTGCTCACCATCTGGTTGTGCAAGAGAGCGTAGACGTGGACGTTATGACGGCGTTGCAGGCCAAGGGAGACACACAGGAATGTTTGATGCAGGCACTAAAAGCAAGAGTTGAGCGGACGCGTAAATGAAGGAGTCCAGAGAGCATTTGACTCTCTGGACTCCTTTGATTTATGTAGCCTGTTTTTTGAGTGTTTGCTTTCAAGGGCTGTTTTCTGTATTCACATCTTGAATTCCACCGACAACAGAAAGAATTTCACTCCAATTTTCGGGGAACCCAATTTTATTTAACTCGACGCTTCTATGCTGGGCAAGCATCGCTTCTAGCCGAACGGCCAGAGACACTTTAAGACTCGTATCGGGGACTAACTTGTACAATAAAAATATAACAGAGAAAATTTTATAGCCATTTATACTGCTGTAATTAGCAAACATCCTTGCTCTTGAAACTAGATTTTTATTGTATAATCTACCGTAATGCGCGCAGATATTTCTGGCCTCTACAAAGCATCCTAGCCAACTAGTCAAATACGCCTCTGGGATGTTATAATTGATTCTAGAAAACTCTCGCCTATCGGCGCCATTAAGATTCTTAAACATTTTAGAGACCGCGCCAAAGGAGAGAATTTCAACAGCCACCCAAAGGGGAAGAACTCCACCATATTTCTCATCGTGATGTTTGATTATTGGTGATCTACACTGCTGTCGCTTCTCACGTTCCAGCTCTTGAATAAAATTATCATAAAAGCTCCGGGATTCAAATATGCCGGGATTCAAATAACAAGTGGAACAATACTTCAGCGACAAGTAATAAGCAAGTTTTGTTTTGAACTCCAACTCGAACGGCTCAATCAGTGACGATACAATTTGTTTGAGCTTCGTATCAAAACAGTATAAATCATAGATCTGAAAAAAAGATACTCCGTCGGCATACGAAGGCTCTGCGTCAGGATCACAAGTACGAGAGTATAAACCCAAACTATATGCATTAACCAGCCTATAATAGTTTACCCGCGAGAGTATTACTTGCGCCTGTGCCTCGTCATTAAAGTGTAGCCCTCTGTTTTTTAACATCTCTATCTGATCGCTGTAGCTTTTAGGAAGTTTAAGCGCCGCCATAATCCCACGTCCCTACAGAATATAAAAAAGACCTCCCGTGGTCCGCATACAATCCATACGGACTGCCTAGGCGTGGGAGGTTCTGTTGTTGTTATAATACACAACCCGGAGTTGTTATGCAATTGGATAATTGCACAAAGCTCGCTTGTGCTTGAATGTACTCAAAAGGCCAGTCAGACGCAAGATTTTGTGTTTCACATCAGTATTTTTAGCATTTACGCTACATACTGTATAGTGAAAATAACTATACCCATCGCAACTTTTTTTAATCTCGCTGGGTGAACGCAAATAAAAGCTCGCGTTCCGGTTTATCAAACCGCGGGGCAAGTTGAAGGAGAGGGTTTGCCCCTCCTTCTCTTACCTATATGGATTCTTCTTCCACGCGCTGTTGATAGACCGCCACACTGCGTCCTTTTGCGCCCTTGAAAGTCCGCTTGCATCCAGTGCGGCCTGCGCCTCCGCCTGTGAAATGCTCCCGTTGTCGTTCCCGTCCATCGTCCCACGAACGCTCATGTAGTCCTCAATGGAAATCCCGGCTTTGACAGCGGTCTTTACTTTTTCGTAGCTGCTGCCAACAAGAGCGGACCCGTACTTTTCATGCAGGGCGATATATTCCGGCGTAGAGACGCCGATATCGCTTTTTGCCGTCCGGGCATTGTCAATCCATGCGTCATTTACTACTCCGGACGCAACGGTCCCCTTTGCCTGGGCGGCTGCATACTGATACAGTTTCCCGACATAATCAGCCTTTTCCGCATCGCTCATGGCCTTGTAGAAACCGGAGCCAACAGCACCGCTTAATAGCCTGTACTTCTCCTGCCCCAAAGCCTTTGCATACTTTACATATTCATCCGCAGTCAGGTCCTTTTGCTTCGATACGGTATCATCACCTTTTCCAACGGAATAGGTGATGGACTTATCGGCCCGCTGGGGGAAAACAGTGGTTTCGCCGGTTTTGTCGGAAAGACGCTGCAATTCCTGTTCCACGGGCCGTACCTTCACGTCAGAGACATAAGCAGGGTTGAATACGTTGTTAAAAATTCGCTTTGCTGTGTCGCCCTGATCTTCTTCCCGGCCCCATGCGTCAATGTACGGAATCTGGTGATAGTCCACGCCGGGAATTTTGTTGGCGACTTTTCCGAAAAGATACTGTGTATCAGCAGATACGTCACTATTCTTGTCTACGTAGGTGGTCTCGCGGACTTTATCTCCGGCCCGTTCCATCTGTCCAAACGCAGTCGGGAAAACCTGCGTGATGTAGTTTGTGAGCGCCGCTGTGGCGATTGAACCGCCTACGCTGCCTCCACGCTGCTTTGCGTATGCAGCGTTGTCCAGCACATCATTCAGTCCCTGCAGCATTGTCATTTCCAGCATAGGGTCGGTCATGCCCTTAATCACGGTCGAAACGTCTTCAAAGCCCAGTCCTGCGTTTTCCATACCGTGCTGAAGCTGAACACCCATAAAGAACGGAATCGCCGCGGGGGCTGTCCAATCCAGCGTAATTGACTTCCCGTTTTTCAGTTCCAGCGCATAATTCTGATGCCCGGTTAACTCGTTAAAGTCCTGCTGCTTATCGTCTTCATCGTCTCCGCCGGTCACGTACCCCGCCCCTGCCGCGAGGACCCCGGCGGCCATCAGCGCGGAACCGGTCAATCCGGAGGCGATACGGTCAAGCCCCTGTGTGAGTTTCGCGGCGTCGCCATGTCTTGCGCCGCGAATTGTATCAACAGTTCCCATAATAGCCCCCACCGGGGAATACTCCGTACCGCGCATCAGGATATTCGCAGGGGTTTTCTTGAAGGGAAGAACACCCTCCACGCCATAGCCAGCGGCCTTTATATACGGATTCTTGTTATCTCGCAGCCCATTGAGCTTTGATACTGCCTCACTCAGCGAGTTAGTATCGTTAAAGGTATTCCGCAAAGCTTCCTGCGCCGCATAGCTTCTGGCCCGATTTAAGAGTCCGGCGTCGGCCTCAGAAATGGACTTGACGCCGTTCGCTTTCAGGTATCCGGCAAGGCTCTGGGTGTAAATAAACTTCTTTGCAAACGTGTCTTCGGCTTCCAGCAAGGCGCTGTTTACCTCAGACGCCTTGTTGATAACCTTTCCGGCGCCCTTATCGCTGAACGCTTTTTGCTCTGCTTCGATATTGTACAGGGAGGTTTGACCCTCAGTATATTTGCTGCCGTGAGAAAGGAAATCCTTTGCGTTGGCCCAATCGGCGCGGCACTCTTTTGCAAGCTGGCTGGCGGGAGATACGCCCGTAATGGATTTCGTGCGCTCGTATTTCCCGCCGCTGACCGCGCTGGCGATGGCTTCAGCAACGCCGCCGACGCGGTTTTTGACCGTTACAGGGACCTGAAAAAGCGTGTTTCCGAGGATATTGCGAATGTGCGTCCGGGGATTGCCCAGCATGGCGAGGTATCGAATGGCGTCATACTTAGCCTTGAACGTGCCGGGTGCCTGCTCCGCCACATTCTTAAAAATGGTTTCCGCCGCCTTGCCACGTGCAGCATCGTCCGCTGCGTTGACAAAGGCATCCATGTCCTCAGGGTCAATTTCAATGCCGGTGTCATGCTTCTGATTGAACGAATCCACCGCTTTCTGAATGGAAAGCAGCTGCCCTTCCGGGCTGAGCTTGCGGAAAATCGTCTGCGCCTGCATAGCCTGTGCAGCAGTTGTAGAATTTCGGGTATACAGGGATAGCAGTTCAGAGACATGCGCGGTGTTGCCGTCACGCATGGCCTGTAAAAGAAGCTGCTGCCCCAGCGTGGTGTTATCCTTGGACGCAACGTTATTTTCAACGGTAGCACGGTATTGTTCCAGCGCTCCGTCAAAGTTTTTTTCGCGGATGGTGTTCTGAGCTTTGGCAACGGACTTTTCATCCGTGATCGTGTCAAAAGCCAGCGTTCCGTTTGCAATCTGCCGCTCGATCAGGCGCACATCGTCGGCGTCAATTCCCTGCGCCCCCATGACGGTCTTTGCGCTCTCCGGCACATTGCGGTCCTCAAAGTTGGTCTTCGGAACATCCACCACGCGGGCGGCATTTGCCCCGTCATCATGGAAGTTTACGGCGTCGGTCTGGTTTTGAAGCTGAGAATACGGGTCGAACCCGCCTCTCGCACTGCCGAGGCTGTCCATCTTATCCCCATTTGCTTCGGGCATGTCCCAAATGGGCAGTTCTTCACCGGTTTTTGCCGGGGAGCTACCGACGATATCACTTTTTGCTGCTATGTAAGCGCTGTTCGGTTCTACCGTGTCTCCGAATACCGTGGTGTAGCCATTAGTCAGCATTTCATCAAGAACCAGCTCCAGCCGTTTAGCCGCCGCATAGTTTTCCTGCCCGTGATCGTCAATCAGGGACTGCGCCGCATCTATGATCTGATTTCTGGAAAGGCCCATGTCCATTGCGGAGCGCAAGGAAACGCTGTCAATGGCGCTCTGAATCGTCCGCTTTCCGTTTACCGTGCGCTCTGTCCGGCGGGGCATGGGAAACTGCGTGGATATATCAGCGTCAGCCATCAGGCTTTCAGCCGCTTTCTTGTAATACTCATGCAGCTCCGGGTGATCGAACTGGAACGCGTTCACGTCCCGGCTCCCGGCAGTCTCAACCGTCCTCCGGTCAATATGGTCCGTAGGAAGAGGGCGGTATACTTTTCCGTCCGCGTCAATATTCAGTCCGTGGTCGGCTGCGGCCTCAAACTGTGCGTCCGTAAGCTTCCCCTGGTCTACCCGCTTTTTGCCCGTGACCAAATCCAGCACAAAATCACTCTTGATATTTGCACTGGGCGGGGATATGCTATTTCTAGAGCCGTCAATGGCATTTACGGGCCGTACCGCCGGAGTATTCGGATCGGAAGTCCGCGCCGACAGCTCCATAGCGGAAACCACCGGATCAGGAGGCGTCTTGGACGTAAGCTGCGGGGAATGATTTTCCACGTTCAGCGCCTGAGTGGGGTTTCCGCTATTTTCTTTTGCATAGCTTGACCCGGCCATCTTTCGCATAGAGGCAAGCGGATTTGACACAATATCCCCCTTGATATTTGCACCGGACGGGGATATACTACTTGTAGAAGAACTTTGCGGCGAGGCGCTTTGGGCGTTATCTACAGGGCGGGTGGCATCACCTGTATTGTACACCGTATCTTGCGAGTTCTTCCCAATTGGAGCTGTTTGAGTATTGTTCGCGGCGGGTTTCTGACCCGTGCCTGCGCTCGATACTTCGGACAGCTCCATATTTTGTACCCTATGAGTTTTATAATTGTTGACGTTTGGAAACGCCTCCACATCAAACGTCACAACATACTGCTTTCCTCCGACGTTGATTGACGTTTCAAAATAATCAAATCGAATGGTGTTTTTATTCCGTTTTCCCGATCTGTTGAATGAACCACTTCCGACATACTCTCCGTTATGAATAACATCTTCTACGTTATTAAGTACAGCAATACTCTCCGGTGATGCGTACTGTGAAACGATCTTGCCAACGACATTCTTATTAACGTCAACGGTATATTGCTTACCCTCAAAGCTTGTACCATATACCGGGACATTTTTCTTTGGGGAGAAAGTGCTTTCTACGGCTCGCCTTAGTGTGGCGGCGATACCCGTGTGCATGGCACTGTCGACGTTTTTAGCCGCTTCAATCTGCGCAGATGCGTGATTAATGGCATCCGGGGATAACTCCACCATCACCCCCATACCTACCGTGCCTGCCGTGCCAACAGGCTTTTCCCCAGAATACGGGCTGTAAATCGTAGTCACTCTCCCGGCCTGCACAGGATCCGCGTTCTGCGCCGTCTGCGCCGCAGAGGTCAAATTACCTGCTTGTCCGTTTTGCGCGGCTCCTGCGGCCTCCTGAGTGGCATTCTTGCCAGCCAACGCATCAATAAACATCTGCGTCATGCGGTCATTGCCGGTAAACTTCTTTTGCGCGTCCTTTACCGCCCCGCGGGCCTCATTGGAGAACACACCGTTCTGCTGCATGGAATTATAGGCGCTATCGACTGCGGCGCTGGATCTGTTCTCCCGGTGCTGCTGAATTGTATCGGGGATTTCCTTTACAACATCCACACTGCCGCCCGCAAGGCCGAGAACGCCGCCTACAATCGCGTCCGAAAGCATCTGTTCCGAGTCAACCGTCGCGTTCTTGTCGAACGTCAATCGGCGGATAACCGGGTCCAGAAGGTCCCCAACAGCCTCCTCGCTTGCCTCGCCTAATGCCGAAAGCGCGGCCTTTCCGGCGGCAGACTGGGCTAATTTTCCTGTGGCGCGTGTAAGCGCCTTGTCCAAAATGCCCTCGCCAAACATCTTCTTGAACGGGGTGGCAACGTTGAACATCTTTTCTGTGCCGACCTGAATTGCAGCGTTTCCGAGACCATAGGCCAACTGCTGCTTTACGTCCGCTCCACTCTGCCGCGCCTCCTGCGCTCCGCCGCCAAAGGATCGTACTGCCATAGGAACGAGAGCACCGCCCCCGGTAACAGCGCCAATCGCTGCGTCCGCCGCCATCTGCGTCCCTGCCACGCCCACGTCGGTCATCAGCTGTCCAAATTTACCCATCCCAGCCTTTGCGGTGGCGATATTGCGGGTGCCTGAGTCGGTCAGCTTGTCCGCCGTGTCAAAAATGCGCTGTGCTCCCGCGTCGGAGCGCTCCGTCGCCTTTTTGGCATTCACAATGTTGCGGGATACCTGATCCAGCTGCATCTTCCAGTATGCCCGCTCCTGATCGTCTGCGGCATTGTTCATTTCATGGGCATAACGCGCAGCCTCGTTACTCCACTGCTGCGTGTCCACTTCGCGGGCAAGTTTCGTCCCGGAAATCGCAGTCCCTAGACCATTAGTACTGGTCCCGGCATAGGTTTTCACCGCCCCGGAAAGCACATCGCCAACACGGGAAGGGGAGCGCTTCTGAATCGTAGTCCCTTCATGCTGTGCAATATGCTTTGATCCACGCTCGGCGGGTGTACTCTGGCCGGCGGAAAGGCTGCCCATCTTTGCCAGATCACGAATCAGGATTTGCGTCACCGAGTCACCGGGCCGGGGAGAGCTTTTCTGCATCTCCTTCTGGACAGAAGCCGTTTTTTTCTTTGCGGTTTTCGTGTCAAACGAATACGAATCCCCGCTATTAAATTTGATGTTCAACTTTGCCATTTGGCCCTCCTGTTAAATCGAGATGCCGATTTCAGCCAAGTATTTTTTAAGATCGCTCTGCTGTACAGAATTCAGGCTATCCCAATTTGCAGCGATGTAAGATGCCGCGCTGTCATTCTTTCCGGCCCCTGCGTATGTCAAAATGGTGCGCTTCAAGCCGTTGTAGTTTGCGATCCCCATACCACCGGTAGACCCGCCGGAGTTCAGTTTGTAATTATACCAAGCTTGATCTGCTCCCAGGCTTCCGGCAGCTTTAGAAGAAGCAGCGCCCCACGCCCCGTCTGCAGGGACACCGTAATAATTTTGCAGTGTCTTAACCTGCGCAGGCGTGAGGCTCCCGTTGTCGTATGTAGCTACGGGAGTGTTGCCGCTCCCACTGCCTCCGCTGCTTTTCACGCTGGGCTTTTTTGTAGAAGTGCTTTTTACAGAGGATGCAGACGCGCTTTGCAGCACTGCCAGTCTCATAGCCAGCGCATCGGCGGAGGAAATGCCTGCCGCTGCCAGCGTCGAGGAATCCGGCATCACACCCATGCTAAGCATTGTTTTTGCCAGATTATTAGCATATGTCTGCGCGTCGCTGGTCTTGTTATAGTCAAACTCCTGCTGCCACTGGTTCTGGCTGTTCGCATACTGCTGTTGCTGTGCATCATACTGCTTTTCCCAATTGGACTGAGACTGCGCCGCCGAATCTTCCGCCGCCTGTGCTTCTGACTGCCGGACGTACTCCTGATACAGCGCTTGCGCAAGCTGAGTATCACCGCTGGCCTGCGCCTGATTGATAGCAGAATCATACTGAAATTTCAGCTTCTGCGCCGCCAGCGCGTTTTCACTCAGCGCGTCCGCTTCGCTGGTACTTATGGATGAAAGATTCTTTTGCAGCACCGCCGAATTGGCAAGCGCCGCCTGCCCGGACGTGCCGGTGTTCAGTCCACGGGACACCGCATACTCATTGAAGGACTGCTTCGCAACCTCATTCTGAGCTGCCGCATCATTCCGTGCGGCATAGTAGGTCTGCGGAATCTTTGTCGCCTGCGCCTTCAAATCTGACGTATTCTGGTCGTAGGCGCTTTTCAACGCCGCCAGTTGAGAGGCCGTCTGCGAAGCATACAGGTCTTTCAAATACTGAGAATAATCGCTGGTCGCAGAAGCCCCGCTGGAATACTGCGTACTGCTTGCGGAGGTACTGCCGCCGCTTGAACTGCCACCGCCAGAGCCGCCGCCGTAAGTTACACCGTCCACCACATAGCCGGGACTATCCGATGTTTTCGTAGCGCTTTTTGCGTAGCCGTCGCTGTCATAAGTAACGGACTGATTCCCCTGCTGGACGGTCTGCCCCGCTTTCGACATATCACGGGACATATCAGGCCCTTTTGCCATCGTATCCACCTCTCTTTTAAAATAAGGGCGGGGCAGCGCCCCGCCCTGTTGCTTTGTTTACACGTTGTACCAGGGCCGATATGCCCCAGTGATATTCGCATACGCCCGGTTCCGCTCCATCACGCAGCCACCGTTGGCCTGACTGGTGAGAGATGTGTTGCCCTCATACGTGACCACCACTATGCCCTTTACGGACACGACGATGCCCACGTGTTCCGTGATCGCGTCATTCTTCCCCCAGTGCATGAAGAGGATGTCGCCGGGTTTATAATCGCTTGTGACCCACTGCTTATGCTTTTTCGCGTAATCGGCAAGATCGGTGCAGCTCGCCGTTTTAACAGGCAGCGGCAGGTTGGCCCTGGCAAACACCCACTGCACAAACGCCATGCACCAGGCGTAATTGTGTCCGGCGGCGCCATAGAACCAATCATTGTATTTGACCTTGTTGGAGCCGGACGGGTACTCGATCACGCCCAGCTGGGACTCTGCCCATTTAAGGACGTTTGCCCGCTTTTCATCGTTCGTCATTTGTTCGCCCGCCATTTATTTGCCTCCGCTCAACTGCTTTACCGCCTGATTAACGCCGGTCGCCGCAAGGCCGCTCACAATACCCACGGCAATCGCCGTCAGCGGGTCGGTGGCGGGAAAGTTTGGAAGGCCGGTATACAGCGCCACAAGGCCCAGAATACCGCCCACAGCGCCACATGCGATGGGGATATATTTGTCGTTGTTGCATGGTGTGGCCTTGACCGCAAGGCCCACCAGATAGCAAATGGTTGTGATAGCGGCCACTGCCGCGATGCCAAGAGAACTAATATCCATAAATGCTCCTTTCGCACGGGGTCGGGAGCCGTGGGGCCCCCGGCCCCAATCCATATTATTCCGCCAGTGTGTCACCCTTGACGCGATAGACCTTACCGCCGATAATGCACAGCGCGTACATATCGCCCACATCGTTGTCCACCAGCTTGCCGTCCTCGACATACACCTTGTCCAGAGTGCCGGTGCCGGTATCCATCAGGCCCATACCGTTAGCCTCGGCGGGAGTGTCGCCTACAACGGTTTCCGCGATCTCCGCTTCGGTCAGGGTGTTCCTGCCGGGATTGAGCCGCAGATCAACGCCCAGCTGCTTCAGGTCGGCGTTGGTCTCCTCCAGCGTGGCTTTGCCTGCGGTGTATTTCGCAATAATGCGGTTGACTTCCTTGATGTTGTTCATGATGTATACTTCCTTTCAATCTTATGTTCTGCCGCCCCTCGGCGGCTGGATTACGTTTTTGCCGCGTCCTCCAGGTCCTTGATGCGGTTGTTTGCAACCTTGATCTGCTCCTCCAGCACCGGGACGCGCTTTGCAAAGTTGTTGTGCTCCCGCACCTCCCGGGTCAGCTCCTCCAGCTTGGTATCGGTGACGGCCTGTGCCGTGCTGATCTGCGTCTGAGTCTTGTCGGCGGCGGTGTTGTTTGAGTACACAACTCCGATCAGCGCCAGCCCGCCGGTAATAAAAGCTACAAGAATGCTCTCCAATGTCTCACCTCCAGTAATATCGCGGCCGATCGCCGCCCCGGACGGCGTACCGCATCCAGTCAAGCCCGACGATCATCGGCCCGCTGACGAGGCACCACAGGGCCGCAAACTGCGGGCAGACTTGCCCCAGCACATTGCCAGGGAATTCAGAGTAGTCCCACACGCCCCAACCCAGCCAGAGGTTGACCACGCACCCGGTCACGAACTCCGCCGCCGTGATAGCCGCGCCGCACAAGAGCGCCTGCTCCCAAATTGGAGAAGCCCACGGCAACTCCGCGCCCATGCGCTCCAGAACGAGGCCTACCAGCAGCGCCAGCACCAGCATCGTCCAGTTGATTCCCTGCGGATGGCCCTGTGCTGTCTTCCACGCCACCTCAATAAGAAAGTATGTAACCCCAACGAAGCAGCCCAGTAACCCGCTGAGAATCACGTCCCCGACCTTACGCATTTCCGCCTCCCAGCACTGTGGCCATGTGCGCCGCAAGATCGTCCGGCAAAACCGCGCCGTAGGCGATGGCCTGCAAGTCCGCAATGGTGGTGCAGCGCTTTACCCACGCCCGGACATGGTTGCAGTAGGTCTGGTGATACAGGACGTGCGCGGTCGCCCCCTTTGCCATGATTGCGATATCCGCCGCCGGGTAGATTTCGCACAGTGCCCCGTCCAGATGGTAAGCGTAGCCGGTCCCGCCTGCCTTAATGGCCTCCTGCGCCGTGGAAAGGTTAATCTGATCCGGGATGGTCAGCGAAATATGCCCCGCCGTGCCGTCGGATAGCGTCACCCCACACCCGGCGGTAATGGCAGCGTCGCAGGCGGCGTTGACCTCCGTCAGCTTTGCGGCCTGCACATCTGCAAGCGGCGACTCCGGTTCAGTGGTGACAACCTCCTCGTAGCAAAGTTCTCTTGTATCGCGGCCAAAAACCAGCTTATAAGTTTTCCCATCACTCGGATACTCTGGAAAAGACTCAACTGCAATGGATTCCTCCGGTGCAGACTTTTGATCATAATAGATCTCAAGCCCATCTGACCTGCAAACTACATAAACCATAGCAAACCTCCGTTAAACACATTCAAGGGATACAACTTTTGAGCAGGGTAATTGCTTTACAACATGAGTTGAGCCTCCTCGTACTGAAATGAAAGAGTGCGTCGCACCGTTCAACAAGTATGAATCAGCACTTCTAATATTGATTGGGTAGAACCTATTTAGGGGATCATCTATTCCGGTTTTTATGTTATAGGGCAATGAAAACAGACATCCTGATCCCCCAGAACTACCTAGAATCGGAGAATAGTTCACTGCACAAAAGGCACCTATCACATCGTCCAAACCGACTATTACATCGTTAAAGTCCTCTCCCACAAGCACACTCCTATCATAGGGTATGCCCTCCATCCAGTTAATCCTTGATAGCGCACCTGAAAAATAATAGGGTACTGTATTATCCACATAGAAGGATTTTTGTATAAGTTTATATACTTCTCCTGTCTCCAGTGACACATACACAGTAACACCTGTTGCCCCGTAGTAGGTAAAAAAGACATATTTGTCGGATGAACCGAACCCGTACAGATTCTGTATGACCCCCATGTCAAACGTGTTAGAAAACGTATATGCACCAGTAGTCAGATTCATCTTGCATACTGCCACCGTTGAGGTTAGAACCGTTGTAGCAGTTGCTCTAGAGAATAGGATATAGGCAAATCCATTTTTTACAACAGGAGTAGCGGCACCCATATAAGTCCAACCAGCCGGAGGAGATATAGCATAGATTGCATCACAAACAACAGAGGATACAGTATTTCCATTGTCAGAAGATGTTGCGTGATATTTTGCCACTGACCAGCTAGCAGAAAATCCATTGGTAACATTTGAAACTAGGGCATAAACTCCTTGGTCATCGGAGTGAAACAAAGTCGCGCCGGTTACCGATATAGAGGCAGTCGTGCTTGATCTTCCCAAAGCCCATATTTTATTCATATCTGGTGAGTAAGTTAGAGTTGCGTTACTTGTGCCATATTTCCAAGCCATCCAGGGATATCCAAATGAGCTAGAGCTAAATGCATCAGCTGTCTTTGTTCTATTGGTTGTTACTACGTAAAAACCAGATGTGCCACTCATACAGATAAAAGAATCGGTACTACCGTATACTGGATATAAATAGGGTGTTGAAAAGGATGATACGTTTGAAAGAATCGAGAGGGAGGTTATTGCTCCAGTTGATAGATTGCAATAGTATACGGTGTAGTCAAAGTTCGAGGTGTTTACGGTGTTTGGGCTTCGTAGGAGGCCGACGGCATAATCGCCACAAATCAGGGACGATACAATAACAGTGTTAGACGGCAGCGTGGCTACCGCTTTCAATGTATCCAAGTCATACCTAATCCGATATGGACCTCTACTTGTTAGCTTTTTACGAACACCTTCAACCCAGTCTTTTACAGTAACAGCAGCGGGAGACTGAAGCACAGAGGCAGGAGTAACAAACTTCGTATTATCCGTCCCGGCAGCTACTTCCTCAGTAGTTGCTTTTTTCGCAGCAATTGCATCAGACGTCTTTGCCGGGGTCATAAACTTGATGTCGTCAGTCCCGGCTTTGGCTTCCTCCGTAGTGGCCTTGTCAGACTCCTGAACACTGCCATCCGCCTTATCAACAAGCGCCTGAACCTCGCTGCTCAACTTGGTTTTAGTGATCGTGCCTTCGGGAATCTGCCCCAGAACGATATCCTGCAGTTCAGATTTGTCGGCCTTATTCGCGTCAATTTCAACCGTCAGCGTCTCGTTGATGTACTGCTTGACGGCCTCGCCGGCCTCGTCGTATTTTGCTTTCAGCTCCGCCGCAGTCAGCCCGCCTACGTCGTTGGGTTCATCGTCCAGCGATTGAATGACCTGCATATCTTTTGTAAACTTTGTCAATGCCATATCACTTCACCTCACATCGCCTGCGGGACCGTTCCCGTCTCATTGATTTTCCGTTGCAGTTCGTGGTTACCGCGTCCACCTACCACGGGTATTCCGCTGTCGGGGGAGGGGGGCTGTTCGGCCCCCGCTCCGCCTAAGAGCGGACTGTCAGGAATTGTCCCATCGGGGAGCGTTTGCGTCTGCTGCATAATCTTGATAAGCGATTCGCGGTCGGTAATGGACCCGGCGGGGAGCCGCTTCAAATACTCGACTGTGGAAATACGCTTATTCATGAGCAGGTTATCAAGCGTCTGCTGGCTTGCGATCTCAGACCAGTAAGAAGAATTACCGACATCCAGCTTGATCTGAAATGGCAGCTTTTTCAAAATAGAGAAGTCAAAGGAAATAACCAGTTTGTCGGTGTCATATGGGTTTGCGATCTGAACAAACCGTGTCCCGTAATACTCGCCCATAAATTCCATGTAAATACGGCCCAAATCCTCAACGCTCTGCAAAAGGTTCTGCTTCGTCAGCTCCATAGGCGTCGCCGCCGCCCGCTGCAATGCGATAATGGCGGAAGTGTTGTCCGGTCGGGTGTCTCCCAAGGCCACGTCGGACGCGCCGAGGAATTTTTGCGTGTAGGAGACAGCAAGGTCAATAAACTGCGCGATCTGAGGGGAGATAGTGGCCGGGTCCACAATTTTGCTCACATTTTCAACGGAACCGTTCACCCCGATAGCCGCGCCGACCCGATTGTCCCATTTCACAATTCTCGTGCGGTCAAATACCACTTTCGGATATGCCAGCGTCATAAGGGAAATCATGCTCATGGCAAACAGCTTATTGACAAAAATCTGGTTTGGAATCAAGCCCGTAATCATGGCCTGTCCATGGTAGCAGTCCTGCACATAGTCCCAGTTCATCCAGGTAACCGGATACAGCTTGATACCGAGATCCCAGTCCTCTCGTACAACGCAGTCTTTTGTACATTCATACCCGTGAATGGTTCCTGTTTTCTTGTCGCGCCACAGGCGCAGCAAAACCGTTACTTTCCCGCCGCCCAGCCGGTCAAGATTGCTGTCGGAGAGGTTTTCCTTATCGTCCGCCTGAATCATACTTTCAGCGTCGCTCTCCGAAACGTCGTTGGCAATAGCCCGGTCGATCGCGTCTTCCACCAGCATCCGCCGGTCAATGATAATAAACGGTTGGGACTGCACATCCCGGCAATTGGGATTCCCGAAGGTAACCTGCGTATTCTGCAAAACCTCCGTGCGAATGGCGCCTTTCGCCGTCTGCCCGATATCCGCATCCGGGTCAAAATAGGTATACGTGCAGCCGTCTGCGTCCACCGCGGCATTCCTGGCGAACTCCCGAACGCAGGAACCGATGTTGTTCATTTCGAAAATGTTGGCGAACTGATCGTTGATGATGTCCGTCAGGACTTCCATAGTGTGCGGGTCCCGCTCTCCGGTTGACGGCATATTCTCCGCGTGGAGCTTCAGATTGTCCGTGGACACGTTCGCGACGGAGAACAGCACCACGCGCTTTAAAAAGTTGAATACAGGGGTTGGCAGGCCATTTGACTTTACGCCCTCCCACTGCTTACCAATGAAAAAGTTCTCATTGGTCTCCACGTTCCGGTACAACTCAATCCCATTATTGAAGTCAAGTCCGGCGCGATAGTCCTTGTAGACGCTCTGCGGCGTCGGTTCATAGGTATTCCTCATATGTTCCTCCAGCCTATTTCACATTCCCGGAGTACCGAAGCTGCACATCTGCCTGCAATACCGTGGCCGTCGCCGTGGCGCTGTTGCTCTCAAACACCAGCTTGTAAAACGTCGCCTTTTTCACCTTCAGCTTGATCCGCTTTACCTGCGGCTTGCGGTTTGTGTTAAACGAAAAATGGTTGTAATCCACGTGTAGGAAAGTCGCCATATTTGCGGAGACAACCTTTTCGGGATAATCGCTGCGCCGGTTACTTTCAGCGGTAACCAGCACCCGCGCCCCATCCTCCGGCTGAATGGAAACAAACACCAGCGTGGAATACTTCCGCATCCACTCTTTTTCAAAGTCCATGGAGCCAGTCGCCGCCCGTGCATCAATGGCGGCCCCATCGTCGTTCCGGTACTGTCTGGATATGTGTCTAACCTTTCCGTCAGAGCCAAATGCAAGCACTTTTCCATTACACTTAAGCGCCAGCGCCGCCGGAATACCGCTGTACCGATACCACGCATCATTCGAGTAGTTCAAAATCAAAGCGTCGTTACCGCGGCAAAACCAAAATTCATAATTGTCACGGTCATTAAACGTCTCGGTTTCGGAAAGGTTCATTTCGCTGGTGGTGACCCACACCCGGTCGCTGATCCGCTTTGCGGTCCGCTCGTCCGAAACCAGATTCCCGGATGAAGACGTGGATTTCCACTCGTAAATGCTGCTGGAACAGAGAGAAAGCGGGTTATTCTCCACAAGACGGACCTGCCCCATGGCCTCATTTCCAAGCTCCCGGTTTACGGGGGTGCAGTAAAACGCCGCCGTCGTGCTGGAATCGTCCAGTGTGGCGATGCCGTACTGGCAGGAATAAACGCTGTTGGTCTTGTACACGACTAGCCGGGAATAATGGCGAACCAGCGCCGTGATCGGCGTGTTGCTCTCGCCAACCGACATCTCGTAAAGGTCCGGGAAATACTCAGCTGTCGGGTTCCCGTCGTAATCCAGTCCAGAATAAATCGTTTTGTTGGTTCCGTCTCCGTAGAGGAAAACACGGGTATCCGTGCTGCCGTTGAATGTCTCGCAAAAGCGCATTCCGGCGACTTCCGCCCGGGCACCGTCTCCCTTTCGATAGGTAACGGTGACGGTGTTGGTCCCCTTTGCGACGGCGCTTGCAAACGTCAGCTTCCCGGCGGTCAAATCCGTAGTGTAAGTAACGCTGGTCCCGGATACTTCGGTAACAGCGGAAATGCCGGTCTCCGGCAGCTGAAAGGCCGTGGCCGAACCGTCGGGGGAAAATTTCACCCTACGTAGCCCGGTCAGCCGGTTTACCGGCTGCAGAGTCGTACCGGCGCCGGACGGGGAAGTAGCGGTTTGGACAATGGGAACATACCCGGTGACCTCTGAAAAACTCGTCCCGGCGGTCCCGCTCCATGCCTTGTACTCATGCCCGTTCAGCAGGTACACTTTGCCGCCAAATCCGAAGAATGAGGTTTTATCCTGCGTGCAGGTCCCGACCGCCGCCGAGGTCCAATCGGACGGATTCACTTTGAAAATCACGCCGCCGAACGCGCACAAAAGCGTCTCAGAGGTCCCTAAAATCCCGCTCCACGCCCCAGAAAACGCTGGCGCATCCGTGGGCGCTGTGTTGCCGGGAACGGCGCACCACGCATCCCACGCGGCCCGCAGATCGAAAACAGTTGCGCTTCCGGGCCGCACCTGCAAATGCCCGTCCATGGTGATCCTGAAATTCCGAAGCTCTGACAATTCACCGTTTTTGATTTTGGTGTCTCCGTCCGGGTTCTCGTTCAGCCCCAAAAATTTTTTAATTGTCAGAATGGAGTTTGCCATCGTTACCCTCCGTAGTTCAGATAGGAAGCGTCACACTCTCCGCCGGTCATTTCCTCGTCATAATCCGTCCCGGAGTCGCCCAATTCCTCCGGCTTCTGCGTTTCCATCTTCTGCGCCCCCATCACGCGGGTAACCGCAAAATAACGGCAGGCGTCGCAAATATGCGTAATGTCATGAGGCTCCGTGGCGCAGTCGGAGGGGTTTTTCTCGTCGTGTTGAATGGATGGGAGGTTCCGAATCAACCCCACGCATTCATTTGTTACAAGAAGCCCGGGTCGGTCCTTATCGGAGCACACGGGCTTCAAAAGCTCCTTCAGCGCCATCCAGCCCTGAATCCGATTGTTACTGGCCTTAATTATGCCAACGCCGTTTTCCATGAAGATTTCCGCCATGGTCCGCCCGCTGTCCTTCTGCCGGTTCCACATATCGGGCGGGGCTATGGTAAATTCAATCCTCTCCGTGGGCGGCGTCAGGCTGTTCATCAGGGCTGCGGCCGCAGAGACAATCAATCCGCTTTGCTGCACCTCGCGGTATACGTAGCACCGACCATCAAAATTAACCGCAATCCACAGGCAGGCGAACATATCAAGGCCGTAGTCGAACGCCCTGTATTTCTTCCATTCCTGCGGGACGTGGACAAATGGAGCGATTACGTGGGATTCCCTGCGGAACTCCGGGAAAAAGATGCCGGAAAGCGTGTTCCAATCGCCGTACCGCCATGCACGGCGCACATCGTCCGGCAGCGTGTCCAGCATATTCAGGTATCCGGGGGAGCCTTTCAGCAAATCAGGGTTATCATCCACCGTGGCCTGAATAAAGCGGTAATCCTCCGCTTTCTCGCCGTCCCGATACTCCCGATCAACAAAAAGCCGCTTCACCCACAGATGCCCTATTCCGCCGGGGTTGCAGGTAAGGTACATTCGCCGGGGAATGTCAGACGTTCCGCGCAGGCATGCGCCCAGGACGCGAAATTGTGCTTCTGTAAACTGAGTTGCCTCGTCTATAAAAATCCAGTCAAATTCCTGTCCCTGATATTCCAGGTCCGAGCCGGTGTCGTAATGTCCAAATTTGATAGTGGAGCCATTGGCAAACTGCATAATGTGAGCCTGCTGATTGTAGCTTGCAATTTGCATTGGGACCATCTGAATGATGGGCGTAATCAGGGAGTTTTCCATATCCGGGTAGTGCTTGCGGATGATTAAAATGCGGATGCCGGGATAGGTCAGCGCACCACCTACGGACTTTACACGAATTGCGTGGCTCTTGCCGCCGCCTCGCGCGCCGCCGTAGCATACGTACAGTTCACGGGCCTGATAAAACTGCTTTTGTTTTTCGTTGGCATGTCCAAAGTTCATGTTGAACACGCCGCCCGCTTTGCTGAAACTCTTGTATGCCAATGCGTTCACCTTTCCTGATATCCCAATCAGGGGGCCATTGCGGCCCCCTGATTCTGTTGGTTATTCGTATGCCTTGGTCCCCTCGATGCCGACGCAGCCGTCCTTCGTGCCGATAGCCCGCATGGTCTGGCCTGCGGTCAGCGTCACGGGGGCCGTATAGGTTTCGGCGGTGGTGGAGTACCGCGGGTTGGTTCCGTCCACAGTGTACTTAAACACCACGCCGGAAACGGCGGTGATCGTGACGGCATGGCTGGCAATGGCCATGGCGGGAGCCGCCAGAATTGCGGTAGCGTTGCCGCACACGGCGATGCCGTCGCCCTTGGTTCCCAGCACAAAGCTGTCGTAGTAGGTCACACCCTGCACCACGGGGCCGGAATAACCCTGCACCTTAGGCAGAATGTCATACTTCTGGAGCTTCACGGGGTCAATCGTGCTGCCCTTGTACTTGATGAAGAAGTACACGCCGGCGGGCATATAACGAGTGGGAATGGGCTTGACCTTATTTCCGTCGAACTCTCCGACGACGCCCTTGGTCAGCGCCTCCTTGCCCAGCGATTCCACGCCCAGCCAATCGGGGTTCTGCTTCAGGAGCTTGTAATACTTCGTACCAATGTACAGAGTCCGATTTTCCAGAGGAACCAGCGCATCCGTCATCTCCGCGCCCGCGTCGATAATCAAGCCGCCAATGGTGACCTTTGTGGGTTCGGTAGGCTCCAAAATCTGAATATTGCCGCCCATGCTCCACTTTTTGATGCGCCGCTTATCCATGCCGGGGACGGTCACTTCGTCCAGCTGGCGCCGCAGCGCCTTGGCCGCGGACTTCTCAATGGCCTGATCCGTACCGTCCAGCGCGTCGATGGTGAAGCTGAACGCAGGGGCACACTCGCAGGTCATTTCCTGCAAGGTATCGCCCACGTCATGCACATCACCAAAGCGATTGCTGCCGCTGCGGTTGTACTCTGTCTCAGGGACAGTGTTCACAGAGCCGATGCGAATGGTCTTGCTGTTGGGGTCGATAAACGT
Organism: Oscillibacter sp.; assembly: GCF_040505565.1. Classification (GTDB taxonomy): domain Bacteria; phylum Bacillota; class Clostridia; order Oscillospirales; family Oscillospiraceae; genus Oscillibacter. The sequence goes on along the minus strand of NZ_JBEUWZ010000014.1, from coordinate 64,984 downwards.
ATAGTCGTGGCCGCAGTCCGCGTCCGTGATGGACGCTTTCTTAAACCGCTCCGCGATTCTAGTCGCGTATTTGGTTGCGTAATTGAATGCCATAAATAATCCTCTCTTTCGTCATAGGAATGCGAAGAGGACACTTGTATCAGGAACCGAAACCGTCCAAAAACGGATCGCTGGCTTTGCTCTCCGCCCCGGCGGTCTTCATGCTGCCGGTAGAACGACCAGCGTTTTTGGTATTCTGGTCTTTTGCAGCGGATTCCTGCTTTACTCGTTGGGCCTCCGTAAGAGCCTGTTTCTCCCGCCACAGAGCGTAGGCAACAGCCAACCGCTGCCCTTGCTTCACGGCGTCCCAGACCTCTTGTGGAATGGCGTTTGCGTCCTTTGCCGCATCCGGGAATGTCTTCTGAAACTCCGCGATATCGGCGTTTCGCCGCTCCTCTGCGGAACTCTCTGTCTGCGCCGCCTGCTGGGCGGCGGTCTTCTTTTCGGCCTCCTCGGCCTCTTTTGCCATAACGGCGCTCTCTCTGTCCTCCAGATCGACAGCCCGCTTTGCCTCGTCCTCACTCATGCCGGAGGACTTCTTTGCCTCCGTTCGCACAAAGGCAACGTACTGTTCGACGGTCATATTGGACTGCTTCGCCATCTGCGAAAACATCTCCATGACCGGCTTCGCCGCGTCGTATTTCTCCCGTACCCGATCATAGTCAAGACCCTTCTGGGCAAGAGTGGTTATCTCCTGCTCATTAACGGCCTTTTCCTCGCCCAGATGCCGCAGTGTCCATGTCTTGGGGGTTTCCGGTGCAGGTGCCGCGGGTTCTTCAGTTTTCTCAGCGGGGGGCGTCTCCGGCGCTGCGCTTGCGTCCGGCTTGTCGGCATCCGCCTCCTGAGTGGGTTCCTGCGTCTCGGACTCCGGGTGTTCTTCCGTATTGCTTTCCGGGCTTTCAGCCTCCGGGGTTTCGGAGTTTTCTGCACCGTCCGCGCCCCATCCGTCCAGAAATGCGTCGCTGGTCGGCGTGCTTTCCTCGGCGGGGGTGTTATTCTCGTTCTCCATGAAATCACCTTTCCCCGGCTGGTCTGCCGGTTTGTATTTCTCGCGGCTGGTCTGCCGCGCATGGCTAATAAAAAGAGAGCCAGCCACTCTCAAAATGAAAGTGGTTGGCTCTGGCTCTTAGGCTCTGGCTCGTTCTCTATTTCGTTTTCAGTCCGTTTTGGTTCTGTCTAAGCCGACCTGATCCCTCTGTGCGATTAAAACAGGCGGAGACGCCTCATTGGACCCGTATTCACGCCCTGCATGAATACGGGGGCAGCTTACTTTATGACAGCGTTTACAGTAAAGCGGGACGTTTTCCAAAACAGAATCCTCTGTCAACCGCTGCACATTCCAACCGCAGTGCGGGCAATGATACCACCATTCTTTTTTCACCATAATGCAAACTCCCCATACTCGATGCCGCCGTACACGTCCTCAACCTGCGCAGCTTCTGCCTTGTTTATCCGTGCTGAAATGACAGAAAGTGCCGCGTCTCCGGTGCTGCTAAAATAAGAAGCAAGGCTGCTGTCCTGTGATTCAATGGCAATCAGTGCCGACGCCAGATAGTAGGGAAGCACCCCGGACACAACAGCATCGGCAAGCTCGATTTTTTCTCCCGGCGCTGCTACGCGAACGTAAGGTTCTCCGACTGCCAGACTTACTCTCGCAAGAATGGAATCCAGAATATCCGGCGTTCTTACCAGGTATTCCTTCGTGTCGGTGGTGGCAGTTGCGCCGGTGGATTCGTTCTGTTCGTCCATCAAGCGAATTGCCTTGTCAAACACGTCCTGCACGGTCATAGAGAATCACCTGTCTTCGCTTTCACGCCGTATGTCATGATATTTTCAACGCCCTCGTCTACGCTTTCGGGAACAGGTTTGATTACTTCGACGCCCTCGGGTCCCTTGACTTCAACCCTGGGAGCGTGCGCAGCTTTTATCTCAGCCAAACGCAGGCGCGTGTAGCACAGCATGAAAACAAGCAAAGCGATCAGTACGGCAAAAACACACGCCAGAACCCCGATTTCCAAAATCCGCATGACGCCCCTCCGTTACTTGAAGTCCGAATCGTCCATTCCCTTGCCCATGTTCACGTTCACGGAAATGTCCTGCCGCGCCTCAACCTTGTCCTGATACCCGCCAAAGCGGGGTTGCTTGTTCAGGAAAATTCCACGGGTCACCATGCCCTTTTCCTGATAGCGGGGATCTGTCTCGATCTGGTTTTGAATGCGCAGATAGGCCATCTGCGCGGTCTCCTGAAAATCCGGGCAGCGTTTACCGTCGTACCAACGCCGAAGTGTCTCAATCGTGACGTTTAAGTGCAGCGCAAGGCCAGCCTCTCCATACAGAGCGCCGTCTTCATCGCACGTCCTGAAATACTCGTCGCATTTCGCTTTTAGCAAGTCGGCGGTTGCATAGTCTCGCTGTCCAGCATTTTTCTTCTTTGCCATGCTTACACCGCCTTTCTTGAATATCTTTCTCGCCAATTCAGCGAGGGGGATTGCCCCGTTACAACCGCCACGGGACCCGGGCGGCGGAGGGAAGTTCTATATACTCTCAACTGCATTGTATCACTTTTTAATCCACTTTCAAGCACTATTTTTTAGTCGTTTTTGTATTTTGATAACTTTTTAAACGTTTTAAAACATTTTGCATAATATTGTTACTCCCAAAGCGTCCTGATATTTTGAGAACCCGGGATTCCAAAAGCCCCGCCCCCTGATTTTCCGCTACCCCCTGCCAGCTTGCGCCATCGTGAGCAAGCAACATAGCGCAGGAGCATGTCCCTAAAGCCGCGGGATACGTGAGTGGAATATCACCTACCCCGCCAGCGCGAGGCCCGCCGTTTTTCTGCTACCCCTCCCCCTATCAACTCCCGGACGGGAGAACGTCTCGCAGACCACTGCACAGGCCCCCCATGCTGCCCCGCGCCTCCAGGCAGGCCCGCTTGTATCATCTGCGCCCAGCGACACGGATCACCTTTTGCGCCGGTGCCAAATAGCGCCCCTGACTACACAGAAAAGACACAGCGCAAGCGTAATCCATTGATATCACAGTAAAAACACTTAATGCCCGATTAAAACTCACGGCTTTTTGCCTCTTGCGGCGGCTGGCCATGATCCAGCACACCACACAAGCCGCGCGAATGGTCTTAGTGTGAAATATAAGTTATGCTAATAGCTAGTCGCAATTGTACGCGCGTTTTTTATACATAACCGCATGTTCTCTCTCCCAAAATCGCACACCTCAAAATATGGACACCAGCAGCCATGCGTCAATGCTCAAAAGCCCCCCGCGGTGGAGAGGTGGAGAAGTGGAGCAGTTTCCCTATTCTCTCGCGTGAGAGCGTATAGAGCGTACAGGGTGTATATATTACCCTCTATACGCTCTAATAATTAAGAATATAGATATAATACACCTACTCCACCGGATTACCCTGTGCGCATTGCCGCGCAACGGATTAGCGGCGGTGGAGTACCTAGAAATCTATTCCACCTAATCCACTTATCCCACCGGTGGAGTAAAACGGCAAAATTTTTACTCCACCGCCCTACTCCACCGGAATAAAATCAAAGCCCCAGACGGCATTAAACCGTCTGGGGCTTTGCTCATAGCTTGTCTTTGATCGCGTCAATAATCCAGGCATTGATACTCTGGCCGCTGGCCTGCGCGGCTGCTTCTATCTGTTCTTTTGTAAGTCCGTCAGTGCCATCCTTGTGCAAGCGGAACACAACACGTTCCAGCTTTTCTAAATGCCTGGCGTTCCCCGCCCTCTTTGCATCCGTTGACATGAAAAACAACCTCCAAAAACTTAAATATACTTTGACAGATACATCATATCATTTTTTAATTCATGACGCCATGTGCATAATAAACATAAAATTCATGGCAACATTAGCTAATCTGCCCGCTTGACATTCATGGCACCATGAATTATGATTAGGCCATGAACCAAACAGCAGCGAACAGGCCGATAGGCCGGAAGGAGATACAACATGAACAGAATCAACATTGAAGCCCTGCGTCAGATAGCCGCCGATGCTTTCGCCGCCTCTGAAGAACTCAAGCTCTTTTCAAAGTCCCTGACCTCACACTACGCGGCGGACTGGACCCGCGAACAGTACGCCCGCTATTGGAAGCTTGATGGGGTAGAATACGCCCGCTGGGACGCACTGCGGGGTGCCTGCTCTCTGATCGGCGCGGAACAGTCCGCTGTGGTTGCCTTTTTCAAGGCCGTGAACCGGTATGAGAAGCACCGGGGACGCTGGGATCGTTGCATCTGGAGCGTAAAGCAGTCCGGCACCTATGACAGCGCGGAGCTTTTCCAGTCTCTGACCTCTGAGGATGGCGAGCTTGGCCGCCAGTATTACCAGAGTACGGGCCGCCCCATCTGTCAATGAAAATCTGCTGCCCCTAAAGGGTCGAGCGCATCGGCCCTATTCCAGGAACCAATACATCAAGGAGGAACTCACCATGACAAAGTTTTTTGAGAACTGCAAGACGCTGGACGAGTTGAAGAAATCCTATAAGGCTGCGGCGATGAAGTATCACCCGGACCTGGGCGGCGACACCGCCACCATGCAGGCAGTTAATGCCGAGTATGAGGCCCGTTTTGAAGTCCTGAAACGCGGCCAGAACGAACGCGCCGCCGAAGATACCACCGGCACGTCCCAGGCCACCACCGAGGCCCCGGAGGACTTCATCCAGATCATCAACGTGCTGCTTCACATGGACGGCCTGACCGTGGAGCTGTGCGGGCGCTGGCTCTGGATCGGCGGCGAGACCATGAAACACAAGGACGCGCTGAAAGCTGCAGGCTGCCGCTGGTCCGCCACAAAAAAGCTCTGGAGCTGGCACTTTGCCGAGGACGGCGCCAAATGGCATAAGAGCCATTACAGCATGGACCACATCCGGGGGAAGTACGGTAGTGAACGCTTCAACAGCGTGAACACTCGCGCCGACCAGCTGCCGGCCTGACGATAACAGCGGGGGCCGCAAGGCCCCCGCAGAAAGGAAACATCATGAACAGATATCAAGTAATCACATACAGCAGGGACATTGGAGCCGACGAAAAGCGCGACTACAAGACCCTGGAAGAAGCAAGCGCCGCGGTACTTCAAAAGTTGTCTTTTAGACCGGAAGATGTAGGAGTTGATGAGGCTGCACTTGTCTATGACTTAAAAGAAAAGAGAATTCGCGCAATCTGGGGATTTTGGCCGGAGTCTGCGAAACCGAAGGAGTCGTAAGCTGTGATTGACTGGACACGCTGGAACGCAACAGAGCGGAGGGTGCAAAATTACATTCAAAAGCCGTCCACTCTCAACACCATTGAGCGCTGCCAATACCTGGACCAGCAGACGGAGAAATATATCGCGGAGCTGCAAGCGGAGATTGCGCAGATGCAGGACTACAGGGCAGAGCTTTTCGCCCGGATGCAGCAGCTATACTCAGCCACCTATGATCTTAAAATCACACTCAAACGCGAGGTTCGATATGGTGAAAAGAAGTTTTATTTCCTTTGCATCTGGAGGGTTTACCACGAGGACGGTATAGCCCCGGAACTGATTGAAAGCACCAAGTACGCCGGCACAGAGCGGGCGCAAGCGATCAAGGACTACCGTGCGGCCCTGAAAGCCCACCCCGGGGTAGCCTGCGAGATGGACATAGCAAAGGGAAAATGGGAGAGATAAATGGGACCCGGAGAGCGTTTGCTCTCCGGGTCCCCGCGACCTACCAAACAGTAAGTTCTGAGGGGGTTTTTGTGTCCTATTTAGGCGTAATATCTAAAAAACAGTTGAATTTTGTAAAACATCGGTATAGTCTTGATGGATAAAGCCGTTATTCTGTTGCATCTAATTTGCTCGATACATAAAATTTAGTACGGAGGTCTCAAAAATGAATCGTGCTATAAGAGATCGGTGTTTTTTTAGCATTTTTATATTACAAGAAATTATCACTCTACATATAATTTATGTAAAATCTGGTAAGCTAGCAGACACACTTTCATTGTTTGTTATATGTGATTTTCTATTTGTTATGACAGGAGTTGTTGTAACAATACTAAAAGAAAGATTTTTGGTATATAAATTTATAGGATATTTAATCCTGTTCACTGTGTGGCAAGCTCTTTTAGTAGCAGCTATTTCGAGGTATTTCCCGGTTTCAATAGATTGGGTTAATAAAGTATTTACGCTTTTGGATTTGCTTTTTATATGCGTAGCCCGCTTTGCCTTTTATGGAAATCCAAAAAGAGAGCAGATTGTTGACTATATTAGGCTCCCAACATATATAGAATATGGCATTTCGCTAATTGCTGGGGCGTTTGGTATTAGTTCAAAATATTTGATTACCAGTGACTTTAGCACACTCTCTTTGATTTCTGGTTTCACAATAATTGATGCGGCAACGTCAGTCTTTTTTGAAATATATGCGAGATATAAGAACAACAGGGGCAAGGGTATTGATATTTTTTGATGGGGTTTCTCTTAGTATTATATATGTGGGCGGTCTCCATGCCACTTTAATAACCCATCTTGGCCCCGCAAGATGGATATATAAAAGGAACCCGGGGAGCGTTTTGCTCCTCGGGTTTTTATTGTTCACAGTTGCGACGCAGTATGCCTTGTATCAATTGGTATTGGTAGAAAAAAATTTGCAAAAGTCTTAAATCTCTGAGCGTATTCGGTGAATTTCTACTTGCAGGCTTCCCTGTCGCTACGGAGTCTTTGAAAAAACGCCCCCAGCACTGTCCGGCATTCCTCCGCCAGCACGCCGCCCACCAGCGCCGGTCGGTTGGGAAAGTCCTCCATAAACAAATTCGTCACGCCGCCGCAGGCCCCGAAGGCCGGGTCCCGCGCACCGTAAAAGACTTCGGCAATTCGGGCGTTCAGAATCGCTCCGGCACACATAGGGCAAGGCTCAAGCGTCACATACAGCGTACAGCCGTCCAGTCGCCAGCTGCCAAGGCGCGTATTGGCGGCCGCAATGGCCTCCATCTCCGCGTGAGAAGCGGCGCAAGCCAATTCCTCGCGGCGGTTGCGGCCCTCGCCAATGATCTCGCCGTTCCGGACGATGACGCAGCCCACCGGCACCTCTCCGGCCGCCGCCGCTTCCCGGGCCAGGATAAGCGCCCGGCGCATATAACTCTCGTGCTCCATGCAATTTTCTCCTGTTTAAAAATTGGAATAATTGTCCAAACTCCCCGTAAGATATAGAGCGTAAGGAATGGGGGAGTCGTATGAAAAACGCGTTCTTTTCCAGACGTCCCGCGCAGGATCCCATACTGGCGGTCCTGCAAGGCGAGTTGCAGGCGGCTCAGGGCGAGCTGTCTCTGGCATATCGCCAGTTCGATCTGGCCACAGACCCGGAATTGGTTGAATCCTGCATTTTCCAGATCAGCGCCGCCAAAGCACGGTGCAATTACCTGATCCGCGCGATCAAGGCCCGCTGCCCCGACACGGCAGCGATGGCAAAGACGGAGGAGGCCGCCACATGGACCTGAGTCAAAAAGTCATGGTGGGACTGCTGGCGGTGTTTCTGCTGGCAGCTCTGCTGCGTATTTTCAAAGCGCCGCTGCGGTTGGCTCTGAAGCTGCTGATCAATACGCTTCTTGGCTTTCTTGCCCTGTACCTCGCGGGCCTGACGGCCCCGTTGACCGGCATCACACTGGGGCTGAATCTCTGGAACGCCCTGATCGTGGGGATTTTGGGTCTGCCCGGATTTGTGCTGCTGTTGTTGGTACAGTGGATCTTGTAGCGGCTACATATGATTCAGAGCGGAGGCGGCGCGCCGTCTCCGTTTTTCTATGCAAGATTAAAAACAAAAGTTAGATTTTGAGAGATATTAATAGTAATCAAAAGATATAACGAGGTACATCAATACTAAATCGATTTCGTATTGACTTTAAGAGGAACGAGTGTTATAAATAATCTTGCTTTGATTTTACCCTGAACCGTCAGGTTTGTAAAGAAAATCAAGAATTTCATATACGGAGGAAAAAATATGTCCACTTTTATGGCGAATGCGTCCAATATTGAGCGCAAGTGGTACATCCTGGACGCCGCCGGCAAGCCCTTGGGCAAGACGGCTGTTCGGGCTGCCGACATTCTGCGCGGCAAGACCAAGCCCACCTTTACTCCCCACGCTGACTGCGGTGATTTTGTCGTCATCATCAACGCCAGCAAGGCAGTGCTGACCGGCAACAAGGGTACCCAGAAGATTTACCGGACCCACTCTGGTTGGATCGGCGGTCTGAAAGAGACTCCCTACCGCATCCTGATGCAGGAAAAGCCGGAGCTCGCCATGCGCGAAGCCGTCCGCGGCATGCTGCCCAAGAACGTCGTGGGCCGCACTTCCCTGACCCGCCTGCACATCTATGCCGATGAAAACTACGAGCAGCAGGCACAAAAGCCCGTGGCGCTCGACGCGGAATAAGGAGGAAGAACAGAATGTATCAGTCTAAGAAGCCCTATCTGTACGGCACCGGCCGGAGAAAGTCCTCTATCGCCCGCGTTCACCTGTTCCCCAACGGTACCGGCTCCATTACCGTCAACGGCCGCGGCATCGACGAGTATTTCGGTCTGGACACCCTGAAGATGGTGGTACGTCAGCCTCTGGAGGCCACCGACAACACTGGTAAGATGGACGTTGTCGCCACCGTCACCGGCGGCGGCGTGTCCGGTCAGGCCGGCGCTCTGCGGCACGGTATCGCCCGTGCCCTGCTGCTGGTCAGCGAAGACAACCGTCCCGTCCTGAAGAAGGCCGGGTTCCTGACCCGCGACCCTCGTATGAAGGAACGCAAGAAGTACGGTCTGAAGGCCGCCCGCCGCGCGCCTCAGTTCTCCAAGAGATAATCTGCTTATCAGAAAGCCCTGTAACCTCATGGTTACAGGGCTTTTTTATGTTGGGTAAGGAGGTAGGTGCGCAGAATTTTTTGCTTCAGCTCTCCCTCTAAAAGCAGCGGGGATGGTTGTCAGAGCGGCGCAGGTGTGATACACTGTTTGAAAACAGCACCTGACAGCTGTCAGGACAGGAGGAACGGAACATGCGGGCAGAGGAACGCAGAGCGGCAATCAGATGCTTTCTGGAACAGGCGGACCAGCCGGTCTCCGCATCGGTGCTGGCGGCGCGGCTGGGCGTCAGCCGTCAGGTGATCGTGGGAGATGTGGCCCTGTTGCGTGCTGGAGGACTGAATGTGTCCGCTACGCCCCGGGGATATGTGACCGGGCAGGTGGCGCCGGGCCTTTTGCATCAGGTGGCGTGCCGCCACGACGCCGCCGGGATGCGCTCGGAGCTCAACGCCATGGTGGATCAGGGCTGCACCGTTCTGGATGTGATCGTAGAGCACCCCATCTACGGCCAGCTGACCGGCCCATTGCGGATGTCCAGCCGCTATGACGTGGAGGAGTTCCTGTGCCGGTGCGACCGCTCCGATGCCAGGCCTCTGTCCGACCTGACCGAGGGGATCCACCTCCACACCCTCGCCTGCCCCAACGAGGCGGCATTTCAAAGAGTACTGGCCGTTCTGCAGAAACTGGGAATTCTTTTGTCGGATTGACAGTTGACAAGATAGCTCGTCCGATGTAAAATCCAATGTACATATATGTGTCATGACACATATATGTACATTGGATTTTTTTGAAAGCAGGTGTCCTCTATGAGAAACTTTCGTGCGTTCCTAGCCCGCAAAAACATCGTCATCTCCGCCCATCGCTACGGCATCGACGCCCTGGGCTATATGGCCCACGGTCTGTTCTGTTCCCTGCTCATCGGCACGATTCTTAAAACGCTGGGTCAGCAGATCAGCTGGCAGTTTCTTGTCGACGTCGGACAATACGCTTTCGAAATGGCCGGTCCTGCCATGGCCGTGGCCATTGGTTACGCACTTAAGGCCGACCCCCTGGTGCTCTATTCCCTGGCAGCGGTGGGCTGGGCCGCCAACAAGGAGGGTGGCGCGGGCGGCCCGTTGGCCGTACTGTTCATCGCCATCATCGCCGCCGAGTTCGGCAAGGCCGTGTCCAAGGAAACGAAGGTGGATATCCTTGTCACCCCCGCCGTCACGGTTTTTGTGGGCGTATCCCTGGCCAAGCTGATTGCCCCCGCCATCGGCGCGGCGGCCATGGCCGTGGGTAGCTTTATCATGTGGGCCACCGACCTCCAGCCCTTCCTGATGGGGATCCTCGTCTCGATCACCGTGGGCGTGGCGCTAACATTGCCCATCTCCTCCGCTGCCATCTGCGCCTCCTTCGGCTTGGTGGGGCTGGCAGGCGGGGCCGCTGTGGCGGGCTGCTGCGCCCAGATGGTGGGCTTCGCCGTTATGAGTTTTAAGGAAAACGGCTGGGGCGGTCTTGTGTCTCAGGGGCTGGGCACATCCATGCTCCAGATGCCCAATATCGTGCGAAACCCCCGCATCTGGATCGCTCCCACCGCGGTCTCGGCCATCACCGGCCCTATCGCCACATGCCTATTCAAACTGGAAATGAACGGCCCACCCGTGGCCTCCGGAATGGGGACCTGCGGCCTGGTGGGCCAAATCGGCCTGTACTCCGGCTGGGTCACCCCCAGCGAGGCCGCCGCAAATGCAGGCGCCGCCCCAATCGTCCCCGGCGCTACAGAATGGCTGGGGCTGATTCTGATCTGCTTTGTCCTGCCCGCTATTCTCGCCCCCGCCATCAACGCCCTGTGCCGTAGGGCTGGATGGGTGAAGGACGGTGACATGAAGCTGGTATAACTCCTTTAACAAGTAGTCGAACCGAAGACACTGACATAGTCGACTTTGAAAAGAGCATTTTTGAAACGCCGACTATAAAACTGCGCGTTGAGGGCGGTGCCAGCCTGGCACCGCCTTTTTATCTCCAAGGATCGCCAAATCTCAGGCGCTGTATCCGTACTTTTATTCCCTTTTAAAAAAAGTTGCATATAATGGGTTGGAAGTTCCAGCTTATAATTAAGGAGAATATGCAATGGCTGTCTTTTTTTTACCTGCCGCATATTATGCTGCAGGAGAGTCTCCATACGGCATAGCTAGTGCCGACTTCAATGGCGACGGGAATGTGGACCTGGCTACGCCGTCCATCCAAAGCTGGAATGCAGAAGTTCTGCTTGGATACGGAGACGGTACCTTTCAGGCTCCGGTACCATATTCTGTAGGTATTAATCCTACGGGGATAACGGCTGCCGATTTTAACAATGATGGGAAAACCGATCTTGCGGTGGCAGATTCCAATGGTGGTGATATTGCAGTTTTAATGGGAAATGGTGATGGTACTTTTCAGACCGCTGCCGGATATCCTGCCGGTTCTAATCCAGTCGGAATTATATCTGCGGACTTTAACGGAGATGGGAAAGTAGATATTGCAATAACCGATATTTCCGGAGACGCTGTCGGCATACTGCTTGGGGTTGGGGATGGTACATTTCTGCCAGTCGTCTTTTATCCCGTAGGCCCATACCCGGATGGTTTGGTTGCTGCCGATTTTAACAACGATGGCAAATTGGACCTTGCGGTAGTGAACAGCGATGATACGGTTTCCATATTACTTGGAATCGGAGATGGAACATTTGATGCTTCCGTATTATACCCCGCCGGTTCCGGACCTGCCTATGTGGTAGCCGCCGACTTCAATGGGGACGGAAAGATTGATTTAGCGATTACAGACAATAATACGGATAGTGTTGCCATCCTGATGGGGAACGGAGACGGAACCTTTCAGCCTCCGGCATTATATGCGGCCGGTTCCGGACCCCTTGGCATTACGGTAGCCGATTATAACGGCGACTTCAAGTTAGATCTGGCAGTTACCAATCCGCTGACAAACGAAGTAGCAGTACTGTCCGGATACGGAGACGGTACCTTTCAGGAACCACAGTTCTTCTCTGTAAGCAACTATCCTTCAAAGCTGGTCAGCGCGGATTTCAACGGAGACGGAAAGATTGATATTGCGGTAACAAACAATTACTCTGACAACATTGCAGTTTTAATCAATGATCAGCCCGCGCCCACCCGGGGAATCCGCTTTTTTTAGACAACAATGCACAACGATTAAAAAGCTGCGCTGTCCGCAGAAACCTGCAGACAGCGCAGAATCGGTTTCCTTTGCATGAATCCCGGAGCATATGGCTTGTTTCCCCGCTTCCCCTGACCACAACAAGGTCTGGCGATGGTTTTCAATTCTCCGTCGGCGCTCAGCCGTTCAAGCATGGCGCAGGGGGTAACAGAACTATTCCTGCTGATGCACAATCGATATCTGATCTCGGCCATTCTCTTTTGACTGATACAGAGCCTCATCGGCTTTTTTGATGAGCTGCTCCATGCCAAGCTTTTTGTCTACCTCTATAATTCCCACGCTGACAGTCACGTTGTAGGATTCACCCTTTTCCTGGTTTTTGAGCGAGTCCATTAAACGCTCCATGATTTGTTTCGCTTGATCCGGTTCCACGGTCAATATACTCAGAAATTCGTCTCCGCCCCATCGCGCCGCAATGCCATCCCCGCTGATTGCTTTGCGTAACTCCTCCCCCACAATTGAGAGAATTTCATTTCCAAATATATGACCATAGGTGTCGTTAATCCCTTTAAAGTGGTCAATATCGAACATAACCAAGGTCTTTCTTCGATTCTTGTATTTACGGATAAACCGCAAATACAGTTTAGCGAATTGCTTTCTATTTGGAAGTCCGGTCAGTTCATCTGTATTCTCTATCGTAATGACACGCTGATTATAATTGATGAAAACAGTTGTTGAAACCATTGTGCAGGCAATCGTTGCAACGAGCATAAAAAGGATATTACTCTTGACTCTATCCTGAAACACGCTGCTGATTGAACTGGTATCCATCTCCAGTATAAAGTGCCAGCCCAGAGTTTCGTTATACTTCGTTATAAGGCACTTTCTTTCGCCGTCTGAAGAATACCATTGTAATATGGGAGCTTCGGACTTGTTTAACTTTATTCTATTTGTAATTCCAGTTAGCTTTGGCAAATCGTCTTCTCTAATAAAAATATTTGTATCACCTGTAAAGGATGTTCTTGCCCCCAATGTATTTATAATATAAACGGAAAGGCCATAGTCCTTCTCATAAGAGCAAACGGTATTTTCCAGTGCGTCAACCTGAAGCCCCACGCCAATCACACCCAGGAGTTCTCCGTTATTGTTCTCAATGCGAAAATTTACAAATACGGTAATATAATCGTTTTTCGTCTGATTTGTATCGACTTCCAAATCATACTCGTGCCCGGACCCGATAAAATTATAATACCAGATATCGTGCGTATCTTCCTTGGAAAGAGTTTTGTTCAAGCCGTCCTGATAATAATAATTTCCGGTCTGTGAAGAAACGCAGAATACAGTTGTATAGTCGTACTCTTCCTGATATGTCTTCAGGTAGCTGTATAACTGTTTCAGGTATGTATCATTTTTGACGTTTTCCGGTTCCTGCATCAGCCAATTCTTTAGGAATTCATCATTCGCCATTGTTTTTGAGACCATCACGGGCTTTGTCATAGTGTCCTCAATATGGCTTGAAATGTCTTTATCTGCAAGACTCAAGACATTTTCCATGTGTTTTTCCGCCAGATCCTGATACGCCGTTGTATCCTTATAGACGATGCCAACAAATCCAATTACAATCGAAAAAATGATGGCCAGACTGCTGAGCAGCAATATATGTTTTTTCACATTTTACCCCTTTTGTGATAGAATCCATGAACAGTCATCGATCTTGAACGCCGAATTAAAGCGTGGGATATTTCAACAAAACCGCTCAAAAAAGGTTCTTTGCCGCATTCACTGACTATCCCATATAGCATATACCAATATATTACAAATTTCAACATGAAAAGAAGCCCCACGGGAGAAAGAAACTCCCATGGGGCGATACCGCCAAGGCAATGTCTGATTATTGTCCGTCCGAACTGTCTTCACCCTCGGCACTTTCAAATCCCCCTACTGCTCGCTTATGAGCCGCAGTGTCGTCCGGGGTGGCATCGGAGGCAGGGTAACAGTCCGCGTAGGATTCCTCGTAGCTTTTCCGATTCTGCTCGTTGTTAGGGGACATCCTCTTCAGATTCAGAGCAAATGCCAGAATGAAGCCCAGCCCGTATCCCGCGATGATGCCGGTGGAGCCAAAATGGATGACCAGGGCGGTAACGACGGCGCAGAGAATAATCGACAGGCTGGAGACCTGAGCTATTCGGCGGTAAGCCGCGCGGATATTAAAGTCGGGGCAGGTCTCCTTACGCCGACGGGTCAGCGGAATGGAGGAAAAAAGGGCTACAGCCGCCTGAATGCCGACAGCCGCCATCAAAATAAACCCGCCCGCTGCGGAGCCGAAGAAAAAGGGAACATCGTTAAAGCTCATGATTTGGAAACCTCCTGAATTGAAGGGGGGCGCTCAGGACTGTTCCTTGCCGCAGGGTAATATCTGCTCTGAGAGCCGCACCTTGCAGCCGTGAAAATGATATATGCAATTTATCATACACCGTTTTATTTTATTGCACAAGCTTTTTCTCTGCTCCTTGACGTTTGTATCTTGCGCTTGGGCTGTGAAGCGTACCATTACCGCCCGCCTTAGGCTCAGCCAAAACGGAACTCTGAAAGCTTGGACGTTTCCAATCAGCGCGGCAAGCGTAGCCTGCTGCGGGAAAAGGATTGAAAGGTTTTATAACTTACGATAAAAAAACTCTTACAAACTGCAGCGTGATGGGAACGCGCGGATTGGGCGCTTCAATCGTATTGAGCGTGAGTCGGCCCTCCTGGACCGAGTAATTAATCTGCGGCTGAATGACTCCGTTGACAAACAGGTTCTGATAGGAACTCAGCTGCGGGGCAGAGATTCCCTTGGTCCCGTACATTGTAATTTCTTCCTGATCCGTATAGATCTTATTTCCGTTTGAATAGGCGTTGTAGGCATACACCTCCGCTTTGAGCAGCAGATCCTCTGAATCCTTGATGACGACGGATTCAAGAACAATCATCGCTCCGGTGGGAGGGATATTTGTTGTGGTCAGTTCAAGATGGTCCTCCGCAACAATAAAATTTGTGTTCGGCTGCAAAGTGCCGTTTATATAGAGGTTGAAATATGACACTGCGTCCGGCGAAGGGATACCTTTGTCCCCATATTCAACCAATTCGTCGTTGTTTGTAAATACCATTTTGCTCCCGTCTGAAACCGTGACGTATTTATTGTCCATGACATAAACTGCTTTCCCGTGGTTTTGACCGAAGGTAACAAACGTCAGAATGATCGTTTCATTTTTTTCCGGAACGTCGTTGGTCAGCAATTTCAGCTGGCCCTCCGAGATGGCATAATTGACATTGGGCTGCAACATCCCGTTCACAAACAAATTGTAATAGGAGACGCTGGTGGGAGAAAGAATTCCCTCGTGTCCATATTCCGTGAGTTCATCCTGGTTCGTGTATTCCGTTTTTACTCCATCAGATAACGCATTATACTGATAAATAATTGCCGAAAGCAGCAAATCATAGATCACAGGGATACACGTATTGAAGCAGACAGCGTCATAGATTTTCAGTACGCTGATCAGAATTTTTTCACAAACCGCGGATTCGGCCGGCTGGACCAAAACATCGACGTAAGCGCAGGATCTTGCTTCTGTTTCAAAGTCAATCAGAACGTCTATCTGGGCAATTTCATTTTCCAATAGGACCGGAACGCCGCAGCAATGGAATTTCTTAACTGAAAAGTCCAAAAATGCTCCTTTGGGGACATCAATGCAGATGTGTTTAACTGCATAAAACGGAATGGGGGAAGACTTCTCTTTCCCCTGGATATAAACAACGATATAGCCTTTGATGGAAACGGTAACCAAATTCTTCTCCGTAAGGGAATCCGTTCCCAGGCATTTCTTAGTTGAACACAATACCGTAAACGCAAGGCCACTCGGATCAGATGTGCTGACCAATTTTCCGTTTTCATCCGTCAGCAGGCAGATGATGAAAGGCGAATCGCACTGTGACATAATAATTGCTCCATTTTTCTGAAAATGATGAAGGGACTTTCGTTTGAATGCCTGCCGATGCTATGTAGCAACAACCCCGAGAACTCCCGAAGTTGTTGCCCGACCAATTACCTAACGGTCTTTGGTCTCATTCCACTTGATGCAATCAGCCGGTAATGACAGGCGCAGTTGTCTCCGGGGCAAAGTTGGTGACAGCCAGAGTGATGATCTTTCCCTCTTCAATGGTGGTTGCCGCGCTAAAGGTGATGGTAACCGCAGTAGTGGTAACGGTAGTTACCACATTGCCTTCCTGCAATTGGCCGTTGATAAACAGGTTATAATAGCCGTTATTTGCGGTGGCCGGCACCAGTCCGCCTGCCGCGACGCCAGTTCCGGTGTCGTCGATCCAGTCCGTGTCGTCAATCGTATAGGTGGCGGCGCCGGTATACCCGCCCGTCGGAGCCGTATTGAAGAAGCGAAGCGCGGTTGGCTTGGCGGTGGTTGTCGGCGCCAAGGCAGTCATTGATAGTTTCAAAAGTGAAGTGGCCATAACACACCTTCATCATAAAATATTATGCTGAGTTGTCGGACAATTCAATGTCCATTCCATTATATGAAGTCTTGCGCGTGTTGTGTGAATTCCGGGGCAGGCCCACCACTCGAATCTAATAAAATGGACAGCCGTTTTTTAGACGGCTGTCCATACTTTTAAAAAAATTCGGTGAAAGCGGAGCGTTTTTTTAGAAAGGCAACTGTATATTCTCTCTGGCGCTGAGCGGCTTGCTTTCAAACCAACACATACGGGAGGCCGGCTGCGCCGGTCTCCCGTTTTTCTGCGGTCTCACTCTCCCGCGCAGTGTTCGCAGTCGTGGTCGCAGATATTCAGCTCTTTGCCATAGGTAATCCCGTTTTTGTCGTAGTAGTCCTTCACCGCGGCCTTTACCGCCTGCTCCGCCAAAACGGAGCAATGGAGCTTATAGGCCGGAAGGCCGTCCAGGGCCTCCACCACGGCCTTGTTGGAAAGAGCCAGCGCATCCGTGACAGGCTTTCCCTTAATCATCTCCGTGGCCATGGAGCTGGTGGCTATGGCACTGCCACAGCCAAAGGTATTGAACTTCACATCGCTGATGGTCTGGGTATCCTTGTCCACCTTGATATACATCCGCATGATATCGCCGCACTTGGCGTTTCCCACCTCGCCGACGCCGTCGGCGTCGTCCATTTTTCCCACATTCCGGGGATTCTGGAAGTGGTCCATCACTTTTTCACTGTACAGCATTTTCAAACGCCTCTTTCTAATTCAAATAATATGTTTCCGCTGCCCATGCTCCAGCTCGTCCCACACCGGAGAGATGTTTCGCAGATACTCCACGATCCCCGGTGTCACCGCCAGAATGTGGTCAATTTCCTCCTCTGTGTTGTACTCGCTCAGACTCAGGCGCAGCGACCCGTGGGCCACCTCGTGGGGAAGGCCCAGTGCCAGCAGCACGTGGCTGGGGTCCAGGGACCCGGAGGTGCAGGCGCTTCCCGAGGACGCGCACACGCCCTCCTGATCCAACAGCAGCAAAAGCGACTCCCCCTCGATCCCCTCGAAGCACAGATTCACATTGCCGGGAAGCCTTCGCTCCCGCTCGCCGTTGAGAATGCTGTGAGGAATCTTTGTCAGTCCGTCAATCAGCTTATCCCGCAGGGCGGTCATCTTCACCGCGTTTTTCTCCATGCTGGCGCAGGCCTCGTCAAACGCCGCTGCGGAGCCCACAATGCCGGGGATATTCTCAGTCCCGGCCCGCTTTCCCCGCTCCTGCGCGCCGCCGTAAATCACGTTCACCAGAGAAACGCAGCCCTTTCTGGCGTATAGGACACCGACGCCCTTGGGCCCGTGGAATTTGTGGGCGGACAGGCTCAGCAGGTCGATATTCATGTTCTTCACATCAATGGGCAGATGCCCCGCCGCCTGCACCGCGTCGGTGTGGAAGGGCACCCCTGCTTCACGGCAGAGCCTGCCGATCTCGGAAATAGGCTGAATGGTGCCGATTTCATTGTTGGCAAACATAATGCTCACAAGGCAGGTATCGGGGCGGAGGGCTTCCCGTACCTGTTCCGGAGAGATCACGCCGGATTTAGGGATCTTCAGCAGCGTAATTTCAAACCCTTCTTTTTCCAGCCGCTCCAGCGTATGCAAAATAGCGTGGTGCTCAAACTCTGTGGAGATGATATGCTTTCTTCCTTTTTTCGCTCCCGCCGCGGCGGCGGAGCGCAGGGCCTGATTGTCCGCCTCGCTGCCTCCGGAGGTAAATGTGATTTCGCTGGGATCGCAGTTCAGCCTCTGTGCAAAAATCTGTCGGGCCACGGACAGCTTTTCCGCCGCCCGCTGACCGATAGTGTGCAAGCTGGACGGATTTCCGTAAAACTCCTGAAAACAGGGCAGCATGGCGGCCACCGCCGCATCGCTGACGGCAGTCGTTGCCGCATTATCGGCGTAAACACGCATATACGGTTCCTCCTTCTATTTCATATTTCTTTACTATGATTTGAATATATCACAGTTTTCCTACTTGTCAAGTATGATACAAAATATTTTTTGTATCATTTTGGCGGATTGAAAGCTGCCGCATTCTGGGTTCCGCCAGAAACGCCGTTGTAAACTGGTAAAAATGTAAATTTGTCACCCTTTTGTGTTTTATTTTGTCGAACAAACTGATATACTGCTTCATACCGAGTTGAATTTCAGAAAGGATGTCTTTTTCTATGCGTCGATTCCTGCCGCTTTTGCTTGCGCTTGCCATGCTGACATCTCTGGCCGCCTGCGGCGCGGTCTCTCCCGCTTCCGGCGGTTCCGGCAGCGGAAGTGGCTCCGGCGGCTCCTCTGCCGCTTCCTCCGCCTCCAGTGAACCGGAAGCCCCGCAGGTGGAGCCATATACCATTTCAGACCCCACTGTGGAGCCCGCCGGCGACATGGTTGACGGTGTCCCTTACACCGCATGGGACGGCGTGGTGGAGCACCTGTTTTTTCATCCGGTGATTGCCTATCCCCAGCTGGCTTTCGACGGGGACGCCGAGTCTAACGGCCTGGATGACTATATGGTCACCGTGGATGAATACGACAAAATTTTGCAAAGTATTTATGACAAGGGCTATATACTGGTGGACATCAACGACGTGTGGAGCGAAACCACAGGTGCGGACGGCCAGCCCACCATGGTCCGAAACACCCTGTACCTGCCCGAGGGGAAAAAGCCCCTGATTCTCTCCTATGATGACGTAAACTATTATCCCTATATGCTGGAGAACGGCTTCGCTTATAAATTGATTGTGGGGGACGACGGCCTGATCTGGAGCGAGGGCAAGGACCCCCAGGGCAACGAGGTCGTCTCTCAGGATCTGGATGCCCTTCCCATTCTGGACAAGTTCGTCAGGGAGCACCCGGATTTCTCTCCTTTCGGCGCCAAGGGCTGTCTGTCTCTGACGGGGTACTGCGGCATTTTGGGTTATCGCACCCAGACAGATACCAAAAGCTGGACAGCGGCGCAGGAGACCCAACGGCAAAAGGAAATTGAGGCGGTAAAGCCCGTCATTGCGGAATTGAAGCGCACCGGTTGGACCTTTGGCAGCCACACCTGGGGGCATATCCGCTTGGGCACCAAGTCCATGGCGACAATTCAGGCGGACACGAAGCGGTGGTTCGACGAGGTGGGCAGCCTTGTGGGACCCACTACGATTCTGTTTTATCCCCATGGAGAGCGGCCGGACGGCGACGACTGGAAAAAAACCGGCCCGGTATTCCGGTACCTGCAAAGTCAAGGTTTTCGGGTTTTTGCCTCCGTGGGCATTGAGAGCTTCAGCTATATTAAAGAGGACATCTGCGCGGTGATCTGCGACCGGCTCCACCCGGATGGCACCACCCTGCGACACTCCCGGGACCGATATCTGCAATTCTACGACGCAAAGGATATCATGGATGTGAACGTCCGGCCTCAGCGGCAGATTGACTGGAAATAACTTTTGAAGGAGTTGTTTGTATGACGCGTGAGGAACTGAAAGCCGCGGCGGTCCGGATGCTGGACAGAGCTTACTGCCCCTACTCCCACTTTCCAGTGGGCGCGGCTCTGGAATGCGCAGACGGCACGGTATTTACCGGCTGCAACATTGAAAACGCGGCCTACCCCGTGGGCACCTGCGCGGAGCGCACCGCCATGGGCAAGGCCATCAGCGAGGGGCACCGGGACTTTGTCCGCATCGTGGTGGCCGGAAGAAGCGAGGACTACTGTGTGCCCTGCGGCATGTGCAGACAGTTCATGCAGGAGTTCGCGCCTCAGATGGAGGTCATCTGCCTCAACGGCAAGGGCGAGGAAATGTCCCTTACCCTGAAAGAGCTGCTGCCTCACGGTTTCGATCACTCGTTTTTGTAAACCGGCGCGTTCCGTTCTCTGTGAAAGCAGTACGTTTGTCTTCTTCGGCGATTCGCTTTTTACTCAAAGCATTGAACAAGAGAGGCGTCACATCTGTGATGCCTCTCCCGTTAATTGCTTGTGTAATATCGATTCTCCAGTCTGTATGCATATCGTCAGCCCGCCGCAAAAGCCTTACCTGCCGAAAAAAATTCGTACCGATAGCGCGGAGCCGATAAACCCCACCAGATCGGCAGTCAGCGCCGCCGGTATGGTATGTCTGGTGCGGGTAATTCCGGCAGCGCCAAAATAGACGGCAATGGTATAAAATGTAGTCTCCGTGCTGCCCAACATTACCGCCGCCACCCGCCCCGTATAACTATCCGGGCCATAAGTTTTCATCAACTCGCTGCCCACAGCCAACGCTCCGCTGCCGGAAATGGGCCGAATCAGCATCAAGGGTGTCAAGTCCGCAGGAATTCCCACCTTTTCCAGCAGCGGCGCACACAGTCCGGACAGCCACTCCATCGCCCCGGAAGCCCGAAACATGGCCACGGCAGTCATCAGCCCCACCAGCGCCGGGGCAATGCGCAAAAGCACCGTCAGGCCCTCTCCCGCTCCGGCAGTCAGCGCACCGTAAACATCCACCCGCCGCCAAAGGGCAATGATTGCTGTCCCCGCCAGCAGACCGGGTACCACCATCGCAGAAAGGCTCATATTCTCCTCCTGCCCAGAAAGGCCAGAGTCTTTGCCGCCGCCAGCCCGGCCGTCACGCTCAGCACCGACGACAACCACACCGCCGGCAAAATATCAAACGGCGCCGCGGCGCCGGCAGCGGCGCGGACGGACGCGATGGTCGCCGGAATTATCTGGATGGATGCCGTATTCAGCACCACCAGCAGGCACAGTTCGTCGCTGGCAACCCCCTCCTGCCCTCTGGCCATCCGTCGGGCAGCCTGAATTCCCAGAGGAGTGGCGGCGTTTCCCAGCCCCAGCAGATTTGCTGAAACATTTGCAGAGACAGCCGAAAGCGTCTCATTGTCCCGGCTGGCGTTGGGCAGCAGTATCTTCAACAGCGGGCGAAACGCACGCGCCAGTTTCGCAGACATTCCGCACCGGTTCATGATCTCCATGACGCCGCTCCAAAGGCAAAGTACGCCCGCCATGGAGAGACATAATTGAATTGCACTCCCCGCTCCCGCCAGTGCGGCCGTGGAAACCGCTTCCATGCGCCCATTCAGCATCCCAAATACTACGGATAGTGCGACCATTCCGGTCCATAGAACCGCCATAGCCATTTTTTACCTCCCTCTATTGAAAAAATGCAATGTAAAATGAGCAAAAACGAAATATCTACAAAATCAAATTTTCTGATTTTGTTTTTATCAGGAATACAAAGAATGAAAAAAATGTGAATATTTGTAAAAAGATTGCGAAAAGAATTGACAAAATATTACATTCTGTGTTATTGTCAGTTAGCCGAAGAATTACAATAATAACCGTGAAAAAGGAGACAAATTATGAAATCAACCGGAATCGTGCGGAAGGTAGACGAATTGGGGCGTATTGTACTTCCAATCGAGATGCGGCGCACACTTGATATTGCTGAGAAGGACGCATTGGAAATCTATGTGGAAGGTTCCTCCGTCATTCTCAAAAAATACAAACCCAGCTGCATTTTCTGCGACAGCAACAAAGATATTGTCCAGTTCAAAGGCAAGAACGTCTGCCCCAAGTGTCTGCACGAATTGACTGAATTGCAGTAATTTTTCCTGCGAATTTTCCCCGCCTGCCCTCCCTGCCGATGCGGATTGTCTCCAAGGCCTTACGCCCGGAGGCAAAAGCAAAAAAGCAAGGCCGGCATAAGTGCTGGCAGCCGTCAACTGAGCGCAGCGACAACAGCCGCCGCGCTTTCAAACTGTCAAGAAGCCCACCTTTTGTATGATACAAAAGGTGGGCTTCTGCGGCACCAATAAAAAATTGCCGTGAAAGATAACTTTGTTTGCAACGTGAAAGAACTTAGCTTTGCCCGTAATAGGCGTTGACCCCGTGCTTGCGGAGATAATGTTTATCCAACAGCTCCCGCTGCATAGCGCCTCGCCGCGGCTCCAGCATCAGCGCGTGGAAATCCATAAAGGCAACCTCTTCCATGACGACGGCGTTGTGGACGGCGTTAAGGGGGTCGGTCCCCCAGCTGAAAGGACCATGGCTGTTGACCAGCACGCCGGGAACGGCCGTCGGGTCAAGTCCACGCTCAATGAACGTCTCCACAATGACATTGCCTGTATTCCGCTCGTAAGGGCTATTTTTGTCATCGGGTGAACCGATCTCCGCCGGTGTCATGAACCGGGTGCATGGAATCTCACCGTAGAAATAGTCACCCTGCGTGGTACCCATGGCAGGAATACCCCGTCCAGCCTGCGCAAAGCTGGTGGCCCAGCGCGAGTGGGTATGCACAATGCCCCCCAGCTTTTCCCACATCCGGTACAGCACCAGATGGGTTGCCGTGTCGCTGGAGGGCTTATAGGAACCCTCCACCACGATGCCATCCAGATCCACCACAACCATGTCCGCGGGTTTCATGTCATCGTACTCTACGCCGGAGGGCTTGATGACCACAAGGCCGGAGGCCCGGTCGATACCGGATACGTTACCCCAGGTAAAGGTCACCAAATTGTGCTTCGGCAGCAGCAGGTTTGCTTCGCAAACCTGCTGCTTCAGTTCTTCCAGCATAACAGGCCTCCTTATTTCAATTTCCAGGCCAGCTCATTCCAGAACAGCTCCTGCTTGAGTCTTTCGAAAGTGGTGTCGGCGGTGATATGGACAAACTCAATGCCCATAATTTCGCACCAGTCCTCCATCATCTGCGCGGTGACCTGCGTGGTCA
Organism: Oscillibacter sp.; assembly: GCF_040505565.1. Lineage (GTDB taxonomy): Bacteria > Bacillota > Clostridia > Oscillospirales > Oscillospiraceae > Oscillibacter. Next base: position 41,724 of record NZ_JBEUWZ010000014.1, on the reverse strand, counting down.
GGACACTGTGGTGGGCGCCACCCGCCAGAATCCAGCACTTTACGCCGGTGAGAAGATCCGGAGCAGGCTTCCACATGACCCGGGCCACCGGCAGATTGGGCATGGGCAGTGTCGGCTTGATGCACTCGATGTCCTGCACGATCATCCGCATCCGGCCACCCATATCGATCAGGGAGACGACGCAGCCCTTACCCGCTGCCCCCTCAAACACCAGACGGGCGGGTGGTTCCTTGCCGCCGATGCCCAGAGGATGGACCTCGATACGGGGCTTTTCCTCCGCGACGGAGGGGCAAACCTCCAGCATATGGGCGCCCAGGGAAACCTCTTTCCCCGGCTCAAGATCATAGGTGTAGTCCTCCATAAAGGCGCTGCCGCCTTTCAGCCCCTCGCCCATGGCCTTGACGATGGCGGTCATGCCGGAGACCTTCCAGTCGCCCTCGGCACCGTAGCCCATTCCGTCAGCTAGGATGTTCTGGCTGGCAAGACCGGGCAGCTGCCGCATTCCATAAAGGTCCTGAAAGGAGTTGATAAAGCCCCGGGCTCCTTCCCGCTCCATGATTTTGCGGATGGCCAGTTCTTCCTTTGCCTGATAGCGGACGGAGTCCAGATCATCGGTGGCAAAGTCGTAGCGGTCCCTGTACTCCGCCAGTTTTTCGTCAATCTCGGTCTCTGTAACGGCGTCCATCACTTCCACCAGATGGCCCACGGGCCAGTAGTCCACCTGCCAGCCCAGCTTGATCTCGGATTCCACCTTGTCGCCTTCGGTAACGGCCACATCCCGCATATTGTCGCCGAAGCGGATCAGCCGCAGATCTTTGGAAAAAGCCGCGCCCACGGCGGCGCGCATCCAATCGCCCAGCTCCTTTTGGACGAGCGCGTCCTCCCAGTAACCGACCACGATTTTTCGGGCCAGCCGCATCCGTGCGCCGATGAACCCGTGCTCCCGGTCGCCGTGGGCGGCCTGGTTCAGGTTCATAAAGTCCATGTCGATCTCCTCGTTGGGAATATGCCGGTTATACTGAGTGGCAAAATGGCACCAGGGCTTTTGCAGCAGGCCCAGTCCGTGAATCCACATCTTGGACGGGGAGAAGGTGTGGCACCAGGTAATAACGCCGGCGCAGCGGTCATCTGCGTTAGCTTCCTTCATGACCCTTGTGCACTCCGACTCGGTTTTAACGGTTACCTTATAGACCACTTTGCAGGGAATTTGTTCAGCGGCGCTGAGCTTTTCCGCCATTTCCTTCGCGCGGGCCTCCACGGTTTCCAGCACCTCCGGGCCATACAGGAACTGAGAGCCCACAACAAACCAAAATTCATAATCCTTCAGCATGACAATTTCCTCGATTCTCTTATTTTAAAACGGCAGCGGCCTTTTCAACGGCCAGGCCCTCCTTAAAGCGGCACAGATATGCACTGAAAGCCGCCACGTCCTCAGCAACCGGCTGCGTCGTGTGCACCACGGCGTCATGAAACACGCGATTTTGGAGGAAACTTTCCAGCGTCTCGCCTGCGCGGCGGTCTGCGGCATAGGATGCCAGCAGTGCCATACCGTAAGGACCACCCACGGCGGCGGTTTTCATAGTCTGCACCGGCGTGTTTGTTGCGGCGGCCAGGAACTTTGCGCCGACACACTCCTGACGGAACAGACCGCCGTGGCCCATGAGACAATCCAGTGCAACGTGTTCCTGCACTAAAATGTCCATGCCCACTTTCAGCGTGGCCAGTGTGGCATACAGACTGGCGCGGCAGAAGTTAGCAAGGGTAAATCGGCTGTCTGCGGAGCGGAGCAGCAGCGGGTGGCCTGTCTCCACGCCGGTAATCGGCTCGCCGGCCAGATAGTTGTAGAGCAGCACGCCGCCGCAGTCCGGTTCTCCTTCCAGCGCCTTCCTGTAAAGGAGGGGGTAGAGTGCGTCCGCTCCCCCGGACGCACCCATTGCCGCTGCAAGCTCGCCCAGCATCCCGACCCATGCGTTCATATCATTTGTGCAGTTGTTGCAGTGTACCATGGCGACCGGAGCCCCGGCGGGGGTGGTCACCATGTCAATCTCCGGATAATAGGCGCTCAGCGCCTTTTCCAGTACCACCATGGAGAAAACCGACGTTCCAGCGGAGACATTTCCGGTTCGTTTCGCAACGGAATTGGTTGCGGCCATGCCGGTGCCCGCGTCGCCTTCCGGCGGGCAGACGGGAATACCGGGGCGCAGAATACCGGTGGGGTCCAGCGCTCTGGCGCCCGCTTCGGTCAGGCAGCCGGCGCTGTCGCCAGCCAGCAGCACCTTCGGCAGAATATCCCGCAGCGTCCAACCATAGCCGCGATCCGCATTCCGCCGCGCATACTGCTCCAGTTTCCGGGCGTCATAGTCATCGACATCGCTGTCGATGGGGAACATGCCGGAGGCATCGCCGATTCCCAGCACCTTTTGTCCCGTCAGCTGCCAGTGAACATAGCCTGCCAACGTTGTCAGAAAGGAAAGGCGGGACACATGTTCCTCTCCGTTGAGAATCGCCTGTTCCAGATGGGCAATGCTCCAGCGCTGGGGAATGTTGAATTGGAACAGCTCCGACAGTTCCGCCGCGGCCTGAGCGGTGGAGGTATTCTGCCATGTGCGGAAAGGCGTGAGCAATTCCCCCGCCTGATCGAACGGTAAATAGCCGTGCATCATGGCGGAAAAGCCAATGCAGCCAACGGTGGTCAGAGGTACGCCGTACTGCCGCCGAACATCCTCCGCCAGATTCCGGTAGCAGTCCTGCAGACCGCTCCAGACTTCCTCCAGCGAATAGGTCCAGCTGCCGTTTTCATAGGTGCTTTTCCAGTCGTGGCTGCCGGAAGCAACGGGTGAAAAAGTAGCGTCAATTAAAACCGCCTTGATTTTGGTGGAGCCAAGCTCGATTCCAAGCTGCGTTTTTCCGGAGGCAATGGCCTCCCGGATCTCTGATTCTTTCATAATGCGGCCTCTTCTCTCATTTGCTGCGGTTTTTGAGGAATGCGAACACACTCTGCAAAATGATGAAGAAGCACAGCAGTGCGGCGGTAGCAATGTTGGCCCAGCTGGAGAGCAGCTTGCCGTTGGTGGTCACGAGGGTGTTGATCGTACCCGTAATCAGCACGCCGAACAGCGAACCAATCACATTCCCCACGCCACCGGTCAGCAGGGTACCGCCGATGACGGAGGAGGCAATGGCATCCATTTCGAAGCCGCGGGCCTGCTGCACGGAGCCGGACATGGTATTCAGGCAGTAGCAGATACCGCCGATGGAGCACAAAAAGGACGAGAGAATATAAGCTCTCATTTTCGTGCGCCTGACATTCAGGCCCATCATGACGGCGGAGCTTTCGCTGCCGCCGACAGCGTACAAAGAGCGGCCGAATTTGGTGTATTTCAGCACCAGGAAAATAACGGCGACTACCAGCAGCGCAATGATAACGGTGGGGCGGATGTAAGGGATCTGCAGCTTGCCCTTGCTGTTGGTATAGCCAAAGAAAGCAGGCAGATCGATTTTCTGATTGGCCCAGGCATAGAAGGTTGCGTTGGCATCCTGCGTAATGGAGATCTGATCGGTGCAGATCACAGCCGTCATGCCGCGGGCAAAAAACATACCCGCCATGGTGACGATGAAAGGCTGGACTTTCATATAGCCGACCAAATATCCCTGCACCGCGCCAAACACAACGCCGATCAGGAGTACGGCGATCAAAAGTGGAATACAGGGCCAGCCCTTTACACCCATGCCATAGGCTAAAATCATGCAGTCCATGGCGATCAGGGAGCCGACGGAGATGTCGATCCCGCCGGTAAGCATGACGCAGGTCATACCGCAGGCAACACAAATGAGGCCTGCGTTGGTAATCAGCAGGTTCAAAAAAGTCTGTACGTGAGAGAAGCCCTTGTCTGCGTAGATCATGCACCCGATGGCATACATGACCACAAACAGTACGATGGTAATCAAAAGCAGCAGAGAATTGCTGTTCATCGCACGCCTGGTTTGGGGGAGACGCACTTCGGTTTTCATTTTGTGGACATCTCCTTTTTTCCAGAAGTTTCTGCGACTCTTGCAGCCAGCTTGCGGGCGGAACGGGTCTGCATCCACGCCTTGAAGACGGGAGCCTGCACCACAACGATGATCACGACGATGATGGCCTTGATGACCGGCGCCTGATCCGTGGAAACGCCCATGGCCAGCAGCGTGGTGGTGATGGCCTGAATGGTGTAGGCACCGATGATGGAACCGGCCAGGTTGAACTTGCCGCCGCCGAGGGAGTTTCCACCGAGAGCCACCGCCAGAATAGAATCCAGCTCATAATTGAGACCTATGTTGTTGGAATCGGCAGAATAGATTCGGGAGGATGCCACAATACCGGCGATTCCGGCACAAAGGCCGCAGATCAGATAGCAAAGAAAGCAGATTTTGCTGGAGCTGATTCCGGAGATGCGCGCCGCACGACTGTTGATGCCTACGGACTGAATGTAAAGCCCCAGTGCGGTTTTTTTCAGCAGCAGGGAGATCACCGCAATTACTGCAATTGTTATGAAAATGGCGGTTGGAATTGGAATTCCCGGAATAAAGTTACCCAGATATTTATATGGCTCATAGCGGATATAGGTAATCTGGTTATCACACAGCAGCAAGCCGATGGCGCGGGCTGCTGTAAACAAGATCAACGTAGCCACCATAGGCTGAATTTTCAGTTTGGATACCAGAAGCCCGTTGAAAGCGCCGCAGACGCCCCCCAGCAGCACACCGAACAGCATGCCGACGATCATGGGGACGGCCAGTTCCGTTGTGCTGTTGACGCCGTAACCGGCCAGCATCATGCAGCAGCCGCAGGCCGACAGACTCATGACGGAGCCCACGGAAATATCCGTACCAGCGGAAACAGCCACCACCAGCGTCTGTCCAACAGCCAGAATGGCTATTTCACTGCCGCGGTTCAGAATGTCTACCAGTCGGCCGTATAGTACGCCGTTTTTAATGGCAATGGAAAAGAAGTCCGGGCTTTTGATGACATTGATCAGCAGCACCAGGATCATGCAGAACAGCGGCAGAAACAGCGTCTTATTGGTCAGTTTTTTCAAGCTGCTCATTTCTTCTCGCCTCCTGCAATCGCAGACATGACGCTCTCCTGCGTCATGTCGCCCTCGATTTCTCCGACCTTTTCGCCGTCGCGCATAACGCACATCCGTGTGCAGGTGCGGAGCATTTCTTCAATTTCAGAGGAAATAAACACGATGCTCATGCCCTCGGCGGCAAACTGGAGCACCAGTCTTTGAAACTCGGTTTTGGTGCCGATGTCGATGCCGCGGGTGGGTTCGTCCAGAATCAAAAAGTCCGGATGGGTACACAGCCAACGGGCCAGAATGACCTTCTGCTGGTTGCCGCCGGAGAGCTGGTTAAGGGGCGTCTCCCGGGATGCGGTCTTAATTTGCAGCAGATCGACGAAATGATCCGCCATCTCCACCTGCCTGGCCCGGGGAATCCGTTTGAACATACCGCTTCTGGCCTGGAGTGCCAAAATAATATTTTCCCTGACAGACAAATCGCCGATACAGCCATCCGCCTTCCGGTCATCCGGCAAAAAGCCCATACCGACCTTGATGGAATCAATGGGAGAATTGATTTTCAGCGTTTTCCCCCTCATCTGCTCCGTGCCGCTCTGGGCCTTGTCGGCTCCGTAAATACACCGAACCATCTCGCTGCGCCCGCTGCCCAGCAGCCCGGTAACGCCGACCACCTCGCCTTTATGTATTTTAAAGTCAAAGGGCTTGATCGTGCCTTTGTGGCTGAGATGTTCTGCGTCCACCACGATCTCATCACTGACGGAAACACGTCCCTCCGGCTTAATGGAGGCCAGATCGTCGAAGTCCTTGCCCAGCATGGCGGCCACCAGCTTCACTCTGGGAAGCTCTGAAACGGAATACTCCCCTACAAAACGCCCGTTGCGCATGACGGTGATTCGGTCGCAGATTTCATAGACCTGTTCCAGAAAGTGAGTGACAAACACAATACTAACGCCGCTGTCACGCAGGGTGCGCATCAGCTTGAACAGCTTGGCGACCTCTTTGTCATCCAGTGAGGACGTGGGTTCATCCAGAATCAAGAGCTTACAGTCCATGTCCACAGCCCGGGCAATCGCGACCATCTGCTGGATGGCGATGGAGCAGTTTTCCAGCGTTGTGGTCACATCCACATGGATCTCCAGATTGTCCATGATCTTCTGCGCACGCTGGTCCATCGTCTTCCAATCCACCGTGTGAATCCTGGTCCGGGGCTGTCGTCCGACAAACAGATTTTCCGCTACACTCAGGTTGGGGCAGAGGTTGATTTCCTGATAGACGGTCGCAATGCCGATGTTCTGCGCGTCCTGCGTGGAACGGTTCCAAATGTTGCCCTCCGCGCCTTCCATGCACACCTCGCCGGCGTCCCGCTCATAGACGCCGGTCAGACATTTGATAATCGTCGATTTTCCTGCACCGTTTTCACCCATCAGCGCGTGAACCTCGCCCCTTCGCAGCGTCAGCTGCGCGTGATCCAAAGCGGTCACGCCGGGAAAGGTTTTGGTAATATCACGCATTGTTAACAGTACTTGTTCCTCCATGGCTGTTGCTCCCTTTTTATAATCTGAAAAGGGTGGCTCCAAAATTAGGAGCCACCCTTTCCCTGTCACGTATTAGTAGGCGGCGTCAACAACATCCTGTGTCACATGCACCAGAGGCTCGGTAACATCCTTACCCGCATTGTTGGTGTAAGCAATTTCGGTCAGACCTTCTTCGGAGACATACCAAGGCTCTTCCATGTAGGTCTTCTTATCGACCGTCTGACCAGCTGCCAGCTTGGAAACAATGTCAGCGCAGAAGGGTCCCTGCAGGGGGTTGCACTGGAAATCGGCATTGATCTTGCCGGCCAGCACATCCGTCAAACCGGCAGTGCAAGCGTCGAAGGAGATCAGGATCACGTCGCCGCCCACGCCGTAGCTGATACCAGCGGCGCTCATAGCATCCTCGGCGCCGAAGGCCTCGTTATCATTCTGGCAGACAACCACGTTGAACTTACCGGCGTAGGACTTGCAGTAGGATTCCATGACCTTCTGGCCGCCCTCCTGCGTGAAGTCGCCGCTTTGAGAGTCGATGATTTTCCAGCCGTTCTCATCGGCAAGCTTCTTGAAGCCGTTGGTACGGCCGATCTGGGCGGAGGAACCGGTGGTCCCCTCAATGACCAGAACATTCAGCTCGGAGATGCCCTTCAGCTTGGCATAGTCCCTTAACCATGCGCCAGCGGCCAGGCCCTCGTTTGTGAACTCGGAGCCGACCCAGGAGATGTACTTGTCGGAGTCGTCTATTGTACGGTCAATGACGATCACAGGGATTCCGGCGTCGTCGGCCTCAGTCAGGACCGTGTCCCAGCCGGTGGAGACAATGGGGTCAATGACTATGTAATCAACATCCTGCTCGATGAAGTTCCGGACCGCCTCAAGCTGCGCGGCGGAGTCGTTGTCGCAGTCCACAAACTGCAGGTCGAAGCCATTCTCTTTGGAAAACGCCTCCTGCACGGACTTGGTAGAAGCGGTGCGCCAGTCAGACTCGTGGCCGACCTGTGCAAAGCCGACGGTAATCAGTTGATCCCCGGACCCGGACGCAGCCGCACTGCTTGCGCTGCCGCTGCCGCTGGCGGCAGCGGTGCTTGGGGTGGAGCCGCAGGCTGCAAGAGAGGCTGCCATGATCAGAGAAAGTGCAAGTGCCAAAAACTTCTTCATTGTGAATGCTCCCTTTCATCTTGATATTTTAATATGCATGCGTGTCTCCAACACGCGGAGCCGTAAGTTTAAGCGCTTAATTTTTATGTAAATAATTAGTTTTATTTTTTCTTGCGCCTTTAGTTGTAGTTTAGCACTATTGCACAAATATGTCAATTGAAACCGCCGGTACGTAAACGATTTTCTGCACATTGGCCAATAAACACCGCAAATTTTTAGATAAATAGCAAGGTACTTACTTGATTAAGCACTAAATTATTTTCTTAATAATTTGTTAAATTTAGTTGTAGGCATTGCTATTTTATATAAATTTATATATAATGCAGATAAAGAGGCCTATGTCGTATATTATAGATAAAGGAATTGAGGCTATGACTGTTACTGCGAAAGAGATTGCTGAAAAGCTTGGCGTTTCCCCCGCGGCTGTCTCGCTGGCGATGAACGGAAAGCCCGGGGTAAGTGTTGCGACCCGAGAAAAAATTCTGGCAGAGGCTGTTCGCGTGGGGTATGCCAAGCAAACCGAATCGGCGCCGACTTCCGCTCAAAATATTCGCTATGTAATTTTTCTGGACGGCGGATCCACCGTGAAGGAAACGTCCTTCTACTCGATTGTCTTGCAGGGTATTGAATCCAAAGCGAAGGCCTACGGTTATAACGTGCTGATCAGCTACTTCGATGCAAACGGAAATTGGGATGAGCAAATTGCAAGCATCTGCAAGGATGTCGCGGGGTTAATTGTTCTGGCCACAGAAATCGAGGATCGGCATATTCGTAAAGCCATTGAACACGGTCTGGGAAAGCAGCCAATTCCCGTGGTGCTGGTGGATAATGCCACCAGTATGGTGGATGTGGACTGCGTTGTAACCGACAATCTTGGCGGCGCGTATCACGCGGTTATGTATCTGCTGAACAAAAATCATCCCGATGTGGGATACCTTCGCTCTAAAAGCCGCATTGACTCTTTTGATGAGCGCGAATCCGGCGTTATGAAAGCGCGCCGGAAATTCGGCATCAGCGAGCACACGCCGCTGCAGCGAATTTGTGTCGGTATTTCTTCCGAAGATGCATTTTATGATATGGCTAAATGGCTCGACGACGGCGGCAAGCCGCTCTCCGCCTTTTTTGCAGACAACGATATTATTGCGGCCGCCTGTATCCGTGCATTCAAGTCAAGAGGGTACCGTATCCCGGAGGATGTTTCCATTGTCGGATTTGACGATATGCCGGTTTGCACGATGGTTGACCCGCCGCTCACGACCATCCGGGTCATGAAAAGTCTGATGGGAACGACCTCAATGGACTTGTTGTACCAGCGGATTCAGGACGGCGCGCACGCGTTGTCCGATGAGAGGATCGGCGTGCTGCGCACAACGATTTCGACACACCTTGTAGAAAGAGAAAGTGCCGTCAGTTATCATTCCGAAAAATAAAATCAGAAGCAAAGAACAGGCTGAACGTTGTTTCTTCAGCCTGTTCTTTATGCAATTCTTTGAGTCAGAGAGTTACTCCTCCAGATCTCTATAGGCAGCCGTCATTTCAAGGTGCTTGCTCAGATGATTTCTGCCTTCCAGCGTGATTTTAGACTGATCCAGACCGGACGACGGGCCGGAGTCTGCGGATCCGTTCCGATCTGCGCCGCTCAATTTAATATAGCGTTTCTCCTGCATATTCAATATTGCGGAATCAAACTCGTCCTTCGAGCTTCCCAGTTTTTCATAGTATTCCAAATGCGGCGTTTTGCCTTTTGACATCTGGTTCAAGATGCTAAGCTCTAACTGTTCCGATGAAATCTTCATTACCGACCAACCTTTTCTGCATGATTGATACCACTAGTCTATCCCATGTCATAAAAAATATTTAAAAAAAGCGCCGCGGGAGAATTCCCGCGGCGCTTTAAGGCATTTCTGTATCTTTCTATGAGTGGTTGGAAAATCAGCCGGTGAATTCCTGCGTCCAGTAGTTTCCGTCTGCCACGTATCCAACGCCGATCTGGGTATAGGAAGCGTTGAGAATGTTGGCCCGGTGACCGGAAGAATTCATCCAGGCGTTCATAACCGCCTCGGGTGTGGCATAGCCCATGGCAATATTTTCGCCTGCGGCACGGTAGCTGATCCCGAAGGATTTAAGCATATCGAAGGGGGAACCGTAAGTGGGGCTTTCGTGAGCGAAGTAGTGCTTGTCATGCATATCCTGGGACTTGACCCGTGCCACGTTGGACAGCGTCGTGCTGAGTGTCAGCGGCTGCAGGCCATTGGCAGCGCGCTGTTCGTTAACAAGCGCCGCGACTTGCTCCTCAAAGCTCTTCTTGTCCGCGTTTTGCGTGTTTGAGGAAGTAGAACCGTTCTGATTGGAAGGGGTTGTGCCCGGAGCAGACTGTCCGCTGCCGGAAGGTTTGGTCTGATTGCCTGTGTTCGCATTGCCTCCGGCGGGTGCGGACGTGCCGGTATTGCCGGTCGTGCTAGGCTGCTGTGCGGGTTTATCTGTCCCGTTGGAAGTGGGGACGGTAGCCGTCGTATTCCCGCAGCCCGGCAGGGTAATACCCAAGGAATTCAGATTGACGCCGCATTTATTCAAGAAACTGTTGATACACTGCATCAGTGTGTTTCCAGACGCCTGAGAGACTTTCGTGTTACATGCGGTCTGAATGTCAGCGGTATTGCATCCGCTGGAAGTCGGGGCAGATGCCGCAGCAGGGGCAGAGCTGTTCTGAATGGCAGATTCGGGTTTTGCTGCGGCTTTCGTCCCCGCTGTTTGCGCGGCAGTCTTTGTCTGTGTGACTGCCTTTTCAGAAGGAGAGGACGCCTTTACGGCAGCACCTGTGTTGCAGTTTGCCGGCTTAGAGGCTGTGGTCGGGCAGGAGCTCTTATCGGCAGCGGCCTGAACGTTCGCTGCGCACTGCTTGTCGGCGGTATCCTGCTTTGCGGTATTCGGGCAGGTCTGGTTTTTTCCAGCTGTGTCTGGCTGGGTTTCGGCCAATCCCCCGGTACTGTCGCAGACCTGCCCGGACGGGCAATTGGAATACAGATTTCCCAACAGAGATTTCAGATCCGAATCGGACAGAACATTGGAAGAATCCGAACCGTATGGGCTGGTACAACTGCCGGAATTCGATAAGCAGTTTGAGCTGCCTGCATTCGATAGAATGGTGTTCCAGTCAGAGCCGCTTCCGGGGCAGGATGTTCCGTAGTAGGTAAAGCTCTGCGCCGAGGCGCTTACCGTCAAACCGGCCGCGAGAGTCGCTGATGTAAGGAGAAAGATGAGTTTATTTTTTACGTTTTTCATTTGGCCACCTCCGTACAACCATTGTAACTGATTTGTAACTTTTTGCAATCTGTAAATGTTTCCAAGGCAGCCTCTGTATGGAAGATGGGCACGGAGTCCAAAAAAACACCGGCAGCCACAAAAGCGGCTGCCGGCATCGGATCTGTTTTTCGATACAGTTTACGGTGCTCTGAACAAAACGGTCATACTATAGTCTACTCCCACCCCAGACGAGCTGAAGTCCACGTTGATGTTCTGGAAAATGATCCGCAGGCGGTATCCGTTCTGCTCTGTGTCCAGGGTCAGCTGTTCTGCGGGTAACCCGTTCATGGAATCGGGAGCCGCGTCAATAAGCGTTCCGGTAAAATCGTAAAGATCCGTCCCAACCAACTCCGTGCCGTCCGCTGCCTGAACGGATACCCGGACATCGCGGTCGGAGATACGCGATGCAGACATGCGATACGCATTGTCCCGAATTGTAAATGAGCTGGACTGGTCATGCGAATCATACCGACCGGAATTTAAATTGGCGGAAATATCATAGCCGGAAATAGACATGGGAGCATTGGGCGCTATAGAGAATTGGCTATATTTGGTGTTCGGGTCATACCCGGAATACGTGGAGTCAAACCCGAACGTAGTCCTCATATCTTCGTAAAGCTCAAAGTCTTGCGGGAGCCATGAAAGCTGATCCAAAGCGGCATGGCCCTCCAGATAGGAGAGAATGCTGGTGGTTTCCCTTTTGGTTTCGTCAGAGGCATTGGATTTGGGCGTCAACACGTCGCCGCTGAGCATTCCCTCCGCTTGAAGAATGCGCTCCAGTCGGCTGACCTGACTGTGCCGGGATACGCTGAAGGCGTCCACGGGAGGGATGATGGAGACGACCGCAAAGCCAGCTGCCAACAGAGCAATCAGGCGGTTTCCGGTAACCGGGCGAACGCTGAGTATAACACCGATTGCAAGGGAGAAAACGCCAAACAGTGCCAAATAGTACCGGGACTCCGTGACACCATAGGCTTTAAGACGGATGCCGACGGAAACCATCTGCAGGACCACAATTGGGACCAGCGCCTTTGGAAACAGCTTGCGGTACCAGACCGCAAAACGGTTTTGCGCCAGACTGGCCAGAACAAGCAGGACCAGTCCCACCGCCGAATATGCAAGAATCAGAGGCCCCAGTTGCCCCGAGGGCCATTTGTGGGTCATGAGAATTTTGACAAAGTAGGCAGCCAGAACGGCGGTGTATGCTCCCATCAGCGGGATGGCAATATAGGAGATCAGAATCTCCAAAAACCGTGGATACTTACCTGCGCGTTCCTCCCTCGAGGCATCCTCTTCGCGGCCAAATTCAGGAAGGAGGGAAAGGTCGCATATGCCTGCGAACAGGAACCACACCACAGACAGCATATAGCGATATACGACACTGTCAACCTGAAACAAAAGGATGTCCACCGCGCTTAAAATGGCCGCAATACCGCCAGAAAGCACAGCGGCATACAGCACCGATGTGAAGACAGCCTTGAAGTGGGTCAGGGCAACTCGATTAAAGTCTGTCTTTCCGTTTACAGAGGGTAGCCAGAGAATCGCACAGATCAGTGCAAACACAGCGACAGCCGAGCGAACGCCAATTTCGGGGCCGATTCTGGGGGCGGGCCGCAAAAGAAAGAAAAATCCCACCGCCAGCGCCGCTGATACGATGTGAGCCGCAGCGCGCAGCGCGCCAAGCTTTAAAACATTTTCCACTGCAAACTGGGCGGCCATGGACAAAACCGCTGCAACCAGAAACGTAAGCGCCAATTTCTCCAGAATCAGAGGTGAAGTGCTGCGCAGAAAAATCACGTAGCAGGAGACGGCAGTGATCCCTGCCAGGCAGAGAACTGTGAGTGGAAATCGGACAATTGCCCGCGACAGGTCTTTTCCAGTTGTTTTGATAAATCCACCGAACTGTTTCATCAGATACCTCCTGTTAGACATGTTTATAGTATATACTAATTGGGCCAATTCAGTCATTGCGATTCTCGGATTATCCTGTGGGACGTCGCCTTGAGATAAGCCCCTTAGATGACTTGCCGGGGAAAGTCGCGCATCTGGCAGACTTTTCCCGGCAAGATACCCTGATGAGACGTGTTCAGTCCACCCTGCAGTCGGTGGGGTCATGCTGCGGCAAGAAAGGCGTCAACGCGTTTTTTGACGGTCGATTGGCTGCGGATAGCGGTAGATATCCCCGCGGAAATTCTCCATAACGACCTCGCGGTCGTCTTTGGAGATGACATAGTTGTAGTTGATTGGTACCTTTCCGCCGCCGCCCGGCGCATCAATCACAAATTTCGGCACGGCGTAGCCGGAGATATTCCCGGTGAGGGCGTGCATGATTTCGATCCCCTCGTCCACGGTCGTACGGAAGTGCCCGATGCCGCGGGACAGATCGCATTGGTAGAGGTAATAGGGCCGCACCCTCAAATGCACCAGCTTCAAAAACAGTTCCTTCAAAATCTCTGTACGGTCGTTGATCCCCCGCAGCAAAACAGTCTGGTTTCCAAGGGGAATCCCCGCGTCCACGATTGTGGCACAGGCCTTTCCAGACTCAGGCGTGATCTCCCTTGGATGAGTGAAATGGGTGTTGATCCAGATAGGCTGGTACTTTTTCAGCATCGTGAGCAGCTCCTCCGTAATCCGCATGGGCAGCACCACCGGCACGCGCGTGCCAATCCGGATGATGTCCACATGCGGGATGGCGCGAAGCTCAGAGATGATATGTTCCAGTTTTTCCGTACCCATAACCAGCGGGTCGCCGCCGGAAATCAGCACGTCCCGGATCTCCGGATGGCTCCGGATATACGCAAGCGCCGTTTTCAGCGCCGGCTCAGAAATAATTCGGTCCTCTTCCCCCACGACGCGGCGGCGCGTGCAGTAGCGGCAATAAGTGGAGCATTGCAGCGTAATCAAAAACAGCACCCGGTCCGGGTAGCGGTGTACGATGTGCGGCACTGGACTTTCACTGACCTCGCCAAGCGGGTCCGCCATGTCGTCTTCACAAGGGTAGGTCTCCTGTATGGAGGGAACGCAGACCTTGCGGATGGGGTCATCCGGGTCATCCGGGTTGATGAGGGACGCGTAATAGGGGGTGATCGCCATGCGGAACGCCGAGAGGCACTGTCCCACGTCGCTTCTCTCCGTCTCCGTCATCCCAAGAAAGCCGGCAATCCCGTCCGCCGTGGTAATGCGGTTGGAGACCTGCCACTTCCAGTCGTTCCATTTCGGATAATGGGCGGCATAATCCTTGCATCGCTTCATGTCACCGCCTCCATCCGCAGCGGCTGAGCCCCGCGTTTAGTACGGAGTACACCAGCTCTTTGTACGGTACGCCGGAAAACTCCGCCAACATGGGATAGTCGCTATAGCCTGGGGCCAGGCCCGGAAGCGGATTGATTTCGATAAAATAGAGTCTGCCTTCGTCCGAAAGGCGGAAATCCACCCGCGCAAAATCCTGACAGCCGATAGCTTCGTAAACCCGGCGGGCGGTTTTTGTCATTTCCTCCTCCTGCTCGCGCGTCAGTCGCGCAGGGCACTCATAGTCCACAAAGCTCTGGTAGTCCTGCTTCACTCCGAAGCTGTAAATCCGGTAGTCCCGATCCGTATTTTTGCGGAAGACGATCTCCATGGGGGGGAAAACGCGCAGCGTCTCGCCGTTTCCCAGCAGTCCGACGGTGAACTCCCGCCCTGCAATGTACTCCTCCGCCAACACAGGGCCGCCGTAAAGCTTCAGGCTCCGCTCCGCCAGCGCATGCAGCTCCGCTCTGTCGGAGGCCACACAGGCATCCGGGATCCCTTTGCTGGAGCCCTCCGCGTTCGGCTTCACGATGAGGGGGAAGCGCAGGCCCCTCGTCCGGATGTCCCCCTCCTTCAGAAAAACCCGGGACTTGGGAGTTCGTATGCGATATGTGGAGAGAAGGCGTTTGCAAAGTGCCTTGTCAAGCGCAACGCAAAGAGTTGTCTCGTCCGAGCCGGTGAACGGAATCCCAAGCAGATTCAAAAGCGCAGGCGTCTCCGCCTCTCTTCCTCTGCCGCTTCTGCCCTCGGCGATGTTGAAGGCAATGTCGATATGTGCCGCTGTCAGTCTTTCGGGAAGCGTTTCATCGCACTCCAGCAAAACCGATTGGATTCCGAAGGAGGCCAGCGCGTCGCGGATTGCATAAACCGTGTCCATGCTGTCGTACTCCGCCTCTGCGTCGGGAATTTCGCCGTTGATTTTCCGTTTACAGTTAAAAAGAATGCCAACCACAGGTTGGTGAGACGGGAGCGGCACATCACCGGTTTTTTCTTCCATTTTCATCACATCTTTCTCACGTTGATCTCTGAATTTCCAATCACGCCGTCTGTGCCTGACTGAAATTCTGCAAATGGTATACAGCATTCCGCGCCGTAAGTCAATCCTTTTTTTACATAAACAGAACTTTTTATCGTCCGGCATTTTTTCCGCTTTCGTGGGTACATATAGCACCCGCTTCCAGCGCACAACAAAGCAGTTGGGCGTCATGTGGCGCCCGGCCCGCGCCGCATCAATCACATGCATCGTAATCAATTCATATCCTGACTCAGAGGTGATTATCTCATGGTAACCTATATCATTCAGCAGGGCGATACACTTTACAAGATCGCAAATCAATACGGGGTGAGCGTGCAGGACGTTATCACTGCTAATCCCGGCGTCAATCCGTTCAACCTTCATGTCGGCCAGATCATCCGAGTTCCAACAGGTACAACTAATAACCAGCAATATATTTACCAGGGACAGCAACCCGCCCAGCAGCCTATGCAGCAGCCTATGCAGCAAGTTCCTCAGCTTCCGCAGCAAATTATCCAGCAAACACCGCAATCGCCCAGCTGCCCAAATGGCAGCCAATCATGCCCTCTCGGCAATATCACATAATACGCGCCCCGCCCCCTGTCCTGATCGGATGGAGGCGGGGCTTTTACTTATTGTGGCGCTTCTGTAAGGCTGGAGACGTTTACAGTTCGATGGTCATCCGGCTCGCTGAGCGGGTGGATGTTTGCGGTACCCTTGTCATCAGAAACGCTGTCAATATAAATAGGAACGCCTATATGAGTGACGTTTGCCATATGCTGTGATGCACAGATCTCTTTTGCACGTTTCGAATCCATTACGATTCTCCTTTCTTTTATAATAAAATAGAATGAGCGATCGGCTTGTAAATATGCAGGCGGCGGTCCTATTTCTGCCGGTAAAGTTATACTTTCCCGGAGCTTCCCGATCGGCAGGCTCCGGGAAACACTTGCAGCCGCAATATTGAAATGCGGTGTGCACGCAGTATTGGGCATCCAAAATACATCCAAAATTTTGACAGTGTAACAATTTTCAATACGCCCATACTACCTTTATGAAAAGAGGATGGGATGCATTGAAGATTCAACGAATTATATTCCTGGTGGCGGCTGTCCTATTATTGGGAAGCGTGGTGGCTTCAGAAACAGCCATTTCCGTGGATTCTCAAGTTGAAATTCCAGCAGGCGAAAAATATATTGCTCTGACTTTCGACGACGGCCCGAAAGCAGATACCACCTCTCGACTTCTGGATGGGCTTCGTGATCGGGGCGCTAAAGCAACCTTTTTTCTGGTGGGTAAGCAAATTGAACCCAATGCCGCTTTGGTAAAGCGTATGAAAGCAGAAGGACATCAAATCGGAAACCATACTTGGGATCATTTAAAACTACAAGGAGCGTCTTCACAGGCAGTATTGGAGGAAGTCTCCAAGACCGACGCCGAGCTTTGCAGCCTGCTTGGTGATGACGAATATTGGGTGCGTCCGCCCTTCGGCCAAATAGATCAATGTCAGGAAGCGCTGTTCACAGTTCCTCTCGTGAAATGGTCCGTTGACCCCTGGGACTGGAAGCTAAGAAATACAGATAAGGACGTTGCGGCAGTACTGAAACAGGTAAAATCAGGGGATATTATTCTTATGCATGATACCGTGCCGGAATCGGTTGACGCTGCGCTGAAAATCATAGACGTTTTACAAGAAAAGGGATATGTGTTTGTTACGGTGAAGGAGCTGTTGGAGAAAAACAAAGTAACGCCGCAGCCTTGCATTATGTATTATTCGGACAAAAGGCACTCATAAAACTGCCCCGGGGCTTACCAATAGGAGCCCCGGGGACAGCTTTTGTGTTTCGGCAGGCCACCGGAAATAGAATGCTCAATCGTCGGCATTGCGGCGGCTCCGGCCCGAGTGTACCAGATGCCATTTATGTTGATTCCGCCTCTATTGTCCTGCAGATTATTGCCTACTATGGTAGCGACTTTGTCATAGTATGTTGTTATACAAATTGCAGCAGAGCTATTGTTGAGTTTTCTCACACAAGTATAGTCGCTGATATTTTCCTTGTTACCGTTGATGCTCCTAAAGATAGATGGCATTTCCGCTGCCGTCAGACTGATTTTGTCGGCCATGGTAATCCGTTCCAGCCAATATCTTCGTTTTATGGCGTGCTCCTTGGATTATAGCATGATTCAGCAGCTCACTTGGCAATCCAGCTGCCTTTTCAGCAGTGGGTTCAGGGATCGCCAATCTCTAATATAAGAATTATCCTGCTGTGTGAAAGCCGCGAACAACCGATAAACCAAAACACTCACCCTATGGATGGTTTTCTTCATCTCTCATATATTGTTTCTAAAGAAATAAACTATATGAAAATAGCGATAATTTCACATTGCAAACGTTAAAATAGCTTTAAAATCCTCTTAAGATCCTGAATCAGCAATTTTTCTATGCTGGAAGTATTCTTTCTGTAAATCATAAATACGGCAAGTTTTCTTGGCGTATCAATTATAGGAACCATAAAAACTTCATTATCTTTACTGGATTCATTTCCAATTAAAGAACAGCCTGGTGCTATTCCAACGGAAGTTCCGTTGACAACCGCCTGCCTAACCGTATCCGGTTGATTAAGTACAGTAAGACGCCCGCAAATTTCCTGAAATTCAGTTATTCCGATTTGCTTCAAGCAGCACTGAGAAATAACTATGTGTTCAGAAAGCAACTCGCTTTGCATTATACCGTCATTTCTTGCAAACTCAGAATCAGTATTGACATAGCAACACATCTTATCTTCAAAAAGCTCTTCAATAATATAATTTAAGTTTCTTAGTATACGCTTATAATACGGTAATTCTTCCACCGCGCAGTGGCTAATTGTGATGTCGGCGCTTCCATTAATTACATTATCTAACCCCAAAGAGTCCTTGACTTCCAACATAGTGTTTGAATATCGTTCACTCAGAATTAGCTTTGACAGTTCTAGACTTAAATAACTGCATAAACATGGATATGCGCAGATACATATACTTTCTTTTTTGCCAATGATGTAATCTGTATTCAACTCAAGCATTCGATCATACCCATCGCTTATTTCCTGCATATGGGCAAGTGCTTCTCTCCCTTTCTCTGTTAATTCTACGCCCTTTGCGGAGCGATTTAAAAGTTGGTAACCCAATTCGGATTCCATAGAGTGTATTACGGAACTGAGTGTACTTTGACTTATAAATAACTTCTTTGCCGCAGATAGAATTGAATGGCATTGAGTTACTTTAATGAAGTATCTTATGTATTCAATTCTCACGGGCTTCATCCTCTGTTCTTTTGAGTTGAAATTATAACCCAATAAGAATATTCTGTCAATTTATGTGCAATTTCCATAATGAGTTGTTTGCAAATGCTTTTTATATTTAAATTATGGTGTGACACACAAATTCTGCAACTATGTAAAGGTGCTAACGAAATATGCGATGTCTCCCGCTTGAAATTATGTATATGGTAAAAAGCCAAATATCTTGTTTTTAAATCCCAGAGGGCTTGCCTAATTTGTTTTATAAAGTAAAATTATAAATACACTAGGAAGAGGTTCAAAAAAGAATACCTGAGCGGAATCATGCATAGTGCGTCTTGTCCAAGTATTGCTTGATGGCGTCTGCGGCGCCTGAACTCACGCTACCGTTCTGCTCAAGTGTTCGTAGTGCGAATTGCGTACAAAAGTAATTCTAGGGGAGTGAAAGCATGGGTGATGATTTATTGAGGGAGATCTCTGCTGGCAGCGAAGACGCAAGGAAGGGCGGGTTTCTGACATTATATAAGTTGCGATGAGACGAATGGTATCGCAATTGAAAAAGTCTTGAAAATTATCGGAATACCGCCGATTACAAAATGCCCGAAATGGACTGCGCAGAAAGAGCCTGCGTTACTACTATCCATATTGGTGGCATGTCAACCCGATTGAATGTGGATTGCGTATTTGAGGTGCCGACAACTCAGGATGAGAGAGATCCGCTACGCCCATAATCAGCTCGGGTGACGGACAGGGGGTATGTTAGAAGCATCGGGAAAGCCCAAAACCATATCACATTGCTGCTCGACTGCGAAAAGCTGCTGAATGAAGTGAGTTTGAAACTGACTCGGTGCAGCTGTAGTCACATATATCAGTCCGAATTCCGAAACACAATGATTAAAGCAACATTTTATGTGAAGTAACAACATCTTTAACACTCGGCCCTTGGAGAGGGGCTTTAAAAACTACTACTCAATAATGCGGAGAAAGAGAAAAATGAAAAAGCGCTTTGAAAATATGAAAGTGTCACGAAAGCTGTCAACCGGATTTTTTATTGTTGCCCTTATTGGAACTGTTATTGGTATTGTAGGTATTTTAAATCTGATTAAGTTTTCTAACGATCAGCAGGTAACCTATGATCAATGCACCATGGGAATAAACTACGCTTCCCAGGCGGAAACGGACTTTATGGCTCTTGGCAAGGCAACAATCGGACTACAGATCAACTTAAATAACGCGAATGCAAAAGAGCAGTACATTAAAAAAGTTGAAAGTTATATTGATGCAATAGAAGCAGACTTCGAGGCATACAGTAACACAATCGCCAATGACGAGGACCAGAAGAATCTGGACGCTGTTAAATCCGCATATGCGAGTTATCTGGAAATAATCAACAAAAATTTGTCCCTTGCAAAATCCGGCGGGTCCTTTGATGAAATGACGGCCAATATTTCTCAGGCGGAATCCATTGTCAATGATACGACAAAGGCATTCGCCTCCCTGACGGAATATGACGTCACCCTTGCGCAAGAAGACATCGCGGCCGGAAAAACATCGGCAACCTTATCAATCTGCCTGATGATTGCCGTAATTTTGATATCTTTTGCGATTTCTTTTATCTTAAGCCGTTTTATATCTGGCATGATTAGCAATCCCATGCAAAAGTTCGCGGCGTTTGGCGAAATGCTGGCAGTCGGTGACATTGATGCGAGCAAAGTTTTAAGCAAAGAAGACTTGCAGTTGAAATACAGGAAAGACGAAATCGGGACGCTTGCCTTATCCTTTAATAAGGTGATGGAAAGCACCTCCGAGCAAGCTCGAAAAACTGCGGCAATTGCGGAGGGTGATCTTACCACTGTCATAACGGTAAGATCCGAATTTGATGTCATGGGCAAAGCTCTCACCGACCTTGTGGCAAAATTTCATGACCTCGCGGCCTCCATTGTCGCATCGGCCGATCAGGTGGATGCAGGTGCAACGCAGGTGGCGGATTCCAGTACAGCACTTTCTCAGGGTGCGACAGAACAGGCCAGCTCCGTTGAGGAACTGTCGGCATCCATGGAGGAAATCACCTCACAAACGACACTGAATGCTGAGAACGCGCAAAAAACCAATACGCTGGCAGCCAGCATTCAAAGGGATGCAAATTCCGGCAACGCACAAATGGTGGAAATGCTTCGCGCTATGGATGAGATCAATACTTCTTCTGTTAGTATCAGTAAAATCATTAAGGTAATCGACGATATCGCTTTCCAGACAAATATTCTGGCGCTCAATGCCGCGGTGGAAGCGGCCAGAGCCGGAAGCGCGGGCAAGGGCTTTGCCGTGGTGGCCGAAGAAGTCCGAAATCTTGCTGGAAAGTCCGCACAAGCTGCAAAAGAGACGACAGAGTTGATCGAAACTTCCATGCAAAAAGTGGATGCCGGAACGAACATCGCAAAAGAGACGGCGGGCGCGTTGGGCAAAATTTTGGAAGGGGTTTCGCAGACCGGCGAGCTTGTCGGAGCAATCGCCACCGCTACAAACGAACAGGCGGCGGCTTTGGAACAGATCAATCAGGGGATTGTTCAGATATCGCAGGTTGTTCAGAGCAACGCGGCTTCTGCCGAGGAAAGTGCGGCGGCCAGCGAAGAACTTTCTGCTCAGGCCGACAGTTTGAAGGACTGTGTCAGTGTATTCAAGTTAAATAAAAAATTTGCTGCTGGAAAAGATGAGTCGATTCCGGACGAAGAGCCAATGAGGAAAATCCCGTACCAAACGGCTTCATCCAAAGCAGCAATATCTTTTGCGGGCAGCGGCGTGAAAAAATACTGACGGTAAAAACGAATATCGGTACAAATGCAGGCGTGAGATGCTGACTCTGCAAACATCTCACGCCTGGGAAATATTTTACGAGCTATATAAACGATCATTGGATTGCTCAACGTATCGCCAAGAAAATGGGATAAATCTACAGGCCGTTGCTGCGTTGCATCGCCCCGTTACAACAGTTGCAGAATTTATTCACACTCTTTTATAGAACGTGAGCAACTTTCTTTCATAGCCCTGCATTCAAAAGGCGTTATCAGTCAACTTGCATACATACGACTGTCACAAAAGAAGGTAATCAGACTTGACTCATTCAAACAACGCACAAAAGCACAGGTCTACATCAATAATACGGGTGTTTATAATTACATTTATTCTGTTACTACTTATTACAATTATCGGTATTGGCTGTATGGTGTTCTCAAATTGGGAGGTTTCCGGGAAAGAATCCTCAGCTGGGCTTGCAAAAAAAATGACTTCGGAGATTGAAGACCGGGTTAATTCGTTCATACAGTCGTCCTTGAACATGAACGAGGTAAACAGCAAACTCTTTGAAGACGGCGTAATAAACTTTTCGGATGACGGGAGCCGCGACAAGTTTCTTACCGACAGCCTGCATTCTTTTTCGGACTATATCTACAGCTACGGCTTCGGCACGCCAACGGGTGAATACTTCGCAGCGCGCAGAGATCAAAGCGGTAAGATGGAACTCACAAAAAACAGTCATGAGACAAGTAATGAATCATGGGTCTATACAGTGAACGAAGATATGTCCGCAGGTACTTTTTTAAATAGTGAGGAAGCGCGCGATCCTCGTGCAGCGGAATGGTATCAGTCTGCCGTTCAAGCTAAAGGACCGGTGTTTTCCACAGTATACAGATGCTCCTTCATGAAGGATCTTGCCATATCCGCTGCTCAGCCGGTGTATAACAGTAACGGAGAGCTTCAAGCCGTCCTTAACGCGCGCATTCTCCTGTCCGACATGAATAAAACACTTACGAATATCGTTGACGGATATGGCGGTTACGTTGTTATTATGGAAAATAATACAAGGTGCCTTATTGGCAATTCTTTGGGCGCTGATAACTATGAGCTTGCTGCGGATGGCACGCTTGAGCGAAAGACTGCAGATGTTCTTGGGGATCCCGCAATTATACAGGCTTACGAGCAGTATCTGCACACCGGCAATTCCAATCAATTTGTAGAAGAAAAACGCGGTGGGTTGTTTGCAAGTTTCTGTGAATATAAACTGCCGGGTATAGATTGGATTATCGTGTCCGCAATTCCAGAAGAGACTTTGACAACGGGGCTGATGCAAAGTATTCGCACAACTGCGTTCCTTGTCTGCATTGCGGGTCTGCTCTCTGTTCTGATATTTTTTATGATCAGCCGAAAGCTGCTAAAGCCCATGTTCGGTTTATTAAGCGCCTCGGAGCAGTTCGCTGCCGGGGATTTGAATAAAAGGGCCTTAATTATTAGAAATGATGAAATCGGAAGAATATCCGAAGCCTTTAACCAGGTAGCGGACAACATGCAGGCTCTTATTAACAATCTTGAGCAAACTGTGGCTTCGAGAACAAAAGAACTAAAACAGGCAAATGATGCTCTGCAGGAACACCGCAATCAGTTGCAGCTAATTCTGGACGCCACGGCGGAAGGTATATTTGGCACGGATCTTGAAGGCATCTGTACCTTCTGCAATGCAAGCTGCCTACGCCTTGTGGGCTTTGAGAACGCAGAAGACATGCTCGGGAAGGAAATTCGGTCCCTTGTCCACCACAGCTACAGAGATGGGACGCTGCGCTCCACGAGTGAGCGGCCCCTGACCGAATACCTGAAGGCAGGGATGACCGGCCAACCGGTTGAGGATGTGTTTTGGCGGGCCGGGGGTGGTTGCTTCGACGCCGAATGGCGCGCCATGCCTCGATTGAAAGACGGACGTAGAGACGGCTTTGTCGTCACGTTTTCGGATATTACCATGCGGAAGCAGGAGGAAGAAAAAATTCTTTTTTTAAGCTGCCACGACGCAATGACAGGCCTTAAAAACAGACGCTGCTTTGAACGTGAAATGGAAGTGATAGATACTAAGGAGAATATTCCTATATCCGTAATTTACATAGATCTCAACGGGCTGAAAATGATAAATGACGCTTTTGGGCATTCCGTTGGGGATAACCTGATTGTAAATGCGGCAGAAGTGCTGAAAGAAGCCTGCCGAGAAAGTGATGTTGCCGCCCGTGTGGGGGGTGATGAGTTCGCCATTCTGTTGCCCAAGACCACATTTCGAGACGCTGAGATGATCGCAAATAGGCTGAAAACCGAGTTCTCACGTAAAAAGGTCCAAATGATCTGCGGCAGTATGGCCCTTGGTGTAAGTACAA
Source organism: Oscillibacter sp. (assembly GCF_040505565.1). GTDB lineage: Bacteria > Bacillota > Clostridia > Oscillospirales > Oscillospiraceae > Oscillibacter. Next base: position 17,904 of record NZ_JBEUWZ010000014.1, on the reverse strand, counting down.
AAACTCGAAGCTATCAGATACTTGAGCAGACATTAAAAATTGCTGAAAATGAGATGTACAAAGAAAAAAACATCTCAGGCAAGAGATTTGGAGCAGATGCTGTTAAAAGTATTATCCGTTCACTCCATGAAAAAAGCCCCAGGGAAAAGGAACATTCAGAGGAGGTTAGCAGACTTTGCGGAGAAATCGGTACAGTTATGAGGCTTCCGGAACAAGAAATTCGAAGACTTCGCGATGCCGGATATCTGCACGATATCGGCAAGATTGCGCTTAGCAACGATATTCTCGAAAAGGACCCGGAGACGCTAACTGAGGGGGAAAAAGAACGAGTACGACAGCATCCCGCGGTGGGTTATCGGATTCTGAACCTGTACGAGGACTCGGCAGATCTTGCGGACGGCGTTTTTGGACATCACGAAAGATGGGACGGCTCGGGGTATCCGAAAGGGTTGAAGGGCGAGGAAATCCCCTTCATTTCAAGGATTATTGCGATAGCCGAAGCCTATGAGCGGGTACGAAACAGAGGCAACTATTTGGAAGAGAGTAAAGAATGTGCGCTGCGGGTAATTCTAGAGGGAGCTGGAAAGCAATTTGATCCAAGTATTCCTGAGCATTTACGACAAGCGCTGATTCTTGATATATCATAACCAAGTATTAATTCCTTTGTGTTTATATGTCTATACTTGCACATTTTACCAGAAGGAAAAAGAGAAAATGTACCAAACATTATGTAGTGAATCTAATGTGAGTGAGATCATTCGCTCTCTTCCGGATGAGCAGATCCGGCATTTAACACATGTTAAAAACTACGTAGATATTATAACTGAACTAATAGTTCGTGCCGGTGCATATCCGGAAATCAAAAGGTTGGGCGAATATAAGTGTTTTGGAAAAGCGGCCTATTATCATGACATTGGCAAGGCCTGGGTACCAGTGGAGATCCTCTCAAAGCCGGATCGACTCACAGCAGAAGAAATGAGTCTCATGCGGAAACACCCCTTATTTGCCGAGGAGCTTTTCAAATTAATCCGGAACGGTTCTGTTTCCGGCATACCCTCCGAACTAATGCAATTGGCGCATGACTCCGCTGTCTATCATCATGAGTGGTGGAACGGAGACGGCTATCCATATGGGATTAAATGTGAACGAATACCCCTAATAGCTCGGATTACCTCCGTGTGTGATGTTTATGATGCGATTACAGGCGATCGGTCCTATCGGAGGGCGCGCAGCCATGAATATGCCTGTAGGGAAATAGAAGCGAACGCAGGAACACAGTTTGATCCAGGGCTGGCAAAATTGTTTTTGGACAATGAATTTCAGTTTTTGGTTAATTAGGTAATGCGAGCAGCTGAAGGTATGTTCGCAACCCCCAACGGAGAATGCGTCCTCTCTCAACTGAAAACGGAAAGTTCGATCTGGCTGGTGTCAGTCCCGCAGGAGGCCATTGACCTGCTCATCACGGAACACAGCAAACATCCCGACAGTCCCTACCTTTTCCCATCCCCCATTACCTGGGGGATGTACTATCCCGACTCGGTGGTCAACATCCACAAGAAGATTTTGGAGGATGTGGGACTCCGAAAGCAGCAAGAAAAGCGTAACTGCAAGGGCGTCCGTAAAGGCGCCCTAAGCAAGCGAGAAGAGAAAGAATTAAGTTACCTGATAAACCTGCTCGGATTTCTACATGGCAAAGATCAAACGTACAAGTTTTTTTGCCGCATGAGAGATAGTAACATTATAGTGTTTTCCTTCGGCACGTTTCTTTGCAAAATAGGCAGCAAAAGTAGGATCCCAAAGGCAATCGTATCTCGCTGCGGTATAGATTACGAACCGAAGATAGCGCGAACCGCGCTTTTTCATGCGAACATGGCCGCTTATGTGCTGGCCAGATTGGTAAATAGACGGTGAAAGGCCAGCATAGACAAGAATCTTGTCTGGAGAATTAAATTGGGGGAAATCTCCAATCTCGGCTAAAATCATGGCTCCCATGCGTGTGCCAATACCAGGGATGGTGATGATGGGAGAATGAATTTCAACCATCATAGCTTCAATCTGCTCTTCAATTTCGTCGATCTCCATATTCATCTCTTGAATGAGGCGAATTGTGTGTTGCAGTTCCAAGGACTTTGCAGGCATTCGGGAACCAACAGATTGCCTGGCAGCATCACGAATCTCAATTGACTTATCTCTGCCGTAGCGGCCTTTGGAGGCGTCCACAAGAATGGTTTTCAAGTGCGTCAGGTTGCAGGAGGCAATCTGGTAAGCACCGGGCAGTTCGCTGAGAAGTGCATAAACAGACGCCCCGTGAAGTGAAGGAACCAATTTTTCGAGTTCTGGGAAGAGAATATTGACCAACTAAGCGACAGACTGTTTGGCTTGGCGCGTGCCCGCATTTTGTCAAAACGGTATCGCGTGAGTGACTTTAGTTCTTCGTTGTGGTAAGCTGTGTCCGTGTAGGACTTGAGATTCACATCAGACATGAGCTAGCTGCAATTGTTCGTGCATCCACACGGTCTGTCTTAGTCTTTCTAAGGCTGAGGCTTTTCCGATAAAAATTGGTGTGCAAGGGGTTAATGACAACGCTGTCTAGGCCATTGTCCAGAAAAAGCCTAAGAATGTTGTAGCTGTAGTGTCCGGTAGCCTCAAGCCCTACCTTTATTTCCTCGGACTTCCCGGCGCAGGAATGGATCTTCTGCAGTAAACATTCAAAGCCGGCTCCGTACGCCGTGTGGAGGACATCACAGAGGCGCTGTGGGGCAGCAAGGTATCCTCGCGAGCTGAACAAAAAAGCCTACGCTCATATTGAGGATTGGCGCAACCGACCACTGCATGGCGGGAAATATCCGTATCTGGCGAAAACCTCCAGATGCCAAAATGCAAGACACCCCAGGCCGAAGCCCATGGCATGGAGGTGATTAGATGCCGTCAACCCGTAAAAAAGAGACCAAGGATGGGCGCATATTCTATGAAATCATTGTTCGCCATGGCCGTGATTAGTCCGCTTTAACTTTGGAGTCAGAGGGCCATAGACAGAGAACTTACAACCGTTGCCGCAGACTTTGAGCGCCGCTGCAATGCCGGTGAAGTTATATCCCGTCAGGAGAAGAAGGACAGGGCTATTTGGGAGGCGCAGGAGGCCGCCAAGGTGCTGACCCTCGAGAGACAATATGGGCAGACCGTGTTCATGCCCGCCAAGGCCGTCACAATTAGTGAGAACACCCGTTCTAACTTCTATGGTTGCCTTAACCGGAGCATATACCCGATTCTTGGTGATCTCAAAATGCCGGATATCACACTGGCAAATATATTTGCCTTACTGCTGTCCATTCAGTCAGAGGGGAAAGCACCCGCCACGGTTATCAAATGCTATACCATCCTTCATAGCCTTTTTAAGATGGCCTATATGGCCGACGCTATACCCAAGAATCCGATGGACAAGGTTGAGCGGCCAAAGCCACGTAAAGACGAGACGCAGACCACCGTTGAGGCGTGCAGCATTGAAGAGCTGCGGCATATCCTGCAATGCCTGGAGCAGGAGCCGTTGAAGTGGCAGGTGCTGGCCCGGCCGCTGATGGATACAGGCATCAGGCGCGGAGAGTGCCACGATCTTAAGTGAAAGGACATTGATTTTCTGACCAACACCATCACCGTCACCGGAAACCTCTGCTATACTCCACAGAAAGGCGTTTACCTTGACACCCCAAAGAATGACAAGCCGCGCGTGGTTGATGTTGACCATTCTGTAATGGCCCTCCTTCGGTCTCTGCGGAGTGAGCAGGCCGAAAAAGTAATCCGTGCGTATGTCTTCGCTCAGGACGGAAGCCCGGAACCAATGCACCCATAAAGCCCTACGCGCTATCTTAAGAAGCTTTCTGAGCGGTACGGTATGCCGGGTCTCCACCCTCACAAACTCCTCCGCAGCTTCGCTAGCGTGGCAATAACGAACGGCGCTGACATCACCAGCGTATCGGAGAAACTCGGGCATAGTGACAAGGCGGTCACGCTTCGGATGTACACCCACGCTGATCAGGATAGCACGAAAAGGGCCAGCCAAATATTCCGTGATGCAATCGAAAAGATATAAAAACACCGGGCAGGAATCATCCCGCCCGGTCAATCTTTGTGCCTGGTGTTGATTTTTGTGTTGGTTTTTCGGTGTAGTCAGCAGCCAAGAAAAAGCAAGAAACTCTTAGAGCCACAATGGTTCTAAGAATTTCTTTGGAGCTGCTACCCGGATTCGGACCGGGGACCTCATCCTTACCAAGTGATTGGAAGGCTTCAGTTTATTGCGATGCAACTCTTTTTAGCCGTTTTTGCTCCAAAAGAATGAGGCCTTTTGTCCTATTTATTCCGTTGTCTCCATCCGCTCGTTTCCCCGTGTGGGTCAATGTGTGGGTCAAGGCAGTTTTCAGCGTCCAAAATCTGCGCCGCAATTAAACAAAGAAAAAGCTTGAAGTGCAGTTCGTCGCGGCACATTTTCCTCCAGGGCGGCGCCCGCCCAACTTCCGTCGATAATAGTAAGTTTTATACCGCTGTTCCTCTTCTTCAACTATGCCTTACTGCACTAGGTCGCGTCTGAAAAAGGCGGGGAAATAACCATCATGGATGCGGCGGATTTTGAAACAAAATTTGATGTTCTTTGCAAGTGCTTTCAATAATTTTCCGGATGGTGTCTGCATCTACCGTTTCAGGATTCAGTGTGATATAGAGCGCGCACGGACCATATTCACTAAGGCTCAGCCACAAATCGTATTTTTCTGCGGCCATGGCTTCCGCAGCGTTTTGGGCATTTGAGAACACCTGCTCACATGGAAAAGTATAGAAGTCAAAGAAGCAGTAGTCTTCCGTGTCCAGGCTCTTATATGCCCAAAAAGCAGTCGCATCAAAGCCTTCTGTTAAAATCACCAGATTTTTTTCATCCTTTGCATAGGTAGATATGGAAGCATTTAAATTCTCCAGGAAGTGATGATACCGTACAGTGAATTGCTCCGGATGCCATCGCTGCTTTTTGGAATATTCTTTTCCAGACTGGATCTCTGTCAAAACCTGGTGAGAAACGCAGAGTTGCTCCATCACTTCCATGCTGAGCTTTACGATTCTGCGGTCATCCTCGCCTACGTTTGCACCAAATTCATATTGAATATGAGTGCATGGAACAGCTTTCTGGGCCTCGTCCGTGCATTTGACAAAGTGCATGCTACCGTCCGGCGGCCAGTCATCCGATACGGGCGTAAATTCGTAGTGCCGTGGGAAATAGTAAAGGTCCCATAAAAGTTTAATCAGTCCCATATCTAATCCTCCGTACAAGTAATATCCACGATGTATTGCCCAAGCGCGTCTCCGCCCAAAGCGCCGCCGATGCCGCCCACAATACTCAGATCCGGGATTGCAATGGGTGCGGCCGGGCCGGTTGCCGCTCCGGCCAGCGCGCCGAGTTTTGCCCCTAGCACGGCGCCCGCCCAGCTTCCGCCGATGCCGACGGCGGTGGAAAGCGTCTTTTTGCCAAGCTTCCGGTCCGCGTCCGTTAAGTCCACTTCAATCGTTGTCCCCAACTCCAACGCATCCAGTGCAATCCCTGCGACCAGCAGCACTCTTCCAGCAACATGAACCATCTTGCCAGCGCCTTTTAAATCTTTTAGCTTGTCGTAGGCGCTATCACTGAGCCGATAATGATTATAGTTGCTCTGTATTTGGTCGTAAAGCCAATTGCTATCCGGTCTCGGATCGAAATTAATGTGCGGATAGGTGATATCCGTTTTCATGCCGCGCGGCCACGCTGTTTCTGTTCCTTCCGGTTTCGGATCAATCCGAATATATGGATGAGACCCTATCATAAGCGCGTCGTCTAAATTGTGAGTCTTACCATATCTTGAACGGCCAACCGTAATGCCTGTTAAATCGCTTTGTAATGGGTCAATCCAAGTCAGCGTCGGAACCGTTCCGTGTTCCAAATTACTGATAAATTTCTCCCACGCCGCCAGCGTTTTCTTCCCGTAAACACCGTCCTCATTGAGATGCTCGTCCACACCCAGCTGGTTGAGCTTGCTCTGCAATTGACGGATCTTTGCCGGATCGCCGCCCACAAACCACGCCAGCTTCTCGATTTTACTGTTGGCCGAACCGGTGCTGATACCGCAGCGTTCCAGCTCGCTGACAGCGGTTTTCAGATTTTCCTCCGTTTCATCCGTGATGTAATTGTTCTCCCGTTCATTGCGCTCCAGATCTCGCTCCAGTTGGTGAGCTATGGATTCCAGCGCGTCCCTCAACAGACCGTCGTAATTCGGGCTACCCCAGCGCGCGCTGCACATTGTCGGGACATCCTGACGGAAAACAACTCGCTCCATGCGATCCAGATACTCGCTGCTGCCAATGGGATACCCGCATTTTCCCCGCGTATCCACATTGCCACTGCTGCTTTTGTAAGAGTCCAGAACCTCCTGCAAAAAATCCTTGTCCTTTCCCTGCGCAATCTCCTCCAGAAAAGCCCGCTTTTTCGCGTTGCTTCCCGCAGCGAAAGAAATGCTCCAGTCCGCAGCCTTCTGAATGAGATCCACGCATTCACTGGCAAAGAAATTCGAATTGTTTTTGATTTAGCGGATGGCGTTTTGGATCGCACGCTCGTCGCTGAAAGGATTGCTGAAAAATCCGGACAGGGTCAGCATAGCAACGCACTCGCCGCTGTGGCTGCAGGAACTGCCAGCCATTCTGCATACATCATACAACCCTCGAACCTGCATTGCAAGGGCGTTTCGCCGGTCGGAATCGATGGAGGAAAGCTGTTTTCTGTGCTCCTGTAAATCGTCGTAGATTTCTTCTGTCATGTCGCCTGCCCGGCTGCCGGTTTCCCGCAATGTTTCGGAATAGTTTGTCTCCGATGTCCGCCGCATCAGTCCGCCGAGAAATGTGGAGCGGTTCACCCTGCTCCAATAGTCCCCGCTTCCCAAGACGGCCCCATTTTCCCCAATTCCTTCTTTACTCACAAATACGCCTCCTAAAAGTCTTTTGATAAAAGCGTATCAATGGAAGGATATTGCATATAATCGTGCAACAGTTTTAAAAAGTTAACAATATTTTATAAAAGAACATGAAGTGTCATCTGACAATCTGCATGGTCTGTCGAAAAAGGCAAATAAACGCAAAATATAGCTCAATATACAGTTGGCAAACGGTTGAACATCAGGACTATGTGATCCTTCACAAACTCGTACATTCACGAGTTGCAAACCATGGCAGAGAATTTGTCGCAATTCTCGATGCACATATGCGGCAGTCTGCTCTATACCATCCGCTCCATTCAAGAGGCGCTGGCGCTGTTCTATGAGCGACTTGCGAGGGACGAAAGAAGAAGCAGGATACAGGGCGGGCGTCGCCAGCGCCGCCCGCCCGGTCACAACTGCCCGCAGTGCGGGCAGTTACGAGAGATTTTCGGGTACCGCAGATGGGGTCAAAGTTAGGGAGGAAAGAGCTTGCTGAGGTCATCAGGCGGAAACATCACGGTGGAGCAAGGCTTTGAACGGGGTCAGAGCCGGAAAGAGAGGCAGATATGGCCTCCGGAAGCGGCCCAATTTCGCCCGAATTGTGCCCAGCGTGGTCTGCAATGGCTCACACAGCGGCTCACAGAGGCTGACAGGGGCGAGTTTTGCGAGCCGGCGTTCCACGCTTTGTTGCTGGAGCGCCGTGTCTGCCCATGATGGAGAAAACTCAAAAATTCGCAGCCTATTTTACTGAGGACCAGAAAGACAAGATTGACCGTTGCCAGGAACTGGACGAGGGTCAGAGCGCGGCGGAAGTCGTACGGAGAGCGGTGGAATTCTACCACGGGTACTGACTGCGGGTGACACCGGGCTGTTCCTTCCACAAGCAATCCAATCATACCTGGACGGTCGGCTCGGGATGTTCGAGGATTGCATGGCGAGTCTGCTGTACAAGCAGTCGGTGGAGATCGACATGACCAACGGGATCATCGCCACCGCTTATGACATCGGCGAAGATGCGCTGCGGCACATGCGGGCACAGAGCGTCAGAAATGTGAAGGAGACAAACGGGCGCATCTCTTTTGAGCAGCGCATGCGTGATGCGGGTGACGAGTAATGGCGAAGCTGATCGTTAAAAGTCACTATGCCGCCTACCGCGTCGGCAAAAAATATCTCAAAGGGGAGATTATGTAAAAAGATATGGGCAAGGCGCTGCGATATCTGACCGACGCCGCCAACGCCGAAAACCAGTACGCCCAATATCTGCTGGGTAAGCTGTATCTGGCCGGGTCCGTAACGAAACGTGACATACCCACGGCGGAATACTGGTTCTCTCAATCTGCCCGGCAGGGAAATCAGTACGCACAATTTTTCCTCGACCGAATGTGTCCCTCACGCCAGCCTCCCTCATGCTGTCAGCGACCCGGCTTCTCCGCCACATGGCGAATATATTCCGGGATAACTCGCTGCCAAAAACCGGACCCATGGGAATGCGGATTGACCGCAAGCGTCTGCAAAAGCTCGGGGAGAAGAAAATCGCCATGGGCCACAAGCCGGACGACCATGAGGAATACACCGGCCCCACCCTGTCCATGTAAACCTCCAAGTCATTGGAAACACTGCATTTTCTAATTGCTTTGTGCCGGCGGTTGTGGTATATGTGTTGTCTTGAAAAGGAGGCGATTCCATGTATGACTATATGAAATCTCTGCAGAGGAGCTTCGACACGCCGCCCGATTGTAAGCGTCTCAGATATGAGCTGGACTGTGCGCATGAAGCTCTGCACGAACAACTGGATAAACAACAACGCATATTGCTGCTGCGCTACATTGATTTGGAAAACGCACTGCGCGACGAGACATCGCTGCACAGCTTCCTCGCCGGCTACCATCTGGCCTGCGGAATTTACCGGGAGCTGTCCGACCAGCCACGCTACTCTTTCGATAAAGAGGAAGAAGAACACGCACGGGTTCTGAACGAGGAAGAACATCCAATGTGAAAACAACACCATCCCAAGTTTTGCAATCTATCTTTCATAAGACCGAGGGCCGCATTCCAGTAATGAATGATCCAAAATCTGCGCCGCATAAACAAAGAAGAACACCACGGCGACAGTCGCACTGGCAATTGATAACTTTCTGATAACTTCGCGCTGATCTCATGGCTGCTGCGATTGCTGTATGGTATTGTGGGTCATTACAAAAGAGTTGATTTTATGGCAAAGAAACGCGCCAAAGGTGAGAAAAGTAGAGATGAACGTGCTTTCATTGGAAAGCATCAAGGTCCATTTGAAGGCCGCCGTTCAGCGGGACGCTCTGCCCATGTTCTATCTGGAACTGGTCAGCGGTATGCGAAAGGAGAACTGGTTTCGCTCCTCTGGAGCGATGTGGACACAGCTCATAATACGATCTCCGTCAGTAAGCAATATGTTCGCAACCCCAACGGAGAATGCGTTCTTTCTCAACCGAAAACGGAAAGCTCGATCCGGCTGGTGTCCGTCCCGCAGGAAGCCATTGACCTGCTCATCACGGAACACAACAAACATCTTGGCAGTCCCTACCTGTTCCCATCCCCCATTACCGGGGGGATGTACCATCCCGACTCGGTGGTAAACATTCACAAAAAGATTTTGAAGGATGCGGGACTCCCACACCTGAAATTTCATAAACTCAGGCACACGTTCGCCACGACAGCGCTGCAAAATGGCGTGGATGTGAAGACCGTTTCCGCCATGCTGAGTCACTACGACGCTGGCTTCTCCCTCCGAACCTACACGCATGCCACCCGGCAGGCCCAGGACGCCGCGGCGATCACCATGGGTGAAGTTATGCCACAGGTGGTGTGATCCCGACAAAGCCAAAAATCGCCCTCAAAAAACGCAAAATCACCGAACAGTTTCCTGTCCGGTGGTCTTTGTTCGTCTTGGGGCATTTCCGCATGTGGGTCACGGTGTGGGTCAGAAATTTACATTAAACTAATTCAGAACTTTTCAAAAGAAAAAGCCACCGCTTTTTATGGAAAGCGGTGGCTTTTGGAGCTGCTACCCGGATTCGGACCGGGGACCTCATCCTTACCAAGGTGTCTGTGTTAAGTACATAATTGTTATATACAAATGCTTTGCAGTCTAGCAAATCAAGAGGTGACACATGTAGTGCCACATTTTATCAATGACAAGTTATGCGTCAAATAGAAGTTAAGTTAACTTAACTGGAAGCAACTATAAAAAACTGAGCCACTGTTCTTAAATTATTTCTAATTCGTATTGGCTTTGTTCGGCACAGCCTATTTGATTTCAGGATAGCGCAAGAAGCCCACTTCTTGGGATAACAACAATTCAACGAGGATTCCATATTGTCCCAGCGATTCCCAGTACAACAGCCATGATTAACCCACATGCAATATAGGCCGCGTACATCGGATCAACAAAGTAGATAACGCATATCATAACGCACTCAATGGCTGCCGTGATGGCAACTTTCACTTTAATGTTCTTCCTGCGTGCCTGAAGATACATCTTGTTTTTATGAGGGACCGGAGCTATGGCAATGGCGATAATGGCTCCCGCTACGGTGCAGAGGACTGCGGCTACAGGATGGACTGCCAAGACAGGGCTGACGGCCATACTGGACGCGCCGATCACCGTCCCGATCAGAATGCACCAAAAATAGGACAGGGCATGCAGCCCTCCCAGGTTGGCCCGCAACAGAGAAAAACTGACCGCCCAGATCAGTAAGGGTACAACGTGGTGTGTGAAAAGCCCAATCACAAGCAAAAAACCGTCTGAGATCAGAAGGTTTAAAAAGCACTCGGCCCCATAGGTAAGTACCTCTTCCTCCTCATGATCGGCACCGTTCTCAATGAGATACGCCGATATTTTTTTGGATAATTCAAAAATCATACGATTACCTCATCATGTCCGCATAAGACATCAGCGTGGATCGGACGTCCTGTAAATAGGTTTGGCTGATTGGCACAATTACGCCGTTTGACAGCACCAATTCCCGTCCTTTCAGCTTGGATACATGCTCCATATTAATGATAATTGTCCGATGGCAAAAGAGAAACCGGCTGGGAAGGTGGGAAAAGACGATTTGCAGCGATTCCCTCTGCCGGAAATCCCCATCCGTGGTAATAATCTGTGTATAGTGGTTGGCGCTGCAAAAATAAATAATCTTGGAATAGGCAATGCGCGTCACCCAATCATGATTGCGGAACGTATAGTGATCATCATGCAGTTTCTGCTCCACATAGTCCATGCATTTTGCAATTTTCTCGTAGGAGACGGGTTTCATGAGATAGTTCAGGGCTTGCACTTCATATCCGTCAAATACATATTCAGAGAAAGAAGTTAAAAAAGCAATCTGCCCATGAAAGCCCTGCTGCCGAAACTGACGGGCTGCAGAGATCCCATCCATTCCGTTCATCTTAATATCCATCAAGACAAGGTCAAACGAATCCTCGCAGGCATTCAAAAATATCTCGCCGCTGTCGAAAAGCGCAACATCAATCAGGGCCTGATGTTCCTCAGACCATTGCCGCAGCAGATCCCGTAAGGCCTCGGCGTGGGGCGTCTCGTCTTCAACAATTGCGACCTTCATTTCGTGTCCTCCAGAGGAATCATAATGCTGACGCTGAAATGGTCTTTTTCCGCCTGGAATTGGCAGGTGCCGCCAGCTTGCTCGACAATCTCCCGGATGCGCCGAATTCCGATGCCGTGGTGATTTTCTTTTTTGGTAGAGCGCAGACCCCCTTGTGTCCCAAGCAAATAAGCTCCATCGGAAGAATTCGAACAGAAGAGATACAGCATTTGTTTCCATGGCCTAATTTTAAACTGGATTGCGGCGTTTTCCGGAATTTTTTTGCACGCCTCGATTGCGTTGTCCAATAGATTTCCTATAAGAGAGGCAAATGTCACGTCTTTTAAAGGAATCTCATTTGGCAGATACAGCTGGGTATCAAATCGAATGTTGTGTCGCCGTGCCTCCATGATGCGAAGAGAAATGACAGCGTCAATTGTACGGTTTCCACTGCACAAGATGCAGGCGGAAGCCGGAAGCGCCGAATCCAGCTGTCCGCAGAATTGCTTCAGTTCCGCGTATTTCTCCTGTTCGATCAGGGCAGAAATCAGCCGCAGTTGCCCTTGATAGTCATGTTTCCATTCAGATAAGGATTCGGTTGTGGAAACCATTAAATCATATTGCTGCTGCTCGGCCAGCGTCAGCTGCTGCTTTTGCTGCAGCTCCCTGTTTTTTCTGAGAATGACGCCCAGCCATTCAAACGTAACCAGCAGTGTAAAAAGAATCAGCAACAGGATATAGCATAAGATCGTCAGTGTCTGTGCCTCTGCAGCGGTTGTGGGATTGGTTCTCAGCACCAAGGAGAGATCTAAAACGGACTCTTCTGCAAAAATGCCGATGGACAGAAGAGCAAATAGAACTAGACTGACGGCCAATGGGAACGCCGGCTCTGGTTCGCCGAGATGGGCGGACACCCATACGATCACAGTCACAAGAAATAAGTAGACCAAAGTAAACTGGATTCTAACATTATCAAATGCCATGAACTTTTCCAACGGAGCGTTAGCCATTGATTCCGCAACAGAAAACGTAATATTATCCGCCAGAGCCACGATCAAAAAGTAGATACCCGGCCACAAGACCGCCTTGTACCACATGGCGCGATGGAACCCGTTAAAAATCCAAAATGCAACCAGAACGCAGACGGAAAAATTGAGTAAGATCCGCAAGCTGGAGGATATCTCCAGGAAAGTAAATAAGCTCAGTGTGCAGGTCAAGACGCCCACTGAAAGAAGCAGCCTGATTTTGCGGTGGGCGTTTAAGCCGATCTTTTGATAGAGCAGATACGTAATCAGCAGTGCCTCAATCAGGCAGACAAATATTTCCCAAAAATAAGATTGCATAAAGTAAATATCCACCCCTCCCACCGGTAACGCTTTTTATATTACCATAAAAAGCCAGAGGATGACAGGGGTGTTAGATGCAATTCACGCCGGAAAACAGGCAACTCGCGCCAAAGCCCTTGTTTTTTCCAGATTCTGTGATAGCTTCGACTGTAGAGATGTAAGAAAATTGGGAATCTCAAAAATTTAAATGAAGGAGCTGTTTGGAATGAAAAAGAGACAGGACAAAGAATTTAAGCGGGTTGCGAGGAAACGGATTCTCCATGCAAGCGGAGCCTTTTTGACGGCTCTGGCAGCCGTCTTTGCGGCGGCCCCCTGCAGCGCCCATTTTTATGAACCCGAGGTTCCCAGGAAACTGTGGTAAACGCTGATTGCTTTTACAGGAAGCTATACTCAAGCCGAAAACCGACGATTCCTATAAAGTCCCAGTTTAGGTTTGCTAGTTTTAGTTGGAAACGCAAGTATCTGCCTATAAAAAGCGGAAAGGTACTGCGCACAAGCAACTTTGCAAAGAGAGGGGTGGGCCCCGTGCAGTAGGAACGTGGAACACCGATTCGGTAGGTAATTCTGGTGGTAACGATGAAAATAAAGGGAATATCCCAATGGGCTAATCGTGACGCTTTCCTGTAGGTTGTTCCTTGTCGCTTTACTCGAAACCACACAAATGAAAGGAAGTACTATCATGAAAACGAAGAAGTCTAGCATAAGAAAAAGAGAACTCTCCCTGCTCCTTTGCCTTGCCATGCTGTTTACGTTGTGTATTCCAGCATTCGCGGCAGAGCCGGTGTCGGGAGAAAATAAGACCGAATCTGAAATGGCTGCACTGGATGCACAAATTGCACAGGAAAGTGAAGCCTACAAACAAGCAGAGTACAAATCTATTCACGAACAGCTATACGTCCAGCTAAAGGAACAGAATGCCCTCGACCTTTTGCCCAAAATGCAAGAAACTATTTACGCTTCTGTTGAGAAGGAAATAGACGCCTTTATAGCAAAAAAGTATGGTCGGTCCTTATCGACGCAGAACACCACAACTCGCAATGAATATAATGAAATCTATGCTTCGAATGGGGGGTCCCTCGAATATGAAGAAATTGATTCCAGCTACGATCTTAAATGCGCCGAAAGCTATTTAGATACAGATGATACAGATCAGCTTCTTTGGGATCAGGCGACTTCTTTTACCCTGAGTGATGTGCTGTATACGGTACTGGGATATGTACCTAAAGTGGGGGCTTTCTTCAGCTTATTGTCCGGCATTCCGACTTATACCAATAAATTTGCGTGGCAAAATGTTAAAGACGCGGGCAAGCATGCCAATATTATGAACACTGAATCTTACGACCAATTTGATGGCGAGACTACTCGCGTATCCGTATTATTAGGATGGTATTCGTATCCGATGATGAAATATCCGACTGACGTAGATTCCGTAAGTTATACGTTACATCATTAATTATATGTTCCACCACGCAATAAAGCTCTGATGTAAATCTCTACTAAACATCTCTCGCTGGTTGAATCCTGATCATAGAAGCAAATCTACAATAGAACAAGGCAAACCAGCTTGTTCTGGTTTGCCTTGTTCTGGTTTGCCTTGTTCTGGTTTGCCTTGTTCTGGTAAACTCTTTTGCATATCACAAGACAAATATGCCTGCATGATTTGCACGAACTCAAGCAAAACGGAGGATATTATGATAAAGAAGCGACTTCCCATAAGAAAAACAGTAATTCTATTGGCGCTGTTTTCTGAGCTGGTTTTTCAAGTCTTTTTTCTTCAGAGCTGGATTAACCATCAGAATATTGTCATCCTTTCACCTGCGGACCACTTTTATACTTATGCCCAACTTGAATGGTTAGACACATACATTGAGCCGGAAAATTTCGATCAGTTATTTTCCCTGACTATGTGGGTTGGATTTTTATTTAGTATGCTCCATATTTTTGTCTTTCTCGGCCTGAGCATGAAGGAACAACGAAATAGGATTGGGCTACCCTACTGGGCAGGAATTACCTGTCTTGCTCTACATGTGAATCTCTTTTTTCAACGGTACTACATGTTCCATGTGGATCAGTATACCCTGCCCATGTCGTTAACTTCTCTAGAAATTCAGTCGCTTTTTTTCTTGGCCTTAATTATCAAGCTACTTCTGTCAAGCTCCACGTATATGAATAATATTAATAGCGCAAAGAGTTGGCGTGGCTGGAAAATTGTGGTTGGCGTCGCGTTTGCCACCTGTCTGGGACTGATTATCTATCTCTGGATGAGGTATTCCAACTATGCTTATATGGACATTTTCCATCTCCGCCGTTATTCGGAGCAGGATTTGAATCAGATACGCCAAGGTCTCTCCTTTCCCAAAGGGTATCAGCTTTTAGTTGGAGTTACAGAAGGGGTGAATATGGTGCTACAATGTATTTTTCTAACCGGAAGTTGTACCCTGCTGTCCCAAAAAAAATGGTGGCACAGCAGAGCCAGAATTCCAGTCCTCATTATCCTCGCCGCAGTCAGTGGGCTTTGTTATCTGACTCTTTATTATAATGGTCAACTTGCCAAAGTTCTCGCCCTGCCCATGCTGATGACTGACACAGGAATCTTATCCGTGGGGACCATTCTCTTGTTTATCTGTGTCAATCAACTTTCTGAGGATGATACATCGTCTCCGGCAGAAGGTTCGAGATAATGATTTGTTACATGAGGTGCTTCGAATATTGGACCAGCGTTAGAGTTAAAGATCGAGGGTTCTAAGCGGCAATTTTAGCTTGATTTCGGGCAAAATCGGCTGGTGTAAGGCATGTTAGTGCGCAGTGAGGACGAAATTCATTATAGTCCGTTCTCCAGAGCTCAATCTTCTCTCTGGCGTCTTCCAGAGACATAAACCAGTTATCATTCAGACATTGAGCCATTAAACGATTCCATGTAGGCATTATCTGTCGGTGTTCCCGGCCTTGAGTAATCTAACTGGACATGATTGAAGTAGGCCCAAGCATCCAAAGCCTTTGATATAAATTCAGGGCCATTATCTACCTTAATGCGTTTGGGTAAGCCTCTTGTTTGTCGAACTTGATCCAGTACGGCAGCTACCGTTTCTCCAGTAATGTTCTTATTCGCGTACAGAGCCAGACACTCCCTGCTGCACATATCAATCAGGGTAAGCGTCCGAAATCTCTTTCCATTATAAAATTGATCGCTGACAAAGTCCATTGCCCAGCACTCATTGAGAATACTGGGTATTTCTGTTGATGGGATCCTGCTTACGATCTTTTGGCGCTTTTTCGCCTTTTGCCGTAGATTGAGCCCTTCCTCCCGGTATAGCCTATAAACACGCTTGTAGTTAATCTCCCATTCTTCGCGCAATAGCAGAACATGGATACGGCGATAGCCGTACCGGATGCGAACCTCTGCTATTTCTCGAATTCTTTTTCTTAATACAGCCTGTCGGTCTTTCTTTAATTCATATCGATAAGAATAGCGATAAATCTTCAGCACCGCGTACATCCTCCGTTCGCTGATGGAATAATGCTTTAGAAGATATGTCGCCGCCTCTTTCCGATCGACAGGCCTTACCAGTTTTTTGAGAGCATATTCTGCAGCATCGCCTTATCCAAACTCGGATCTGCCACCAGCTACGAGCCGTTTGAGCTTCTTCATATCGCTGGGCATCATGCCGCCATATTTCTTCATCCATCGTTTGAAACTTTGCTCCGTTATTCCGAGCTTGCGGCACACCTCTGCCACCGGCGTGCCCAGTTCTACCTGCTTTAACGCAAACACGATCTCCACTTCTGTATAATGGTTCTTTTTCATCTTCGTCACATGGTCCTTCCTTTTTTCTATTTTACTAGATTTTTAACTCTTTTATTGGGCCACTTTTTCGGGGGCAGGTCAGGAGGCCACACTACATCACAGTAGTTTCTTACCAACAATATCCTACGTCAGTCCTGGATCAATAAGTGAAATGGAACATTGCCAGCAATGGTTGTTAGCGACAGTACTAACCTTATTTAGGGCGGCTTATTTTGGAGAGTAGCATAGCGGCAAGTGTACCAGCCCTTGAAGCCGGGAAAGCAGGTCGGCACCTGCCTCTCTAGCCATCCGATTCGGAGCAGATTATTATCGGTGAACTCTCTGATGGGCCAGCCGTCCCAGCCAGTTGGTACACAATATATAGTGTGTTTTATTGTTGCGCAATCGCATATATAGCTGTATAATATTCCCAATGATGTTATAAGAATAGAGGGTGGGAATAGTATGGCAAACATTGATGCGTTGTCAATGCCGTGGATGAATAATCCATTGTTTGAACAAATGGAAAGAATGCAACAGTTGCAAGATAGTATGCGACAATCGCTCGGGCTAAGCTATCAACAAATTTTTCAAACAAATTTGAATTCGGCTTCAGCAGCACTAAAAGCTATCACGCAACTTCCAATGCCAGATATAGGAGCCAATATTTCAGGCGTTTCACAAGCCTTAAATATGTTTGGCAATAATATAAAATGGGAACTCAACATTTCTCCGATGATATATTCCATTAATCAATCTGTTCAAAACTCTTTAATTGGGCTATCTCGAGCAAATATGCTATCAAATTTATCATCAGTTCTTGAAGGCATTAATCTTATTGATCTCTCTGATATAGATACAGATGACCATGATGATGATATTGATAATGCTGAGCAAGAGAAACAACTCGCTGCTGATGCAATATCAGAGATCATTAGCGATTCTCAAAATTGGCAACAAAAGTTGTTATCAACAATTGAGGTGTTTAAAGAGTCACATCCAGTAGTAGCATCAATAATAAGAGAAATTTTTATTAGCATTATTGCTTCGCTTATATTGCAAGTGGCTACATATTCCGTTGGCAAAATCACGCGTACTACTAAAGCTTACGAAAAGCCAACTTCTTCTTCGACGGTAGTAAGCATAATTGGCGAATTGACCACCGTTTGCGTATTCTCCGGCATCCGGCCAAGGTTCGCATCTGATCCGGCCAGATGTCG